>JAIHAL010000001.1 GCA_020054675.1 Oscillospiraceae bacterium
GCAAATGTTTCTTGTTTCATATCATCCACCGCCAATTTCTTTTTTAATATGTAAATTATACCATATTTCTCCCCAGCTGGTGTGAATAATTCTTTAAATTAGAGGGTCCCTAAAAATTCTGAATTAACAATTATTGCATGGGGTAAAAGCAACATAATCGAATATGAAAAAAGAATTAAGAAGGTTCTTGAATTGTTGCCACATGATAAATTATATTGTGTACATAGTTTAACTAAGAAAGGATACCCAAGACATCCAAGAAATTGGAGTTATGATTGGGAATTAATAAAATATGAACAAGCTTTAAGTGATTTTAATGGTCACTAGCAAAACTCATTATAAAAAATTAGGGACCCTTTGAATAAATCAGCCGAGTTGGATATGAAAAGCACTCTTTGGCCGGAATCAATACAGGAAACAGCTGGAACGGTTACAGCACAAAGACCATAATCAGCGATTACGGCGAATGTGAAATTGCAGTTCCTCGCGACAGAAACGGCGAATTTGAACCGAAAATCATTGAAAAAAGGCAGACAAGAACTGACGAAATAGAATCCAAAATTATGGCAATGTATGCAAAAGGTTTTTCCGCTGAAGGATATCCTGTAAAAAGAAAAACAGCGATTTTCATCGTTGCTTCCCACAGTTTTATCCCACAGCCTGCGTCGGGTTGCTCCTCAGCATTGCCCTGTTTGGCCGCAATTTTAGTATACCCAATTTTTGCTGTTAAACGCATTTACACAGTTTTATTTTTAGAACCCTATTTTAACACACTCAAAAATGAGCTGATTTGTCATCATTATTATCGCTCAGAAAAACAGCTTTATTTGGCTGTTTCAGACTTTGCGTTTCTTTGGTATAACCATATCCGCCCACATGCTTTTAACAAAGGCTTGACTCCTTTTCAAAAACGTTGCTCTGCTTAATTACTTTGGACTATACTGTTATAATTTTGATTGACTAGGGCACTTATAATAAGATAGTTTTTTGGAGGTTCATCATGCAAAATAAAATGAGAAAAGAACTAATTATAGGTTTGGCTTGTTTAACCTTGTGCTTGGTATTAAAACAATTTAGCTCTGTTTCGGATTTTGTTATTGGAATACTTATGGGTTCTGCAATTTCTTTTGAGTTAATAGGCATACTACCGGAAAAGTTATATTTAGCATTAAAAAATTGGAAAAAGGCCATATTACATCGCTCTTAATGTATAAGCATCTTCAAATATGTCCTAGTCAATCAAAATTATAACAGTATAGTCCAAAGTAATTAAGCAGAGCAACGTTTTTGAAAAGGTGTCTTTCCTTTCAAGCAAATTCTTCATCTCATCATTCGATACCCAGGAATGCCGTCATGTTCGTGATAAATTTCGGAAATGGCCGCATGGATTTCGTCTTTTCTTTCCTGATAAGCTTATTTTCTGTGTTTCAGATAGTTGTAATAACCGTTGGGATAAATATTGCATCTTCTTAACAGCCATCTAATCCCGAATTTATCTTTATTTTTCTCAATAAACCGATATACCGCTAATCGATTTCCTTCGCGAAGAATGCCGCCGCTTTTTTTAGGAAAAGGTTCTCTTTTTCTACTTCTTCAAGTTGTTTGCGCAGTCGCAGATTTTCCGCCATTAAATCATATTCAGCTTTGGTTTCGGTATTTGTTTGGCATTCTTCACGGTATTTCTTAACCCAGTTTGATATTCCTGATTTTGATATGTTGAACTCATCAGAAAGGCTTTTCAGACTGCACCCATTTTCAAGGTGCAGCTTTACTATTTTCTTTTTAAATTCATCGTTGTAATTTCCCATTGTTTTTTTCCTCTTTTCCTTGTGATTTTTATTATATCACTTTGGACAGGGTGTTACAACTTTATTATAGTAAGACAGCCAAATATTAACTACTAAATCTATTCCAAGTAATATTAATCCACCAAGCATGCTCCAAGGTGCCCATATAAATATAATTTCAAAAAGGTTACTTTGAAAAACAAGTGGAAGGATCATTATAAATAGAATTAAGGTAATTAAACACATACCTGAACTAAGAATGTAGAAAATCCTTTTCATCTTGCTTTTAAAAGCAAATATTATTGCGAGATGAATCATTACTGCTAATGAAATACTTGTGAAAATTATATCAAATATCTTCCATACGTCCATGACATATCTGTCATAATTGTTATGGACAAAATAATTATAAATCTGATTACAAAGATTATCTGTAGATGCTGCTGCATTCATATTAGTTAATACGCATACGCCGGTTTCATTTTCCCTTGAAAAGATTATACGAGAAGAATAGTTTTCAGTACCACCTGAATGGCCAATAATTCCATTCTCAAAAACCTCCCAGCCAGCAAAATACCCTCCTAATTCCAGTTGCTCTAATCTTTTATAGGTTTTATCTACCAGTCTTTGATACTCTATAGGTATATCAGCTTTACCAAGCCATATTTCCAACCAGCGACTCATGTCAATTGAATTAGAATAGAAATAACCAGCAGGGATTGCTCCCATCTTTACTTCCACATGGTATGGAAAGTTCAAGCCATATCCTAACCTAGTTCCTTCGCAGACGGCTCTATTGCCATAAGTCTGACCGCAAAATGTATTGGTCAAATTTAATGGTTTTAAAATATTATCCTGCATAAATTCTTCATAGCTAGTTTTGCTTACAACTTCTATTATGTATCCAAGAAGGTTATAATTAGCATTCGCATAGTTGTACTCTGTTCCAGGTTTCGCACGAAGCTCTGTATAATTTAAAGAATAAACCCAGTCCTTCAGAGTCATGGATTTATCTGCTGATGGATAAAGCTTTTCCGAATTTGTAAATCCACTTTTCATTTTTAATAAGTCATCAATTGTGATATGAGCTTCTTCACCGTCAAAATATACTTTAAAATCCGGAATGTATTTAGTGATATCATCATCCAGGCTTAAGCTTCCTTTATTTTCTAAATACATTATTCCAAGTCCTGTGAAAGCCTTAGTCATTGAGCCAATCATAAAAAGCTTATCTTTATTTTCATTTCCTTCTAACAAGAATCCCGATTCACCATTCCTATAAACAGTGACTGATACATTTTTTATACTGGCTTTCCTCTTCGTTTTTGTTACATAATCATTAATTCTTGTATCTACAATACAATCATTACCTGCATCAATTTTTCTTTGCCAGTCTTTATATCCTTTATCGATTGAATAGCTGACAAAAAAATAAATACTTACTAGAATAGCTGCAATACTAACCTGCCAAATACATCTTCTCTTTTTCATTTATCCTTAACCCCTTTTTTGTTAAACGATGCACTGAGTTGCCCTAAAAATTCCGAAAGTTTTTTAATAGGCATTGCTTCGTATGTAATATTTGCTAATAATATTATAGCTGCATAATTTTTACTTGTCAATTTCCATTTGCTTGTCTTTAAGCTGACTTTAAAATTCTCGGATTTGCTTTTGCTCGTCTGTCAGGTTGTCCTTAGCCTTAAAGCTTCCGCTAGTTTTGTAATACTTTATCCAGTTGCTTACTGATGTTGGGTGCAGATTATATGCTTTTGTAAGCTCTGCTCGTGTTTGTCGGCATCGTATAACTCTACTATATGGCGCTTGAAATCCTCATCGTACTGCTTTCTTGTTTCGTTTGACATTGTTTTTCCCTCCGCTTTGATTATATTATATCACACTCTCGAAGCAACGCCCACTATTATTTGTATGATTATTTGGGAGCTAACTCAGTTTGCTTTTAGATGGGTGCTGTCGCTGTAAAGAATTTTGCCGTCTACAAGCTTATGTTCCATTGCTTGGCGCAATATCTCATTAAAGATTCTTCTGGGAATATCCGTCCCGTTGAATCTTCTGATTCGGTTTTGCCATATTACGCTGGCATCCGGTATTTTGTCTTCCAATCCATACCCCAAAAACCAGCGGTACGCTATGTTTACGTTTACTTCTTCGACCAATCTGGTCTCGCTTCTTATTCCATACAGATAGCCGATGAACAGCATGCGAAACATTATTTCCGGTTCAATTGCCGGCCTTCCGATGTTTTCGCAGTAGTACGGTCTGCAAATTTCATTGATGAAAGAAAAATCAATGTATCTATCGATCTTCCTGAGCAGATGATCCTTTGGTACCAGATTTTCTATGATTACCAGTTCCATTTTCTCTTGTCGGTTTGTCCCAGTATTAAGCATTGATTTTTCCCCATTTCATGCACTTTTTTCTCTTTTATTATACCATATTTCTTATATATTTTCTTCCTTTTTACATAAAAAAATAGGCCGCTGACCTGGACTTTGTCAGCGGCCTGTTATAAAGCATTATTTGTGGTATAATAAACCAGGTTGGATGTAAATAACGTCCACCTGGTTTATTAAGCATATTGCGAAACAGTAAAGCAAAATTATGGATTAAATCCATTTGGAGGAGGATTGTTTCTTTTCTGCGGCAGAAGAAGTGACAGAATGAAGGCTCTTTTATGGGATGAAGACGGATTCCTGCTGCTCTACAAGCGTCTTGATAATGGCGCATTCCAATGGCCGAGAAATGAAAAGGAAGCAAGATTGCTTTCAAAGGAACAATTTGTGTGGCTTATGCAGGGACTTTCAATAAATCAGCCAAGAGCAATTAAAAAGAAAATCCCAAGTGATGCGATCTGAAGTTTTCAACATCCTATCCCTTGATTTGGGGAATACTTTGCATAATATCCAACAGAATAATTCTACATCAAAAAGCACCGAAATTGCTGGATTTTAAGCTGTTTTCATGATACAATGAAATCAGTAAAAAAACAGAAAGAGGTGCTTTTATGCAGCAAGTCAATCTTAATAATCTTTCCAAAGAAGAATTGATTAACCGTATAAAAGCACTTGAAGAAAAAATAGAAAAACAAGAAGTACTTATTAAAAATATGAATGAAATGCTCGTTAAAGGCAGAAAAATGATGTTCGGCCAAAAAAGCGAGCAGCTTAAATATATGGATGGCTCGGAGCAGCTTAATTTCTTCAACGAAGCTGAAAAAGAATACGATGCAGGAGCTGCCGAACCCAAGGAAGAAACTATTGTTGCCGCACATTCACGCAAGCCGAGGCGTACAAGAGAGGAACTTGTAGAAAATTTGCCCCACCGCGAGGTTTTAATTGAACTTGATGAAAAGAACTGCCCCGAATGCGGTTCGGAGCTTGTTATCATAGGCAGGGAAAAAATCAGAAGCGAGCTTAACATTGTTCCGGCACAGCTTTTTGTTATTGATTATTACAGAAACGTATACAAATGCGCAAATTGCGAAAAGGAAACCGACGAGGCAAAAATCATAAAGCCGGCAGCGCCGGTTTCTGTTATGAAGAAAAGCATGGCAAGCGCAGCAACGGTGGCATATGTCATGCAGGAAAAATATCAAAACGGAGTACCTCTTTACAGGCAGGAGAAGTATTGGCAAAGCAAGGGAGTGCAGCTATGCACAAACACGCTGGCGAACTGGATTATCCGCAGCTCGCAGTGGTTTGTCCCGCTGTGGAGGCTCATGGCAAAGGAGCTCCTGTTGGAAGACATCATCAATGCCGATGAAACGGAATTAAGAGTCCTTACCTGCGAAGGGAAAAAGGTTGATTCCATGTCGCGGATGTGGGTGTTCTGTTCCGGGAGATTCTCCAAAAAGCCCATGGCGATTTACAAATATCATCCCACACGTTCCGGGAAGGTCGTTGAAGAGATGATTGGCATCTTTGACAAATTTTTGCAGACGGACAGCCTTGCATCCTATCATGCGGCCATAAAGGCGATTCATGTGGGATGCTGGGCGCATGCAAGGCGAAAATGGGTCGATTGCATGCCCAAAGGCATTGAGGATAAAAATTCAAAATCATCGCAGGCCCTTGCTTTGGTGGAAAAGCTTTTTGCTGCCGAAAAGGGCTTTGAAGGCATGTCCGAAGATGAAATTTATAAAGCAAGGCTTGAAAAATCAAAGCCCATACTTGATGAATACTGGAAGCTGCTTGGCAGCATTGATGCCGCCGGAGGGTCAAGTCTTGCCAAAGCGGCCGCATACTCCATAAAAAATAAAAAAGAACTTGAAGCATTTCTGCTTGACGGAAGAATAGAGCTTACCAACAACCGTGCGGAGCGTGCGATAAAGCCTTTTGTAATTGCAAGAAAAAACTTTTTGTTTTCCAATACCGACAAAGGCGCAGCTGCCAGCGCAATGTGCTTTACCATCATCGAAAGCGCAAAAATGAACGGGCTGGATGTTTACGGTTATCTGGTTTTCCTGCTGACAGAGCTCCCGAAGCTTGGGGATTCCCCTTCCGAAGAAGATTTACAAAAACTCCTCCCTTGGGCAAGTCTGCCGGAATATTGTTATATAAAATAAAGGGTTTTAAAAAATAACTCAGCCACTAACAAAATACATCAATTTACAGCAGCCTATTTCATCGGCTGCTTTTATTTTACCAAGTTCCCCTCATCCACGCCAGACGCGGGATGAATGAGGGGATACCCACGTTCCACTTATTCGTGCCAGACGCGGGGTAAATGAGGGGATACGGTTTTTCCGCTAAGGGATATCCTGTAAAAAAAGCAGCGATTTTCATCGCCGCTTCCCACAGTTTTATCCCGCAGCCTGCGTCGGGTTGCTCAAAAACATTGCCCTGTTTGGCCGCAATTTTAGTATACCAAATTTTTGCTGTTAAACGTATTTACACAGTTTTATTTTTAGAACCGCAGCATGACTAAAATCTACCGATTCCCTGAAGGATGTCCTGTCCCATAACATGGTTTTTAAAAATATATGGTTTCTCAGCTTGTAGTTTTACTATGTAACCGCAATTTGTACACACATAAGCAATAACCTCAGAACCCATTGAAAATATTTTGCCTACCGGGTGTAAACTTGCATATCCTCTTAATTTTCCCCTACCAATACTTTCACATCCACATTCTGGACACTTTAAATTATTATTCATATATTCGCACCTTCTATTTATTAAGTTTACCTAAAACACTGTATGACCCATTTTCTGCATTCCTACATTTTATACGATAATACCAAGTTCCTTCATAAACTTCAAGCTCTGACTTGTCACTAATATTTATACCTTCTTTTTCATAAACTATTTTTTTATCTGGAGTAAGAATAGAAAATAAGAACTCACCCTTACTAATATCAGTTTTTACGGTAAGACTTATCTTGCTGCCATTTTTAATTTGAAATGGAACTGTTCTGTCATTATCATATTGCCCAAATTTTACATTTTCTTCGATAACCTTTTCGCTTTTATTACCTTGACCTTGATTATTATAATTATTGAAAATAACCGAAACTGCAATAACTATAATAGCCAAGCCCAATATTATGATAGCAGCTTTATTCAATTTTCCCTTAGAATTTGTCTCCATAGTAAGACCCCTTTTCTATAATTAAACCTTTAGCATGGCATCCCTTGGAGAAATTTTGTAGCTTTTATATTTTATTATTGCTAGAACCACACCAAATAGAAGCACTGCCAGTAAAATCACTGATAAATATACATAAGTATTTATCATATACTGCTGAACACTGTACCCTAAAAATTGGCTCAGATTGTAATTCAAATAGGCTTTTACAGCATGTACACCTATTAATGCAATAATGATAGATAATAAAATACTTGCTCCAAAGCCCCCAATAAAAGTCTTTGTTATAAATGAATCCGACACACCCAAAGCTTTTAATAAACCTACTTTTTTTGTTACTCCCTTCATGAAATATGAAATTAAAAGGAAAAGTATCAAAATACTAATAACAAACACAAAAGCTAAATTATAAATCATATTTTTAAGTGAATTATATTTCTGCTCATAATTCTCAATAATATTAGTAGCATTATATTTATTTATTATTTCATTTCTTATCTTTCTAACTTTATCATATGCTTTTAAACTATCAGAATCCCTAAAGTATATTAATGTGGTATTTTCTTGATTGTTTTTCCCATTTCCTTGCTCAAAAGTTTGCCTTGAAATAAATATAGCTCCTTTAAAATAATATACATTATCGTTTAGTATACCTGTTACAATATATTGTGATGAATCGGTATTTCCTGGATTTTTATTTAATGTCACAGGCGGTTCTAATTTATCTCCAACTTTTACATTAAAATATCTTGCTGCATAAGACCCTATTACCGCTTCTTTTTTTCCGGGAGAAGGAAGTCGCCCTTCCTTTAAGGAATTTTTTAGCTCATTATTAAAAAAGTCATCATAAACACCATAAACCATATAATTTACTTTCTCAAATGTTTTAGCACTTTCTATCGAACAAATATTCCTGCTAATAGCACCATATACTCTCATTTCATTCCCAACAAGTTCTTTAACTCTTTGACTCAATCCATTGGTATCATTGTACATTTTATATCTATAAACACCATCATCATCAAGTTTACCATTCATTTGAACATCAGGAATTGAAAATTGGGTTGATTGGCTAAACAAAATAACCATCTGAATACCCACATATAAAAGCAATATTATAAAAACACTAATAAAAGCAATTAGTATTCTCTTTTTTTCAAAGAAAATGTTTATGAAAATTTTCTTGTACATGCTGTTCATGCCCCCTTAAAATCTTAAAATTTGGTCACTATAAGTATCAAAATATTCGTTATGGCTTGTAACAATAACTAGCTTATTGTTTTTATGGCAGTAGTCATTAATAAAATCAACTATTCGTTTAGCATTTTCATCATCCAAATTAGATACTGGCTCATCGCAAATCAACACAGACGGGTTTTTTATTATAGCTCTTGCAATCCCTACTCTCTGTTGTTCACCTCCAGATAATTCAAATGGGTAATGGGTTGCTCTATGTCCTAAGTTTAACAAATCTAGGATTTCAGTTGCTTTTTTTATTATTTCCTGCTTATTCCACCTGTTTTCACATACATCTAGCAATATAATATTTTCTAAAACCGTTAATCCTTCAAATAGATTATAGTCTTGAAAAACAATACCTATCCGTTCTTTTCTAATGCTACACTTTCTTTCATTATTCAGACTGTTTACCTTTTCATTATCAAAATAAATTTCTCCACCAGTTTCATTTTGAAGCAAAGCCAAAAGTGTTAATAAAGTAGTCTTACCTTTTCCAGATTCCCCTTTTATAAGATATAATTTACCACTCTCAAAAAGGTAATTAAAATCTTTAATAACTTCAATTCTTTTGTTCCTTTTGATATATACTTTGCTTAAATTGCTAACCTTTATATTCAAGCTTATGACCCCTTTCCAATCAAATTATTTTTCTAATATCTCAAATCTTATCAAACCCTCTTTATCTTCAAGGATATAATTATTAGTCCTTGTTTTAAAAATACAATTAATTTGTGCTATTTCAATAAAACGGTTATAGCCGCGATATAATAGCATTGTAATTTTATGTATTCACGCAACAGGAAGATTGATTCGGATACATCAAGCTTCTTCCATTTGCGAAAACATGAATAGACGGTTTGTCGGTGACCATACCACTCATATTATCAGTTTACATCATTTTTCCATCTTGTGCAATATTTATTTTTAAAATAAGGGCTGATAAAATATTATTGTTGTATTCATATAGAAAAAAACTATACTAACTCATAGAAACTCCGTATTTTTTATAGCTTTAAAGTTGTGATATAATTATTCAAACGATTTTGATGAAAGGAATAATTATATCATGAAAACTTCTGTTGTAGGGTATCCGAGGATAGGGGCGCAAAGGGAGCTTAAATTTGCCTTGGAAAGCTTTTTTAAGGGTTCTCTGGCTGTTGAAGAATTGAAAAGAATCGCAAAGGATTTAAGAATTTTACATTGGAGGAGCCAAAAGGATGCCGGAGTGGATTTTATTCCGTCAAACGATTTTTCTTATTGCGACGGGATGCTTGATACTGCTGTCATGCTTGGGGCTGTGCCTAAGAGATATAAAAATTTAAAGCTCGACGAACTTTCCGAATATTTTTCGATGGCAAGAGGGTATCAGGGCGAACGGGGAGATGTAAAGGCCCTTGCCATGAAAAAATGGTTTAATACAAATTATCATTATATGGTGCCTGAAATTGAGGATGAAATGGAATTAAAACTTTCCGGCGCAAAGCTTTTTGATGAATTTGTTGAAGCAAAAGATGCCGGAATAGTGGCAAAACCTGTTTTGATAGGCCCGTTTACGTTTTTAAAGCTTGCAAGATATACCGGCAAAAGGACTTGTTTTGATTTTGAAAATCAAATTGCCGATGCGTATTCGGATGCGTTGGGAAAACTTGCTAAGCTTGGGGCAAAATGGGTTCAGATTGACGAGCCTTTTCTTGTTATGGATTTGACAAGTGAGGATGTAGAATTTTTTGTTTCGCTTTACTCCAAACTTCTTAAAAACAAACATGGAATCAAAGTGCTTTTGCAGACTTATTTTGGCGATATAAGGGACTGCTGGAACGACGTTATGCCGCTTGATTTTGACGGAATAGGCATTGATTTTGTTGAAGGCATGAAAAGCCTTGAACTTTTGGAAAAGAACGGATTTGACAATAATAAAATTCTTTTTGCCGGAGTGGTAAACGGTAAAAATATTTGGAAAAATAATTATCAAAAGACAATTTTGCTTTTGAATTCCATAAGGAAGTATGCAAGCAATGTAATAATAGGAACTTCCTGTTCACTTTTGCATGTTCCCTATACGCTTGAAAGCGAAAGGAAACTGCCTGATTCCTATAAAAAGCATCTTGCCTTTGCAAAAGAAAAACTGGCTGAACTTTCTGAGCTGAAAAAACTTGCCGAAGATGACGACTATGCTAAAAACAGCATTTTTATTGAAAATTACGGGATTTTTTCTTCGGCAAGGAGCGGCGTAAACAATGCGGTTAGAGAAAGGGTTGCCTCACTTGTTCAAAAGGATTTCATAAGGCTGCCGGATTTTCATGAAAGGGAAAAAATTCAAAGGGAGGAATTTAAGCTTCCGTTCCTGCCGACTACTACAATAGGCTCTTTTCCACAGACTGAGGATGTAAGGGCAAATCGTGCGGCATTTAAAAGCGGCAAAATAACCGAGGAAGAATATAAAAACTTCAACAAGAAAAAAATAGCTGACTGCATAAAGCTTCAAGAAAAAATAGGCCTTGATGTTTTGGTTCACGGCGAATTTGAAAGAAATGACATGGTTGAGTATTTCGGAGAGTGCCTTGATGGGTTTATATTTACGGAAAAGGCATGGGTTCAGTCTTATGGAACAAGATGCGTAAAGCCGCCGATAATATGGGGGGATATATCAAGGACAAGGCCTATGACGGTTGAATATTCTGTTTATGCCCAAAGCCTTTCTGAAAAGCCTGTAAAGGGAATGCTTACCGGGCCGGTGACAATACTTAACTGGTCGTTTCCAAGGGAGGATATAAGCCTTAGGGATATGGCAATGCAGATTGCCCTTGCCATAAGGGAAGAAGTGCTTGAATTGGAAGCCAACGGAATAAGAGTGATACAAGTTGATGAAGCGGCTCTGAAAGAAAAGCTTCCACTCAGAAAAGCGGATTGGGGCAAGGGATACCTTGATTGGGCAATTCCGGCGTTCAGGCTTGTCCACAGCGGGGTAAAACCGCAGACGCAAATCCATACACATATGTGTTACAGCGAGTTTGAAAGCATCGTAAAGGAAATAGATGATATGGATGCGGATGTGATTACTTTTGAGGCGTCCCGTTCAAATCTTGACATAATTGACGCACTTTGCGCATGCGGATTTAAAACACAGGTAGGCCCCGGCGTTTATGACATACATTCCCCAAGAATCCCGTCGGTTGAGGAAATGAAGGAAACTTTGATAAAAATCTTAAAGAAAATCCCTAAGGAAAAGTTATGGGTAAATCCCGACTGCGGCTTAAAGACAAGGGGAGAAAGGGAAACCACTCCAAGCCTTGAAAACCTTGTTGCGGCCGCAAAGCAGATAAGGGAAGAACTTAAAAATTGACTTTTTGGTTTAAAAAGGGTATAATAAAGAATAATTTTCAAGAACGGTGATGCTTATGACTTTGCAGCAAATAAAGTATGTGGTTAAAATAGTTGAATGCGCCTCCATAAGCGAAGCCGCAAAAAGGCTGTTTATCTCGCAGCCGAGCCTTTCCAATGCAGTAAAGGAGCTTGAAAACGAACTTGGAATTGAAATTTTCAGCCGCTCTTCCCGGGGGATATCGCTGTCTCCCGAGGGGGCGGAATTTCTTTCCTATGCAAGACAGGTTTTGGAGCAGGCGGAACTTTTGGAGCAAAGGTATAAACAAAAAAAGCCGTTAAGGCAGCTTTGCTCTGTTTCGACTCAGCATTATGCTTTTGCGGTAAATGCTTTTGTAAATCTGATAAAATCAAGCAATGCGGACGAATATGAATTTACTTTAAGGGAAACAAGAACGCACGATATAATTGAGGATGTAAAAAACCTCCGCAGTGAAATAGGTATTTTATATATAAGCGATTTTAATCAAAAGGTAATGGCAAGGCTTTTCAGGGAGAACCATCTTGCCTTCAATCCGCTGTTTGAGGCAAAGCCGCATATTTTTGTAAGCGCATCAAATCCTCTTGCGTCAAAAGAGTTTGCAACGCTTGAAGATTTGGATGATTATCCATGCCTTTCCTTTGAACAAGGGGAACATAATTCTTTTTATTTTTCGGAGGAAATTTTAAGTACGGTTTATCATAAAAAAAGCATCCATGTAAGCGACAGGGCGACACTTTTCAATCTTTTGATAGGTCTTAACGGGTATACTATTTGTACGGGAGTTTTAAGCAGGGACTTAAACGGCGATAATATAATTTCAGTGCCGTTGAAATGCAATGAAAAAATTCTTGTCGGCTGGATTGTAAATAAAAAAGCGCTGCTCAGCAAGCAGGCGCAAAATTATATAGAGGAACTTAAAAAGCTTATTTCCGAATATGGATTTGAAGTGCTTTCATAAAAGGAGTAAATTTGAATGCGTGCTTTTATAGCGGTTGATTTTTGCAAAGAAACAAAGGATAAACTTTTTTGCGCCGCAAATGAACTTAAAGCTTTATCAATCAAGGGCAGCTTTACAAGACATGAAAATTTTCATTTGACGTTGGCTTTTTTGGGGGAAATTTCATCAGGCGAGACCGAAAAGGCAAAGGATATTTTAAATAAAACAGAGGCAAGGCCGTTTGAACTTATAATCAGCGGGAAGGGGATTTTTAAACGTCCCGGCGGAGATATATTTTGGGTTGGGATTCAAAATCCCGCCGAAATAGAAGAGCTTTGTATGAGATTGAGGAAAGAATTGGTTTACAACGGTTTTAAAATTGAAGATAAAAAATTTTCCCCGCACATAACTTTGGGCAGGGAAATTTTATTAAAAGATAATTCTGTTTGGGATTTTAAAATAAATGCAGCTGAAAAAGTAAATAAGATAAGCTTAATGAAATCCGAAAGGATAAACGGAAAACTTGTTTATACAGAAGTCTTTGCCAAACAGTTATAAAATGCAAACCAGTTTCCATTGCCCGTCGGATTTTATAAATGCCATGCTGTAATTTACATCATAGGAGTTTTCGCGGTATTTTCTTTTCAGCGTGTATTTGAATGAAATATCGGCGGTAAAATGTGTTTCATCATATTTTACTATATTTGTTATGGATACGTTGTTATATTCAAAAGTATGTTCCGGCTGCCATTCATTTTTAAAATCCTTGATTTTTTTGTAGAATGACGACTCCTTGAAAAGGTAAGGGGAAAGCTCGTCAAAGCTTATGTCTTGAGTTGTATATGTGGCGTATTTTATTGCCGCGGTTTGCACGACTTCTTTTGCTTCATTTTCAAATTCCTTGCTTACTTCCGGATAGGCCAAAAAGCTGTCGTCCTGCTTTGAAACTTTGCATTTTTCTCCGTTTTCCAAAGCGGCCGATATTTCAGGTTCATTTAGAAGCCCTGAAATTTCATATGTGGAAAACTGCGGTGCAAGTTCTTGGTTCAGCAAAACCGAATATGCGCTTATTGAGTGCTGATTTTCTTTTAAGTATTTATCAGAAACGGCAGTATTGCCAATATATACTTTTGCCCCTTTGGGGGCAATTATTTTTGCCTGTTTTTTCCCTGATATTTTTTCGGTTGCAATTTTCCAGCCTTCAAGCCCGAATTTATCTTTTTTCCCATCAGGCGAAAGCGAAAAAGAAAGAATTTCTTTTTCGCCGCAAAAAAGCCCGTATTTTAAAGTTTTTCCGTCGTTTCCGGTTTTGAATACCTTTATGCTTGAAATATTTCCGTTTGCAAGATTGCTTATGTATTTTGAAAGCATCTTTTCGTCATTGAATTCGTTTGCTTGAAATCCGGAAGTTTCTATGATTTGTGAAAAATCGCCTTCTAAAAGTTTTTGCGCGTAATTTTCAGCTATTCTTGCCGGATTTTGCTTTTCATAGGCTTCAAGATAATCCCATAAATAATTTAAAGCAAAAACCATTGAAATTGAAAGCAAAGTTGTTAAGATAAGCATAAAAATTGAAAATATGCTTATTTTTTTCTTTTTTGGCATGATAAAAATGCTCCTTTGGGGGTTTTGCCGGTTATTTTACGACAAATGCTGACGGAAGCTTTCGAGGCCCGTAAACGGAAGCGCATACATTTATTATTTCGCCGTTGTAATACATTGTGGTTGAGGAGCCTCCGTCAAGATTTGCGGCATTTATTGCGCCATATTCTTCCATAATGTTTATGCAGTCTTCATAAGTAGCTCCTAAACTGTCAGCCTGCCTTCCGTCTATAACCAGAAGCAGTACGGCTCCATCTTTTCTTTGGCCTATGCAGGTCCGAGGATTAAGCCCGCCTCCGCTGCCTTGAACTTCGGCTCTTTTGCCGTTTACAATAAATACCGGCCCGAAACTTACCGCATCGCGGATATTTTTTTCAATTGCCTGCTTTGCAGTCATAAGCCCTACAATCAGCTTGTTTTCGCTGTCAAATCCGATTACGCAAGATTTTCCGCCCGTATCGGACAAAATTTTCCCGTCCTTTATGATAACACCTTTTGGCTGGCCGCCGTTCCCGACGCCGTTTTCATCCATAAATCCTCCGGCATTTATTCCTGCTACGGCATTTTCGCTTTTTACCATTTCGTCTATTTTAAGGCCCTCCGCCTCATCTCCAAATTTAGGCGGAACAGCAACATGAATTCTTGACGGGTCGTATACAATCATCATTTTGCCTTTAAATCCGGCGCCTTTGATGTCAATGACCTCAATACCCTTTTTTTCTTCTGAAATTTCCGTATTCTTTGGAATATCAATAAGTTTTTCGTCTGTAATTTCGGCAGTTGTTTTTGCGGAATTTTTTAAGATTATAGAATTTATTTCCTCGTCGGTAAAATAAATCCTTGCCAAAAATTTTGCAGCGCTGGTTTCCATCACCGTTGTGACAAACAAATCCCTTGCAGCCTTTGATGGGCCATAGCAGACTATCGTCATTGCGCTGAAAACGAAAAATATAAAAAATGCTGAAATTACGCCGATGGTAATAAAAAATTTACCTGCGGCATTTTTTAAAAAAGCTTTAATATCAATGTTTTTTTCCATTTTTAAAAACCCATTCACGCTGAATTTGAAAACTTATCAGGAAAAGCACAAAATCTACCATAATTTTCAGAATTAAAGGCTTAAATCCAAGCAGTAAGGTTAATGCATAAACTCCGCCGTAAGAACAAAGCATTTGAATAATGCAAAGAGTGTAATATTTTGCGGCTGAAACCCTTAAACCGTTTTTGGATTTAAAGACAAGATTTTTGTTTGCAAGAAAATTTAAAAATGAAGAAACAGCCCTTGCAATTGCTGTGGCAGCAAAAATTTGCAAGGATTTTTGGACATCTTTTAAAAGAAAAATCAAAAATGCAAAAACTGCAAAATCAATGAAAGTGGAGAAAAGGGAGGCCCATAAAAACTTTAAAAGCACCTTGTAAATGCTTATGGAATCCAGAAGGGGATTAAAATGGCTTTTTTTGTTTTTTTCAAGATAAATTGTTTTTATGGGGATTTGCCTTATTTCAATCCCATGCTTTTTGGCATCAAGGAGCATGTTAGTTTCATATTCAAAACGTTCTCCGGGAGTGTCGAGGAAAAGCATGACGCATTCGTTTGAAAGTGCGCGGAGTCCGGTTTGCGTATCCGATATATTCAGCCCGCATAGCGAGCGGAAAATAAATGCCGTTATTTTGTTGCCAAGACGGCTCCTTAAAGGAATTTCTTCAAGTGAAAAATTCCTTGTCCCAAGCACAAGCCGGCCGGAATTTAAAATTTCCGAAGCACAGGCGTAAATATCCTCAATATCATGTTGATTATCGGAATCCGCCAAGACAACTCCCAAGCATTCAGGGCTGTAATTGTTCAGGTAATAATTTAAGGCGGTTTTTATTGCCCGTCCTTTTCCAAGATTTTTTGCATGGTGCAGAACATCGCAGTCCTCACTTATAACATCAAAATAATGCTTGTCAGAACTTCCGTCATCAACGACTATTATATGTGCAAAAGCTTTTTCTTTAAGAGCCGCAACAACTTCAAGCAATTTTTCATCAGGGTCAAGCGAGGGGATAATAGCGCAAATATTCAAACGAACACCAGCCTTTTTATTTTTATTATACAACAAAAAATTAATAATTTCAACCTAATTTTTTTATACATTTAATGCTTCAAAATAAACAGCTTGGTGTGTGCAAGAATATCGTGAATTGTCAAAAGGCGGAGATTGACAAACATATAAGTTGTTTATATAATAATGTTAGTAAATATTGCATATTTGTGTTGGTATATTAAAATCTTTGGGGAAAATAAGGGGAAAAATCAAAATGAATATTAAAATAAATGAGAAAAAAGAAATAATTTATTTGATAATAGGAGTTTTTGGCGCATTTCTTGGCTTGTTTGGCGTGGCATTTTTTAATCAATATATACTTATGTCATTATCTTTATGGATGAGAATAATAGCAATGATTGTTACATATTGGATTATTGCATTGATTCCGATAATTGTAATGATTATAGCAAAAGATAATTTAGAAGATTATGGATTTAAAACAGATAATATCGGTTGGCAAATTATTGCAGGTGTTCTTATAGGTACCTGCATGTCTTTGGTGTTAACTTTGATTCCTCATTTATTGGGTTTAGGTGAGTATGTTGACAATGGAAGACGGTATAAATATTTATGGCAGTTTGTTTATGAAATTTTTTATTGTATTTTAGGAATTGGCTTTGTTGAAGAATTTGTATTTAGGGGCTTTATTTATGAAAAAATTAAAAGAATAGGCAAAACGGATGTTGTTGCAATTGTTGGTTCGTCTATTCTTTTCGGTGCATTTCATTTACTTAGCGGGAACATTGTTCAAATGATTGTGACTTGTTTTTTAGGTGTATTATTTTGCTTGTTCAGATTAAAAATTAAGAATTGCTCAATCTTGTCATTGATAATTGCACATGGCATATATGATGCATTGATTTCTCTTTGGTCATCATTATTACTATAGGGTATATATTTTATTTTTGTAATAGAGCCAAAATATACTTTTTATATATGTTTTTGATATTTTAAAGCAATTATTTTTGTGATTTTTTATAATTGACAAGATTGCAAAAGGAAGCTATAATAAATCCATATCAAGGATATATGTTAAGTATAGATAATAAAAGTGAGATTGATTGAAATGCTAAATGTCGTATGGCATCACAATATCATACTGTTTCTATATGAATAGTAATATATAATTGAGGTGAAGCAAATGCGTATGCTTAAAATGATTAGAAATAATTGGAGGAATGGACGAATGTGCATTTGTCCGGAAGTGTTGCTTTAAAATAAATAATAAAAAATGAAAGAGGTAAAATTTTATGAGCAGAAATTATAAATTTGAAACACTTCAACTTCATGTCGGACAGGAAAAACCCGATTCGGCAACTGATTCCCGCGCCGTTCCGATATACCAGACTTCTTCGTACGTATTTGCAGACTGCAATCAGGCGGCAAACCGCTTTGGCCTTTCTGAGGGCGGAAATATTTATACAAGGATTATGAACCCGACTACTGATGTTTTTGAAAAAAGGATAGCGGCGCTTGAAGGCGGGGCGGCGGCACTTGCGGTTTCTTCCGGAGCTGCGGCAATAACTTATGCAATACAAAATATTGCGCGCGCAGGCGACCATATAGTTTCCGCAAGGTCGATTTACGGCGGAACATATAACCTTTTTGCAAATACGCTTAAAGATTTCGGCATAGAAACTTCGTTTGTAGATGACGATAGGCTTGAAAACTTTGAAAATGCCATTTTGCCAAATACAAAAGCAATATTTATTGAAAGCCTCGGCAATCCTAATTCAAATGTAATTGATATAGAGGATCTTGCAAAAATTGCCCATAAAAGCGGCATACCGCTTATAGTTGACAATACCTTTGCAACTCCGTATCTTTTAAGGCCTTTGGAGTATGGAGCGGATATAGTTGTTCATTCGGCGACAAAATTTATAGGCGGACATGGAACTTCCATCGGCGGAGTAATCATAGACGGCGGAAAATTTGACTGGGCGCAAAACGATAAATTCCCGGGACTTTCAAAGCCGAATCCAAGTTATCACGGAGCCGTATTCACACAGGTTGCCGGAAATCTTGCATATATCATAAAAGCAAGGGTTACCCTTTTAAGGGATACAGGAGCAGCTCTTAGTCCGTTTAATGCTTTTCTTTTCCTCCAAGGACTTGAAACTCTTTCGCTTAGAGTAGAGCGCCACGTTGAAAATGCGCTTAAAGTTGTGGATTATCTTTCAAAGCATCCAAAGGTTCAAAAAGTAAACCATCCGTCATTGCCGGACAGCCCTTACCATAACCTTTACAAAAAATACTTTCCGAAAGGCGCAGGTTCGATATTTACTTTTGAAATTAAGGGCGGGGCAGAGCAGGCAAAGAAGTTTATTGACAGCCTTGAAGTATTTTCATTGCTTGCAAACGTTGCCGATGCAAAATCGCTTGTGATACATCCGGCAAGCACGACGCACTCCCAGCTTAGTGAAAAAGAACTTCTCGAATCCGGCATAAAGCCAAATACTATAAGGCTTTCGATAGGAATCGAACATATTGACGATATACTTTTTGACCTTGAAGAGGCCTTTAAAGTTGTCTGATATAGTCAAAAACGGCACTGCCTGAAAAGTGGCAGTGCCGTTTTGTAAAAAAATCCCCCTTTGAATTTTTCTCAAAGGGGGATAAGTTTATGCAACTTAAAGCAGTCTGTTTTGAATGAAAGGGGGTATTAGTAAAGACCTCTCTTAACATAAGAGGTATGGAGTATTTCATGAGCCTTGTGACTTCCCGGTTCGCCGAAGAATTCTTTGTAAAGCTGCTGAATTGCTTCGTTTTCGTGTGATTTTCTAACCGGCATTGCCGCGTCAATATCATAAAGAGCCTTTGCCCTGAGTGAGCGGATGTCTTCAAAATTTCGTACTGAAGCAGGCTGTTGAGGTTGGCCGCCTCCGTTTACACAACCGCCCGGGCAGCCCATGATTTCAATGAAGTGGTAATTTGCTTCTCCTCTTTTAACCTTGTTGAGGAGTTCTTTTGCATTAGCAAGTCCGGAAGCAACCGCAACCTTAACTTCCATTCCGGCAACATTGTAGGAAGCTTCCTTTATGCCCTGCATTCCGCGAACGTCGGTGAAATCAAGCTTTTCAAGCTTTTGGCCGCTGAGCTTTTCAACTGCCGTTCTAAGGGCTGCTTCCATAACACCGCCGCTTGCGCCGAAGATTACTCCGGCTCCGGTAGAAATTCCAAGAGGAGTATCAAACTTTTCATCCGGCAAATCGGCAAATTTAATGCCTGCACGATCAATCATCCTTGCAAGTTCCCTTGTTGTGATTGCTATGTCAACATCAGGAACGCCTGCTGCAGCCTCATCATCTCTGCCTATTTCAAATTTCTTTGCAGTACAAGGCATTACGGCAACCATTACTATATCTTTGGGGTCTATGCCCATTTTTTGAGCATAGTAAGTTTTTGCAACGGCTCCGAACATCTGCATAGGAGATTTGCAGGTAGAGAGATTTTCGGTCATGTCAGGGAAGTAGTGTTCGCAGTACTTAATCCATCCCGGCGAGCAGGAGGTAATCATAGGAAGCACGCCGCCGTTTTTAACCCTGTCAAGGAATTCGTTTGCTTCTTCCATGATTGTGAGGTCTGCCGCAAAGTCTGTGTCAAATACTTTTGCAAAGCCAAGCCTGCGGAGAGCGGCAACCATTTTGCCCTCAACATTAGTGCCGATAGGCATGCCGAAAGCCTCACCCAAAGCTGCGCGAACCGCAGGGGCAGTCTGTACGATGACGTGCTTGCTCTTGTCGGCAAGAGCTGCAAAAACATCATCGGTATTATCTTTTTCAGAAAGCGCGCCTGTCGGGCAAACAGCTATGCATTGTCCACAGGATACGCATGAAGTTTCGCCAAGTCCCATTCCAAACGGGCTTGCAATGCTTGTTCTAAATCCGCGCTCATTTGCGCCGATTACTCCTACCGCCTGAACCTTGTCGCATACTGCCGTACATCTTCTGCAAAGTATGCACTTGTTATTGTCACGGTACATGTGTGCGGCTGAATAATCTATTTCGTATTCGGGATTTTCGCCGTCGTATTTGCCTTCATCTTCAACTTTAAGGTCGTGTGAAAGCTTTTGAAGCTCGCAGTTTCCGCTTCTTACGCAGGAAAGACATTTTCTGTCATGGGTGGAAAGTATGAGCTGAAGTGTTTTTTTCCTTGCTTCAAGGATTTGCGGAGTGTTTGTGTATATTTCCATGCCTTCGTTTATGGGATAAACGCAGGATGCCACGAAACTTCTTGCGCCTTTGACCTCAACAACGCAGATGCGGCAGGCGCCGATTTCGTTTATTTCCTTCAAGTAGCAAAGCGTAGGGATTTCAATGCCCGCAATTCTTGCCGCTTGAAGAATTGTAGAACCTTTCGGTGCGGAAACGTCCACACCGTTGATTTTGATATTAACATTTTCCATGCTGCTTTTTCCTCCAACCTATTTCTTGACGATAGCGCCAAAGCGGCATTTTTCCATACAAGCCCCGCACTTGATGCATTTTGACTTGTCAATAACGTGCGGATTTTTAACTTCTCCGGAAATAGCGCCAACCGGACATACCCTTGCACAAAGAGTACAGCCCTTGCACTTGTCGGCGATGATTTCATAGCTGAGAAGCGACTTGCAGACTCCGGCTGGGCATTTTTTGTCAACAACGTGCGCTATATATTCATCCTTAAAGTAGCGAAGCGTTGAAAGCACCGGATTCGGAGCAGTTTGTCCGAGACCGCAGAGGCTGTTTGATTTGATGTAGTAGCAAAGTTCTTCAAGCTTGTCTATATCTTCAAGAGTGCCCTGTCCCTTTGTTATTTTATCAAGCATTTCATAAAGCCTTTTTGTTCCGATACGGCAAGGTGTGCATTTTCCGCATGATTCGTCAACCGTAAATTCAAGGAAGAATTTTGCAATGTCAACCATGCAGGTGTCTTCATCCATTACGATAAGACCGCCGGAACCCATCATTGAACCGATTGCTATAAGGTTGTCATAATCAATCGGGATGTCAAAGTGTTCGGCAGGAATGCATCCTCCGGAAGGACCTCCGGTTTGCGCCGCCTTAAACTTTTTGCCGTTAGGAATTCCGCCGCCGATTTCCTCGACTACTTCGCGCAAAGTTGTTCCCATAGGAACTTCCACAAGTCCTGTGTTGTGGATTTTTCCGCCGAGCGCAAACACCTTTGTGCCCTTTGATTTTTCGGTGCCCATTGAAGCAAACCATTCTGCGCCGTTAAGGATTATTTGCGGGATGTTTGCATAGGTTTCAACGTTGTTAAGGATTGTCGGCTTGCCGAAAAGACCTTTTTGAGCAGGGAAAGGAGGTCTTGGACGCGGTTCCCCGCGGTTGCCTTCAATGGATGTCATAAGCGCTGTTTCCTCGCCGCAAACGAATGCGCCGGCGCCAAGCCTTAATCCTATGTCAAATGAAAATCCTGTTCCAAATATGTTGTTGCCGAGCAAGCCGTATTCGCGGGCCTGCTTGATTGCAATTTCAAGCCTTTGAACGGCAATGGGGTATTCCGCACGGACATAAATGTAGCCTTGATTTGCTCCGATTGCATATCCGGCGATAGCCATGGCTTCAAGTACTGCATGCGGGTCGCCTTCAAGCACTGAACGGTCCATGAATGCTCCCGGGTCACCTTCGTCGGCGTTGCAGCATACATACTTTTGGTCTGCGTGATTTTCTTTTGCAAGCTTCCATTTAAGGCCGGTAGGGAATCCGCCGCCGCCTCTTCCGCGGAGCCCGCTGTCTGTGATTATTTTTATAACATCATCGGGAGTGTATTCGGTGAGTACTTTTCCAAGGGCTTCATATCCGCCTGTTCCGATGTATTCTTCAATGTTTTCAGGATTGATTACACCGCAGTTGCGCAAAGCCACACGGTGCTGCTTTTTATAAAAGTTTGTTTCACCAAGTGATTTTATTCCGTTTTCGGTAACTGTTTCGTTGTAAAGAAGGCGTGTTACGACTCTTCCCTTTAAAAGATGCTCTGAAACAATTTCGGGGATGTCTTCTTCTTTTACCATGGAGTAAAAGCTGCCTTCCGGATATATTATCATAATCGGTCCAAGTGCGCAAAGACCAAAGCATCCCGTCTTTACAACCTGGACTTCTTTTGAAAGACCGTTTTTGTCAATTTCTTCTTGCAGCTTTTCGGCTATCTTGCCGCTTCCGGAAGAAGTACAGCCTGTTCCGCCGCAAATCAATACGTGTGAACGATACATACTTTTGAAATCCTCCTATATTATTGTTTGAGCATATCGGGAGAGAGCACATATTTTGTTACTACTTTTCCTTTTACAAGGTGCTGGTCGATAACTTCATGCGCTTTTTCTTCGGTCATCTTAACGTAAGTAACCTTTTCTCCGTCCGGAGTAATTACCTCAACAATAGGCTCGTACTGGCAAAGTCCTATGCATCCTGTTTGGACAACGGTTACGTTGTCAAGTCCTTTTTCCTGAACTCCGGCAGCAAAAGCGTTAAGCACCGGTCTTGCTCCGGCGGCAATACCGCAGGTTGCCATTCCAACCACTACGCGTATGGAGTTTGAGTTTTCCCCGCGGAGTTTTACTTGATTTTGCATTTTATCTCTAATGGCTTTAAGTTCATCCAATGATTTCATACATTTTCCTCCTTTTTGCTTTTAGGTTTTCAAAAAACAGCGCCGCCGTTAATTTCGTTTTTGTTTTGTGTAAGAAAATCCCTGATGTATTTTGAAACTTCCGGCTCATTAAAAGATATGTCGCCTAATATTTTTTTAAGTTCCCTTGTGTCAAGCGAAAAACCCTTGCCATCAACCGAGTAGCTGAAAACAAAATCCCTTTCTTCGTTCAAAGTTACCAGCGCATGAATTGTGGCGGATATATCGCCAAGCGGCATCCTGTCTATGCTTGAAAGCATAAAAACCGCGCGGACAGTTGTTCCGGCATTGGGGGCTGAATTTATTTCAAAGCTGCCTCCGGTGCTTTCCGCGGCAAATTTAAAGAACGGTATTCCAAGACCTATTTTTCTTGTGGTCCTTGTAGTAAAAAAGGGGTCAATGACTTTTTCAAGCTGTTCCTTGGTCATTCCGCAGCCGTCATCTTTTATAATAACTTCAAGAGTATCGGCTGTGGTGTCGATTGCTATGCTTATTTCGATAAGCCCTGCCTCGGCGCGTATGGAATTTTGCGCCACGTCAAGGATGTTAAGGGAAATTTCCGGCAGCATCAGTCTTGATATTTTGCAAGGATTCCGTCTATATCGTCAACTGTAAGGCGTCCGTAAACGTCCTCGTTTATGGTAAGCACGGGTGCAAGACCGCAAGCGCCTATGCAGCGGCAGGCTTCAAGTGAAAATTTTCCGTCCGGAGTGCATTCGCCGCCGGCAATTCCGAGCTTTTCCATAAGCTTGTTGTAAATGTCGCCGGAGCCTTTAACATAGCAGGCTGTGCCAAGGCAAACCGAGATTTTGTATTTTCCCTTGGGGTAAAGAGAAAATTGTGAGTAAAATGTAACTACTCCATATACTTTTTCAAGCGGGATATCAAGCTCTTCCGCAATGATAGTTTGAACTTCAATTGGGAGATAGCCGTAGATTTCCTGTGCTTTTTGAAGTATGGGCATCAAAGCGCCTTTATCTTCTTTCATTTCGGCAATTACTTTTAAAAGCTTTGCCTTTTGCTCTTCCGTGCCCGTAAAGGGAACCGTTTTTTTCTGCAAGCCCATTTTAGAACCTCCTTGAAATTGTGCGTTAAAATTCGGCAAAAAACCTTATTAACTAAGAGCTTTTTACTTTGTTACAATATTAACATTATATCACAAGCCTTAAAAAAAAGCTATAAAAATATCTTACTAACAACCCTGTACTCTTTTGTACATTTCGTACAAAACGATATGGTTTTAGTATATATTATCCATAAAAATGAAAGGTTTATGCTTTGCTGTTTGAATTGTGCGGAATTAAGTGATATAATGAAAGACAGAAAAGAAAGGGGAGGCTGCTTTTGCATGACCGTCAATGATATTAAGAATTATCTTGAAGCGACCGTGCTCTGCGGCGAGGAGCTGCTTTCGCACGAAGTGCATACGGCCTGCGGCTGCGATATGATGAGCGATGTCCTTGCCTTTGTCAAGGATCAATCTGTTTTGCTTACGGGACTTTGCAATCCCCAGGTGATTCGCACTGCCGAAATGATGGACATAGTATGCGTTGTTTTTGTCAGAGGAAAAGTTCCGGACCAGTCGGTGATTGAGCTTGCGTGCGAAAGGGGAATTGTTTTGCTTTCCAGCAAAATGGGAATGTTCAAAGCCTGCGGGATTTTATACGAAAAGGGCTTGCGCGGAGGTGTGAACAGTTGACGGACACAATAAAACTCAAATACATAGTTTCCCCCGATGATTTCACACGCGCCGGAGAAGCATCCAGCGATGTGAAAGGAAAGCTTAAAAAAATGGGCATTCCGCCTGAAATTGTAAGAAAAGTCGCCATAGCAATGTACGAGGGCGAGATAAATATGGTGATACACGCAAACGGCGGAACCATTGACGTTGAAATTACCCCTTCGGAAATCACAATGGTTTTGGCTGATACCGGCCCCGGGATAAAAGATATTGAACAGGCAATGCAGGAGGGCTTTTCAACGGCTCCGGACAATGTGCGTTCACTTGGCTTTGGCGCAGGAATGGGGCTTCCGAATATGAAGAAATATTCCGATGAAATGGATATACAAACGCAAATAGGCGTCGGCACGACGGTTACCATGAAAGTTTACATCAAATAAAACCTTATTAACAATCTTGTGTAAAAAGGAGGCTTTCCTGTGGAGGGGCCATTTTTTAATTCCGTCCAGTTGGACAAAGAACGCTGCAAGGGCTGCATAAACTGCATCAAACGATGCCCTACACAGGCAATTCGCGTAAGGAACGGCAAGGCTGTAATCACAAAAGAATTTTGCATAGATTGCGGTGAATGCATAAGGATTTGTCCGCACCATGCAAAGCTTGCGGTTTATGATTCGCTTGAAGTGATTAAGAATTACGAATATGCGGTTGCGCTTCCTGCGCCGTCGCTTTACGGCCAGTTTAATAATTTGGATGACGTCAATATAGTTTTAAGGGCGCTTAAAGAAATCGGTTTTGACGATGTTTTTGAAGTCAGCGCCGCCGCTGAGATAGTTTCTGCAACGTCGAGGGAGTATGTCGAGGCGCATCCGGAGAAAAAGCCGTTTATTTCATCAGCATGCCCATCCGTTGTAAGGCTTATAAGGGTGAGGTTTCCGAATTTGATTGAGCATCTTTTGCCGATAGCTGCTCCGGTGGACCTTGCCGCAAAAATTGCAAGGGAAAGAGCAATTGAGAAAACAGGATTGCCGTCTGAAAAAATAGGGATAATTTTCATTTCTCCGTGTCCGGCAAAGGTTTCGGCGGCAAAATCTCCGCTGGGACTTGATTTTACCAATATTGATGCGGTGGTTGCCATAAAGGATGTTTATCCGGTGCTTTTGAGCCATATGAAAAATGCCGCACAGGGTTATGAAGAACTTTCTTTTTCCGGCAAAATAGGAGTCGGTTGGGGCGGAAGCGGAGGCGAAGCAGGCGGACTTTTGACTGACAGCTATCTTGCCGCCGACGGGATTGAAAATGTCATAAGGGTGCTTGAAGATTTGGAGGACCAGAAGTTTTCCTCCCTTGATTTTATTGAGCTTAACGCTTGCAGCGGCGGATGCGTCGGCGGGGTGCTTACGGTTGAAAATCCGTATGTGGCAAAAGCAAAGCTTAAGAAGTTGAGGAAATATCTTCCTGTTGCAAAATTCCATCAGGGGGATACGGAGCTTCATGGCGAATATTGGGACACAAAAATAGAATATCAGCCTGTTTTCAAGCTTGGTTCGGATGTAAAGGAGAGCATTGCCCTTATGGCAAGGGTTGAGGAGCTTTGCGAAAAATTTCCCGGGCTTGACTGCGGCTCATGCGGCGCCCCTACTTGCAAGGCGCTCGCCGAGGACATAGTCAGGGGAGTTGCAAGGGAAAGCGATTGCGTGCATCTTTTAAGGCAGTATATTCACAAGCTTTCGGATGAGATTTCAATGCTTGACAATAAAAAAGAATGATGAGGTAAAATTTATGCTTTTAAAGGAATTTTTGGACAAAAAAATATTTGTGGTGCTTAACGAGGGCAAGGATTTGGATAAGGAGCTTACAAAGGTCTTTTGCTGCGACCTTTTGAGCATAGCCATGTCAAAAGCGCCTTCCGGTTCGGTTTGGGTAACGGTAATGGGGAACGTTAATGCAATAGCTGTCAGCGTTTTGGCGGAAATTGGGTGCATCATTCTTGCAGAGGATGCAAATCTTGATGAAACGGCGCTTGCCAAAGCAAGGGAGCAGGGAGTGACTGTGCTTAAAAGCAGTTCGCCTATATTTGATACAGGGCTTATTGCCCATAATCTTTTAAATGGTTAGGCTGTCGTACGATTTGCATATGCATTCCTGCCTTTCGCCATGCGGCGATGACGAAATGCTCCCGTCAAACATAGCAGGCATGGCATTTGTAAAAGGCCTTGACGTTATTGCGCTGACAGACCATAATTCATGCAAAAATTGCCCTGCCGCGGAAAAAAGCGCGCAAAGGCATGGAATATCGTTTATTCCCGGGATGGAGCTTTGCACTTCCGAGGAGGTGCACGTGCTCTGCCTTTTTCCGGCATTGGAAAAGGCAATGGAGTTTGACAGATATGTGGAAAAAGAAATCCCTCCGGTAAAGAACAACGAAAAAATATTCGGGCATCAGCTGATAGTTGATGAAGATGATAATGAAAAGGGCAGGGAGCCTTTTTTGCTTATAAATGCCTCAAATATCTCATTTGACGAGGTTTATCCGATTGTCAGTGGTTTTGGCGGGATAATGATACCTGCACATATAGATAAAAGTTCAAACAGCCTTTTGTCAAACTTGGGATTTATTCCTCCCGACAGCAGATTCAAATGCGCGGAGGTAAGCAATTTTAACAATTTGAGCAAGCTTTTGGAGAGGCACGAGTATTTGAGGAACTGCAAAATAATTTCAAATTCGGACGCGCATTTTCTTGGCGATATAAATGAGCCTGTAAATTTTATTGAAGCACGCTCAAAAAAGCCTGAAGATATTTTGGATGCGCTTTTAAATTAAAATCCGCCGTGCAAATTATACGGCGGATTTTTTGTTATGCCTTGAATTTTACCGGAGCAAATTTTTCAATGAAGGTTTGCATGGATATAAAAAGTATTGAAAGCAGGAGTATGTAGATTGCGGTATAGAAAAAATCGTTTTGCAGACTTAAAAAATATATTGCGAGATTTGAAAACTGCCAGCTTGCGGCGCCGCATAAAACCGGGATGAGTATAAATCCGCAAAAGTCGAATTTAAGCCCTGTTGCCTTGGTTACAGCTATGATTCTGACTAAATTGCATATTATGTTGCTTGCAAAATATGAAATTATTATTCCGTTGAATCCGAAAATGGGAACAAATACTGCAACTGCGGTTATTCTTATGATGTACTCCACAGCAGAGTTTACGGTTGAAAAATTTTGCATTCCAATGCCTTTTAAAATGCTTTCAAATATCATTTCCATGTAAATAAACGGGATTACCAAGCACATGATTTTTAAGGTATTGCCTGCAAGAGGGTCGTCGCAGGCAAGATTTCCTATCCGTTCGCCGCAGGCAAAAAGAGCAAAGGCAACAAGTATTGCCCAAGAAAAGCTTTTTTGGAGGGCATTTTTTGCAAGGCTTTGGATTTTGTCCCTGTTGTGTGCGGAGTTATGCCTTGCAATTTCAGGGACCAGAATGCAGGAAAGGCTTTGCAGAAGAACCGAAGGGAAGAATATTACAGGAAATATTATTCCCTCTAAGATGCCGTATTCGGCAAGCGCCGTTTCGGCCGAACCGTTGTAATTTTTCAGCGCAAGCGGAACGATGGCTTCATTTGTGCTGCTTAAAACTACAAAAATATAAGCATTGAGCACAATCGGCAAAATTGCTTTTAGGTATTTTGGAAAAGACGCTATGCTTGCCCTATTTTGGCATGGACTTGATTTTATGTAAATTAAAAATGAAATGCAAAGGTATGAGCAGCTTATTATTTCGCCGATTACAATGCTTGCGGCAATTGCGTTTAAAATATCAGTTTTGTGATTTGGTATCAAAAATTCAGCGCATAGAAAAATCACAAGCGCTTTTGCGGAAAATTCCATCAAGTCAGATATGCAAGGCTTTTTTACCATTCTTTTGGCATGGAAAAAGCCTTTGAGACAGGAGCCTGCCGTTGCTATCGGCAGGGAAATTGCCATAAGCCTTATTGCGGCGGCGGATGGTTCGCCATCAAGGTATTTTGCTCCTATTTTTGAGGCAAAGGCAAAAATTGAAATTGCAAAAGTAAAACTGAGGCCTAAACCGAATCGGAGGGAATACAGGGCTATTTTGTTTGGATTTCCGCTTTTTTTGCCTATTTCTTCCGAAACGAAGCGGCTTGTTGCCGTAAAGACATTTCCGTTTGAAAGCGTTATTATGAATGCGTAAAAAGAATAGATGAGCGAGGCAATCCCCATGGCTTGGGAACCAAGCTTTTTTGTTATAAAAATATTCAGCAGCAGCGACATTGCTTGAAGGAAGATTGAAACAGCAGTAAGCGTAACGGTATCCTTTTTTATGCTGGAATTATTTTTTAAATCCATGAAAACTCCCCTTTAAATTGACTGCTAAATTTTATGTTTTAATGCGGCGGCATATGTTTTTATTCTTTGTGCAATTTTTTGTGAAATAATTTTTGCCTAAGAGCTTTTAAGGTTGCTATTTTTCAAAATAATGTATATAATTATGTATAAAGATTTCAAATGAATAAAGGAGTCCTTTTAATGACCAAAGCGGAGCGCTTTTTTAAAGAAATAAAAAACAAAAAGGTTTTTTTTATCGGAACAGGGGTATCACATAACGACCTGATAAGGCTTTTTTTAAAAAAATCTATTCCGGTTACGGTTTGCGATAAAAAAACAAAGGAACAGCTTGGCGAAATTTACGATGAATTTTTAAGTCTTGGCGCAAATTTTTCGCTTGGCGAAAATTATCTTGATAAAATTAACGAGGCGGATGTTATTTTCCGCACTCCGGGGATGTATTTCAATCACCCTGCACTCAAAAAGGCAATGTCGCTTGGAATTTCAGTAACGTCTGAAATGGAGGTTTTCTTTGACCTTTGCCCGTGCAAGATTTATGCCGTTACCGGTTCGGATGGGAAAACCACCACTACAACGCTTATAAGCGAGTTTCTTTCGGCGCAGGGCAGGACCGTTCATAAGGGGGGCAATATAGGAAAAGCATTGCTTCCTGAAATAGAAAATATCTGCGAGGATGATGCCGCCGTTGTTGAGCTTTCAAGCTTCCAGCTCATATCAATGCGCAAATCTCCCGATATTGCAGTAATTACCAATATAACTCCAAACCATTTGGATGTTCACGGAACAATGGAAGAGTATATTGACAGCAAGAAAAATATAATCCTTCATCAAAATGCTTTTTCAAAAACAGTCCTTAATATGGATAACGAAACGGCAGATTCCCTTTCGGCTTTTGTAAGAGGAAAGCTTTTGAAGTTTTCAAGGAAAGGCATTCCCGAATGCGGGGCCTTTTTGCGTGAAGACGGAAAGGTTTGCTTTAATAATTTTGGTGAAGTAATAGAAATAATGGATAAGGAAGACATAAGGATTCCCGGAATGCACAATGTGGAAAATTATCTTGCGGCTATTTCCGCCGTTTGGGGCGAGGTTTCGATTGAAAACATTGTAAAGGTTGCAAAGGAATTTGGCGGCGTTGAGCATAGGATTGAATTCGTAAGGGAACTTGACGGCGTAAAGTACTACAATGACAGCATTGCAACAAGCCCGACGCGTGCAATTGCGGGACTTTATTCGTTTAATCAAAAACTTATTGTAATCGCGGGCGGATATGATAAAAAAATTCCTTTTGAGCCGATAGCAAAGCCATTTAACGAAAGGGTAAAAGTTCTTGTGCTTCTTGGCGCAACTGCGGATAAAATTGAAAAGGCTGTTACGGAATATGAAGGATATGATAAGAACAGCATTAAAATAATCCGCGCCAAAACTCTTGAAGAAGCTGTTGAGGCCGCAAGGAAAGAGGCGCAAAAGGGCGATGTCATAACACTTTCCCCTGCCTGCGCAAGCTTTGATATGTATCCGAATTTTGAGGCAAGGGGACGCCATTTTAAAGAAATAATAAACAATTTGAAATAAACGGAGGATAAAAACTAATGGACATAGCAAATGCAATAAAATTGCTTTCGGATGAAACAGGGGTTTCGGGTGAAGAGAGCAAAGCGGCAAAGCTTGCCGCTTCAATGTTGAAGGAATACACCAATGACGTTTGCATTAAAAACGGAAATGTGATAGGAAAACTTGGAAAACATGATGGAAATTCGGTAAAGCTGGTACTTGATGCTCATATAGACCAGGTGGGGCTTATTGTGACATATGTTGATGAAAACGGATTTATAAAGGCTTCAAATTGCGGCGGAATTGACAGAAGGCTCCTTCCGGCGCAACAGGTGGTAATCCATGGCAAAAAGGATATATACGGGATTGTTATTTCTATTCCTCCGCATTTGTCCGGCGGAAAGGAAAAGGAAGTCCCTGAAATATCGGAACTTTGCATTGATGCCGGCATGGGCCGTGAGGAGCTTTTGGAAATCGTTCAGCTGGGGGATAAAATTACCTTTGATGTAAAATGCGGTGAGCTTTTAGGTAGAAGGATTGCCGGCAGAGCGCTTGATGACCGTGCTGGAATTGTTGCAATACTCTATGCGCTTGATTTGCTTAAAAATGAGGAGATAAATTGTGCGCTGACCGTTTTGTTTTCCGTGCAGGAGGAAATAGGCGAGAGGGGCGCGAAAATTGCCGCATACGATATAAATGCTGATATTGCCATTGCCGTTGACGTGGGATTTGGCTATGCCGAGGGTGAAAAGGAAGAAAAATGCGGAAAACTTGGCAACGGAGGCATGATAGGCATTTCTCCGAGCCTTGATAAAAAGCTTGCGCTTGAACTTATTGATATTGCAAAGGAAATGAATATTCCTTTCCAACATGAAATCATGCCGGGACTTACTTCCACGAATGCCGACCAATTTTCCGTTTCGGGTTCCGGAGCAAGGGCGGTTACGCTTTCGGTACCGCTTAGGTATATGCATACGCCTGTGGAAGTGGTTGACTTGTCGGATGTTGAAAATGTCGGAAAACTGCTTGCTGAATACATTAGGAGGACTAAATAAATGCTGCTTGAAGAACTTTGCCTTTTAAATGGAATATCCGGAGATGAGAGAGAAGTAAGGGATTTTATAATATCACAAATAAAGGGTTTCTGCGATTATAGTGTGGATGCCCTTGGCAACCTTATTGCTCATAAAAAAGGGAAAAAGACTGCTTCCAAAAAGCTTATGCTTTGCGCTCATATGGATGAGGTGGGATTTATAGTTACCTCGATAAAATCCGATGGTAGCATTAAGTTTGCACCTGTTGGCGGAGTAGATTCCGCCGTTTGCCTTGGCAGGGAGGTTTTTATAGGGAAAAACAAATTGCCCGGAGTTATAGGCGGAAAGGCTGTTCATAACCTTTCCGACGATGAAAAGAAAAAATTTCCTGAAATTTCATCGCTTTATATAGATATAGGGGCTTCTTCAAAAGAAGAGGCTGAAAAATTTGTTGCCTTGGGGGACAGCATTTGCTTTAAATCGGATTTTATTTCTTTCGGCAGCGGAATGCTGAAAGGCAAGGCTATTGACGACAGGGCCGGCTGCGCAATGCTTATAGAGCTTATAAAAGAGGAATGGGAATATGATACGTTCTTCGTATTTACCGTTCAGGAAGAAATAGGAACCAGAGGCGCAAAAACGGCCTCAAATATTGTAAAACCGGATTTTGCAATAGTGCTTGAAACTACAACGGCTTCGGACATTCCCGGCGCGGAGGATGAAAAACGCGTCTGCGAGCTTGGCAAAGGCGCAGTGGTTTCGTATATGGACCGTTCCACTATATATGATAAAGAGCTTTATAAGCTTGCATTTGAAATCGCGCGTGAAAAAAATATTCCCGTTCAAACCAAAACCATGGTTGCGGGAGGAAATGACAGCGGGGCGATACATGTTTCCGGTTCGGGGGTAAGAACCGTTGCAATTTCCGTTCCGTGCAGGTACCTGCATTCGCCGTCATGCGTTGTAAAGGAAAGCGATATTTTGGCATGCAAGGAACTTGCAAGGAATTTGTCGGCGGCAATTTTTAAATTATGATAAAACAAATTGGTGAAAACTTTGATTTAAATAAAATTCCAAACGGACATTATGGCCGCAGGATTAAAGCTTGGTTTTCGGCTTACGGCTTAAAATATGATTTTTGCCGGTTTTATGAAATAAGACAGGAATCTGCATTTGGCTATGCGGCAATTTTAAATTCATCCGCTGTTATTGCCGTTGAGGGGAATGGCTTTGATGCGGAGGAATTTGAATTTTTCGTAATGTCTGGCGGAGCGCAGAGCGTTGAAATGCCGAGGATTTTGGCTGAAAGACTTAAAGTGCCCGGATACCGCCCCATTGAGCGAATATTTTTTTATTTTGCTCCGGGGGAGTATCCAAAGGATATGGCTGTTGAAAAAAATCCAAGGCTGGACGAGGTTTTTAATATTTTAAAACAAGGCTTTCCGATTGAAGATAATTATGCGCTTTGGCTGACGGAAACTTCGCATAGGATAAGGCATGGGATAAGCAGGATTTATCTCTATAAAGATACCACAGCCGAACTTTGCTTTAAGGTGGATGGATATGCCTTTTTCGGACAAATTGCAACATCTTTGCAAAGCAGGGGGAAAGGTCAGGCAAGGGAATTGCTTTATTGGCTTGAAAACAGGATGTCGGCCTTGGGAATAAAGCCTTATCTTTGCGCAAAACCGGAAAGAGAGAGCTTTTATAGGTCATTGGGCTTTTGCGAATTTGACAGGGATATTGTTTTGGAGCATATTTAAAAGAAAGGATTTTTAAAATTGGCGGATAATTTTTTTAATATAGATGAAAGGCTTTGCAGACTTGCCGAAATTGCCGAGGAAAAGTGTTTTGAAAAATTTAAGGAAACCGAGCGGATTGCAAGACATAACGGTGAAAAGGTGCTTGCCGCATTTATAAAGAATAAAGTCAGCGAAAGCTGTTTTAAGGGCAGTACAGGTTATGGGTATGGCGATGGCGGCAGGGATGTTCTTGACAAGGTTTATGCCGATGTTTTCGGCGCCGAAGATGCCCTTGTGAGGCATAATTTTGTTTCGGGCACTCATGCGCTTTCGGTTGCGCTTTTTGGGGCCCTGCGGCCGGGAGATACCTTGCTTTCGGTTACGGGAAATCCTTATGATACCCTTGAAGAGGTAATAGGGATAAGAGGGAACGGAAATGGCTCGCTTAAAGATTTCGGGGTGAATTATTCCCAAATTGACCTTTTGCCGGATGGCTCTCCTAATTTAAATGAGATTTTTAAAAAATCAAAGGATGCAAAAGTGGTTTATATCCAGCGCTCAAGGGGATATTCCTTGCGGCCGGCGCTTAATGTTTCGCAGATAGGGGAAATTGCAAAAGCTGCTAAAACGGCAAATCCGGATGCAATTGTAATGGTTGACAATTGCTATGGGGAATTTGTGGAGGAAATTGAGCCTACCGAGGCAGGAGCGGATATTGTTATAGGTTCCCTTATTAAGAATCCGGGCGGTGGAATTGCCGAAACCGGAGGATATATTGCCGGAAGAGCGGATTTGATAGAGCTTTGCTCATATAGGCTTACATGCGTTGGCATGGGCAAAGAGGTTGGTTGCACATTGAATCAGAGCAAACCAATGTTTATGGGACTTTTTTTTGCGCCGGATGTGGTGGCAAATGCGGTAAAAACAGCAAGCTTTGCCTGCGAACTTTTTAATTTGCTGGGATTTGAGTGCCTGCCGTCAAATGCGGAAAAGCGGAGCGATATAATAACTGTTTTGAAACTTAAAAATGAGGAAAATCTTACTGCGTTTTGTCAAGGGATACAAAAAGGTTCGCCGGTGGATTCTTTTGTAACTCCCGAAGCATGGGACATGCCGGGATATGAAAGCAAGGTAATAATGGCTGCCGGAGCTTTTACAATGGGAGCTTCAATAGAACTTTCCGCCGATGCCCCGATAAGGGAGCCTTTTGCCGCATGGATGCAGGGCGGCCTTACTTACGCAAGCGGCAGGATGGGAGTGCTGCTTGCCGCGCAAACAATGCTTGAAAGAGGCTTGATTAAGCTTTAAGAAGGTGAAAATATGAGATTTGTTTCATGGAACGTAAACGGATTAAGGGCATGCCTTGGCAAAGGCTTTGAGGATTTTTTTAAAAAGATTGACGCTGACATTTTTTGCATACAGGAAACAAAAATGCAAAAAGAACAGGCAGAAGTGCATTTTGACGGCTATTTGCAGTTTTGGAACAGCGCCGTTAAGAAGGGATATTCCGGAACTGCGGTTTTTGCAAAAAACGAGCCGCTTTCCGTTTCTTACGATATGGGGATTGAGGAGCACGACAGCGAGGGGCGTATAATCACCCTTGAATATGAAGATTTTTTTCTTGTCAACGTGTATACTCCAAATGCGCAAAGGGAGCTTGCAAGGCTTAATTACAGGATGCGCTGGGAAGATGATTTTCGCGCTTATGTAAAAAAACTTGACCTGCAAAAGCCGGTTATTGTATGCGGGGATTTGAATGTTGCACATAAGGAAATAGACCTTAAAAATCCCAAGACAAACGTAGGCAATGCCGGATTCACTCCGGAAGAAAGGGAAAAGATGACAAAGCTTTTGGAAAGCGGCTTTGTGGATTCGTTCAGATATCTTTATCCGGATAAAACAGGCGCATACACATGGTGGTCGTATATGTTCAACGCAAGGGCAAACAATGCCGGATGGCGCATAGATTATTTTCTTGTTTCGGAGCGTATAAAGGATAAAATAAAGGACGCCAAAATACATTCCGATGTTTTTGGGAGTGACCATTGTCCTGTTGAGCTTGAAATATTTTAAGAGGTATCCCTATGAAACTTAAAGAACGCGCGGAGCTTATTGTCAAGGCGCTTGATATGATTTACCCAGATGCGGCCTGTTCGCTTGAATATAAAAAACCTTATGAACTCTTGATAGCAACAAGGCTTTCGGCGCAGTGCACTGATGCAAGGGTGAATATCGTAACGAGGGATTTGTTTAAAAAATACTCCTCTTTGGAGGCTTTTGCCGAGGCGGATTTTGAGGAGCTTGCAAACGATATAAAATCATGCGGACTTTATAAGACGAAAGCCGCAAGCATAATTGAAATGAGCAGGCAGATTATTGAAAAGCATGGAGGGGAAATCCCAAATACTTTGGAGGGACTGCTTTCCCTGCCCGGAGTAGGCAGAAAAACGGCAAATTTAATAATGGGCGATGTTTTTGGCAAACCTGCGATAGTTACCGATACGCATTGCATAAGGATAAGCTTTCGCCTTAAACTTACCAAAAATAAAGAGCCTTTCAAGGTTGAAAAGGATTTGATTAAAGTTATTCCTTTGGAAGCTTCGGCAAAATTTTGCCACCAGCTTGTTTTGTTTGGCAGGGAATTTTGCAGCGCAAGGTCGCCTAAATGTGAAATTTGCCCTTTAAGAAGGATATTTTTTGAAAAATGCGGTGAGGAGCTTTCCTGCAAAGTTTAAATTGTAAAAAATGCCTGTCGAAATGTTTTAAATGAGGCAGGCATTAAATATTTTTGCAATTGTCAACCTAAAATAAATTTAAGGTTGACAAATTTGATTTTTTATGCTAAAATAACCCTGCTTTGAAAATATTTTTTAAAGATTGGGGAATGAAAAAATGTCAAAAATTTCAACAAAACAGCTTGCCTTGACGGCAATGTTCGCGGCGCTTACTGCGGTGCTTTCTCAAATATCAATTCCTTTGCCGACAGGGGTGCCGATTACTTTGCAAACCCTTGCGGTTTCACTTTGCGGTTATGTGCTCGGATGGCAGTACGGCGGTGCGGCGGTGCTGGTTTATCTTATGCTTGGAGCGGTAGGCGTTCCTGTTTTTGCGGGATTTACCGGCGGATTTTCACATTTTTGGGGGTATACCGGCGGATTTTTAATTGGATTTCTTTTTATGGCAGTAATTACGGGATTTAGCTTTAAATTCAGCAATAAATTCATAAAGATTAGTTTTGGCATAGCCGGTTTGCTTGTTTGCCACTTGTTGGGAGCTGTCCAGTTTTCTGTTTTAAGCGGAAATGGATTTTTGAAGTCAATTCTTTTGGTATCGCTGCCTTATATTGTAAAGGATATTATTTCGGTTGTGGCGGCATATTTTGCCTCAATTGCAATAAGAAAAGCTTTGCGTTATGAAGCGGCTTAAAATAAGGGCGCATCACCTTTTTTGCATGCTTTTGTTTTCGGGAAAGGGCTATGATGAAAAGTTTTCCCAAAACATGAACGGGATTGTGTGCGAATTGCGCAATAATCCGGAACAAAGCTTGATTTTGTTAAAAGAGCCGGATGACATATGCTCTTGCTGCCCAAACCTTTTGCAGGGAGAATGCATTTTGGGCAATGAAGATGTAATAAATAAAGATGAAACGGTTTTGTCCGGATTAAAGCTTGAAGCAGGTAAAGAATATACATATAAAGAAATTCTTGATGTTATTTTAAACAGTGAAATAAGTGAGATTTTTAAAAATTGCTGCGGAGATTGCAGATGGCATAGGATTGGTCTATGCAGCTGCGGGCAGCTTGTTGAAAATTGCAGAACATATAGCAAGGGTTAAACTCCTGCCGCTTTCGGGCGGCGGGAGTTTTTTGTTCTATTCTTGTCCCGTAAGGCATATTATTAGGCAAGAAGATTTTAAAGACGGGAGAGATAAAGATGGAGGAAAAAAATTTTGATAGGCTGATTCTTTATTTTTCAGATAAAATAAGGAGCGCTTTGGAAAAGGTTTCAATTAAAGACCAGATTCAGGAAATAAGGCTTAGAGCTGAAAAACCGCTTTCGGTTACGTCTTTTGGAAAAGAGCTTTTTATAACGGAAAACGGAGGGATTTCAAGCAGTCCGTCAATAGGGCTTATAGTAGGTAAAAGGGATGTCGATTACAGCTTTAAGGCGGTTTGCGAATATTCGGTTCACAGCTTTCAAAAAGAGCTTTCGCAAGGTTATATAACTTTGCCGGGCGGACACCGCGTGGGACTTTGCGGAAGCGCGGTCATCAAGGATGGAAAAATGGAAACAATCAAACATATATCGGGCATGAATTTCAGGATTGCAAATGAGGTCAAAGGATGCGCCGATGAAATTATGAAAATTCTTTTTAATTCAAAGATTGCCGGAACTTTAATAATAGGTCCTCCTTTAAGCGGAAAAACAACTGTTTTAAGGGATTTGTGCCGACAGCTTGGCAATTTGCGAAAGGTTTCGCTTATTGATGAAAGAGGAGAAATTGCTTCGGTTTATCAAGGCATTCCCCAAAACGATGTAGGGATATGCACCGATGTTTTTGACGGATACCAGAAAGAGGACGGCATGGCGGCGGCAATAAGGGCAATGTCCCCTGAAATCATTGTAGTGGATGAAATAGGCGGATTAAATGACTGCATGGCGATTGAAAGGTGCTCCAATGCTGGTGTTGTGGTAATTGCAAGCGCACATGCAGGCTCATTTGAAGAACTTGACGAAAGGAAGCATATAAAGGCATTGCTTGACCAAAGGATTTTCAGTCAGGTGGTTCTTTTGGGAAACCGTGAAAAACCCGGGGTTATAAAAGATATAAAAGAGGTGCAAAGGCATGCTGAAAATATTAGGAATGCTGCTGATTATCACAACTACGGGGCTGACGGGAATTATATTCTCAAAAAGGTTAACTGAAAGAGTTGAATTTTTGTCCCTTTTAAAACTTATGCTTGAAGAAATTTCAATACAAATCCGGTTTCAGGCATCGACCTTGTCTGAAATTCTGGATGTTCTTTGCCGTGACAAGACACTTTCCGCGCTGGATTTTCTTAATGAAATAAAGAAAAATTATCTGCCCTATGAGGATTTTTATGAAGCATGGTCAATGGGCATTGAAAAATGCCGGTACCCTTTTTTAAAAGAAACGGATGTGGAATTCATTAAAGGGATAGGTTTTTCGCTTGGCAAAAGCGACATAGAGGGCCAGCTTGGGATGATAAGCATACATATGGGCAATCTTGGGCTTATTATTGAAAAAGCAAGAGAGGAAAGGGATAAAAAGGGAAAGCTTTACCGTTCGCTTGGGATTTTAAGCGGAGCTTTTATTTCAATTCTTTTGGTTTAGTTTAGCTTTTGGAGGTTTAAATGAATATAGATTTGATTTTTAAAATTGCGGGAATAGGGATAATCGTTGCGGTGCTCAATCTTCTTTTAAAGCGGGCGGAGCGTGAAGAGCAGGCCATGATGACCACTCTTGCCGGGCTTATTGTGGTGCTGATGATAATAATCAACGAAATAAGCAATCTTTTTGAAACCATAAAGAGTGTGTTTGGATTATGGTGACAAGTATAATTCAAATTGCTTCGCTTGCCGTAATATCGGTGGCGCTGTGCAAACTGATGGACAAGTATGACAGGATATACGGGCTTATGATAGGAGCTGCCGCATCGGTTTTGATTATCCTTGCTGTTTTTGCTTTTGTATCCCCGATTATCCAAACTGTTGACAGGCTTTTTTCGGCATCCGCCATTGACAACCAGTATGTCGAGATTTTATTTAAGGCCCTTGGAGTGTGTTATATAATCCAGTTTGCCTGTGATATATGCCGTGACGGCGGCGAAAACACCCTTGCCGCGCAGCTTGAGTTTGCAGGGAAAGTATGTCTTTTGACGCTTGCGCTTCCGTTGTTTCAAAAATTGTCGGAAATAGTAATGAAGTTCATGTCTCTTTAAAAAGAGGGGAAAGAATGAAAAGGATTTTTTGCATACTTCTTATGTTTTTGGTTATTGGAGCAGTTCCCGTTATGGCCGCAGACGGAGATGTCCTTAAAAATACGGTTAAGGCAAGCGGCGTGGAAAATATATCGCTTCCGGAAAGTGCCGGGGATTTTGCGGATAAAAACGGAATAAATGTATCCGAGCCGGAAAAAATGCTGGAAATCACTCCGAAAATGGTTTTTGATTACATATTGGACGGGCTTAAGAACAAGCTTTTAAATCCGCTTAAAGTTCTTGGCAAGCTTTTTTCGGTTATTTTGCTGGCGTCTTTGATTGCCGGGATGGGGGATACCGTTTCAAGCAAGGGGATGTCAAAGATATATGGGATAATAAGCACTCTTATTTGCGTTGGCATAATTTCCGAACCGGTTTGCTCATGTATTCAATCGGTTTCAGATACTCTGATTTGCGGCGGGAATTTCATGGTAAGCTATGTCCCTGTTTTTTCAGGCATAGTTGCGGCAAGCGGAAACATTTCTTCTGCGGGAAGCTACAGCGTGATTATTTTTGCGGTTTGCGAAATTTCAACGCAAATAGCTTCAAAGATTTTAATGCCGCTTTTGGGACTTTGCCTTGCAATGGCCGTTGTGGAGTCTATAAATCCGGCAATTTCTCTTTCTGGCATTACGGACGGGATAAAGAAAGCGGCCGTATGGGGCATAGGATTTGTAATGACGGTTTTTGTGGGACTTTTGACTATACAAAGCGTTATCGGGGTGTCTGCTGATACGGTTTCGGCAAAGGCGGCAAAATTTGTGGTTTCAAGCGTTGTGCCTGTGGTGGGAGGTGCAATTTCTGATGCCTATTCGGCAATAAAGGGGAGTCTTGGAATTTTAAAAAGCGGTGTTGGAAGCTATGGGATAGCAGCGCTTTTGCTTACAATGCTGCCGTCAATAATTTCGGTTGTTTTGCTGGAAGCTGCAGTTTGGTGCGGAGCAATAGTCTCGGAAATTTTTGGAATAAAAGAAATAAACAGCCTTTTAAAAAATGTTGTTTCGGTGCTCTCGATTGCGTTGAGCCTGCTTTTGTGCTTTACGATGATGCTTGTGGTTTCAACGGCAATAATCATGATGCTTGGTCTTAATATGTTTTAAGGGTGGGTAAAATGGAGGCCTTAAAAAAACTTGTTGCAGTTTCCTGTTTTTTGGCGGTTGGAATTTCCATACTGGACATGCTTTGTCCGGAAAAAAAGTTTGAAAAGCAAATGCGCCTGATTTTTTCGCTTTTCTTTTTAATAGGACTTGCCGCTCCTTTTTTATCGGGAGGGGGATTTAGCTTTGAAGGTTTTAATTTGTCAGGGAAAAATGATTTTTCGTCGGTTCAGGATAGTTTAAAAGAGGATTACAAGACAGCAATTGAAAAGAATATAAGCTCCGCATTGCTTGAAAAATTAAAGGCAAACGGTATAAATGCCGATAAAATCTCAACTAATGTTAATATTTCGGACGACAACAGCATATCTATTAGTGAAATAGAGGTGGAGCTTTCAGATAAAGGTCTTGAGCATAAAGCTTTTGACGTTATAAAGAACGAGGTTGGCGGGGATGTCAGAATCTCCATAAATTAGCGGGAGTAAAGTGATATGGAAAGTATAATCAATTTTTTAAAAAATAAAATAGGCAAGGAAAACGCTCTTAAAGCAATTATAATTTTGGGATTTGCAGGCATAGCCTTAATAATGCTTTCGGAATTTTTGCCGCAAAAAACAAAAACCGAGACCGAAAAAGACATAGTAACGGAAAATTTTCAAAAAGAAACATCCCAAAAGCTTGAGGAAGTGCTTTCCGCCATTGACGGAGTCGGAAAAATAAAGGTGATGCTTACCGTATCTTGCACGGAAGAGTATGTTTATGCTGAAGAGGGGAGTAGCAGCAATTCTTCCGGTGACGGGAAAACTGCTTCCCAAAGTGAAAATAAGCCGGTGCTGATAGATTCCGGCGATAAAAAGGAGGCGCTTGTAAAAAAGGTTATAAATCCGCAAATCAACGGCGTGGTAATTGTATGCGAAGGGGGAGGAAACGCAAGAGTCTGCGAAAGGATATATATGGCCGTATCTACGGCGTTGGGGATTTCTACCGCAAAAATATATGTGGCGCAAGGCACGCCTTAAAAATGCCTGAAATAAAGGCCCGCGAGGCAGAATGGAGAATTGAAGATGAAAAAACCAAATATTATCATAAGGAAAAACCACATTATTTTAGCTTGCCTGACATTGATTTTGGGTATAGCAATTTATTTAAGCTATGCTTTTACCCAAACCGGAGATAAACTTGCGGCGACAAATGCGCTTGACTCCTCTTCCGGCTCAGGTGGAAACTATGGTGATGCGGCTTTTGTAAATGCCGATGAATCGGATGATTATTTTGCAAAAGCAAGGCTTGACAGGATTACAAAAAGGGATGAAGCAGTGCAAACGCTTCAAACCATGCTTAACGGAGGGGATTTGACCGAAGAAGAAAAAGCATCCATTACCCAAGATGCCGTAAGTCTTTCAAAGCTTGTAGAAAGCGAAGGAGTAATTGAAAACTTGATAAAAGCGCAGGGATTTAAAGATTGCGTGGTATATCTTGACGGGCAGTCCGCAAATATAGTGGTAAAAACTGACGGGTTGGTTGCATCCGAAGCCGCAAAGATAAAAGATATTTTGCTCAGTCAAGTATCGGTTCCCGCTGATAAAATTACAATAATTGAAGTTAAATAAAAATTCGCCCAAAAGCATTGCTTTTGGGCATTGTTTTTATAGTAAAGAATTTATTTAAAATCATTTTAAATACTAAGGTTATATATGTATATGTTTCTGAGGAACTTCTGATTTAAAAAATTATTCACACGAACTGGAAATAAATATGGTATAATTTACATATAAAGATGGGGGAATTGATGGTTGATGATATAAAATAAGGGACCCTTTGATTTAAAGGAATAGGCTGATTTATTCAGAGAGTCCTTAGATGTCAGTGTTCCGCGAGTGGAAGATTTAGATGTTTTTTGGGTTATTGTCGAGGTTGTGTGGTCAGGTTGGATGTATTATAAAATAAGCTAACCATTGTTATGGAAATGTTTTATAATGTTTATTAGCCGTTGCGTCAAATGAGATTTTATGTAGGGGGAATTTGAGTGAGAACAAAGGAATATGAAACCCCATTTGCAAAGTTGCATGTCTATAAAAATGGACATGCAATAGACTTTGAAATACAGCCCTTTGAATATGGAATGTATCTCAATGACGATAGCTATAAGAAGCCAGAAGGATTATATAAAGTTACAGTAGATATGAATTCGCTTCAGTTAGGCGATGTTTTAGTTTGTGAATTTGACTGTGGCTGTCTGCACAATGACGGCGGTAATGAATATACATTAAACATTGTTGGCTCGATTGACAACTATACAGTTGGAATGGGAACGTATGATACACAGGATATTAATGAATGCTTTGGAGGAAGTAAACCATGGATACCATATGATGTATGGGGAGATACAGGCAGAGGATATGAGATTCATATCATTGATAATCCAAAAGAATATCAAAGTCGAAAACATTTTCAACAGATTTATTTTATTATTGCATGGGAACCCAAAATAACAGACGAAGCAAGGGAATTAATATCTTTTGTTACATGCTGAGTACACTTGGGTAGTTTAGAAAAGGAGCTATTGTTGTGTCTGATGGTTCTAAAAATGGTTCTAAAAATAAAACTGTGTAAATGCGTTTAACAGCAAAAATTGGGCATACTAAAATTGCGGCCAAACAGGGCAATGCTGAGGAGCAACCCGACGCAGGCTGTGGGATAAAACTGTGGGAAGCGGCGATGAAAATCGCTGCTTTTTCCACAGGATATCCCCCAGCGGATAAACCTCGGGAGTTTGAGGGCAGAGCCCTCATCAGCCGTCAGGCTGTGAATCTCCCCTCAAAAAAGATGGCAAACTGAGAGTACGCAAGTCCCCAGCCCTGAACAGGCACAGTCCATTTTTTTGAGATTTCGGTCGCGCTCATATAAATTACCTTGCGTATTGAATCATCGGTTGGGAATATCGCTTTGGATTTTGTAAATTTACGCACCATCCTATGATAGCTTTCAACTGAATTTGTTGTATATATTATCCTCCTGATTTCCTGCGGATATTCAAAAATGGTAGTAAGTTCATTCCAGTTTTTATCCCATGCTTTAAGAATGTTAGGATACTTCTTGTCCCATTTCTCACGGAATTCCTCTTTTGCGTATTCTGCATCATCAAGGTTTACAGCGCTATAAATTTTCCTTAGGTCAGCACATACAGCTTTCCTGTCCTTATACGGCACAAATTTGCAGCTGTTTCTTACCTGATGAACTATGCAAAGCTGATTTTTTGTCTTGGGGAATATTGATTTTATCGCATCGTTAAGCCCTGTCAAATTATCATGGCAAGCTATGAAAATGTCCGTAACTCCGCGATTTTTCAGGTCTGAACATATGCTTGCATAGAAACTTGCAGATTCATTTTCTGAAATCCAAGTGCCTAAAATTTCCTTCTGCCCTTCCATGTTTATGCCGAGTACCGAGTACACGCATTTGCTGATGATTTTGTTGTCTTTCCGCGAATTAAATACGATTCCATCAAAGAAAATTACCGGATAAATACTGTCCAAGGGACGATTCTGCCATTCATTTACCTCAGGCAAAATGCGATCGGTTATCTTTGATATCATGCCTTGAGATATTTCCGACCCGTAAATTTCACGAAGCGTATCTTCAATGTCGCGCTGGCTCATGCCTTTTGCATACATTGCCATAATTTTTTGTTCTATTTCGTCTGTTCTTGTTTGCCTTTTTTCAATGATTTTAGGTTCAAATTCGCCATTCCTGTCGCGCGGAACTGCAATTTCACATTCACCGTAATCGCTGATTATGGTCTTTGTGCCATAACCGTTCCGGCTGTTTCCTGTGTTGATTCCGGCCGAAGAGTGCTTTTCATATCCAAGATGCTCCTCCATTTCAACTTCAAGCATTTGCTCTATCGTTCCGGCAAACAGCCTCTTGAGCTTTCTCTGAATATCTCCCGTGCTGTGGCAATCCGCCATCAGATATTTTACAAGCTCCTTTTCCTTTTCACTTAATTCGTTCTTACTCGTTCTCATGCCAATTACCTCCATTTTCTTATTCCTTTATTTATGGCTATTATTGGCATTTACACGGTTCGGTATTCAGACTCCTAAAAATAAAACGTATTCACTCCATAAACCTGCGTCTGGCATACGAAAGAAAAGATACAGTAATTAACCCCATGTCTTATGCTTAAGTAACTCTGCAATCTCCGCTGTTCCAGGTAATTTTTCTGTTGCAAGAATTTGTGTTAAATCAAATACTCGTGAGCCCATTGAGCCACCTGCTGATATTTTCTTAAAATCAGTTTCATAGAAATTCTCAACAAAGAAATATCTATGTTCTATCGTTCTTAAGTCATATCCATGAGAATCGCCATCAGCCATTGCTTTTTGAATCAATGCTTTGCGTTCATCAGTTAACTCACCAAATTCAGGTGTATATTTGATGCCCGATTCAGTTTCAATAGCTGTAATACGAGCACAGATTTTTCCGATAGCACGTACACTCTTCTGTTTGTATAATCCAAGATAATCATGCGCTCTAAACCCACGCTCAGCTTTATCATAATAAATGTTATTGCCAATATTAAAATCAATTGTGGTACCAGCAAGCTGCATACGTAGATACTTCCAGGAATCAGAAACAGGAATCAAACCATCCTTATAACAATAATTCAAATAATCTTCCAACACATCCTGCATTTCGTAATCCCTGTCATCAATAACATCTCGTATTGCATCAATAATACCCTCGAAAGTGGTATTAACGTGCATGACAGGATATCTCTGTGTGGCATTATATTTCTTCAATTGGTCATCAAACTCTTTTTTCTTTTTTGGAGCCATCAACTCCGGTGCTAAAGTGATTATTACTTTATACTTTTCATCCCCAAAAGATTTTAAATGTCGTAGCAGTTGATCTGAATAGAACCAGTCAGACATTTTTGTCTCTACAACAATTTTAAAGCTTTCTTGTGTAATGGTAGCATCTGGGATACTTTTTGTACTCTTTTCCTGAAGGTTAAAAACAATCTCTGGTTCAAAGGAATCTGAAAAGAATTCTGACTTCATAAAACGAAAGAATTTATCTGAAGAATATGAATACAGCCGAGATAATAGCAGCATCGTATTTGCTGTTGCGACATTTTCTTTCGCATGATATCTTTGGAAATAATGAATCTTCATAACTATTTATCCCCTCTAATTTTTTTTATACTCCAATTTGATTTTTATAATGTCATCTATTTGCAATGCTTTAAAAAGATGCTGCAAAACGCCGCTTTTGCTCCATCTGTTCATACGAACGTAAACAGTATGCCCCAATCCACGTTGCCGCGGAAGATATGAGGCAATTCGATCAAATTGTTCTTTTGTTATTTCCATACAATTATCATACCATATTTTATAATTTAATGCAATAGTGTTAACAGATTCTAAAAAAATTGCGGCCAAACAGGGCAATATTTTGAGCATTCCGACGCAGGCTGCGGGATAAAATTATGGAAAGCGGCGATGAAAATCGCCGCTTTCTGTTTAAATTGAAATTTGCAATAGCTGTAAATTTAAAAATTTTGAATTGGTCAGATAAATTCAGTTTAAAAATTACTTTTATTTTTAAGTCTTTTAAAATATATGCAGTCAACAATACTTGCAATTAGGCAATTTTATGCTATAATAATATTGTATATGCAAATTTTGAAAACCCGCTTGGATTGAAAGGAAGACTGCGAAATGGAAGTAAAAAGCAAATTTCAGCAAGGAACGCTTAAAGTATCCGATGAAGTCATATCGTCAGTGGCAAGACTTGCGGCTTGCGAGGTGGAGGGGATAATCGGCATTGCGGAACCGGAAGCTTCCTTTGGCAGAATGTTTGTAAAACCGGATAAAAATGATGCTGTTAAGATTAAAATTTCCGGAGATACGGTTGAAATTTCGCTTGGTGTTCTTGTGAAATACGGATGCAAAGCTGCGGTTGCCGCCAAACGGGTACAGGAAAATATAAAGGCTGCGCTTCAAAATATGACGGGGATAATGGTTTCAAGAGTTGATGTTTTGATTGCGGGAGTTGTTTTTGAGAATAATAAAAAGGAATAGCAACGGCGGGCTTTACGCGAAAAGTGCGTGAAGCTTGCTTTGCTGTTTTGGTATAATATGCTAAAAATGCCTGATGGCGGAATGGAGTTTTGCAATGTCAAGACGCGAAATGCGTGAATCTGCTTTTAAGCTTGTTTTTGAGAGCCTTTTTAGGAATGAACCTGCCGATGAAATAATTGAACTTGCTGAGGGTATTGATGAAATAATAATAAATGATGATGTCGTAAGGATGTTTAAGGGAACGGTTGAGCATTCAAAGGAATTTGATGAAATAATATCCAGGTTCAGCGAAAAAAGGCAGTTTGAAAGAATACCAAAGGTAAATATTGCCGTATTAAGACTTGCGCTGTATGAAATTCTTTATGAGGAAAAAGTGCCTATGAATGTTGCAATAAACGAAGCGGTGCTTATTTCAAAAAAATATTCGCATGAAAGCGACGTTGCCTTTGTAAATGGGATTTTGGGGGCTTATTCAAGAAGCAAAGAGGAAAATGCGTAATGGCATGTTTTCTTGGCATAGATACAAGCAATTATACAACTTCGCTTGCAATTTATGATGATGAAACCGGAGAAATGCTCCAAGCAAAAATGCCTTTGCCTGTAAAGGAAAATGAAATAGGATTAAGGCAAAGCGATGCGATATTTCATCATACTAAAAATCTTCCGGAGTTAATGGAAAAATGCTTTCCAAATAATAAGAAAATTGCTGCGGCGGGAGTTTCTGTAAAGCCAAGGGATGCGCAAGACTCGTATATGCCGTGTTTTCTTGCGGGGGAAGGGCTTGCCCGTTCGGTTTGCGCTATGGGCTCTATTGATTTGCATAAAACATCCCATCAAACGGGGCATATTCTTGCGGCGATTTTTTCATGCAAAAAATTTGAATTTTTAAAGCAAAGATTTGTTGCTTTTCATGTCAGCGGGGGGACTACCGAATGTCTGCTTGTTGAGCCCGACGAGGATAAAGTGGTAAAAATCTCCTTGATTGCATCTTCGTTGGATTTAAAGGCCGGACAGGCAGTTGATAGGATTGGCGTTTTTATGGGATTGAGATTCCCATGTGGGCCGGAAATGGAAGAACTTGCTCTTGAAAGCAAAAAGGAATATAATATAAAACCTGCAATGAAAGGGCTTGACTGCTGCCTTTCAGGAATTGAAAACAAATGCAGGGATATGCTTTTAAAAAACGAAAAAAAGGAAGATGTTGCAAAATACTGCATAGATTACATCGGAAAAGCAGTTGAGGAAATGACTGCCGGAGTATTAAATGAATATGGAAAGCTTCCCGTTGTATACGCCGGGGGAGTAATGTCAAATTTACTTATAAGGAAAAGGATTTTAAATAGATTTGAAGCTTATTTTGCAAATCCGGAATATTCCTGCGACAATGCCGCGGGGGTTGCTTTTTTTGCCGCTTTAAAGCATAAGGAGAAAACGAATGAACAATATCCTTACGGTTTCGCAGATTAACAAATATATTTCCTTTAAATTTAGGGATGATATAAATTTAAAAAACAAGCTGATAAAGGGAGAAATCTCAAACTTTACGCATCACTTGAAGACGGGACATTTTTATTTCACTTTAAAGGATAATGAAAGCTCCATTAAGGCTGTAATGTTTGCCGATTTTGCAAAAGCAGTAAAGTTTCGCCCCGAAAACGGGATGGAAGTCATTGTCATGGCTAATGTGCAGGTCTTTGAGAGGGATGGGATATATCAGCTGTATGTTTATGATATGTATCCAAGCGGAGTGGGAGCTTTATATCTTGCCTTTGAACAGCTCAAAGAAAAGCTTTTTAAGGAGGGTCTTTTTGATGCCGCACATAAGCTTCCTTTGCCGAAATATCCTAAAAAAATAGGCATAATAACTGCAAAAACAGGTGCTGCGCTTCAAGATATGCTTAATATAATTTCAAGAAGGTATCCGGTTTGCGAGGTCTTGCTGATACCTGCAACAGTTCAGGGCGAAAATGCTCCGGCGTCAATTTGCCAAGCAATTTATTCCGCAATGGAAACTGATTGCGATTTGCTTATTTTGGGCAGGGGCGGCGGTTCTTTCGAGGATTTGTCCGCGTTTAACAGCGAACAGGTCGCAAGAGCGGCATATGAATGCACCATACCGTTGATTTCTGCGGTGGGACATGAAACCGATGTTACGATAGTTGATTTTGTGGCTGATTTAAGGGCGCCGACTCCATCTGCGGCGGCGGAACTTGCCGTTCCGGATAAGAATTTCATTTACGGGCTTTTAAACGGATATTTGGAACGTCTTGAAAAATCAATGGTAAATCTTATAAATGCAAAAGAAAAACGCTTGGACTCATATGCTTTGAAGTTTGCCGCACTTTCGCCCCAGGGCAAATTTGAAAGGTCTTGTGAAAGGCTTGAAGACGTAAGAGAACGTCTTGAAAAAGCAATTTTAAAAATAATTGCTGAAAATAAAACCGCGGTAGAAAAAAATCTTGAAAAGCTTGAGGCATTAAATCCGCTTAATGTGTTAAGCAGAGGTTATGCGCTTGTTTATGCAAAAGAAAGGCCCGTTGGCAGCATCACAAATCTTGATTGCGGCGATGAGATAAAAATAAAATTTTCAAACGGCGAGGCTGTTGCGGTTATAAAAGAAATTAAAAGTTAGGGAGCTTTATATGGATTTTGAAGATTCTTTAAAAAAGATAGAAGAAATTCTGGCAAGGCTTGAGGGAGGAAATATTCCGCTTGAAGAAGCTTTAAGCCTTTATTCGCAAGGAGTCGAGCTTTCCCGAAAGTGCAGAGAAGAGCTTGAAAACGCAAAGCTGAAAATAACCGAAAAAAAGGAATGATGAAATTGACCGGCGAAAACAAGGAGCGTTTGAATTTTTATATAGATATAATAGAAAAAAAACTTGCATCATATAATAATTTTGATGAAGAAAATTTTCCTCAAAAAAATTTGGCAGATGCAATGAATTATTCGCTTTCCGCAGGAGGGAAGCGTGTAAGGCCTGTGCTTATGCTTGAATTTTGCCGTCTTTGCGGAGGGGATTTTCAAAAAGCGCTTTCCCCCGCTGCGGCAATGGAAATGATTCATACTTTTTCGCTTATACATGATGATTTGCCTTGCATGGATGATGATGATTTCAGAAGAGGAAAACCGTCATGCCATAAAAAATTCGGCGAAGCCATTGCACTTTTGGCGGGGGATGCCCTTGAAAACCTTGCTTTTGAAGTTATTGCCGATTGCGAACTGCCGGATAGGGTAAAAATAAATTTGATTAGGGAGCTTTCCAATGCCGTCGGAATAAACGGAATGATTGGAGGGCAGGTTATTGACATTGAAAACGAAGGCAAGGGGATTTCGGAGGATTTGCTTTACAAAATGCACTCCTGCAAGACGGGGGCGCTTATAAAGGCGGCTTGCCGGATGGGATGCATTGCCGCGGATGCAGACGGGAAAAAACTTTTGAATGCGGGAGCTTTTGCTGAGAAGATAGGCCTTGCATTTCAAATAATAGATGATATACTTAATGTTGCCGGTGATGAAAAAGTTTTAGGCAAGCCGGTAGGAAGCGACATCAAGCATGGGAAAACAACTTTTGTCACAATTTATGGGCTTGAAAAATCCATGCAGATGGCGGAGACTCTTACAAACGAAGCAATTTCAATACTTAAAGAATTTGATGAAAATGAATTTATAGTTGATTTTACAAAAAATCTTCTTTTGAGAAAAAAATAATTGGATTGGTGAATATGGAGAAGTTATTGGCGCTGATGGGCTATAACTATGTTTTAGTATCTGCCGTAGCATCTTGGTGCGGAGCGCAGATTATCAAAACATTTATACATCTTATTAAATATAGGACTTTTGATCCGGAAAGACTTTTCGGGGCCGGTGGGATGCCAAGCTCACACTCGGCCTTGGTGTGTGCGGCTACAATTTCCGTCGCAAGGAAAGTCGGATATGATTCCACTGAATTTGCAATAGTTTTCCTTTTTGCGGTTGTGGTAATGTATGACGCAATGGGGGTAAGGCGCGCCACAGGACTTCATGCAAAAGAAATAAATAAAATGAACAAATATTTTGAAAATCAGGACCCTAATTATTTGGATCCAAATTACAAAGAGCTTAAAGAATATCTTGGGCATACCCCTTTTGAAGTTTTGGGAGGGGCGCTGTTGGGCATTTTGATAGCCCTTATTGTGCCAATGAAATAAATTATGAGAGATAGAAGCAAATTGAATGCAGAAAAAGATGTATCAATTTATGACCTTAAACTTCCTGAGGAGCTTAAACTGCTCAGTTTTTCGCAGTGTGAAAATTTATGCACTCAAATAAGGAACATTCTTATTGAAACCGTTTCAAAAACCGGAGGGCACCTTGCGTCAAATTTGGGTACGGTTGAGCTTGCTGTTGCAATACACAGGGTTTTCGATTCCCCAAGGGATAAAATAATCTGGGATGTCGGGCATCAGGCCTATGCGCATAAAATTTTAACCGGAAGGCTTGAAAGATTTGCAACTTTAAGGCAGGAAAACGGGATTTCCGGTTTTCCGCGTCCTGATGAATCCGAGCATGACGCCTTTATTTCAGGGCACAGCAGCAATTCAATATCGGCGGCGTTCGGCATTGCAAGAGGTATGAAGCTCCAAGGCAAAAACAACCATACCATAGCGGTTATAGGCGATGGCGCCTTTACCGGAGGGATGGCATACGAGGGGCTTAATAATGCCGGAAAAAGCGATGACAACATAATAATTATCCTTAACCATAATGATATGTCAATTTCCAAAAACGTCGGGGCTTTGGCGAAATATCTCAGTGAAATAAGGGCAAAGCCCGGCTATCTTGATACAAAATATGCAATTGAAAATATTCTTGATAAAACTCCTTTGATTGGAAAACCGCTTAAAAAAGCAATAAAAACTTCAAAATCGGTGCTGAAAGGGATGCTTTACCACAGCACCATGTTTGAGGATTTTGGATTTGTTTACTTGGGTCCGGTTGACGGGCATAATATTGCCGAAATAGAAAAGACCTTGATTACGGCTAAAAGACTTAAAAGGCCTGTTTTTGTGCATGTGAATACTGTAAAGGGCAAGGGCTTTGAACCTGCTGAAAAAAATCCAGGTGCATTTCACGGAATATCCAAAAATGATATGACGGACGGGAATCCGGAGATAATTTCGGACGACAGCTTTTCGGCGGTTTTCGGTCATGAGCTGAACAGGCTTGCCGGACAGGACGGAAGGATTTGCGCAATAACTGCGGCAATGAAATATGCTACGGGACTTAATTATTTTTATGCCGAGCATAAGGATAGGTTTTTTGATGTCGGAATTGCCGAACAGCATGCCGTGACTTTTGCGGCGGGGCTTTCAAAAACGGGGATGATTCCTGTATTTGCGGTTTATTCAAGTTTTTTGCAGAGGTCGTATGACCAAGTTTTGCACGATGCGGCAATAGACAACTCCCATATTGTTTTGGCAATAGACCGCGCCGGAATAGTGGGTGAAGACGGTGAAACCCATCAGGGGATTTTTGATGCAGCTTTTCTTTCTACAATTCCAAATGTAACGCTTTTTTCGCCATCATGCTATGAAGAGCTTAAAATGTGCCTGAATGAAGCTGTTTTTGACTTGCCGGGGATTGTGGGGGTGCGTTACCCAAAGGGAAATGATTTGTCCGAATTTGATAAATCGAATTTAAATACGTTTTATACGCATGAAAATTCAAAATCAGATATCTTGCTTGTAACTTACGGAAGAATTTATAATGAACTTTTAAAGGCGCAAAAATTCCTTTCAGACGAGGGGATTTTTTGCGATATGCTTAAAATGGTTAAAATTTTTCCTGTTGAAGAAGAAATAATAGAGATTTTAAAAAATTATAAAAATATATTTTTCTTTGAAGAAGGCATAAGGGCCGGAGGAATTGCCGAACATATTGCTTCAAGGCTTGTGGATGCGGACTTTTCAGGCAGGATGCATATTTCGGCAATAAATGGATTTGTAAAACAGGCAAGCGTTTCTTCGGCGCTTGACAATGTCGGACTCAGCGCTTCAAAAATGACTTCTTTTGTAATTCGGGAGCTTAAAAATGGGGAAAAGACTTGATGTCGAGCTTTTTGAAAGGGGATTGGCAAAAAGCCGTGAACAGGCAAAGGAGCTTGTTAAGCTTGGAGGGGTTTTGGTTGACGGCAAGGCTGCTGTTAAACCGTCATTGATTGTAAATCCGGAAAGCAAAATAGAAGTCCTTGCGCCAAAGCCTAAATATGTAGGACGCGGAGGACTTAAGCTTGAAAAAGCGCTTGCTTCATTTAATATAAGTGTCAGCGGAAAAATTTGCATTGATGTTGGGGCGTCAACCGGCGGATTTACCGATTGTCTTCTTCAAAACGGGGCAAGGAAAGTTTATGCCGTTGATGTGGGGCACGGCCAGCTTGATGAAAGCCTTGCCGCCGATGATAGGGTTGTAAATCTTGAAAAAACAAATTTCCGTACCATGGATATATCGGTTTTTAAGGAAAAAATAGATTTTATTTGCATTGATGTGTCATTTGTGTCATTAAAGCTTGTGTTGCCAAGGGCGGCGGAAATACTTTCTTCCGGCGGGGAGATTGCAGCGCTTGTAAAGCCGCAGTTTGAGGCGGGGAAAAGCAATTTAAACAAAAACGGGATAGTTAAATCGCCAAGGGTTCACAAAGAAGTATTGGAGGACATGGTGCTTTTTTGCGGCGGATTTTTAAATGTAAAGGATGTTGATTTTTCACCTGTCAAGGGCGGTGACGGCAATATTGAATATCTTCTTTATGCCGGAAAAGGATCTTGCGGTGAAGTTTTTGATATTTCAAAATGCAAAAATATTGTCGATAAAGCTTTTGACGACTTGAAAGGCGGTATTTGAGTTGAACGTCGTTTTGTTTCCTAATTTTAAAAAGAAAAATGCCTTAAATTGCGCGCTTGCCGCCTGCGATATCTTAAATGGGCTGCAAATAGGCGTTTATGCCGATTTGGCTTATGCGGAAGAGTTTGCCGAGAAAAAATATGTTAAATTCGGGAAAATTGACGAGCTTATCAAGTTTTGCGATGTTGTGATTGCAATAGGCGGGGACGGAACGATACTTAAATGCGCAAAGCTTGTCTGCGGAACCGATAAGCCTGTTTTGGGCATAAACAGCGGAAGACTCGGCTTTATGGCTTCGGCGGAAGTTTGCGAAATGAATGAACTTTCAAAGCTTAAGAACGGGGATTATAAAATTGAAAAGCGTATGATGCTTGATATAAGGCATGTTTCGGAGGATGGCGAGAAGATTTACAAAGCGCTTAATGATGTTGTCATAGCAAGGCCTTATTCAAAGCTTTGCGATTTTGAAATTTCCTCTTCATCAAGGGTAGTCAGCAATATTAGAGCGGACGGACTTGTTTTCAGCACTCCTACCGGTTCTACCGCATATTCGCTTTCGGCAGGAGGGCCTATTGTAGAGCCTGACATGGAATGCATAGAGTTTGCGCCGATATGCCCTCATTCGCTTTTTTCAAGACCGATTATTTTTTCGCCCAATAAAACCCTTTGCGTTAAAATAAAAAATGCCGATGCGGATGTTTATTTCAGCGTTGATGGGACGGAAGGGGTAAAATTTTATTCGGGCGACAGCCTTGAAATATCAAAATCAAAGGACTTCATAAATTTAATTGACCTTAAAAAGAGCACTTTTTTTGATTCCGTAAACAAAAAGCTTATGCAGTCAATCAAGGAGGTATAAGCGGATGAAGAAAAAACGTCTTGCCAAAATACTTGAGCTTGTGGAGCGTTATGATATAGAAACCCAAGAGGCCATGCAGGGACTTCTTTTGGAAAATGGAATAGATGTGACTCAGGCCACTGTTTCAAGGGATATAAAGGAACTTAATCTTGTAAAAATTCAAACCCCGGATGGAAGGAGCAAATATGCCCGTCCGGAAAAGGATGCAGGCGACCGTCAGAAGTTTGACGTTTTTTTCTTAAATTCAATTTTAAATGTTGATTATGCTCTTAATACCGTAGTTATAAAATGCGGTGTCGGAATGGCGCAGGCGGCATGTGCTTCTTTTGACAAGATGTTTTTCCCGGACGTTGTGGGAACAATTGCCGGAGATGATACCATTTTTGTTTTAATGAGAAATGAGCCGGCTGCAATGGGACTTTGCAAGCTTTTGCAGTCGCAGTTAAAAAAGTAGGTGTTTTGGATGTTGAGTGAAATTTACATAGAAAATTTGGCTGTCATCCAAAAAGCAATCATCCCGATAGGCGGGAATTTAAATGTTTTTACCGGTGAAACAGGTGCGGGAAAATCCATATTGATAAACGGCATAAACGCTGTTTTAGGGCAGAGGATAACAAAGGATATCGTCCGTACCGGAGCAGAAAAGGCTATAATTACGGCGCTTTTCAAAAATATTCCAAAGTCTGCAAAGGACAAGCTTGATGAGTTTGGAATAAGCTATGAGGATGATGAAATAGCTGTTTCGAGGGAAATTTTTGCTGACGGGGGAAGCGTTGCAAGAATAAACGGCAGGACAAGCACCGTTGCCGTTTTAAAAGAGCTTGGCGAAGTGCTTATAAACATACACGGCCAGCATGATAATCAAATTTTGCTTTCTCCTGAAAAGCACCTTGAAATATTGGATAAATTCGGCGGGCTTGAGGGCATGCTTGCGGATTATAGGGATTCTTTCAAAAGGTTGCAGGAGATTGCCAAAAAAATAAATAAGCTTTCTGCTAATGAAGCTGAAAAAGCTCAAAAAATTGAAATGCTTTCATATAAAATTGAGGAAATAGGCGCACTGGAAATTGACGAGGAACAGGATGCCCTTGTAGAGGAAGAATTTTTAGCCGCTGAAAACAGTGATAGAATATCCAAGGCGCTTGCATTTTCAAGACTTCTTATCGAGGGGGATGAAAACACCTCAGGAACAGTTGAGCAGATTGAAAATGCCATTGGCGAGCTTTCGCCTTATTCAGAAATGCTGCCAAAGGTTTCGCAAATCATATCGCGCCTTGAAAATGCAAAAATAGAGCTTGAGGATATTGCGGGCGAGATTTATTCTTTGGGTGATAAGATTGATTTGGATGCCGAGCGTTTTGATTATCTTTCGCGCCGCAGGGAAGAGCTTATAAAGATAAAAAAGAAATACGGTCCGGAATTAAAAGATGTTATAAATGCTTATCAGGCGGCAGTTGAAGAACTGCAAGGACTACAAAATTCCTCTGTTGAGATTGAAGAGCTTAAAAAAGAAAAAAAGGTCTTGCTTGATGAAGTTACCGAAAAGGCAAAAAAGCTTTCAAAGGCGAGGGAAAATGCTGCAAAGACTTTTATAGAGCAAGTGGCATCAGAACTTTCATTTCTTGATATGCCGAATGTAAAGCTTGAAGTGGCGCACCAAAAAGGAAAGCTTACGCTTAACGGGATGGATGGGATTGAATTTTTAATTTCGGCAAATTTGGGAGAACCTCCAAAGCCGATATCTAAAATTGCTTCCGGCGGCGAACTTTCAAGGATAATGCTTGCCTTAAAAAACGTAATTGCGGATAAGGATGATATTCCGACCTTGATATTTGACGAAATAGATACCGGAGTCAGCGGACGTGCCGCACAAAAGATAGGGATAAAGCTTGCACAGATAGCCAAAATAAGGCAGGTGCTTTGTGTAACGCATTTGGCTCAAATTGCCGCTATGGCTGATAATCATCTTTTAATAGAAAAAAATGCAATTGACGGCAGGACTGTAACAAATGTGACAAAGCTTGATTTTGAGGGCAGAAAGCGTGAAATTGCAAGGATTATGGGCGGGGACAATATTTCTCAGCTTATGCTGCAAAGCGCTGAGCAGATGCTTAAAAGCAGGGACGATATGGAAATTTTGCACAAATAAAGATTTTTGTTTAATTGACTTAATTAGCCGAAAATGGTATAATTACTTTGTATTTTATGATAGGAAAGGAATTTCGCCTTGAAAGTCACTTTAATAGCTCAAACCGGCGAGCCTGAAAAGATAATTGCCGCGGCGGCAAAGCTTTGCTATTCAAACAGCGGTGTTGAAGATTTGCTTTGCGGCCTTGATGAAGAAAAGACGTCAAAATTTTTGGATATGCTTTCGGAAATGGGGCATCAAAGCCCTGTTGAACACGCAAGCTTTACTTTTGGGATAGAGGGCGTTTCAAGAGCCTTTTTAGCCCAGATTACAAGGCATAGGATAGCTTCTTATTCAGTTCAGAGCCAAAGGTATGTAAAGGCTTCGGATTTTAAATTTGTGGTTCCGCCTGAAATCAAAGCCATTCCGGAAGCGGAAAAATGCTTTCTTGAAGCAATGGACAATTCGATAAAGGCATACAACAGCCTTGCCGATATGCTTGAAGAGAAGCATTTTAAAGCTATGGTTGAAAGCGGAACCGATGAAAAAAGCGCAAGGGTTAAAGCGCAGAAAAAGGCTATTGAGGATGCAAGATTTGTGCTTCCGAATGCGGCTGAAACCAAAATGGTGGTTACGATGAACGCAAGAAGCCTTATGAATTTTTTCAATATAAGGTGCTGCAACCGCGCTCAATGGGAAATTAAGGCTGTTGCGGATGAAATGCTAAGGCTTTGCTGCAAGGCCGCACCAAGCTTGTTTAAGAATGCAGGCCCGTCATGCATCAGGGGAGCTTGTCCCGAGGGCAGGATGTCATGCGGAAAAGCGGAGGAAGTAAGGGCTTTTTACAAGGAGCTGAAAAAGGAAATTGAAGGGTAAGGTCATTGTGCTTGACGGGCTTGACGGCAGCGGCAAGACAACACAGTTTGAACTTTTAAAAAAAGAATTTGATTTGAGGGGAATTTTATATAGGGCAGTCAGCTTCCCGAATTATTCCAGCCCATCTTCTGAACTTGTGAAAATGTATCTTAGAGGGGATTTTTCAAAGGACGTTTCCGGAGTAAACGCTTATGCAGCGTCAAGCTTTTATGCGGTTGACAGATATGCAAGCTATAAGCTTGATTGGGGAAATGACTATGAAAATGGAGCCCTTATTGTGGCAAGCAGATATGTAAGTTCAAATGCCATGCATCAAATGGTAAAGCTTCCGAAAGATGAATGGGACTGCTATTTAAAATGGCTTGACGATTTTGAGCATAATAAGCTTGGTATACCGCGTGCCGATAAGGTTGTTTTTTTGGATATGCCGGTTGAAATTTCACAAAAGCTTTTGTCCGGAAGATACGGCGGGGATGAGAGCAAAAAGGACATCCATGAATCAAATGTGGAATATTTGAAAAAATGCCGCGAGGCCGCTCTTTATGCTTCAAAAGCCTTGGGATGGAGCGTAGTGGAATGTTCCGCTTTTGGAGAGGTGCTTAAAGAGGAAGAAATCTTTTTAAAAATAATGAAAGAAATCAGTGAGGTACTGTAATGCTTGAATTCAGACAGATTCAGTTGTCTGACAGGGAATGGATAAATTCTTTATTAAAAAAATCAGATTTTATGGGCTGCGAGTACAGCTTTGCCAACAATATGGCTTGGAGAAGGCTTTATAACACAAACATATGCAGGTATAAGGATTTTTATATTTCGTGTTCTTGTAAAGAAGGCAGCCCTGTTTTTACTTTCCCGGCAGGGGAAGGCGATTACAGAGATTTGTTTAAAGTTTTAAGGGGATATGCCGAGAGCAGAAATTCACCGCTGGTTGTTTCATCGGTGACAAATCAAATGCTTGAGCTTTTGAATGAGCTTTTTCCGGGAGAATTTGAAGCCAGGAAAGATGAGGATTCCTTTGACTATATTTATTATGCAAAGGATTTGATAGAGCTTTCAGGCAAAAAATATCACCAAAAGAGGAACCATCTTGCAAGGTTTTATGAAAATAACTGGAGCTTTGAGCCTTTGTCCGAAAAGAATTTTGACGAATGCATAGAATTCAGCGTGCATTCGTACAACAATAAAAATGGATATGACGATGCTTCAATGGTGGCGGAGCAGTTTGCAATAAATGTTTTTTTTGAATATTTTGAGCAGTTGGAGCTTAAAGGCGGTCTTATTCGCGTTGACGGAAGGATAGAGGGATTTTCAATTGGCGAAAAGATAAATTCAAATACTTTTTGCGTGCATGTTGAAAAAGCAAATGCCGAAATCCGCGGGGCGTATGCGGCAATAAACAATGAGTTTGCCAAATATGCGGCGTCAGACTGCGTTTATATAAACCGCGAAGAAGATTTGGGAATCGAAGGTTTGAGAAAAGCAAAGCATTCTTATCATCCATGTTTTTTGCTTGAAAAATCAATAGTCACATTTAAATAATAAGGAGGTAAAAATATGGTATACGTTTTTTTGGCACAAGGATTTGAAGAGATGGAAGCGCTTTCTCCTGTGGATATTCTCCGTCGGGCAGAAATTGAAGTTGCTACGGTTGGAATTGGCGGAAACCTTGTTAAAGGTTCGCATGGAATTCCGGTTTTGACCGACCTTGACGAAAATGAATTTACCGATTATTCCGATATTGAAATGATAATTCTTCCCGGAGGAATGCCGGGAACACTTAATTTGGATGCCTCCCGCAAGGTTCATGAAGTTATAGATTATTGTGTGAAAAACGGCAAATATATAGCTGCAATTTGCGCCGCGCCGTCAATACTTGGCAGAAAAGGGCTTTTAAACGGCAAAAATGCTGTTTGCTTTGAGGGATATGAAAGCCAGCTTTTTGGAGCAAATGTGCTTTATGATTCTGTTTGCCGCGATGGAAATATAATAACTGCAAGGGGTGCCGGAGTGGCAGTTGAATTTGGCTTGAAGCTTGTAGAAACGCTTGTTTCAAAAGAAAGAAGCGACCTTCTGGGAGCGTCAATGCTATGTGCGAAAAAATAACATGGGATATAAGGGAATATAAGAATTCACTGCGGAAAAAGTACAAGGAATTAAGGCTTAATATGCCTTATGATGAAAAAGAGAAACGCGACAGCCAAATTTTTAATAAAGTTATTTCTTTGAAAGTTTTTAAGGAAGCTCCAATTGTTTTGACTTATGTTTCAACTGAAATTGAAGTGGATACAAAAAGACTTATAAATTACTGCTTTGAAAATGCAAAGCCGGTTGCCGTGCCAAGATGCGTTCCGGGGACAAGCGAAATGTTTTTTTACAAAATAAGTTCAATGGACGATTTGGAAAAAGGCACATTTTCAGTGCTTGAGCCTAAACCTGACAGGTGTGAAAAAATTTCGGATGCCCGCGGGGCGATTTGCATTGTTCCCGGGCTTGCTTTTGATTCCGAGGGTTATCGCCTTGGCTACGGCAAGGGCTATTATGACAGATATTTGAGCAGACAAAATGATTTGAAAAAAATAGGCATATGCTATTGTTCATGCACGGTAAACAATCTTGCAAGGGGGCGTTTTGATGTTCCCGTTGACATTCTTGTTACGGAAAAATATATAAAGATTGTAAAAAACGAGAAACCGCAAAAAGAATGGAGTCCAAAATGAAAGACAATAATACTCAAGAAAACAAATTGAATGAAAATCCTGAAAATGACGATAATGAGGCGCTTTTGCAGGAAATTTTAAACGCAAAGGAAAAGGTGCAGAAAGAAAAGGATGCGGCGGCAAAAGAAACCACTGAAAGCGAAGAAAATCTTGAAGAAGAAATTATAGAAGATGTTGAAGAGGAAGAAATTAAAGAGGAAAAGCATAAAAGAAAAAAGAAAAAGAAACGTTCCTATAAAAAGCTTTATTTCATCCTGCTTCTTGCAATTTTTATAGTAGGAATTTCGTCTTTTGCCGCCATTTATATAATTAGAATAGGCAAGGATGCTTTTGGAATAGACCAGCCGAGTAATCCGGTTGAAATAAATATTCCAAAAGGCTCAACCACTGCCGATATAGCGCAAATCTTGCAAGAAAACGGCATAATTGAGGAGCCGCTGATATTCAGGCTTTTTTCAAAATTAAAGCATGCGGATTCCTTATATAAAGAAGGAAATCATACTTTAAGGCCTGATATGTCATATGATGTAATAGTGGAGGAACTTCAAAAAGAAAGTCAAAGGGATACTGTTGACATAACTTTTCCTGAGGGCATAACACTAATAGAATGTGCGAAACTGCTTGAAAAAAATGAAGTATGTAAAGCAGATGATTTTATTTATGCCTTTAACTCCGCAAGCTTTGGTTATGATTTTGAGAGTCAGGTTACAAATAGTAAACTGAAATTTTATAAAATGGAAGGGTATTTTTTCCCTGACACTTATAAATTTTATAAAAATAGCGAACCTCAGATTGTTGCCAAGAAAATATATGCCAATTTTGCGGAAAAAGTAAACAATAATCTAATGGGCAGGATGAAGGAGCTTAATATTACTCTTGATGAAACAATAACCCTTGCTTCGATTGTGCAGGCCGAGGCTCCGGTAAGCTATGATATGAAAAATGTCGCGTCTGTTTTTTGGAACAGGCTTAGGAATAAAGATAAATTTCCGCTTTTGCAATCGGACCCAACGACAAAATATGTCAATGAGGTTATAAAGCCTAATATTGAAGTCGAGAATGAAGAAATGTATATTGCATATGATACATACCAAGGACCCGGGCTTCCGCCGGGAGCAATCTGCAATCCGGGGCTTGATGCAATAGAAGCAGTTCTTTATCCAAACGACACTGATTATTTTTATTTTTGTGCAAATCTTGAAACAAAAGAATGTTTTTATGCAAAAACTTTAAATGAACATGAACAAAACCTTGTTAAAGCCGGTTTGACTGGGAAGTAATTTTTTTGGAGGATTTTTGTCTTGGCAATAGAACTTTTATCCCCGGCCGGAGATTACGAATGTTTCCGTGCCGCTGTTGATTACGGGGCAGATGCTGTTTACCTCGGTGGAAAAAGCTTCGGCATGAGGTCGGGGCCTAAAAATTTTTCTTATGAGGAATTAAAATCAGCCATTGATTTTGCACATTCCAGAGGGGTTAAGGTATATCTTACATCCAATACGCTTCCGCGGAATAATGAAATAGAGCTTTTTGAGCCTTTTGTAAAAGAAGCTGCTGCCTGCGGAGTGGATGCAATGATTGTAACCGATATAGGCGTGCTGTCATTGGTTAAGAAATATGTTCCGGATATGGAAATCCATATTTCCACACAAGCAGGCATAGTAAATTATGCGACAGCAAATGAATTTTACAATATGGGAGCCAAAAGGATTGTGCTTGCAAGGGAACTTTCGCTTGAAGAAATAGCGGGGATACGGGCAAAAACTCCTGCGGAACTTGATATTGAAGCCTTTGTGCATGGAGCAATGTGTGTTTCTTTTTCGGGAAGATGCCTTTTGTCAAATTATATAGTCAACCGTGACGCAAATAGAGGAGAATGTGCCCAGCCGTGCAGATGGGGATATTATTTGATGGAGGAAAAGCGCCCCAATGAATTTTATCCTATCTATGAGGATGAAAAAGGGACATATATATTAAACGCAAAAGACCTTTGCATGATTGATTTTATTGACAAGCTTGCTTTGGCAGGGATAACAAGCTTTAAGATAGAAGGAAGGGCAAAGTCGTCGTATTATGTTTCCGTGGTGACAAATGCATACAGAATGGCTATAGACCATTATCTTAAAAATCCGAGTAATTTTAAGCTTCCTAAATGGATTCGCGAGGAAGTTTTTAAAGTCAGCCACCGCAGCTATTGTACAGGATTTTATTTTGGGCATCCAAAGGATTGCCAGTATTATGAAAACAGTGGGTATATCCGCGAATATGACGTGGCGGCAATAATTAAAAAGTGCGAAAACGGCTTTATTTATGCACAGCAGAGGAATAAATTCAGCGTGGGCGAAACGGTTGAAATTTTTTCGCCAAAAAGAGAACCTGATGAAATGGTTGTTCCGGCTATCTTCAATGGTCAGGATGAAAGCATACAAAGCGCCTGTCATCCGATGATGGAGCTTAAAATCCCTTGCGAAAAAAGCTATCCGGAGAATTCTATAATAAGAATTAAAAGGTAAAATTTGCAAGTTACAATAATTTTTAAAAAAAGGCTCTTTGTCAATAGTTGGGGTAAATCCGAAAAAATGAAAGAAAGCAGGTGGTGGCAATCAGACTATCACCTGTTTGTTTTTAAAATTTTTGGAAATATTGTAGAGCATGGAAATTATGCAAGACTGATTGATGAAGCTGGCGCATTTGCAAAGCTTTGTCTTGTTGAAGCCGTTGATTAAATGACTTTGCAATTAAATTGGCCGATTTATTGCAAAAAACTCTTGACAGGGATAAGGAATTGTATTATAATACTTTAGTATGAGTGCGCATATATTGTGTATTTTCATGCCATTTTAAAGGAAAGGAGATAGATTGATGCCAACCTTTAACCAGTTAGTTCGCAAGGGAAGGGAAGTTGTCGAGAAGAAATCAACCGCTCCGGCACTTTTGAAGGGATTCAACTCAAAGAAGAAAATTGAGATTGCTCAGAATTCACCTCAAAAGCGCGGCGTTTGCACTGCGGTAAGAACTCAGACTCCTAAGAAGCCTAACTCAGCTCTTAGAAAAATTGCCAGAGTAAGGCTTTCAAACCATACTGAAGTTACTGCATACATTCCCGGCATAGGCCATAACCTTCAGGAACACAGCGTAGTTCTCATTCGCGGCGGACGTGTTAAGGACCTCCCGGGTGTGCGTTACCACATTATCCGCGGAACTCTTGATGCGCAAGGCGTTGCAAAGAGAATGCAGGGACGTTCCAAGTACGGTGCTAAGCGTCCTAAGGCAGGAGCTGCAAAGTAATTTGAAAAACAACAACCGCAAACTTAATTTTGGGGTATTTTAATATATAATAGTTTTATAATATATATTATTGCCTCAATATTGGTCAACGGGTCTGCGCATTTTTGCGCATTGAAACGAGTACCTGTGATATCATACTATGAAGGAGGGAAGCGAAGTGCCAAGAAGAGGTAATGTTGCCAAGCGAGATGTTTTGGCAGATCCGCTTTATAATTCTAAGCTTGTAACCCGTCTTATAAACAACGTTATGCTTGACGGCAAGAAGGGTGTAGCTCAGAAGATTGTTTATGGCGCGTTCGAAATAGTTGCCGAAAAGACAGGCAAAGACGCTTTGGAGGTTTTTGAGCAGGCAATGGAAAATGTTATGCCTGTTCTTGAAGTAAAAGCTCGCCGTGTCGGCGGTGCAACCTATCAGGTTCCTATGGAAGTGCGTCCTGAAAGACGCCAGACTTTGGGACTCAGATGGATAACAGCATATGCAAGGGCAAGAAGCGAAAAGACTATGAAGGAAAAGCTTGCGGCAGAAATACTCGATGCTGTCAACGGTGTCGGCGGTGCCTGCAAGAAGCGTGACGATACGCATAAAATGGCTGAGGCCAACAAGGCTTTTGCAAGTTACAGATGGTAATGCCGCAAATGCTTTTGATTATTTAAGGAGGATGTTATGCCAAGAGATTGTTCACTTGAGCGAACCCGTAATATTGGTATAATGGCTCATATTGACGCAGGCAAAACCACCACTACAGAACGTATCCTCTTTTATACCGGTATAAACCATAAGATAGGAGAAGTTCACGAGGGTGCTGCAACAATGGACTGGATGGAGCAGGAGCAGGAAAGAGGTATTACAATTACCTCTGCTGCTACTACTACACACTGGTTGGGTCATAGAATCAACATTATCGACACACCCGGACACGTTGACTTTACGGTAGAAGTTGAACGTTCACTCAGAGTGCTTGACGGCTCCGTTACGGTTTTCTGCGCAAAGGGCGGAGTTGAGCCCCAGTCCGAAACCGTATGGCGTCAGGCGGACAAATACAGAGTCCCCAGAATGGCTTATGTAAACAAAATGGACATCATGGGCGCCGATTTTTATAGAGTTGTTTCCATGATGCACGATAGACTTAAGTGCAATGCCGTTCCGATTCAACTTCCGATTGGTTCCGAAGACACATTTAAGGGAATTATCGACCTTGTTGAAATGAAGGCGTACGTTTATTACGACGACCTTGGAAAAGATATCAGGGTTGAGGAAATCCCGGCTGATATGGTTGACAAAGCAAATGAATACCGTGCGGCGCTTCTTGACAATGTTGCAGAACATGATGAAGAACTCATGATGAAGTACCTTGACGGTGAGGAGCTTACCATTGAGGAAATCAAGCATTGCATAAGAAAGGCAACAATTGCAAATGAAATGGTTCCGGTTGTATGCGGAACATCATATAGGAACAAGGGCGTTCAGAAGCTTCTTGACGCTATTGTTGACTATATGCCTTCTCCGCTTGACATTCCCAGCATAAAGGGCGTAAATCCCGATACCGGCGAGGAATGTGAAAGGAAAGCTTCAGACAGCGAGCCTTTCTCTGCGCTTGCATTTAAGATTATGACCGACCCGTTTGTTGGAAAGCTTTGCTTCTTCCGCGTATATTCGGGAACGGTTAATGCGGGAACCACGGTTTATAACTCAACTAAGGACAACAACGAAAGAATGGGAAGAATTCTTCAGATGCACGCAAACCACAGGCAGGATATCGAAACCTGCTATGCGGGAGATATTGCCGCTGCGGTAGGACTTAAAAACACCACCACGGGCGATACGCTTTGCGATGAAAAATTCCCTGTTATTCTTGAGTCCATGGAATTCCCGGACCCTGTTATCCAGCTTGCAATCGAGCCTAAGACCAAGGCCGGACAGGAAAAGATGGGCATAGCGCTTTCAAAGCTTGCCGAAGAAGACCCGACGTTCAGAACGTGGACGGACGAGGAAACCGGACAGACAATTATTGCCGGAATGGGCGAACTTCACCTTGAAATCATCGTAGACAGAATGCTCCGTGAATTCAAGGTTGAGGCAAACGTAGGCGCACCTCAGGTTGCTTACAAGGAAACTATCAGACGTCCTGCCGATGTTGATTGCAAGTATGCAAGACAGTCCGGTGGTAAAGGTCAGTACGGTCACGTTAAGATTAAGATTGAACCTAATGAGTCCGGAAAGGGCTATGAATTTATCAATGCAATAACAGGCGGTGCTATTCCTAAGGAATACATCGGCCCTGTTGACCAAGGTATCAGAGGCGCAATGCAGGCCGGCGTTCTTGCGGGATATCCGGTTGTTGACGTTAAGGTTACCTTGTACGATGGTTCATACCACGAAGTAGACTCATCAGAAATGGCGTTTAAGATTGCCGGTTCAATGGCTTTCAAGGAAGCTATGAAAAAGGCGGACCCGGTTATTCTTGAACCTATAATGAAAGTATCGGTTATCGTTCCGGAAGATTACATGGGCGATGTTATCGGCGACCTTAACTCACGCCGCGGACAGATTCAGGGCATGGAGGCAAGACCGGGATCGCAGCAGATCAATGCGCTTGTTCCGCTTTCCGAAATGTTCGGATATTCAAATGACCTGCGTTCAAAGACACAGGGCCGCGGACAGTATAGCATGGAGCCGCATAGCTACATTGAAGTTCCGAAGTCGATTTCTGAAAAGATTATGTCAGCACGCAGCAAGAAGGAAGAATAATTTATTTTTACCCCTTGAAAACAGGCGTGTTGTCTGCTAAAATATAAAATATAATTAACTGGAAATTAAATTTTTAAGGAGGAAAATCCAATGGCAAAGGCTAAATTCGAAAGAACCAAACCGCACGTTAACATTGGTACAATCGGTCACGTTGACCATGGCAAAACAACTCTTACCGCTGCAATTACAAAGACCTTGTCTTTGAAGGGACAGGCTGAATTCAGGGCTTATGACCAAATCGACGGTGCTCCGGAAGAAAGAGAACGTGGAATCACAATCAATACTGCTCACGTTGAATATGAAACAGACAAGCGCCACTATGCGCACGTTGACTGCCCCGGCCACGCTGACTACGTTAAGAACATGATTACCGGTGCCGCTCAGATGGACGGCGCTATCCTCGTAGTTGCTGCAACTGATGGTCCTATGGCTCAGACCAAGGAACACCTTCTCCTTGCTTACCAGGTAGGCGTTCCTTACATCGTAGTATTCATGAACAAGGTTGACCAGGTTGACGATCCGGAACTCCTTGAACTCGTTGAAATGGATATTCGTGAAGCTCTCACAAAGTACAACTTCAACGGCGATGAAACTCCTATCATCAAGGGCTCTGCTCTCCAGGCTCTCGAAGCTCCCAATGATTTGAACAATCCTGCTTACAAGCCGATTTTCGAACTTATGGATGCTGTTGACAGCTATATTCCTACTCCTGAAAGAAAGGCTGACCAGCCGTTCCTTATGCCTGTTGAAGACGTATTTACAATCACAGGCCGTGGTACGGTTGCTACCGGTAGAGTAGAAAGAGGCCAGCTCAAGGTTGGTGAAGAAGTTGCTATCGTTGGTCTTACAAACGATGCTCCTCTTAAGACAGTCGTAACAGGTATCGAAATGTTCAGAAAGATTCTTGATTACGCTGAAGCAGGCGACAACATCGGTGCTCTTCTCCGTGGCGTTCAGAGAACTGATATCGAAAGAGGACAGGTTCTCTGCAAACCCGGTTCAATTCATCCCCACACCAAGTTTAAGGCTCAGGTTTACGTTTTGAAGAAAGAAGAAGGCGGACGTCATACTCCTTTCTTCTCCAACTACAGACCTCAGTTCTACTTCAGAACAACTGACGTTACCGGCGTTATCAAGCTTCCTGCTGACAAGGAAATGTGCATCCCTGGCGATAACGTTGAAATGGAAGTTGAGCTCATTACTCCTATCGCTATTGAAGAAGGTCTCCGTTTCGCTATCCGTGAAGGCGGACGTACTGTAGGTTCAGGCGTAGTTACTTCAATCATTGACAAGTAATAAAAATTTTGCTGCTGTTTCAGGCAGTTGTGTTAGGAATTTTTAATTTATTAAAAAATCGGCATAGGTTGGTATTACCACCTATGTCGATTTTGTTTGTATCAAATTTGATTTATGATAGATTTAAATTAAAAATCCTCCGTTTGGACTTATGACTTGTCCGGTTATAAAATCTGCTTTTTTTGAGGCAAGGAAAAATATTGTGTTTGCTATATCTTCGGGGGAGCCTATTTTGCCAAGGGGGGTTTCCTCTTTAAGGGCATCCATGACTTCTTTTGGGATGCTTGAATTCATGTCGGTATTTATGACTCCGGGAGCGACACAGTTTACAGTTATTCCGGATGGGCCAAGCTCTTTTGCAAGAGCTTTTGTGAAGCCTATCAGCGCAGCTTTTGATGCCGAATAATGCACTTCGCAGGATGCGCCTGTTATTCCCCATATCGAGGAAATATTTATGATTTTGCCGCTTTTTTTGTTCAGCATATTTGGCAGAACCGCTTGAGTGCAGTTGAATGCTCCTTTTACGTTTGTGTCAAAAATCCTGTTCCATTCTTCTTCGGAAATATCTTGGAAGAGCATTTGTCCTGCAACAGCGGCATTGTTTACAAGTATGTCTATCCCGCCGAAGATTGAATTTGCTTTTTCTACCATTTCAAAAACTTCTTTTCGATTGGAAACATCTGCACGAATGGCTGCTGCATTTTTTATTTCGGAAAGAAGTTCGAGAGCGTCTTTTTCGCTTTTATTGTAGTTTATAACAACATTAAATCCGTTTTTAGAAAAAAGCTTTGCGGTTTCGCGTCCAATTCCTCTTGAAGCCCCTGTTATAAGAACAGTTTCCATAAAATCCTCCGTTTTTTATTTTTAGTATAGCACACATTTAAATTTATTGCAAAATGATTACAAAAACTCCAAATAGTTAAGGCAAAAGAATAATTTGGTTACAATTTGGAACACATATGGAAATTTCAAATTATAAGTGGTATAATTACTTTTGTTGAGCAATATTGTTGACGGGAAGGTGAATTGATGCCGTTTATTGAAGTGAAAGGTCTTAGAAAAGTTTATAGGCTTGGTAGCGAAAAAGTTGTGGCACTGAATAAAATTGACCTTGAAATTGAAAAGGGAGAAATTTGCTGTATACTTGGAACTTCCGGCTCCGGAAAATCCACTTTTTTGAATATGCTTGCGGGACTTGAAAAGCCTACGAAAGGCTCAATTTTAATAGGCGGCCGCGACATTGCAAAAATGAGTGAAAAGGAACTTGCAAAATTCAGACAGGAAAATACAGGGTTTATTTTTCAATCTTACAACTTGCTCCCGTCGCTTACTGCGGCTGAAAACGTAAGCTTGCCGCTTATGTTTAAAGGCATTTCCAAAAATAAAAGGGAAAAAATAGCGAAAAGCATGCTTAAAGCCGTAGGGCTTGAAAACAGGATGTCGCACCGGCCAAATCAAATGAGCGGCGGTCAGCAGCAAAGAGTAGGAATAGCAAGGGCGTTTGTGGCAAAACCGAATGTAGTTTTTGCCGACGAGCCGACAGGAAACCTTGACACCAAAACCACAGCCGAAGTTATGGAGCTTATGGTTAGGATGTGCAGAAAATACAATCAAACGCTTATTCTTGTTACGCATGATGTGGATATAGCAAAATATGCGGATAGAATAGTCCATTTGATTGACGGCAACATAGACAGCGATAAAAGGAATGAATCAATAGTTCCAAAGGAGCCGCTTGAAAAAGAAGACGGCAAAACAATAAATAATGCTTGCGAAAATGAAAATATGCAGGCGGAGGAGATAGGGCAATGAAAGATTTATTAAAGAAAATTTCGGTTTTTATTACAGCATTTTTGATTGCGGTTGTTTTTATAATTCCTGATTTTGGGGTTTTGGCGGATACTACAACACCTGATTCATCATCTACGTCCACATCCACATCCACGTCCACGTCCACATCTACCTCAACCTCAACAACTACAACTATAACTACAATCACAACATCCACTACAACAATTACTACAAAACCTATTGAAGGTTCTCCTAATTTTATAATTTCAAGTGTTAGCGGAAATAAAATTGAAGCCGGTAAAACACAAACAATTTCAATAAGGTTAAAAAATGTTGGCGATGATTGCAAAAGATCTACAATATCAATTTCAGATGAAAAAGGTATTTTTAGTTTCCCATTTGGTGAAATTCAAAGCATTTCATACATTGATGAAAATGATTACCAAACGATTTCTTATGAAGTAAGTACCCCTGATTATACATCAAGTGGAAGGTATTCTTTAAAACTTGATTTAACTAATATAAATTACGATAAAGTTTCTTCAACACAAAGCCTTAGTTTTTATGTTGATGTTAAAAATAATATTAAAATGGGAGGCCTTGAAGTTTCGTCCTATTCTACCGATAAAGTGGATGTAAAGGATGGGGATGCTTTTCTTTTGACGGTTAAGCTTAAAAATAATTCTGGGATGAATATAACTGGTGCCAAAATTTCGCTTGGCGGGCTTGACGGCACAAAATTTGCTATGAACAACGGGCTTTCATCCTATACGGTGGATGTTGCAAAGGATGCCGAAATAACTTTGCAGTTTCCTTTGGTTGCATGTAAGGGCATTGCATCAATAAGGGAAGTTCTTCCGCTTAACATATCATATTACATAAATCCAAATGATTCCGCAACAAAGCAAGAGTATTCAAGCAATATTACGATAAGCTGTGCAAAACCGGCTGAAACCACATCAACGACCGAACCCAAGGTTTTTGCGCCTAAGATAATAATTGAAAAATATTCTTTTGGCGGAGATTATGTAACCGGCGGAAAAACATTCCCGCTTTCGCTTACTATAAAAAATACCAGTTCAAATGCACAAATACAAAATTTAAAAGTAACCATTCAAGGAGGTTCTTCGTCTGCCGGCAGCTCATCGGTGGTTGCTTTTACTCCTGCAAATTCTTCAAATTCATTTTTCTTTAAAGCGCTTAATGCCAATGCTTCGGAAAATATAAATATAGAAATGCTTGCAAAAGCCGATGCAACGCCGAACAGCTATCCAATTGAAGTTGTGTTCAACTATGAATATACGGTAAACGGCAGAAAAGGAGACAGCGTTGAAAATGTAACGGAAACTATCAATATCCCGCTTCAACAGGAGGACAGACTTGAAGTAAATCAGCCTGAATTGCAGGAAACAGGCATGGTGGGGCAGGAAATGCCAATAAGCGTTGGCATAGTAAATAAAGGCAAGAGCTCAGTTTATAATGTTACAGTCGATATAGTCGGCGAAGGTTTTACGAAAACTTCAGCGGCAGCATATTACATAGGCAATATAGACAGCGGCAAAGAGGAATCTTATGACAACAGCATAGTCCCTAATGCGGAAGGACAGGTAAAGGGCGAAATTGTAGTAACATATGAGGACTCCAACGGAAAGCAGAAGGAAATACGCAAGGAGTTTTCTTTTAATGCAATGCAAATGGTTATTGATGACCCGTCAATGACCGGAAGCGATATGCCTGTTAATGGCGATGTTGGAAATAACGGCACATCTCCTGTGCTGATAATAATTATCGTTGTGGTTGGAGTGGTTGTTTTGGGAGCCGCGGGCTTTGTGGCATTTAAGATTATAAAGAAAAGAAAGTTCAAAAAGGCTCAAGAAATAGAGGATGACGATGAAGTTCTTTGATATTATCGGAATGTGCTTTAAAAATCTTTGGCGCAGAAAATTAAGGACCTTGCTTACGGTTTTGGGCGTGGTTATAGGCTCATGCGCAATAATTGTAATGATTTCGCTGGGACTTGGTTCAAATGCGGCGCTTGAATATTCCCTTAAACAAATGGGGGATTTGAATGTCGTCACTGTTTATGGAAACAATAACGGCGGCGGTGTTGTTGTAGACGCTTCCGGCTCATCAAAAAATGCTTCCGGAGCGCCGCCGAAACTTGATGATGCGGCGCTTGAAACAATAAAAGCTCTTGATGGAGTGGAAGTTGTTTTCCCAAAACTTCGGCTTGATTCAAATATGTTTTCTATTTATGCGGGAAAAAATAACCGTTATAAGGCGCAATGGATAGAAATTTACGGTGTTTTCCCTGAAGAGCTTGAAAAGTTTGGGTATAAGATTGACCAAGGTCAGCTTCCTGCTGAAATGGGCAATAAATATATTATTTTCGGTTCACAGGCAGCATATCAGTTTGCCGATACAAAAAGGAAAAATAGAATGGTTTGGAAAGAGGATAAGGGCGACGGAACTTTTACTGAACCTTTTTTCAAGCCGCTTGAAGAAACGATTTTCCTTGCCGTAAACAATACCAAAAAAGACCCTGATTCCAATGGGAATTACCAAAGCGGCGGCAGAAGCTATGAGCATAAACTCAAGGTTGCGGCAGTGCTTAAAGAAGATTACAATAAGTATGAAAGCGTAAATGCAATAATGCTTGACATGGGCTTTGCAAAGCAGCTTTTGGCGGATTATAACCGTCTTAACGGGATAAAGAATTATGATACTTCTTATACCGAGGTTGCAATCTGGGTTAAGGATTTAAATAAAGTCGGCAGTGTGCAGGATGCCGTAACTGAGATGGGATTTCAGGCTTACAGCATGGATTCTATACGCGACCAGCTTCAAGGGCAGGTTGTAAAGCAGCAGATGCTGCTTGGAGGCCTTGCGGCAATCAGCCTTTTTGTTGCGGCAATAGGCATAACAAACACCATGATTATGTCCATTTACGAGCGCACAAAGGAAATAGGCGTCATGAAGGTGCTTGGCTGCTTTATTTCAAACATAAGGCAGATGTTTTTGATTGAAGCCGGTTTTATAGGCTTTATAGGCGGTGTTATTGGCTCGATTATAAGCATAATAATTTCCATTGTTTTAAATGCAGTGGGCGGCGGCGCAATTGGAGTGGATATGTATTTTGGAGATACAGGGAAAAGCGTTCCGATATCCATAATACCATTTTGGCTTATTTTGCTTGCGATTGCATTTTCAACCTTAATAGGACTTGTTTCTGGATTTTCTCCTGCAAACAGGGCGGTTAAAATTTCCGCGCTGGAAGCAATTAAGAATGAATAGTGGATTTTTTGCAGGCAATATGGTATAATTAAATTTATTAATGCTTCAAAGGGAGAAATTTTAATGGAACAAAAAAAAATTGACAGGATAAATGAACTTGCAAGAAAATCCCGTACAGCCGGTCTTACAGAAGCTGAAAAAGCGGAACAGGCAAAGCTCAGGCAGGAATATCGTGATGCTATGAAGAGGAGCCTTATAGGCCAGCTTGAAAGCATAACTGTTCTTGAAGCTGACGGGACAAAGCATAAGCTTTGCGAAAATGCAAAAGTTTGCAGCTGATAAAAAATGAAAACGGGACTTTGCCGTAATTGGTAAAGTCCCGTTTTATTAATAGCTGCCATTGCTTTTTAAAAGCCCTGCACAGCAGGATTTGACCGCTTTGGGGGAAATTCCCTTTCGGCAGTTCCGGCGTAGCAGCTCACCAAGCATTTTTATTAAGCAGAAAACCCTGCCTATTTTATTTCAATGAAGTTGATTTTAGAAAAGGCGTTTTCGCCAAGCAGCTTTTTTGCTGTAAATTGCTGATGTTTTGAAAAATTTCCTATGTTTAGCGCAATGTGTTTTTGCAAACGTTCGCAGAATTCGTTTGCGGCGGAAAGGCTTTTTGCGCAGACAACTTCATAATCCAGTATATCAAGCCTGAAAATAATTGAGTTTTCCTCAGTTTTGTAGTATACGGGGATTTTGTTGTTTTTGTATGTTATAAGTGTTTTGGCAAGATTTGATGAACCGATTTCCTCCAAATTATCGGAATGTCCGCACATTGTGCAGATGAACTTGTCTTTGAGGAAACGGTTTGCGCGTTTGAAGTTTCCGCATCTTGTGCATCGGTAAAAGATTGAGTTTGCACTTACAAAAGCAACTTCCAATCCGGCAAGCTCTGCCTTGTATGAAACAAAAAATGCAGTTTTATTGTAATCGCCGACGCTTAAAGGAAGCTTGATTCCTTTCATTTTAAGCCCGTCACTGCTTGTTGATAGATTCTCCATTATAATGCAGGCGTTGTTTTCTTTTGCAAGCTTTATAATTTCATTTGAAAGGGAATGAAGTTTATTCAGACCATATATGCTGCTGATATTTATACATCCCTTGGAAGCAATTTCACCGTTTTTTGAAGAAATGGCATAGCATAAATCTGAATTTATTCCGCGGGATATGCCTATATAAGCTGAAAAAGGCTGTTTTAGAGGTGCGGGATACCAAAAACGGACATTGAGGTAAAAATCATCCCCTTTCCGGACAAGTTCCGCACTTTTTGGTGTGCAAATTCCGCTTTCCATATCGCTTAAAAATTTTTTGTTCCACTCGGCTGCATGCAGAGGGAAAACAGCGTAGCGCTTTGAATTTTGTGCATTGTTTCTGTTGAAAAGATAAAGCTTTGCAAAGTATGTGCCTTTTTCGGATTTAAATATGGAATAATCCCTTTTTTCATCAAAACGGCAAAAAAGCAAGGGTCTTTTCTTTTCATATTTTTCAAATACAGTGTTTAATTTTAATTTTGAGATTTTTTCTTCGCTTTTAAGCAAAACCTCAATGTCCTCATCAAAAGTCCTTGTAACGGGATAGGATGATTTTTTTGAAAAGTAAACCGCCAAAAGCCTTGCAAGGTCAAGCTTTAAAGCATCTTTAAAAGGCTCCACTCCCAAATTTGAAACGCATTTGAAAAAATTTTTATCCATCAGCTTTAAAAGCTCGGTTTTTGAGGGTGGGGTATCGGTAAGGAATTTTTTTATTTCACGCAAAAGGATTTCAAAAGCTGTTGAATATCTCCATATTGCATCTTCAAGCAATGCTTTTTTTGATTTTGATGGATTAAGCAGCTTAATTTGCATTGTTTTGTATGGCATTTTTTCCTCTAATCAGTAAAATTCTATTTCGACGGTTTTGCCGAGCCGTTTTAAACATTCGGCAATGTCACTGACAAGCCTTAATTTTAAATTAAGGCTTATAGGCAGGTCGGGATTTTGGTGCGCGGGATTTATTGCGCGGCCAATGACGAATTTTGCTCCCGTGCACTTGTTTATAAGCATTTGGGCAAGCTGAGATGCACCGTCTTTTTTGGAATTCAGCATATTGTCACGCCCGATAGAGCCGCTTTCATAGCGCTTTAATATATCATAGCATTTGCCGAGGGTTATTACCCCTTCGGTTACAAGGTCAATGCCTTCTATGCGCCCTATGGGCGGAACGTCTGGACTTATATAATTGAGCATTATTTGGAGCTCACGTCTTGAAATTCTGCTGACGATTTGAGATGTTGTGCCGCCGCAGACAATTTTTGTGCCGTTGAAATTTATAAGCTCGTTTACGATTCTTTCGTCGTCATCGGATGAAAGGGGAGGTCCGACCATAACATAAGCAATATCCGGAGTTCTTATCTTGCATATGGCAACCGTAGTGTCATCTCCCGGCGCATCCATGTAAAGGCTCTTGCATGCCTGCAAAAGAAGATTTTGCAGATAAAATGCGGTAGATTCCTTTCTGTAGCTTTTTTCAATATATTCGACGACGTTTTTATGCTCCCAGCCAAGGTTTAAAAGTTTTCCCACTCCGGCATGCACCACTCCGTCGCTGAAAGTTATGCAGAAATCATTTGGTTTAAGTGTTATGTGCGTTTCGCGGATTTTTTTGCCGTTTACGACATATTCCTCCCGCGGCAAGGGAAGTGCTTTTCCATCCCGAAGTATTACAGTGTCCGGATTGTCGAATTCCACCAGATGGGTTTCTCCGTTGTCTTTTATGTGTATAAAGCTGAAAGTTGAGTATGCTATTTGCCTTTCTTTGCAGACGGGCAAAGTTGAAGCCATGGTTTCGATGACATCCTGTACGCTTGCTCCCTCTGAGAGCATGGTTATGGCTATTTTGCTTGTGAGCGAGGCAAGTATGTTTGCCTTTACTCCGCTTCCAAGCCCGTCTGCAAGGACAATAAATGTATCTCCGTCTTTTTTGAGGATTTCCACCTTGTCCCCGCAAAGCTCTTCGCCGTATTTGTTTACGCTGCCCCAGCTTGTTTCTATGTAGAGATTCATTTTATCTTACCTTTAAAAATTTTTATCTTGCGCTATGGATTTTTTTAAATTTATAAGCGCCGCTTTTGTTTCTCCGGCTGTTTCGCCGAGAAGGCTGGCGATTTCCTGCGCCACCCTCATTTGCTTGTCTATGATTTTTTGAGTGGTTTCAAGAGTGTCGCGCCGGATTTTTTCAAGCTCAAGGCTGCGTTCATATTCAGCGGTCATATTTTTGGCAATTATAATATAATCGCGGTTAGGGGCGTGGATTATGCTGATTTCAAGGAACAGCCTGTCGGAAGTATCCTTGCAGTTGGCATAATAAACATTTTTGCCTGAACTTTTCACTTCTTTGAAATGTTCTGAATTTATAAGCATTTCAATCGGCAGGCCGATTGTTTCGGCGCTTATTTGCGGGAACATCTTTGCTGCGGCAGGATTGTATTCAAGGATATTGAAAGCGCTGTCGGTTACAAAGATTGCATCCGGAGTGTTTTCAAGGATTATGTTTGACATTGATTCCGCCTTTTCCCTCATGTATGGGAGACACATTTTAAGGTCGGCCTTGCCTTGAAATACGGCAATGGCTTTTTCACGGCAGGTTGAGTATCCGCAAGCTCCGCAGTTGAGCATTTGCGCCTGAGAGGTTTTGCCTATGCTTGCAAGTATGCTGTTTATTGTATCTTCATCCGGGACCTTGTCCTTTACAAGCGTAATATTAAAGACTTTTGACAAATCAGTTGCGGTTTCTTCGGACTTTGGCATAGGAGTTTTGGTTTCTTTTAGAGCGTTTTTAATAATCAAATCCTTTGCAACAAGGAAAGGAGCCGCATTTCCATGCATCCCGGGACCCTGCACGCAAGAGCCTGCGCATGAGCTCATTTCAAGGAAATAGCCCTCAATTTCGCCGCTTTTTAAAGAATCAAGAATTCCTATGCACCTGTCAACTCCATCAACGGCAAGGGTTTTGTAGCTTGCTCTTGCATCTTCGGGAATTGTATGAATAATTCCCTCCGGTACGGGATAAAATCTGTTGACGGTATCGTGGATTTCCGTTGCAGTTTCGTCTGGAACTGTAAAATCAATATTTTCCTCCGCAAGCCAATTTTCAAGCTCGTCAAACATAAGCACCGCATCGATGTAATTATTCATTTGAGCTTCAAATTTCTTGGATATGCACGGTCCTATGAAAATTACCTTTATGTCGCCGCCGTAAATTTCTTTAAGAGTTTTTGCATGCGCCGTTGCCGGAGCTGCGACCGGAGCAAGAAAAGGCACAAGCTCCGGGTAATATTTTTCCACAAGAAGATTTACAGTCGGACAGCATGTGGTTATTATGTTTTTCATTGCCTTTTTGCGCATAAGCTTTGCGTATTCAGCAGAAACCATTTTTGCGCCGATTGCCGTTTCCTCAACTCCATAAAAGCCAAGCTTTTTAAGAGCGGCGGAGAGATTTGCAAACGGCACGTTTTTAAATACCGAAACATATGACGGGGCAATGGATGCAAAAAGCTTTTTTCCGCTTTTTATGTATTCCTTTGTCTTAGGCAAATCTGACCTTATGACTTTTGCGTTTTGAGGGCAGACAAGCGTGCATTTTCCGCAGAGAATACATTCGCTGTCAAGTATCCTTGCCTGGTCGTTGCTGAATTTTATAGCTTTTAAATCGCAGTTTCTTATGCATTTATAGCAGCCTTTGCAGTTTGCTTCTTTGAATTGGATAATATCCATTTTTATCTCCTGAACTTTATTTGTTTATTAAGGGGAGGATTTTTTCGTTAAAAATGCTTTCTATCTTTTGAGGAGTTACATTTGTGATTTTTTCTCCGCAAATTTCCATGCATACGCCGTTTGTGCAGTTGCCGCTGCAAAAACTTGCCTTTAAAACGATTTTTTCTTCCGCATTGTTAAGGGAAATGAGCCGCTTTAAGGCTTCAATTACAAGATATGAGCCTTTCATATGGCAAGAACTGCCAACGCATACGCAAACGTCAATCACGACAAAACCTCCCGAAATTTAAAAAGTAATCAAATTTAATTATATCATTTTAAAGCTTCTTTTTCAATATCGCGGCAGGGCAATAATTTTCTCAAAAAGCTTGCATTTTTATGCAAATAAATTTATAATAAACTTATTGCATAAATAAGCGGAATACCGCAGAGAGGACGATTTTTAAAATGTCTAAAATCCCATACAAAATTTATCTTTCCGAAGAGGAAATGCCAAAACAATGGCATAATATAAGGGCGGAAATGAAAGAACTTCCCGACCCGTTTATAAATCCGGCAACTCTGAAGCCTTGCACGGCGGACGACCTTGCGCCGGTTTTCTGCAAGGAACTTGTAGAGCAGGAACTTAATGTTACAGACAAATATATAGATATTCCAAAGGGAATACTTGACTTTTATAAGATGTACCGCCCATCGCCGCTGGTAAGGGCATATGAGCTTGAAAAAAAGCTTGATACCCCTGCAAAGATTTATTATAAATTTGAGGGTACGAATACATCCGGTTCGCATAAGCTTAATTCCGCCGCGGCACAGGTTTATTATGCAAAGCAGCAGGGACTCACGCACCTTACAACTGAAACCGGCGCAGGACAGTGGGGAACTGCCCTTTCGATGGCTTGCGCTTATTATGGAATAGATTTGACGGTTTATATGGTTAAGGTTTCGGCTGAGCAAAAGCCTTACCGCAAGGCGGTTATTGAAACCTATGGCGGAAAGGTAATTCCGTCGCCGTCGGAAACCACTGAAATAGGAAGAAAAATTCTTGCCGAAAACCCCGGTACGGGAGGTTCTCTCGGCTGCGCAATTTCAGAGGCAATGGAAGTTGCTCTTAAAACTCCGAATTGCCGTTATGTGCTTGGAAGCGTGCTCAACCATGTTGTGCTCCATCAGTCGGTAATAGGAATGGAAGTTAAAAAGGCTTGCGAAAAGTATGACATTCAGCCGGATGTCATTATAGGCTGTGCCGGAGGCGGTTCAAACCTCGGCGGACTTATTTCGCCGTTTATGGCTGATAAAATCAACGGGAAAAACAATATTGAATTTATTGCTGTTGAACCTGCATCCTGCCCGTCGCTTACAAGAGGAAAATATGCTTTTGATTTTGGCGATACGGGAAAAACTACTCCGCTTATGAGGATGTATACACTTGGCAGCGGATTCATGCCTTCGCCAAACCATGCGGGAGGACTTCGCTATCATGGCATGAGCCCGATAGTTTCAAAGCTTTACCATGATGGATACCTTACGGCAAGGGCTGTTGAGCAGACAAAGGTATTTGAAGCTGCCGTAATGTTTGCAAGGTGCGAGGGCACTCTTCCGGCGCCGGAATCATCCCACGCCATCAGAGTTGCGGTTGACGAGGCGCTTAAATGCAAGGAAACCGGTGAAGCAAAGACAATTGTATTTGGTCTTACCGGAACGGGATACTTTGATATGTCGGCATATATGGCATACCATGACGGCAGGATGAACGATTATGTTCCTTCTGATGAGGATTTGGAAAAAGGTTTTGCCACACTTCCCCAAGTGAATTTGTAATAGAATGATGCAATAAAAATCTCCGCTTTGCAATGGCAGGCAAAGCGGAGATTTTTTCTATTGGTTGAGGAGTTTTTCTGCACTTGCAAGTTTTAAGCAAATGCAGAAAAGCTGCATGGCAAGCTCAAGTTCTTCAAGGGGAGGGTAGGTGGGCGCAATTCTTATGTTGCGGTCCCTTGGGTCAATTCCGTATGGGAAAGTTGCTCCGGCGCCGGTAAGCACAACGCCTGCGTCCTTGCAGAGGGAAACAACTCTTTTTGCGCAGCCGTCAAGGGTATCGACAGAAATAAAGTACCCGCCGTTTGGATTTTTCCATGACGCTATCCCAAGCGGAGCAATTTCTTTGTCAAGCGCTTCAAGCACCTTGTTGAATTTAGGTTCAATGATTTGACGGTGCTTTTTCATGTGTTCAAGCATATTTTCATATGTGCCGAAAAATTTCAAATGCCTGAGCTGATTCATTTTGTCATGTCCGATTGTTTGCATGGACATGATTTTCTTTATATGGTTTATGTTTTCCTCAGAGGCGCCCATAACCGCAACTCCGGCTCCGGCAAAGGTGATTTTTGAAGTTGAACCGAAAATATATACCATGTTTGGCTTTCCGGCCTTTTTGCATTCGTCAAGGATGTTGAGGAGCGTGTCTGGAGTATCTTTCAAATGGTGGATGCAGTAAGCATTGTCCCAGAAAATCCTGAAATCCTTTGCGGCCGGGGAAAGGTTTGCAAAGCGCTTTACGACTTCATCGGAATAAGTGATTCCCTCAGGGTTTGAATACATGGGCACGCACCAAATTCCCTTTATGAGCGAATCGCTTGAAACGAGCTTTTCAACCATATCCATGTCGGGACCATCGTCAAGCATAGGAACAGTAATAAGTTCAATGCCAAGGCTTTCGCAAATTCCAAAATGCCTGTCATATCCTGGGCTGGGGGCAAGAAATTTTATTTTTTCCTCTTTTGACCAAGGCTTTTCGCCCCCGGGAACGCCGTAAAGCATTGCCCTTACAACGGTGTCATACATAAGGTTAAGGCTTGAATTTCCATATACAATGGTTTCTTTTGGAGAAACACCAAGCATTTTTCCAAAAAACTCCTTTGCCTCCGGCAGACCGTCAACAAGCCCGTAGTTTCTGCAATCGGTTCCGTCCTTTGCAAGAGGTGATGACGTGCTGTTCAAAACATCAAGCATAGGCATGGAAAGGTCAAGCTGTTCAGCGCTTGGCTTTCCTCTTGACATATCAAGCTTAAGCCCCCTTGCCTTAAAGGCCTCATATTCCCTTATAACATCTTCTTTGAATTTTTCAAGCTCCGCTTTATTCATTTTACTGAGCTGCATTGCTGGTATCCTCCCTGAAGATTTTTATTTTTGGATTTATTTCTTTTATATTGTATACCAAAATACAAGAAAATGCAAGTACTTTTTTGAAAACTTGCAAAATAATATTTTATTGAAAATCAATAAAGAGCGTTGCAATTATGCTGTTTGAAAGCAGACATCCCTTTGCGGTGAGCGAAATTTTTTTGCCGCAAACTTTGACAAGCCCGTTTTTTTCAAGGATATTACATTTTTGAAGGATTTTTTTGGCGTCTATCCCGTATTTTTTTTCGCAAAATTCCAAATCAAGCCCCTGCAAAAGCCTTATTCCAAGCATTGCAAATTCCTCAAAGCCTGCCGGGGAGGAATCGGTTATTTCTTTGCTTTGAAATGGATTCTTTATAAAGTCATCTAAGGATGGTTTTGCCGCGAATCTTTTTCCATCAAAAAAAGAATGGGCACCCGGCCCAATTCCGATGTATTCCTCGCATCTCCAATAATGAAGATTATGCCTGCATTCAAAAGTATTTTTAGCGAAATTTGAAATCTCATATTGACGGAATCCTAAATCTTCCAAAACTTTGACGGCAAAAAGATAAAGCTCCGCGGTTTTGTCATCATCAGGCACGCAAAGCTTTATTTGCTGACAGTCAAACGGAGTCCCTTTTTCTATTTTAAGCATATAAGCGGAAATATGCACAACAGGAAGCTTTGCCAAATCCGATATTGTTTTGTACAGCGAATTTTCAGTTTGTCCGGCAATGCCAAGCATTATGTCCGCCGAAATGTTTTCAAATCCCGCAAGAGCGGCATTTTCAATTGCCAAAATTGCTTCTTTGGAATTATGAAGCCTGCCTAAAAATTTAAGCTCATTTTCATCAAGACTTTGAACACCAAATGAAATCCTGTTAAATCCCGCCGCTTTTAAGTTTTTAAGCTTGTCCAAATCCACCGAGCATGGGTTTGCTTCAAGACTTATTTCAGGGTTTTCAAAGCCAAAAACCTCATCAGCCTTTTTTAAAATCCCATGCAGCATTTCCTCCGGCACGAGGGATGGAGTCCCTCCGCCGAAATAAACCGTGTTAATGGGGATTTTTCCATATTTTCCCCCGTAATGTTCAAGGTTTCGCAGAACTGCAAGGAACCAGCCTTCAACAAGCTCATTATTGACTTTTACCGAGTAAAAATCGCAATACGGGCACTTGCTTTTGCAAAAAGGAACGTGAATATAAAGTCCAATAGCCATATCAGTCAAGCTTCAACACGGCCATAAAAGCCTCTTGCGGAACTTCCACCGAACCAAGCTGGCGCATCCTCTTTTTGCCTTCCTTTTGCTTTTCAAGAAGCTTTTTCTTTCTTGTTATATCTCCGCCATAGCATTTTGCAAGCACGTCCTTGCGCATGGCCTTTACTGTTTCGCGCGCAATTACCTTTCCGCCGACTGCCGCCTGTATCGGCACTTCAAAAAGCTGGCGCGGTATGTGTTCCTTTAAATTTTCAGCAATTTTCCTTGCCCTTGCATAGGCTTTGTCGGTGTGGATTATAAACGAAAGTGCGTCCACAACTTCGCCGTTTAGGAGTATATCAAGCTTTACAAGCTTGCTTGGAGCATAGCCTGTCATTTCATAGTCAAATGAAGCGTATCCCTTTGTCCTTGATTTTAATGCGTCAAAAAAGTCATATACTATTTCGTTAAGCGGAAGCTCATAATGCAAATTTACCCTTGAAGCGTCAAGGTATTTCATATCCTTAAAAGTGCCTCTCCTGTCTTGGCAGAGGTCCATAACGTTGCCGACATAATCAGATGGGACAATGATATTCGCATTTACGACTGGTTCTTCCGCAAGAGATATTTTTGCCGGGTCCGGATAGTTTGATGGATTGTCTATATACTTCACTTCGCCGTCGGTAAGGGTAACCCTGTAAATAACAGACGGAGCGGTTGTGATAAGGTCAAGATTGTATTCCCTTTCAAGCCTTTCCTGTATTATTTCCATGTGCAGAAGTCCTAAAAATCCGCAGCGGAAACCAAATCCAAGAGCAATTGATGTTTCCGGCTCAAAGGAAAGGGAAGCATCATTGAGCTGAAGCTTTTCAAGCGCATCTCTCAAATCGCCGTATTTAGAGCCATCGGCAGGGTAAATTCCAGAAAAAACCATAGGATTTACTTTTTTGTATCCGGGCAAAGGTTCATCGCATGGGTTGTCGGCATCGGTTACCGTATCTCCGACGCGCGTGTCGCCTATGCTTTTAATTGAAGCCGCAATGTAGCCAACCTCGCCTGAATGCAGCTCCCCGACATTTATAAGGTCGGTAGCTCCCATAAATCCTGTTTCAACCACAGTAAATTCGGCGCCTGTCGACATGAGCTTTATTTTCATGCCGTTCCTGACACAGCCTTCTTTTACCCTTACATAAATTATTACGCCTTTGTAGGAATCGTAATAGCTGTCAAAAATAAGGGCTTTTAGCGGAGCATCGTCATCTCCGGAGGGAGCGGGGATATCCGTTATTACTTTTTCAAGCACTGCCCTTATATTGGTGCCCATTTTTGCCGATATTTGCGGAGCATCCATTGCCGGTATGCCTATGATTTCCTCAATTTCCTTGCATACAGCGTCCGGATTTGCGGAAGGCAGGTCAATTTTGTTGACTACCGGAACAACTTCAAGGTTGTGTTCTATGGCAAGGTAAGTATTTGCAAGGGTTTGCGCTTCAATTCCCTGTGAAGCGTCAACCACAAGGATTGCCCCCTCGCATGCGGCAAGCGAGCGTGAAACCTCATAATTAAAATCAACGTGGCCGGGCGTGTCTATAAGGTTGAAAATATAATCTTTCCCGTCGAGAGCGGTATATTTTAACCTTACGGCGCGGGCCTTTATTGTAATTCCGCGTTCGCGCTCAATGTCCATGTTGTCAAGGAGCTGGTCCTCCATGTCGCGGAGTTCCACTGCCGAAGTAAGCTCAAGAATCCTGTCCGCAAGGGTTGATTTTCCATGGTCTATGTGTGCTATAATGCAGAAATTCCTTATATTTTCATGTCTGTGTGACAAAAAAACCACCTCAATTAAAAATATACATATCGATTTATTATAGCATAAATAAAATTTCTTGTAAATCCATATAAAAAGCCCTTTAAGGAATATTTTTCATAGCCTTTGGGGAAATTATGCTTAGGGGTGATTTGTCAGATGGCTGTAATTTTTATAAGGGCGGTAATACTTTATGCGGTCATCGTGTTTGCCGTACGTTTGATGGGGAAAAGGCAGATAGGGGAACTTCAGCCTTCAGAACTTGTTATAACCATTTTGGTTTCCAATATTGCCACATTGCCGGTTGAGGACCCGTCCATGCCGATGCTCATGGGAATAATTCCGATAATTGTGCTCGTTTGCCTTGATGTTATTATGTCCGGCCTTACCCTTAAATGCAGAAGACTGCGGACCATTGTATCTGGAAGCCCTAAAATAATAATTCGCGACGGAGTGATAGACCAGGAGCAAATGAGGGTTTTAAGGTTTTCTATTGATGATTTGATGGAATCCCTGCATGCCTGCAATATTTTTGATATTTCGGAGGTCCAGTTTGCCATTGTTGAAACAACCGGAAAAGTTTCTGTGTACCAAAAGCAAAGCTTCCAGCCGGTGAGCGCCAAAACGCTTGGAATAGGAATCAAGCCTAAGAATCCGCCGTTTATAGTTATTGATGATGGGATTTTGCTTGTGGAATCACTAAAAAGCATAAACCGCGATATGAAGTGGCTTGAGGATATTCTGCGCGCAAATAATGTTTCTGTAAGGGAAGTTTTCCTGCTTTCAGCAGATATTAACGGGAAATATACCCTTATCAAAAAGGAGAAAAAGAAAAAATGAAGAGGGTAAAGCTTTGCTGCATAATACTTATTTTCATAATAGCATTTTCGGCGGGCATGCTGAAACTTATTGATATGCGCTGCGATGAAATGCTTGCAACCGTTTCGGAAATAGAAGTTTTGCTTGAAAAAAAAGAAACAGCCCGTGCAATTGAAAAAACAGACGAGCTGAATCTTTTATGGGGGAAGTATTACAAACTGCTTTCGTGCCTTGTAAAACATGACAAGCTTTCGGAAATAAATGCTTCTGTTGCCAAAATAAAACCTTTAATAAAGTCCGAAAACGCCGAAGTTTTTTCGGAATTGAAAAGTCTTTCTTATCGTTTCAGCCTTATAAAAGACACAGAATTTCCGTATTGGCACAATATCCTTTAATTTTTTTCGGAATCAAGCTCCGAAATAATTTTTATAAAGCTTTCAACGTCGCTGAAATCCTTATAAACGGAAGCAAAGCGGACATATGCCACAAGGTCTATTTTTTTAAGCATATTTAGGACCATATCGCCAATTTCAACCGAAGTAACCTGGTTTTGCATTTTGTTTGCATAATAGTTTTCAATTTCGTCAACCATTTTGTTGACGTCATCCACACTTACCGGACGCTTTTTAATAGCGCTGTATATGCCTTTAATAAGCTTGTTTCGGTCAAAGGGCTCATAGCTTTTGTCCCTTTTGAGCACCATTAAAAGAGGCATTTCAACAACCTCATAGGTTGTAAATCTTTTGCCGCAGTTTGTGCATTCCCGTCGCCGGCGCTTTTTGTTTTCCGCCGGACGTGAATCTATGACTTTTGTATCCTCATAACCGCAGAACGGACAACGCATATATTTGCCCTCCATAGATTTTTATGTAATTAAATATTATCAAATCGCAGGAGGTTTTTCAAGCCGCTAAAAGTTAATATTTTGATACAAGGAAATCATAAGCTATGTCTTTTAACGTGCATGGCAGAACTATGTTGTCCACAAGCATGTCAAAGAGTTCGTTTGCAGTTTCAAAATTTGAGCTGATGTCTTTGACAACTTCAACTTCGTTTGGTGAAAAAAGCGAGGAGAATATTTTTACTCCATACACGCAGGCATGTTTACCGTCGATAAGGGCATCCGATTTTATAAGACTGTAAATAAGGTGCCCTCCGCCCAAAACTGCTTCCCTTACGGTTTCCGCAGATTTGGATATTGTTTTTGTCGGTTCTTTTAAAGCTATCATTTGATTTCCCTCTTTCTTGTTTTAATTTTTGTTTAGAAGATAATTCATATTATATACATCCTTTTGGAATTTTGAAAGAGAAACAATTCGCACAGTATGACAAAAAAATACATTTTCAACATCAAATCAACAAAATCATAAACAATTAGTTGCGCAAATCATCGAAATGTCGAAACATTCTATAATTTGTACAAAACATTTATTTTTTTCTTTTTGAAAATGATAAATTTGTATATTTAATACAAGTGATATATAAAGAGCCTAAAATTACATTCAGTAAAATTATGTTAATGTGGGGATGAAATATTTTAATTTGCTAAAAAATTAAAAAATCAGCAAAAAAATTGTGCATTCTTTGTCTTGATATAAAACGTTTTCTATATTATAGTAAAAAGGTATGGGGTTGTCCGAAATAAAAATTCAGGAGGTCAATATGGAGAAATTTTTTAAACTTAGGGAAAACAACACCAAAGTTTCGACAGAAGTCATTGCCGGATTTACAACATTTTTTGCAATGGCATACATCCTTTTTATCAACCCGAGCATTCTTTCATCAACCGGAATGCCGTCACAGGCAGTCTTCCTTGCAACAATCATCGCATCAGCGATAGGAACGCTTGTAATGGGACTTTTTGCAAATGTTCCTTACGCTCAAGCTCCCGGAATGGGACTTAACGCATTTTTTACTTATACCGTATGCTTTGCCCTTGGCTTTACATGGCAGCAGGCGCTTGCGCTTGTGTTTATCTGCGGAGTGGTGAACATACTCATCACCGTAACAAAGGTGCGCAAATCCATAATCAAGGCAATTCCCGCATCTTTGCAAAGCGCAATCAGCGGCGGCATAGGAATTTTCATTGCTTATATCGGTGTTAAAAACGCAAATTTCATCAATTTTACTTCCGATGCCGGGAAAATCATTTCAATCAACGGCTCCGCATTTTCGGCAAACGGAACTTATGAAAACATCAACTCTGTTGTTACAAACGGCGGGATAGTGCCGGCGCTTGTAAATTTCAACAATGCCACTGTTCTTTTGGCTGTTTTCGGACTTATTTTAACTGTTGTTTTGCTTGTTCTTAAAGTAAAGGGAGCTATTTTGCTCAGCATTATTGCAACCACGATTGTCGGAATTCCTTTTGGAATTGTTGATGTTTCCTCTGCAAAGATAAGCTTTGACAGCCTTGGTACATCTTTCTCCGAACTTGGCACAACTTTTGGCGCGGCTTTTGGCAGCGATGGAATGCTTTCTCTGTTTGACGACCCTTCAAGAATTCCTCTTGTAATAATGACTGTATTTGCATTCAGCCTTTCCGATATATTTGATACAATCGGAACTTTTATAGGAACCGGAAAGCGTTCGGGAATATTCAGCGATGCCGACATTCAATCGCTTGAAACAACCTCAGGGTTTAAGACAAAGATGGACAGGGCTTTGTTTGCCGATGCTATTGCAACTTCAGTGGGAGCTATTTTCGGAACGTCCAATACAACCACTTATGTTGAAAGCTCTGCTGGAATAGAGGCAGGCGGACGCACCGGACTTACCAGCGTTGTTACCGCACTTCTCTTTATTGCAAGCATAATTTTTGCCCCTGTTGTAGGAATTGTGCCTGCGGCGGCTACCGCTCCGGCGCTTATTGTTGTCGGAATCATGATGATGGGCTCATTCAAGGAAATTGAATGGACTGATTTTGAGGAAGCTGTTCCCGCATTCTTTGCAGCGGTATTTATGTCATTCTGTTATAGCATTTCTTACGGCATTGCGGCAGGATTTATCTTCTACTGCATAGTAAAGGCTATAAAGGGCAAATTTAAGGAAATACACCCGATTTTGCTTGTTTCTGCGATACTCTTTATCTTAAACTTTATTGTAATGTCAATACTTTAATTAAATTGCAGCAAAGGCATTTCCAATTATGAATAAAAAATATCGGCATGGTTTGGATTGATTCCGGCTGTGCCGATTTTTTATATTTGGCAGCATATTGATAGGACTGTATAATGCCATGCAAATAATGAATACCACTTTTATTTTTTGAATATATTTTAATATCAAAAAAATAAAGGAAGAGGCTTATGGTTGAATTTGAAAGGACAGGCACTTTGCCGAAAAGGAAACTTCCCGGACTTAAAGGAAAGGCATCGCTTATGCTGCTTATGTTTTTGGTGCTGCTTGGAGTGCTTGCCGGAACCCTTGTTTTCTGCAATATGAGCGGAGCAGATATTTCAGATTTGTCTTTTGTAACTCAGGGTTTTATTAAAGAGAGAGCGGAGCATACTTTTATTCAGACTTTTTTAGAATCTTTTTCAAGCTCGTCGCTTCTTGTTCTGGTTTGCTTTTTAATGGGATTTTGGGCGATAGCCCAGCCGTTTGAACTTCTTGTTCCTTTTTTCCGCGGACTTGGGCTTGGTGCGTCAATGTCTTATATTTATGCCATGTATGGCATAAAAGGCTTTTTCATAATTTTAATAATGATTTTGCCCCATGCGGTTATTTCTTCGGTTGCAATAATTTTTTCAGCAAGGGAGAGCATCAGGCTTTCAAATCTTTTTGCTGAAACTGTTGTAAATGGGAACAATTCAAATATGGCTTCCTGCATAAAACTTTATCTATTGAAATTTTTAATTTTGTTTGTTATAATAGGATTATCTTCATTACTCGACAGTATTCTTACATTTGTTTTTGCAGGAATTTTGTTTTAAATCTATAAAAGGTTAAGGAGTTGCATTTGTTTGGGTTTGTTTAGCATAAATTATTCAAAGGCGGGACCGGGAGTTCCTAAAAACGGTCCGAAAAAGAAGCCTTTTTTTCTTTTTTGGGAAATCTTTTTCAGAAAGTTTTGGAAGCTTGTTCCTCTTAACATAGTATATTTTTTGCTTTGCCTGCCGATAATAACAATAGGTCCGGCAACGGCCGGCTTTACAAAGGTTATAAGGAATTTTTCCCAAGAAAAGCATGCTTTTGTCTGGTCTGATTTTTTTGAAGCCTTTATGAAAAATTTAAAGCAGGCGTTTCCGGTGGGTATTTTTGATGTCCTTGTAACGGTAAGCATTGTTTTGGGATTTCAAATTTATCCCTCAATGGCTGCACAAAATTCTTTTTATTATGTTCCTTATGTTTTAAGCATAAGCATAGGCATAATACTTTTAATAATGCATTTTTATATATATCTTATGATTGTAACTGTGGACTTGCCGCTTAAAAATATATTTAAAAATGCCTTTATACTTTCTTGCGTTGCGATAAAGAAGAATTTGATTACACTTGTTTGCGTTGTATTGGTAATCGGAGGAGTATTCGCTCTTTCATGGTATGTAAGCATGTTCTTTTTATTGCTTTATCCTTTGATTGCCCTTTCGCTTGCGCAAATGATAATATGCTTTAATTCCTATCCTGTAATTCAAAAGTATATTATCAATCCTTATTACGAGGAAAGAGGGGAACAAAATCCCGAAACAAGGTATCTTCAGCCGCTTGGCGAAGAAGAGGCTGTGTTTACCGATAAAGGCGGCAGTGAAGCTCCTATAAAAGGACAGCAAAACAGGAAAGGAAAAATTATTTCCTGAAAATCTTGAAAATTCTCTTTACAAATTTCAAAAAATTTGGTATAATCTTATTTGCGTTATGTAAAACGCATTGCCGCGTGCTTGGCTTTTGGATATTGCCCTTTTAAAGGGATTTTTGCCCTCCTTTTGCTAAGCCGCAGGGAAAAGATTAAAGGGGTGAAAAAAGCAAATGATGCTCAAGGAAGAAAAAAACGCAATTATTGAAGCTAATAAGATTAGCGAGAACGATACCGGTTCTCCGGAGGTTCAAATTGCAATCCTCACCAAGAGGATTAACGACCTTACCGAACACTTGAAGGTTCACAAAAAAGACAATCATTCACGCAGAGGTCTTTTTAAGATGGTAGGTCACAGGCGCAACCTTCTTAACTATCTTATGAAGAAGGATGTAAACAGATATCGTGCGATAATCGAAAAGCTTGGTATCCGTAAGTAATTTTTGTGCGTTAAAGGCAGAAGGGAAAATTTCCTGTTCTGCCTTTTAGCATTAAATTAAGGAAAAAGTAGGTAGTGGTTTTTTTAGCATTAAATCGTGTTTCTTTAAAAAAGAAGCAGGATTTATTGCTAAAGCTGCTGCCTATTGAAATAAAAAATAAAGGAGCAGTTTTATGTTGTTTGAAAACTACAAAGTATTTAAGACGACTTATGTGGGCAGAGAACTTGTTGTGGAAACAGGGAAAACTTGCATGCTTTCAAACGGTTCTTGCTGGGTAAGATATGGCGAAACTGTTGTTATGGCAAACGTTACCGCAAGCCCCAAGCCGAGGGAAGGCGTGGATTTTTTCCCGCTTTCGGTTGATTATGAGGAAAGACTTTATTCGGTAGGAAAAATTCCCGGTTCATTTTTAAAGCGCGAGGGCAAGCCGTCTGAAAAGGCAATTTTGACTTCAAGACTTGTTGACCGCCCGATAAGACCTCTTTTCCCAAAGGATATGAGGAATGATGTTTCGGTTGTAATGACGGTTCTTTCGGTTGACCCCGACAATTCCCCTGAAATTGCCGGAATGATTGCCGCGTCAATAGCCCTTTCGATTTCGGATATTCCGTGGAACGGCCCGATAGGCGGAATCAACGTTGGCCTTGTTGACGGTGAAATAATTCTCAATCCTAATCTTGCTGAGAGGGAAAAAAGCGATTTGAACCTCACTGTTGCGGCTACAAAGGAAAAAATAGTAATGATAGAAGCCGGCGCAAATCAAGTTCCGGAAGATACAATGCTTGAAGCCATTATTAAGGCCCATGAGGAAATCAAAAAGATTGTTGACTTTATCAGCGATATACAGGCTCAAATAGGAAAGAAAAAATTTGAATTTGAGTCGCAGGAAGTTGACCATGATATGTATGAAGCCATTGCTGAATTTGCAATGGAAAAGGTAAAATATGCGCTTGATACTGATGATAAGAATATCCGCGAGGAAAGGCTCCAGCCGGTAAAAGATGAGATACATGCCAAATTTGATGAGCTTTATCCGGAAAAAGAATTGATGATAGACGAGTGCATTTATAAGCTTCAAAAGACAATCGTAAGACGCTGGCTGCTTGATGAGGGCAAACGCGTTGATGGAAGAAAACTTGATGAAATCCGTCCGCTTGCTGCAGAAGTCGGCGTATTGCCGAGAGTTCACGGTTCAGGACTTTTCACAAGAGGACAAACTCAGGTGCTTACAGTAGCTACTTTGGGCCCTGTAAGCGATTCACAGCGTATTGACGGGCTGGATGAGGAAGATACCAAAAGATATATGCACCATTATAATTTCCCGAGCTACTCTGTTGGCGAAACAAAACCGAGCAGAGGCCCCGGAAGACGTGAGATAGGCCACGGCGCACTTGCGGAAAGGGCGCTTGAACCGGTAATTCCAAGCGTAGAGGAATTCCCGTATGCGTATAGATTGGTTTCCGAGGTGCTTTCTTCGAACGGTTCAACTTCACAAGGCTCAATTTGCGGTTCAACCCTTGCGCTTATGGATGCCGGAGTGCCGATTAAGGCTCCGGTTGCCGGAATTTCCTGCGGACTTGTAACCGAGGGAGAACGCTGGATAACAATGGTTGATATTCAGGGCGTTGAAGATTTCTTCGGCGATATGGACTTTAAAGTCGGCGGAACTCATAAGGGAATAACCGCTATACAGGTTGATATAAAAATTGACGGGCTTACTCCTGAAATAATAAAGGAAGCCTTTGAAAAAACAAGAAAAGCAAGGATTTACATTCTTGATGAAATAATGCTTAAAGCAATTCCGGCTCCGCGTCCGGATGTAAGCAAATATGCTCCCAAGATGTTGCAAACGAGGATACCCGTTGATAAAATCAGGGAAGTCATCGGACAGGGTGGAAAGATTATCCAAAAGATACAGCTTGACTGCGAAGTTAAGATTGATATCAGCGATGAGGGCGATGTTTTCATTTCGGGTGTTGACATTGAAAAGGCTAAAAAAGCTCTTCAAATTGTCAATACGATTGCAAACGACCCTGAAATCGGAGCAATTTATAAAGGAAAAGTTGTCCGCCTGATGAACTTTGGCGCATTTGTTGAAATTGCTCCCGGAAAGGATGGACTGGTTCATATCTCCAAACTTGACAAGGCAAGGGTTGAAAAGGTTGAGGATGTTGTTTCAATCGGCGATGAAATTGTGGTTAAGGTAATGGAAATAGACCAGCAGGGCAGGATAAACCTTTCAAGAAAAGATGCTTTGGCTGAATTGGAAGCTAAAAGAACTCAACAGCAATAAATCCTTTGCATATTTTCGCTTACCTCTGCAAAAACTATTTTTGCAGAGGTGGTTTGAATGAAGAATTATGCAAATGGAAATGATATTCCTTTGGGGCTTGGGATGGCGCTTGCAAAAAATTTAAATGCCATGAATTACTTTGCCTCGCTTCCAAAGGAAAAGCAGGACGAAATTATAAACCATACGCATCAGATACAGTCCAAAAGGGAAATGCAGGCATATGTTGACAGCCTGATTCAAAACAATTTTCAGTAATCACATAAAACCTTCCGAAATCATAGATTGTATTATCTGGATTATTCGGGAGGTTTTCTTATGTCCGGTGAATATGTAATTTTTGCTTTGCTTTTAATAAGCTGCATTTTTGCGGCAATTGAGGCTGTCAGGATATACGCCAAACTTTATTTGTCATCGAAAAGAAGTTTTGGGGTACTGACGGTGGTTCCGCTTTTTGGCGGTGGAAATGATGCGGAATACATAGTAAGGAGCCTTATATGGAAGTCAAATTGGAAAGAATGCTGCCTTATGGAAGAGATTGTTTTGCTTGATTTGGGCGTAGATGAAGAAACTGCTCTGATATGTCAAAAGCTTTCGGAGGAAAATTCATTTGTTTATTTTTTAAAGCCGGAGGAATTAAAGGATTTTTTGATTGAAAAAAAATTTGATTAGCGTTATAATGTATAATAAAGTTTTATTTTGCCTTTTGGGGGAACGATTTTGGAAGAGCGTCTTTTAAATATTGAAGGCTGCGTTGACAAGGTAATATATAGAAATGAAAATACTTCATATGTCGTTATTGACCTTGATATGGGAAACGCCATGGCAACCGTCGTCGGCGAGCTTGGAAATGTCGAGGAGGGGGAGGCTCTCAAAGTTTCGGGGAACTATATAAACCACCCGAAATTCGGCGTTCAGTTCAGCGCAAAATACTGTGAGAGAAAGCTTCCCCAAAGCGCTTATGCAATACAAAAATATCTTTCTTCCGGCGCAATAAAGGGGATAGGCCCGTCGCTTGCCGAAAGAATTGTTGATGCATTTGGGGAAAGAACGCTTGATGTGATTGAAAACACCCCCTCCGAACTTTTAAAGATAAAAGGCATTTCCCCTAAAAAGTATAATGAAATATCGCAGGAATTTAATAGAATTTTTGGAATCCGCCGGCTTATGATTTTTCTTTCGGAGTATGGCGTTCCGCCGTCTTTTGCCGTAAAGGCTTGGAAGAGATGGGGGCAATTCAGCATAGATATAATAAAGGAAAATCCCTATTGCCTTTGCGGATTTGGCATAGAACTTGATTTTCAAAAGGCTGACAAGATTGCAAAGCTGCTTGATATGCCACCAAACAGCATGGAAAGAATAAGGGCGGGCATTGCATATGTTCTTTCGGGGAATACCTTGCTTGGGCATACCTGCCTGCCTACGGACAGGCTTCAAAAATCGGTTTGCGATTTTTTAGGCATAAGCGAGGAGGATTTTTACAAAACCCTTGAATCTGAATACAAAGAAGAAAATATAATTGAGTATATGAAAGGGAATGTTTCATATTCGTTTCTGCCGGATTATTACGTTGCGGAAAGATATGTAGCATCAAGAATAGAAGCTGTAAGCGATTTTTTTAAGGATAATTTAAATGACTACGAACAGGTGATAAGCCTTGAAGAGGAGCGCGAGGGGATTAAATATGAGGAATTGCAGAGAAAAGCAATTTCGCTTGCGCTTTCAAAGGGATTTTTAATCCTTACCGGAGGCCCCGGAACAGGAAAAACAACAACTTTGAATGCCATAATATCCCTTTATGAACAGCAAGGCATGAAAGTCATGATTTGTGCCCCTACAGGACGGGCTGCCAAAAGGATTTCCGATTTGACGGGATATGAGGCAAAAACCATTCACAGACTTCTTGAAATGGGCTATGACGGCGACGGAAAGCTTAAATTTATCCACAATGAAAATAATCCGATTAACTGCGATGTGCTTATTGTGGATGAGATGTCAATGGTTGATATTCTTTTGTTTGAGGCTTTGTTAAGGGGAGTAAAGCTTAGTTGCAGGCTTATTATGGTTGGTGACAGCAATCAGCTTCCATCGGTGGGAGCCGGAAATTTGCTTAAAGATATGATTGAAAGCGGAAAAATAACCGTAGTGGAGCTTAAAAAGATTTTCAGACAGGCACAAAAAAGCTGCATAGTCACCAATGCCCATAGGATAGTTAACGGTGAGGTTCCGGATTTGACCAGAAAGGACAGCGATTTTTTCTTTTTGCAAAGGCAAAACGAAGAAACGGTTCTTGAAACGGTGGTGGATTTGTATAAAAACAGACTTCCCAAAGCATACGGCTATTCTCCTCTTGACGATATACAGATACTTTCGCCTACAAGAAAGGGAGTTTTAGGTGTAACTGAGCTTAATAAAAGGCTGCAAGCAGAAATAAATCCTCCGCAAAAGCATTTGAGTGAAGTAAAAAGCATAATTTATACATTCAGGGAAAATGACAAGGTAATGCAGACAAAAAATAATTACGATATAGTCTGGACAAAAGATAACGAAGCCGGTGCGGGAATTTTTAACGGCGACATAGGCATTGTAAAAAAGATAAGCAGGCGTGAAGGAATAGCCGTAATTGATTTTGACGGCAGGATAGCCGAATATAGCTTTGATATGCTTGAACAGCTTGAACTTGCTTATGCGATAACCGTGCATAAAAGCCAAGGCAGTGAATTCCCTGCGGTAATAATTCCGCTTTTTGGAGGATTCAGCAAGCTTTATTACAGAAGCCTTCTTTATACCGCCATTACAAGGGCAAAAAAGCTCTTAATTATAGTTGGCTCAAAGGAACGTGTTGAGTATATGGTTGCAAATAATCGAAAGGCGTTAAGGCATACTTGCTTAAAGGATATGCTTGAAGGGATTGATGCAAATGAGCAAAATTGAAAAATTCATACAGGATATATTTTTCCCGAACAGATGCCCTTTTTGCGATAAATTTGTAAGATGGGACAAGCTTTCATGTGAGGAATGCTTGATTAAACTTCCTTTTGTCGATGAAAGGGTATGCCCTTTGTGCGGAAAAGAGCAGTGCATATGTTCAAAAGGACTTTATTATGACAAATGCTATACAGTCTGCTTTTATGAAGGCATAGCAAGGGACGGAATCATAGCCTTGAAGACAAAGAATGCAATAAATGCCGCAGAAATTTTTGCGGATTTTCTTTCAGGCAAAATTGCCTGCGATGAAGAAACTTATGATATGATTATACCGGTTCCCATGTCAAATGGGAAAAAAGCGGAGAGAGGATATAATCAAGCGGAAGAAATTGCAAAATTTATTTCTCAAAGAACAAAAATACCTTTAAATAGTAATATACTATCCAAAAAGGGAGGCAATATCGAACAGCACGCTTTAAATGCAGAAGAACGTGCTTTAAATGCTAAAAATGAATTTTTTGTAAAAGAAAATGTAAATTTAAACGGCAAAAAAATAATTTTATGTGACGACGTAATCACTACCGGCAATACGCTTAACGAGTGCGCAAGGCTTTTAAAAAGCCTTGGTGCATTAAGAATTGCCTGTGCGGTTGCAGCGACCACAAGTTTAAAAAACGAATAAAATACTTGAAAAAATAATTAAAAAGTGATAAAATATATAAAGTTAAGCAAAAAAATGCAAATAATATATTTTTTTATATAAGTTTTATAATGCTTACGCTTGACGCAATTTGTTATCAAAATGTTTTGAGAGGGAACAAAAATGGCTTCTGTGGATATTGGTATTGACCTTGGCACCGCCAGCATAATTATAACAATGGGGAATAAGGGAATTGTCCTTAATGAACCTTCAGTAGTAGCATATAATAAAAAAACGAACCAAATTGTTGCTGTTGGGGAAGAAGCTTATAAGATGATAGGCAGAACTCCGGAATATATTGTTGCCGTAAGGCCATTGACTGATGGAGTGATTTCAGACCATCAGATGACAGAAAGCATGATAAACGAATTTATTTTAAAGGTTTCCGGAAAACAGCTTATAAGGCCAAGGATTGTACTTTGTGTTCCGTCGCTTATTACGGATGTGGAGAGCAGGGCCGTGGTTGAAGCTGCAAGGAATGCCGGGTCAAGAAAGGTTTATCTGATACAGGAACCTATTGCAGCAATACTTGGCGCAGGATATGATATTTCAGAGCCTTGCGGAAGAATGGTTGTCGACATAGGCGGAGGAACTACTGATATAGCGGTTGTTTCTTTGAATGGAATTGTCCGCTCAACATCGCTTAAACTTGCTGGAAATAAGCTTGATGAAGCAATCATCCGCTATGTTTCTGATAAGTACAGAATACTTATCGGAGAAAAAACAGCCGAGCTTGCAAAAAAAAGCATTACAAATGTTTTTAATCCGGATGGAAATAAAAAGATGTTTGTAAAGGGAAGGAACCTTATAAAAGGGCTTCCGGAAAAGGTTGAAATTTCAGATATAGATGTTTTTAATGCAATAAAAGATTTGATATTTGAAATTATTGATGCGGTAAAGGGAGTTTTGGAGAGTACTCCGCCCGAGCTTGTCGGAGATATATACAATAGCGGAATTATATTGACTGGCGGAGGAGCAATGATAGGCGGCCTTGATAAACTTATTTCCAAAATGACCGGAGTACCTTGCATTGTTGCTAATGATCCGATTTTGTGTGTTGCAAAAGGCACCGGTATAGCATTTAAAATGCTTGATAAGCTGCTTGACGGATTTCAATGCATTTCGCTTTATAATTATTAAAGAAACTGCCGATAAACGAGAATGTTTATCGGCAGTTTTTAACGGTAAAATAAAAACCTGCACGTTTAATACGGGCAGGTTTTTATGTATAAAATTTTAGTGAGGTATAATGCTAAGCAATACACCGGCAGCTACTGCTGAACCGATAACTCCGGCAACGTTCGGGCCCATGGCATGCATTAAAAGGAAGTTTGTAGGATTTGTTTCCGCACCAACCTTTTGAGATACTCTTGCCGCCATAGGAACTGCGGATACACCGGCGGACCCTATAAGAGGATTTACTTTGCCGCCGCTGAATAAATACATAACTTTTCCGATAAGCACTCCGCAAGCTGTTCCAAACGAGAAAGCAAGCAAGCCGAGGAGTATTATCTTTAAAGTGCTGAGGCTTACAATTTTATCTGCTGTGGTAGTTGCTCCGACAGAAATGCCGAGGAAAATGGTAATTATGTTCATAAGCTCATTTTGAGCGGTTTTGCAAAGTCGTTCACATACTCCGCTTTCTTTGATAAGGTTTCCAAGCATAAGCATGCCGACGAGGGCTGCTGCAGATGGAACAAGGAGAGATACAACCACAGTTACGGCAATCGGGAAAATAACCTTTTCTGTTTTGGAAACCGGGCGGAGCTGTTCCATAACAACAGAACGCTCTTTTTTAGTGGTGAGAAGCTTCATTATCGGCGGCTGGATAATGGGCACAAGAGCCATGTATGAGTATGCTGCAACCGCGACTGTTCCAAGGTCAATGGAGAAGCTTCCATTTTGACCGTAAATATCGGGATGCGAGAGCATTCTTGATGTTACGTAAATTGTTGTAGGGCCGTCAGCTCCGCCTATAATGGCAATTGAAGCGCATTCCTGCGGGGCAAAGCCCAAAAGTGCGGCAAAAATAAAGGTAAAGAAAATTCCTCCCTGTGCTGCGGCTCCCAAAAGAAAGCTTTTTGGGTTTGCAATAAGGGGACCGAAATCAGTCATGCAGCCAATTCCAAGGAAGATAAGCGGGGGATAAATCCCGTAATGCACGCCTTGGTAGAGATAGTAAAGAAGCCCTCCGACTTCACCATCAGCCGGACCGGAATACGAAGTAAGGTTTGCAAGAGGAAGGTTTGCAAGCAATATTCCGAAAGAAATCGGCAAAAGGAGAAGAGGCTCATATTGCTTTTTAATTGCAAGATAAAGAAAGACAAAAGCAATTAAAAGCATTAAACCTTCGCGCCATGTAAAAGCGGAAAAGCCTGATGTGGACGCAAGATTTGATATTGTTTCAATAAAGGTTTCAAACATAGAAAATCCCTTTCTGTTCAAAAAATTGCGCAGTCAATTAAAATGCACGGGTATTTTCCTGAAGTCCTGCCGTAGCCCAAACAGGCCTTCCAACCTTGGCAACTTTTTTAATGCTGCGCACGGCATAAACGGTATTGTCGGAATCCGACATAGCTGCTATTGCCGCTGAAATTACTGCAATTACCTCATCGCTTATCCCGTCCTCAATTTGCGCCGATGGCATGGATACGGGCGCCGGGGCCGGAGCGGAAACCGTTTTAGGGGCAGGCTTTTCATCGGATTTTGACTTTTTTAATATCATGCTTAAAATATAAACAAAAGCGATTAAAAGAATCAATCCGCAGAATACTATTACCAAGCCGGTAAAGGTTATTGCTATAACGTCGCTCATAGGCATATTTTTCACTCTCCTTTGCTAATCAAATAATAAAACAACAATTTCATTATACCTTATGATGCCCGAAAATGCAACATAAAATTAGATATTTTTTTCACAAACATATTTATTTTTATTTGTAGCAAACTTATTGACAAAAAAAGCTTTTAAAAGTTATAATTGTTAAAAAGTGATAAAGAAAGAGGGATATTATGCTGTTGCTTGCACCTGAAAATATTGTTGCAGACCTTTCGTGGTGGGAAAAAATTTGGAATAAATTTGTTGATTTTGTACCTACAATAATAACTGCGGTTGTTGTTTTTGTTGTTGGGATTATTTTTACAAAAATCCTTGTGAAGATAACCGGCAAGGCATTGTCAAAAAGCAAGCTGGATATAACGGCGCATGCTTTTTTAAAATCGCTTATTAAAATTGTATTTTATACACTTGCGGCAGTTATTGCTCTTTCGGTGCTTGGAGTTCCAATGAGCTCGATTGTTGCTGTTATCGGAGCTGCCGGACTTGCAGTAGGCCTTGCATTGCAAAACAGCCTTTCCAATTTGGCGGGAGGGTTTATAATACTTTTTTCAAAGCCCTTTTCTGCCGGTGATTTTATTGAAACAAATGGCGTAACAGGAAAAGTTGAAAGTATAAATATTCTTTATACAAAACTTTTGACGTCTGACAATAAAGCGGTTTTCATTCCAAACGGACAAGTTTCAAATGCAAAAATCATAAATTTTACTCAGGAGAAGCTCAGGAAACTTGAGCTGAGTTTCTCTATTTCTTATGATAACGATTATGAAAAAGCAATGTCAATAATCAGGGAAGTAATCAATAAAAACAATCTTGCCTTAAAAGACCCGGAACCGTTTATAAGAATGGGCGGACAGGTTCCGAACGGCATAAGCATAGAGGTAAAGGTTTGGGTAGCTTCTGAAAATTATTTTGAGCTTAATTTTGACCTTTTGGAGGAGGTTAAAAAAGCATTTAATGAAAACGGAATTAAATTCCCAACAATTCCGGTTTCAGGAGTTTAAATGGTAATTGGAGCAAAATTATGAAGACAAAAAAGAAAATGAAAACCGGAAAGAAAATAGCAATTGGTTTTGTTGCTTTTTTGATGATTATTATTTGCACGTTTTTTGTGTATGTTTCAAATTATTATCATGCCGATAATGCTGCAATAGAAGCTGCAAGCATTAATCCAAATGTAAATATATCGAATGTAAACGGAGCACTTGTATTTGATCCGGGCAATGCCGACACAGCATTTATATTTTATCCGGGAGGAAAAGTTGAATATACGGCTTATGAACCGCTGATGATTAAGATTGCGCAAAACGGCATTATGTGTATTTTGCCGGAAATGCCGTTTAATCTGGCAGTATTTAATGTAGATGCGGCGGAGGCTTATATTTCTGAATATCCGGAAATCCTGCATTGGTACATAGGCGGGCATTCACTTGGAGGAAGCATGGCTGCAAATTATGCCTCAAAAAACAGTGAAAAGATTGAAGGACTTATTTTATTGGCATCATATTCGGCAGATGATATTTCATCCAAAGGCATTAAAGTAATGAGCATATATGGAAGTAAGGATGAAGTGCTGAACAAGGAATCTTATGAAAAAAATAAAAAGAATTTGCCTGCGGACTTTAAGGAGATAATTTTAGACGGCGGCAATCATGCGGGATTTGGCTGTTACGGGCCGCAAAAAGGCGACGGTGAAGCAGCCATTGCTTCCGAACAGCAGCAAATGGATACAGCTAAGGCTATTGCAAAATTTTGTTTCAAAGAAAATGGAAATGAATAAAATTTTCAAGAAAATATGGCACGGTATGCTGTTGTCATGTTTAGGAAGTTATATTTTAAAAAAGGAGTTGTTGAGAATGGAGTGGGCAGGACTTTATAGCGCGGACAATCAGCCAAGCGAGGCGCAGATTGCCGAATATATAGCAACCCCGCTATGGGCGGATTTGAATGATTTTTTGCGCGAAAATTATGGTGTGCAGCCAAGCTATGATTACAGCACATGCAGCGGCCAGCCGGGGTGGAACGTAAAGTATAAAAAAGGCGGGCGGGCGCTCTGCACGCTTTATCCGATGCCAGGGTTTTTTATCGCGCTGGTTACCATAGGGGCTAAAGAGGAAACGGAAGCAGAGATGCTTGCGCCGACTTTTACAAATCATGTGCAAGAGCTTATGAAAACTGCGGCAAAGGTAATGGGAGCGCGCTGGCTGATGATCCATGTAACAGACGAACAGGTTCTTGATGATGTCAAGCGGCTTATCCAGATAAGAAGCAAAATAAAAAAGCCTCGTATATGTTCAATGCAAGAATTTCAAAAAGACCGCTGAGGCGGTTTTTTTATTTTCACAGAAACTGATTGCGGGTGATTGCTTAAAAGGCAAATCATGAATAGTATGTATCCCTAATGTTTTTAAATGAAATGTTAATCATTTTTAATTTTTTTTGGCAGATGATATTTGTGCCGCTATTATTAACAATAAATATTGGAAGTTTTAAAAATGAATGGCAGTGTATAGTTGAAAGGCAGAGATTGACAAGCGAAAAAGGGGACTATATAATATCAATAAAAAAATATTAAAATTATCTTACTTGTTAGCGGCTGTAAAAAAATTGAAATATTAAAATACTTTTTTATATGTTTAATTAGTTGATAAATGGAATGTTGTCTATTGATGATAATTAAAGATAATGCAATAATTGATTAAAGGAGGAGTCGGCATATGGCTCGACTTGAGGATATAACCGTTGGAGCAAGCGTTGTCGGTATCTTGGGAGGCATGCCGGTGAGTATCATTGCGGTCAAATGGTACGGAAATGCCGTCTTGGAAGTAACTTTTAAGGATGCACGAGGACAACTTGCAAGTCAGCTTTTATATAGAGAAGATGAGGAGCGGCTTAGTGTTAAATCTGAGAGTCTGCCATGGTCTTTTGATGCAGACGCTAACATTTTAAGGCTTGTTTCGGAAGCCTATCGAATCAACCTTGCCCATATATTTGACCCATATCTTGCAGTGCATACATCTTCCATTGAGCCTCTTCCGCATCAAATTTCAGCGGTTTATCAAGAAATGCTACCACGGTTGCCGCTTCGCTACATTTTGGCAGATGATCCTGGCGCAGGTAAAACTATTATGACAGGGCTATTTCTTAAAGAATTGCTTGTCCGTGGCGATTTGAAACGCTGTATGATAGTTTCGCCCGGCAATCTTGCAGAACAATGGCAGGACGAGTTATACCGCAAATTTAATCTTCGGTTTGAGATTCTTACTAATGACCACATCGAGTCTGCGGTTACTGGAAATGTGTTTACTGAAGCTAATCTTTGCATTGTTCGTTTGGACAAACTCTCCCGCAATGAAGATATCCAGGAAAAATTGCGTGTTACTGATTGGGACTTAATTGTCGTAGACGAGGCACATAAAATGTCTGCTACAGTTTGGGGAGGGGAAATCAAATACACAAAACGGTTTCAGCTTGGACGGTTGCTTTCATCAATTACAAGGCATTTTTTGCTTTTAACAGCAACGCCTCACAGCGGTAAGGAAGAAGACTTCCAGCTCTTTATGTCGCTTATTGATCAGGACCGTTTTGAAGGAGTAGCAAGAAGCGGTTCTCAGGCAGTAGATGTATCTGATGTAATGCGTCGACTGGTTAAAGAGGATTTGTTGAAGTTTGATGGCACACCTCTTTTTCCGGAACGCCGTGCCTATACAGTTAACTATGACCTGTCGCCATTGGAGGCAAAGCTATATAGCGCTGTTACAAGCTATGTACAGGAGGAATTCAACCGTGCAGATCAGCTTAACAGCGACCGCAAGACCACGGTTGGATTTGCCCTCACGATATTGCAACGTCGCCTTGCTTCCTCGCCGGAAGCTATATACCAATCTTTAAAACGTCGCCGCGAGCGTTTGGAAAGCCGCATAGCAGAGGAACGACTAGGCAAGCGTGCAGCTGATTATATAATATCGGCTTATGATGACTATGATGATGACGATATACCATCAGCTGAGTTGGAAGATGCCGAAGAAAAAATTGTAGACCAGGCGTCTGCAGCTCAAACCATTACAGAGCTTGAAGCGGAAATTGCTACGTTAAAAAAATTGGAACGTATGGCAAATGAAGTCCGGCAAAGCGGGGAAGATCGAAAATGGGATGAACTTTCCAAATTGCTGCAGGATAATGATAATATGTTCGGTCGTGACGGGATGCGCGAAAAACTGATTATATTTACAGAACATCGAGATACTCTATATTACTTGGCTGATAAAATCCGCTCTCTGCTCGGTAGTGATGAAGCGGTAATTACTATCCATGGAGGCATGCTTCGGGATGAACGCCGCAAAGTAGAGGAATTGTTCAAGCAAGATAAGGAAGTACGCATACTCATTGCTACCGACGCTGCCGGTGAAGGTATTAATTTGCAGCGTGCTCACCTTATGGTTAACTATGACCTCCCTTGGAACCCTAATCGCATTGAACAGCGCTTTGGTCGAATTCACAGAATCGGACAAACAGAAGTTTGCCATCTTTGGAACTTGGTGAGTCGTGAAACTCGCGAGGGTATGGTCTTCCAGCGGTTATTTGAGAAACTTGAACAGGAGCGCGAGGCTTTAAAAGGAAAAGTATTTGATGTTCTTGGTAAAGTTACATTTGAGAATAAACCCCTTCGGGATTTGCTTATAGAGGCCATCCGTTACGGCAATGATCCTGCCGTACGCGCCCGTCTGAATCAAGTGGTTGATAATAGTTTAAACCGCGATGAATTGAGGCGGCTCCTTGACGAAAACGCACTTACAGAGGACACAATGGATGTGCATCGTGTAATGGTTATTCGTGAGGATATGGAGCGGATGGAGGCTCATAAACTTCAACCGCATTTTATTGAATCTTTCTTTATAGAAGCGTTCCAGAGTGTGGGTGGAAAGATTCGTGCCCGCGAAAGAGGACGTTATGAGATTACCTCAGTACCGTTTGCAGTTCGAAATCGCGATATGCAGATCGGTTTTGGGGAACCTGTGCTTTCACGTTATGAGCGCGTCTGCTTTGATAAACTTTATTGTAATATGCAGGGGCAGGTTCCAGCCGCACTGATTGCACCGGGTCATCCGCTTTTGGAAGCAACCATAGACCTTGTGAGAGAACGCAATATGGGCGTGTTGAAGCGAGGCGCAGTGTTTGTAGACGATAACGACTTTACCACAGATGCAAGGCTGCTTTTTTACATAGAAGATTCAGTACAGGATGGCGTGATGCTGCCGAATGGAAATAAGCGTGTTATTTCCAAGCATATTCACTTTGTTGAAATCAAAGAGGATGGGACTGCTGTTAACGCCGGATATGCTCCTTACCTTGATTACCGCGCTGCAAAAGATGATGAAGCGGCAGCGGTCCGCACATTCCTTAATAGCCAGAGTTGGCTTAAGGCGAATGTAGAAGATATTGCTGTCAGTTATGCTATTAACAAAATTATCCCTGTCCATGTCAAGGAAGTGCGAGAGCGTAAAATTAAACTTATTGACAAGACCATGAAAGCGGTCAAGGATCGTTTGACTGCTGAGATTCAATATTGGGATTATCGTGCCGCAGATTTAAAGACAAAGGAATTAGCGGGAAAAATAAATGCAAAATTGAATTCCCAAATGGCGTCCCGACGTGCTGAGGAACTTGAAGCCCGTATGCAAAAGCGGCTTGCGGAATTGGAAACTGAAAAGCTAATATCTGCGATGCCGCCTGTAGTAGTCGGTGGAGCAATAGTCATACCGCGCGGCCTTTTAAACAAGCTGCTCGGCAGACCTGACACCTTTGCCGCCGATGCGTTGGCTCGCCGTGAAATAGAGCTTGCAGCAATGAAAGCCGTGATGGAGATTGAAGCGTCTCTTGGGTACATCCCGCGCGATGTGAGCGCAACGAAAGTTGGATATGATATTGAATCAACTATACCGCTAAACCTGCGGGAGCCTGATGGTACAGCACTGCGTTTCATTGAAGTCAAAGGCAGAGCAGCAGGTGCGGATACTGTAACTGTCAGCAAAAATGAAATCCTTACGGCATTTAATAAGCCGGATGAGTATATTTTGGCGATTGTAGAAGTAGATGGCGCAAGAACAAAAACTCATTATTTGCAGCGTCCGTTCCGTGAACGCCCGGATTTTGCAGCAACAAGTGTAAACTATAATATTAAAGAATTGATAGACGGCGCAACAGTCGTCTTGCGGAGGTAAACAATGGAATATAAAAAGAAACTGATAGAAGTAGCTTTGCCGCTTGAAGCGATAAATGCTGAGTCGGCGCGAGAAAAATCCATACGGCATGGGCATCCATCAACCTTGCATTTATGGTGGGCAAGACGTCCTCTTGCGGCAGCAAGAGCTGTTATCTGGGCTTCTTTGGTTGATGATCCGTCCAGTCATCCGGAAGAATTTCCAACTGAGGAAGCACAAAACAAAGAACGCAAACGCTTGTTTGGGATACTTGAAAGGCTGGTAAAATGGGAAAATTCCAATAATGAGGAAATTCTCGCTGAAGCAAAGGCTGAAATCATGAAATCCACAAACGGGAACCCGCCCCCGCTGCTGGATCCTTTTGCTGGGGGTGGTACAATACCGCTTGAAGCTCAGCGGCTCGGTCTGGAAGCACATGCCAGTGATTTAAACCCGGTAGCGGTTATGATAAATAAAGCCATGATAGAAATTCCGCCAAAATTTTCAGGACAACCGCCGGTAAATCCTGAATCGCGCCGCCGGCTTGGCGGAATGTGGAAAGGTGCGCAAGGCCTTGCCGAAGATGTGCGTTATTACGGCGAATGGATGAAGCAAAAAGCATGGGAGCGAATTGGTCATTTATATCCTAAGGTCAAGGATGAGCATGGACAAGAGCATACTGTCATTGCGTGGATTTGGACGCGTACAGTAAAGTGCCCTAATCCTGCCTGCGGTTGTGAAATGCCTCTTGCAAGCAGTTTTGAATTGTCTAAAAAGAAGGGCAGGGAAGCCTATATTCAGCCAATTATTGAGGGTAAGTCGATTCGTTATGAGGTGAAGTATGGGAAAAATGCGCCAGAACCGCCAAAAACAGGGCGTAGCGCAAAGTTTAAATGTATATGTTGCGGCGAAGTTACAACGGAGGATTATATCCGTACTGAGGCAATTAGTCATCGATTAGGTCAGGTTATGATAGCAATAATTGCTGAGAGTAGCGGTGGTCGTATATACCTTTCACCTGATGATGTGCACTTGGCCGCTGCTAACACTCAAAGGACAGAAAATTATCCAACAGATGAAATTGCATATAATCCTCGTGATTTTCGAACACCTTATTACGGATTGAATACCTATGGTGAACTATTTACTCATCGTCAGCTTAACACTTTAGTAACTCTGCAGGATTTAATAATTTTTACAAAAAAGCAAGTATATAATGATGCTGTTGCCATGGGTAAAAACGTGGATGAATCAGCCGATTATGCTAACGCAGTTAGTGTTTATTTAGCATTCCTCGTTGACAAAATGACTGACTACCATTCTTCACTTTGCACTTGGCACGCATCAAAAGAGCTTATTAGAAATACTTTCGGGCGACAGGCAGTTGGAATCACTTGGGATTATTCAGAAGCGAATCCGTTCAGCAATTCTGCAGGTTGCCTTAATAATATGATTGAATGGATTGCAAAAACATTATTATATTTTCCGGAAACCAGTGTCTTAGGAAAAGTTGAACAAAGAGATGCTCAGAACGATAATGGTATGCGTGAAGTTATGGTTTCAACAGATCCACCATATTATAACAACATTGCCTATGCAGACTTATCTGATTACTTTTATGTGTGGCTTCGTAGGTCGTTGCGGACGATATATTCAGATCTTTTTCGTACTATGCTTGTTCCAAAAGCGGAGGAACTTGTAGCAAATCCTCATCGTTTTGGAGGAAGTACTAATGAAGCTCAACATTTTTTTGAAAATGGCATGTTAAATACTTTCATGCAAATTAATATATATGCAAGGGAGGATATACCAGTTAGCGTTTATTATGCTTACAAGCAAAGCGATTCAGATGAAAATGACAACACAGCTTCAACCGGTTGGGAAACTATGCTCTCTGCAATTATAAAAGCTGGATTTTCAATAACTGGTACTTGGCCTATGAGAACAGAAATGGCAAACAGATCAATCGGAATTGATGCAAACGCCCTTGCATCCTCTATAGTTCTTGTCTGCCGAAAGAGGCCTGCGGACGCGCCGATATGCACCCGCCGCGATTTTATTAACATATTGAAAAGGGAACTCAAGCCGGCATTGCAGAAGCTGCAGGAGAGCAGCATTGCGCCGGTGGATTTGGCGCAGAGCGCCATTGGCCCCGGCATGGCAGTGTACTCACGCTTTTCAAAGGTGCTTGAAGCGGATGGAACGCCTATGAGCGTAAGATCAGCCCTGCAGATTATAAATCAGGAGCTTGACCTTTATTTTACCGAGCAGGATGGCGAACTTGACCGCGACAGCCGATTCTGCGTTGATTTATATACGCAATACGCATTTAACGATGTGAAGTTTGGTGAGGCGGATGTTCTGGCGCGGGCAAAGAATACATCAGTAGAAAAACTGGCTGCCAGAGGAATTTTAAATGCGCAAAAAGGCGTGGTACGATTGCTTACGCGTGATGAAATTCCCGATAAAATTGAGCATAGAGATTGCATTATGTGGCTTTTGACCCAACAGCTTACCCGTGCATTGGATAAGGAAGGCGTGCTTGGCGCGGCAAAGATAGTTTCCGACATTTACACATCCGAACCTGAACAGGCAAAGGCTTTGGCATACCGCCTGTTTCAGATAGCTGAGCGAAAAGGCTGGGCACAAGAAGCCTACGCTTACAACTCACTTGTCATATCTTGGCCGGAAATTCAGAGCAAGGCGGCTGAGCTGCAGTCGCAGATGCGAAACGCTAAACAAATGACACTATTTGATATCCAGGAGAATAATTAAAGTTGGAGGATAAGATTATGGAAAACAGTAAAATTATTTCTGATGGCTTCGCCATCCTGAGGAATACGCTTGCTCCTTACATAGGCAGAGAACTTGGGCTGGAGTACGGTACAAACATTTGGTGGCGTGAAGGAGTTATGAAAGTCCTCCGTGAAGATCAGAAGCGAAATTTGCCGACTGACGGCGATTTTGCCAAACTGACCGACTCTTTGGATATAGCGATGTGTCTTTTGTTGTTTGATATTCATTGGCAGTATGTATTTAAGAAAAAACTTTCAATTGACCATCGGACCTGGGCAAAGGAGCTTACTGGCTTTCGCAACCGTTTAGCGCATATCGGCGGTCGAGATTTTACCGATGATGATACATGGCGGGCACTTGACACAATGTCACGGCTGTGTGAGCAAATAGATCCGGAAAGTGCAGAGGAAATTCGTGTACTTTTGCGTAAATCCCGCTATGGTTCAGCAAGCGGATCTACCTCTGTAGTGGAAAGCGCATCATCATTAATTACAGCGCCTAATGTCAAAAAGGACGGCATATTAATAGATATGCCTTTAAATGGTCTTCCCAGCTGGCGAGACATAATAGAGCCGCATCCCGATGTAGCGCAAGGACGTTATAAGAATGCTGAATTTGCTGCAGATTTAGCGCAAGTTGCCCGTGGTGAAGGTGCGTATGAATACCGCGATCCTGTAGAGTTTTTTGCACGAACTTATGTTACGGAAGGTATGGCGGGACTTTTGGAGCAGGCGCTTCGCCGTATTTGCGGCAAGGACGGAGAGCCTGTCATTCAGCTTAAAACGGCGTTTGGCGGCGGAAAGACACACAGCATGCTGGCACTTTACCATATGATGCGCGGAAGAGTATCTATTGATAAAATTCCAAATGTTAAACCAGTATTGCAGCGGGCAGGCATTTCTGCATTGCCAAAGGCAAATGTAGCGGTTTTAGTTGGTACGGCGCTTGATCCTGCAAGAAGCAAGCGTCCGAACAATATGCCAGGCATCACCATAAATACACTATGGGGAGAAATGGCGGCACAACTGGCAGAGTCTGCCGGCAATCCTGCTTTATATGATTTTATAAAAGAATCGGATAAGAAAGGTGTATCCCCAGGCTCAGAAGCTTTAAAGAATCTCTTTGATGCCGCAGCTCCTTGTCTTATTCTTATGGATGAATTAGTTGCTTATGCAAAAAAACTTTATGGCGCAAGCGGTCTGCCGGCGGGGACATTTGATAATTTTATTTCTTTTATTCAGGAAGTAACTGAGGCTGCCAGAGCTTCTAAGAACAGCCTTGTAGTTGCATCAATTCCAGAATCAGATATTGAAATCGGCGGTGAAGCAGGCAAGACTGCCCTTGAAACAATTGAACATACCTTCGGACGCATGGAGTCGATTTGGAAGCCGGTTGCAGCAAATGAAGGCTTTGAGATTGTGCGCCGACGATTATTCCTCAACTGTAAGAATCCAGAAGCCCGTGATGAAGTTTGTGCGGCTTTTTCTGCAATGTATAATGAGAATGAAAATGACTTTCCGGTAGAAGCGCGTGAGTTGGAATATAAGGAGCGTATGATATCTTGCTATCCTATACATCCGGAAGTTTTCGACCGTCTTTATAAGGATTGGTCTACTCTTGAACGTTTTCAACGGACTCGAGGCGTTTTGCGCTTGATGGCAGCAGTTGTTTATGAACTGTGGATGGGCAATGATGCCAGCTTGATGATAATGCCTGGTTCCATTCCTCTTGATGTACCAAATGTGCGGGATGAACTTACCCGTCATCTTCCTGAAAATTGGAACGGTATTGTCGATAAAGAAGTGGACGGAAAAGATTCTATTCCGTATAAGACAGATAAAAATGGCAGATACGGACGGCATCTTGCAGCCCGCCGCGTGGCAAGAACTATTATGCTTGGTTCAGCACCGACAGGGCGTGAGCAGGTTGTACGCGGAATTGAAAGTTCCCGAATTCGTCTTGGAGTAGTTCAACCCGGTGAGAATATAGCTGTATTCAATGATGCTTTAAATACTCTGCGCAATTCACTTTCGTTTCTGTATACCAATCCGTCGGGCGATAGATTTTGGTATGACAGTCGTCCTACGTTAAGAAAAACAGCTGATGACCGTGCCACTCAGGTGTCATCTTCTGATGTTGAATACGAAATAGAGAAGAGACTGCGCTCTTTGCGCAAGGAAGCGCCATTTGCGGGAATACATATTTGCCCGGCATCTTCGCTTGATGTACCGGACGAGCAGTCTGTTCGTCTTGTTGTATTGAATCCATCTGATGAATACAAAGCAACTGATCAAAACAATGCTGCATTGACTGCGGCAATAGATATATTAAATAACCGTGGCAATACGCCGCGTATTTATCGAAACATGCTTGCGTTCATTGCTCCCGACCAAGATTTTATGATTAATCTCAAACAGGCAGTTAGGCTTTATATTGCATGGAAGTCTATCAGGGATGATAGCGAAGACTTGAATCTTGATGCGGCGCAAAATCGTGAAACTCAAAATAACCTTAACCGCGCTGACGAGACTGTAGATGCTCGGATAAAAGAGGCTTATTGCTGGCTTATTGTGCCATACATTGATAAAAATGCTGATATGAAAACTATTATTTGGGATGCTATTACAATTAGGGGCGGCAATGAAGGCATCATACAGAAAGCTGCAAAGAAAATGCGACAGAACGAAGCTGTTATTGAACGCTGGGCTCCAACTCTCTTGCGTATGGAACTTGATAACATATTATGGCGTGAATCTGACAGCATTAATATTAAAAAACTTTGGGAATACCTTTGCACGTATTGTTATTTGCCGCGTTTGGCGAATGAAAATGTACTCATTGATGCTATACAGACAGGGGTAAATTCTACGGAATATTTTGCTTTAGCATCTGGTTTCGACGGAACAAGGTACATTGACCTGAAATTTAACCAATATGTTGGAATTATTGAAAAATCAGGCTATTTGGTAAAGGTAGAAGTCGCCCAAAAGCAGTTTGCCGAGGAAGCGGCAACACGTCAAACAAATGCGGATAAGGCATCATTACGTATTGGAGGCAATTCAACAATTCAATCAACTGAAAGCAATTATGGCGGTTATATCTCTGCATCATCAAACCAAGGCAGCATAATTAGTGAGGGAAATATTGCTTCTGTGCAAACACCAAAAAATAAAAGGTTCTTCATGTGTGCAGACCTTGATACTACTCGCATCAACCGGGATGTTCAAAAGTATGTTGAGGAGATTATCCAACACTTGACTTCGGTTGATGGTGCCAAAGTTAAAGTTTCGCTTGAAGTACAGGCAGAATATGAGGAAGGTTTTAACCAGCAAACTGTGCGTACAATATCTGAGAATTGCCGGACGTTGCGGGTGCGTGAATCTGGATTTGAAGAATAAAATGCAATATTTCAATTTTTGAAATTTACACATATTGTCTGGAATGTATTGTGATATTTTAGATTGGAGGGAATTTTTGATGGTGCTGAGTGATAAAGACTCAAAGCTTTTTTATGAGCTGTGGTTTCCATTGCTTGATTTTGCGAATGAGGAATTAGGAGTAAACCCAGAAATGGGTAAAATACATGGAGCAAAAAGTTTAGATCCGGCCGAGGTTAAAAAGATTGCCAATGCTTTATGGGATAATATTCATTTAATTGATGAGTATCTGGCAAAACGTGGGAGCAATATTTCCGAGGAAAACCGCAGCATAATCAAAGGTTGGAAAAGCCGGATTAAAGATGATTTTATGCTTGAACGGCATTTAAAATCAGGCTCTGTTTTTATTTCGATTAATACTGAAGAGGTATACCTGGTCAGCGGAATAATATCAAGCTGGGAAGAAATTTTTTGTTACCGGTCTACGCCAATAATGCTAAGTGCGGTCCTCATACCGTTTCGTGACGTTATTATTTCCGATGGGCTTGTTGTGTCTTGCAATGTCATATTCGGCAGAAGGTATTCAGGTGAACTCAAGGAAATTTACATGACCGCAAAAAAGGCCGGATTAATACATAAGACATTATGAATATTATGCGGCATTTAATTTAATAAATTATTTATCAGTCATAAAGAAATATGGTATAATTTATATATTGAGCATATCAAGAAAAGGAGTTGGCAGTGAAGGTACAAAAGACCACTCGGCAATAACGGCAAAAGAAGGCGGGCGCTGGGGATAAGGCCGTCCGGCAGGCGGACGGCCGAAGCCCTATTTGCTTTTCAGAAAATCGTCCGGCAGCACCGCCCTGACCGGCGAACCGCCGAAGTCCTTAACGTTCCGGGTGATGATGCATTCCATTTTGCCGCGCCTGGCGCATGCGGCAAGCAGCGCGTCTTCATAATCCGCCATTGGCAGCTCCAGCGCCTTTTCGCAGTCGGAGCCGGTAACGTCGAGTACGCTGAAGATTTTTATTAGCTTAAAGATTTCCTGCCTGCACCGCTCATTTTCGTGCAGGTGCCTGTGAAGAAGGTAATAGATGTCCGTAATGGAGCTTGCGGTTACATGCGCGTTTATTTTTTCTTCGGCGGCCATAATGAAAAGTTTTTGCGCGGCTTCGGCAAAATGGGAACGCGAAAGCATGGCGTCCAAAATGACGTTTGTGTCAATCAATACGTTCATGGTGGTTTAGGCGCTCCTTTCTCGCCTGCTCCAATGAAGCATCAGCGGGCAGTATGCCGAACAGGGACTTTGCCATTTCGACCTTGTCCTGTTTGGTGTTTGTAAGCTTGGCAATGCTTTTGCCGTTTTTGGTGATATATATGTCCTCTTTGGACGCAAGGGCAAGATACTTGCCGATGTTGTTCTTGAACTCGGTCGCAGTTATTTGCATGGCTGAAACCTCCTTGTACAAGTAATATTATTTAATTTCCCAATATTATTATACGCAAACAGCACGAATTTGTCAATATAAATCGAACAATATTTCTTTAATAATCGTGCGGCATGAACGGTCAAAATCTTATGTTTTAAACATCAAGGGAAAGCATTTGAACGTATGTATATTGATAGTGGCGATAACTGTTCTGAAAAAGTTTTGTAAATGTAAATAAAAGCAATATTGCCCCGCTTTTTAAATTTTTAGCAACTGATATTGCATCAAGGGCTTTTTTTATGCTATAATATGTAATGTATTTTGGCAATTTGGATTATGCCATATCCGTTGTTTTGCGGATATGGCATAATTATGAATGCGGGAGGAAATCTTTATGGAGCCTGATATCGTTAAGCAAAGGATTAAAGCGCTTACGGACGAGCTTAATATGCATAATTATAATTATTATGTGTTGGACAATCCTGCAATCAGCGATTATGAATATGACCTTAAAATGCAGGAACTTAAAAAGCTTGAAGAAGAATATCCGCAATTTGCGCTTAAAGATTCACCTACGCAAAGGGTTGGCGGCGAAGCGCTTAACCAGTTTGAAAAAGTTGTCCATACGGTTCAGATGGGCAGTTTGCAGGATGTTTTTTCCTTTGAGCAGGTTCTGGCTTTTACCCAAAGATGCAGACAAGGAGTTAAGAATCCGGTTTTTGTTGTTGAGCCTAAAATTGACGGCCTTTCGGTTTCACTTGAATATAGGGATGGCGAATTTGTAAGGGGCTCTACACGAGGCGATGGCTTTGTTGGCGAGGATGTTACCGCAAATCTTAAAACCATCAGGTCCATACCTTTGAAATTAAAACAAAATATTCCTTTTCTTGAAGTCCGCGGCGAAGTTTATATGCCAAAGGAAAACTTTTTGGAGCTTGTAAAACAGCAGGAAATGAACGACGAGCAGCCTTTTAAAAATCCAAGGAATGCCGCTGCCGGTTCGCTTAGACAAAAAAATCCTAAAATTACGGCATCAAGAAAGCTTGATATTTTTGTTTTTAATATCCAGCAAATAGAAGGTGCAGAGCTTTCATCACATAAAGAATCTCTTGATTTTTTAAAAACTCTTGGATTTAAAGTTGTTCCGGATTATAAGGCATATGAAAATGACGATGATATTTTGAGCAGGATTTCTGAAATAGGCGAAGAACGCAATAAATATTCTTTTGATATAGATGGCGCCGTAATAAAAGTGGATAACTTTGCTCAAAGGGATGTTTTGGGCGCTACGGCAAAAGCTCCTAAATGGGCGGTTGCCTATAAGTATCCTCCGGAAGAAAAAGAAACCGAGCTTTTGGATATAGAGGTCAATGTGGGAAGAACCGGCGCCATAACTCCCACAGCGGTGTTTAAGCCTATAGTTCTTGCGGGTACGACTGTAAGCAGGGCAGTGCTCCATAATCAAGAATTTATTGCGGAAAAGGATATCCGCATAGGTGATACCATACTTGTAAGAAAAGCCGGAGAAATAATTCCGGAAGTTATTGCAAGCGTAAGACATGCGGAAAATTCTGTTCCATATAAATTGCCTGAAAATTGCCCTGCCTGCGGAACTCCGGCGGTAAGATTTGAAGACGAAAGCGTTTTAAGATGCCCTAATGTCGATTGCCCCGCCCAGCTTTTCAGAAACATCATACATTTTGCAAGCAGGGATGCCATGGATATTGACGGCCTTGGGCCTGCAATAGTAAAAACGCTTTTGGACAACGGCCTTATTTCTTCCGTTGCGGATTTGTATGAGCTTAAAAAGGAACAGCTTTTGGAGCTTGACCGGTTTGCGGAAAAATCAGCTGAAAATTTGATAAACGCAATAGAAGCTTCAAAGGGAAATTCGCTGGACAGGCTTATTTTCGGGCTTGGGATAAGAAATATAGGCCAAAAGGCGGCAAAGCTGCTTTGCGAACGCTTTCCGTCAATGGATTTGATAATTTCCGCAAAGAAAGAAGAAATTGCATCAATAGAAGGCTTTGGTGAGGTAATGGCAGAAAATGTTGCGAAGGCATTTTCGGAACCGCATAGACTTGAGCTTGTAAACAGGCTTAAAAATTACGGCGTAAATATGGTTTACCGGTCAAATGTTTCGGAAAATAAAAAATTTGAAGGCCTTACATTTGTTTTGACCGGAACATTGCCGACTCTTACAAGGGAACAGGCGACGGAAATTATTGAACGCTTTGGCGGAAAAGTTTCCTCGTCGGTATCAAAAAAGACCAGCTTGGTGCTTGCCGGAGAGGACGCCGGAAGCAAGCTTGTTAAGGCAGGGGAGCTTGGCATAAAAATAATTGGCGAAGAAGAATTTTTAAATATGGCAAAGGAATGATTGAAAATGAAAATTGACATTAAGCACATTGCAAAACTTGCGCGGCTGAGGATTGATGAGCAGAAGTTTGAAAAATTTGAAAAGGATATGCAAAGCATAGTGGATATGATTGAAAATCTTCCAGATATAAATGAGGAGCTTGCTTTGGATAAAGAAAATCCTATGGCTTTAAGGAAAGATAAGGCTGTCACAAATAAATTTACAAGAGAAGAATTGCTTAAAAATGCTCCGCAGGTTCAGGCAGGATGCCTTGTTGTGCCAAAGACAGTTGAATAAGAGGTGTAAAAATGGAACTTTATAAAAAATCGGCAGCCGAGCTTTCGGATATGCTTAGAAAAAAAGAATGCAGTGCTGTTGAAATTGCACAGTCGGTATTTTCAAGGATTGAAGAGGTTGAAAACAAGGTAGATTCATACCTGACACTTTGCAAAAATGAAGCGCTTGAAAAAGCCAAACTTGTTGATAAGGCTTTTGCGGATGGCAAAGAGCTCCATCCGCTTGCTGGAATTCCAATAGGGATTAAGGATAATATTTCTACAAAAGGCATAAAAACAACCTGCGCATCTAAAATGCTTGAAAATTATGTTCCGCCATTTAATGCGACCGTTGTCGAGAAAATAAATTCGGCGGATATGGTTATAACAGGAAAGCTTAATATGGATGAATTTGCAATGGGTTCATCTACTGAAAATTCTTATTTTAAGCTTACTAAGAATCCTCATGATTTGGAAAGAGTCCCCGGAGGTTCTTCGGGAGGTTCGGCTGCTGCGGTTGCGGCAGGAGAGGCGATAGTTTCGCTTGGCTCCGATACGGGAGGCTCAATACGCCAGCCGTCGGCATTTTGCGGAGTAGTAGGCCTTAAGCCTACATACGGCAGCGTTTCGCGGTATGGACTTGTTGCTTTTGCATCATCACTTGACCAGATAGGCCCTCTCGGAAGGACTGTAAAGGACGTTGCCATGCTGCAAAGCCTTATTTGCGGCTACGATAGGATGGATGCGACTTCAAAGGAAATAGGTTCTCCGGATTTTGCAAAGGAATTAAAATCAAACCTTTCGGGACTTAAAATAGGGATACCGAAAGAATATTTCGGTGATGGAATTGATTCCGGCGTAAAGCAAAGCGTTATGAATGCCATTAAGGAAATGGAAAAAGCAGGTGCAGCGGTAAAGGAAATAAGCCTGCCAAGTACTTCCTATGCTTTAAATTCGTACTATATAATTTCTTCTGCGGAGGCATCTTCAAACCTTGCGCGTTTTGACGGGGTAAAGTATGGATATAGAACTCCCGAATATGAAAATTTAATTGACATGTATGAAAAAACAAGGAGCGAGGGCTTTGGCGACGAGGTAAAGCGCAGGATAATGCTTGGCACGTTTGTGCTCAGCAGCGGATATTATGACGCCTATTACAAAAAGGCAAAGCTTTTGCAAAAGAAAATTTCCGGGGAATTTAGCGCCGCTTTTGAAAATGTCGATATTATTGCGACTCCTACTGTTCCGTCAACAGCATTTAAGATTGGCGAAAACATAGGCGACCCTATAAAGATGTATACGGCAGATATATGCACCGTAACGATAAATATTGCAGGCCTTCCTGCAATAAGCGTGCCCTGCGGATTTGAAAATAATCTTCCGGTAGGAATGCAGCTTATAGGAAATAAATTTGAAGAACAAACGCTCCTTAATGCGGCTTTTGGATATGAACAGCTTGTCGGCGGATTTAAATGCCTGCCGGAAATTGTATAAGGAGGGGCAAAATGATGAATGATTATGAAGTAGTTATAGGTCTTGAAGTCCATGCCGAACTCAATACCGAATCAAAAATATATTGCGACTGTAAAAATGCCTTTGGTTTGGAAGTGAATACACAGGTTTGCCCTGTTTGTATGGGAATGCCGGGAGCTTTGCCCACACTTAATGAAAAAGTGGTTGAGTATGCTATAAAAATGGGACACGCTTTAAACTGCAAAATAAATAACGTCTGCAAGCAGGACAGAAAGAATTATTTTTATCCTGACCTTCCTAAAGCGTATCAGATTTCACAATCTGATGTTCCGCTTTGCCAGAACGGATACCTTGATGTAATGATTGACGGAAAAATAAAACGTATTGGCATTACAAGGATACACATAGAAGAAGATGCCGGAAAGCTTTTGCATGACGATGCTTTTGCAGGTTCGCTTGTGGATTTGAACAGATGCGGTGTGCCTCTTATTGAGATTGTTTCCGAGCCTGATATGAGGAGCTCTGCCGAGGCAAAAGCATACCTTGATACTATAAAATCCATATTGCAGTACCTTGATATTTCAGACTGCAAAATGCAGGAAGGTTCCATCAGATGTGACGTGAATGTTTCCGTGCATAAAAAAGGCGAGCCGTTTGGCACACGCTGCGAAATGAAGAATGTAAACAGCTTCAGTGCGGCGGTAAGGGCAATAGATTACGAGGCAAAAAGACAAATAGAGCTTTTGGAGGCCGGCGGAACAGTCGAACAGGAAACAAGGCGCTGGGATGATGCTAAGGGAATAAGCATAACAATGCGTTCCAAGGAAGATGCACAGGATTACCGTTATTTCCCTGAGCCGGATTTGCTGACAATTGTTGTTGATGAAAGCAAGGTAAGGGAACTTAAAGAAAGCTTGCCTGAATTGCCTAATGCAAAGATTGCAAGGTATGTAAATGATTTTGGATTGCCTCAAAATGATGCTGCCCTTATTGTGGATGTCCCGGAAAAGGCAAAGCTTTTTGATGAATGCATAAAAGTAGGCGGATGTTCGCCTAAAATTATAAGCAATTGGATTCTTGGCGATATTTCAAAGTATATGAACGAAACAGGAAAGAGCATATCCGAAACGCATCTTTCCGCAGAGCGCCTTGCAAAGCTTTTTTCAGTAATTGAAAAAGGAGTAATTTCAAATGCCGCCGGAAAGATTGTTTTTGAAGCAATCATTTCGGAAGACAAAGACCCTATGGATGTAATTAAAGAGAAAAATCTTGCCCAAAATTCCGATGCGGATTACCTTGAAAAGCTTGCAAGGGATGTTCTGGCCCAAAATGAAAAATCAGTAACTGATTATAAAAACGGGAAAACCAATGCACTCGGGTTCCTTGTCGGCCAGTGCATGAAGGCATCTCAAGGAAAAGCAAATCCGGGTATGATGAAAGAAATTGTATTGAAAATGCTTAGCGAATAAAAAATATATAATCCCCTTAGAGTATTGCACTTGAAAAATTTTCAAGTATACGATAAGGGGATTTTATTATGGTAAGAAATATTTGGATTGTTTTTTCATATATTTTTAAAAATTATAGTATAATATTGAAGGTTGACTTTAAAAGTTTGCCGTGCTATACTTTTGTAAGCCAAAGCTAACAAGTTTTTGCGGGGAGGATTTTTATGGGTGAGTTGACCCTTAATGATATAAAAACAGGTTCAAGCGCTGTTGTTACAAAAATAGGAAGTCTTGGCCCATTAAAAAGACGGCTTGTTGATATGGGAATAACCCCCGGAGTAAGGATTTTTGTAAAAAAAGTTGCGCCTTTGGGAGACCCGATTGAAATAAAACTTAGAGGCTATGAGCTTTCAATCAGGCGGTCAGAGGCAAAAAATATATTTGTTAAAAAGATAATCCATAAATAAAGGAAGGTTTTAAAGGAATGGGCGGCAATATAGCTTTGATAGGGAATCCAAATTGCGGGAAAACGACCCTTTTCAATGCCCTTACCGGAAGCAACCAATATGTAGGGAACTGGGCTGGGGTTACGGTAGAAAAAAAGACCGGGAGGACAATAAAGGGAAATTTTAATATTACCGACCTTCCCGGTATATATTCTCTTTCCCCATATTCGCTTGAAGAGAGAATAACGAAGGATTATGTGATAAATGAAAATCCCGATGCAATAATCAATATAATAGACGGCACAAATATAGAAAGGAATCTTTACCTTACCGTCCAGCTTATTGAACTTGGCAAACCTATGGTGCTTGTCATAAATATGATGGATGATGTTGCCGCAAAGGGATGGAGCATAGATTGCGACTATCTTTCAAAGCTTTTGGGGATGCCTATTGTTCCCATATCGGCAAGGAAAAGCGAAAATATAGATGAAGTTTTAAAGCAGGTTGAGTATGTTATAACACATAAAATAATTCCTCCTGAAATAACCTATGATTTAAAAACTCAAAATGCATTGAATGAAATATATTCGATAATAGTTAAAAATATCAGTGATGCCGAAAAAATCCCATATAATTTTTATGCCGCAAAGCTTTTGGAAGGTGATGAAGAGAGTGCAAAAAACTTAAAACTTGAGAAATCACAGCTTGAAGCTGTTGAAAAGGTTATTCTTAAATATGAGAAAAATTCCGAATATCATGACAGGGAATCGATGCTTGCCGATGCAAGATATAAATTTATTGAGGAAGTGGTAAGAAAAACGGTAGTTAAAAACGATTCTGAAGAAACGATGACAATTTCGGATAAAATTGATGCCGTAGTTACAAACAGATTTTTGGCGATACCGGTTTTCCTGCTTATAATGTTTTTAATGTTTTCTTTTACTTTTGGCCCGGTGGGGAAATTTTTAAGCGATATAATAGAAATTTTGGTAAATGATGTAATTGCTTCGTTTATAAGTGAAATTCTTGAAAAAGCAAATGCTCCGCAGTGGACTTATAGGCTTTTGCTGGATGGGGTTGTTTCGGGAGTCGGCGGAATTTTAACCTTTTTGCCTCAGATAGCAATTTTGTTTTTTTGCCTTTCTATTCTGGAAGACAGCGGATATATGGCAAGGGCGGCTTTTATAACGGACAGGTTTTTAAGGCGGCTCGGACTTTCAGGGAAATCCTTTATACCCATGATAATGGGATTTGGCTGCACCACTCCTGCAGTTATGGCAACAAGGACGCAGGAAAATATAAATGAACGCAGAATGACGATTATGCTTGTGCCGTTTATGTCTTGCGGCGCAAAGCTTACAATATACGCCCTTTTTGCCGGAGCTTTTTTTAAAGCAAATAAGGGACTTGTAATTTTCAGCATGTACATTTTAGGCTTTTTGGTTGCAATAGCGGTTGGCCTTTTGCTTAAAAAGACCATTTTTAAAGGCAATATGGCACTTTTTGTTATGGAGCTTCCTCCATACCGAATGCCAATGCCAAAATCGGTTTTAAAGAACACTTGGGATAAATGCAAAGGTTTTCTTGTCAAGGCGGGAACGGTTATTTTTTCAATGAGCATTGTGATATGGCTGCTCCAAAATTTTTCACCGTCTTTTCATATGGTAGATGACAGCTCGCAAAGTATTTTTGGAATTATCGGCGCTGCAATTGCTCCCGTTTTTGCTCCGCTTGGGTTTGGAACATGGCAGGCAAGCGTATCGCTGCTTTCCGGACTTGTTGCAAAGGAAGCTGTTGTTTCAAGCCTCGGAGTGCTTTACGGAGCAGGCGGCGACAGCCTTTCAGCAGTAATATCTTCGGTGTTTACTCCGCTTTCGGCATATAGTTACATGGTATTTTGCCTTTTGTATGTTCCATGCATTTCTGCGTTTGCAACAATAAAGCGTGAAATGGGCAGCCTTAAATGGGCGCTTGCTTCGGCGGCAATGCAGATAGGCGTTGCATATTTGGTTTCTTTGTTAATTTATCAGGCCGGAAGCCTTATAGGGAGGATTTTTTAAATGGGTATTGGAGCAATTTTTATAGTTGCTTTTTGCATAGCGTTAATTCTTTTAGGAATTTTTATTTTCATAAGAATTGTTGCAAGGGCTTTAAAAGGGCAATCTTCATGCGGGGATTGCAAAAATTGCCGGGTTGAAAATTGCCCGTCAAGAAGGAAAGAAAATTCCCAAAAAGATTGATAAAAAGTTATTAAAGCAGAAATTCTCCTATAAAAATATTACAAAACGGATACAAATGATTTCATAAAGAATACATTAACTATTTACATGTTGACTTTTTAGTGAAATCTTGCTATTATTACAATAATACATATTGTACCCAAAATGTATTTTGTATAGGAGAACTTTTTATATGGGAGAAAATTTTAAACTCTGTCTGGGCTGTATGGAGCCAAAAACAGCTGACGGTGTTTGCCCGAATTGCGGCTATTCGGATGATGCCCCTTATTTGCCGTCTTATATTGCTCCGGGCACGGTTTTAAATGAGCGTTATCTTGTCGGCAGACTTTTAAAGTATAACGGAGAAGGAGCCACATATATTGCTTATGATACCGTTACGGACCGTAAGGTTTTGATAAGGGAATATATGCCTGATACATTATGCAGCAGGGTAAAAGGCAGCGCGATAATAAGCGTAAATCCAAAGCATTTGGTACAGTATAAAGCATTTATGTCCGAATTTACAGAACTTAACCAAGTGCTTTCAAGGATGAGGACATTAAACCATATCAATCCGGCACTGGAACTTTTTGCCGAAAACAATACGACATATGTTGTGTTTGCGTATATAAAAGGAAGGACATTAAAAGATTATCTTCAAGAAAATGCGGGGGAATTGTCTTGGGAAGAGGTTAAAAAGATTTTCCCGCCTATTTTTACGACTTTAAGCCTTGTTCATAATGCCGGATTGGTTCACCGCGGCATAAGTCCTGAAACAATTTGGGTGACTGATAAGGGCGAATTAAAGATTACTGATTTTTGCATTGCCGCGGCAAGAACCGCAAATACAGAGCTTGCTTCCGAAGTTTTTGCCGGATATGCGGCGCCTGAACAATATTCGTCAAGCAGCTGGCATGGGACATGGACTGATGTTTACGGAATATCCGCCCTGCTTTATAGAATCCTAACGGGAAGCATGCCTACTGAGGCAATGAGCAGGATTGGAAACGATAATTTGTGCGAGCCTGCAAAGCTCAATCCAAATATTCCGCCAAATGTTTCAAAGGTAATTATGGCAGGACTTAAGCTTTCAGGTGAAGTAAGGATTCAAACTATAACCGAATTTGTGACAAAACTTTTTGAACAGCCGGAATATCTTGAACGCAAGACAGAAAAAACAATTTCTATGCAAATTCCAAAACAACCTGCAAGGAGTATTTCGTCTAAAAATATGGCAAATAATTTGCAATCAAGAAAGAAAAATGCAAAAGTAAAGCAAGTTAAAGTGGGACTCATGGTATTTTTGATAGTGTTTGTAATACTTGCTGCCGCTGGAACGGCTTCGCTTGTCTTTTTGAACGGTTCCGGAAGCAGTAGCCTTGCAGAGGATGCTGTTTCTGATACTTCAGCGGGAATGATGCTTTCATCGGCTGAAACATCATCTTCGGAAACTTCGGCAACGGTATCAAGCAAAGAAACTCAAACTTCGTCGGAAGATGATAAAAAATATGAAATGCCGTCTTTTGTAAATAAAAATTATGAAGCTATAAAAAATTCCGAAACCTATAAAGGTTGGCTTAAATTTGTTCCTGAATATGAGTACAATGATTCTTATGAAAAGAATGTTATTTTTTATCAATCAATAGAAGCGGGGGAACTGATAGCTGAGGGAACGGAAGTTGTACTGAAAATTTCACTTGGCCCTCAAAACGTTTCCGTGCCGGATTATTACGGGCTTACCGGAAAGGAATATACAAAAATACTTAATGACAACAACATAAAGTTTTCTGTTATTTATCAGGAAAATAGCGATTATGTAAACGGATATGTTTTTAAAACAAGCAAGGAGCCTGGAGAAATAATAAATGTCGCCAAAGGCGAGGAACTTGTTGTTTATGTTGCTAAAAATGACGATTATTCAAGCATTTCTTCGTATTGATGGTTGACAAAAACTTTAAAATGATGTATTATTTAGAAAACTTAATAGTCGGGGGGCTTGCACATGCAGGCTGAGATAAAGCGAAATGTAGCTTTGACCCGTTAACCTGATTTGGATAATGCCAACGTAGGGAACTATCATTAAAATGGTGATTCTATTTTAATTTTTTGATGATAAGGTATGCCTGCGTATAGGCATGCCTTATTTTATTTTTAAGGAGAATTGAAATGGAATTTAAAACTCAAATGGAAGCGGCTAAAAAAGGTATAATTACAAAAGAAATGGAGATTGTGTCGGGAAAAGAAAATATTCCGGTGCAGAAGCTTGTCGAGCTTATTGCCAAGGGAGAAGTCATCATTCCTGCAAACATAAAACATAAATCGCTTTCTCCGGAAGGCATAGGCAGGGGACTTAGGACAAAAATAAATGTAAATCTCGGAATTTCCGGGGATAAGGCGGATTATGAGCTTGAGATGGAAAAAGCAAGGCTTGCCGTAAAATTTGGAGCTGAAGCAATAATGGATCTCAGCAATTACGGCAAAACAAATGCTTTTAGGAAAAAGCTTATAGAATTTTCTCCCGCAATGATAGGAACCGTTCCTGTGTATGATGCGGTTGGCTACCTTGAAAAGGAACTTTGTGAAATCACTGCAAGGGATTTTCTTTCTGTGATAAAAGCGCATGCCGAAGAAGGCGTTGATTTTATGACAATACACGCCGGAATAAATAAAAGGGCGGTTGAAGCCTTTAAGAGGACCAAAAGGCTTACAAATATCGTTTCAAGGGGAGGAGCTTTGCTTTTTGCATGGATGGAAATGACAGGTAATGAAAATCCTTTTTACGAATATTATGATGAGGTTCTTGAAATCCTTAGGGAATACGATGTCACAATAAGCCTTGGGGATGCTTTAAGACCAGGCAGTATAAACGACAGTACGGATGCAGGGCAAATAAGCGAACTTATTGAACTTGGAAACCTTGCAAAACGCGCTTGGGAAAAAGATGTTCAGGTTATGGTTGAAGGCCCCGGACATATGGCAATGAATGAAATTGCCGCAAATATGACATTGCAGAAAAAGCTTTGCCACAATGCTCCGTTTTACGTTCTTGGGCCTATTGTTACGGATATAGCACCCGGATATGACCATATAACTTCCGCAATAGGTGGAGCAATTGCCGCCGCAAACGGTGCGGATTTCCTTTGTTATGTTACTCCGGCGGAGCATTTAAGACTTCCCGATATAAATGACGTAAAGGAAGGGATAGTGGCATCCAAAATAGCGGCGCATGCTGCGGATATTGCCAAGGGAATTCCGGGAGCAAGGGAAATCGACAATAAAATGAGTGATGCAAGGAGAAGGGTTGCTTGGGAGGAAATGTTTTCTTTTGCAATTGACCCTCAAAAAGCAAGGGAATATTTTGAAAGCACTCCGCCATCTGACAGGCATACATGTTCAATGTGCGGCAAAATGTGCGCAATGAAAACCACAAATATGATTTTAAACGGCGAAAAGATAGAACTTGGCGGAAAGGTTGAATAAAATGAAAAAATTTAATCCTCTGCTTTACCTTGTGACGGACAGCTCCGGCCTTGAAGAAAAGGATTTTTTAAATAAGGTGGAACAGGCATTGAAAGGCGGAGTTACGCTCTTGCAATTAAGGGAAAAGGAAAAAAGCGGGCTTGAATTTTATAATTTGTCGCTGAAAGTAAAAAAAATTGCCGATTTTTATGATGTTCCGCTGATAATAAACGATAGAGCTGATATAGCTTTGGCAGTTGATGCCGATGGTGTTCATTTGGGGCAAAGCGATATTCCTGTGTTTGAAGCAAGAAAAATGCTTGGACCTGATAAAATAATAGGCGCCAGCACAAAAACCATCGAACAGGCTAAAAAAGCTGAAAATGATGGTGCGGATTATCTTGGTGTAGGGGCAATTTTTCCGACAACGACAAAGGTGATAACTGTAATTACTCCCGTAAAAACACTTGATGAAATATGCAGGAATGTTAAAATACCGGCGGTTGCAATAGGCGGCCTGAATAAGGAAAATATCAATGTTTTAAAAGGTGTTCCGATAAGCGGAGTATCGGTTGTATCGGCAGTAATGAAAAGCGAAAATCCTTTCGAGGCTGCAAGGGATTTAAAAACTGCCGTAACTCAGATTTTAAACGGAGATATGCAATGAAAAAAGTGCTTTCAATAGCAGGTTCCGACCCAAGCGGCGGTGCGGGCATTCAGGCGGATATAAAAACAATTTCGGCGCATAGGATGTATGCCATGTCGGTTGAAACTGCCCTGACTGTTCAAAATACCATGGGAGTGCATGAGGTATTTGGGATTCCTGCTGATTTTGTGAAAAAACAGCTTGAATATGTTTTGGAAGATATACCTCCGGATGCCGTAAAAATAGGCATGCTTTTTTCGGCAGATACAATATCCTGCATAGCGGAAACACTTGATAAATTCGGAGCAAAAAATATTGTGCTCGACCCGGTTATGCTTTCCACAAGCGGCAAAAGGCTTTTGGATGAAACTGCTGAAAGTATTTTAATAAAAAAGCTTTTTCCGTTGTCGGATTTGGTTACTCCAAACATTCATGAAGCGGAAAAGATTAGCGGGATAAAAATAAACTCCATTGAAGATATAAAAAAAGCTGCAAGTTTGCTTTCAAAACGATGTAAAGGCAATGTGCTTGTCAAAGGAGGACATTTTGGAGAATGCATCGATGTTCTTTATTTTGAAAATCAGTTTTTCATTTTTGAGGGAAAAAGAATAAACAATCCTAATACCCATGGCACGGGGTGCACACTTTCCTCGGCAATAGCATGCGGTCTTGCCGCGGGCAAAAGCATTCCTGAAAGCGTTATGCTTGCAAAGGAATATGTAAGCGGAGCAATAGGGGCAATGCTTGATATAGGGAAAGGCAGGGGCCCGCTTGACCATTTTTGGAATTTGAAATGATTTTTTAAGCAAAAGCGGCTGAACTAAAAGTCCAGCCGTTTTTGCATTTTAATTAGTTTCGTTTAGTATTTCAGTTTTCTTCAGACAGGTTATTTTTGAGTTTTGTAGGCGTCTATCATCTTTTTAACCATACGTCCGCCTATTGAACCAGCCTGCTGAGAGGTCAAGTCGCCGTTATATCCGGGCTTGAGATTTACTCCTACTTCGTTTGCAGATTCCATCTTAAAACGTTCTAAAGCTTCTCTGCCTTGCGGTGTTGTTACGCCTTTCATAACACTTACAACTCCTTAAAAAATAATTTTTTGAAGCATGGGGTTTGCTTTATTAGTATTGCATAACTTATTGCGTTTATAAGTGTAATTTTTTATCAACATCGCCAAATTTTATCATTGAATATTAAATTTCCGGCGGAGCAAAATTCTCCATTATTTTAAGCGCAATGCGTATTCCGTCAACGGCGGCGCTCATTATTCCGCCTGCATATCCGGCGCCTTCCCCGCAAGGGTAAAGATTTTCAACATTTATGGATTGCAAATTTTCGTTTCTTGTAATTCTTATGGGAGAGGAAGTTCTTGTTTCAGGAGCGGTAAGTATTGCATCTTTTTCACCAAAGCATTTCATGTTTCTTGAAAATTTTTCAAGACCTGTTTTCATCATGTCCGTTATAAATTTTGGGAAAATTTCATTAAAATCTGCTTCTTTTAGTCCTATGGAATATGACGGAATAACATTTTTGACCGAAAGGCCTGATTTGCCTTCAAGGAAATTTCCGACTGAAACAGCGGGAGCTTTGTAGCTTTTGCCGCCTGAAATGTAGGCTTTGCGCTCAATTTCACGGGCAAAATTCATCCCGTCAAAAATATTTTGCCCAAAATCCTGCGGAGAAACCGATACAACTAAAGCTGAATTTGCATTTGGCTTGTTCCTTGAAAATTCGCTCATTCCGTTGGTTACTACGGTTTGCACTTCGCTTGAAGACGGCACGACAACTCCTCCCGGACACATGCAAAATGTGTAGACGGCACGTTCGTTTTCACGATATGAAAGTTGATATTCGCCCTGCGGCAGGAGCGGATTGTCAAAATGTTTCCCGTAAAGGCTTTTGTTTACGCTTTCTTGTGTGTGCTCAATTCTTGCGCCGACTGAAAATGCCTTTGGTTCCATAAAAACTCCTTTTTGTGCAAGCATTTCAAAAGTATCCCTTGCGCTGTGTCCGATTGCAAGAATTAAAGCATCTGTTTTAATTTTTCCGCTGCTTGATGAAATAGAATAAAGCCGGCCGTTTTTTATTTCAATGTCCAAGAGCTTTGTGTCAAAGAGAATTTCTCCACCAAGACTTATTATTTTTTCCCTTAAAGCCTTTACGACTCCGCGGAGCTTGTCAGTACCTATATGAGGTTTTGCTTTTACCAAAATTTCTTCCGGAGCTCCAAATTCCACAAATTTTTCAAGTATATGCCTGCAAAGAGGGTCTTTTATCCTTGTGGTAAGTTTTCCGTCGGAAAAAGTTCCAGCGCCGCCTTCGCCGAATTGTACGTTGCATTCGCTGTCAAGCACAGCATTGTTCCAGAAATCATTTACTTTTTGTATTCTTTTTTCCACATTCGAGCCGCGTTCTATCACAATCGGCTTGTATCCGTATTCTGCAAGTGTAAGTGCCGCAAACATTCCGGCCGGGCCAAAGCCTGCAATTGCAATTCTACCGTCAAGCTTTTGTGAGCCTATTTTTGGCTCCAATTTTGGCATTGCCGCAATCGAGCAATTTTTAAATTTTTCACAAAGATTTATTTCCAGCTTTTCGGATTTAAGCTCAGCATATACGCTGCTTACGAATTTAATTTTATCCTGCTTTCTTGCATCAAGCGAAGTCTTGTGTATTTCTGCTTTAACTATGTCAGAACGGGAAATTCCGGCTTTTTTTAAAGCAAGTTCAATTATGTCGTTTTTGGAGGCTTCAATAGGTGTTTCTATTTCTGATATTATTATTGCCACTTTTTAAAAATCCTTTCTTTTAAAAAAGCAACGCCTTTGCAAGCGTTGCTTTTGTGTTATTGTGCGATGCTTTTAGCTTTAAAGGTAGCTGTATAGCTGTCATATGCCCATACGCAGCCTTTGTTTGGGACAATAAAGGTTATCGGGTTGTTGAAATATTCTCCATTTTTCAAATTCAAGCCGAGCAAATCCACCTGTGCCACAACATCCTGAGCGGAAAGGTCTTTTATTATGTCCTCATAGCCTATGAATGTAACAGTCCAGCCGGAAGTTACTGTTTCCACGTCAAAATTTGCCGGAACATTTATAAACGAGATGTTCTTGTTTTTTATGTTTAAAGTTTTCTTTGCAAGCCCTTCGCTTTCAAAAGAAACTGAAACATTTTGTATTCCGGAAAGGTTTTGGAAATCACTGTCAAGCTCTACGGGGAAATTAAATACAGAACCTATATCAATATCCCTTAAATCAATATACCCAAGGAGATAATCGTTTATGTTTTGTATTTTGCTGCTTGGCCCTGCAACTTCAATTGAAGGATAATCTATATTAAATTTTAAATCTTCCAATGGGAATCCTGTTGGCAGATTTGTAAATCTTATTTTAAAAGCCAGCGTTTTTTTCATGTATATCGGTATGGATACCGAGAAGTTTGTTTGGTTTATATTCAAATTTGATGTATCCATAACCTTGTCGCCACTGTATAAAATCAATTGGTTTCCGGAAGTCACTTCATACGATTCGGTAAGAGGCTGCTTGTCGGTTCCGTAATCTGTTTTTACAACGCATCTTGTAATTTTATTGATTTGCTCCTCCGGCCCAGTAATGGTTACGGTATTAGGCGAAACAATTGGAGTGCCTTTCATGTATCCATCCGCGGCATTTGCATTTGGGGCTTCAGCTTCAAGCGGAAAGTTTTTTGAAACTATTTTATCAAAAGTTACAGGAACTGTTGACGGCCTTATTGAAAGGACGTTGAATTGCTTTCCGCTTTTGCTTGCAACTTCAAGCGAAAGCTGATATTTTCCTGCCGTGGTGATATTTTCGATTATTGCCTTTGCAACAAGGTCCGATGAAGTCAAATCGCCTATTTCAGAGCGGTTGCCTTCAATTTGGACGGTTACGTTTTCAATTTCCTGCTTGATTACAGAAAGCCCGTTCCTTTCAGCGGATGTGCCGCTCAAATCTATTTTTATCGGGACGTCTTTTATTGTCGGAGTAATGATAGGATAAACCGTGGCGGAAATAAAAAACCATACTATTATTGCCATTACCATGGAATAGATTATAAGTTTTATATTGTCTTTGAAGGAAATTCTGAAACGCTTTAAAAGCGCAAGAATGGTTTCAAAATTCATTTCGTTTTTGTCCTCCAAAAGCTGGTCTTTTTTTCTTTTTGAGGCATCGGCTTTTCGGGAATAAGCCTTGTCCTCAGATATTTTTTAAGCGTATCACGGGTAAATCCCCTTGAAAGCTCTCCATTTTCGGCAATTGAAATTGTTCCTGTTTCTTCGGAAACAACTATCACTATTGCATCTGAATTTTCACTCATGCCTATTGCGGCGCGGTGCCTTGAACCAAGCTGCTTGTTTATAAGCTCTTCCTTTTGTGGTTTGGGTAAAAAGCATGCCGCGGCAAGTATCATGCCGTCGCGTATTATTACTGCGCCGTCATGGAGCGGTGTTTTGGGATAAAAAATATTCCCCAAAAGTTCCCTTGAAGGTATAGCGTTTAAAATTGTGCCGGTATCTATTTGTTCACCGAGCTTTGTTTGGCGTTCAATTACAATCAAGGCTCCAGTGGTGGTTTCAGAAAGCTCTTCACAGGAATCCACCACCGCATCGATTGCCGCTTCCCATCTTGCGGCAAGGGTTTCGTCATCCTGTATTCCCAATGAAAAGATGCCGATTCTTTTCACTTTGGTTCTTCCCACTTTTTCAAGGGCTCTTCTGAGTTCAGGCTGGAATATTACAAAAAGTGCAAAAAGTCCGATATCAAAAGTTTTACTGAGGATAAAAGTAAGTGTTTTAAGTCCAAGCTGGCTTGCTATAAGATAAGCAAGCACGAGCAGCAATATTCCCTTTACAAGCTGGAAAGCCCTTGTTTCCCTAATCATCTTCCAGCCTTTGTATATTAAATATGAAAGGAGCGCGATATCCAAAAAGTCAATCGGCTTTATGGACCTTAGGACGCTCCAGATGCTTGAAAAAGTTGAAAGAATAAAGTCCAATCAGTCACGTCCTTTCTTTTTTGCCATTTAAAAAGTTATAATATAATTTTATCATAAAACGGTAAATTTTCAAGGCTTTTTAAGGAATTGTAGTTAAATTGTAATAATATTCTTGGATGTGAATTTATCCCGACACAAAGCAATTTTTGCTTTGTGTCGGGATAAATTTATTTTTTCAATTGTTTTAAAGTTTTGACAATTGCGTATACCTGTTCTTCCGTGTTGAAGAAAGACGGCGCAAAACGGACGGTGCCTTCCGGAGCGCTTCCTATTGTTTTGTGGGCAAGAGGAGCGCAATGCAGTCCTCCTCTTAAAGCAAAGCCCCTGTCGCTTAAAGCTTTTGAAAGCTCTTCCGGTGAAACTCCGCAAAGGTTGAATGATACAATGGGAACATAGTTGCAGTTGGGGCTTCTGTATATTTTTATGCCTTCTATTGATGAAATTCCCTTGATAAACATATCGCAAAGCTTTTGTTCATGGGCAAAAATTCTGTTTATTCCGATTTTGTTTACAAAGGAAATTCCTGCACCGAGGGATAGCACTCCGACAGTGTTTACAGTTCCCGATTCAAAACGGTCCGGAAGAAAATCCGGCTGTTCAAGGCTGAATGATGAAGAGCCTGTTCCGCCTTCTATAATCGTGCTTAATGGAAACTGCCCGTCGGTTATCATAAGTCCCGTTCCGGTTGTACCGTAAAGCCCCTTGTGGCCGGAAGTACAGAGGATGTTTATTCCATCGGAAAGTTTTAACGGTATTATTCCGCAGGCTTGCGCACCATCAGCTATAAAGCAAATCCCATGCTTTTTGCAAAGCTCGCCGATTTTCTTAAACGGAAGTATTTGACCGGTGACATTGCTTGCTATTGTGCACACGATTGCTTTTGTATCGCTTTGTATCAGCTTTTCAAAATTATAAACCGTAATATTATCGTTTTCTGATGTTTTTGCAATATCAAAAGAGCAATTTTTTTTTGAGGATAATGAAAAAACCGGACGTGCAACCGAATTATGCTCCAAATCCGAGATAATGACGTGTCCTCCGTCTGATAATAGGCCTTTTATGGCAAAATTGAGCGCATGCGTGCAATTTTGGGTAAAAACCACATTTTCGGTCCGGCTTCCGAAAAAATTCGCGCAGATATTTCTGGCGTTGTAAATCGCCATGGCCGTTTGCATTGAAAGCTTGTGCCCGCTTCTTCCGGGATTGCCGCCGTATTTTGAAAACGCCGTCAAAACGGCGTTTTTTACACTTTCAGGCTTTGGGAAAGTGGTAGCCGCATTGTCAAAATTAATCAAATTTTACCACCCGTTTCGATAAATCCGTTTTGTTTGATAGAGGCGTTTTCAAGGATTTTCAGTATGGTTCTTATATCACCCTTTACCCTGATGCTGTATCCGCATCCGGTAGCTAATTCTTTTGGAGTTCTTTGTATTTCGCAGTAGTACCCCATTGATTTTAGCAGGTTTTGCGCCTTGATGGCGTAGGTTATTGAAGTGAGGGCAATCAAATAAAAAGAAGAAGCCGCCATAAAAAATCACCTCTGAAAGTAGTGCAGGGGATATTTTATTTTATGCGGCTTTTATATTATTTGATATCTTTTAAATCTTATTTTTTAAAATGCAGACTGCATGTGCACTTATCCCGAGAAGTTCTCCGGTAAATCCAAGTTTTTCTTCGGTTGTTGCTTTTACACTTATGTTGGAAATGTCAGTTCTGCAAACCCTTGCGATATTTTCCCTCATTTTTTGAATATGCGGCGAGAGCTTAGGAGCTTGTGCTATTACCGTGGAATCTATATTGCCGATTTCAAATCCGTTTTTTTCTGTTAAATCAATCACTTGGCTTAAAAGGATAAGGCTGTTGGCATTTTCATATTCTTTGCATGTGTCGGGGAAAAGTTTGCCTATGTCGCCGAGGGCAAGCGCGCCTAAAATGGAATCCATAATTGCATGAACGAGCACATCAGCATCCGAATGTCCCAAAAGCCCCTTTTCATAAGAAATTTCCACTCCGCCTATTATCAGCTTTCGGCCTGATACAAGCCTGTGCACATCATAGCCATGACCTATACGCATTCATTTCCCTCCATCAAAGCCCTTGCAATAAAAATATCTTCGGGCGTGGTGATTTTTATGTTTTTATAATCTCCTTGCGTAAGACATATTTTTATTCCTACTGATTCGACAAGCTGGCAATCATCAGTAAAATCAAGCCCATGAGCAAGCGCAAAATTTACGCCTTCGAAATAAACCGATTTTTTAAATGCCTGCGGCGTTTGTATAAGATAAAGCTTTGAGCGGTCTGGAGTATCCACAATAAGCCCGCCGTTTACTGTTTTTACAGTATCCTTTGCCGGCACTCCAAGAGTTGCCCCGCCGAAAATCCTTGCGTCTGCTATTGTTTTTGAAATAAGCTCCGGTTTTATCAAAGGCCTTGCCCCGTCATGGATGCAAATCATTGAAGTTTCTTTTGAAACGGCCTTTAATCCGTTTACAACCGATTCCTGCCTTGTCCCTCCGCCGTGGACAATGGCGGAAAGTTTTGTTATTCCGGCTGATTTTGCTGTTTTTTCCATTTGCGGGATATCTTCTTCACGCGCAACAAGAATTATTTCAGATATGTCTTCGCAGTTTTGAAAAGCAAGCATGCTTCTTGCAATAACCGGCATTCCGCAAAGGTTCAAAAATTGCTTGTTTTCTCCGCCCATGCGGCGGCTGCTGCCGGCCGCGGCAATTATTGCGGAAGTATCCGCCGCCATTATAAGACCTCCCCATAGTTGCCAAGAAATTTAAAATATGAAAGTTCCCTTTGAAGCTCCATAAGCAGTCCTGAAACTTTTGATTCCCTTATGTCACCGGAAAAATCAAGGTAAAATATAACATCAAAGCTTCCGTTGGCAATAGGCTTGCTTTCAATGTGCTCCAAATCAAGATTGTTTACAGAAAATCTTGTAAGAAGTCTGAAAAGGGAACCCTTTACATTTGGAATAGAAAGCGCCACAGAAACGGTTTTGGGGTTTTTAGGCATTTGAAATTTTTTGGATATGCATATGAATCTTGTATAATTCGGTGAAACATTTGAAATTCCGGTTTTGAGTATTTCAAGCCCGTATTGAATTGCACACTGCTCGGAGCATATTGCGGCAATAGGCTCGCTGCTTTGAGCGACAAGCTGGGCTGCCGCAGCAGTATTTATATATGCAGTCTTTTGGAGATTGTTTGCGCGCAAAAATTCGGAGCATTGCGATAGCGCCTGTTCATGGGAATAAACCTTTTGAATGCTTTCAAAACTTGTTCCGCTTCGTACGGCAAGACAGTTTGTAATTTCAACTTGTGTCCTTGCAGCTATATAAAAATTGTATTTGCGCATTAGGTCATAGGTTTCTGCAACGCTTCCGGCGGTGGAATTTTGTATTGGCAGGACCCCGTAATCAATCTCACCGTTTTCAACAGCTTTAAAAACGTCTTCAAAGCTGTAAAAGAATGTGATTGGCTTTTCGCCGAAGATTTTTTTGCATGCCTGCTCCTGATATGAGCCGCTGACTCCTTGACAGCCTATTTTTGATGCTTTTTCAGGAATAAATTCGTCCGGTTCCATTAAAAGGTTTGAATGTATTTCCTGCTGCTGCAAAGCTTTGCTTATGTCCATTATGTTTTCAAAAAGGACGGCGGCGCCATCTGCAAGATTAGGCGGGGAGAGTTTTTTTATGTTTTCAATCACTTCTTTTTCGCGTCCGCCCTGCAAAACAGGCAGATTATTTTGCTTTTTAAATTCAGCTACTTTTTTGACGACGTCCATCCGCTTTACAAAAAGCCTTAATATTTCTTTGTCTATTTGGTCTATTTCATATCTTAAATCTTTAAGGTCCATAAAATCCCCCGTTTTATTATTTGCTATGTTTTATTATACTTTAGAAAGCATTTTTTCGCAAGATAAAAGATTTTTGTTTTGGTTTTGGATTTCTTAAAAAAATATTTTAAAATGTATTTAAATGTGGTATAATAAAGCAAATAAAACTTTAACAGAAAGACGATGTCAAAATGAAAAAGCTTTTAAAAAAACGCATGAAAATTCATTCGCTTGCGATTTTCAGGAATATTGTTTCGGATAGTGTTGTTATGAAATTGTCACTGCTCTTGGAAAGCGAAACCCTTTCGGAATTTGAAAAGGTTTCACGCTACGGTGATTTTGTATCCGAACTTTTTAAGGCCGGCGGGAATTTGAGCGCATATCTCTTAAGCCTTGTTCTTGAAGATGAAAATGTTTATATGCTTAAAAAAGCGCGCGGCGAGCAAATTCCGGAATATATGCAAAAGTGTCTGTTGTCGGAACTTGATATTATAGGGGAAATAGCATCGCTAAAAAGCTCTGAAATAAAGGAGGCAATTGGCTACGACGGATATTTGCCTGAATGGGAAACAAGCCAAATTGATTTTGCCGAAGTATATATGGAACGCATAAAAAATATTTCAAGGTGCGGATACGGGATTTTTGCAAAATATCATGCTTTTATTTTTGATGGTAAAAATCTTTTGCCGGTGAAATCTCCTGATGCAATAAAACTTTCGCAGCTTGGCGGATATGCGCTTGAAAGGCAAAAGCTAATTGACAATACCGTTGCCTTGCTTGAAAACAAGCCTGCTGCAAATGTGCTTTTGTATGGTGATGCCGGAACGGGGAAATCTTCTTCCGTAAAGGCTGTTGCAAATGAATTTAAGGACAGGGGACTTCGCCTTGTCGAAATTTCAAAAAAGCAGTTGAAGGAACTGCCTGCCTTAATCAATATTCTTGGCAAAAATCCTTTGAAATTCATATTGTTTATTGATGATTTGTCTTTTTCAAAGGACGATGATGATTTCGGAGCGCTTAAAGCTGTGCTGGAAGGCTCAGTTTCTTCAAAAACGCCAAATGTTGCAATATATGCTACGAGCAACCGAAGGCATTTGGTTAAGGAAAGTTTTTCAGACAGGAATGGTGACGACATACATATAAACGATACAATAGAGGAACTTGTATCGCTTTCGGCAAGATTTGGACTTGCAATTAACTTTTCCAAACCGGATAAGGAACTTTACCTTGAAATTGTTTCAAAATTGGCAGAGCAATATGAAATAAATATGGAAAAAGAAAAACTTTTTACCGAAGCGGAGGCCTTTGCATTAAGGAAAGGAGGACGTTCGCCGCGTGCGGCAAAGCAGTTTGTTGAATACTTAAAAGCAAGGGGATAAAATTGGAGGGATTATGGAAGATTATGAGCTTTTGAATCTTTCAACCGACATAGGCTTTTTTATGCTTGTGCATGGCGCGGAAGTATACCGCGTTGAGGAAAGCATACGCAGGATGCTGAATTCGTATGGCAGGGAAGATGCGGATGTTTATGTGATACCGGGCAGCATAGTGGTTACATTGTGCTGCAAGGACGGGAAACCAATGACAAAAACAAGAAGGGTGTTAAGGCACCAGACAAATCTTGACAAAATAGATGCTTTGAATAATCTTGTAAGAAGCATTTGCAGGGAAACGCCTGATTTTGAGTCTGCTTCATTAAAATTTAAGGAAATTTTAGGACGCAAAGTTTATTCAAACCGAGTACTTTTGATAGTATATGCGATAATAGGCGCAAGCTTTGCAATTTTTTTCGGCGGAACGTTAAGGGATGCTGTTTTTGCAATGTTAGCGGCAATGGGAATAAAAATCATTCAAATACTTTTTGAAAAAATCGATGCGAATGATTTTTTTACAATTGTAATATGCAGCGCATTTGCTTCTTTTTTTGCAATTTTTTCGGCTTATTTTCATTTTGCAGATAACATGGATAAGGTAACCATAGGAGCGCTGATGACTCTTGTTCCAGGAATAACAATAACCAACTGCATGAGGGATTTTATTGCAGGCGACCTTATGACAGGCCTTTCACGCCTTGCGGAGGCAATTTTAACTGCTGCGGGAATAGCTATCGGAGTTGCTGTAAATTTGATGTTTTTAAAAAATTTCATTGTTTGAAAAGGATTTTTTATGGATTTTATAAATACTTCCGTTGTGCAATGCCTTTGCGTTGCCGTATCGTCGGCAGCCTTTTCCATTGAATTTAATTTAAGGGGCAAAAAGCTTGTCCTGTCTGCATTGGGCGGGCTTCTTGCTTGGGTTGTGTATTTGCTTTTTTCAGGCATGTTTGAAAACGACATTCCGCAATATTTTCTTGGGGCGGCAGCGGTTTCAGCATACTCTGAAATTTGTGCCCGTCTGACAAAATCACCTGCGGTGGTTTATCTTGTTGTGTCCATAATTCCTCTTGTCCCCGGAGGTGATATATACCGTACTATGGTATATTTTATTGAGGGTAAGGCGGATTTGTTTCTCGGACTTTTTATGTATGCGCTGAGCATAGCCGGTTCAATTGCGCTTGGTGTTTTTGCAGTAACTTCAATTTTTAGGCTTTTTTCCTCTATTATGAAAAAACTTAAAAAGAAGAAAATATAAATTTTGTACATTATTTTTATTTGGATTATTATTTTTTCAGTGATATTATTTTAAATGACATTAATTTTATAAAGGGTGTTTGTTATCAAAAAAAAGCTTTTGTATCTCCTTGAAAAATACCTTTCCGGGGAGTCGATAGATTATCATAAGGTTATAGCAATAATAATACCTATTTTTGTGGACCAGGCATTTATTGTATTCATAAATTTTTTCAATACCGCAATGATAAGCTCTGCGGGAGTCGAAGCTGTAAGTGCGGTAAATATTGTGGATTCCATAAATATGTTCCTGCTTAACGTTTTTATTGCCGTTGCAACGGGCGGAACGGTGATTGTGGCGCAATATAAAGGAAACGGCGATGAAAAAATGGTTTCGCGCTCCGCTGCGGGAGCCATTGCCGCAACGACTTTTTTGGCCATTTTGATTGGTGGGCTTATAATAATTTTCCATAATGCCGTATTGTCTTTTCTTTTTGGAAAGGCTGAAAAGGCGGTTTTTGACAACGCGAGGATTTTTTTAATAGGAAGCTGCATTTCATATCCTGCTTTTGCGGTTTTCCAAGCATCCACATCGGCACTTAGGGGAGTTTCGGATACAAAATCTTCATTGATGCTTTCAATGATAACTAATTTTTCTTATTTCCTGTTTAATTTGCTTTTTATCAATTTTTTGCATATGGGAGTTTTGGGCATGGCGATTTCCGCCATACTTTCAAGAAGCCTCGGTATGATTTGTTCGATAATTTATATCGTAAGGTTTGGTCACACGCTTAATATTCATTTAGCTGATATTTTTAAAGTGGATTTTTCGGTGCAAAAAAGGATGTTTCTGATAGGTCTTCCGTTTGCTGCGGAGCAAATGTTTTTTAATGGCGGTAAACTGTTAACACAAACTTTTATAGTTGAAATAGGCACACTTGCTCTTACCGTGAATGCAATCTGCTCATCTCTTTCGGGATTTATGCAGATAGGCGGCGGTTCAATGAGCCTTGCCATAATAACTGTTGTGGGGCAGTGCATGGGAAGACATAATGTTAAAGACGCAAGGAAGTTTGTAAAATCATTTATAGCGTTAGGTTCGATTAGCTTGGTGATAGGGGATTTGTTGGTTTTGCCGTTTTTCCCGCTTTTAATAAAAATGTTTTCCCCGCCGGAGGAAATTGTAGGGACTATCTTTTTCATAATGGTTGCAATGGGGATAGCTTCACCTTTGCTTTGGCCGATAAGTTTTATATGCCCGTCCGCTTTGAGGGCGGCAGGGGATGCAAATTTTACTTCAATTGTTTCCATGCTTTCGATGTGGCTTTTCAGAGTAGTACTAGGATATATCCTTGGAATTGTTTTGGGATTTGGAATAATCGGCGTTTGGTTTGCAATGATGTTGGAATGGGGAATTCGCGGAACGGTTTTTGTGCTGCGGTTTAAGGGGGATAAATGGACTGCGCATAATCTTATAGGCGAAGAGCAGAAATCATCCTGATACATATAATAGGAATATATTTGTAAAAAGGATATGTTCCTATGGAATTTTCTCATGCAGCATTGAAGAATGTTGAATACAATCGTACTGCCGCGGTGGAGTATGCTTTAAAATGGGCACTTTCAAGAAATCCGCGGTATTATGATTTTGACAGCATAGGCGGAGATTGTACAAATTTTGTTTCGCAAAGCCTTTACAGCGGTGCAAAGGTGATGAACTATACTCCGGAGCTTGGCTGGTACTATAATTCGTTAAATGACCGCGCTCCGGCATGGAGCAGTGTAAAATACCTGCATAAATTTCTTATTTCAAATAAAGGCGCGGGGCCTTATGGGATTGAAACCGACAGAAGCAAAGTCCTGCCGGGCGATATAGTGCAAATGGCAATAGAAGGTGAGGAATTCGGACATTCCGCCGTAATAGATAAAATAGAAAACGGTAAAATTTATGTTTCGGCGCATACTTATGACAGCAGAAATCGCCCGTTATCGTCATATTCTTACAGCAAAATAAGATTCATCCACATTTTAGGGGTAAGAAAATGGGGATAAATCATAAAAATCCTCCCATAATATATTTAAAAATATTAAGGGAGGATTTTTTATGAACCTTGCCCAAAGCGCAACAAAAGAAAATCTTATGAAAGCTTTTGCCGGAGAAAGTCAAGCAAGAAACCGTTATACTTTTGCGGCTTCTGTTGCAAAAAAGCAAAATATGTATATAATTCAGCAGATTTTTGATTTTACCGCGCATCAGGAAAAAGAGCATGCGCAAATTTTTTATGATTTCCTTAAAGAAATGAATGGAGGCTCTATAAATATAAACACCGGCTATCCTGTTGGCAATTATGAGGATTTGGCGAAACTGTTAAGGGATGCCCAGCACCATGAATATCAGGAAAGCAGCGTTATTTATCCTGAATTTGCAAGGGTTGCAAGGGACGAGGGATTTGCTCCCATTGCGGATGCTTTTGAAAAGATTGCGCAAATTGAAAATTCCCATGGGAACCGTTTCGGCGCATTTGGGGAACTTATCGAGCAAAACCGTATTTTTAAAGCTGACGGTGAAATTTACTGGATTTGCCTTAATTGCGGGCATATCCATAAGGGTAAGGAAGTTCCCATGCAGTGTCCTGTGTGCCATCATGCGCAAGGCTATTTTGTGCCGGAAAAGTATTATAAATTCCTTGCAAGCGATTATACGAAATAATTGCTTAAAAAAGCCGCCGCAAAAAACGGCGGCTTTTAAAAAACACTTTTCTTTGTTTTTTTAACATAATCCATAAAATATTTCATTGAGTCGGTAAATGGAGCGTTTTTTAAATATGCAAATCCGGCGGTGCGCTTGGCCATTGGCTTTGAAAGCGGGATTTCCAAAAGCCTGCCGTTTTTTAAATCACTTAAGATGAATTCTTTTATAACGCAGGCAACCCCAAGGCTTATTTTGGCAAATTCAATCAGCAGGTCCATGTTGTTGACTTCAAGAATTTGGTTTACCTCTATGTTGTTCATTCGGAAATAATTATTTACATAAAGCCTTGTTATGTTTTCTTCGTCAAGGAGCATTATGTTTGCATTTTTAAAAAGCTGAACCTCAAATTCTTCTTTTGAAAGATTGCTGCTCTCGCTCCTTAAATTTAAATTTTGCAAATAATCCTCTGTGGCCGCAAAAATATCCTGAAATTGACCTAAGGAATAAAATTCAAGGTTTTTAAAATTATCCGTGCGTACGACAAGGGCTATGTCTATTTTTCCTTCTTGGAGTAGTTTTAAGGTATGCGAGGTGGACTGGCTTTCAATTGTGATTTTAATGTGCGGATGTTCTTTTATAAATCCCTTTAAAAACGGAAGCAGGAGATATTTGCAAAAGGTTGCGCTTGCTCCAATTCTTAAATGTCCTATTCCGAGCGAATTTATGAGCCTTATTTTTTCCTCTCCGGCATTTATTGCCTCAAAAGCGGTTTGTACTTGCTCAAAGAGTATTTTCCCTTCAAAGGTTAAGGATACTCCTCTTGAATTCCTATCAAAAAGCTTTGCCCCAAGTTCTTCTTCAAGCTTAAGGACAGCCTTGCTTACCGCAGGCTGGCTTATATAGAGCATTTGCGAAGCGCGTGAAATGCTTCCCGATTTTGCCACAGCATAAAAAATTCTGTATTGATTTAAATTTTGTTCCATGCGAAAGAGCCTTTCTATATAACTTAAAGTTATATTAAATATGATTAATATGTATTTGAATTATATCATAAAAGATGGTATAATTTCAACATAGCAAAAATGGAAAAGGAGATGTTTAATATGGGTATGACAATGACGCAAAAAATTCTTGCCGCTCATGCCGGTCTTGAAAAGGTTGAGGCAGGACAGCTTATAAAATGCAAGTTGGATATGGTGCTTGGAAATGACGTTACTACTCCCGTTGCAATAAAGGAATTTCAAAAAGCGGGATTTGACAGCGTTTTTGATAAAACTAAAATTTCAATGGTTATGGACCATTTTACTCCTAATAAGGATATAAAAGCGGCCGGACAGTGCAAACTTTGCCGCGATTTTGCAAATGAAAAGGGAATTGTAAATTACTTTGATGTCGGCGATATGGGCATTGAGCACGCGCTTTTGCCGGAAAAGGGACTTGTAGCTCCCGGCGAGCTTGTAATCGGGGCGGATAGCCATACCTGCACATATGGCGCGCTTGGCGCATTTTCAACCGGAGTAGGTTCAACGGATATGGCGGCCGGAATGGCAACCGGCGAAGCTTGGTTCAAGGTTCCGTCTGCAATTAAATTCAACATTACCGGAAAGCTTAACGAATGGGTCAGCGGAAAGGACGTAATCCTTCACATCATCGGCATGATTGGCGTTGACGGAGCGCTTTACAAATCAATGGAATTCGTTGGCGACGGAATAAAAAATCTTTCCATGGACGACAGGCTTGCAATGGCAAATATGGCAATTGAAGCCGGAGCAAAGAACGGAATTTTTATAGTTGATGAAATTACAAAGGCTTATGTTTCGGATAAGGTAAACAGGGAATATAAGGTTTATGAGCCTGATGCGGATGCAAAATACGATGCAGTGTATGATATTGACCTTGGCAAAATTAAATCCACAGTTGCATTTCCGCATCTTCCGGAAAATACAAGGACTATTGATGAGGTCGGGGAAGTGAAAATCGACCAGGTGGTTATAGGCTCATGCACAAACGGCAGAATGGAGGATTTGCAGGTTGCCGCAAAAATTCTCAAAGGCAAGCATGTTGCAAAGAATGTGCGCTGCATAGTTATCCCTGCAACTCAAAAGATTTATATGCAGGCAATGAAAGAAGGCTTGCTTGAAATATTCATCAATGCGGGCTGTGCGGTTTCAACTCCTACCTGCGGGCCTTGCCTTGGAGGACATATGGGCATACTTGCGGCAGGAGAAAGGGCTGTTGCCACTACAAACCGCAATTTTGTCGGAAGAATGGGACATCCGGAGAGCGAAGTATATCTTGCTTCACCGGCAATTGCCGCCGCAAGCGCAATTACCGGAAAAATTTCCGATGTAAGCGAAGTATTGTAATAATTGGGAGGATAAGAGCATGAAAGCGTTTGGAACAGTGCATAAATACGGAGATAACGTTGATACGGACGTAATAATCCCTGCAAGGTACTTGAATACGACCGACCATAAGGAACTTGCCGCTCACTGTATGGAAGATATAGACCCTGATTTTGTGAAAAAAGTTAAAGAGGGGGATATAATCGTTGCAAATATGAATTTTGGCTGCGGTTCTTCAAGGGAGCACGCACCGATAGCAATTAAGGCAAGCGGAATTTCCTGCGTAATCGCTTCCACTTTTGCAAGAATTTTTTACAGGAATGCCATAAATACGGCTCTTCCCATCCTTGAATGCGATGAGGCCGCTAAAAAAATCGAAGATGGCGACCAGGTTGAAATAGATTTTGATACCGGAATTATTACAAACAAGACAAAGAATGAAACCTATCAGGCTCAGCCGTTCCCAGAGTTTATTAAGGAAATTATAAACGCAGGAGGGCTTTTGAATTCGCTTAAAAAATAAATTTTGCAAGGAGATGCCATTATGGTAAAAAATATAGCTGTCATAAAGGGCGACGGGATAGGCCCTGAAATAGTCACACAGGCGCAGTTGGTTCTTGATAAGGTTGGAGAAAAATTCGGGCACAAGTTTAATTATACCGATGTGCTTATGGGCGGATGCGCAATAGATGCGACGGGAGTTCCGCTTCCGCAGGAAACCGTTGATGTATGTCTTAAATCCGACAGCGTGCTTTTGGGCGCGGTTGGAGGCCCTAAGTGGGATACCCTTCCCGGCAAGCTCCGTCCGGAAGCAGGGCTTCTCGGAATAAGGGGAGCGCTTAAGCTTTTTGCAAACATACGTCCGGCAAAGCTTTTTCCTTCGCTTGCATCTGCATGTCCTCTTAAAGAAGAAATCACCAATGCCGGCCTTGACCTTGTAATTGTCAGGGAACTTATAGGCGGTGCTTATTTTGGAAAAAGAGATACCTATGTTGATGAAAACGGCATAAAAACTGCTTATGATACAATGGCTTACAGCGATTTTGAGATTGAGAGGATAGCAAGAGTTGCCTTTGAAATGGCAAGAAAGCGCAGAAGCAAGGTACATTCGGTTGATAAAGCAAATGTGCTTGACAGCTCAAGGCTTTGGAGGGAAGTTGTGCACAAGGTTAAGGAAGAATATCCGGATGTTGAATATTACGATATTCTTGTGGACAACTGTGCAATGCAGCTTGTAAGGAATCCCGGACAGTTTGATGTTATGGTTACTGAAAATCTTTTTGGAGATATTCTTTCGGACGAGGCAAGCATGATTACGGGTTCACTTGGAATGATTCCATCCGCATCGCTGGGCGAGGGTACATTGGGACTTTATGAACCTATTCATGGCTCCGCTCCCGATATAGCCGGTCAGAATAAAGCAAATCCGATTGCAACAATTCTGTCGGCTGCAATGATGCTCCGTTATTCTTTTGATATGGCAAAGGAAGCGGATGCTATTGAAAATGCTGTGAATGCTGTTCTTGATGAAGGTTTCCGCACCGGCGACATAATGTCAGATGGCAAAAAGCTTGTTTCCTGCACTGAAATGGGTGCGCTTATAGTTGAAAAAATATAAAAATCCAATCCCCGCTTTTTAAAAACTGCGGGGATTTTTATTTTATCGTGGTTTGCTTTTAAGTACCATTAAAATCCCTTTAAAAACTTGATATTTTTTAATAAATATGTTAAAATAAAGCATTAAAAGAATTAGGGGTGTCTTGTTTTGGGAATTCATGAATCTGGAGAAAATTATCTTGAAACCATATTGGTGCTCCAAAATAAAAACGGATATGTGCGTTCAATTGATATCGCAACAGAACTTGGCTTTACAAAACCAAGCATAAGCAGGGCTATGAGCATTCTTAAAAAATCTGAATATATAACAATGGAGAGAAGCGGGCAGATTAAGCTTACTGAAAAAGGCCTTGCAAAAGCAAATGAAATCTATGAAAGACACCGTATAATCTCGGAATATTTTGAAAAAGTGCTTGGCGTTTCGAAAGAAATTGCCGATAGGGATGCCTGCAAAATAGAACATGTCATAAGTCAGGAAAGCTTTGATAAGATGAAAAATTTAATAAAAGGAAATGGTTGATATGGGCGGCTGGATTGAAAAAGCTATTTTTTACCATATTTATCCTCTCGGATTTTGCGGTGCGCCTTTGATAAATGCAGGCAATGCCGCAGCAAACCGCATTGAAAAAGTTATAGAATGGATACCGCATTTAAAATCCATGAAAATCAATGCGCTTTATTTGGGACCGGTTTTTGAATCCATGGTGCATGGATATGATACTGTGGATTATATGAAAATAGATAAGCGCCTTGGCACTAATGAAAGCTTTAAAAAAGTTTGCGACATGCTTCATGCAAACGGGATAAGGATAATCCTTGACGGGGTATTCAATCATGTGGGACGTGATTTTTGGGCATTTAAAGATTTATGCGAAAATGAAAATGCTTCAAAATATAAGGATTGGTTTTGCGGAATAAATTTCAGCCAGACAAGTCCTTATGGCGACCCGTTTTCTTATGAAGGCTGGAACGGTCATTACAGCCTTGTTAAGCTTAATGTTAAAAATCCTGAAGTTGAAAACTATTTATTTTCATGCATAAAGATGTGGATTGAGGAGTTTGGAATTGATGGATTAAGGCTTGATGCCGCGGACTGCATCGCGCCGGAATTTTTTAAGAATTTGCGCAGCTTTTCAAAGGGACTTAATCCTGATTTTTGGCTTGTGGGAGAAATAATTCACGGGGATTACAGAAGATGGGCAAATTCCGATATGCTTGACAGTGTGACAAATTATGAATGTCATAAGGGAATTTATTCATCCCATAATGACAAGAATTATTTTGAAATAGCATATTCTTTAAACAGGCAGTTTGGAACAGAAGGACTTTATAAGGAAATTACGCTTTATAATTTTGTCGACAATCATGATGTAAACAGGGTTGCTTCAATGCTTAAAAATCCGGAACATATTTATAATGTCTATACATTGCTTTATACCATGCCGGGAGTGCCGTCTTTATATTACGGCAGCGAATGGGGTATACGCGGGGAAAGGGATAAAAGTTCTGATGCCGCCCTGCGTCCGAATCTTAACCTTGGTGGCATTGAAAATCCAAATGAAAAACTGCTTGAACATATAAAACTGCTTGGAGAAATACGTGAAGATTCTCCTGCGCTTCAATGCGGTAAATATGAGCAGGTGCTCGTAAAAAATGAGCAGTTTGTTTTTAAACGCTCATGCGCCGGACAGATAATTTATTGCGCTTTTAATTTGGCGGATAATTCTTATACGCTGAGCTTTAAAGTAAACGGGACTTCAGTTTGCGATAAGCTTGGCGGAAAGGTTTATAATGCATCAAACGGAAGTGTTGAAATTGAAATGCCTCCGTATTCATCAATGATACTTCTTGACGAGTGCGCATCCCAGCCGCATCCTTTGCCTGAAAAAAGAGGAGTTGTCATTGGGGGGAAATACCATCATTTCAAAGGCGGAGATTATATTGTAATTGAGGTTGGAAAGCATACAGAAACCCTTGAAGAAATGGTTGTTTATAAGGAAATAGCAGGGCAGGGCAATGTATGGATAAGGCCTTTGGAAATGTTTATAGGCGAGGTTGATGATTTTGGCAATAAAAAGAAGAGATTTGAATTCATAGGTTAAATTTAAAGAAATATTAAGAATATTTTCTTGCAATACATTGGTACTTGTAGTATCATGTTTTTTGTGTCTGAAAAGGGAGTACTATGGACAACAAGCAATTTAAAGTTTTTTTGAAATATTTTGTGGCATGTGCGGCAATTGTAATTTTTATGGTATTTTTCCTTTGGAAAAATGAAATTTTTGCCGCATTTGCATCAAAGCTTTTTATGATAATGCGTCCGCTTATTGTGGGCGGATTTATTGCATTTGTGCTTAATAGGCCTTTTATGAAGATTGAAGCTTTTTATTGCCGGAATTTTAATAAAAAAAGCTCCTTTTCCAAAAGCGGAAAATCAAGAAATTGGAATGTTCTTTCACTTGTCACGGTATATTTTTTGTTGTTTTTGCTTGTTGGGGGAATAATAGGTTTTATTGTTCCGCAATTTGTTTCAAGCGTAAAATTTTTTGCTGATAGCTTTGATAGCTACTATTCAAACTTTCAAAAATTTTGGGATAAATATACTTTTGGACTTGATTTGAAGTGGCTTGAAGATTTTGATATATTAAACAAGCTTTATAAATGGCTGGAAAGCTTTGTCGGAAAAATTCCTGAAATGCTTACGACTGCGCTTGATGTGACGAAAAATATAATTTCGGGTGTTGCGGATGTTTTTGTCGGGCTTATTTTTTCGATATATGTCCTTGCAGGAAAAAATAAGCTTAAAAGACAAACAGGAATGCTGTTCCGCTCTTTGCTTTCGGAGAAAAATTATAAAAGGCTTGTTTGGATTTACAGGCTTGTTGCAGATACATTTTCAAATTTTATAAACGGCCAGCTTACTGAAGCATTTATTTTAGGAATCCTTTGCTTTATTGGCATGACGGTATTGCGTTTCCCGTATGCAATACTTATTAGCGTAATTATAGGGATTACAAATATAATACCTATTTTCGGACCGATTATAGGAACAATACCTGGAGCTTTTATTTTGCTTTTGGTCGACCCGATAAAAGCCGTATGGTTTGTTGTTTTTGTAATAATACTTCAGCAAATAGATTCAAACCTGATTTATCCGAGGGTAGTAGGAGCGTCGGTTGGACTTTCGCCTATATGGATAATGATTGCGATTACGATAGGCGGCGGCTTGTTTGGCATAATCGGAATGGTTTTGGCTGTGCCGACAATGTCAATAATATATGTTTTGACTTCAAATTTTGTTGAAAAAAAACTCAAAACAAAAGAGGGCAGTGAAGACTTAAAGCAAAATGGGGAATAATTTTATTTTTTAAGACTTTTGCTCTTTGTAAAAGTCTTTTTTATAGATAAAAAGTTTAAAAGATGGGATTGTGATTTAATGGAAGCTTTATTCAGCAATATTTTTGAATTTCACTGGCAAATGGCAGTAATGTGGCTGATAGGAGGAATTCTCATTTATCTTGCCATTAAAAAGGAAATGGAGCCGTCACTCCTTTTGCCGATGGGTTTTGGAGCAATACTTGTAAATCTTCCACTTTCAGGTGCGGTAAATGTGTTTGATAAGGTTACGGGCGAATGGGAATACGGACCTATTGATACTTTGTTTAGTGCCGGAATTGCAAATGAACTTTTCCCGCTCCTTTTGTTTATAGGAATCGGAGCTATGATTGATTTCACCCCGCTTCTTTCAAACCCGAAGATGTTTTTGTTTGGCGCTGCCGCACAGTTTGGAATATTCTTTACGCTTATTGTGGCAAGTCTTTTGGGCTTTGACCTGAAAGATGCAGCTTCAATAGCAATTATTGGAGCGGCTGACGGTCCGACTTCAATTTTTGTTTCAAATTACTTCAATTCAAATTATACCGGAGCAATAGTGGTTGCGGCTTATTCGTACATGGCGCTTGTGCCGATTGTTCAGCCTCCTGTCATAAAGCTTATAACGACCAAAAAAGAGCGTATGATAAGGATGCCTTACAGCCAAAAGGAAATCTCAAAGACAACCAAAATACTTTTCCCGATAATTATTACAATAATTGCAGGAATGATTGCTCCTAAGTCTGTTGCGCTTGTAGGATTCCTTATGTTTGGAAACCTTATCCGTGAATGCGGTGTGCTTAAAAGCCTTTCCGAAACAGCGCAAAATGCTCTTGCAAACCTTATAACTCTTGTGCTTGGGCTTACAATTGCAACAAAAATGCAGTATGAATCATTCCTTAATGTTCAAACCCTTATGATTATAGCTCTTGGGCTTGTTGCCTTTGTATTCGATACTGTCGGCGGAGTAATGTTTGCAAAATTCCTTAACCTTTTTGTGAAAAACAAAGTTAATCCTATGGTTGGAGCTTGCGGAATTTCAGCGTTTCCGATGTCTGCAAGGGTTATAAATAAAATGGGACTTAAAGAAGACCCGCAGAACTTCCTTCTTATGCATGCGGTTGGTGCAAATGTTTCCGGACAGGTTGCTTCGGTTATTGCCGGAGGCCTTGTAATCACTTTGGTAAGCAATGCTATAAGATAATTGCAGAAAGGCGGAATTAATATGTTTAATATTGAAAACTTTTTAATATCACTGCCAATACTTGGCTGGGGCATGCTTGGAATATTTATAGTAATAGGCATAATAATGCTTTGCGTTATTACTCTTGATAAAATTTTTCCCGCAGAGAAAGATAAATAATAAATTTAAAAACAATAAAAACTTCCGGTTCTATTTTGACCGGAAGTTTTTATTTTTTATAAGCCGTTTAAAATCATTCATTTATATCAAATTTTCTTGTACTATTGACAAATGAAAGAAAAACAATTAAAATGTAATGAGTATTACAGGTAATACTCATTACATTTTTAAAGGGGGGTGAAAAATTGGATAAAAAAGAATGGCTTATATTAAATTTTACTTTGCCAAAAGAGCAATCCCGAGTTCGTGTAAGTGTTTGGAGAAAGCTTAAAAAAAGCGGAGCCGTTAATATTGGACAATCCATGTGGATACTTCCTAATATGGAAAGCCATCTTGAAATTTTTAATGGGATTTCAAGCGAAATCAAAGAAAATAATGGCAGTTCATACATTGCAAATGCTGACTTTATAGAGACCGAAAGTTCGGATGATGTTATTGCAGCATTTAATAACACCAGAAACGATGAATACCGGGAATTTATCGACAAATGCGAGGATTTTTTTCTTGAGATTGAAAAAGAAACACAAAAAGAAAATTTTACATTCGCTGAATTGGAGGAAAATGAGGAAGAATACGATAAACTGGCAGAATGGCTGAACAAAATAAATAAAAGAGATTTTTTCGGTGCTTTTTTAAAAAATCAATCCGAAGAAGCTCTGCAAAAATGCAAGCAATTGCTGGATGGCTTTGCCGATAAAGTTTACAAGGTAAGCAATAATGAGGATTTTGGAAAGGATAAGTAATATGAATGATGCAAAAAAACGTATTTCACCGGCTGTTGCAGTAATAATCATGTTTGGTATTATTAGCATGATGGGTGATGTGGTTTATGAAAGTGCACGGAGCAGCAACAGCCAGTATTTGAATCTGCTTGGAATCAGTGCGGCTAAAGTTGGTTTGGTATTTGGCATCGGTGAATTTTTAGGTTATTTTATCAGGCTTATATCTGGATTGCTGTCAGATAAAAGTGGAAAGCATTGGATTTTTATGTTTCTTGGATACGGAATGCTTCTTGTTGTGCCGCTGATTGGTTTTACTATGAACTGGAATGCAATAATTATATTGATTTTAATGGAGAGAATTGGCAAAGCGTTGAGAAGCCCCGCAAAAGATACTATTCTTTCCAAAGTTGCTGATAAACAAGTTGGTGTAGGATTTGCCTTTGGATTGCAAGAAGCATTGGACCAAATTGGAGCATTTATCGGTCCGCTGATTTTTACTTCAATATTTTATTTTACGAGGAAAAACGGTGTTTTGCAGTATCAATTGGGATATAGAGCATTGTTTATACCTTTTGCAATTTTAATGTTATTTTTAGTATTTGTATTTACAAAAGTTAAAAATAATAATCTTGTTCCGGATATAAAAAAGGAACATCATTCAGAGCATTTGCAGCCTGTATTTTGGATTTATACAGCTTTTACATTTTTTTGCACATTGGGATTTGTTAATTTCAGTACAGTAGGTTACCATTTAAAAGCAACCAATCTTATGTCTGACGGAGATATAACACTCGTGTATTCACTTGCTATGATTGCGGATGCTGTAACGGCACTTGTTGTTGGCAAAATTTACGATAAGTTGAAAGCTAAGTCAGGTAAAAAAGCAGGGGGTCTTCTTGTTTTGATGGTTCTTCCTGCCGTTTCACTCTTATTGCCTGTTTTGACACTAAGCCATTCTGCCATACTTATTGCTATTGGAATGATTGTTTTTGGAATTGTAATGGGCATACATGAAACAGTAATGCGTTCAGCTATTGCTGATGTTACGCCATTTGATAAGCGTGGGACAGGGTATGGAGTTTTCAATACAGGTTACGGTCTTGCTCTTATGATTGGAGCATCTTTAATGGGTCTTTTTTATGATATGAATATGACCGGAGCTATTATAGCATTTACTTTTGCAACTGAAATTATTGCAGCAATTTTGTATTTTAAAATGAATAATTTGGTTAAAAAACAAAATATATGATTTTTAATGTTATATCGTTTTTGCTTTAATATATTTTGCCTTCGTTAATTTCGTCAGACGTGTTGCAACGAAATATATAGATGGATTAAAATCGGGTTGTTATAACTTAATCATACAAAAATTGCATTTATAATCATAGCAAAGTAAAAATCTTTTTATAATTTATAATATGTAAATCAAGTAGGAGTTTAATAACTTTTGGTTCTAAAAAAGCTAAAAATGCACACCTTTCTGCAGCTTGCAGGAAGGTGTGTATTTTAATTTAATACAGCTTTCGGACTTTTTTAAGATTTTCTTTTACAGGGCGTATCTCTTCCGGGATATCCTCCATTTTAATTGTATTAAGTACTGCGCAAGTACCGGCTTTTTTTGCTGTTTCATAGTACCAGCATTTATATTCCAAAAGTTTAAGCGTTTCTTTGAGTTCCTCAATTTGTTTTTCTACAGCTTCTTTCTGCTTTTTAAACATTTCAAGCCTTTTATCGATTGTTGAATCACCCTCAATGAGCCAGTCCATATACGTTTTTATATCTTTAATTGGCATGCCGGTCTTTTTTAAGCATTCTATTATTGTTAACCACTGAAAATCCTCATCTTTAAACATTCTGATGCCGCTTTCGCTCCGTTCAACAAAGGGCAGTAATCCTTCTTTCGCATAAAAACGGAGGGTATGAGGGGAAACATTAATTTTTTTAGCAATCTCACCGATGGTGTAATACATAATCATCCTCCAAATGCAATAAATATTTATTAAACAACGGTTAACAAAAAATTTACTATAAAATTCAAAATAGCCTCTAAAAAACTATTGACTTAGAGTCAACTCTCAGGGTTATTATGATATTACCACATGCGGGTGCATGTGTCAACAAAAACCGAGGAGGAATCAAAATGGAGTATTCAAAACTTGGGAATTCGGATATACAGGTTTCACGCCTTTGCGTAGGCTGCATGAGCTTTGGCGATGCGGAAAGCAATTTCCATGCTTGGACACTTAATGCCGAAGAGAGCGAAACGCTTGTCAAGCGCGCCCTTGACTTGGGAATCAATTTCTTTGATACGGCAAATGTTTATTCCGCCGGAACCAGCGAGGAGTATCTCGGCCGCGCAATCAAAAATAATGTTGCACGGGATAAGGTAGTTATAGCAACCAAGGTTTACTTTAACGAAGGAAAACTTTCAAGGGAAGCAATACTGCGCGAGATTGACTCTTCACTGAAACGGCTTGGCACAGATTACGTTGACCTTTACATTATTCACCGCTTTGATTACGATACGCCGATAGAGGAAACAATGGAAGCACTTGACAGCCTTGTTAAGGCTGGAAAGGTAAGAGCCCTTGGAGCCTCTGCAATGTACGGCTACCAATTTTACAATATGCAGCTTGCCGCCGAGAGAAATGGCTGGACAAAGTTCGTTTCAATGCAGAACCATTATAATCTTCTTTACCGTGAGGACGAGCGCGAGCTTATCCCAATCTGCAAGCAGCAGAATGTCGCGCTTACTCCGTACAGCCCTCTTGCCGCGGGCAGGCTTTCGCGCCTTGAATGGAAGGCCGACACAAAACGCAGCCAGACCGATAAAACTGCAATGTCAAAGTATGACAGCACGCAGGAGAGCGATTATGGCATTGTGCTTCGTGTAAATGAGCTTGCGCAGAAATATGGCGCCACAATGACTCAAATTTCACTTGCATGGCAGTTTGCCAAGGGAGTTATATCTCCAATTATAGGTGCTACCAAGGCAAAGTATTTTGATGACGCTGTGGGGGCTTTTAATGTAAAGCTTGCCGGCGAGGATATCGCATATCTTGAAGAACTTTATGTTCCCCACAAAATAGTCGGCGCGCTTTGATGCATTCTTAATGAAAAAGGAGAAAATGTATGAAAGTATTGCTTATCAATGGAAGCCCGAATGAAAAAGGATGCACATATACGGCGTTAAGCGAAGTGGCAAAAACCTTGACGGAACAAGGAATAGAAACGGAAATTGTCTATGTGGGCAACAAAGATGTCAGAGGTTGCATAGGATGCCGCAAATGCAAAACAATTGGCAAATGTGTGTTTAATGATATTGTAAATGAAACAGCGCCTAAATTTGAACAAGCGGACGGCATTGTAATCGGTTCGCCTGTATATTATGCCTCGGCAAACGGAACACTCATATCTTTTTTAGACCGTCTTTTTTACAGCGTTCCGGCTGACAAAACCATGAAAGTAGGAGCAGTGGTTGTATCGGCAAGGAGAGGCGGATGCTCAGCCACATTTGATGAAATAAATAAATATTTTACAATTTCAGGCATGCCAATTGCTTCAAGCCAATATTGGAACAGCGTTCATGGATATACGCCGGAAGATGTGAAAAAGGATGAAGAGGGCCTTCAAACAATGCGCACATTGGGCAGAAATATGGCATTTTTAATCAAAAGTATTGCACTTGGAAAAGAAAGGTTCGGCTTGCCGGGAAAAGAGCAGTGGATTGCAACCAATTTTATTCGATAGAATAGCTTAAAAGAGAAAAGGTTTATGCTTGCATTGAATTTAAACAATATGAAAGAAAATATTTTAAAATGCGTTATATTTTTTAAATGAAAAAGCTGAAAAGAAATAATTTCAGCGGCAACATGCGGCTTAACACTGGTTATGTCGCCACATTTAAAATTTGGCTGATATAAAGGAGAATTGATATGTATAATTTTGTATTTCAAAACACAACTAAAATCTATTTCGGAGAAAATCAGTTGGAGCATTTGGGCGAAGAATTAAAGCAGTATGGCAGCCGTGTGCTGCTGACTTATGGAGGAGGTTCCATCAAAAAAATCGGCCTTTACGATAAGGTTATGGAGGAACTAAAAAAGGCAGGGCTTACTGTTTTTGAATTGCCCGGCATTGAGCCGAATCCACGCCATACTACCGTCAACAAAGGCGCAGAAATCTGCAAAAAGGAAAATATTGATGTGCTTCTTGCTGTCGGAGGCGGTTCAACTATTGACTGTACAAAGGCTATTGCTGCCGCCGCATTTTACGATGGTGACAGCTGGGATTTAGTTACGCAAAAAGCTCCGGTTACAAAGGCGCTTCCTATTGCAACGGTATTGACATTGTCAGCTACCGGCTCGGAAATGAATTCAGGCGCTGTCATCAGCAATCTGGACACAAATGAAAAGCTTGGCCTTTTGCATCCTCTGCTTCAGCCGAAGGTGTCCTTCCTTGACCCGACCAATACCTATTCGGTAAGTGCGTTCCAGACGGCATGCGGCGCTGCGGATATTTTGTCACATATTTTTGATTGCTTTTATTTTACAGCGTCAAAGAAAATGGACATGGTGGACCGCGTTATGGAGGATGTGATAAAAACCGTAGTCAAATACGCCCCAATTGCCGTAAAGGAACCGGAAAACTATGAGGCAAGAGCCAACCTCATGTGGGCATCTTCTTGGGCGCTCAACGGATTTTTGGAAACAGGTGGTTCCCAAGCTCCAAGCTGCCATGCCATGGAGCACGAGCTTTCCGCCTTTTATGACATTACTCATGGGCTTGGACTTGCAATCCTTACTCCCCGCTGGATGGAATATATTCTGGATGAATCCACCGCGCCGCAGTTTAAAAAATTCGGCGTCAATATATTTGGAGTCGACGAGTCGCTTTCAGATATGGAAGGGGCTAAGCGCGCTATTGAGTGCCTGAGCGATTTTCTTTTCAAGACGCTGGGTCTGCAAAGCACCCTTACCGAAATCGGAATTGATGACAAAAACTTTAAGGTCATGGCGAAAAAAGCCTGCTGGGGCGGTGTTTTGCAAGGATTTAAGCCTCTGACGCCGGAGGATGTGGAAAATATCTTCAGGATGTGCCTGTAAAAAACAAAACAAGACAGGAGGAAAACAATAATGGACAAAAAAGCATTGGTAGCATATTTTTCATGCAGCGGAGTTACAAAAAATGCGGCACAAACTCTTGCGGATGCGGCGGGAGCTGACCTTTATGAAATCAAGCCTGAGGTGCCATATACCTCCGCGGATCTTAATTGGATGGACAAGAAAAGCCGTAGCACAGTGGAAATGAAAGACCCATCCTCACGGCCTGCCATTTCGGGCAAGGTTTTAAACATGAGCGATTATGACATTGTTTTTGTTGGATTCCCCATCTGGTGGTATGTGGCGCCGACCATTATCAATACCTTTTTGGAAAGCTATGATTTTTCAGGAAAAACCATCATACTGTTTGCCACTTCCGGAGGAAGCGGCTTTGGCAAAACGGTTGAGAAGCTTAAAGGTAGCGTTTCGGCAACTGCAGAAATCAAGGAAGGCAGGATTTTGAACGGCAGGGTGTCTAAGGCTGAAATATCTGAATGGCTCAAAAGCATCGGTTTGCAATAAATAATTAAGATTTAATCGTGCCTATCCCCCTTTGGCATAAAATTACCTTCTGCTGCAATGAATTTATTTTACAGCAGAAGGTGATTTTTGTAATGCAAGTATAGTTTTCATTTAGTATATCACAAAAAATATATTTTTTAGGCTCTTTGTCAACATTTAGAGCAAATCATAAAAAATGAAATAAAATAGCTGGTAGGAATGAAAAGTAAAATCTTCACTACATTTCCCCGTTCATCTTTTTTATTTGACGGATGTCATTTCCGAAGAAGCGCAAATAATCATACATAGCCAATAGCCTTGAAACAATCCTATCATCGTAGCGTTTTTGAAGCTCAGCGGGTGTAAGGTTTGAGTTTATTATCGTGGGAAGTCCCTTATTAAGCCTTGTGTTTATTATGTTGTATATTGTTGAAACATAAAAGCCGGATTCATATTCGGCACCTAAATCGTCGAGAATGAGCAAATCGGTGTTCAGAAGAATCTGCAAGGTATCCTTGTCGTTGTCAGAACGTCCGAAATGCTCTTTTTCAATTGCCCTTAAATAATTGACTGCTGAATCGTAAGCAACATTGTAGCCTTTTTCGATTACTTCTTTTGCTATGGCAAAAGATAAATGTGTTTTCCCAAGTCCGGTAAGACCAAGCATAAATATGCTTGGCGATTTAAGCGAAAAGTTTTTTGCATAATTTTTGCAGTGATTGTAGACGTTCTTCATTTTTTCATAATCGCTAAGCCCGCTTCCGTCCGGGATTTTAGAGTAATAATCAAGATTAAATGTTTCAAAACTGCAAAGCATCATTTGTGAGTTGGCATTAAGCTGTTCAGTGGCATATTTCCATAAAAGCTTTTTAAAGCATTCGCACCTTTGGCCATTTATATAGCCTTTGTCTTGGCATTTGGGACAAAAGTATTTTACTTCAAGATAATCTTCAGGATAACCGTTGGTTTTTAGAAGATTTTTTATCATTTCCTGTCCTTGAAGATTGCGCAATTTAAGTTCTTCAAAGTTCTTTTCAAAATCCCCCTTTCTTTCAAGGATAAGCGAGGAAAGCTCTATGCTTGTATTTGCAAGCTCACGGTTTATTTCTGAAATTTCCGGAATTTTTTGCTCTATTTCTTCAAGCCGTATTTGAGCGGATGTTTCCGCGCTTATGCGCCGGCTTGAAATTTCTCTTTCTGCTTTTTCAAAAACGGCCTTGTCGTAGCTCATTTTAAAGCTCCTTTTTTAATTTATTTTTTGTAATTTATCGCAAGAGATTCAAATTTATCCAAATCATAAGAATGTTCTTTTTCAGCGGGATTTTGTTTTGAATTTGAATAATTTTCATTATCTTTGTCAATCTGCTCCCTTGTAATTAAGCCCTTGCTGTACCATCCGGCAAGAATTTTATTTATATACGGGAAAGACAGCTTGTTTATGGCGTCAATGGTTTTGTCATAAGCATAGGATATGAGGTCTATGTCGTAATTCTTTTCTGCCCATTCGGCTATGTATTTTTCTTCTTTTGAAGAAAGTTTCCGGTTTATTCCAAAAGCCGACATTACTTTTAAAGAGAGTGAGTTTCGTTCTTTTAAGGCTTTAATTTCTTTTTCTGCAGCTTCATGAGTAAAAATCTCTTTTTGCTGCCATGAAAACGCAACAGATTCCATATAGCTTACATTAAGCTTGCCTATTATTTTGCAGTATTCAAAGAGCATTAAAATTACATCTGCGGGAAGGCCCAAATAATCGTGCATCCAGATAAGCGACCTTTGTTCGGTATGAGTTAAAATCCTGCCGAATAAATTTTCGGCGCAAGAGAAAAGGAAAGCTATTTCTTTGGAATTTTCAACCCTTTCGGCGATTTCTTTCGGCGTTATAGTGCCGGAAGATTTTGGTTTTAAAATTGGCTGGACGGAGGCAGTTTTTGGCGCAGAAATATTTTCTGCAACATTTTCTTTTGTAGGATTGTCGGGAGTATTTTTTTCAATTATTCCAACGCTTTCCCAGAAGCAAAACGCATCATCGACAGTTTCTTCGGTAATATTTAAATCAGAAGCAATTTTTTTCGATGCAATAGAGCGGCCCCCGTTGTAAAGAACATATAATAAAACTTTTATTGCCGAGCCGCTTGCAAGCTTTATGTAATCTTCGACAACACTTCCGGGGACGGCAAAAACGCGTCCCCATTTATTTAAATTTACATTATACTCCATATAAAACCTCTTAAAAAATATAATTAAGTAATATTTATTATAGCAGAAAAATATCTGTCTTTAAAGTCTTTTTTTCTTGACAAATTATTGACCATGGTATATATTATAAAAAATTAGTTTTGCTAAAAGAGGGAGAAAAATGATTAAGTTTCTGGTAAGGAAATTTGTGCCGAATTACGAAAAAACAAGTGATAAAAACGTAAGGGAAGCCTATGGAACACTTGGGGGGGTTCTTGGGATTATTTGCAATATATTTCTTTTTGCTTTAAAGCTTTCAATTGGTATAGCTATGAAGAGTATGGCGGTAATTTCGGATTCAATAAACAACCTTTCCGATACAGCTTCTTCGGCAATAACTGTTTTCGGTTCGAAAATGAGTAACCGCCGTCCCGATAAAGAGCATCCTTTCGGTCATGGAAGGATAGAATATATTTCTTCGCTTGTGGTTTCGTTTATAATAATGCTTGTGGGATTTGAATTTTTAAAGAATTCCTTGGATAAAATAATCCATCCGTCAAAGATTGAATTCAAACTGCTTCTTTTTGTATTTTTGTGCATGTCAGTGCTTGTAAAGCTTTGGATGTTTTCCTACAACAGGTATCTTGGAAAACAAATCAACTCATCAGTATTAAAAGCAGCTGCTTTTGATTCGTTGAATGACGTTTATGCCACCGGAACGGTTATAATCTCAATAATAATAGGAAATTTCACCGATCTCCCCGTGGATGGGATTATGGGTACAATAGTTTCCGGACTTGTAATTTTTACGGGCTTTAAGATTGCAAGAGATACTGTAAGCCTTCTTTTGGGGAATTCGCCCAGTGAAGAAGTAGTTGAGCAAATAACCGAAACAATACTTTCAGGCGAGGGGATTGTTGGAATCCATGACCTTATTGTGCACGAATATGGCCCCGGCAGGATTATGGCATCCGTTCATGCTGAAGTTCCAAGCGATGGGGATATTGTAAAAATACATGAGGTTATAGACGCCCTTGAACAAAAAATTTTAAAGGATTTTGGAATACACATAGTTGTCCACATGGACCCTGTTTCAGTAAACTGCGAAAAGACCGAGAAACTTAAAATTCTTGTTTCATCATATGTTAAGGAATATAATTCCGAATTTTCAATACATGATTTCAGGATTGTTGACGGGGAGAATAAAATAAATTTGATTTTTGATATGGTTGTTCCGTGCTATTTGAGCGAAAAAGAACGTGAAAAGGCTGTAACTGAAATTTCCGAAAAGCTTTATAATGCAGATAATAGGTTTAATGTTGTAATAAATGTAGATAATGCTTTTTAAATATTTACTGTTATTGACACTGTAAGAAAATTTGATTATAATGTTTTTAGGTTTTCAATTTAAATTAAAAAAGGGGGTATTCGTTATGCCAAATATAAAATCCAGCACCGACCTGCGCAATAATTATAATGAAATCTCTGCTTTTTGCCATGAAAGCCGCGAACCTGTTTTTATTACGAAAAACGGTCAAGGGGATTTGGCGGTTATGAGTATTGAAGCTTATGAATTGTTAAATGGCAAACTTGAACTTTATCGATTGCTTGATGAAGGACGAATGGCAGTCAAATCCGGGAAAAAGCGTCCGCTTAATGATGTAATGAATGATATTAAACAAGGTATCTCCAATGGTGAAATATAATGTTAATTTATCCGAGCCGGCAGAAAATGACCTTAAAAACATTGTAAGGTATATTAATTCACAATTATCAGCCCCAATATCTGCACTCAATATGATGGAACTTTTTGAAAAAGCAATGGAAGGTCTTTCTGATATGCCGCAGCGCTGTCCACTTGTTGCGGATGAGCATCTGGCTCAAATGGGTTATCGCAAGCTTTTGGTAAAAAAATATATTGTATTCTTTTCTATTGATGAAAATGAAAAGACGGTTAATATTGAAAGAATTTTGTACGGCAGGCGCGATTGGCTCCGGTTTTTATAGATAATATAAAACCAAGGCGGCATCATGTCCGCCTTCTTTTTTCTTATTTGCATGGTTGTAAATGTTGACTTGCTGTGATATAATAAAATAGTATATTTTATATTCAAAGGAATGGACCGTTGGATTTGGCTCAAAATGTTTTTATAGAAAAAGTTAAAGATTTTTTGCAGAAGAAGTATCCGTTTTCACCTCCGCTTGCCCATGTGCATAGCTTCGGATGCCAGCAAAATGTAAGTGACGGCGAGAAAATAATGGGACTTTTAAGCACGATGGGATATGGCTTTACAGACGATTTAGTTAAAGCGGATTTGATAATTTACAATACTTGCGCAGTCAGGGAAACTGCTGAAACGAGGGTTTTTGGGAATCTTGGGGAGCTAAAACCTCTTAAAGAAAAAAATCCTGAGCTTGTTATAGGAATTTGCGGCTGTATGGCACAACAGGAGCATGTTGTAGAAAAGATTAAAAATTCCTATAAGCATGTCGATATGGTTTTCGGGACATTTATGCTTTCGTCTTTGCCGGAGCTTTTGTATTCGGTGTTGGCGCAGAATAAAAAAGTTTACAGCATTGAAGAAAAAGATATCGGAACAAATGAGTTCCCAAATATAATAAGGAGCAGCAAGATAAAGGCTTTTGTTCCGGTTATGTATGGATGTGACAATTTCTGCTCTTATTGTATTGTGCCATATGTAAGGGGAAGAGAACGCAGCAGACCGGTTTCGTCAATTTTAAAAGAAGTTGGGGAGCTTGTTCAAAACGGGTGCAAGGAAATAACGCTCTTGGGTCAAAATGTAAATTCTTACGGCAAGGGACTTGATGAAAAGATTACATTTCCCGAGCTTTTAAGAAAACTTAATGAAATTAACGGCGATTTTAAATTGAGATTTATGTCTTCCCATCCAAAAGATGCTGGATTTGAACTTATTGACGCCATACTTGAATGCGAAAAGGTTGGAACGCATCTTCATTTGCCGTTTCAGTCTGGAAGCAATAGGATTTTATCCCAAATGAACAGGAAATATACAAGGGAAGATTATCTTAAAATTATTGATTATGCGCGCTCTAAAAAGGCGGACTTTTCATTTTCTTCGGATGTGATAGTTGGCTTTCCGAATGAAACTGATGAGGATTTTGAGGAAACTTTAAATCTTATTAAGCGTGTTGAATTTGATAATTTATATACTTTTATTTATTCAAAACGCAGCGGGACAAAGGCGGCTGAAATGGAAGATTTAATTCCTTACGAAACAAAAGCGGCAAGAATGAAAAAACTCCTTGAACTTCAAAGGGAAACAGCTTCAAAGCGGTACAAGACATTTATAGGAAGAACTCTTTTTGTACTTGCGGAAGCGGAGGGCAAAAAAGGAGACGGATATCTTACCGGACACAGTGATGAAAACATCATAGTGGAATTCAAAGCCGACAAAGAAAACATAGGCAGATTTGTGAAAGTTAAAATAACCGGAGCATACAATTGGGCTCTGGTTGGGGAAATAGAAAATTAAGAATTAAGGAGATTATTTTTTATGGGAACTATTGAAATGGCAAGAGAACTCGGCAAGGCAATACAGCAGGATGAGAGATATAAAGCTTATCACATTGCCAAAAAAGCAAATGATTCCGATGAGGCTTTGCAGGAACTTATAGGAGAATTTAATTTAAAAAGAATTGAGCTTAATCAGGAAATGTCAAAAGCAGAAAAGGACCATGAAAAGCTTTCAAGGCTGGACAGTGAAATAAAATCCTTGTATGGCAATATTATGGCAAATGAAAGCATGGCTGCATTTACAAAGGCAAAAAATGATATGGATGATTTGCTTTCGCAGATAAATATGGTTATTACCATGTCCGCAAATGGCGAAGACCCTGAAACATGTCCTACCGAAGCGCCTCATTCATGTTCAGGAAGCTGTTCTTCATGCAGCGGATGCAACTGATTTGGGAAAAGGCAGATTATGCAAGTAGAATTCGGTAAGCTTTCGCCGATGATGCAGCAGTATATTTCTGCAAAAGAAAAATATAAGGATTATATATTGTTTTTCCGCGTCGGCGATTTTTATGAAATGTTTTTTGAGGATGCGCTGATTGCATCAAAGCTTCTTGAACTTACCCTTACCGGAAAGGATTGCGGGCTTGAGGAACGTGCGCCGATGTGCGGTGTTCCGCACCATGCAAGTGATATTTACATTAAGCGGCTCATTGATTTGGGTTATAAGGTGGCTATTTGCGAGCAGCTGACCGACCCTGCCGAAAGCAAGGGACTTGTTCTTCGCGACGTTACAAAAATTGTAACTCCCGGAACACTTACCGACAGCAGCATGCTTGATGATTCAAGAAATAACTATATTGGGGCAGTTTTTGTAAAAGGAGAAAACTGCTCTGTTTGCTTTGCAGATATTTCCACAGGTTCCGCTGCACTTTTTATCAAATCTGGAAAGGAAATGCAGTCGGAGCTTATAAACGAGTTTTCACGCTTTGAGCCTGCCGAGCTTCTTTTTAACGATGAATTTTTATCATTTAAGGATGCGGCTGATTTTATTAAAAACAAGCTTAAATGTTCGGTTCAACTTTTGGATGATGAAGCATTTGATGTTAACCTTAAAAAAGAAAGCGTTCTTGCCCAGTTTAACGCGGAAAGTTTTTCAAGCCTTGGCATTGAAGAAGATGGCATAGGGGCCGCATGCCTTTGCGGCTTGTTTGGGTATATTTCAGATACGCAAAGGGCATCGGTGGGAAGATTTACCGGCATTACCGTGTACAGTGAAAATAAATTTATGGGGCTTGATTTGACGGCAAGGCGGAACCTTGAACTTACCGAAACAATGAGAAACAAGGAGAAAAGAGGCTCATTGCTTTGGGTGCTTGACCATACCAAAACGGCAATGGGCAAAAGGCTTTTAAAAAGCTTTATAGAACAGCCGCTTATAAATCCAGCCTTAATTATGGCAAGACTTGATGCCGTTGAACAGCTTTGCAAAAATTCGGTTGTCCAATCGGAGCTTTCCGATGCTTTGGATAAGGTTTATGACATTGAAAGGCTTATGACAAGGGTAATGTATAAAACCGCCACTCCAAGGGATTTAAAGTCCCTTTCGGTGACAGCTTTGCAGCTGCCCAAAATAAAGGGGATTTTAAGCTCTTTTTCATCGGGGCTTCTTTTAAAATGCGCAAACGATATTGATACGCTTGATGAAATATCGGCGCTTATTGAAAATGCCATTGTTGACGAACCTCCTGTTTCATCAAAAGAGGGCGGAATAATCAAGGACGGCTTTAATGAGGAACTTGATTCGCTTAGAAAAATAATAGGCGGAGGAAAGGATATAATATCCGAAATAGAACAGCGTGAAAGGGAAAAAACGGGCATAAAAAATCTTAAAATCGGTTACAATAGAGTTTTTGGATATTATATTGAAGTTACAAAGTCTTATTATGATTTGATTCCGGACAATTACATAAGGAAGCAAACCCTTGCAAACTGTGAGAGGTTTATAACCGAAGAGCTTAAAGCGGAAGAAAATAAAATTATTGGGGCAAGCGACAAAGTTGTTTCGCTTGAATCTGATATTTTCAATGAGATAAGGGATTTTGTGGCCTCACAGCTTGTTAAGGTTCAAAAAACGGCATCGGCGATAGCACTTGCGGATGTTTTATGTTCTTTTGCTTATGTTTCCATGAAGAATTTTTATTCAAAACCTGATATAAGCATTGATGGAACGATTGAAATAAAGGATGGCAGGCATCCCGTTGTAGAGCTTATGCTTGAAAACGAGGTTTTTGTTCCAAACGATACTTTCCTTGATTTAAACGAAAACAGGATGGCGATAATAACCGGTCCCAATATGTCCGGAAAATCAACATATATGAGGCAAACGGCACTGATTGTCCTAATGGCCCAGATAGGCTGCTTCGTGCCTGCAAAATACGCCAAAATTTCCATTGTCGATAAGATTTTTACAAGGGTTGGCGCATCGGATGATTTGACTGCCGGACAATCCACTTTCATGGTTGAAATGAGCGAGGTTGCTGAAATTTTAAAGCATGCAACTAAAAACAGCCTTGTCATTCTTGACGAAGTGGGCAGGGGAACTTCTACATTTGACGGGATAAGCATTGCCAGAGCTGTTGCGGAGCATATTGCAAACAAAAGGACTCTTGGCTGCAAAACTCTTTTTGCAACCCATTATCATGAGCTTATTGCTTTGGAAAATTCTATTGAGGGAATTAAGAATTACAGCGTGGCGGTTAAAAAAAGAGGGGATGATATTAAGTTTTTAAGGAAAATAGTCCGCGGCGGAATTGATGACAGCTATGGAATTGAGGTTGCAAAGCTTTCCGGCGTTCCCGATAGAGTTATTAAAAGGGCCAAAGAAATACTTGCCGAGATGGAGAATTCAGCCGGAAAAACTGAAATTGCGCATAGGGATAATTCCGAGCAGATTTCATTTTCGTTCATGCAGCATGAAAAGATTATAGACAGGCTCAGAAAAACAAATGTGGACGAGCTTTCCGCCGAGGATGCAAAATATTTTCTTGAAGAACTGGTAAAAATGCTTTAGGCGGTGATAATAATTGTCAAGAATTGAAGTTTTGAGCAAGGATATTTCCGAGCTTATCGCCGCAGGCGAGGTTATTGAACGGCCTTCTTCCGTAATAAAGGAGCTTGTTGAAAATTCAATTGACAGCGGTGCGACATCAATTACGGTTGAAATCAAAAACGGCGGAATTACTTATATGAGGATTACCGACAATGGCAGCGGAATGTTTGAAAAGGATGTTCCGATTGCCTTTTTAAGGCATGCCACCAGCAAAATAAAATCAAAGGACGACCTTCATAATATCTTTACCCTTGGCTTTCGCGGTGAGGCGCTTGCTTCAATATGTGCGGTTGCAAGAGTTGAAGTGCTTACAAAAACCGCAGATGAGCAGTATGGGACGCATTATGTGATTGAAGGTTCGGAAGAAAAGCTTTACGAAAAAACAGGCTGTCCTGACGGAACAACGATTATAGTAAGGGATATATTTTACAATGTTCCCGCAAGACTTAAATTTCTTAAAAAAGACGTCACCGAGGCAAATGCGGTTTCTTCGATAATAAGCAAAATTGCGCTTTCGCATCCTGAAATTTCATTTAAATTCATACGCGATAACAGGCAGGAGCTTCATACACCCGGGGATGGCGAGCTTTTTTCAGCCATTTATTCAATTTTCGGCAAAAGCTTTGCCCTGACTCTTTTGCCTGTGGATTATTCCCTTAATTCGGTATCCGTTAAAGGCTATACCGTAAAGCCAATGTATTCGAGGCCAAACCGCTCATTGCAGAATTTTTTTGTAAACGGGAGGTTTGTAAAGGCTTTAACTTGTACACTTTCATTGGAGGAAGCTTATAAAAATTCAATTATGGCGGGGAAATTTCCTGCGTGTGTTTTAAATATTTCAATTCCGCCCGGAACGGTTGATGTCAATGTTCATCCGGCAAAGGTGGAAGTAAAATTTTCCGATGAAAAAATGGTTTTTGACGGAATTTATTTTGCGGTAAAAAATGCTCTTTTGGCGGATTCTCCAAAGGAAATGGAGATTTTTCCAAAACATTCTTCTGTTTTGGAAAACAAACCGCAAAATTTTTTAGATATAAAAACCTTTGAATCCGCACAACCGATGGAGCAGATGCAATTAAATTCGTCTAAAATTGAATATAAATCAAATTTTGAAATAGAGGCACCGATATCCAAGCAGGTTTTTGTGGAAGAAAATATCATCTGTTCAAATGAAAATCATAAGGAAAATATAAAAATTGAGCGGGAAATTGAACGCGAACAGTTTAAGTATATAAATAAGACTTCATTTGAAAAAAAGCAGCATGAGCAGCATGATTTTAATGAAGATAAAAAAGAAGATAAAAAGGATATCCGTATAATCGGGGAGGCTTTTGCAACCTATATAATAGCGGAAATTGAGGACAGCATGGTTTTAATTGACAAGCATGCCGGACATGAAAGGATTATTTTTGAGAAAATAAAAAATTCCCAAAACAATCTTGACATCCAGCTTTTGCTGTATTCTGTTGATGTATTCCTTTCATTTGAGGAATATGACGCATTTATCCAAAACAAAGAGATGCTTTCAAGGCTTGGGTTTTCTTTTGAAGCTGTAAAGGCGCCTTATATCAGAATTTTAGGCATGCCGGTGTATTTGAATGGCTTTGCGCCAGAGGAAATTATTCCCGAATTGGCAAAAAATCTTCTTGATTACAAAAGAAACCCCATGCCGGAAGTTCTTGATGATATGTACCATACAATAGCCTGCAAGGCTGCAATAAAAGCAAATGATAAAAATCAGATAGAAGAGCTTAAAGTGCTTGCTTTAAAAATATATGAAGATGAAAATATAAGATATTGTCCTCACGGCAGACCGGTTATGATTAAAATTACCAAAAAAGAATTGGAAAAACAATTTAAAAGGATTTTATAAGATGTCGAAGATTCCTATTCTTGTCATTGCGGGACCAACCGCTTCCGGAAAAACCGCTCTTGCAATAGAGCTTGCAATTTTATATAACGGAGAAATAATTTCCGCCGATTCCATGCAAATTTACAAGGGAATGGATATAGCAACCGCAAAACCGACAAAAGAAGAAATGAAAGGTATCCCTCACCACCTTATGGGATTTTTAGATAGGGATAAGGATTTCAGCGTTGCGGATTATCTTGCTTTGGCAAGGGAAAAGATAGCTGAAATTTCAAATAAGGGCAAATTGCCTGTAATTGCCGGCGGAACGGGACTTTATATTTCTTCGCTTCTTGATAATGTAAAATTTGACCAAAGCCCGGGAAAAAGTGAAATCCGTGAAAAACTTTTAAAGGAAGCTCAAGAGCTTGGCAGGGAAGCAATGCTGCAACGGCTGTTTGAAGTTGATGAGGAAACGGCAAAAACCCTTCATCCAAACAACATAAACAGAATTATACGAGCTCTTGAAGTTTATGAGCTTACCGGAATAAAAATGAGCGAGCATAAGGTTATGAGCAGATGCGAGGAATCTCCGTACAATGCGTGCGTAATAGGCCTTAATTTTGCTCAAAGGGAGCTTTTGTATGACAGAATAAATAAAAGAGTTGATATCATGGTACAAAAAGGGCTTGTTGAGGAGGCTTTTGAAGTTTATAAACAGGGAGGCCTTAAAACTGCGCATCAGGCTATAGGGTACAAGGAACTTATACCTTACTTTAAAGGAGAGGAGCCTCTTGAAGCCTGCATTGAAAAGATAAAGCAGGAAACAAGGAGATATGCAAAGCGTCAGCTTACTTGGTTCAGACGGGACGAGCGCATAAATTGGATTATAATGGATGAAAATACTATTTTTGAAAATATTATTGATAATTCCAAAAAAATCATAGCAAATTCAATATCTTTGTGATATAATATTCAAAAGAATTATTGTAAGCTGTAATTATGCAATTTTGAGAGGTGGAGTATTTATGAGCAAAGGAATGAACTTGCAGGATGTTTTTTTAAATCAAGCAAGAAAAGACAAGGTCCCGCTGACGATTTACCTTACAAATGGTTTTCAGTTTAAGGGAATAATTAAAGGCTTTGATGGCTTTACAGTCATACTTGACTGCGACGGCAAACAAAATCTTGTATATAAGCATGCAATATCTACAATTGTTCCATCAAAACCAATTTCAATCCTTGATACGGAGCATATCGACTAAATTTTCGGAGGCTGTTGATGAACTCCTATACTGTTAAGCTTTTGGTATTTTTTATTTCCCTTTTTATATTGATTACCGTTTCAAGCCAAATATATTTGGCTTTTCAGGACAAGGTAAAGACTGAAACGGCAGTGCTTTATTCTGCTGTTGATAAAATTGATTTTAAAGGCGTTTTTATAAGAAATGAAACGCCTATTTCCTATGACGGCGCGGGAGTTATAAGCTATCCTTATCCTGATGGGAGCAAAATCGCCAAAAATTCCGCCGTTGCTTATGTATATGGGAGCGAAAGCGATATAAACGCAAATAAAAAAATAGAGCAGTATACAAAAGAAATCGAACAGCTCAAGAAGGCTCAAAATAAAGGAACTACTCAAGTGGCCCAGCCGGAATTCCTTTCAAAGCTTATAAGCCAAAAATATCAGGAAATCCAAAAGGCAAAGGAAAATGGAACTTTAAATTCAATTCCCGATTTAAGGTCTGAACTGCTTGTTTTAATGAATATAAACAACATAGTTATAAAAAAAGAAACTGATTACAACGAAAGAATTGATTATCTTAACGAGCAGATTTCTTCACTTTCGGCGCAAAAAACAGAACCTTTGCAGACAATATATGCTTCAGATTCCGAATATTTTGCAAGCTATACTGACGGGTATGAGCAGTCCCTTAAAACTGAAAATGTCGATTCAATTACTGCGGCTCAAATTAAAGAAATCATAAGCAAGGACAACTCTTCCGTTGGCGGAAAAAATGAAATAGGCAAGATGATAGACGGATATAAATGGAAAATGGTAGGGGTTATTAATAACTCGCAAAAGTATTCCATTCTTGGCAAAAAAGTTAAACTTCAACTTTCCTCATCATATCAGCCTGTTTATGTTACGGTTGATGAAATCAGGGAGACTGAAAATAAAAACGAAAGCATACTTGTTCTTTCCGGCAGCGAACTTACAAGCGATTTAGTACGGCATAGGGTAGAGAGGGCAGAACTGATTTTAAATAATTATGAGGGAATTAAAATTCCGAGAAGCGCAATAAGATTCCGCGGAACTGAAAAAGGAGTTTACATAAAACTTGGAGAACAGATAATTTTCAGAAAAATTGATGTTATCTTTGAAACTGAAGATTATGTTTTATCTAAAAATATATCTCAAAACGGATATTTAATGCTTTATGATGATATTGTCACGGAAGGCATAGCGGCCGATGCCGATACCGGAACAGATACTTCGGCTTCGCAGCCTGGAACTTCCGCAACTGAAAGCAATAGTGAAACAACCGGCAGCATTTTAATTGGGGGAACAACAACTGCACCGGCGCAAACAAAATCTTCCCAAACCGATGGCAAAAGCAAAGGTGAAAGTAAAAATGGATGAAACGTTTGATTACATTTCAGAAAATTTAAAAAAAATAGTTTTTAATATTGAAGAAGCAAAAGCAAAATACCGAAGTTCAAACGATGCTGTTGAAATCATGGCAGTTACCAAGACCGTGCCTTATGAAGCGGTAAATTATGCTGTTGAATGCGGGATACGGCTTTTGGGGGAGAATAGGGTTCAGGAATATTTATCTAAAAAAGATTTTTATAACCCTAAAGCACAGGTTCATTTTATAGGGCACTTGCAATCAAACAAAATTAAGTATATTATAGATAGTGTAGACATGATTCAATCAGTAGACAGTTTTAAGCTTGCAAAGGAGATTGACAGGCTTGCCAAAAACAAAAATTTAAAAATGGATGTTTTAATTGAGGTCAATATAGGGGATGAGCCTTCCAAAAGCGGAATTGCAAGCACAGAGGCCGAAAATCTTATATGTCAGATTTCACAACTTGAAAATTTAAAGGTAAAGGGACTTATGGCAATTCCTCCTGTGGGAGGCGGAGAAAAATATTTTGAAAAAATGCATGAACTTTTTATTGACATTAAAGGCAAAAACATAGATAATATTGATATGTCAATATTATCTATGGGGATGTCGTCGGATTATGAATTGGCAGTTAAGCATGGTTCAAATCTTGTAAGAATTGGAACAAAACTTTTTGGAGTCAGAAAATAAAACGGAGGAAAAGATATGAGCTTTTTAGACAAATTCAAAGATTTCTTTGGAGTAGCCGATGAAGACACATATGACGAAAATGAAATTTATTCAAGGCCAAATACCCATGACGAGCCCGAAGATAAGAGGAACAGGGTTGTAAATATTCATGCTACCGCCCAACTGCAGGTGATTCTTGTAAAGCCTGAAGTTTTTGCGGATACAAAGCAAATTGCAGACCATCTTAACAGCAAAAAAACTGTGGTTTTGAACCTTGAATCAACAACTCCCGATGTGACAAGAAGAATTATAGATTTTCTTGGCGGGGTGGCTTATGCTAATGGCGGAAATATTAAGCCTGTTGCGAATAATACGTTTATAATTACTCCTTATAATGTCGGCTTTGTTGGAGAGGACCTTGTTGGAGAACTTGAAAACAACGGTGTATTCCTGTAATGCTTCCGCAAAAGCTTTTGATGCATTTTTCGCATTTCAGCGATGAGGATAATGTATTTGCCGCAAAAATTTGCGATATGGTTGAATTTTGCAAAAGCAAACATTCGGCCAGATATTCTTTTTTTCTTAATGAAAGGCAATGCGCTATCGCTGAAGATGTTTTAGAGGCTTTGGGCTTTTTTAATTATTTGCTTTTCGGCGGGTTTGAAAGCGCAAGCAGAAAGGTACTGGGAATTTTTCCGGAATATTGCGAGCCTGATAAGGATTCTTTTCCGATAACCGCTGTAAAATTTTCTTACAGGAAAATTGATAAGCTTTCGCATAGGGATTTCCTTGGAGCAATAATGTCAAAGCAAATCAAAAGGGAAACCGTGGGTGATATTATTGTAGGTGAAGGTGAAGCTGTAGCTTTTATATATAATACCGTTAAGGACATATTTTTTAATGAAATAAGCAAAATAGGTTCTGTTGGCGTAAAGCTTTCCGAAATATCTGCTGAAAATATAGAAGTGAAACAAAATTTTTTGGAAATTTCGGGAACGGTTTCGTCATTAAGGGCTGATTGTGTTTTTAGTCTTGCGGCAAAAGTGAGCCGCAATCAGGCTGTATTACTTATAAAATCTGCAGGAATGGATGTAAATTATAAAAAAATCTTTTCACCGAGCGAAACCTTAAATTGCGGGGATGTTTTCGGCATAATCGGATATGGCAAATTCAAGCTTGAAGAAGTAGGGAATGAAACTAGAAAAGGCAGAATACACATAAAAATAAATAAATATATTTAGAGGTGATTGGCTTTATGTTGACAGCGAAAGAAATAAGCAATAAAAAATTTGAAAAGGCTGCTTTCGGTGGTTATAAAATCGAAGAAGTTGACGAATTTTTAAAAGAAGTTGCAATTGAATTTGCTCAGCTCCAAAAAGATAAAGAAGAATCCGAAAAAAAGATTGATATTCTTGCCGATAAGGTCAGAGAATATATGAAAGATGAGGATGTCCTTAAAGCAGCATTGCTTGGAGCACAGCGTCAAGGTCATAAAATTATTGACGATGCAAAACAGCTTGCCGACCAAATAATTTTTGAAGCAAAGGAAAAAGCAAGCCAAGTAACTTCGCAAATACAAGCGCAGATTGAGGCCGAAAGGGCTACCCTTGCAAATATGCAAAGGGAGGTTTCTGATTTTAAAGCTAAACTTCTTTCGCTTTATAAAAGCCATCTTGATATAATTACCGCTTTGCCGGATTCTGATGATTCCGGATATTCCTCTGCGCCGGAGCAGGAGCAGACGGCTGTTGAAGAGCCGTCCGAAGGAACTGCAAAGGAAGATGTAAAAGCAGAGGAAGGCTATCCTTTTCATTCGCCTTCAAAAGGTGCGGAAAACAGATATACAGATTTAAAATTTGGTCAAAACAATAAATAATTTAGCATAAGGAGAGTTCATTTAAGATGCCTCAGGATTACAACAGCACGATAAATCTTCCAAGCACTGAATTTTCAATGCGCGGAAACCTTACCCAAAAAGAGCCGAAAATGCTTGAAGAATGGGAAAAAGAAAAAATTTACTACAAAATGGTTGAAAAAAACAAAGGAAAGCCGTCATATATTCTTCATGACGGGCCTCCTTATGCAAATGGAGATATACATCTCGGAACGGCGCTCAATAAGGTCTTAAAGGATATTATTGTAAAATATAAAAATATGAGCGGATTTTATTCGCCTTATGTTCCGGGGTGGGATACCCATGGTCTTCCTATTGAGCTTAAAGCAATGAAAAAAATAGGCGTTGAGAACGGGGCAATTCCTGCAGTGGAGCTTAGAAAACACTGCAAGGAATTTGCCATGTCTTATGTTGAAAATCAAAAGGCTCAATTTAAGCGCTTGGGTGTTCTTGGAGATTTTGATGACCCTTATCTTACTTTAAAGCCTGAATTTGAGGCAAAGCAAATTGAAGTTTTTGGTGAAATGGCGAAAAAAGGCTACGTCTATAAGGGGCTTAAGCCTGTTTACTGGTGCCCTGAATGCCAAACTGCTCTTGCGGAAGCCGAAATAGAGTATGCAAATGACAAATGCCATTCGATATATGTAAAATTTAAGGTTGTTGATGACAAGGGCAAATTTGCACCTTTGGGAATTGATTTAAATAAGACATATTTTGTAATATGGACAACTACTACTTGGACTTTGCCGGGCAACCTTGCAATATGCCTTGGACCTGAATATGAATATACCATTGCAAAGGCAAACGGCGAAAATTATGTTATGGCAAAGGAACTTGTGGATTCGGCAATGAAGGCCGCAAATATAGCCGAATATGAAACGATTGGCTCTTTCCTTGGAAAAGAGCTTGAATTCATCCAGACCGAGCATCCTTTCATGAACAGAAAATCTCCTATAATTTTAGGCGACCATGTTACGCTTGAAAGCGGAACCGGATGTGTTCATACCGCTCCCGGACATGGTGTGGAGGACTTTGAGGTTTGCAAAAATTATAAGGAAATAGGCATAGTTGTGCCTGTTGACTCCAAGGGAGTTTTAACCGCGGATGCAGGCGAATTTTGCGGTCTTAAAACTGAAGATGCGAATAAAGCAATTGCACAAAAATTAGAAGAAATAGGGGCGCTTTTTGCCCTTGAAAAAATAGTCCACCAGTATCCGCACTGCTGGCGCTGCAAGGAGCCCGTGCTTTTCAGGGCGACTGAACAGTGGTTTTGCTCTGTTGAAGCTTTTAAGCCGCAGGCTGTAAAGGCTATTGAAGACGTTGAATGGATTCCGGCATGGGGCGAAGAGCGCATTAAAGGAATGGTTAGGGATAGGAGCGACTGGTGCATTTCAAGACAGCGCACATGGGGTGTGCCTATTCCGATTATATATTGCAAAGATTGCCGGAAACCAATTGTAACGGAGGAAACAATAAAGGCTATTGCCGATTTGTTTAGAAAAGAAGGTTCCGATGCATGGTATACAAAGGATGTAAAAGACTTTATTCCTGATACTGTAAAATGCGAATGCGGATGCAGCGAATTTACAAAAGAAATGGATATAATGGATGTTTGGTTTGACAGCGGAGTTTCACATACTGCTGTTCTTGACGAACGCAAGGAACTCAAGTGGCCGGCGGATTTGTATCTTGAAGGAGCCGACCAGTATAGAGGCTGGTTCCAGTCGTCGCTTTTAACATCTGTTGTATGGAAAGGCACTGCTCCATATAAAGCTGTTTGCACGCATGGATGGGTTGTTGACGGTGAAGGCAGAAAAATGTCGAAATCCCTCGGCAACGGAATAGCTCCGGAAGATATTATAAATGAATACGGTGCTGATATTTTAAGGCTTTGGGTGGCGTCTTCAGACTACCATTCCGATATAAGGATTTCCAAGGAAATTTTAAAACAGCTTTCTGAAGCTTACAAAAAGATTAGAAATACCGCAAGATTTATTCTTGGAAACCTTTCAAATGGAAGCGGATTTAATCCAGATACGGATTCGGTTTCTGAAAATGAACTTCTGGAAATTGACAAATGGGCTTTAATGAGGCTTGATGCTTTAATTGATAAAGTTAAAGCCGGATATGATGCTTTTGATTTCCATGTTGTTTTCCATTCGATACACAATTTCTGCGTGGTTGATATGTCTAACTTCTATCTTGATATAATAAAGGACAGGCTGTATTGCACTTCTGAAAAATCGGTTGAGCGCCGTGCCGCACAAACCGCAATGTACAGGGTTCTTAGCGCATTTTCAAGGCTCATAGCCCCGATACTTGCTTTTACTGCGGATGAAATATGGAGATATATGCCTCATTCGGCTTCTGATGATAAGCTTAGCATTGTTCTTAATTCAATGCCTGAAAAATCAGGAATTGATTTTGGCAAGGAATTTATAGAAAAATGGGCTTTGATTTACAAGCTTCGTGAGGATGTTCAAAAAGCCCTTGAAATCAAGAGAGCTGATAAATTTATAGGCGCATCGCTTGAAGCAAAGGTAACCATCCATTGTACGGGAAGCCTTTATGAAAAAATAAATTCATATTTGAATGAATTGCCGGCAATTTTCATTGTTTCAGCAGTGGAAGTAAAAAATGATGAAAATGGCGAATTCAAAGGTGAATTTGAAGGCGTGAGCTTGACGGTTGAAAAGGCAAGCGGTCAAAAATGCGAACGCTGCTGGATTTATTCCGAAACCGTCGGACAGAATTCAGAACATCCTACACTTTGCGCACGTTGTGCCAAGGAAATTTTAAGCAAATAAAGCAGGCGGCAAAAGCCGCCTGCTTGGAGGTAAAATGATATTTGTTGCATTGTTGGCTATAATTTTGCTCATAGGTGTGGACCAAATCATAAAGCTTTGGGCATTGGAAAATCTTAAAGATGCCGCTCCTATTCAATTCATAAAAATAGGCGGCAAGGAAATAATTAACCTGTCATACGTTGAAAACAGGGGAGCGGCATTCAGCATACTTCAAGATAAATTGATATTTTTAATAATAATAACTTCAATTTTTGTAATTGCCGGAATTATTTTGATTGTCACTAAAAAAATTAAAAATCCATTGGCACTTGCAAGCGTTTCTTTGGTGATTGCCGGAGGACTTGGAAATTTAATTGATAGAATTTCCCGAGGATTTGTTGTTGATTATATTGAAATTAAGCTTTTTAAGTTTGCAATCTTTAATTTTGCGGATTGTTGTGTTGTAATTGGGGCAATAATGCTTTTGATATACACGCTTATTTCCGATAAAGCTAAAAAGGATGCTTTAAATGTATAATTTCAAGGTCACGGATGAGTGTCAAGGTGAAAGGCTTGACAAGTGGCTTGCGGAGCAAAAGATAGAACTTACTCGTTCCGCAATACAAAAGCTTATTTCAGAAGGCGAAATAAAAGTAAATGGCAAGTTTGTTCCTAAAAATTACGTCTTAAAGAAAGATGATGATGTTTCGGTAAACATACCGGAGCCCAAAGAACTTGATGTAAAGGCGCAAGACTTGCCAATTGAAATTGTTTACCAAGATGAAGATTTGCTTGTTGTAAATAAACCAAAAGGTATGGTTGTGCATCCGGCGGCAGGAAATTATGAAGGCACTCTTGTAAATGCGCTTTTGCATCATTGCAAAGGACAGCTTTCTGGAATAAATGGCATCGTACGTCCGGGGATTGTGCATAGGATTGATAAAAATACAAGCGGGCTTTTAATTGTGGCAAAGAATGATAAAGCACATTTAAAGCTTGCGGAGCAGATAAAGGCGCATACCTTTACACGTGAATATGAGGCTGTTGTATGCGGAAGAATGAAAAATGAAAGCGGCACTATAAATGCTCCAATAGGCAGACATCCGGTCGATAGGAAGAAAATGTGCGTTACTGATAAAAATTCCAAAGATGCCGTTACACATTATTTTGTAATTGAAAATTTTGAGGCATACAGTCATTTGCGGCTTAAGCTTGAAACCGGAAGAACACATCAAATACGTGTTCATATGGCATATATCGGTCATCCGGTTTTAGGGGATGATGTTTATGGAAAACCATTCAAGGGAATCGAAGGGCAATGCTTGCATGCTAAAAAAATAGGTTTTGTGCATCCTGCTACCGGGGAGTATTTGGAGTTTGACAGTGAACTTCCTTTGTATTTTAAAAATATTTTGCAAAAGCTTAAATAACAAAAACTCTTATGCATAAAAAATATTCAAATTATTTTGTTATAAATTATTTGAATGGTATGAAAAAACAAAAAATATTTTAGGAAATGTTGAACTTGTTTGGTCAAAAACTTTTGATGGAAGTGCTTTGACTGAATTAATCAATTATATTAAAAATCTGGAGGTTTAAAAATGGATCCGAAAATTAAAAGAGACCTTGAGATTACTGCCTGCAAAATCAGAAAAGGCATAATTGAAGGCGTGTACAATGCAAAATCAGGACATCCCGGCGGTTCGCTTTCAATTGCCGATTTGCTTGCGTATCTTTATTTTGTAAAGCTCAACGTGGACCCGAAGAATCCTAAAATGCCCGATAGGGACAGAGTCGTTCTTTCAAAGGGACATTGTGCCCCGGGACTCTATTCTGCCCTTGCTCTCAGGGGATTTTTTGATGTTGAGGAACTTAAAAAACTCCGTCACATAGGAGCAATGCTTCAAGGCCATCCGGATATGAAAGGCACTCCTGGTGTTGATATGACCACAGGTTCACTTGGACAGGGGATTTCCGCTGCATGCGGAATGGCGCTTTCCGGAAAGCTTTCAAATAAATATTATAAGGTTTATGCAATTCTTGGCGACGGTGAAGTTGAAGAAGGACAGGTTTGGGAGGCAGCAATGTTTGCCGCCCACTATAAACTTGACAATCTTGTGGCAATTGTTGACAATAATGGATTGCAGATTGACGGCAAAATAACAGATGTTTGCTCGCCAATGCCTATTACTGACAAGTTTGAGGCTTTCGGCTGGCATGTAATCACCATGGATGCCCATAATTTTGATGATATTGAAAGGGCATTTGATGAAGCTGAAAAAATTTCCGGCAAACCCGTTGCAATAATACAAACCAGTGTAAAGGGCAAGAACGTTTCGTTTATGGAAAATCAGGTATCATGGCATGGTTCGGCTCCAAATAAGGAACAGTATGAACAAGCTATGGCTGAACTTGATAAGCAACTTAAAGATTTGGAGGGCAAATAAATGGCTGATGCAATAAAAAAAGCTACAAGAGAAAGCTACGGTGAGGCTTTGGCAAGCCTTGGCGAAAAATATGAAAATCTTTATGTGCTTGACGCGGACCTTGCTGCTGCAACCAAAACCGGCGTCTTTAAGAAAAAATTCCCGGAACGCTTTATTGATTGCGGAATTGCCGAAAGCAATATGATGGGTGTTGCGGCCGGAATGGCATCCACCGGCAAAATAGTTTTTGCAAGCACATTTGCAATGTTTGCTGCCGGAAGAGCTTTTGAACAAGTAAGAAACTCCATTGGCTATCCTCATATAAATGTTAAAATAGGCGCAACTCATGCAGGAATTTCAGTTGGTGAGGATGGTGCAACGCACCAGTGCAACGAGGATATTGCTCTTATGAGGACAATTCCCGGGATGACGATAATAAATCCAGCTGATGATGTTGAGGCTAAGGCAGCGGTTGAAGCGGCAATACTTCATGACGGCCCGGTGTATTTAAGATTTGGAAGACTTGCGGCTCCCGTGTTTAATGACCCTAACAATTATAAATTTGAACTTGGCAAAGGAATTGAACTTCGCGGTGGCAAGGATGTTGCAATTATTGCAACTGGCCTTATGGTTTCTGAAGCAATTGAAGCCGCAAAGGAACTTGAAGCTCAAGGAATTGATGCGAGGGTTATCAATATCCATACGATTAAGCCGATAGACAAGGATATTATTTGCAAGGCTGCAAAGGAAACCGGCGTTATTGTAACTGTTGAAGAACATAGCGTAATCGGCGGTCTTGGAAGTGCGGTTGCAGAAGTTGTTACCGAATGTTGTCCGGTTCCGGTTGTGAAAATCGGCGTAAATGATGTTTTCGGACATTCAGGGCCTGCCGTAGAATTGCTTAAAGAATTTGGACTTTCAAAGGACAACATCGTTGAAAAAGCAAAATACGCGGTTTCATTAAAAAAATAATATAGTTTAAATTAAACGGACGCTTTTGCTGTCCGTTTAATTTTTTTAATTCCGCACATTTTATAAAACATTGAATATAATTATTTATGGCATATATTTGATAGTTTAAAGGTGTGGGGATATGCGTTCCAAAAAATCACGAAGTTCTGTTTTTTTACGGAAATTTTTATTTTCTGTATTTGCTTTGATTTCAGCTATTTTATTTGTTGATATGAAAATACGTCCTGTTGTAAAAACGGTGGCGCAATATCAAGGCAGTAAAATAACTTCATCGGCGATAAATAAATCCGTTAAAGATGCGATTTCAAAATCAGATGTAGATTTTGAAAATTTGGTATCAATTTCATACAACAACAGCGGAGATATTTCCTCAGTAAAGACTAATATAAAAGAAATAGACAGGCTGCAATCTGAAATATCTCTTTCCGTAAATTCAAGCATGGATGAAATTTCGGATGACTGCATAGAAATTCCTCTCGGAACTTTCAGCGGGATATCTTTGCTTAACGGCAGGGGGCCGGTTTTTAAATTTAAGATAAAACCGGTCGGATTTGTCTCAACGCAGCTTAAAAGCGAATTTATTTCCGCCGGCATAAATCAAACTCTTCATAAAATAACGCTTAATGTTGGAACATCTGCAACTGCGGTTGTTCCTGGTGCAAATGCGGATTTTGACGTGAATTTTACATATGTTGTAGCAGAAACAGTTATTGTTGGGAAAATTCCGGAAAGCTATACTTATGTCACAGGTGATGAAAGGGACAGCCTTACAAAGGCAAATGATTATAAATCTAACGGTTAATATAATATAAAAATCTTATCTGATTCGTTTAAAAGTTTTTTAAGCGTATATAAAAAGGTTTTTGTATTGACTTTTTACTGATGTGTGATATAATGAAATTAAATGAACAGCAGGATTTTATTTTGCTGTTGATTGTGCTTTAACAAAATGTTTATCGGGTTGCAAGGATTGTTTCCGAGCAATTGGAGCGGCATCTATAAGGATTATTATAGCTGTAAGTGCGCCTTTTTGCTCAAAAAAGGCGCTTTTTTGTTGCATAGGGAGGTGCTTTTGTGGATAAGAGAATAGCCGTTGTAGGGATTGTCCTTGAAGGCAATGACCTTGCCGAGGAAGTAAATGCAATTCTCCATGATTATAGGGATGTTATAGTAGGGAGGATGGGTTTGCCTTATCGTGAAAGGAATTGCGCTGTAATTTCAATAATAGTTGATGCTCCAACCGATAAAATAAGTGCTCTTACCGGAAAATTGGGGAAGATAAAGGGTGTTTCTGTTAAGGCCGCAATATCAAAAGGTTAAAGGGAGCAAGGTAAAATGTATAACAAATTTTCTTCAAAGGCAGAAGAATTTATTTCGGATGAGGAAATTCTTGAAACTATCGAATATGCTCAAAAGAATAAAAGTAACAGGGAGTTGATTTCAAAGATTATAGAACGTGCTGAGGATGCCAAAGGACTTTCACACAGAGAGGCCGCAGTGCTGCTTGAATGTGATATACCCGAGGAAAACGAAAAGATGTTTATGCTTGCAAAAAAGATAAAGGAAAAGATTTACGGCAATAGGATAGTGCTGTTTGCGCCGCTTTATCTTTCAAATTATTGCGTAAACGGATGCGTTTATTGTCCTTATCATTACAAAAATAAGCATATTGCCCGCAAAAAGCTTTCGCAGGAGGATATAGTGAGGGAGGTTACCGCTCTTCAGGATATGGGACATAAGCGCCTTGCGCTTGAAGCAGGGGAAGACCCGGTAAATAATCCGATAGAATATATTCTTGAAAGCATAAAGACCATTTACAGCATAAAGCATAAAAACGGCGCTATTAGACGTGTTAATGTAAATATTGCCGCAACTACGGTTGAAAATTACAGAAAGCTCAAAGAAGCAGGAATAGGAACATATATACTTTTTCAAGAAACTTACAATAAAAAAGCTTACGAACAGCTTCATCCGACTGGACCAAAGCATGATTATGCTTATCATACCGAAGCCATGGACAGGGCAATGGACGGCGGAATAGATGACGTCGGACTTGGAGTACTCTTTGGGCTTAACCTTTACAGGTATGATTTCGTCGGCCTTTTGATGCATGCCGAGCATCTTGAAGCAGCAAAAGGCGTAGGGCCGCATACAATAAGCGTTCCAAGGATACGCCCCGCCGATGATGTGGATGTAAATACATTTTCAAATGCAATTTCGGATGAGATTTTTGAAAAAATAGTTGCTGTTTTAAGGATTGCTGTACCATATACAGGAATTATAGTTTCCACAAGAGAATCTCAAAAGACAAGGGAAAAAGTGCTTTCATTGGGAGTTTCTCAAATCAGCGGCGGTTCAAAGACAAGCGTAGGCGGGTATTGTGAAACCGAAAGCGAAGATGAAAATTCGGCACAATTTGAAGTAAATGACACAAGAACTCTGGACGAAGTTATGAAATGGCTTTTAAGACTTGGATATATTCCAAGCTTTTGTACAGCTTGCTACCGCGAAGGCAGGACAGGTGACAGATTTATGTCGCTTGTAAAAACGGGGAATATTTCAAATTGCTGCCTGCCGAATGCACTCCTGACTTTGTCTGAGTATGCAATAGATTATGGCGATAATGAATTTTCAGAACTTGCTTTTAAAGTTATTGATGAACAAATGAATAACATTGAAAATCCAAAGGCAAAGCAAAAAGCAGAGGAGTACCTTGGACTTATAAAACAGGGACAAAGGGATTTAAGATTTTAAAGGAGGATTTTATGATATCTGAACTCAACCAAACACCAAAGGCCATGCGGCTTCATATAGGTGTTTTCGGAGCGACAAATGCAGGCAAATCAACTTTTATAAATACCATATCGGGACAGGATATTGCACTTGTTTCTCCTGTTGCGGGAACAACTACCGACCCGGTTTTTAAACCAATGGAGCTTTTGCCGCTTGGGCCGGTTGTGTTTATTGATACGGCAGGGCTTGACGATACGAGCGAGCTTGGAGAGCTTAGGATAAAAAAGACCATATCCCAGCTTGAAGCGTGCGATGCGGCAGTGCTTGTCATAAGCTCAGAAAATACCGATGCGGCAAAGATTGATGAGTATGTTCAAACTATAAAAAAAGCAAAAATCCCATTTATCGTTGTTGTAAACAAGATAAACGGGAAAACTTCCGGACTTGATTTGAATTCTTTTGAAGCTCCTGCGATTGAAGCGGATTTGTCAGATAAAAACTCCATTGCTGCCGTAAAGGAAATGCTTGTAGGCCTTTTAAAGGATAACATTGAAGAGCCGCCTCTTACATCCGACCTTGTTAAAAAAGGCGATGTAGTTCTGCTTATTGCCCCTCAAGATATACAAGCCCCCAAGGGAAGGCTTATTTTGCCACAGGTTCAAATTTTAAGGGATTTGCTTGATAATGAATGTCTTGTTATGACCGTTACCACACAAAATATAAAAGCGGCGCTTGAATCCCTTTCAGCACCGCCGTCCCTTGTAATCACGGATTCTCAAATTTACAAGGAAGTTTCACAGATAATTCCTAAAGAAGTAAGGCTTACTTCGTTTTCTATGCTTATGGCAAAAAATAAGGCGGATATAAATCGACTTGTAGAAGGAGCAAAGCAGATTGACAAGCTTTGCGACGGGGATAAGGTAATGATTCTTGAAAGCTGCTCGCATCATCCGCTTGAAGGGGACATAGCAAGAATAAAGCTTCCGAACCTTTTGAAGAAATATACGGGCAAGAATCTTGAAATCGTTACGGTTTCCGGGCAAACTTTGCCTGAGGATATTTCGGATGTAAAGCTTGCAATACATTGCGGCGGATGTATGGTCAACCGCCGCTCCATGCTTGCAAAACAAAACAAATTTGAAAGATTGGGAATACCAATGAGCAATTTCGGTGTGGCGATAGCGTATATGAACGGCATATTGAATCGTGTCTGCTATTGATTTTTAGGGATTATAACCTTGATTTTGTGAGCTTTTCCATCGGCAGGAAAACTTTCGCATAAAACTCCGTTGTCATAAATTCCGCAGTCATCTCCTCTTTGAACTTCAAGGGAGATGGCTGTATTTTTATAGCTTATTTCCATTGAAAATCCACCCCATTCAGCAGGAATGCACGGCTTTATTAAAAAATTGCCATTTATTTTAATTCCAAGCAGCCACTCCAAAATTGCCCTGTAAAGCCATGCGGCGGCGCCGGTGTAAATGCTCCAGCCGCCATGCCCGTAGCATTGCGGATTTGTATATATGTCCGCCGAAATATAATACGGTTCGTTTTTGTATGGCCCGCTGACTTCCTTTTCTTTGTATTTTCCTGACGGTAGAAGAGCTTTTATAAGCTCATAGCCTTTTTCTGCATTGCCGTTTTGCAAAAAGGCTATGCAGAGCCATACCGCTCCATGGGTGTATTGACCTCCGTTTTCCCTTATTCCGGGAGGATAAGCCGCAACATATCCGGGAGAAGTGTCCTCTCCGCCGAAAGGCGGGTCAAAAAGTTTTATTATGCCGTTTTTCTGGTCAAAAAGATGAGAGTATGCACTGTCAAGCGCAACGGCATTGCGCTGAAAATTTTCAAGCCCGCATATTGCAGCGAAGCTTTGCGAGAGTGAATCTATTCTGCATTCGGCATTTGCATGTGAACCCATAGGCCTTTTGTCGTCAAAAAATGCGCGCAGATACCATTCTCCGTCCCAGCAAAGAGTTTCTATATTTTGTTTAAGCTCTTCTGAAATTTGAATATATCTTTGGGCACGCTCATTTTCTCCGGCAATAAGGCAAATTTGAGAAAATTTTTGCAGTACTATTGACATGAATTCAGAAAGCCATACGCTTTCGCCCTTGCCGCCAATACCGACTTTGTTGTAACCGTCATTCCAGTCGCCGCCTCCAATGAGCATGAGGCCGTGTTCGCCAATAAGCGAAAGTGAATGTTCTATTGCTCTTATGCAGTGATTGTATACACTTTCGTAAAGGGAACTTTTTTGAACATTGATATAATTTTCATGCTGCCCTTCGATAAGCAGAGGCCCATCGCAGTAGGCAATGCTTTTGCCGAGTATGCTTTTGTCGCCTGTTTTTTCAATATATTCGCACAGCGTATAGGGGAGCCAAAGCAAATCGTCGGAGTATCTTGTCCTTACACCGCGCATTGTTTTTTTAGGAAGTGCATGCCACCAGTGCAGAACATCGCCCTCAGGAAATTGTGCGGAGCACGCCCTAAAAATCTGCCGTTTTGTTATCTGCGGATTTTGGATAAGCGCGGCGCAGCTGTCCTGCAATTGGTCACGGAATCCCCATGCGCCGGAATTCTGATAAAATCCGGTTTTTGCAAAAATTCTTCCCGCAACGGTTTGATGGAAAAGCCAAGTGTTAAAGAATTTATTGAGCTCATCGTCAGGGGTGTTTATTTTAAATACGTTTAAAAGCTCGTAAGAACCTTCTTTGAAAAGCTTTGGCATCATAACCGCAGAATCCTTTGTTTTTCCAAACGACAAAAAGAAATCCATTTTGGTTTTGCTTTTTTTGGAAAACTTTTTTTTGCATACAAGCGCGGCGCATGGATTGTTTTGGGAAGAAAGCAATTTTTCATCAAGTTTTCCGCATAAAAATGCCTGCCTGTCGGTTATCGGGATGCAATCTTCACTGCATGAAAGCGCCATATAGCCCTCAATATCATTTCTTGCCATGTTTTTTGCAATAAGAGAGTCCTTGTAAAAATCAAAAATAATCAAGCGCGAATTGTCCCTTGAAACCGAAAGTACCGGTTCGGTATAAAAGGCTATTCGGCAGTTGCTTTCTTTTGAGAGCCATTCAAGTTCAAGGCTTATTTTTTTGCAGCATCCTTTTTGTGATACAAATACTGAAACAATGCTTGCGAAATATTCGGTATGCCCTCTGTAAACGGCTTTGTCCGGATAAAATTCGGCCTTTGAATTCAAAACAAGGTCAAAGAACTTGCCATCCACTTCAAGCAGCAAAAGCTCTCCGCGATTGTCACTTTTTATGTCGTTTGTCCATGGAGTAAGCTTGTTTTCCCTTGAATTTATTGCATAGGTAAAGCCAATGGAACAGCTTGAAAGCAGGGTACCGAAAACAGGATTTGCAAGAACATGGCACCATGGAACTTGAGGGAGCGAAGATATTTCCGCCTTTTCTTCGCTTAAATCCCAACCCGATGTTCCTTGTTCAAGTGGCTTTACTCCTTCTATTTTTATCGGTGAAAATTTTATTGCCGGAGTGCCCATTCTCACCATTGTTTTTGGAGCAATGTGAACAGCTACCGCAAGGAAAAGCCTTTTTATTTCAGGAGACTTTTCAAATAGGTTTATGAGATGGATTCCTCCAAAAGTGCCTATGCAGGAATCTGAATGATGCTTTCTTATATGCGCTACAAGCATATTCTTTACCGGAGCATCATAATCGGCACGTTCTTCGTAAAAGAACACCAAGTCAAAATTTATTCCGCACAGCTTTAATGCCCTGTGGGTTTTTATATAGCTTAAAATCCTTTCATCATCGCTTTGTGAAAAGATTTCTACAACCACAATAGGCAAATCTCCCGAAACGGCAAATTCCCAAAGATTGTTTATTGAAAGTACATTTTGAGCAATTGCTTCATCGTTTTCAGCAGAGTCCCGCTTTTTGAAAAGTATTTGCGGAAGTATCAATGAAGCAATTCTGCCTTCTATTGAAGATGCTTTAATCGGGGATGGAACGTCGTTTGCCGTTACAAGCTTTTCTTCACGTATTTCTGCAATATTTTTGTAAAGTTCATCGCGTGTAAGTGCGGAGCAAATAAAAAGCGTGCAGCTTTTTTGTTCTTTGGGTGCAAGAGTCAAATCCTTTTTTATAAAAACACATGGGTCTGGGATATGGCATGCATTGTTTTCAAGAAATTTTGCATTTTCAAAAATTCGTTTTCCTTCAAGTGGATAGGGAAGCATTTCTTCCCTTGAAAAATTGCAGATAAAGCCATCCGGCTGCAAAAAGCCTATGGCGCAGTGTATTTCGCTGCTGTCGTTCCGGCTTTTTCTTGTAATATAAACAATAGAATTTGCTTCATCATATTCCATTTTAAAGAAAAGTTTTGCAAATGCCGGATGAGCATTGTAGTCGGAAAGTTTCATGAGAGCAGGTTCGATATAGCAAAGCAGTGATACTGTTTGCGGAGATGAGGAAGTGTTTTTTACCGCAAATTGCCTGAATTCACAGGGTAAATTTTTATGCAGTACAATCCTCATGCCGCTTTCAAGAATTTTGGTATTGCTGTAATAGTTCACTTCATTCTCAAGGAATTCCACGCTTTGCTCTGATTTTTGGCAATATGCCGGCAAAAATGAAAAGTATGAGATTTCATCATTGCAAAGCAATGCAAAGTAACAGCCCTGAGGCCGCCTTGCAAGGTCAAGCGTGCGCACATAAATATCCCTGCCCTGATAAATGGCAACAACTGCGCCAAGATCAGTTGCGGCAACGGAATATTCGCCGTTTGAAAGCAGTTTTACTTTTGGCTGTGAAATATCAAATACATCAAAATAATCGTTCATATCATTTTTTTCTTTGAGCGGGATAAAATTGCTCTTTTCTTGGAAGTCATTATAAACTACAGAACCACTGATTACTTTTTCTTCAAGCAATTCAAGGGCGCTGTTCATGTGATTGTCGCGCATGAATCTTTTTTGCATTATTCCACCGTAAAGTGTGTTGGATATTGCAAGTATGCTCATCCCCACATGATGCGCCATATAGCTTTTTATTATCATTCCGCTTTTTCTGTCATTTGTGAAATCTATTGCTTCATAATGCCCGTAAATACCATAAGTTCCATATTTTTTAAGCTTTTTTAAGTTTGAAAATGCAGGCTGGGTTTCAAGCTGCAAGGCCAAATAGCTTGAATATGGCGATACGATGTAGTCATTCCCCAAGCCTTTCCTAAGGCCGGTTTCAGGGACCCCGTTGGCCTTGTATTGGTAGTTTAAACTGTTGTCAAAGGCATAGTATCCGCTTTCGGAAATTCCAAACGGAAGCCCGTTTGCTCTTGCATATTCCTTTTGGCAGTGTATGCAGTATTTAAGGCTTTCGTAAAGCAGGGAGCCAAATTTGCTTTTAAGCAGAAGCTCCGGCATGAAAAATTCAAAAAGCGTTCCTGAAAACGAAACACAGCCGGAGTAGCTTCCATGCCTTTTCATTGTCCTTGAAAGATTTCTCCAATGCTTTTTAGGCACAATTCTTTTTGCAACGGCATAATAGGAAAGCAGCCTTGCCTCGCTCATAAGCATATCATAGTGGTTTTCGCTGGACTTTCCGTTTTCCGGGTCTACTCCAATTACAAAAAGTCCCTTGCTTTTGTTGTAGAATATAGTAAAATCGGTTTCGTCGATAAGCTTTTCAATTCTTTTAATAAGACTTGGAATTTCATGATTTTCGGAGGAAAATTCTTTAAGGCCTTCCTTTAAGGCAACAAGACAGCATACAAAATTTCCGCTGTCAACTGAGGATATAAATGGATTGCTTGATGGCTTTAAGGTATCTGTATCATACCAATTGTAAAGATTTCCATGATATTTTTCAAGTTTTTCTATTGAGCAAAGCGTTCTTGAAACACGTTTTACAAGCCCATCGGTGCTTATTATGTCAAAATCCCTTGCGGCAAGGCAAGAAAGCAGCATCATTCCTATGTTTGTAGGGGATGTGCGGCGGCATATCCTCATTACCGGAGCAAACTGCACGTTATCGGGCGGCAGGTAATTGTTTTCTTTTTCAGCATAATCCTCATAAAACTGCCACATTGCATACAGGTCTGATGAAAGAACGGCCTGCTTTTCAGTGCTGATGCTTTTGCTTTTTTCAGGATACGGCTTCGTACTGAAATAAACAAGTATAGGCATAGCCGCCCAAATAATTCCTGAAAGCCTTATGAATGAATGAGGTGAAAAAAGAAGACAAAGGCTTAATATTTCAGCAGGCAAGTAATAAAGGATTGTTTGTATTTTAGGAGAAACCTTGATATCGGCCTGTGCCGATGTTGTCCATTCGAGAAGCTTTTTGTGCGATATAAACCTTCTCCAAATCGCCCTTGCACAAGCGTCAAGTGAAACCATTGCAAACTGCGGCAGCAGCATAAAAGCATAAAAAGCTTGTGCAAGCAGGGATTTTGTTTCTGAAATTGCACTTGAATAATATTTTCTTGAAAGCCCAAAGTATCCGTTGTTTATAATAGATACGGCAATGCCGGTCATATATGGGGTCAAAACGGCAAAAACAGAAACAAGGATTAAAACCTTTGAAATGTTTAGACCGGCAAAAATACATAAAAACGGCAGCAAAAAGATAAAAAATGGAGTTATGGCACGGCGGACGTTGTCAATTAGCTTAAATCTGTTAAACATTGAAACAGGGTTTGAAGTTTTGCCGTCATAAGTGGGGATATTTTTAAAAATGTATGGTATATTCTGTATGTCGCCTCTTATCCACCTGTGCTGCCTTTTAAAATAGCTCATTACAGTCAATGGGAAATCATCCCTGAATTCAATATCGCCGGCAAAAGCGGTACGCATAAGATTGCTTTCAAGAATATCATGGCTTAATATGCATTCAGTGGGGAAAAAATTGCAGCAAAGGTCGCTGAAAATTTTTGCATCAATAAGTCCTTTGCCGGAAAAAATCCCCTCACCAAAGCAGTCCTGATAAAGATTAGGACAAAGCGTATCGTATGCAGATGACGAGCCAAGCCCTCCGAAAAGCCTTGAAAAAGGGGTTTTCAGGGAGCTTGAAAGGCTTGTTGAAATTCGTGGGGAGATTATACCATATCCTTGCCTTACCACTCCGTTTGATACTTGCGGCTTGTTCAGCGGATGGATTGCAATGCTTACAAGCTCGGCGATGCTGTCAAACAAAGGCTTTGTATCGTAATCAAGTGCGGCAATGTATTTAGCGCCCAAAAGCAGTCCTTTATCGCCAATTACGGATATATCTGGAGCATTTTGTCCTTGAATCAGCTTTGTAAGGCTGCAAATGGCGCCTCTTTTCCTTTCAAAACCTGTATAGCACCCTTGAGTTTTTGAATAAGAGCGTTCCCTTGTTATGCCTATAAAGCGGTTTCCAAATTCGGCGTTTAAGGCATTTATGGTTTTTTTAAGGCAGTTTGCCAAAGCAGCATCGTCAGGCATTTTAGGCAGCTTTGACGGCTTGAAATCGCATAGCATGCAAAAGGCTAAATTTTCCGTTTTGTTTAAAAAATATAACCTCTTTAATTTTTCTTTTATTTTTAAAGTATCTTTTGGGGATGTCAATATTGTTGAGATTACGGCAACAGTTTTAGCGTTTTCCGGTATTTTACCTTTAAGGTTCATACGCGGGAGATATGTGGCCTCCTGTTTTAGAGAGCAAAAATAATCTATAAAAGGCTTTGTTATTTCCCAAAAAGGAAGGAAAATAAGAAAGGGAAGCCACCATGTTTTAAGCGGGATAGAAATAAAAACAGAAAAAATTAAAGGGAAGAATAAAAGCAAAAAAACATAGATTCTTTCTGAAACGGATTTTTTAAGTTTTGAGTATTCTTTAAAAATATAAAATCCAACATGAGCTTCACGTTCCGGCATCTTGCTATTATAAGCTTTTTTTGAAAGGTTTAAAAATTTTTCGCCAAGCTTTAATTCATCTGCTTTGGATTTTTTTGCTATATATGCAGTCCTTTCACGGTACATTCTGCGCGTTGCGTCATCCATTTGCGGATAAATTCCAAGTGGCTCCTTGCGGTATAAGATTTCAAGGGTGTTTTTGCATGCCGTTATTTCTTCGGTGTCTATCATGTCAGTTTTTGTAAGGATTGAGATAAGATTTAAGGCCCTTGTGTTTTCGGTTTCGTTTTTAAGATAAATTTGTGCAAATTCGTATACTGCGGTATATGAAAATGCCCATTCGATGTTTTCAAATTCATCGTTGGAAATATATCTTGATGTTTGCATACACCCGATTATTTCGCAGATTTCATCGGTGTCAGGCAAGGAATTCCCTTTGCAGCCTTTTAAAATGGCATCTCCTATTTGCGGGACATAACCGTTTGCGCAAAAAAGAGCTGCTGCGGAGCAGTTTTTGGAAAGCGTTTTTATTTTGCCGTCAATTATATAATAGTTGTCAAAAATGACTTGCTGGATGTAATTTTTATTTTCCGCTTGAATTGCTTCTTTGTATTTTTTCCGAAGGAATGCTTGGATTTTTTTAAGTATTTTTATATAATTTGAAATGTTCACATAAGAATTCACATTAAAAGGATGGATGTTAAACATTTTGGCACCTTCCGCAAACAATTTTTTAAGGCTATTATTTGCGGAAAGTGCCGAATAATTCAATATTTACTTTAAGTATGATTTTAAATAAGCAAGCCACATTTTAAGATAAACTCCCACATAAACCATAGCGGTGACTAAAATTCCGTATTTTTTTTTAAAATGCTTGTTGTAAAAAATAAGCATGGATTTGTGAAAATGCTTTATTACAAACCTGTTTTTTGAATTAAGTCCGCTTTGCCCTTTTAAATGGGTAATTTCAGCAAAGGGGAGATACATTAACTTGTATCCGGCCTGTGAAATTCTAAGACAGAGGTCAACATCTTCGCAGTACATGAAAAAACTTTCATCAAAGCCGCCGATTTCTTTGATTACTGATGCTTTTATAAGCATAAAAGCTCCGGAGAGAACTTCAACTTCGTTTATTTCATTTTCGTCAAGGTATGTTGCATGGTATCTTGCATATTTTGGACTTTTAGGATATTTTTTATCAAGACCAAGCAAATAATACAGACTTGCTTCCGGAGTAGGAAGGCCTCTTTTGCAGTTGTGGTCAAGCGTTCCGTCTGAAAGCAGAGTCTTGCAGCCGACTGCGCCAACATCTTCATGGAAATTTATATATTCGACGCAACGGTCAATTGCTTTATCATGGACTATTGTGTCTGAATTAAGCAAGAGAAAAAGCTCACCCGATGCGTTTTTCATACCAATGTTGCAAGCATGACCAAATCCTTTGTTTTCAGCGTTTATGACCTTTATAAAGGGCAGTTCTGAGAAAAATTTTTCGCTTAAATTTGAGGAATTATCAACAACGATTATTTCAAAATCGCAGCTTGTTGATTTTATAATGGACCCTATGCATTGCTCGGTTAATTTTTTAGTATTAAAATTTATTATAATAATTGAAACCATAAAAAACCCTTGCTATTTATTAAAATATAATCTAATTATAGCTTTTTATTAAAAAAAGTCAATAAAATCTGCCGGAGCATTTTAAAAATAGCTGTCCGGCAGATTTATTTGAAAAATAAAATTTATGCAAACCAAACTTTTGAGCAAAAAAGCAGAAAAAGGAAAAAAACAAGAAAATACACGGAAAATATAAGCAAAATCGCTTTTAAGACACCAAACATAAAAGCACGGCGTTGTGATGGAGTAAGTTGTTCCTTAACATTTGAAGGAAAATTTTCATCTGACTGCTTGCCGTGATTTAAATACCATGGCATACCATCGACATTCATGGGAGCAATAATTCTGCCGTCATCTTCGGCATCAAATTTATTTTTTGCCATTCTTTTTCTCCTCGGCTTTTGCATGAGCCATAGTTTCTTCTGCTTTTGCCTGCCTTTGTTCATCGTTGTACAAATGGCATGCGCAATAATGTCCCGGAGCAATCTCTGCATATTCAGGCGGGGTATATGAGCAAATTTCCATGCAGAATTCGCATCTAGTGTGGAATTTGCAGCCCTTTGGAGGATTTGCGGGTGAGGGGAGGCTGCCGTTTAAAATAATCCTGTTCATTTTTACATCAGGGTCAGGAATCGGTATTGCCGAAAACAGCGCTTTTGTGTACGGGTGCAGGGGATTTGAGTACAATTCGGCGGTTTCGGCATATTCAACCATTGTGCCAAGATACATAACTCCAACTGTATCAGAAATATGCTCGACAACGGACAAGTCATGTGAAATAAATAAGTATGTCAGCCCAAAATCCCTTTGAAGCTGTTTTAAGAGGTTGATAATCTGTGCTTGAATTGAAACGTCAAGTGCGGAAACGGGCTCATCGCAAACTATAAAATCAGGGTTTAAGGCAAGAGCCCTTGCAATGCAGATTCGCTGCCTTTGACCGCCTGAAAATTCGTGAGGATAACGGCTTTTGTGATATTCCTGCAAACCGCATGCGCGCATGATTCTGGAAACATAATCATCATATTCAGCAGGAGGAACAATGTTGTGTTCTCTTACCGCTTCACCTATAATTTCCCCAACGGGAATTCTCGGCGACAAACTTGAATATGGGTCTTGAAAAACAATTTGCACCTTTGGGCGGAGCTTTCGGAGTTCCTTTTTTGAAAGTGAAAAAATATTTTGCCCGTTAAATAAAACCTCGCCGCTTGTTTTTTCAAGCAAACGCAAAATGGTTCTGCCTACAGTGGATTTTCCGCAACCGGATTCACCTACAATGCTCATTGTTTGTCCGCGCTTAATTTTAAAGGAAACATTGTCAACAGCCCTTACATTTCCTATTGTTCTTCTGAAAAAGCTTGATTTTATAGGAAAATATTTAACAAGATTTTTTACTTCCAGAAGGTATTCCTGCTTATTTTGTTGTTCCAATATATTATTATCGTTCATATTACAGGTCCTCCAGATTTACGGATTTGGGGTAATCAAGGATTTGCCCCTCTTGTTCAAAGCGCCAGCAGGATACAATGTGCGTTTCGCTGAGTTTTATTTCCGGCGGATATTTTCCATTGCATTTTTCAACGCACATTTCGCATCTGTCGCGGAAATAGCAGTAATCAGGCATATTGACCGGATTTGGCACACTGCCCGGAATGTTGTAAAGTTCAGTTACTTTTTTGCCCACAACCGGTTTTGACCTCATAAGACCTATTGTATACGGATGGCTTGGATTGTGAAAAATATCCTCGGCAGTTCCTTTTTCAATCACCCTTCCGGCATACATAACAACGACATAATCGGCCATATTTGCAATGACGCCCAAATCGTGGGTGATAAGCATAATTGAAGTGTTAACCTTTTCTTTTAAATCTTTGAGCAATTCAAGTATTTGTGCCTGAATTGTAACATCAAGAGCAGTTGTCGGCTCGTCTGCTATGATAAGCTCCGGCGTACAGGCAAGGGCCATAGCAATCATAACCCTTTGACGCATTCCGCCCGAAAGCTCATGGGGATACATCATGTAAACACCGCTGCTGTTGGCTATTCCGACAAGGTTAAGCATTTCAATAGTCCGTGCCTTGACTTCTTCCTTTGACATTTTCGGATTATGCAGGCTGATTATTTCATCAATTTGGTCGCCGCATCTGAAAACCGGGTTAAGGCTTGTCATAGGCTCTTGGAAAATCATCGACATTTTGTTGCCACGGATTTTCATCATTTCACTGTTTGGGGTATTTACTATGTTAAAAGCCTTGCCGTCGCCTAAATTAAAACGTATTTCGCCGCCCACGGTCTGTCCTTGCGGCCGCTGCAAGAGCTGCATTAAAGAAAGGCTTGTAACGCTTTTTCCGCATCCTGATTCGCCTACAATACCTACCGTAGAGCGTTTCGGAACATTGAAAGAAACTCCGTCAACCGCTTTTACAACTCCAACATCGCTGAAAAACCATGTGCATACATTGTCAAATTCAACAACATTGTTTGAATCATGCATTGTTGTTGTATAGGAAGCCGGATTGGAGGATGCCGCGGCACGTTTTTTTTCAAGCTTTCGCGTTAAACGGCGGTTTAAAGCTGATATGCGTCGGGATTCCTTTGTTGTTATATATGATGAATTGTTTTTTTGCTTTTTAAATATCATGATAATTCTCCTTACTGCTTCATCTTTGGGTCGAAAGCATCCCTAAGACCGTCGCCGACAAAGTTGAAAGCGATAACGGTAAGGCATATGAGCAATCCGACTGGAATCCAAATATAAGCGTATTTTATCATGTTTTCAGAGGAGCTTGCCACAGAGTTAATCATAGTTCCCCATGTTGCAAGAGGATGCTTGACTCCAAGCCCCAAGAAGGAGAGGGTAGATTCCAAAATAATTACCGAACCGAGCCCCATGGTGGCATTTACGATAAGCTGCGGCATAATATTTGGCACTAAATGGCGGAAAATTCGCCTGCTTGCCTTTATACCCGTTGCTTCTTGCGCAATCATGAATTCCTGTTCGCGAAGCGAGAGAATCTGTCCGCGCACAAGACGCGCAACACCTGCCCAGCCGAGGATTCCTAAAATAACCATAAGCCATGCAAGACGTTCATAAGGGTTCATTTTAATGGCATCGAAGAAAGCGCCCATAATAATTAAAATAGGCAAGCTTGGGATACAGTAAAAAATATCTACAAGTCTCATAATTACCGTATCGACCCATCCGCTGAAATAGCCTGCAATTCCTCCTAAAATAACGCCGATAAGCACTTCAAGAAAAACTACAATAAAACCAACTATGAGCGAAATGCGTCCGCCGTACATCATACGTGCCAAAATATCCATTCCGTCGCCGTCTGTTCCGAAAATATGCTTTGAAGAAGGCCTTCCGAAAATGTCAATCAGGTAAGTTACCTGTTCGCAGGTAAGTACATATTGATTGTTCTTTTTGGTAACGGTAATTTCGGCGTCTGCGTAAGTGGTATTGCCTTTTTCATCCAAAACATAATTGCCTTGCAAATCCATTTGCGGCAGGCTGTATATAAACTTTGAGGAGGTTTGATTATTTTGAAGCATATCATAAATCGTCTGCTGCGCTTTTTCTTTAAAATCAAACGAAAGCGTATCTTGTCCGGAATAGCGCTTGATTACAAAATTCCCGAGCGAAGCTATTTCATTATTTGCTTCGTCGTAAATTTCATATCTGCCGTCTTTTTTGGTTACGGAATAAGTTTTTCCGTTGTAAGAAAATTTTCCTGAATCATAAATAGAGAGAAGAATTCCGGCTTTAACTTGGTCAGAAAAGTTTTCTGCTTTGTCATATACGTTAAATACAAAGCTGGAAAGCACTGAAACCATAGTTTTTCCGCCGATTGCACTTACAGATACGGAAGAATCATCGTTTGCTTTTGCACGGTAATCTGCACCGTTAAAAGTAAATTTTGTTCCGTCGGAATGTTTCATTGCAAGAGCTATGAAATCATCACCTAAATTTTCACCGGACCATTTAATTTCCGGCGTGTTGCGGATAATGTTATACATATTTTTGGATTCGCTTTTAATTGAGTAAGAAATTCCATTGTATTCAAAATCTGATGATTTTGAAGAAACAGCATTTTCAATGGCTTTTTGCAAGCCATCGTCAGCGGTTATGCCGGAATTCCAAGATATTTTTTTTGAAAACCTGTTGTATTTTGCAATAGAAGTGTTTTGTGAAATTTTTGCTGTTTCAGTAAGCTGGTCAGCAGAAAGGGAATATATCTTTTCACCGAGTTTTTGTATTGAGTATTGTGTTCCGTCGTCATCAGTTATAACAGCTTCGGTTTTACCGTCTTTCTCCATTGATTTTATATATGAATTAAGACTGTTTTTAACTTTTGAACTTATTTGGGCGGAATCACTTAAAGCATAAGCAACTGCATCTGTGCGTTCTGCGGCATTAGCATAATCTATTGTTAAATAGTCATATTTATAAAATATATCTGTTTGCGAATACGGATAAAAAAGCGGCCCTATAAAGGAAAAAATGAACATCAAGATAAGTATTGCAAGGCCGAATATTGCCAGCTTGTTTTTAAAAAATCGCTTTGCCACAAGCCTTCCGGGCGAGAGGACCTTTACACGCTGGGTATCATCCAAAGCCAAGGGCTTGTTTTGTGAATTGTTTTGCTCTGCTTTTGCTTTTTGTTCAAGAGCTTCACGCTGCTTTAAAATTTCGTTAAGATTTTTGTTGTTCACAGGCAAGCCCTCCTTAATGAACTCTAACTCTTGGGTCTACAACCGCATAAAGAATGTCGGAAATGAGATTGCCCAAAAGTGTAAGTATTGAAACAAACATCAAATAAAACATGGTAAAAGGTATATCGCCTGTAATCATTGAATAGTATGAGGCATATCCTATACCTCTAAAACTAAATAAGGTTTCAGTTATAAGAGAACCTGAAAAAAGTCCCGGCAAAGAGCCGCCTAAAATTGTTATAAGCGGAATTAAAGTATTTCTGAAAGCATGGTGATTGATTACGCGGTTTTCGGATAATCCCTTTGCCCTTGCAGTACGGATGTAATCCGAATTAAGCACTTCAAGCATATTTGTACGCGTAAAGCGCATAAGCGAGCCAATGCTTACCAAAGTTAAAGTTAAAGCGGGAAGCACATAGTGCGATGCCAAATCCCAAAACTTGCCCCAATCACTAAGTGTTATATAATTTCTGCTTTGCATTCCGCCAATATCAAACCATCCCAATTTAACAGAAAAAATCAATTTTAAAAGGGTTGCGGTAAAAAATGTCGGCAAAGAAATTCCTATCAGGGAAACTACTGTTATCGTATAATCAGTCAGGCTGTATTGTTTGCGTGCGGCGATAATTCCGGCAGGAATTGCTATCGCCATTTCAAGTATAAAAGCAATAAATGACAAAATAAAGCTGTACCATATAGTTTTATTGAATTCTTCTACAACGGGAACGCTCCAATTCCAGCTGTCCCCAAAGTCGCCTGCCAGTGCAGTCTTAATCCATTGAAGATATCCGCCGATGATTCCTCTGTCGAAGCCGTATTGAGCATTAAGTTCTGCAAGCCACTGGGCAGCGCTTTTAGTGCTGCCGGGCTTTGTTGCAAGCTCCCTTGCCATTGATTCCACATAGCTTGTGGGAAGGGAATACATAAGTGCATACACTATGAACATTACGAAAAAAGAATGAATATGCTTAAAAAAAGGCGCTTGAGAATAAATTCGCCCATAAATTTTACACCCACCAAAATTTTTTATTGTTTAATATTTGCTGAATAAACGGCGGCACCGTTCATTCAGCAAATATTATTTTAAAACTTCAATGAGGCTATGGGCAAAATCCGCCCATAGCCTTGAATTGAAGACTCTGCATAAATTGCTATGCTTGTTAATTTTTCTCTACTTTATCAATTTCGTTCAACCAGCTCCAGAAAGGAGTGATATCAGGAGTAATGGTATTTACATTTACGCGTTCAGTAGAGAATACAAATGCATTTTGGCGCTGATAAATCGGAACTTCAACAGCCCAGTCGAGGATTATATCCAAAGCTTGCTTGTAAGTTGCCTTGCGGAAGCTCTGGTCTGCGGAAGAACGTGCGTCCATAATCAATTTGTCAAGGGTATTGTCAGTGATGTAATAGTGGTTGGATTCAGTTCCTCCGGCGCCGTTGATGTTGGAGCTGTGGTAAACCTGATACATATCCGGGTCAGGAGTTGCCTGCCATGCAGCGCACCACATTTCAGCCTGAATCGGCACAGCATCAAGCTTGTTCCACAAAACATTTGAATCAGACGGGTCGTTTATCTCAAGAGTAATGCCTATTTTATTAAGCGCATCCTTTACTGCGGTAAGAATTCCATAGGACGGGTGGTTTCCTTCGCCGCCGGCAGGAATTATAATTTCATAAGAAAGCTTCGCGCCATCGGGAGCTGCGGTAAATTTGCCTGAAGCTTCGTCAAAAGTATAGCCTGCTGCTTTGAAGTAGCCTATTGCTGCTTTAAGTGCGGCGTCATAGCGTTCTTGTTCGCTCATGCCATCCTTATAGATGGGATTTCCGTCAACGTCAACCGAGTAGGCAATCTGATATCCTTCATCAGCCGGACGCGGAGCAGCCCAAGAAGTGTTGGAAATAGGATACTGTATAACGCTTGCCGCATCAGCGTAGTAAGACTTTACCACGGTATCACGGTAAACTGCAAAAAGTGTTGCAAAAGCTTTTCTGAGGTCTTTGGATTCTTTGCTGTCCCTTTGTGTTCCCACCTTGACATTTTCGGCAGTGATTCCAATGTATCCGTAGCCAAGGAAGTCGCTTGTGTTTGTAGTGATTACATTGCCTGTAATATTGCCGTTGCTGTTGTATTTTTTAATGGATTCTGCAACTGATGCGGAGAATGCGGGATTAGCAACATCAAAGTCGCCTGACGCAACGCCCGCAAGCTTGTCGCCTTCTTGGCTTTCTTTGAAAAGAACATATTTGATTTTGGGTTTTCCATCGTAATAACCTTCGTTGGCCTCATAGGTAATAACGCCGTTTTCATATGAAACGAACTTGTAAGAGCCTGCTCCCATAGGCTTTGATGTTTTTGATTTTACAGTTGAAAGGTCACCTTTTTTGAAACCGAACTGGTTTTGGTCATAATTATAAAGGCTCTTGTCACCATAATAGTGAAGCGGAGCGACAGGGAGATTAAACTGGTAAATTGAAGTTGCGTCAAACTTTGTGCAGTGTATAGTTGCCGAATAATCGCCGGTCTTTTTAATGCCTTTGATTGAAGGAATTGCTTCGCCGACGTTTACACCGGCACTGAAAGCATCTGCATCATTGCCGAGCTCTTTTGAAATAAGCTCTGATATGCTTGTTCCGGCAGTTTCATGATTGATTCCGTTGTCTGAAACATCATAGCCGTACTTTTTAACAATTTCATTCCAGTAATCGGCAGCGGTCGGGAATTTCCCGGCAGCCAAATCAAAGGTTGCACCGGATGGAGCGGTAAGCACACCCTTGTCATTTATTTCGCCAAAGCCCCATTCAGCCATTCCCATTGCAACGTCGTTGTTATAGTAATTTTTAGCATCTAAGCCGTTTGCCTTGCAATAATCTATAATTTCTTGTACAAACTTTTCTCCTGCGGCATTAAAAGCTGCCCAGTATTTATCCTGCTGCTCCTTTGTCCATTTGGAGAAATCCGTATTTTCCGGAGTTGCTTTAAGGATGAGGTCTGACAATGCAATCATGCTGCTGCGATATTCTTCCAAACCTTCAATAGGAAGCGTATAAAAAGACGAACTTCCGTCATATGTCGGGTCTGCAAGAACATACATGTTGAAAATAACATCGTCAATTGTCAGAGGCTCTCCGTCTGAAAACTTTATATCTTTTCGGAGAGTGATGTTATAATCAACTGTTCCGTCAGAATTTTGAACAACTTCAATATCGGAAATACCTTTGTAGGTATATTCTTTACCGTTGTAAGAACGTTTTTCACCCTCAATGCCTTTAAGTACAGGGTTGCCTTCGCGGTCGATATTCATTAAAACAGTCTGGGTCATTCCTTGGGCATCCATGTCCATTGCTGTTTTTGCAAAAAACGGGCTAAATTTTTGGTTGAAAAAGTCATAAGCAACTCTGAAAACGTACTCAATTAGTAAATAATAAAACATTATACATAATATTATCGGATTGTGCAAGTACCAACTTTACGAAATTATATTAAAATTGTATGATATTTTAAACATAAAATTTATGAATTTAAAAATTACGGGCCCATGTCTTTCTTAATTTTTGCCACGAGCCCTTTTTTATTGATATTATTTTAAATTTTGATTTTTTAGAGCCGCCAATCTATTTGATCAATTCCATTTTCTAATAGAAACTCATTTGTTTTTGAAAAATGCCTGCATCCGAAAAATCCGTTATATGCCGAAAGAGGGCTTGGATGCGCACTTTCAAGTATTTTATGTGCAGGGTTTGTTATAAGCTTTGTTTTTGAGCGTGCATTTGCTCCCCATAATATGAAAACCAAAGGTTTTTCACGTTGATTGAGCAGACTTATAACATTGTCAGTGAATATTTCCCATCCTTTACCTTTGTGGCTGTTAGGTTCGCCTTCACGTACAGTTAGGACTGCATTCATAAGCAAAACTCCTTCATGAGCCCATTTTGTAAGTTCGCCATGTTCCGGCATAGGTATATTTAAATCCGAACTGAGCTCTTTAAAAATATTTACGAGCGAGGGTGGTGGAGCAACTCCTTTTTTTACAGAAAAACAAAGCCCATGTGCCTGTCCCGGCCCGTGATAAGGGTCCTGCCCAAGAATAACGGCTTTTACGTCGCTGTACGATGTATATTTAAGCGAATTAAAAATATCATTCATATGTGGATAAATTGTTTGGGTTGCGTATTCTTTTTTTAGAAATTCACGAAGCTCTAAGTAATAGGGCTTTAAAAATTCATCTTTAAGCAAATTATCCCATTCATTGCCGAAATTAACCATAATACCTCCATTTATTGAAGCAAAACCGCGTAATTGAAGCCTTCACCGGATTCAATCGGCTGGCCTTTTACGTCAAGAGTGTAAATATTTTTAATTTCAATTCTGACAGGATTTCCGAAAACTCCGTCAAATTTTGATAAAAGCTTTAAAGAGCCGTCTGCTTCAAGCTTTTGCGGAGAATCAAGGACATTTGAAAAATCGCCTTCTGCGGTTTTTATTAAGAATGCTGCACCGTCTTGATAACCAAAAGAAAATACGCTAAGAGTATCGTTTTGAAAATTCATTTCTATCGTTATACCGTCAACGCCTTTGTAAACCACAGCATTTTCGGCATGAACTTTATTATTGGGATTTTCTTCTGTCATATTGTAAATTTTTCTGGAAAGAATTCCATTATATAGATATTTACATTTTCCGTTTTGTATTATTACATAATCAATGCAATCTTTTTCGGTTTGTGTGCCGTTTGAAGAATAAATTAATTTTGTAGAAAGCTTTGAGATTCCGTTTTCATATTCCTTTTCAACCTTGGTTTCAATTGATGAAACAGTTTTTTCCTTGTCCATTATTTCTTTGAATTCAGGATTTTTTTCGCTTATGTAATCTTTTTCGGTTATTATTTGCTTTGATTGGTCCGAAAAATAATTTTTATAAACATCTCCAAATCTTATTTTCCCTAAGTCAATATCGTCGTACATTTTTTCAATAAATTTTTTTGCATCTTCGGCCTTTTTTTCTTCGTTATCTTTTTCACTTTTTCCAGAACACGAAGGTAAAAAAGCAAGCATTAATATAAGTATCGCCACAGTTAATTTTTTCAATTTTGTCGCCCCCGTAAACTTAAGTTATTTTAATTTATTATAATATTTTATACACAAAAAAACAAGATGAAAAATAAAAATGCGGACAATTTTCAAATGTCCGTTTACGTAAAATCATTTATTTCACATACATTATTCATCATTGACGAATTTGTGATTTCCTTGCCATAACCCATTCCGGTTATCGTTAAATTGTGATATCTTTTGTCGTGAAATAAATCTATATCGGAATGTTGTGACCCATCCTCGTTAAACACCCTTACCACGGGACGCATGGTGTTTTCTTCATTATTTCTTATGACAAGTGCAATTCGTCCGTCACTTAAACTTACAAGCATTCCTGCCGGGTATGCCGCAACCGATTTCAAAAATGCAGTTAAAATTTCCTGGTCAAAATGAACCTCTGTATTGCCCATCATGTATTCAATAACTTCGCCGGGAAAACTTCCTTTTCGATATGGTCTGTCGGATGTAAGGGCATCATAAACATCTGCTACAGCAAGAATCCTCCCAAAAAATGGAATCTGATTGCCTTTAAGCTTTTTAGGGTAGCCTTTTCCATTAACTTTTTCATGATGGCTTTCAATTCCCATTAAAGTTACAACCGAACACATATTGCTTTTTTTTAATTTTAGAAATCCGTCTTCGGGATGCTTTTTAACCACTTCAAATTCTTCTGCTGTAAGTTTGGAAGGCTTGTTCAATATTTCTTTTGGAACCGAAACTTTTCCTATGTCATGCAAAAGCCCGCTCAACGCAAGATTGTTAAGATTTTCTTCATTCAATCCAAGCTTTACGCCTATTGCAACTGCAAGTACCGCAACAGAAAGGGAATGCTGATAAGTATAGTCATCATGTCCTTTAAGCTCAATTAAATTTATAAGAATTTTTTCTTTTGAAAGAATATCAGAAACAAGCTTTTCGGCTATATTTTTAATGGTTCCTACGGCTCCGACCGTAAGCTTGTTTGAGCGGGAAAAATCATTGAAAATATTTTTTACTGAAACCAGAACATCTTTCTTAATTTTTTCGCTTAAAATCTGATTGATTTCTATATCGGCCGACATTTTGCTTTCAACATAGACACCTACTATGTTCATTGCTTGAAGTTTTTCTATGTAATTGGCTTTTAAGACCTGACCCTTGGTTAAAAGGGACATTCCGCCTATTTCAAAATTGACATCTTGTGCCAGAATCATTCCTTCCTTTAAAAAATCGACAGGAACAAATATCATATAATTAACCTCTTGTTTATTATTTATAATTGCAAATTAACAGTAAGGATTATACAACAAATGTATAAAAAAATCAATATTTTTTTAATAAAAATAAAAAACGTGAATATTTTTTACATATTGTAAACATTATGTAAATTAAAATCTATTTTGCATTTCGCTTTAAATATAATACAGCAAATAAAATAAATGCAATGTTTATTAAAAGCAAGAGAGTGTTTTCATTTCCATCTGCTTTTTCCTGAAAAATTATTTTTACAGGAATGTTTGAAGTTTCAAGCTGATGCTGATTTTGTGTATCTTTATTATTTTGGATTTTTTGACTCTCCACATTTAAAAATGAAACCGCGTTGTCTTTTGCGTTGCTTTCACTTAAAACAATAGAATTTTCGGTATTTAAATTTATTTGCTTATCTGATATAAAATAATCCGAACAATGTGAGATTTCAAAGCAAAGCAATCCATTGTCATCTAAAAATGCTTTGCCACAGTCTTCAAAATCTCCTGTTTGGGAATTGTAGTAATAAAGAAAATATTCCCCTTGCGGATAAACTTTATTTCCAATAGAAACTGAAATTTTAACTGGAAATGCAAAATCTTTATGGAATGAAAAATTTACCGGCAAAATATTTGCTTCAAGTCCAAGGAAAGCTTTTTCGGCGGCAGTTTTGGCTTTTTTGGATGTTTTTGTGAAATTTATGCTCAATACGGCCTTTAAAATGCTTTTAAATTCTTCTTCGGCTGCATCTTTTGGAATGTTTGAAACATAAGCTTCATCCGCTTCTATTTTAATGTTAAATCCGTTGGAAGTTTGGGTTTCGTATAAGATGCTGCCGTTTTGCCATAGATTTTCGCTGATTTTTTCAGAAATGCTTTGGGTTGTCGTTTGGATTTCGGTTTTTGAAACACTTTTTGACGTTGATGTTTTTTCTGTGTCATTTGCATTTAATTTTATTTTTAAATATGTGATTTTTTCCTTTAAAATTATGATTGTCTTTAGTATTTTTTTGCCGTCATAATAAACTGAAACATTATATTCCCCTTCAGGTGCATAGAATATTTTGCTGCCGTTCTTATCGCTTTCTCCGTAAAAAGAATAATCATCATTTTCAAGCTTAAGAGCGGCATTGCTTATGCCGTTACCGTAGGAATCATATAAATAAATGCTTGCATATCCATATGGGATATTGAAAATCACTTCAATCGGAGAAGGTGAAATGCCTAAATTTTTTGTATCATAAATATCTGAATCGCCAAGTCTTGGCATAAAAAAATATGAACCGTTGCGTGAGGAATCATAATTTCCTCCGCTTAAATTCCATGATACTATGGGAACGGTTCCTTCACCCCAATTTACACTTATGCTTTTGTAAATGGAAATCAGTGTATTTTCGGCATCTTCAAGGCTTTTCCAACCGGATGGGTAAATTTCAGTAAGTGTTATTTTTTCAAAGCTTGCAAAATTTGTTATTTTCTTTTTTTCATTGATTATTATCAAATTGATTTTAAGCATACATTTTGAAATATCATATTTTTCCGATTCCGAAAAAACAGCGGAAAATTCATAGCTGCCGGCTTTTGATGCCGAATATTCGCCGCCGGTAAATTTCCAATCAGAAATTTTCAAAAAATCTTGGGAGTTTTTGATTTTTACTTTATCATATTTTTTAAGGATGGATTTTTCCGCTTCTTCTTTTGTTTTGAAGTCTGCTGTATCCAAATTCGATATTTTTATATCCGCCAATTGTTCAAGTTCAAAAGAGGAAATTTTTTCGGGCTCTGACAGAATTATTTTTATTGCAGGAGGGTTTTCAATGCTGTAGACATCATATTTTTCCGAGCTTATAAATGCAAAAAAAGAATATTCACCGGGAATTTTATTGTTGTATTTTTCAGCCAAGCTTTTATTTGCAAGCATCCATCCGTCGACGGATACGGTATCGTCAGTATTGTTGACCTTTATTGAAGGATATTTTTTATAAAGGCTTTCAAAAGCCTCAGAAACGTTTGAAAAATCATCCATGGCATTGGTTTTAAGGTTTATGTCGGGGAGGCTTTCGAAACAAGTTATTGGAAGCTTTTCGGCAAGCGCAAAAATATTAAGGCTGCCGCAAAATGCAAACAAAGCGGCAACACTAATCAATAATGTACAAGTTATTTTTATGATACTTTTAAAATATTTCACAACAACGCACCCCGTGTCGGTTACTGTAAAATATTATACTATAAATATTAAAATTGTCAATAATTTGCACTTTATTTTTACAGGCTTGTAAAGTGTTTCCGCAAAGCTTTTCATCATATATATAAATGGAAAGGTGGCGGATTTTTTATGTTTTCCGAACTTATAAACATGGCTTTAAGTAATTTGCTTTATTTTGCGCTGCACATAGAGGGCAATGGTGTTTTTCCTAAACCGCTCAGCGCAAAGGAAGAGGAAAAATGCTTTATTGAAATGGCAAATGGCAATGTTGAGGCAAGAAATAAGCTTATAGAACATAATTTAAGACTTGTAGCGCACATAATAAAAAAGTATTATGCCAATGCCAAGGACCAGGATGATTTAATTTCAATAGGCACAATAGGTCTTATAAAAGCTGTTTCAACATTTAACTATTCAAAGAACATAAGGTTTGCCACATATGCTTCAAAATGCATAGAAAACGAAATTTTAATGAATTTCAGAAAAACTAAAAAAGATGCGGGGAATTTTTATATGGAAGACCCTGTCGAAACAGATAAGGACGGCAATCAGCTTACCCTTATGGACATAGTTGCAGACACAAGCTGTATGGTTGATGAAATTGATTTGATTATAAAATCCCAGCAGCTGTATAATTTTATAAATGAATGCCTTGATGAGCGCGAACTGGCAATAATATCATACAGATACGGGCTTTTCGGACATCGCCCGATGACTCAGCGTGAAGTTGCCAAAAAGCTTAACATATCGCGTTCGTATGTGTCAAGAATAGAAAAGAAAGCGCTTATGACGTTAAAAAAGAAATATGAAAAAACTCCTTTGTTTTGCAAACCAAACAAATAAAATTATTTTTGCCGATACTATGTTTAAATTGCCCGAAAGACTTTGCTTTTGGGCAATTTGAACATTTATTTTGTTGACACGGACGAAAATGTATGATACAATTTAAATTATAAATTTTGTGCAAAAGGTGGAATAAAAATTGTATCCTTTAAAGCTTTTGCCGGCATTTAAGGACTATATTTGGGGCGGAACGAAACTTAAGACAGATTTTAATAAATTTTCAAATTTGGATAAGGTAGCCGAAAGCTGGGAGCTTTCTTGCCATAAGGATGGCGAAAGCATAATTTCTAATGGCGATTTTAAAGGAATGAGCCTTTCAAAATATATAGAGCAAAACGGAAGGGAAATACTTGGCGAAAACTGCAAAAAATTTGATGATTTTCCTATTTTAATAAAGCTTATAGATGCAAAGGACAACCTTTCGGTGCAGGTCCATCCGGATAATGAGTATGCCTTGAAGGTTGAGGGCGAATACGGGAAAACCGAGATGTGGTATATTGTCGATTGTGAAGAGGACGCAAGCCTTATTTATGGATTTAAAGAGAAAATTTCAAAGGAAGAATTTCTTGAAAGAATAAAAAACAATACCCTTTTGGACGTTGTGAACAGCGTTCCCGTTAAAAAAGGGGACGTTTTCTTTATTGAGGCAGGCACGCTCCATGCGATAGGCAAGGGGATACTTATTGCCGAAATACAACAGAATTCAAATACGACATACAGAGTTTACGATTACGGCAGGCTTGGCAACGACGGCAAACCGAGGGCTCTTCATGTTGAAAAGGCCGCCGAGGTTACCAATCTTTTTCCGGCAAATCCTCATCCGGCAGGGGAAAAAATTGATTGCGGCGGGCATGAGGAAAGCCTGCTTGCTTCGTGTGATTATTTTACCGTAAAATCGATTGAAGTAAAGACAATCGCTAAATTTGATGCGGACAAAAAATCTTTTCATAGTATTTTGGTGCTTGACGGGTATGTTAAGCTGAATTATGACGGCAAGGAAATGAAGATTTCAAAGGGTGACAGCATTTTTATCCCCGCAGGCATGGGAGAATATTCAATTGTCGGGGCTTGCAAGTTTATTTTGACTACTGTTTAAATTTATATAAAAACATCAGGAAAGGGCTGTTTTGAATGAAATATTATGTTGGAATTGACCTTGGCGGAACCAATATTGTTGCGGGAGTTGTCGATGAAGAATATAAAATTCTTTCAAAGGCTTCAGTAAAGACAAATTGTCCGCGTCCGGCAGAGGAAATAATGGATGATATGGCAAAAGTCGTTTTTGAAGCGGTTGAGAAATCAGGACTTTTGCTTAACGATATCGAATGGGTGGGAGTCGGGGCTCCTGGAACGGCAAATGTTGAAACCGGAATAATTGAATATGCAAATAATCTTGGCTTTGAAAATGTTCATATGGTTGAATATCTTCAAAAGAAAATAAATAAGCCCGTGCATATTGAAAACGATGCAAATGCCGCGGCATACGGTGAATTTCTTGCGGGAGCCGCAAAGGGCACAAAGCATGCGGTATGCATAACTTTGGGCACTGGTGTAGGCGGAGGAATAATAATTGATGGAAAAATTTATTCCGGATTTAATTTTGCCGGAGCCGAGCTTGGGCATACGGTGATTGAAGTTGACGGCGTTCCATGCACATGCGGAAGAAAAGGCTGCTTTGAGGCTTATTCCTCTGCAACAGGCCTTATAAGGATGACCAAAGAGGCAATGGAAGCGGACAAGTCATCTAAAATGTGGGAAATGTCAAAAGAGGAAGATGGAAAAGTTACCGCAAGACTTGCTTTTGATGCAATGAGGGCAGGGGATAAATCTGCAAAGGAAGTTGTGGACAAGTATATAAAGTATCTTGCCATTGGAATTGCAAACACAATTAATATTTTCCAGCCGGAAATTCTTTGCATAGGCGGAGGAGTTTGCAATGAGGGCGATGCCCTTTTAATTCCGCTCAAAGAACTTGTTAAAAAGGAAGTATATTCAAGGAATTCCGGCAAAAATACAGAGATTGTAATAGCAAAGCTTGGAAATGATGCTGGAATAATAGGGGCAGCATTCTTGGGTCAATCAAGATAGATTTATAAAAGAGGTAATTTAAAATGAGAAGTGATTTGATAAAAAAAGGCCATGAAAGAGCGCCGCACCGCTCTCTTTTAAAGGCGCTTGGCGTTACGGACAGTGAAATGAACCGTCCGTTTATTGCGGTCGTTTCGGCGGCAAGCGACTATGTACCTGGGCATATGCATTTGAAGCAAATTTCAAAAGCGGTTCAGGATGGCATAAGAAATGCCGGAGGAGTCCCTTTTGAATTTTGTACTATAGGCGTATGCGACGGCATAGCCATGAATCACCTTGGAATGAAATATTCACTTTGTTCAAGGGAACTTATTGCCGACAGCATAGAGGTTATGCTTACAGCGCATCCGCTTGACGGAATAGTGTTTATACCAAACTGTGATAAGATAATTCCCGGAATGATTATGGCTGCGGCAAGACTTAATATTCCTGCAATTTTTGTAAGCGGCGGACCTATGAATGCCGGAAGAGTTGACGGAAAAAGAATAGGCCTCAGCGAAGTCTTTGAAGCGGTTGGAGCCGTTTCAAGCGGAAAAATTCCTGAATGCAAGCTTATGGATTATGAAAACAATGCCTGCCCGACTTGCGGCTCATGTTCAGGAATGTATACTGCAAATTCAATGAACTGCCTTACCGAAACAATAGGTCTTGCACTTCCAAAGGCGGGGACTGCTCTTGCAGTTTCTTCCGAAAGACTCAGGCTTGCCAAAATGACAGGCGAGAGGATACTTGAACTTGTAAAGCAGGATATAAAGCCGCGTGATATAATGACCAAAAAGGCTTTTGAAAATGCTTTAAGGGCGGATATGGCGCTTGGATGCTCTTCCAATACGGTGCTTCATCTTACCGCAATTGCCCATGAAGCAAAGGTTGATGTTGACCTTGATTTCATAGATTCCATATCGAAGGATACACCGCAGATATGCAAGCTAAATCCGGCTTCGGAAATTTTTATTGAGGATTTGGACAGGGCTGGAGGAATACAATCCGTTCTGAAAGAACTTTCCAAGACAGGAAAAATCCATACTGACATAATTACTGTAAGCGGAACAGTTGCCGAAAGGTTCACAAATGCTCCCGAAGCGGACGGAACAGTTATCCATACGGTTGAAAATCCTATACGCAAGGACGGCGGCATAGCCGTTTTAAGAGGAAATCTTGCTGCTGAGGGCTCTGTTGTAAAACAGGGTGCAGTTGCGCCTGAAATGATGGTGCATAAGGGCCCCGCAAAGGTATTCAATAGCGAAGAAGAAGCATCTGAGGCAATTCTTGGCGGTAAAATTTCTGCTGGGGATGTTGTCGTAATAAGGTACGAAGGGCCAAAAGGCGGCCCCGGCATGAGGGAAATGCTTGCTCCGACCGCTTCACTTGCGGGAATGGGGCTTGATAAGAGTGTTGCGCTTATTACGGACGGACGTTTTTCCGGAGCGACAAGAGGCGCTTCAATCGGGCATGTATGCCCTGAAGCGGCTGCGGGAGGACTTATCGGCCTTGTAAAAGACGGCGATATGATTAGCATTGACATCCCGAATAAAAAACTTGAGCTTCTTGTGGATAATGCTGAAATTGAAAAAAGAAAGGCCGAATTTGTTCCGCTTAAAAAGGAACTTAAAGGCTATATCAAGCGCTATGCCCAGCTTGTAACATCAAGCGCCAAGGGTGCTGTTTTTGAGGATTAGTTGCTAAAATAACGGTCAGGCCTGAATAAAGCTTGACCGTTTTGTTTATGATAGTGTTTGAATATTTTCAAAGACATATTGACAAAACTTGATTTGAGGCATATAATAAATATATCGAAAAATTTAAATATGAGGATGATAAAATGCTTCCCGGATATGAAGAACAAGCAAAGGTTTTTAAAGCTTTTTGCGATGAAAAAAGATTGCAGGTGCTTAAATTGCTCAGAGGAGGAGAAAAATGCGCCTGCGTTTTGGTTGAAAGTTTAGGAATTCCGCAGTCATCACTTTCTTATCATATGAAAATTTTGTGCGATTCCGGCATTGTAGAAAGCAGAGAAGAGGGCAAGTGGACGCATTACAGCATAAGCAAAAAAGGCGGGGCATATGCTTTGGAACTTCTTAAAGAAATAGTTGATGCAAAAGAAGAATAGCCATCTTAAATGGTGGCTTTTTTTGGAAGAAACAAATCGATTTTTTTGGATTTATTATTTTTTGAAAGGGTGTTTTTATGCAAATTGTTAGGGGCGTTTGGGATTTCTTTCAAAATCAAATTCTTGCCATGAAATGGCTTAATGTTCTTATTGGAAACTTACTTTCGGCCTTTGGACTTGATTTGTCAAACAGATGGGTTGGAAGCTTGCAGTTTTTCCTTTATGATGTAATTAAGATTACAATTTTATTGTGCTTTTTGATATTTATTATAAGCTACATTCAAAGCTATTTTCCGCCGGAGAGAAGCAAAAAAATTCTTGGAAGGTTTCATGGAATATGGGCAAACTGCATTGCTGCTTTACTTGGAACGGTGACTCCTTTTTGCTCGTGTTCGTCAATTCCCTTGTTTATAGGCTTTACTTCTGCAGGCCTTCCGCTTGGGGTAACTTTTTCGTTCCTTATTTCGTCGCCGATGGTTGACCTTGGCTCACTTCTCTTGTTGATGAGCATTTTTGGTGCAAAAGTTGCGATTGTATATGTTCTTATAGGTCTTGTGATTGCCGTAATCGGCGGAAGCATTATTGAAAGACTGCATATGGAAAAACACGTGGAGAGTTTTATTTTATCTTCAAGCAGCATAGATATAGAATCTCCCGAACTTACCAAAAAGGACCGGTTGGTTTATGCAAAAGACCAAATGCTTTCAACATTTAAAAAAGTTTTCCCATATATCTTGATTGGAGTTGGAATTGGAGCAATAATTCACAACTGGATTCCGGAGGAATGGGTATCAAATGTTTTGGGCAGCAATAATCCTTTCGGAGTGGTTTTGGCGACATTGATTGGAGTACCGATGTATGCTGATATTTTTGGAACCATACCGATTGCAGAGGCTCTTTTTTACAAGGGCGCCCAGCTTGGCACAATACTTTCATTTATGATGGCGGTGACAACTTTATCGCTTCCGTCGATGATAATGCTGCGCAAGGCTGTAAAGCCAAAGCTTTTAGCTTTGTTCATTGCAATTTGTACGATAGGGATTATGATTGTAGGTTATTTGTTTAATATTTTTCAAGCTTTTATTGTATAAGAATTATATTAGGAGGAAAAATGTATGGCAAAAAGATGGTATCCGGTTGTTGATTATTCAATCTGTATTGAATGCGGGACTTGTGTTGAAAAATGTCCGCACGGAGTTTATGACAGAACAAAATCTCCTTCTCCGGTTGTAAGCAATCCTGAAGGTTGCGTTGACCATTGCCATGGCTGCGGCAATAGATGTCCGGTTGGAGCTATTACTTATGTAGGCGATGATACCGGTTGGGTTCCGCCGAAAGGAAAGAAAAACGTTGAAAAAAGTGAAGGGGGCTGTTCGTGCGGAGGCGGTTGCTGTTGATGTTTTTGACAGTTTATTCATTAAATTTTATATATTTTAAAGGGAGTTGTTTATATGGCACTTTTTAAGAAAAAAGAAGAAAGCTCTTGCTGCTGCGGAGGAAATTGTGCTTCTGGAAGTGTGCAGGAAAAGGGAATCTCAAAAAGCTTAGATGGAATTAAAAGCGTGAAAATATTGGGCAGCGGCTGCGCAAAATGCAATCAACTGGAAGCGGCGGCAAAAGAAGCATTAAAGCAGCTGGGCATCAACCTGCAAATTGAGCATGTAACTGATTTTGGCAAAATTGCGGCCTATGGCGTAATGAGCACTCCAGCGCTTGTTGTCAACGAAAGAGTGGTTTCTTACGGAAAAGTTTTAAAAGTTGAAGAAGTTGTAAAAATTTTGCAGAAAATTTAAGTTTTATAATAAAAATGCCTGCTGAATAAACGTTATTTATTCAGCAGGCATTTTTTAAGCACGGACATTAAGTATATTATTAGCAAATGCAAAATTATTGCCATTAATTCCTTCAATAAACCAATTCCAATTTTTTGCTAATTTTTGCAAGGAAGAATTTGAATTATAACTATTTAATGAATCAAATGGCTTAAATAAATTTTTTATAAAACTTGAGGGTTCTGAATATGAAAAATCCATATAGTTTAATGTACTTTCAGCTTTTTGATAAAACCGATTAGATAATTCTGCGGCACTTTTTAACATTGTTTCGGTTATATCACCTTTTTGTTTCCAAATACTGCGGACATATTCAAACATTTCCTGCATATCTTTTCGATTAATTTGAAATTTTTTATTGGTATGCATAAAACTATTTATATATTTTTCGTATACAGACATTTCTTTTTCAAACTTATCTTCTAAAATCATTTGCATTTTTTGAGCTAATTCACCATATATTTTATAATTATCAATAATCATATCTACTTTTGCAGAGGCAATTCCCATAGCAAAACCATATTCTTCTGCACTATGACCTGTTGTTTCGGATGCAAAATCTTTCATACGCATAAAATCCGAAGCTGCGCGAAGTTCGTTTTCTGAATATAAATTATTTCGAGATATATTAGCTGTTGAAGATGATTTTCCATAGCTTTGCCCATCGCAATTTTTTCGAAGAAAAGTTGCCATTAAGTCTACATCATTTATCAAATCTTCATTTTCAGTACCTTTAAGACCGGAATAATTTGAATTTTCATTGATATATTGACTGTAACTTTGAGTTCTTTGCCAAAAAACATCAATAGTACTGTTGCGAAACTTGCTTCCGTCGCCAAATGTTTCACCCAAAACTTTTTCAGCTTTATCTCCTAATTTAGAAATGATATTGCTGAAAGTGTTGTTTAAATTTAAAAATTGTGTTGCTAATTTCTCACCGGAAAATATTTTTTCAAGATTATCTTTAAGGACAGAATATTTAGAAGCAAGGTCGTTTATAGCATCTCCAAGATTTGAATAAGAGTTATCTGTTTGTTTATAAGCTGTAATAATAGCATGCACTTGCCATAAATCTTCAGTATTTTGTGTTTCGATTGAATTCCAATAAAAATTAGAACCTATTTCAGGTACAGCTAATCTAAATCCGGTATCTTGATAAAATTGTTCAAGAAATTTGGGATTAGTTATAGCTTTATATATTTTTGCATGTTGTCGTGCCGTTTCAATTGTATATTCATCAGGACCAGTTGTAAAAGCTGGTCTTTCGTATTTTGCGTTAGGGTCATATCCTGGATAAGTGGTTTTATCATTTAAATCAACTGGTTTTGTTTGAATTAAATTATTTTTTAAAGACACCATTTCAGATTCTGTAAGAATTTTTCTATTTTTAGTTTTAGTCATATTACTTATGGTTTGTGGTGTTATTTGATTAACATCATTAATAACCATATCAATCCCTCCTATATTAATTATGTTAAAGGACTATATTTGATGTTAGCTGTTGAATATTTTCCATATGCATAATAATAATTTAAATTATTTATACAATCAATAACTTTTTTTGAGTTTAAATCATGTGTAACAGTAATAATAGTAGTGTTAAATTCTTGATTCATTTTAAAGAGTAAAGTTATAATTCTTTCTTTGTTGTCGCCATCCAAAGATGCTGTGGGTTCATCACATAAAATTAGCTGAGGTTTCATAATTATCGCTCTTGCAAAAACAACGCGAGATTTTTCTCCACCAGAGCATTCAAGCGGCTTCTTTTTTAATATTGACTCAATTTCAATTATATTAATGATACTTTCAAAATCATCTAATTTATTATTTTCACCAGCTTTTGCGTATAGTAAAGGTAATTTAATATTTTCCTCAATAGTCAAAGAATTAATTAACGCTGACTCTTGAAGAACAAAACCAATCTTTTGATTTCGCCATTCTGCTAATTGGCTTAAATTCAAATCATTGGTTTTTGAACCAAAAAGTGTATAATAACCATTATAATTCCTATCCAGCAATCCAAGAATATTTAGCAAAGTAGTTTTTCCTACTCCGGATTTTCCTACAATAGCAATTTTTTCACCACTATTTACTTCAAGTTTGAAATCATTTAAAATTGAAAGGCGTGACTTTCTACTTTTGTACACTTTTTCTTGAATATTTAAATCAATAATTTTTGTCATTGCAACACCCCCAAAGAAATTGGAACTTTTTTAATTCTCCACAACATGATTTCGACAATAATTATTCCAATAATAATGTCAAAAAATAGTACTGCCAATAAAGCCAACCAATCCATTCCTATTACACCAAATAAGCCAAATGTAGAAAAAGAAGCATCTTTTCTTATCCAAGTCCCATATCTTGAATAAGCAGTTATAATAAAGAGAACTATTAAATTGATAAAAAACAGTACTCCATAATAATCATAAAAGATTTTTCGTAATTTCAAATAGCTTAATCCGACAAATAAATTAATTGTAAAGTCTTTAATCATCAAACGTATACTGGCCAATGAACTCCAGATAGTAATACAAGTTAAAATTAATGTTAAAATTACAGTTATTACAGTTATAATTTTTAATGAACTAAAATAATATTTATTAAAATACTCGAAATTTTCTTCTTGGGTATAAAAGTTAAATTTTAAACCTAATTTGTCTTGGATAACTTTATGTAACCCTTCAATTTTATTTTTCGATGTTTGAAGAAGTATTATGTCAAAGAGTCCTTGAAGTTGAAGCCCCACACTTGAATTATTAAGGAAAGCTTCATTAACAGGTATAACAACAGAAAAATTATAGTACTGTTTTGAACTGAGTGAATATAAATTTGAATGATATACATTTGGTTTTAAAATTCCTTGGACTTTTAAAGTTATTTGTTTCTGAAGCATAGGGTCTTCAACTTTTATCGTAGAACCTAATGGATATGTTTTACTTAATCCTTTTCCAATCAGAACAGGGATTTCTATGTCATTATTGTCAAAACAGTAATCAAAATACAAGTCTTTTCCTTGTGAAATTTCAAATTGCTTATTTAACTTATAGTATTCTTCATTTAAATAAGCAAATGAAACTTCCATATCATAAGCATTAGGCAATGATACAATAAATCCGTCTGTGAATAAAGCATATCTAATATTATTGTTCTTTAAATAATCATATACATTTTGCGTATCATTTTTGTCGATTTTACCCATATTCATGTCGCTATCCGGGTCTAAGTTAGCTATATAATTACCTGCTTGATTTAAATGTTTCATTTCATTGTATCCTTGAAAAGTGGAAACAGTAGATTGAGCTGCAATGAAAACGAGATAATTGCTCAAAAAAAGCAATAAAAGTACACTAAATACAATCATAGTCTTTCTCAAAAAAAATTTTTGTTATAAAAAATTTAAAAATTTTCAAACTTAATCACCATCCTTGAACTAATTAATATATAGACTACAAAAATACAAGATAAATAAATGTTATCAACTAAGCTTATGCCTAATATAACAGTAATTATCATTGATATAACAAAAGCAATCCCTAATATAACCAAACATTCAAAAATATAACGAATAATAATGAATCGTATTGTATCGCCTACAAGAATCTTACAATATACTTCTACTTTTTTTCTGTTCAACATTTGATAATGAAAAATTATAACAATAAATGTTAATAAAAAAATAATTACAGCTTGATAGTCATAAAACTGTTTTAAAAAAGTTTGCAAAAGATAAGAGTCTATACTTAAACTTTTAACATAATCAAACATTATATTAAAGCCAAAACAAAGTACATAACAAATCAACAATTCAAATCTATCAATAAGTCTAAATAAAGATTTCTTCATCTGACCTCCTAAAATATCTTTTCAAGTCCTGCTGTAAGAGTAAGTGCAAGGAGTAGTGCAGTAATTTTTTTACTGGGCTTTGATTTGATTTTCATATTATTTCCTCCTTATTTGCAGTTATAATTTCCAGCCTTAATATACCACAATTCCCAAAATTTTTCAAGACGTGAAAGGCATTATCTGTGAAAAAAAGACCAACACCCACATATGTTTTTGTGAATATTTACCAAAACAGAGCAGCTCGTCATGCGCATAAGCGAAGTATTTACTTGAATGACAAAACTACGCTCCTATTGCCATGCACAGTGTTTTTTTGTAAAATCTTCTAACTTCGTCACGCCAGATTTCAACAAATTCTCTTAATTCCGTAGTTTCTATTTCGCACCAATCCCCTTTAGCATCTTCAGCCAATTTGTCATATATTATACTTTTATCTTTATAAACTTTCACCAAGCAAACATTGCCGCTAAATTCTGCATACTCACGTTTACCACAAAGCACTTCGTCTATTGCTTCGAATACATAATTAGGGTTAGGATCATTTTGAATATCAGACATGAGAAAAACTGACACTAATTGTATTTTATCTTCAACAATAATAACCCTGTACTTCCTCCCACTTATTTTCATAGTCATTTCATCAAATGTATATTTATATTTCATATAATCCTCCTTAATTTTGTGGCAATGGATATGCGGAAATTATTTTGCCTGTACACTACATCTGCGCCTTTTATAAGTAATTTAGCTCCGGTTGTGGCATTTCCGGCTAAAGGAATGCATGCAGCACCTGATAATGCGGCATTTACTTTGTACAGCTTGACTTGCTGTAAAAATCACGCTTTTGGCTACATGGGAAACTGCGCTGGCAACCGCCCCGCTAACTGTTGTTGCAGTCTTTGATACAGTATTGATCGTCGATTTGACCGTATTTGCAACGGATTTCGCCGCATCAGTCAAACTACTGAAAATAGAACTTGAAGAGCTTTTAAGATAATTTCACTTTAATATTTAACCATATTTTACATATTACATCATTATTCATTATTTGTCAATCAAATTCTTTAAAATCATTTACTAAATTGACTCCTTAAAATGAAAAATTGTGAATTTTTTAAATAAGCTAATAATAAAAATTTCCCCTATAATTTTTGCTTAAAGCAAAAATTATAGGGGGGAGTAAAAAATAAGAAATTTTCAGATTTAAGATAAATCAGCTTATTTCAGATTCTGAATGAAATAAGCTGATGACCAATCGGTTCTTTATAATAACTGCATTTTGTCCTGTTTGCAAACTATGTCAATAATAAATCTTAACAAATTTTATGTTGTAAAAATCACAAGCAACTATATCATCGCTGTTTGTTTCCTGCAAGAGCACGTAGTTTGTTCCAACAGCAAGCAAAGTTCCCGATTTATCTGTAAAAGTATTTGTGCCTATAAGAAATTCTATTGTAACCTGTCTGCCTATTTGTGTTGAAAGAAATTGATTCAAATACTGCACGTCATATGTCGTTGCAGGAGGCTGTGCTCCCGGAGGCCATGTACCTGTTTGCGGCATTGATGCTGCAGGTCCCGGTATGCATCCTATTTCACTTGGCATGCATGAAAATTTAGGTGCTTGCTGAGAAGAAGTTCCGGATTGCTTTTTATAAAAATCAGATATAGGACTTTGCGGAGCTGCATTTGGCTGCTGAGCAGAAAAATCAACCATTAAAAATACCTCTTTCTCCGGCTTTTGGTCTTCCCGCTATGCAAGCCGGCAATCAAAGCGGGATTTTAAAAATCAACTGTTTTTATATACTTCTGTCGGAATGTAAAAACAATGCTGATTTACTCTGTTGTGTATAACCCCAGCCTTGTTAGGCGGGAAATAAGGCGCGCATTCGGGGCTGTAAGGATTATAAAAAAAAATTGAATTGTCAATGCCGTTTAAAATATGTCCTGCCAATGCCCAGTCGGCAATTGCATAATGGATTTCCTGCGGGTTCATGTTCCAAACCGTCTGCGGATTATATTTTCCGCCTAATGTATCCTTTAAGCAATTAAATTGACCTTCCTGGGTAATTATGTTGCGCACATTTCCGCCTTGGCTCACCCTTGCAAATTCACCGTAAGGAATCCGCGCCCTGTTCATAATGACCGAAGCCACGGCTCTCATTCCGTCCTCTCCTTCGCCGCCGGCTTCGCATTGAATTAATCTTGCAAATAACTCCCTTGTAGTATAAGGCATCTAACCACCTTCCGTCAGCGTTTGTTATGCTACAATTTTATTATATGCCTTTTTAAGTCTTGTGCTACAAACAGCAAAAAAGCTTTTTATAAACATATCTGGAAAACTAAAAACAATATATTAATTTATTTTGTTTTTTTAGCAAAAAATACTTGACATATAACAAAAAATGATATAATATAATAAACGAAATGGAAGTGTATGGAATGCAATGTTTAATATACTTTAAATGCAAAATACAATTTATATTTTTTATAATTGGGAGGAATTGATAATGAAAAAATTATTTTTTAAAGAAATTTTAATACCTGTTTTTTTGTATTTTTTATATTAAATTCTAATTTTAATATTTTTGCTATTGAACCTATAGGCAATTTAACTTTTCAAGATATTAAAAATGCAGAAAATAAAATTGACAATAATGAATATATAAATAGTAAATTAAAAATAAATTTAAAAGTAAATGCAAAAGATATATTTGTGCCTAAAATTATTAAAAATTCATTAAAAGGAATGTATGACGTACCATTTGATTATTTTTTATATTCTGATATATTAACTTCTACAGAACCTACAGATTATTATTTTTTACTTTAACTTCGCCTAAACAATTATACAGCAGGATGATTACTGATAATTCAAATTATGTACTAACTATACTAAAGTTAGATAATACAGATAATCTATATAAACTTAAATATGATTATGGTATGCTTTCCGGTGGTTTATGGAATGTATCGTTGGAAATTGGAGAATATGCTTTATTAGTAATGCCTGTTGACAATAACGAGTCTTTAGGAAGTACATATACTTTACAAGCAAATTGGTCATCGCCAATCGGTCAAAATCAACTTTTATCTCCTGATTTGACAAATGTAAATACATCTATAAAATATATTACTACATTAAATAGCAATACCGGAGATATATATTTAAATAATAAATATATTATTTAATAAATCTGGTGATGCTTCTTTATATTATCATTCTGAAGCACAAATTGGTTATTGGACTAAAATTAGTCATATCTATCGTGCAAAAATAAAATCTGTAAGTACACCAATTATTTATTCTTCAGACGCAGGATCTTCAAATAATGCGCTTATTATTACAGTAAATCCATGTGCTTTTGCTTTAACTGAATTTTATTATACTGGAACACCTGGTAGTGAATATAATATTACACATCCAGATGTAGAAATTACAAACGATGTGATTTTTATTTATGATTTAGAAGTGGCTAATCGTCATGAAAAGATAATTCATCTTGAACGGAGGATGTGAAAAAATGGGATTTATTGTAATGATGTTATCGGCGATTATAGGAATATTTTTAATTGCTTTAGGATTTTCTCGTATTAAAAACATAAAAAATAGGTTTTGGAATATAGTTGCTATTTCAATTGGAATAGTATTAGTTATTTTTGCGATTTGGTTAGGATTTCCTAAATAAAATCTGATTTCTGCATAATACACCTGGAATGAACCAAGCAGATTAAAAGAGAATCCCTAAAATTTTGTGTAAATCTGAAATAAACTGATTTATCCGAATAGTACATAATATTTATTGATTTGTGTAAATTGAATATTATTTTGAGATTTTAGGAAAATAAATTTTATGTAAAAGGGTGTTGATATTTAAGCGCAAATAGGTTAAAATATAATTGGTATTTTTATTGAATGTGCTATAAAGCTTTGAAAGGCATGGGTATAATTGTTATGATTCGGTCTTTTATATATGTTTTAAAAGGCATCATATCCTGTTTATGCTTTAATGCCATAGCTGCAAGCAAAGGACATTTTGCGCTTAAAATTAAGAATAATTGTAAGTTGTTAGCTGTAACTTGGGAAAGTTGCAGCTAAATTTATTTTTAGGGGGGATTTTAATGAAAAAAGTTGCTATCGTAACGGAAGGCGGCAGTGATTTTTCAACAGTAAAAGAAACGGCAGCAGAGCTTGAAAAATTTGGTATACCTTATGAGGTGCATGTTATGTCCGCACACAGAACTCCCGGACTTGCTGCTGAATTTTCTAAAAATGCTGCTGAAAATGGATTTGGGGTTATTATTTCCGCATCTGAAAAAATAGCATTCCTTGCATGCGAAATTGCCTCAAATACGATTTTGCCTGTGATAGGAATTCCTGTGAAATCTTTAGCGCTTGACGGGCTTGATGCTTTGCTTTCAACAGTGCAAATGCCAAGAGGAGTGCCTGTTGCATCTGTTGCTATAAACGGTGGAGTTAATGCTGCCATACTTGCTGCTCAAATTCTTGCTTTAAGTGATAAGGAACTGGATAAAAAGCTTTGCGAAATGAAAGAAGAAATGGCTGCCGGAGTAATTAAAAAGGACGAAAAACTTCAAGAAGAAGTAAAAAATATATTTAAAAATTAAACTGGAGGCTTTTAAAATGCAAAAATTGGAACAGATTTATGAGGGGAAAGCAAAAAAAGTTTTTAAAACATCTGACCCGGAACTTGTAATAGTTGATTACAAGGATGACGCAACAGCTTTTAACGGTGAAAAGAAAGGCACAATCCACAATAAGGGCATCATTAACAACCGCGTTACTAATCATTTGATGAAGATGCTTGAAAAAGAAGGCGTACCTACACATTTCGTAAAGGAAATATCCGATAGGGAAACCATTGTTAAAAAAGTTTCCATTATTCCTCTTGAAGTTATCGTGAGAAACGTTGCTGCGGGCTCACTTGCAAAAAGGCTTGGCCTTGCCGAGGGTACAAAGCTTGGAAGGACTGTGATAGAATATTGCTACAAAGACGATTCCCTTGGAGATCCTATGGTTAATGAATATCATATCCTTGCAATGGGATGGGCAACGGAAGATGAACTTAAACTTATAGCAAAATATTCGCTTATGGTTAATAATTTCCTTACAAGATATCTTAAAGATGTAAATATAGAACTTATTGATTTCAAACTTGAATTTGGAAAAACACCTGACGGAAAAATTGTACTTGCAGATGAAATTTCTCCCGATACATGCCGTTTCTGGGATGCAACAACCCATGAAAAGCTTGATAAGGACCGTTTCCGTCGTGACCTTGGCGGGGAAGAGGATGCTTATAAGGAGATTTTAAAACGCCTTTTGGGCGAATAAGCCTTTTGAAATTTGGTGATAAAATGTTTGATAATTTGCATGAAGAATGTGGCGTTTTCGGGATATATTCCAAGGAAACGGCCGATGTCGCAAGAGAAACTTATATATCGCTTTATGCCCTTCAACACAGGGGACAGGAAAGCTGCGGGATAGTCGTAAACGACTGCGGTGTTTTTACTTATCATAAGGATTTGGGACTTGTGCATGAGGTTTTTTCCAAGGAGGTTATGGAAAAACTCGGCAAAGGCAATATTGCCGTAGGACATGTAAGATATTCCACCACGGGCAGTGCAAACCGCTCAAATGCGCAGCCTCTTGTGGTGCGGCATATAAAAGGCCCAATGTCAATTGCACATAACGGAAATCTTACCAATGCAAGGGAACTGCGTGAGGAATATGAGCTTAAAGGGGCAATATTCCATAACACAAACGATACGGAAGTTATTTCGTATGCCATTACGGAGCAGAGGCTTACCGCAAATTCCATTGAAGAAGCCATTGAAAAGGCAATGTACAAGCTTAAAGGAGCTTATTCAATTGTAGTTATGTCGCCCAAAAAGCTTATTGCCGCAAGGGACCCTGTGGGATTCAGGCCTCTTTCGCTTGGAATTACAAAGTATGGCGCATATGTGGTTGCATCCGAAACTTGTGCTTTTGACAGCATCGACGCAAAATTCGTAAGGGATATAAAGCCCGGAGAAATTGTTGTCATAGATGAAAACGGAGTGCGTTCAATAACTACCCATTGCGGTTCAAAAGGACATTTATGCGTATTTGAGTATGTTTATTTTGCCCGTCCGGATTCCGTTATTGAAGGCGCGAGCGTTCATAGAGCAAGGCTCAGGGCAGGTGAATTTTTGTGGAAAGAACACCCGGTTGAAGCGGATGTTGTAATAGGAGTTCCAGACAGCGGGCTTGATGCCGCGCTTGGACTTTCAAGAGCAAGCGGCATTCCGTATGGAGTGGGATTTATCAAAAACAGATATGTCGGCAGAACGTTCATACAGCCTTCACAGGGACAGCGAGAAAATTCAGTGCGGATAAAATTAAATGCCATATCTGATACTGTAAGAGGCAAGAGGGTTATTCTTGTGGATGACAGCATAGTAAGGGGAACGACAAGCGGCAGAATAGTAAACCTTATACGCGAGGCCGGCGCAAAGGAAATCCATATGAGAATATCAAGCCCTCCGTTTGTAAATCCTTGCTATTTCGGGACAGATATAGACAGCAGGGACAAGCTTATTGCATGCCAAATGTCTATTGAAGAAATTGCAAAGCATATCGGAGTTGACAGCCTTGGGTATTTAAGCGTTGAGGGAGTAAGGAATCTTGCCAAAGAAGCGGAATGCAGCTTCTGCGACGGCTGTTTTACCGGGAATTATCCTTCAGAAGTTCCAAAATCTTTTGCAAAAGATAAATTTGAGTCAAAAATAAAATGATTTTTTCATATGCCGCCTTTTTGGCGGCAATGTAATTGTGTTTGGTGCCTTTTAAAATGCTGAAAGGGTGGATTGGATGAAAAGTTTTTCTGAAAGCTATAAGGAAGCAGGGGTTGACGTAACTGCGGGTTATAAGGCAGTTGAGCTTATGAAAGCTCATGTGGCAAAAACGATGACAAGCGGGGTTCTTTCCGGAATAGGAGGATTTGGCGGGCTTTTCGAATTGGATTTGACGGGAATTTCAAAGCCTGTTCTTGTTTCGGGAACGGATGGTGTAGGCACAAAGCTTAAAATAGCTTTTTTAATGGATAAGCATGATACTGTTGGCATAGACTGCGTTGCCATGTGCGTGAATGATGTTATCTGTTGCGGCGCAAAGCCTTTGTTTTTTCTTGATTACGTTGCGATTGGGAAAAATGTTCCTGAGAAAGTGGCAAATATAGTTTCCGGCGTTGCCGAGGGCTGTGTTCAGGCCGGCTGTGCGCTTGTAGGCGGAGAGACCGCCGAAATGCCGGGATTTTATCCTCCGGATGAATATGACCTTGCCGGATTTGCCGTTGGGGTTGTTGATAAGGATAAAATTTTAAAGCCTGAAACTCAAAAAGCCGGGGATATTGTCATTGCCATAAAATCAAGCGGAGTGCATTCAAACGGATTTTCACTTGTAAGAAAGGTGTTTTCGGTAAACGAATCGACTCTTTCAACCCGTTTTGACGATTTAGGTGCAACGCTTGGCGAAGTTTTGCTCACGCCGACAAAAATTTATGTAAAGGCAATTCTCAATCTTCTTTCAAAAGTCAATGTAAAGAGCATTTCTCATATTACCGGAGGGGGATTTTATGAAAATATTCCAAGGTCCTTGCCGGATGGACTTTCCGCATGCATAGAAAGGAAATCCGTACAGGTGCTTCCGATATTTGATTTGATAATGAGAACCGGACATATACCTGAAAGGGATATGTTCAATACATTCAATATGGGTGTCGGAATGTGCGTTGTGGTTGACAAAAATGATGCTGATAAGGCGCTTGAAGCAATAAAATCCGCCGACGAAGAAGCTTATGTAATGGGAGAGCTTGTTGCCGGCGACGAGGGCGTAATCATTAAGTAAACGGCCGGAGGTTTGGATGAAAAATATAGTAGTTTTGGTATCCGGCGGAGGGACTAATTTGCAGGCGCTTATTGATACGCAAAACCGCGGAGAAATAAAAAACGGCAGGATAACCTGCGTAATTTCTTCAAAGCCTGACGCTTATGCGCTTAAAAGAGCTGAAAATAACGGGATTCCGACAAGAATTATACCAAGGAAAGAATATCCGGATGCGCTTTCTTACAGCAAAAAGCTGCTTGAAGCCTTAAATGAGGAAAAGGCGGATTTGATTGTGCTTGCCGGATTTATGACGATACTTGATGAAATAGTTACGAAGGCATATCAGTATAGGATTATAAATGTCCATCCTTCTTTAATTCCCGCATTTTGCGGAAAGGGTTATTATGGACTTAAAGTGCATGAGGCAGTGCTGGAATACGGCGTAAAGCTTACAGGCGCAACGGTGCATTTTGTGAATGAGGAGGCTGATGCCGGAGCAATTATACTTCAAGGGGCTGTTCCCGTGGAAAACGAAGATACTCCAGAAATCCTGCAAAAGCGCGTTATGGAACAGGTTGAATGGAAACTGCTGCCCAAGGCGGTTGCGCTTTTCTGCGAAAATAAAATTGAAATAAGAAATAATAAAGCATATGTGAAAACGGAGGAAAAACAATGAGTCCAGTTTCAATTTCCGAGGCTTTAAAAAGCAATTCATATCCCGGCAGAGGGATTATAATCGGCAAATCCGGCGATGGGAAATATGCCGTATCCGCTTATTTTATAATGGGCAGAAGTGAAAACAGCCGCAACCGCGTTTTTGTTGAAGACGGAAGAGGAATAAGGACAGAGGCTTTTGACCCGTCAAAGCTTGTTGACCCAAGCCTTATCATTTATGCTCCGGTAAGGGTTTTTGAAAATAAAACAATAGTTACAAACGGCGACCAAACCGATACCGTTTACGATTTCTTAAATGCAGGAAAGAGCTTTGAGGATGCTTTGCGCGCAAGGGAATTTGAGCCTGATGCACCTAATTTCACCCCAAGAATTTCAGGGATGATTGAGCTTAAAAACGGCGGATTTTCTTATAAGCTTTCAATACTCAAAAGTGCAAATGGAAATAATTCATCATGCGAAAGATTTTTTTATGAATATGAAAACCCAATCTGCGGTGAAGGAAGACTTATTCATACTTACAAGCATGATGGGAATCCTATTCCATCCTTTGAGGGGGAACCAAGAGCGGTAAAGCTTGATAAGGATATTGATGCTTTTGCAAAAGAGCTTTGGGAAAGCCTTGATTCGGAAAATAAGGTTTCGCTTTTTGTAAGGTATATTTGCCTTGAAACAAACAAGGAAGAAACAAGAATAATAAATAAGAATGTGTGAGGAGTTAATATGTCAAAGGAATTTGCTTTAAAGTACGGCTGCAATCCTAATCAGATGCCTGCAAGGATTTATTTGGAAAATAGGGAGCTCCCCATAGAGATACTCAACGGCAAGCCGGGATATATAAATTTTATGGATGCTTTGAACGGCTGGCAACTTGTAAAGGAATTAAAGGAGGCAACCGGACTTCCGGCGGCGGCTTCTTTTAAGCATGTTTCTCCTGCCGGAGCAGCAGTTGGAGTGCCTCTTGACGAAACTTTGAAAAAGGTTTATTTTGTTGACGATTTGGAACTCTCACCGCTTGCCTGCGCTTATGCAAGGGCAAGAGGCGCAGACAGGATGTCCTCATATGGCGATTTTATTTCACTTTCCGATATATGCGACAAGCAGACTGCCATTATGATTTCAAGGGAGGTTTCAGATGGAATAATAGCTCCGGGCTATACGGATGAAGCGCTTGAAATCTTAAAGAAAAAACGCAAGGGAAATTACAATATAATAAAAATTGATGAAAACTATGTTCCGGAGCCGATAGAGAGAAGACAAATTTTTGGAATTACCTTTGAACAGGGCAGAAACAATATAAAATTTGACGATTCAGCTTTTGAAAATATTGTAACCGAAAATAAAAATCTTCCCGACAGTGCAAAAAGGGATTTGCTTATTTCGCTTATAACACTTAAATATACTCAATCCAACAGTGTTTGCTATGCCAAGGATGGACAGGCAATAGGCATAGGTGCAGGACAGCAGTCAAGGATACACTGTACAAGGCTTGCCGGAAACAAAGCGGATATTTGGTGGCTCAGACAGCATGAAAAGGTTTTGAATTTGCAGTTTGTCGACAATATAGGCCGCCCGGACAGGGACAATGCAATAGATATATACTTGTCTGATGATTATATGGATGTTCTTGCAGACGGGGAATGGCAAAGGATATTTAAAGTGAAGCCTGAAATTTTTACAAAGGAAGAAAAAACGGAATGGCTTAAAAAGCTTACCGGAGTATCTCTCGGTTCGGATGCATTCTTCCCGTTTGGCGACAACATAGAACGTGCACATAAGTCCGGAGTATGCTATATTGCTGAGCCGGGCGGTTCAATCCGTGATGACCATGTAATTGAAACCTGCAACAAATACAATATGGTAATGGTGTTTAACGGAATAAGGCTTTTCCACCATTGATTTTAAGGAGGATTTTTAATGGATGTTCTTGTTGTGGGCGGCGGAGGACGCGAACATGCGATAATCATGAAGCTTTCACAAAGCCCGAAGATAGGAAAGCTTTATTGCACTCCGGGCAACGGCGGGATTTCACGTTTTGCCGAATGTTTTGACATAAAGGCAACGGATATTGACGGAGTAGTTGAACTTGCCAAAAAACTTTCCGTTGATATGGTGGTTGTTGCCCCAGACGACCCTCTTGTTTTGGGAATGGTGGATGTTCTTAATGCAAATGGAATTAAAACTTTCGGTCCAAATAAGGCGGCCGCTGAAATTGAGGGCAGCAAGGTTTTTTCAAAACAACTTATGAAAAAATACAAAATTCCTACTGCCGAATATGAAGTTTTTTCCGATGCAAAGGAAGCAATAGAGTATATAAAAAGGAAAAATTCCTATCCTGCGGTGATAAAGGCGGATGGACTTGCGCTTGGAAAAGGCGTTGTCATTGCAAAGGATTTTGATGAAGCTCAAAGTGCGGTAAATTCAATTATGGAAGACAAAATTTTCGGAGCAAGCGGAAACAGGATTGTAATTGAGGAATTCTTGACCGGGCCGGAAGTTTCTGTACTTTCTTTCTGCGATGGAAAAACTGTTGTGCCCATGGTTTCATCAATGGACCACAAAAGGGCTCTTGATAATGATGAAGGGCTTAATACCGGCGGAATGGGAACCATTGCGCCAAATCCGTATTATACGGAAGAAATTGCCAAAGAATGTATGGAAAAGATTTTTCTTCCCACAGTTGCAGCAATGAATTCTGATGGCAGGCCGTTTAAGGGATGCTTATATTTTGGTCTTATGATTACTCCAAACGGGCCTAAGGTAATAGAGTACAATTGCCGTTTTGGCGACCCGGAAACACAGGTCGTGCTCCCTCTGCTTAAAACGGATTTGCTTGAAATTTTTGAAGCGGTTTATGAAGAACGCCTTTCGGAAATAAAAATTGAGTGGAAAGATGAAAGTGCCGCCTGTGTTGTTATGGCAAGCGGGGGATATCCTCAAAAATATTCCACGGGATTTGAAATATCCGGACTTGATGAAAAAGGGCAGGTGGATGGTGCCTTTGTTTACCATGCCGGAACTAAATTTTCACAAGGAAAGTTCCTTACATCCGGAGGAAGAGTTTTAGGTGTAACTTCAACAGGCAAATCCCTTGAAAAAGCACTTGAAAGCGCTTATAAAGCTCTTGGCGCAATTGCTTTTGAAGGGATGCATTATCGTAAGGATATAGGGCAAAGAGCATTAAAAGAATGTAAATAATAAAAAAGATATAATCCCCTTAGAGTAAACACTCGAAAAAATTCGAGGATACAATAAGGGGATTATTATATTAGGAAATTTATTAAAACTTCATTCCATTAGATGACTTTTAAGAGTCGGTTTATATTTTTTTAAAATTGCTTCTTTTTTGCAAAAGGAGCATAATTGTCATGATTATCAAGAAAATTGATGGAATTGGCGAAATGCTTCTTAAAGAAATATGCGGCATTCCTGAAACCGGAATAACTCCTTCTCCAAAAGCTTTTAATAAAATATGGCATACTATGGGGGAAATAAAAGCGGAAATTATTCTTGTGAGAATAAATTTTCCAAGATGTATTTTGCCTTTAGTTATAGCTGCAATTTGCAGAATTATACATACCCCGCCAAAAGAAAAAATTCCTGCTATTAAAGGCATATAATTAAAGCAATTTGCGGGAAGAGATGAAATATTGCTTATTTCCAGCATGGATTTTACGATAATATCAGCATTTTTTACTCCGGTAAATTCAAGTAGGATATTTGATATAAAGCTGATTGTTCCCAAATTTTCAAAAATTACAATGATTATAGAGAAAAAAACTATCATGAAACATACTTGAAAAAGTGCTTTTGCTCCGCTTTCTATGGAATTTATAAGTATTTCCGCGCTTAGTTTGATTTCGGTTTTGCTTTTTATTTTTTGCGGTTTTTCACGCAAAGGTGCGGAAAAAATGGCTATTGCCAAATTTGTTAAAATAACCGAAAAATAAATTAAAAGCCCTGCTTTAAGACTTGAAAACAGCTTTATTCCTGCAAGTCCGGCAATAAATGTGGGGCTTCCCGCATAGCAAAAGCATAGCATTGTTTCAGCTTCTTTTTGAGTAATTTTATTTTCCTCCAAAAGTTCATATAAAAGCTTTGCCCCGACCGGATATCCCGCAAAAAGGCTTATTAAAAAAACAGAAAAAAGCTCAGGTTTTATTCTAAAAATATAACGTGAGGCAAAAGAAAAAGGAGCACTTAAATAAATATAAAAATTTGTCCTTATTAAAAATCCTGAAAGCGCCATAAAACCGTAAAGTGATGGGATTATTACTGTAAGGCAGTTAAGTATTGCAGAGGCCATTCTCAGACAAATTTCACGGGTATAAAAAATCATGGCAATACCTAAAAAAAATGACAGCAGCAGGACGATGCAAAACCTTGCTGCATTTTTTACTTTTTCAGACATTTTATCTCTCCCAAATTATAGTGGTTATAAAAGTATATGCCGGAAAATTTTATAATATAATTATTATGAAATAAAGCCTTGGGAGTGATGGATTCTGAAACAGGCTGAAAATATTGCGGATTTTGCAAGAAAAAAGCTATATATAAACACAAACCTGCTTATAAGCGACAATAATTTGATTGAAATTGAAAACTGCAAAAAAATACTTGAATACAACGATATTTATTTAAAAATCATGACAAGCAACCTCATTGTTGAAATATGGGGAAAAGATTTGAAAATAAATAATTACGGAACAGACGGGATAGTAGTTTCCGGCCGGATAGATTCAATTGAATTTACCAAAAGAAGCGGGTGGCGCAAAAATGTTTGACAATCTGCGAGGGGTACTTTTTTTAAAATTTATTTCAGCAAGTCCGGAAGATTTTTTTAACGCCTTAAACGAAAATAGAATTCCTTATTTTGATGCAAGCTTTTCAGATGGCGGATTTGTGCTGCGGGTTTACAGAAAAGATTTTGCTGCAATAAAAAAAATTGCCAAAAAACAAAATGTTGATTTGGAAATAGTAAAAAAGAAAGGACTTATATTTAAGGCAATAAAATATAAAAAAAGATTTGGCATGATTACGGGAGTTATATTTGCAGTTGCTCTTGTAATTTATATGTCAAATATTGCTTTGAAAATTGAAATAAGCGGGAACAAAACTATTTCTGAAAAAAAAATTATGGATGTGCTTAATGAAAATGGAATATATTATGGAGCTTTTATACCGAATATGGATTTTAAACGTACCGAAAAAGATATTATTACTGCTTTTGATAAAATAGCATGGGTTGGAATCAGGAGAAACGGCGGAAGAGTAATTGTGGAAATAGATGAACTGACCGAGCATGTTCAAGTAATTCCCTTCAATGTACCATGCAACATAGTTTCGGACAAGGATGCACAAATTATAGGCGCAAAAGTTTATAAGGGAAGTTTGGTTCCAAAAGTAGGCGAGGGAGTAAAAAAGGGAGATATTTTAATAAGCGGGATTTCTGTTGACAGGCGTGGAAAAACAACAATCCTTCATGCACAAGGGACTGTAATCGGGAGATATAAAGAGAAAATGGTATTTGAGCAAAAATTCCAAGAAGAAAAAAGCATACCCACAGGTGATGAAATATATAAAAGGAGTTTATTTTTTTTCGGCTTAAAAATCCCTTTATACTTAAATTCCAATGTTAATGAAGATTATGAATACGATGAAAGCGAAAACAATCTTTCCTTCTTCAATATTACCCTGCCGATAGGAATCAGGCATGAGGAATACAGGCCTTTAAAGACCGAGATTATAAATTATACTCCTGATGAAGCAAAAGCTGCAATTGAAAAAAAAATATCCGATTACGAAGAAAATTTTCTTAAAGATGAAAAAATAATTTCAAAAGAAACCCAATTTAATCTTACCGGTGAAGAAATGAAAATGGTCATACTCTATACTCTTGAAGGAGAAATAGGGGTTGAAAATAAGATTTTTGGAGAATAAAACTAAATTTCTGAAATATTGCCGTCTTTGACAAGGATATGCCGATTATTTAATGGTAGATTGATAAATTTGTATGTCAATTGTAATTTTAGTTGATTTTTAATAAATTCTCTGTTTGTGGTAAAGACAAGATAAGTTTGCAGATGTATAATAAATGTAAAAAGAAAAGGAGTTTTATTATGAATCAGATAAAAATAGGAAAATTTATTGCACAACTTCGTCATGAACAAAATTGGACACAAGAAGAACTTGGAGATAAAATAGGAGTAACAAATAAAACTATTTCACGTTGGGAAAACGGAGTTTATCTTCCTGATATTGAAATGATTCAATTGCTTAGTAAAATATTTAATGTTAGTATAAATGAAATAATTGCCGGAGAACGAATACCGGAAAAATCATTTAAAGAGATAGCTGATGAAAATCTTATTTCAGCAATAAAAAATAGCAGTTTTACACTGAAAGAAAAAATATATTATTTTAAGAAAAAATGCCTGAAAGAAAACATTGCATTATTAGCAGCAAATTTTATTTTGCTTTTAATTATTTTTGTATATAGTTTATTAAAATCCATTACTTGGTTAATTGGCACAAATCCTATTTTGTGGTTAATTTGTTATATTTGGCTAAGAAATCGGATGATGATTTATGTTGAGCGCAATGCATTTAAAAATTTGTAAATAAATTATCAGTCAATTTCCACTAAAACCCATTAAGAAACAAGCTTTCTTTCGGTTAGCTTGTTTTTTATTTTTGGCAATAAAAATACTGTTCAAATTTTAAATAATATGGTATAATAAAACTATTGTATAATTTTATGAAATGGGTGTTTCAATGGCTGAAAAAGTAGTAAGTGTTAATACGATAGAGCAGGTTCAAGCACTTTTTGGCAAGTACGATGAAAATGTAAATATGCTGCAAAAGCAGTATGGCGTGTCAATATTGGGCAGAGGCGGGGATATAAAAATAACCGGCGCTGATGAAAATGTGGAAAATGCTAAAAAGGCAATTGAAACTCTTTTAACTCTTACCGGGAAAGGAGAAGCTCTTACCCAGCAAAATATCAGCTATGTAATATCAATGGTTGAAGAAGGAACCCATACTCAAATTGAAGAACTTGCAGGGGATTCTATTTGCATTACCGCAAGCGGGAAAACAATTAAGCCTAAAACTATAAATCAAAAAAAATATGTTGAGGCTATTTCAAAAAATACAATTGTAATGGGAATTGGGCCTGCCGGAACAGGAAAAACTTATCTTGCGGTTGCAATGGCTGTCAAAGCTTTTAAAGCTCATGATGTAAATAAAATAATACTTACGCGTCCGGCAGTTGAAGCAGGGGAAAAACTTGGATTTCTTCCGGGGGATATGCAGGATAAGGTAGACCCTTATTTGAGACCGCTTTATGATGCGCTATTTGATATGTTTGGAGCGGAAACTTTTCAAAAACATATGGAGAAAGGAAGCATTGAAGTTGCCCCGCTTGCTTATATGCGCGGAAGAACTCTTGATGATGCTTTTATTATCTTGGATGAAGCACAGAACACTACTTGCGAACAAATAAAAATGTTTCTTACCCGTCTTGGATTTAACAGCAAAATTGTTGTTACCGGAGATATAACTCAAATAGATTTGCCTGACAAAAACCGTTCCGGATTAATCGAGGCAATGAAAGTATTAAGAGGCATAGATGACATAAGTATTGTAAAATTCAGTGAAAAAGATGTTGTAAGGCATAAACTTGTGCAGGAAATTATAAAGGCATACGAAAAATTTAACGAGGAAGGAAAGAAGAAGACGGTTCATGGCTAAAATAAAAGTGTATATTAAGAACAATCAAAATGAAGTAAAGATACCTGTAGGGATACGACTGCTTATAAGACGCTGCTGCAATGCGGTTCTGGTGAGTGAAAATTTTAACGGAAATGCCGAAGTGAGTGTTTCGTTCGTTGACAATAAAGAAATTAAAAACCTTAATAAGCTTTACAGGGATAAGGACCAGCCTACGGATGTTTTGTCTTTCCCTTTGGGCGAAAATGGAGAATACGATGTCAACAACGAAACCGGCGCATTTTTGCTTGGAGATATAGTAATTTCACTTGAAACTGCAGTAAAGCAAGCGGCAATGTTTGGACATTCTCTTGAACGTGAAATAGGATTTCTTACCGTACATTCAATGCTTCATCTTTTAGGGTATGACCATGAAAAATCAGCCTTGGATGCAGCAATTATGCGTGAGAGGGAAGAGGCTATACTTGAAAAACTTGGACTTTCAAGGGCAAGCAGCTTCATACAGGAAAATGAAGATTAAAAAAGAATTAAAAGGTCTTTCAAAGAGCTTTAATTTTGCTTTTAGAGGAATAAAAAAATGCATTATAAGCGAAAGAAATATGAGAATTCATATAGTTATTTCCATTTTTGTGCTGTTTTTTTCCTCTTTTTATGATTTTTCAAAAACTGATTATGTTTTGCTTTTCTTGGCAATATCTTCGGTGATTTCCTGTGAAATGATGAATACGGCGCTTGAAAGCATTGTGGACTTAACTTCTCCGTCGTTTAATAAACTTGCTCAAATTGCAAAAGATATTGCTGCGGGAGCTGTTTTTGTTTCTGCTTTTTTTGCCGCGGTAATAGGTTTTATTTTATTTTTTGATATAAATAAATTTATTGAAATTTTTTCTTTTTTTACCGAAAATATTCCGCTTTTGCTTTTGTTTGCCGTATGTGTGGTTTTTAGTTTGATTTTTATTTTTAAAGGCATTTATACCGGAAATGCAGGCAAATTTAAAAACAAGAAATCTTAAAGGTGTGTAGAATAATGGATTCCAAAACTGTCTTTGTGTCAATAGTTGGCCGTCCTAATGCCGGAAAATCATCGCTTTTAAATGCAATGGTTGGCGAAAAGGTTGCAATAGTCAGCGACAAGCCTCAGACCACAAGAACGAAAATTACTGGCATACTTACAAAAGACGGAACTCAATATGTTTTTATTGATACCCCCGGCATCCATAAGGCAAAAACAAAGCTTGGGGAACATATGATGAAGGCGGTAAAGGATTCTGTAAGCGAAATTGATGTAATTGTTTTTGTCGCCGACGCAACTAAAAAATTTGGAGAAAACGAAGCAGAATTTTTAGAATCCTTTAAAAAATCCAAAATTCCAGTTATTCTTGTTTTAAATAAAATAGATTTAATTGAAGAAAAGGAAAATTTGCTAAAAATAATTGATGAAGCATCAAGGCTTTATGAATTTGAAGCTATTATTCCTGTAAGTGTTCTTGAAAACGACGGCATTGAGCTTGTGCTTAATGAAATTTCAAAATTAGCCGTTGAAAGTCCTCATTTTTTCCCGGACGATATGCTTACGGACCAGCCGGAACGCGTTATTGCAGCGGAAATTGTAAGGGAAAAATTTTTGCATCTTTTAAGTGAAGAAATTCCGCACGGCATTGCGGTGACGGTTGAGGAAATGAAAGAACGCAAGGACAAAAACGGGAATGATATATTGGATATTTCGGCAAATATTTTTTGCGAAAAAGATTCCCACAAAGGCATAATCATAGGCAAAAACGGAGATATGCTCAAAAAAGCGGGAAGCCTTTCAAGGCAGGATATGGAGGATTTCTTCGGCATAAAAATAAATCTTCAGCTTTGGGTAAAGGTTAAGCCGGATTGGCGGAATAAAGAGGGAATGATTAAAAATTTTGGATTGGCAAATTCCAAATAAAACTTTTTTTCGGCATAAATATAACATTAAATAAAGGCAATAATTATTTTGCAAGATGTTTTGATTCTTTTGTTTAAACTTTTTATATGATGGAGGAATCAATTATGCCGAATTCAAAATGGGATGTATTTGAAAAGACAGGAAAAATCAGTGACTATTTGTGTTATAAAGGGATTGATATAAACCATTATAGAGAAAATTTCCATACGTTTGAAGGGGAACAAAACAATGCTGATAACAACCCGGGGGATAGTGCTTCGTGAAAAGCAGGTTGGTGAAAACGATAAATTCATTGACGTCCTTACAAACGATTTGGGAGTAATAGAGATTTCGGCAAAAGGCGCAAGAAAAATAAATGCTAAAAACTCTCCGGCCTCGCAGCTTTTTGCTTATTCAAAGTTTTGCGTTCAAAAGCGCGGCGAGAGGTATTATTTAAACAGTTCAGATCCAATCCATATATTTTATGATTTAAGACTCGATATGGAAAAGCTTGCGCTTGCGTCTTATTTTGCAGAAATAATTCTTTTTTCGGCAACTTCGGAAGAGCCTTCGCAGGAAATATTAAGGCTTATGCTCAACAGTCTTGAATTTCTTTCAAGCGGCAAAAGGAGTAAAGAATTTTTAAAAAGCGTTTTTGAACTAAGATTGCTTTCCGAAATAGGTTTAATGCCAGATATTGTCGGCTGCGCTGAATGCGGAGCTTATTTATCGGATAAGATGTATTTTATTTTTGAAAACGGAATAATTTTATGTCCAACATGCTACGATTTAAATTTGCATGCAGAGGCAGCGCAGCTTTCGCTGCCGCTTTTGCATGCAATAAGGTATATTGTGCTTACTGAATTTGAAAAACTTTGGAATTTTAAAATTTCGGATGAAGTGCAAAAAAAATTAAATTACATAGCTGAAAAATATTTGGTTTTGCATCTTGACAAACATTTTAAAACACTTGAATTTTATAAATCCATATGCTCAAAGGAATTTTAAATTATGAACAGTTATTATAAAACCTTGGAATTACATAAAATCTTAGAAATGCTTGCAAACGAAACTTCAAACGCAAAAACAAGGGAAATGGCATTGAATATCGCTCCATCAACGGATTTGGATGAAGTTTGCCTTGAAGTTAAAAAAACAAGCGATGCATTGGAGCTTTCTTCAAGATATGGAACGCCTAATTTTTTAAATATTAAGGATGTTTCCGCCAGTCTTAAAAAGGCCGGAAACGGTGCTTCCCTCTCTTTGAGAGAATTGCTTGATGTTGCGCAAGTGCTTGTTCAGGTAAGATATTTAACTGATTGGCGTAAGCAGTGCGAAAACATTGAAACTTCAATTGGATATTTGTTTTCCGAACTCAGCCCTAATAAATACCTTGAAGAAAAAATACTTTCATCAATAATTTCAGAAGAGGAAATTGCCGATGATGCAAGTCTGGAACTTGCATCAATAAGGAGGAAAATTGCTCAGGCAGGCGCAAAAATACGCGAAACCATGGAGAAAATGCTTCGTTCGTCTTCTGTTCAGAAATGCCTGCAAGATGCAGTTATTACAATAAGGGATGGAAGATATGTTCTTCCGGTAAAAGCGGAGAATAAAAATTCCGTTCCCGGACTTGTGCATGATACTTCTTCAAGCGGAGCAACGCTTTTTATAGAGCCCATTTCAGTAGTTGAAGCAAACAATGAAATAAGGGTTTTAAAAGGCAGAGAGCAGGAGGAAATAGAAAGGATTATAGCGGAACTTTCATCTGAATGTGCTCAGTTTGCGGAATCAATAAACAAAGGATTTTCCGTTAGCGTTGAATTAAACCTTTATTTTGCAAAGGCAAACCTTGCCGCAAGGATGAGGGCAACTGCTCCGGTAATATCAAACGACGGAAAAATAAATCTTAAAAACGCAAGGCACCCTCTAATTGATAAGGATAAAGTAGTGCCGATAAATATAAATCTCGGATATGATTATCAGGTCCTTGTAATTACCGGACCAAATACAGGAGGCAAAACTGTTGCATTAAAAACAGCCGGTCTGCTTTGTTCAATGGTTATGTGCGGGCTGCTTATTCCCGTATCGGATGGCAGCAAAGTTTCAGTATTTAAAAATATCCTTGTTGATATAGGCGATGAGCAAAGCATAGAGCAAAGTCTTTCAACTTTTTCATCACACATGAATAAAGTCATAAGGATTCTTAAGGAAGCAGATGAAAATTCACTCGTTTTGCTTGATGAACTTGGTTCCGGAACAGACCCTGTTGAAGGCGCCGCTCTTGCCGTTGCCGTTATTGAAAAGCTTAAAAGCAAAGGCAGCAAAATGCTTGTAACAACGCATTATCAGGAACTTAAATTATATGCCATTGAAACTTCGGGAGTACAGAATGCTTCCTGCGAATTTGATGTCGCCACTTTGCAGCCAACTTACAGGCTTATCGTTGGGTCGCCAGGGAAATCAAATGCGTTTGCAATATCGGCAAGGCTTGGAATTCCCTCAGATATAATCGAATATGCAAAAAATCTTGTCAGCAACGAAAATAAGCGCTTTGAGGAAGTAGTTGAAAAGCTTGAAAAAGCAAGACAGGAACTTGAAAAGCAAAATGAAGAGATAAAACGTCTGAAAAATGAGCACGAAGAAAAACTTCAAAAGCTGCATGAGGAAATTGAACGTTTTGATAAAAGCAAAGATGCTGAGTTTGAAAAAGCAAGAATTCAAGCAATGAGGATCATTGAAAATGTAAGGATGCAATCCGAAAAGCTTATAGATGAGCTTGATGCTTTAAGAAAAGAAAAGGAAAAAGAAAATTTTGCCTCGCTTGCTTTAAATGCAAAATCAAGCGCAAAATCATTGCTTGATAAAATGTACAATGAAGCAAATCCCGTACGCGAAAAATCAAACGATGATTATGTTCTTCCAAGGCCGCTTAAAAGAGGCGACCATGTGCTTATATTTGACATAAACAAAAAAGGCATTTTGGCAAGCGACCCGGATGAAAACGGTTTTGTTTTTGTCCAGTCCGGAATAATGAAAACAAAGGTAAACATAAGCAAATTAAGACTTATGGAGCCCGAAAGAACTGCCCCTCAAACCCAAAGCAAAAAAATATCTACTAAAAACGTAAAAAGCAAGCTTGAAAGAAAAGTCCAGATGGAACTTGATATAAGGGGCAAAAATTCTGATGATGGAATTTATGAATTGGGAATGTTCCTTGACAATGCCGTACTTTCCGGTGTTGGCCTTGTAACTGTAATTCACGGAAAAGGTACTGGAATACTCAGGAGCGCTGTTCACAAATACCTCAAAGGGCATCCATCAGTTAAAAGCTTCAGGCTTGGAGTTTATGGCGAAGGAGAAGACGGCGTAACAATCGTTGAGCTGAAATGATTGACTTTTTGCTTTTTATATGGTATTATATTTAATATTTTAAAAGCTGAGATGGGAACAAGTAACAAGTATTTTAAAATCTTCAGAGAACCTTTGGCTGGTGTGAAAAGGTGATTTTGTGCTTGCGAATACATCCCGGAGCTTGCGGCTTGAAATTTTTTCAGTAGAGCCGTACGGTTGCGCCCGTTAAAGCGTTCAATGAGGTCCGAAAAAGAAAATTTTTCGGATAAATTGAGGTGGTACCACGGAATTATTTTCGTCCTCTGGCATTTTTGCCGGAGGATTTTTTATTGGGAAAATTGAAAGGGGAATTTCTTTATGACTGTTTTTGAAGAATTTAAAAGGCGCGGGCTTATTGCGCAAATGACACACGAAAAAGAAATAGAGGAACTATTAAACGGAAAAGGCGTTACTTTTTATATTGGCTTTGATGCGACGGCAGATAGTCTGCACGTTGGACATTTCCTGCAGCTTGTGGTGATGTCGCGTTTGCAGAAAGCAGGCCATAGACCCATTGCGCTTCTTGGAACAGGAACCACAATGATTGGCGACCCGACAGGCAAAACAGACATGAGAAAAATGCTTACCGTGGAAGAAATAAACCATAATGCCGAATGCTTTAAAAGGCAAATGGAAAAATTTATTGATTTCAGCGATGGTAAAGCCTTGATGGTTAAAAATGGCGATTGGCTCTTAAAAATGAATTACATTGAGTTTTTAAGGGATGTTGGGGTACATTTTTCAGTAAATAAAATGCTTGCTGCCGAATGCTTTAAAACAAGGCTTGAAAGAGGCCTTTCTTTCCTTGAATTCAATTACATGCTTATGCAAAGCTATGACTTTTTGCATTTAAATAAGGAATATGGCTGCAAACTTGAACTTGGCGGAAATGACCAATGGTCAAATATCCTTGGAGGCGTTGATTTAGTAAGGCGCGTAAGGGGAGAGGATGTTTACGGCATGACCTTTACGCTTCTTACCACAAAAGAGGGTAAAAAAATGGGCAAAACCGAAAAAGGCGCATTGTGGCTTGATCCGGCAAAATGCCCTCCGTATGACTTCTTCCAGTATTGGAGAAATGTCAGCGATGATGACGTAATAAACTGCCTTAAACTTATAACCTTTATTCCTATTGAAGAAATTGAAGAAATGGAACGCACAATGCAGGGAAGCGATTTAAATAAGGCAAAAGAGCTTCTTGCATTTGAAGTTACCAAAATGGTTCATTCCGAAGAAGAAGCAATAAAAGCAAGAGATGCCGCAAGAGCAGTCTTTGGAGGAAGCGGAAACAGCGAAGATATGCCATCAACCGATATATTCGATTCAGATTTCAATAACGGGGAAATAGGAATTTTAGACTTAATGGTAAAAACAAAGCTTGCGCCCTCAAAATCTGAAGCAAGGCGTCTTGTAGAAGGGAAGGGTGTTTGCATAGACGATGTTCTTGTCGAAAAAACAACTGCAACTGTTAAGCTTCAAGATTTTGAAAAGGGATACATTATTATTAAAAAAGGTAAAAAGGTTTTTCATAAGGTAAATAAAAAATAATATAAAATAAGCCGGTCAATCTGCCGGCTTATTTTCATCTCTTTGTTATTTTTTTAACATTCGCAAGAGGGGAGTTTTCCGCAGCTTTTTTAAGCTTTTCGTCTGATAGATGGGTATAAATTTCAGTGGTAGCAATGCTTTTGTGGCCAAGGATTTCCTTTAATACCAAAGTATCGACATTTCCATGCTGATACATAAGCGTTGCGGCAGTATGCCTTAATTTATGCGTGGAAATTCCTTTTCCGTCAAGATTTGCATGCTTTAAACATTCTTCAACAATTTGCTGAACCCGGCGTTTATTTATCCGTGTACCGCGGCTGCTTAGAAACAAAGCATTTGGGTCCTTTACAGAAGATTCTCTTGATTTAAGATAATTTTTTAAAGCATCAACACAGGCTTCGTTTATGTAAATAATTCTTTCTTTATTTCCTTTTCCAAGCAATCTCATAGTTTTTTCATTTAAATTTATATCTTTAATATTAAGGCCAACAAGCTCCGATAAGCGCATCCCACAGTTTAAAAATAAAGTTATAATGCAGTAATCTCTGACCGGATTGCTGCTTTTTATGTTGTTTAACAGTTCCAAACTTTCTTCAAGCGTTAAAAACTTGGGCAGAGCTTTTTTAAGCGACGGCAATTCAAGGTCTTTAACGGGATTTTTATCAATCAGATTGGTGTTTTTAAACAAATAATTAAAAAAACTTTTAAGTGAAGAAGCTTTTCTGGCTCTGGTTGCCGCATGATTGTCGCGCTCGCTTGAAGTATAATACAGAAACTCAATTGCGTCATTTAAAGTAATTTGTTTAAGGATTTCAGCCGGCAAATCCTTAATAGAAATTGTTTCAATATCAGTGTCTGCTGGCAAATTATATTTTGTAAGCTTAATGTACCTTAAAAACAATCTTAAATCAATATAATAAGCTTCAATTGTGCGTTCCGAGCGTCCTTTAATAACTTTCATATAAAAAATATACTCATTTAAATAGTATGGACATTCATCCTTGTTTATTTCCATTTTGAATTTTTCCTCCCCTTAATTTCGCTAAATTTTTATTTAGCGAAATTATTCTTATGAAATTATAATACTATTTTATATTCGTTTTGTCAAGGAGATTTTTTAAAATCCTTATAATATAATAAAAATTCCCCTGCCCGCTTTTAAAATTTAAAAGCGGGCAGGCAGAAAAATCTTTTGAGTTTTTAATCAGCGTTTGTCAATGCAAGGGTCGTTTCCGATTTCAAGTGCCGGTGGGAAAAATTCTTCTGTCGGGAATTTAATTTTTTCAAAGAGTTCGCAAGGACTGTCGGTTGTGGTTGTGCATTCTTTATGCGGTATGCAGTAATCATAAACCGGAACAAGAAGCGCAACCGGCCTTGAAAGCTGTACTATTGTAAAAAGTCCTATTGTAATAACTACGCCTTTTACCTGTACGGGCGGCTGCTGGCAGCAATCATTTGCATGTTCGCAGCAGCATCTTGTTACTATCCTGCTTTCAAGCACAATCGGTTCAACAACGTGAACAGCAACCCTTGGAAGGTTGACTGTTTCACAGCAGTTATTGGTTGTGCCCAAAGGTTCTGCGTTGCTGTAAAATGTTTTCGATCCGCCTTCGCTGCCAAAAAGAATAACTTTTTTGGTAAATACGGCGGTGCCTTTTACTGTTACAGGGTTGGTGCAAGCTTTTTCATAGGTATCCAATGTTACTTTAAATGTGTAAGTTATGTCTACAGAAAAAAAGCCTTTGTTAAAAGGAACGGGTTCGCAATTTATGCATACGTCCGAAACCTGAACACATCTGCATTTAACAATTGTAACATTATCGCCTATCACATAACCGGGATCCAAAGTTACCGGCAAATCCTGCAAGCAGTCTTTTTCCGAACAAGAATCAAATATTCTTTGAGCTTCAACGCAGACTGCTTCCCTAAAGCCGTCGGGTCTGTTTGTGTGGTCGCTCATAATAATCCTCCTAAGTAAATATTAAAGTATTAAACTTCAATATATAGTATTCATAAGAGGATTTATAAGTGACATTTTTCTAAAAGTTTTAAGTATTTTTATCAGTAACCCGAAAATTCTTCAAATTTCCTATTTTATGGCTTCTTTCTTCAAGAATCGCCTCGACATCACTGTAAGGCAACCCTTTTTCGGCACAAAGCACTAAAATATGATAAAACAAATCAGCAATTTCATTTGCAAGTTCTTCGTTATTGTCGTTTTTTGCGGCAATAATGACTTCACTGCATTCTTCCCCACATTTTTTAAGTATTTTATCCTGCCCCTTGGAAAACAAATAACAGGTGTATGAACCCTCTTCAAAATTTGCTTTTCTGTTAAGGACTACTTTATATAAATCTTCAAGAACGTTAGGCATTGTTTTTATTCCCCTTTAAATCAATTTCATTGAAAAAGCAGCTGTAGCTTCCGGTATGGCAGGCTGGGCCAGTTTGTTCGACATTTACAAGCAAAGTATCATTATCACAATCCCCGAAAATGCTTATTACTTTTTGCAAATGCCCTGAAGTTGCTCCTTTGTTCCAAAGCTCTTTGCGTGAGCGGCTCCAAAACCAAGTATATCCGGTTTCTATTGTTTTTTTAAGGCTTTCTTTGTTCATATAAGCAAGCATAAGCACGGTTTTTGTATTTGCTTCAAAGATTATTGCCGGTATCAGCTCGCTTTTTTCAAAAAATTTACCAAGGTCGTTTGATTGAATTCCCATAATTTCTCCTAAATCCTAACCGGTATATTTTTTTCTTTTAAATGCGCTTTTACTTGCGGAACTGTCAATTCCTTGTAATGAAAAAGTGATGCTGCAAGGGCAGCAGAAGCTTTTGTCTGCTCAAAAACTTCGGAAAAATGCTCCAAAGTGCCGCATCCCCCGCTTGCTATAACCGGAATCTTTACAACTCCGCAAACGGCATTTAGAAGTTCTATATCAAATCCTTTTTTAGTTCCGTCAGTGTCCATTGAAGTAAGCAGGATTTCCCCTGCACCAAGGCTTTCAGCTTTTTGAGCCCATTGAACGGCATCAATTCCCATATCTATTCTTCCGCCGTTTACAACAACGGTAAATCCTCCGTCAGGGCGCCTTTTTGCATCAATTGCCACGACCACGCATTGGCTGCCGAATATATCGGCAGCCTGTGAAATAAGCTCCGGATTTCTTACAGCGGATGAATTTACTGATACCTTATCAGCTCCCGCACGTAAGGTGTCCCTGAAATCATCTATGGTTTTTATTCCTCCTCCAACCGTAAGAGGAACAAAGACTTTTTTTGCAGTATTGCGCACAACTTCAAGCATGGTCCCCCTGCCCTCATGCGTTGCTGTAATATCAAGGAAAACTATTTCATCGGCACCTTGTTCATCATACATTGCTGCACATTCCACAGGATCGCCAACTTCTTTTATACCAACAAAGTTTATTCCTTTAACCACTTTTCCATCCCTTACATCAAGACAAGGAATTATTCTTTTTGCAATCATTTTATTCACCGCCCTCAGCCAATGCAACTGCTTCTTTTAAATCCAACGTGCCTTTGTAAATGGATTTGCCGCATATAGCACCGTAAAGCTTATTATCTTTACATGCTTTTATATCATTTATGTCACGAATGCCTCCGCTGGCTATAATATTGCAGCAAACGGCTTCATTAAGCGCTTTAAGCTGTTCCAGATTAGGCCCTTGCAGAGTTCCGTCGCGAGAAATATCTGTAAATATAATGTACTTTACACCTTGCAAAACCATTTCTTTTGCGAGGTCTATATAATTTACTTCACTTTTGTCAAGCCATCCTTCGGTTGCAACTATACCATCATAAGCATCAATTCCAACAGCAATTCTATCGCCGTATTCTTTTACGGCATCTTTTACAAGCTGAGGATTTTTTACGGCTATTGAACCAAGAATTACTCTTGAAATCCCATTTGAAAGGTAATACTCAACCGTATCAAGGCTTCTTATCCCTCCGCCAAGCTCAACTTTAAGTTTTGTATTTTTGGCAACGTCAATAAAAATTTCGCTGTTTGAAGGTTTAGCTGATTTTGCTCCGTCAAGGTCAACCATATGAATCCAAGAAGCCCCGCTGTTTTGAAAATCCAGTGCGGTTTGCATATAATTTTCAGCAACCTTTTCGGCAGTATTGAAATCGCCTTTAAAAAGTCTTACGCAGTTGCCGTCTTTAATATCAATTGCCGGAAGTATTATCATAGCATTTCTCCAAAGTTTTTAAGAATTTTGAGTCCGGTTTTCCCGCTTTTTTCGGGATGGAACTGTGCCCCGAAAATATTACCTTTAAAAACCAGAGCTGGAACCTTTTCACCATATTCGCAATAAGCGGATATATATTCATCCCTGCAAACCGCTTTATAGGAATGTACAAAATAAACATATTCATTTTCCGAAAGACCGTTCGTTAAAGGACAGGGATTTAATATTTCAAGCTTATTCCATCCTATATGAGGAATGCTTAAATCCTTTGGCTCCATTTTTTCAACTGTGCCTTCAATTAGAGAAAGTCCCTCGGTTTCTTCAAATTCAAAGCCCTTTTCAAAAATAAGCTGCATTCCAAGGCAAATCCCCAAAAAAGGTTTTTGATATGCCTGCTCCCTTATGGTTTTTATTAAGTCCTTTTCTTTCAGCATATTCATGGCGCTGGGGAATGCTCCAACCCCCGGAAGTATTATCCCGTCGGCATTTTCAATGTCGGATTTTTTATCGGTAAGAATATTTTCCAAGCCAATAAAATCAAGGGCATTTTTTACACTAAAAATATTTCCTGCCCCGTAATCAATAATTGCTATCATTTATAAAACCCCTTTTGTGGAAAGGACATCTCCGTTTCTTAATGTTGCTGCTTGTTTTAAAGCATGTGCAGCAGCTTTAAAAATAGCTTCGCATTTATGATGATCGTTTTTGCCGTATAAAAGATTTATATGCATTGTAATTCCAGCATTAAAAGCAAATGCCCTAAAAAATTCTTCGGCAAGACAGGTATCAAAATCCCCTATCCTATCGTCTGAAAATTCAGCATTAAAAACAAGGAAAGGACGTCCGCTTATGTCAACCGCACAAAATCCAAGTGCTTCGTCCATAGGAATATAGGCGCTTCCGTAACGGGCTATGCCTATTTTTTGCCCAACTGCTTCGGCAAAAGCTTTTCCGATTACAATTCCAGTATCCTCAACGGTGTGGTGGCTGTCCACAAACAAATCCCCAACTGCACTTAAAGAAAAATCCATTCCGCTGTGAACCGCAAGAGCCATCAGCATATGGTCAAAAAAACCTATCCCTGTTTCAATTGAATTTTTTCCTGTCCCATCAAGATTAAGCGTCAAATTGATATCGGTCTCCCTCGTTTTTCTTGATACGGTTGCCGTTCTCATAAAAATCAGCTCCTATAAATTTTTAAGGATTTGCTCAAATACCTTTAAAAATTCTGCATTTTCTTCTTTGCTCCCGGCTGTTATTCTTAAATATTCCCCTATTTTTCTTATGGAAATTGAATTTTTAAGCAGCTGCGAAAATATCTCCGCACTTTTGGATGTTTTTAAAAAAACAAAATTTGTTTTGGTTTCATAAACTTTTTCAATTATCTGATATTTTGATGAAAGCTTTAAAATACTTAAATAAAGTTCGTCACGATTTTTAATTATTTCGGAAAATTGATTTTTTAAAAAATCCTTTTCGCCAAGCACGCATTTGCATATTGCCTGGGAAACTGCATCGGTATTATATGGTGATTTTGCAGCTTTCAATGCTTTTGAAATTGTTTCTCCTGCAACAGCAAAACCCATTCTTATTGAAGCAAGTCCGATTGCTTTTGAGCAGGTTTTTAAAATTATAAGGTTATCAAATTCTCCTGCTTTGTCAAGAATACTTTCAGTCCAAAAATCCATATATGCCTCATCAAGTATGACAAGCGCCGAAACGTTTGAAAGCAACCTTAAAACTTCTTCCCTTTTAATTCCAAGCGATGTGGGATTGCATGGATTTGAAAAAATAAGCGCCTTTATTTTATTATCTTGACAAAAATCTATTACCTTATCAACATTTATTGACAAATCGTCTTCCTTCTGCATGGTTTCGACTTGCAATTCATACAATGCTCCATAAAAAGCATACATTGAAAAATCAGGCGAAAGAGTCAATATTTTATCTCCGGTTTCAAGAAAACAACTTGTGATTATGCTTATAAGCTCATCGGAACCATTTCCTGCAGTAATATATTTGCTGTCAATGCCATAAAAATCTGCAAAGGCTTTTACAGCATCTGCCGCATAAGGGTCAGGATAGCGATTTAAATCAATTTTTGAGATTTCTCTGCTGATTTTTTCCGAAAAAACTTGATTTAAATTAAAAAAAGATTCGTTTGCATCAAGCCTGATTTTATATTCCCCCTCAATAGGGTCATACGGCTTTAATGAAGAAAGTTTTTTATTAAGCTTATAAGGCATTCTAAAACCTCACTTTAACGGCATTGGCATGAGCTGAAAGCCCCTCTTTTTCAGCGATGGCAATTATATCATCCTTTGCTTCGCACAAAGCCTCTTGTGTATAATAAATAAAACTTGAACGTTTGGTAAAACTGTTTACAGAAAGTGGCGAGAAAAACCTTGCAGTTCCGCTGGTCGGCAAAACGTGGTTTGGACCTGCAAAATAATCCCCCAAAGGTTCCGGAGAATACGAACCAAGGAAAATTGAACCTGCATTGTCAAGCCTGCCCAAATATTCCATTGGATTTTGAACCAAAACTTCAAGATGCTCAGGAGCAATTTTGTTTGCAAGCTCAACAGCACAATCTATGCAATCACATACTATAATTGCTCCATAATCTTTAAGGGATTTTTCAATTATATCTTTTCTTGAAAGATTTTTAAGCTGTCTTTGAAGTTCCGTTTCAGTTTCATTGGCAAGCTTTTCGCTTGTGGTTATTAAAATTGATGATGCAAGCACATCATGTTCCGCTTGGGACATAAGGTCTGCCGCAACGAACTTGGGATTGGCGGTTTTATCCGCAAGAACCAATATTTCACTTGGTCCGGCAATCATATCTATATCTACAACGCCAAAAAGCAGTTTTTTTGCGGTTGCAACATAAATATTTCCGGGTCCGACTATTTTATCAACTTTTGGAATTTCTTGCGTTCCAAAAGCAAGCGCGGCAATAGCCTGTGCCCCGCCGGCTAAAAATACCCTGTCAACTCCGCAAATTGATGCCGCAACAAGGATATCCTTGTTTGGAGTGCCGTCTTTTTGCGGCGGAGTAACCATAATTATTTCTTTTACACCCGCTATTTTTGCAGGAATTGCATTCATAAGAACTGATGACGGATATGCTGCCGTTCCGCCGGGAACATAAAGGCCAACCTTTTCAAGTCCCCTAACCCTTTGCCCAAGGATTACACCGTTTGCTTTGGGATTTATAAAGCCCTGCTCCTTTTGTCTATGATGAAAATCAGCTATGTTTTCCATTGCATCAAGCAAAGCATTTACAAAATCCTCATCGGCTTCGGTAAGGGCATCTTCTATAACTTCACGCGGAACTTCATAATATTCCGGCAATTTTCCATCAAATTTCAATGTATATTCTTTTACGGCATCATCGCCTTTTTCTTTTACCGCATCTATTATTGCCGAAACGCTTTCTGAAACTTTTTTATCAGTTTCAACGTTCCTTTTTTCTATTTCCTTTAAAAAAGCAATTTCACTTGTTCCGTCGGCAATAATTCTCTTAATTAATCCCATAATAAATTCCTTTCTTACAAGTTAGCCTCAATAAGCCCTATCAGATTCTCAATTTCCTGCTTCCTTATTTTCATGCTGACCATATTTACAATAAGCCTTGCAGAAACAGGCGCAATATCCTCATACACTTCAAGTCCATTTTCTCTAAGAGTTGAACCGGTTTCCACTATATCCACTATTGCATCGGAAAGTTCAAGCAGTGGCGCAAGTTCAACGCTGCCCTCAATTTTCACTATTTCCACATCCATGCCTTTTGCCTCAAAAAAGCTCCTTGCAACATTTGGATATTTTGTGGCAATTACCTTAACATCATACCCGGAATAAAAATCATGTCCTTTTTTGCCGGCAAGAGCAAATTTGCATTTGCCGAAGCCAAGGTCGGCAAGCTCGTAAAATTTGCCTTTCATTTCCATTATCGTATCTTTGCCGACGACACCCATATCGCACACGCCATGTTCAACATAGGTAATTACATCTGCCGCTTTTGCAAGAACCACTTCAAGATTTGCCTGGGGTATCGGCAGAATGAGCCTTCTGCCCTTTTCCCTTACGGCAGTGCAATCAAAGCCAATTTTTTCAAGCAGTTCAACTGTATCTTTTTCAAGCCGTCCTTTTGTTAAAGCTATTCTTAATGGTTTTTCAGACATTTCCATTTCCTCCGCTGCTTCCGTATACAACAATCACTTTGCTTATTCCTTTTTTCTGCGCATACCTTTGCGTTTCTTCCAAAGAATGAAAAACTGAATTTTCAACAACAAGCCCATTCTTTTTCATCTCACGGCAACGCATAAGCGCTTCCATTTCAAATCCTTTTTCAGCAAAAACTATTGCATCCGGAATTTTGCATTTGCAGTCTTCTTTTTTCTTTTTAAAATCCGCAACCGCATCAATATTTACAGCAAACCCTGTTGCGGGAACATCATACCCAAATTCCGACAGCAGCTTGTCATATCTTCCTCCGGAAAGCACTTCTTCGCCATAGCCCTGCAAATAGCCTTTCATAACAATTCCGGTATAATAATCGGTCCGGTTTACTATGCCCAAGTCAACTGTAATTTTGCCGTTGCAGCCAAGCTTTGACAAATCATTGTAAACAGATTTAAGATTGGAAAGTATTTTTTCTATTTTTTCATCGCAGAAAAGTTTTGATGCCTTTTCAAATACTTCCTCCCCGCCAAAAAGACGCGGAAGCTGTTTCAAAGCCCTTGTTGCACTGTTATCTCCAATGCTGTCAAGAAGGTCATTTAGCGCCGGATAATTTTTTACTTCTATCAATGTACGAATATTTTCAGCTGTAATTAAATCCACATCAAGCTGGCTTACCAGTTCTCTAAAAAATCCTATATCGCCTATTTCAAGCCTAAATTTTTCACTGTCGCAAAAAGAAAGCACTTCAACGGCGGTCGATAAAACCTCTAAATCGGCCTTTTTGGAATTTGAACCTATAAGCTCAATCCCCATCTGCACAATTTCATCGCTTTTTCCCGTCATGCTGCGGTTTGCAAGATAAACGCTTTGGCTGTAAAAAAGCCTTAAAGGCAAATCCGCTTCCCTAAGTCTTGTTGCGGCAATCCTTGCAATAGGCATTGTTGAATCAGGACGGAGAACAATAAGCCTGCCCTTGCTGTCGGTAAGCTTATAAAGAATTTCCTGCGGAAAATGTCGTGAATTCAAGTTAAAGACATCATAAAATTCAATGCCCGGAGTTACAACTTCACTGTACCCCATTCCGCTGAATATCATTCGCATATTGTCTTCCACTTGTCTTCTTATCAGGCAATCCTCAAAAAGAATGTCCTTTGTCCCCTCGGGAGTAATAAGGTCGTATCTTTTCATTTAAAAAATCCTCCGCAGTTTTTCGCTTTATCATGCTAATATGATAACATGGTATCAAACAAAAGTCAATCAAAAAAAAGACATTTGGTTTGTTTTTGGCAAACTTGACAAAGCGCCTACGTTTTCAAGCATTTCTATTACCGTTTTTGACACACCGCTTCTTGTTTGTAATTCATCTATTGAAATAAACGGCCCTTCTTTTACGGCTTCATAAAGACTTTGGGCAGCGCTTTCGCCAACTCCTTTCAGCGAACAAAACGGAAGCCTTATTTTCCCGTTTTCAATTTTATAAATTGATGCATGGGACTTATAAAGATCTATCGGCAAAAACTCAAATCCTCTTGCCATCATTTCGTTTATTATCATAAGTGTTTCGTAAACGCTGTTTTCTTTTGCAGAGCGGTCGTTGCCTTTTCTTTTAAGCTCATCCATTTTAAGCCTTACGGCATGGCGTCCGGAAATTGCCGCCTCGGCGTCAAAATCTTCTCCGCGCACCGTAAAAAGAGTAGCGTAAAATTCCAACGGAAAATAAACTTTAAACCATCCCAGTTTGATTGCCGCTGTAACATATGCCGCGGCATGCGCCTTAGGAAACATATATTTAATTTTCAAACAGCTGTCTATATACCATTGAGGTACATTGTTGTCAAGCATAGTCTGAATCATTTCAGGAGTAAGCTCTTTTGGAGCCTTGCCTTTTCTTGTAATTTCCATTATTTTAAATGCAAGTTTTGGTTCGACTCCTTTGTAAATCAAATAAGACATTATACTGTCACGCGTTCCTATAACGTCACTTATCGTGCATACTTTGTTTTTAATAAGTTCTTGGGCATTTCCAAGCCATACGTCAGTTCCATGTGAAAGTCCGGAAATTTGCAAAAGGTCGCTGAATTTTTTAGGCTGCGCCTCTACAAGCATTTGACGCACGAAATTTGTGCCAAACTCCGGCAAAGCAAGAGTGCCCGTTTCACTGTCAATATCCTCCGGTTTGACTCCTAAGGCCTCTGTTGATGTAAAAAGGCTTATAACTTTTTCATCGCTTGTAGGAACATCCTTTATTTTTACACCTGTCAAATCTTCAAGGTGCTTATATAATGTCGGAACATCATGCCCAAGCTCGTCCAGCTTTAAGATAGTATCATGCAGCGAATGGAAATCAAAATGCGTGGTTACCACATCAGAATTCGGGTCATCCGCCGGATGCTGAACCGGCGTAAAATCATAAACTTCGTAGTTTGATGGAATTACAACCATTCCTCCGGGATGCTGTCCGGTTGTGCGCTTAACTCCGGTGCAGCCTATGGAGAGCCTTAATTCCTCTGCTTTATTTAAAGAAAGTCCTTTCTCTTCTGCATAATGCTTTACATATCCGTAAGCTGTTTTTTCGGCAACAGAGGCTATTGTTCCGGCCTTAAATACGTTGTCTGGACCAAAAAGCTCTTCCGTATATTTATGGGCACTTGCCTGGTACTCACCAGAAAAATTAAGGTCTATATCCGGAGCCTTATCACCTTCAAAGCCAAGGAATGTTTCAAAAGGAATGTCATGCCCGTCCCTGTTCATTGAAGTGCCGCATTCCGGGCAATCTTTTGGCGGAAGGTCATACCCGGAAGCAACACTTCCGTCAGTTATAAATTCGCTGTACTTGCATTTAGGGCACACATAATGCGGAACAAGAGGGTTTACTTCCGATATTCCGGCCATTGAGGCAACAAAGGAAGAGCCTACCGAGCCTCTTGAACCAACAAGATATCCGTTTTCCACAGAATTTGCAACAAGCTTTTGCGCAATCATGTAGAGTACCGAAAATCCATTTTCAATGATAGACTTAAGTTCCCTGTCAAGGCGCTTTGCCACAATTTCCGGAACAGGGTCGCCGTAAATCTCCTTTGCCTTTTCCCAAGTAATTCTTGTTAAATCTTCATCAGCCCCCTCAATATTTGGCGTATAAGTTCCTTGGGGAATTGGTCTTACTTCCTCATCAACCATATCGGCAATTAAATTTGTATTTTTAACCACTACCTCATAAGCTTTTTCTTTGCCTAAATAACTGAATTCTTCAAGCATCTCCTCAGTCGTTCTAAAATAAAGCGGAGCTTGGTAATCGGCATCTTTAAATTTCATTCCTGTAAGCAAAATTTTTCTGAAAATGCCGTCATTTTTATCCATAAAATGTACGTCACAGGTTGCAACAACAGGAATATTAAGTTCCTCACCAAGTTTTACTATTGTTTTATTGAATTCTTTTATCTCGTCACTGCTTTTAACCGAACCGTTTCTAAGCATAAATTCGTTGTTGCAGATTGGCTGGATTTCAAGGTAATCATAAAAAGATGCTATTGATTTTAAAGTTTCCCAAGGCCTGCCTTCGCAGACGGCAGAATAAAGTTCTCCTGCCTCGCAAGCGCTGCCTATTATCAATCCTTCCCTGTGCTTTATAAGCTCGGACATAGGCACAAGCGGTTTTTTGAAAAAATATTTTAAATGCGCAAAAGAAACAAGTTTGTAAAGATTTTTAAGACCAATCTTATTTTTAACAAGAATAATTTGATGATGATTTTTCAGCTTTTTAGGGTCAACCGCGCTTAAAGAAACATTTATGTCGCTTATTTTTAAATCTTCATTTTCAGCTTTAAGCCTTTCCATCAGCTTTATAAATATTTTTGCAAGCATTTCGGCATCATCGGATGCTCTATGATGGTTAAAATCTCCAAGTCCTAAATGCTCGGCAACGATATTAAGCTTATACTTTGAAAGTTCCGGCAACATGCTTCTGCATATCGGAACCGTATCTATGGATGAAAAATTAAATTCAATTCCACTCCTTTCGGCACAGGCCTTAATGAAAGAAGTATCAAAGCTTGCGTTGTGGGCGACCAGTACTGGATTTTTACCGCAAAACTCCATAAATGCTCTTAAAGCTTCAGCTTCTTTAGGAGCATCCTTTACCATTTCGTCCGTTATTCCGGTTAGTTCTGATATTTTAAAAGGAATTGGCTTTTGAGGGTTTACCATCGTATTGAATTTATCAACCACTTGAAGCTTTTTAAGCTTTACAGCGCCTATTTCAGTTATTCTTTCATCATTTGCGTTAAGCCCGGTGGTTTCAATATCAAAAACAATTATTTCATCCTCTATGCTTCTTGAATCATCGCCTTGAACAGCTTTTATGCAGTCATTTACCGAATATACCTCGCAACCGTAAATAACTTTAAATTTCCCTTTATTTTTTCTTATTTTTTCTACGGTATTCATAGCCTCAGGAAAAGCCTGCAAAACGCCGTGGTCGGTAATTGCAATTGCCTTATGGCCCCATTCATATGCTCGTTCAATAATCTTTTCGGCGGAAGTGACAGCATCCATTGCTGACATATTTGTATGAACGTGCAGTTCAACCCTTTTTCCCTCGGCATTGTCCTTGATTTTTTCCTTTTTTACAAGCATTATATCGTTTGGGCGAAGGTTTATGTCATTATCAAATTTATCAAAGCTTACTTCGCCCCTTACAATAAGAGTACTTCCGTTTTTTATTTCCTTTAAGGGCTCAGCCTTTTCTTTTTTTTCAATAATTTTTAATATGATTGAATTGGTATAATCAGTTAAATATATTGAAAGGATGACCTTTTCACCGTCACGACTTTCACGCTCGTCCACATTAAAAACATCACCCCATACGGTCACTTTTCCGCTTTCAGCATTTAAAGTTTCAATTGGAACCGGATTTTCCTTTATTTTGCTTCCCTTTAAAATTTGTGCACCCTCTGATAAAATCGGCAATTCTGAAAAATTTACGGTAACTGTTTGTATTGGTTTATTTTCTTTTGTTTCCTGCTTTGGTTTTTCCTGAAAATCAATTTGAGGAATTGAAACGGCTGCCGTTTCAAGCATTTTTTCATAATGTTCTTCAGGACAGCAAAGATTTCCGCAAAATTTTACGGAAATCTTTCTTGAAAATTCTTCAAAAACAAGCTTTGGCAAAACAAGGTCTATTTTTGCTTTTGTTAAGAGGTCGTATCCGCCGTTTTTAAGCTCAATAGTCAATATTTCATCCCTAAATTCAGCATTGGCATTGTCAAGAAAACCGTTTACAACCGGAAATTTTCTTTTAAGCTTTAAAATAAGCTCCGAAAAATACTCAATCGAAAACATATCAGGCGTATATTTGCACATAAGAGAAAAATTTTCAATGCCCAACCTTTCCCCCATGTTTTTTTCAAAAATATATACGTCTTCCGATTTTTGAAGAGTTTTAAAAGACGCATATATCGAAAAAGAGGTTAAATTTGCCGTATGTACGATTTTAATTATTTCACCATCATAAATAGGCACAGGAATTAAATCCAAATAATCATACAAATATTCCTTTATATTCAACTTAATTAACCTCCCTACATTGCGTCTATTTCTTTTAACAGCACGTCAAGTATTTTATCCTCGGGAATTTTGCCGATTATTTCCCCTTTTTTTATTAAAACGGCACAGCCGTCACCGCCGGCAATGCCGATATCGGCTTCTTTTGCTTCACCGGGGCCGTTTACGGCGCATCCCATAACCGCAATCTTTATATTTTTATCAATATTTTTTACTGCATTTTCAATTTTGCAAGCAATCTTTTCAACATCAATCCTTGTCCTGCCACAAGTCGGACAAGAAATTACTTGAACGCCCTTAAATTTGCCTATGCTTTTTAAAATATCCTTTGCAGCATAAATTTCTTTAACAGGGTCGGCAGTAAGAGAAACCCTTATTGTTTCTCCAATTCCATCAAGGAGAAGCGAGCCTATGCCTATTGAGGATTTAATAAGCCCCATTCTTTCCGTTCCGGCTTCGGTTACTCCAAGATGGAGCGGGTATTCGCATTGTTGAGCCAAAAGACGGTATGCCTCAACAGTTGTCCTTACATCAGATGATTTTATAGAAATAACTATATCGTCAAATCCGACATCATTTAAAATATTCACATGCTTTAAAGCACTCTCCACAAGCGCCTGCGGCGTAGGAGAACCATATTTTTGAATGAGTTCTTTTTCAAGCGAGCCTGAATTTACTCCAATTCTTATGGGAAGTCTTCTCTCCTTGCAGGCATTGGCAACAAGCTTTACCTTTCCTTTATCTCCTATGTTGCCGGGATTTATTCTTATTTTGTCAATTCCCGCCGATACTGATTCAAGCGCCAGACGGTAATCAAAGTGTATATCAGCTACAAGCGGAATAGAAATATTTTCTTTTATAGCTTTTATAAGTTTTATTGAATCTTTATTTGGAATTGCTACGCGCAATATTTCACATCCGGCCTTTTCAAGCTCAATTGCTTGTTTTACATTCCCTTCGATATCATCTGAACGGCAATTAAGCATTGATTGAATGTAAATATGCTCACCGTTAAATATAAAGTCTTTTAACTTTACAGGTTTTATTTTTCTCATACTTTCACCTTTATTTAACTATCAGTTTTGCCACATCATTGAAGGTTACTGCAACCATAAGCAAAATTAAAAGAGCAAGCCCTGCAAAATGGATTATTGCCTCAACCTCCGGCTTAATCTTTTTTCTTATTACCGCTTCAATAAGGCGGCAGAAAATTCTTCCTCCGTCAAGAGCAGGCAAAGGCAGAAGATTAAATATCCCGACGTTTATTGTTATAAAAGCTCCAAGGCTAAGCAGTGAACGAATTTTATCAATAAGAGAAACCTGAACACTTATAGTACTCCCTATGGCGCTTACAATCCCAACAGGCCCGGTGAGGTCATTAAATCCGTACTTCCCTCTAATAAGGTCAATTAAGGAAATCCATATAAGTCTTGCATACGATGCATAGCTTTTAAAGGAATGTTCAATTACAGAGATTGGGGTTTTCTTGACTGAATAAACTTTAAAATCAAAAACAATTTGCTGCTTTGAGCTATCAGTTGCAGGCTTAAGTTCAAATTTTACATTATCAAGATTTACTTTTTTCCCATCGCGTTCAACCTGCATGCTTACAATTCCGTCTGTATCGGTAGTCAGAACATACATTATATCATTTGCATCAAAAATTCTCATGCCGTTTATTTTCAAGATATTGTCATCAACCTTTAAGCCGCTTTGCTGACTGGATGCATTATCGCTGAAAGTTGCTATTTTTGTTGAAATAAGCCTTTCACTCATTGACGTAAGCAAAATTACAAGCAAAAGTCCCAGAAGCAAGTTCATGAACGCACCAGCAACAAGCACCGCTATTCTTTGCGGTATAGGCTTGTTGCCAAAAGCGCGTTCGTCACTGCTGTCACCATCCTCACCTTCCATAGCGCAAAAACCTCCTATGGGAAAAAGACGGAGCGAATAAAGAGTTTCACCCTTTTGCCTTTTAAATATGGCAGGCCCCATTCCGATTGAAAACTCATTCACTTTAATGCCGCATTTTTTTGCGACAATAAAATGTCCAAATTCATGAACCGCAATAATTATTCCAAAAACAATTACAGCTATAATAATATTCATACAAAACTCCTTTTCTTATGTTAAATAAGGCTAATTGCATACTCCCTCGCCGCTTTGTCCGCATTTTCAATGTCGGAATACGAATTAGGTTCAGAATACGGAAATTTTTCCATAGTCTTAATTACAAGCTCGCTTATTTTTAAAAATGATACTTTCCCGTTTAAAAATTGTTCTACCGCAGCTTCATTTGCAGCATTGACGACGCATGGATAAATGCCGCCTTTTTTTATTGCCAAAATGCAAGCCGAAAGGCATTCAAATGTTGCATAATCCGGTTTTTCAAATGTAAGCGCTCCGCATTCGGTTAAAGAGAGGCGTTTTGCAGGAGAAGGCAATCTTTTAGGATAAAGCAAGGCATATTGTATCGGTATTTTCATATCAGGCATTCCAAGCTGAGCTATAATTGAAAAATCCTTGTATTCAACAGCTGAATGCAAAATGCTTTGCCTATGCACAACAACTTCTATTTGAGATGGCTCCAAATCAAAGAGCCATTTTGCTTCAATGAATTCCAAACCTTTATTCATAAGAGTTGCGGAATCAATAGTAATTTTATTGCCCATGTTCCAGTTTGGATGGTTCAAAGCATCTTTTACGCCTACATTTTCAAGTTCATGCTTTTTTTTGCCATAAAAAGGCCCGCCGGAAGCGGTAAGTATAATCTTATTCAAATCTTTCCTGTCATTGCCTTGCAAGCATTGAAATATTGCTGAATGTTCGCTATCCACCGGAATAATAGGAGTATTTTTTTCTTTTGCCAGATTCATTACGATGTTTCCTCCGGCAACAAGGGTTTCTTTGTTTGCAAGCGCAACCGGGATTTTTTTTTCGACAGCGCTAAGTGTTGGTAAAAGTCCAACCATTCCAACGACGGAATTCAGCATCATATCAACGCCGTCAAGTGAAGCAGCTTTACACAATCCATCCATCCCTGAAATAACTTTTATATCGGTATCAAAAAGACGCTCTTTTAAATCTTTATATGAATTCTGGTCATATACGCATACATATTCGGGGAGAAATTCTCTTGCTTGTTTTTCAAGCAACTTTACATTTTTGTTCCCTGAAAGAGCTTTTATCTTTATATTATGCATTCTTGCCACTTCTAATGCCTGAATGCCAATTGAACCCGTTGAACCCAAAACAGATATTGTTTTCATGAAAAATCCTCTTTTATATTATTGAAAAAAGGAGCCACTTATAGATAGCTCCATTTTTAAATATCAATAAAAAATTTTTACATAAGCAAGAATTATGCTCATAAATGGTGCAACAAACAAAACGCTGTCGAACCGGTCAAGCATTCCCCCGTGTCCAGGCATAATATTACCGTAATCCTTTATTTGGTTTTGCCTTTTTATAAGAGATGCCGAAAGATCCCCGATAATTCCAAGAACAGCACATGCCATACCTATAAAAGCAATAAGAATATAATTTACTTCAAAGAAAATATTATTAGCCTGCTGATACTTCATATACACAAAGGCAGCTATATCCAGAACAAGGCCTGTAAAAACAATTCCGCCGACTGCGCCTTCAATGGTCTTTTTAGGGCTGATTTCCGGTGCAAGCTTATGTTTGCCAAAAAAAGTACCTATAAAGTAAGCCAAAGCATCCGCTATCCAAGCCGCGCCAAGGGTTAAAATTACATAAAACACCCCGTGGATTTCATCAAGCCTTTTTACAGATATTAAACAGCATATTGAAAGTGAAGTTAATGCTGTCGTAGCTATCATAAAAGAAAGCTTATCAAAATTAAGAGTTTTATGCAGGGCAAGATAAGTCAAGAAAAGCAATATCACGCAAAATACCGCAAACAAATTTCTATAAACCAGAAAATTATCGGATGAAATAACCGGCATTATTGCTGCATAAGCAATGCATATTGCATATGCAGATTTATATTGCGTGCATTTTTCTGCACGGAAAAGCTCGTGGATAATGACGACTGAAACCAAAGACATTGCCAAATTAAATATGATTGTATTTGAAAAAAACAAAATTATTATTAGTATAAAAATCCCCACAGCAGCCGAAATAATCCGCGTAGACATTTTTAAATACCTCCGAATCTCCTGCCCCTTGAAGCATAATCTAATAGCGCTTTATCAAGTTCCCTCTCAGAAAAATCAGGCCACAAAACATCGGTAAAATAAAATTCGGCATAAGCAGACTGCCAAATAAGGAAGTTTGATATCCTTTGCTCTCCGCTTGGACGAATAATGAAATCTACATCCGGCAGACCCTTGGTATAAAGAAAACTTGACACAAGCCCTTCATCAATTTGCTCCGGATTTATTGTTCCTTCCCTTACAAGCTTTGCAATCTGCTTTACTGAATGCACAATATCATCCTTGCCGCCGTAATTTATTGCAAGCAGCAAGGTCATTTTGTCGAATTCTTTTGAATCCTCTTCAAGGGAAACCATCTTTTTTTGAAGTTCACTGCTGAATACGCTTTTATCGCCTAAAAATATCACGCGGACCTCTTCATCGACATGGCTTCTTACATCGTCAATATATTGTTCAAAGAGCTCTATTATTGCATCAACTTCTTCTTTTGGACGTTTCCAGTTTTCAGTTGAAAAAGCAAAAAAGCTTGCGTATTTTATGCCGATTTTTTTGCAATAACGCACTATTTTTTTAAATGTTTTTGCTCCCTCTCTATGCCCGAATTTTCTCGGGAGTCCACGCTTTTCGGCCCATCTTCCGTTGCCGTCCATAATAAACCCTACATGGACAGGCAAATTGATGCCATTGTTTTTTATCAGGACAAAGCCCTCCTTTTATATTGACATTATTTCCTTTTCCTTGGCGGCAACACTGGCATCAATATCCGCGCAGAATTTATCAGTCATTTTTTGAATATCTTTTTCGTAATTATTCATATCATCTTCGGTAATTTCTGAATTTTTCTTCATGGCTTTGAATTTTTCAATTGTGTCGCGCCTGATAGAGCGTATTGCAACCTTTGCATCTTCGCCGTACTTGCGGACTTGTTTTACAAGCTCTTTACGTCTTTCCTCAGTAAGTTGAGGGAATGTAAGCCTTAATACTTTCCCATCGTTTGTAGGTGTAATCCCTATATCTGATGCAAGGATAGCCTTTTCAATAAGCTTCAATGAAGACATATCCCAAGGCTGTATTACAAGAACTCTTGCCTCAGAAACAGAGATTGCCGCCATTTGATTTATTGGGGTTGGTGCTCCGTAATAATCAACAAGTATTTTATCTAAAACAGCAGGATTTGCACGTCCGGCCCTTACAGTCGAAAATTCATGTTCAAGACTTTTTATTGTTTTTTGCATTTTTTCCTTTGCAATATTCATTTGTTCGTTCATAATCAATTCTCCTCATTCTGCTGATATATGATTATTTTAAATTATTATTCGCCTTCAACTATAGTTCCAACGTCTTTGCCGCATACTGCGTCATAAATATTATCGGGATTATCAAGATTGAAAACAAGTATTGGAATCCCATTTTCCTTGCACATAGAAGCTGCAGTACTATCCATTACTGCAAGATTTTTTACAAGGATTTCATTAAAACCAAGTTTATTATATTTTACCGCATCTGGAAATTTATTCGGATCCTTGTCATAAACACCATCAACCATGGTAGCTTTGAAAAATATATCTGCTTCAATTTCAGCCGCCCTTAAAGCTGAGGCTGTATCAGTTGAAAAAAACGGATTTCCGGTGCCGCATCCAAAAATTACTATTCTTCCTTTTTGCAAGTGTCTCATAGCCCTGTTTCTTATATAAGGCTCTGCAACCTGCTGCATTGAAATTGCCGTTTGAACCCTAACATCAACGCCCAAAGATTCAAGCACATCAGCTACTGCCAAAGCATTCATTGCGGTTGCAAGCATGCCTATATGGTCGGCCCTTGTCCGGTCCATTGCCCCGCTTGAACGTCCGCGCCAGAAATTTCCGCCTCCGACAACAATTCCTATTTCAACGCCAATGTCTGCACATTTTTTTATGCTTTTGCAAATATCTGTTATGACATTGTAGTCAAGTCCGGTTTTTTTAGTACCTGCAAGCGCTTCTCCGCTCAGCTTAAGCAAAATCCTTTTGTACTTAGGTTCCATTTTAACACTCCCAAATTTTTATAAACAACATTTACCTATTATCATTATACCACAATTTATTTTACCTTATTTTAAAGTCCATGTAAAGCATTTTTTTAAAAAATAAAAGCTACACGCAAAAAACGTGTAGCTTTAAAAAAACGCATGCTTTACTTAATCATGCTTGCAACTTCGCTGGCAAAATTATCCTCTTTCTTTTGGAGACCTTCGCCTCTTTCAAATCTAACGAAGTCTACTACCTTAATTGAACCGCCAAGTTCTTTTGCTACATTCTCAATATATTTAGAAACAGGAATTTCAGTATCCTTTATAAATACTTGATCAACAAGGCAGTTTTCCTTGTAATATTTAGAGATTTTGCCTTCAATCATTTTATCGATAACTTGTGCGGGCTTATTAGCCATTTTAGGATCGGATGAAATTTGAGCCTTGATGATTTCCTTTTCACCCTCAACCACAGATGCCGGAACTGAGGATTCATCAAGATAAAGCGGATTTGAAGCTGCAACCTGAAGCGCAATATCCTTTCCGCAGGCAAGAAGTCCTTCGTTGTTTGGGTCAAGGCTTGATTCAAGCTTAACCATAACACCGATTCTTCCCTCGCCGTGAACGTAAGAAACAAGTATTCCTTCCATTCTTACGAATCTTCTTACTTTAAGATTTTCGCCTATAACAAGAATCTTATCGGTAAGCGCTTCTGAAACTGTTTTATCAGAGCCGCTGAGCTTGCAAGCAAGCAAAGCATCAAGGTCTGCGGGATTTTGTTCGATAACAGTTTTAGCAACCTGGTTTGCAAATTCAACAAAAGTTTCGTTTTTAGCAACAAAGTCTGTTTCGGAGTTTACTTCAACAACCGCTCCGACTTTCTTTTCCTTGTCAATTACGGCAACAACAACGCCTTCTGCGGCAATTCTTCCAGCCTTTTTAGCAGCGGCAGCAAGACCCTTTTCGCGAAGTATGGTTATAGCCTTGTCCATATCGCCGTCAGCTTCAACAAGAGCCTTTTTGCAGTCCATCATTCCGACGCCTGTTCTTTCGCGAAGAGCGGCAACGTCCTTAGCCGAGATAGTAGCCATTTTAATTCTCCTCCAAATTTATTATTCCAAAACGCCCGGCATTTCCGGGCGTTTGCTTTTATTTAAATTTTATTCAGCCTGTTCTTCTGCAGTTTCTTCAGCAGGAGCCTCAGCTTCTTCAGTCACAGGAGCCATTTCTTCTCCCTGTCTGCCTTCAATAACAGCATTTGCTATTGTTCCTGCAATAAGCTTAACAGCGCGGATAGCATCATCATTTCCGGGGATTACATAGTCAACTTCATCCGGGTCGCAGTTTGTGTCAACTATTGCAACTATCGGAATGCCAAGCTTTTTAGCTTCAGCAACAGCAATTCTTTCCTTCCTTGGGTCAACTATGAAAAGCGCGCCTGGAAGCTTCTTCATTTCTTTTATTCCGCCAAGGAACTTTTCAAGTTTTTCAATTTCAAGCTTAAGCTTAATAACTTCTTTCTTAGGAAGGAGGTCAAAAGTTCCGTCCTCTTCCATCTTGCGAAGCTGTGCAAGACGATCTATTCTTCTTCTGATTGTTTTGAAGTTTGTAAGCATTCCGCCGAGCCATCTTGCGTTTACGTAATAACCTCCGCAACGTTCAGCTTCTTCCTTAATAGAATCGCCGGCTTGTTTCTTAGTTCCTACAAACAACACGTTTTCGCCGTTAGCCGCAAGATCACGGACAAACATATAAGCTTCTTCAAGCTTCTTAACGGTTTTTTGAAGGTCGATAATGTAGATTCCGTTTCTTTCTGTGAAAATGTACTGAGCCATTTTCGGGTTCCATCTTCTTGTCTGGTGTCCAAAATGAACGCCGGCTTCAAGAAGCTGCTTCATTGATACTACTGCCATAGCAGTTCCCTCCTGTTTGGTTTTATTATAAATTATCCTCCGTATGACTTAGCTTGATAATAACCTATAAAAAAATAGGCACCAATTATCAAAAGACATACGTGCGAATTACCTAAAAATTATATCATATATGTATTTTTTTTGCAATAGTCAAAAAGCAATCTATTTATATAAATTTTCAAAGCTAAACCAACGTCTTTTTGTTTGTTTTTCCGGTTCCTCAATTTTAATGAGTATTGTATCTTCTCCAATCACTTCAATTTCCCTGCATTTTATCACTATATCGTCATCCCTGCCCAAAAGTCCAAAAAGACGCGGACGTCCATATACAACCAGAGCAATTACCGATGCCGTTTCAACATTTACTTCTATATCATCAATATAGCCAAGTTTGGCTCCGGTTTTTATATTTATAACTTCCTTATGGCGCAGCTCCTGAAAACTGCATATCATACAAATCACCCTTAAAGGCAGGAAGTTTTTCAGCCGGACAGCCTGTTGCAGCCGCCCGGCAGACATTTTCCCTAAACATAATAATACTTTTTATTATCAAATGCAATACAAAAATTTACATATGCTCCTTTATTCTATCCAAAGCTCCTTTTTCAAGCCTTGAAACCTGGGCTTGGGAAATTCCTATTTCATTTGCAACTTCAACTTGTGTTTTTCCTTGGAAAAATCTTAAAAAAAGTATATTTTTTTCACGCGGCAAAAGCATGTTTATTGCTTCTTTGAGCGAAATTTCTTCAAGCCAGCTGTTGTCATCATTTTTATCTCCAATTTGGTCAAGCACATAAAGCGTATCCCCGGCATCGGAATAAACCGGCTCGTAAAGGGAAAGTGGGTCGCTTATGCTTTCAAGGGCAATTACAACATCTTCTTTTTTTGCGTTAATTTCTTTTGCTATTTCTTCAATTGTAGGGTCTTTTTGATATTTTGCGGTAAGCTTTTCTTTTGCCTGCATTGCTTTATATGCCAAATCTCTGAGCGAACGGCTGACTCTTATGGGGGAATTGTCCCTGAGGTATCTCCTTACTTCACCAAGAACCATGGGAACTGCATAAGTTGAAAATTTCACCGGCTGCGATACATCAAAATGGTCTATTGCTTTTATAAGGCCTATGCATCCGACTTGAAAAAGGTCATCCGGGTTTTCTCCCCGGCCTATGAAACGTTGTATAACGCTTAAAACAAGCCGCAGATTTCCGTTTATAAGCTGTTCTCTTGCGGACTTATCGCCTGCTTTTGCCTTTTTAAGAAGCTCGATTTTTTCAGATTCCTTTAATACTTTTAGCTTTGAAGTGTTTACACCGCTTATATCCACCTTATTGTAGTACATAACAATTGCCCCCAGATTTAGTCTTGATAGAATTATTGTCAGGGGCAAAAATTATTATACGGCGAAAACCTAAGTTATTTTTTGGAAAGCTATCCTACCCTATCCAACTCACGCTTCAGCTTTTTTATTATCTTTTTTTCAAGCCTTGATATGTACGACTGTGAAATTCCTATTATATCGGCAACTTCCTTTTGAGTTTTTTCTTTTCCGTCATAAAGTCCAAACCGCATTTCCATTATAAGCTTTTCCCTTTTGCCAAGCTTGCTGATTGCCTCAAAAAGAAGGCTTTTCTCAGCTTCGTTTTCTATGTCCTTATTTACCATATCTTCATCAGTGCCAAGTATATCGGAAAGCAAAAGCTCGTTTCCGTCCCAATCTATATTTAAAGGCTCCTCAAAAGAAATTTCATTTTTATATTGCACCGATTTCCTTAAAAACATAAGGATTTCATTTTCAATGCATCTTGAAGCATAGGTTGCAAGCTTTATATTCTTTCCGGGACAAAAAGTATTAACAGCTTTTATAAGGCCTATTGTTCCTATTGATACCAAATCTTCTATTCCTACTCCGGTGGATTCAAATTTTTTTGCAATATAAACCACCAATCGCAAATTATGTTCTATAAGCTTTTTCCTTGCAGAAGGTTCATTTTGCTCCAAAAGCTTAAAAATTTCTTCTTCCTCCAATTTTGTAAGAGGCGGTGGAAGCGTTTCTGACCCATTTATATAAAAAATTTTGCCAAAATTGATTTTAAAAATTAAATTTTGAAATGATAATTTGATTTTCTTTATAAATTCTGCAATTTTCATTTTTTATCACCTTTCAAATCATATTATTAAATTCGGGTTGAAAATTGCGTCACACTTTCCGTTATCTTCCTTGCAAATCCCTATTAAAGCATCAACATGCTTTATTTCGTTCTTGCTTTCAAACTTTATGTATACATTTTCCGGAGGGAAAACCGGCAGCACTCCGCCGGAATTTATTGTCGAAAAAGGTATGAGTTTTATTCCTCGCAAATCTTTATGAGAAATTATAAAATCTTTTAAAAAATCAATATCATCAGATAAAAAGGCCTCATTATAACCTTGGGGAAGTATTTTTTCAAGCTTTTTAAGGCTGCATACAATTATAGGTTTCCCTGAAAAAACATCCACAAGTCCGTTTCCGGTATCAGCTATTGCACAAAGCGAAACTACTTTGCCCATATTTGAAATTATCACGCTGAATTTTTCATTAAGTGAGGCTTTTTTATCAAGAAAATATCTTATTGCGCTTACCGCAAAATAAGCTATAATAGTTGAAATTACAAGTGCAAGCAGCGAAAAATCAACATAAAAATATGTATTGTTGTAGTGCACGAAATCCGGTTTGGTTAAAATATATGCTGCAAAAATTACGCCTGCAAAAATAAAGTTTGCCGCATAAAAAAATAAAACCAGTTTTAAAAATCTTTCCTTGCTTATGCCAAATGCTAAGGCAACTATAATTGCCGAAGCAGCAAGCTTAAGTAAAAAATTTATAAAAAAATCCAATGGCGGAAGAAAAATCATCAGAGCAAAAAGGCTTCCTATTATTGATGCAAAAACGCAGCGCGGAATACTTAAAAATGTATGTGTAAGCTTTGCCGTGGCCTTTAAAAGAAAATAATTGACGTAAATATTTATTATTATAAGCACGTCTAAATAAATGCTCACATTTCCGCCCTCCGTTATTGTCAAGCTTTACCATAATTATATTATTAAGAGATTGTTATTTCTGTCGATTTTGGACATACAGAGCTTATTTGCATTAATTTGTACAAATAAATAAAAAAAGTCCTCCGGAAACTCGGAGGACTGGCTTTACAACCATATCAATCGGCAAAAAATACCGAAAAAGCCCTATATGCCATATAAACGTCAATTTTAGAAACAATTTCAAACGGAGAATGCATTGAAAGAACCGGAACGCCGACATCAATAACATCCACATTTAAGTTTGCAATATAAGCCGCAACCGTTCCGCCGCCGCCAAGGTCAACCTTCCCAAGCTCGCCCGTCTGCCAAATAACTCCGTTTCTGTCCAAAAGATTGCGCACTCTGCCGGTAAATTCGGCCGAAGCATCTGAAGTGCCTGCCTTGCCTCTTGAACCTGTATATTTTGTTACAGCCACTCCTTTGTTAATATATGCCGCATTGTTCTTTTCAAGAACATCCGAGAAAGTCGGGTCATAAGCAGCGTTTACATCCGCAGAAAGACATTCGGATTTTGAAAGCACTTCCCTTCCGTCACATCCGAAAGCCTTTGCCAAATCATATATGAAATACTTGAGATAAGCGGATTTTAAGCCCGTATTTCCGTCGCTTCCGACTTCCTCTTTGTCAGCAAGGATTGTAACCGTTGTTTTCTTTGGATTTTTGCAATTAACTCCAGCCATTAAAGCCGTATATGCGCAAACCCTGTCATCCTGCCCATACGACCCAATCATGCTGCGGTCGAAGCCTACATCCTTTGCTTTGATTGCAGGAACGGCTTCAAGCTCTGCGGAAAGGAAATCGCTTTCAATAATGCCATATTTTTCATTAAGGATTTTCATTATGTTAAGCTTTACTTTTTCGCTTATTTCATCATCCCTGAACGGCCTTGAACCTATGAGTATATTAAGCTCCTCGCCTTTTATGATTTCATTTGCCGGACGCTTTACCTGTTCCGTTGCAAGATGCGGAAGCAAATCGGTAACGCAGAATACCGGGTCATTTTCATTTTCGCCGATATTTACTTCAACCTTGCTTCCGTCGGATTTTACTATTACTCCATGAAGCGCAAGTGGCATAGCCGGCCATTGGTATTTCTTTATTCCGCCATAATAATGAGTTTTAAAGAGCGCAAGCTCATTATCCTCATAAAGAGGGCACTGCTTTAAATCCAAACGCGGAGAATCTATATGAGCGGCGGCAATTCTGACGCCGTTTTTTACATCTTCCGTTCCTATTACAGCAAAGATAAGCGCTTTCCCTCTGTTATTTAAATAAACCTTATCTCCAGGTTTTAAAGATTGTTTTGAAGAAAATTCAACAAAGCCCTCTTTCTTTATAAGATTTACTGCAAAATCAACCGCTTCGCGTTCGGTTTTGGAGCTGTCAAGGAATTTTTTGTAATTTTCACAAAAATCATCACATTCCCTTACTTGCTCATCACTTAAAATAAGCCCTGCATTTTTCTTTTTATAAAAGAGCTTCTCCTGCAAGAGCTTTGCCTCGGTTTTTTCCATAAAAATACACCATCCTTATTCTTTGTTATATATGTTAGTATAGCTTTTATAAGCTTTCATAACCTTTTCAACATAATGCGCCGTAGTTTTTGACGGAATTTTTTTTAAAGTTTTTCCATCAGAGCTGTATTTTTCATCAGAAAGCCAATTATTCACAGTAGTTCTTCCTGCATGGTAAGCAGCAAGCGCAGTTTCATAATCACCGTATTCATCCGTCAAAAGTTTAAGCATATATGTGCCGTATTCTATATTGTATTCAGCTTTGAACATATCGTCATAGCTTATGTCCCTGCTGTCGGACATCCTGTATTTTATCCAATCAAATGCATCATTCATAATTTGCATAAGTCCTCTTGCGCCTACATTTGACTCGGCTTTTTCATTGAAATTGCTTTCCGTTTTTATTACAGAATATATAAAATACTTATCCATCCCATATTTTGCCGAATAAAGTTCAACATATTCTTTATATTTTATCGGATAAAAAATTTTCCCGCAAAAATCAAACAGCTTTAATAAAATCCAAATTATCGTTAAAATAACTCCAATGGCAGCAGCAAGTTTTATCGGGCTGTTTTTCCTGCTAAGCTTCTTTCGCATTATAATACTCCTTAATTTTATCCGATACCTCTTTTGCCTTTTCTTTAAGCACCTCTATACTCTTATTGTTTTTTATTATAAAATCGGAATTGTTTATATAAAAATCATCATTATACTGGCAACTCAACCTATTAAGTGCAAGCTCTTCTGATATGCTATCCCTTTTTATAATCCTGTTGAGTCTTATTTTTTCATCTGCAATAACGCTTATAATAAGGTCGCAGAAATCATCAGCCCTGCTTTCAAACAGCGTAGGAGCATCAAGCAGGATGAATTTTTCCCCATTAGCGGAATATTTTTTTATTTCTTCCAAAATCCTTTCGGTTATATATGGAAAATTTATGCTTGTCAAAAGATTAAGCTTGCCTTTGTCTTTAAAAACAATTTCCGCAAGCTTTCGGCGGTTAAGACTTCCATCCGGCAGGGCTATATCTTCTTCCGAAAAAGCATCAAAAATTTCATTCAGGCACGGATGGCCTTTTTGCATTACCTCCCTTGAAATAAGATCGGCATTGATAATTGCAAATCCGTTTTCACGAAAAACATCGCAAACGGTAGTCTTTCCCGCGCCGCTTTGGCCTGTAAGACCAATAACAATTACATCAGAAATTCCGCTCATAATGTTATTACCTCAAATCCTGCCGCACGCAAAAGCCTGTTGTACACCGCAAGCCCTATTCCTTCCTTTTGAGGGCAGCGGACAAAAACAATTTCTGCACCAAGCTTGTCAAATTCACGAAGCTTATCAAATATTTCGTGAGCTTGGCGGAGGCTTGTATCGCCGTACGTTAAATTTTTAAACGGAAATAAATTTTTGTCGCTGTCAAATATCATTGAATATGTTTTTTCAGAATCATGCATTGAAACATATGAGATAAAGCTTTCGAGATTTCCCTCAACAATTATTACTCTTGCTTTCGGAGAATAATGCTTATATTTCATTCCCGGCGAAAGGGCCTTTCTGCCATCTTCAAGTTTTTGAAATATCCCCTCATCCGCAATCACTTTTTCAGAAACTCTTTTTAAATCTTCAAAAGAAACAAATCCCGGCCTTAAAAGCCTTACGGCATCATTTTCAAAGGAAATTACCGTTGATTCAACCCCAACATCGCAAGACCCTCCATCAACAATTGCCGGTATTCTGCCATTCATATCGTCAAAAACATGTCCAGCGCAGGTAGGACTTGGACTGCCGGAAAGATTTGCCGACGGAGCTGCCAAAGCAGTCCCTGAAAGCCTTATAATTTTCCTTGCAGTTTCATTGGACGGAAGTCTTATGCCTATGGTTTCAAGACCGCCACTGGTGATTTTAGGCACTATGTCCTTTTTGGGAAGAACCATTGTAAGCGGCCCCGGCCAAAACTTTTCCGCAAGCTTTAAAGCGGCTTCCGGGACTTCTTTTGCATAATCATATATGCTTTCAAAATTGGCAATATGGACAATCAGAGGATTATCCTGAGGTCTTCCTTTTGCTTTAAAAATCTTGGCAACAGCATTTTCGTTCAAAGCATCGGCGGCAAGGCCGTACACGGTTTCGGTAGGTATGGCAACAACTTCACCCGATTTTAAAAGCTGTGCCGCTTCATTTATTCCTTCTTCGTTTGGTTTGAGTATTTTTGTTTCATAAATCATTTTTATTCTTCCTGAGCCGATAATTTTGCGGCCTTATCAGCCGTTGCAAGAGCATCTATTACTTCGTCGAGGTTTCCGTCAAGTATATATTCCAATCTGTAAATTGTAAGTCCAATCCTATGGTCGGTAATGCGTCCTTCCGGATAATTGTAAGTCCTTATCCTTTCGGAACGGTTTCCGGTTCCAACCTGAGATTTTCTTTCGGAAGCTATCTTTTCGTTTTGCTCCTGCTGCAATGCGTCATAGAGCTTTGAACGCAAAATTTTCATTGCCTTATCCTTGTTTTTATACTGGCTTCTTTCGTCCTGACATTCAACCACAACTCCTGTGGGCAAATGCGTAATCCTTACAGCCGATTCAGTTTTATTTACATGCTGTCCTCCTGCACCGCTTGCCCTGAAATAATCTATTTTCAAATCAGTCGGATTGATGTTCAGCTCAACTTCATCCGCTTCGGCGAGCACTGCAACCGTTACTGTGGAAGTATGGATTCTTCCCTGCGATTCGGTTTCCGGAACTCTTTGAACCCTATGGACGCCGCTTTCATATTTAAACCTTGAATATGCGCCCTCTCCTTCTATGCTGAAGCTTATTTCTTTAAATCCGCCAAGCTCTGTTTCATTTGAATTTAAAACTTCAACCTTCCATCCCTTTGATTCGGCATACATGGTATACATCCTGAAAAGCGAATTTGCAAAAAGAGCAGCTTCTTCGCCGCCTGCGCCTCCGCGTATTTCAACAATTACGCTTTTATCATCATTAGGATCTTTAGGAAGCAGAAGAATTTTAATTTCTTCGGAAATAACCTCAAGCTTTTCTTTTGATTCTTCATATTCTGCTTGAACCATTTCTTTAAAATCCTTTTCAAGCCCGCCGGCATTTAAAAGCTCTTCAGCCTCATCGAAAGATTTCTTGACCGCATTATATTCTTTTATTTTTTCAAAGATAGGAGTAAGATTTTTATACTCCTTCATTAAGTCCTTATAGAGGTCTGCATTATTTATAACTGCCGGGTCGGCAAGTTTTTCATTTATTTCATTATATCTTTCTTCAATTAGTTTAAGTTTATCAACCATAGCACTTCTCCTAAAAAAACAATTTAAAATAAAGATTTATATTTAAAGTCAGCTATGGCTCCTCTGTTTCGCGTATTATTGATTTTATATTTTTTTCTATCTTGCTTCTTGGCACCATAAATTCATGTCCGCACTGTGTACATTTAAGTTTGAAATCCATTCCGGAGCGCAGAACCATCATCTTATTTCCGCCGCAGGGATGCTTTTTTTTCATTACAAGTATATCCTTGGGACGAACATCCATGACAGTTTTTCCTTTCTTTTTTATTTTTAATATTATAACACTTATAATATATTTAAGGCAAATATTTTCTGTAATAATTAACAAATTTATATAAACAATAATAAAAAAATAAATTTGTGGAGGAAAGTATGATAACAAAAATTAACGCCGAACTTGATTCCATTGAAACCGCAGAACTTGCCGCAAGAATGATTAAACAAAAAACCGACGGCATTTTAAGCATAAAAATTGAAAGAAAAGACAAATCTTATGACGGATATGAATACGAATATGCCAATTCGTTATTTTTTCCTTATATGAATGGATTTTTAACTTCTACTCAAAGTGTTGGAAGCCCCTATACAGGAAATGCCGGTTTTTTTTATCCGGATGAAATTATTTCTTCAAGTGACGGCAGGGAGATTTCAAAATCCGTTATAATTGATGTTATCTGCGAAAAAGAAGCCGAAAGCACCGTTACCCAGGTTTTTACCTCCTTGGGCGGGCTGAAAATCAACAAAAATTAGTCTAAAATAATCATATCTCTCATATGAATTAGAGAAAAAAAATATGGGAGGTACAAAATGACAAAATATTATCCTGAAGGTGTTTTAATAAACACCATAGAAAATAAAAATTCATTAAAATCCTTTTATTCCTTGCAGGAAGCTATGCTCCAAGGTAAAATCCTTGAATCACGCGCGCTTGTCTGCGACAGCGAGCACAACCTAATTGTAGATTTACCCTGCATGAAGGGAATTATACCACGAAATGAAGGCGCAATAGGAATTGATGACGGAACCACAAGGGACATTGCCCTTATTGCAAAAGTCAACAAGCCTGTGTGCTTTAAAATCCTTGAAATAACAAAGGACAATGACGGACAGTCCATTGCCGTTTTGTCAAGAAAAGCCGTTCAGGAAGAATGCCTTCACGAATATATATTAAAACTTTCCCCCGGAGATATAATTCCCGCAAAAGTAACACATTTGGAGCAATTTGGATGCTTTGTCGACGTCGGATGCGGAATTCCGTCTCTGATACCTATAGATGCAATTTCAATTTCAAGGATTTCGCATCCATCTGACAGATTTTTCCCCGGGCAGGATATAAAAGTAATAATAAAAAGCATTGAAAACGGCAGAATATGGCTTTCCCACAAAGAGCTTCTCGGCACGTGGGAAGAAAATGCCGCTATGTTTAAATGCGGCGAAACGGTTGCCGGAATAATACGTTCTGTTGAAGATTACGGGATATTTGTTGAACTTTCCCCAAATCTTGCAGGGCTTGCCGAAATTAAAGAAAATGTCCATCCCGGCCAGCATGCCAGCGTTTACATAAAAGCAATCATTCCGGAAAAAATGAAAGTAAAGCTAATTATAGTTGACGTATTTGATGCCGCATATTCTTCTTCGCCAAAAGAAATTCATTATTTCATAAACGGAGGGCATATTTCCTCATGGAGATATTCAACTCAATCCGCAGGGAAAATAATTGAAAGCTGCTTTTAATACAATCATAAATTCGGCCGATAGCAAATATCCGCCGAATTTATTTTTTCTTTTTTACATTTTTCCAATACGCCAAGGAGGCTTGTTCTATTTTATTATTTCCAAAATGATAGTAAACCCTATCTTTTATATTATCAGGCAAGTATTGCTGTTCAACATAAGAATCCGGAAAATCATGCGGATATTTGTATCCTTTAGCCCTTCCAAGCTTTTGTGCGCCGGAGTAATGCCCATCTTTTAGATAAGGAGGTATTTCACCGTAATCCCTTGTTTTTAAATCTTCGATAGCGGCATCTATCGCACAGATTGCACTGTTTGACTTCGGCAAGGTTGCAAGAAAAATCACTGCCTGTGCAAGAGGGATTCTCGCTTCCGGCAATCCGAGCTGCATGGCGCTGTCAACGCACGCTTTTACAACAGTTATTGCCGATGGATAAGCAAGTCCTATGTCCTCACAGGCAATCACAAGCAGCCGCCTTGAAAGTGATATTATATCTCCCGCTTCAATAAGCCTTGCCGCATAATGCAAAGCTGCATTTTCATCCGAACCCCTTATTGATTTTTGCAAAGCTGAAAGGATATCGTAGTGTTCATCTCCATCACGGTCATACCTCATATTGCTGCGTTGAGTGAGTTCCTTTGCAGTTTCAAGAGAAATTTTAACTCCTTCCGGCTTAATGTCACTTGAAAGCACGCAAAGCTCAACCGTATTTATTGATTTTCTTACATCCCCTCCGCAGCCCTTTGCTATATGCGAAACAACTCCATCCTCAATTTCAAAATTGCAGCCAAGCTCTTTTTCCATAAAGGAGAAAGCTCTTTTAACCGCATTTTCTATCTCATCAAAAGGAACCGGTTTAAATTCAAATACGGTGCATCGGCTTATTATCGCATTATAAATATAAAAATAAGGATTTTCGGTAGTGGAGGCAATTAAAGTAATCTGCCCGTTTTCAATATATTCCAAAAGGCTTTGCTGCTGTTTTTTGTTAAGGTATTGAATTTCATCAAGGTAAAGCAAAACGCCTTTATAGCCGTCAATAGAAGCGGTATCTTCAATTACCTCTTTTATATCGGAAACCGAAGCGGAAGTTCCATTCAATTTATGCAGTTTCTTTTTGGCATTTGCGGCAATAATTCCGGCGACGGTTGTTTTACCAACGCCGGAAGGGCCGTAAAAAATCATGTTTGGAATTTCCCCGCGCTCTATAATCCGGCTAAGCGGCCTGCCTTTACCTAAAATATGCTTTTGCCCAACAACTTCTTCAATAGTTTTAGGTCTTATCCTATCTGCAAGAGGAGCCGACAAAGCCCATACCTCCGTTTAAATTATTCATAAAGAGGATACTTTTTGCAAATCTCATTTACACCGCTTTTAATTTTTTCAGCGCTGTTTTCAAAATCATTTGCAGCAAGGTAAATATATTCCGCAATTTGCTCCATGTCTTCTTTTCCAAGTCCCCTGCTTGTAACGGCGGGAGTTCCTATTCTTACACCGCTTGTAACAAACGGGCTTTGAGGGTCATTCGGAATAGCATTTTTGTTTACAGTAATATAAACTTCATCCAAACGCTTTTCAAGTTCTTTTCCCGTAATGTCAAAAGGACGAAGGTCAACAAGCATTAAATGATTGTCTGTTCCGCCTGATACAAGATTGAACCCTCTCTTTAAAAGTCCATCCGCAAGAGTTTTTGCATTGTCAATTACGTTCTGGGCATATACTTTCCATTCGGGTTTTAAAGCCTCGCCAAAACATACCGCTTTTGCAGCAATAACATGCATAAGCGGGCCTCCTTGAATTCCGGGGAAAATAGCCTTATTTATTTTTGCAGCAATTTCTTCATTATTTGTAAGGATAAGTCCTCCTCTGGGACCTCTCAAAGTTTTATGCGTAGTTGAAGTAACTACATCCGCATACGGCACAGGCGATTGATGCAATCCGGCAGCGACAAGTCCTGCGATATGCGCCATATCAACCATGAAATATGCTCCTACTTCCTTTGCAATGCCTGAAAGCCTTTCAAAATCAATTGCCCTCGGATAAGCGCTTGCACCGGCAACTATAAGTTTTGGCCTATGTTCCTTTGCAAGGGATTCTACCTTTTCATAATCTATTTTTTCATCCTCGCCAAGCCCATATGGTATGAAATTAAAATATTTTCCGGACATATTTACCGGTGAGCCATGCGTCAAATGTCCGCCATGTGCAAGACTCATTCCCATTACGGTATCGCCGGGATTCAAAAGAGCAAAATAAACAGCCGTATTTGCCTGTGCTCCAGAATGTGCCTGAACATTTGCAAAAGCTGCTCCAAAAAGCTTTTTAGCTCTTTCTATTGCAACAGTTTCAACTATGTCAACAGCTTCGCATCCGCCGTAATACCTTTTGCCCGGATATCCTTCCGCATATTTATTGGTGAGGACGGACCCCATTGCCGCCATTACTGCCGGAGAAACAAGGTTTTCGCTGGCAATAAGCTCAAGGTTTCTCCTTTGTCTTGAAAGCTCCTTGCCCATTGCTTCGCCGACTTCAGGGTCAAACTGAGAAACAAAACCGATTGTATCCATCATATTTCCGTACATAGCAAAACTCCTCTATTTTATAATATATAATTATATACTTTTAAGTATTAAATTTCAACAATAAAATTAAATTTATTCACCCAAAAACAAAAACACCGCTGATTTTTTTCAGCGGTGCAAATTTGGAGGCGCCACCCGGATTTGAACCGGGGATCAAGGTGTTGCAGACCTATGCCTTACCTCTTGGCTATAGCGCCTGATAAATTGGAGCGGATTACGAGGCTCGAACTCGCTACCTCCACCTTGGCAAGGTGGCGCTCTACCAGATGAGCTAAATCCGCATTGAAAATTTGGTGCCTCCGGACGGAATCGAACCATCGACACGAGGATTTTCAGTCCTCTGCTCTACCGACTGAGCTACAGAGGCAAAATGGCGACCTGAATGGGGCTCGAACCCACGACCTCCGCCGTGACAGGGCGGCGTTCTAACCAACTGAACTACCAGGCCATATGGTGGGAGTTATAGGGCTCGAACCTATGACCCTCTGCTTGTAAGGCAGATGCTCTCCCAGCTGAGCTAAACTCCCGTTTTCATCGCTCTTACCAAGCGACGAAATTTATTATACACTAAACATCAATCTTTGTCAAGCGTTTTTTGAAAAAAACAAAGCAAAAATTATTCTGCCCTCTATAGCCCTTTTTCAAAAACAAATTCTTCAATAGCTTTAAGCACTCCACCTTCTTTATTGCTTTTTGCGCGATAATTTCCGTATTGGAACATATCATCATTTGCATTTTCCATCACAAAGCTGTATTTTGCGCGCTTAAGCAGCTCTATATCATTATAAAAATCCCCAAAAGCCATTGTTTCATCATAGGATACACCTAAATTCTCTTGGATTTTTTCAAGTGCCTTTCCCTTGCTTACACCTTTGTTCATTACATCCATCCAATAGCTGCCTGAAATTTGAAGAGCCAGTTCTTCACCCAAAGCCTCATAAAGCTTTGGAAATGAATTATTTTCAGGTCCTTTAAGGTCGCAGATTGCAATTTTAAAAATATCATCTTTTACATCAAGCAAATCTTTTTCTATTTTTCTGTTTATATAATATGCTTTTATGTGCTCGTCAAATTCCTCATCCGAACTTAAATGATAAGTACCTTTTACGCCGCAAAGCAACAGTCTTATGCTTTCCATTCCAGCGCACAAATTTATTATTTCGCGTACTTTTTCCGGGTTGATTATATCAAGGTTTGTTATCCCGCCGTTTATAACCACAAACGCCCCGTTATCGCAAATAAAATCAATGCTGTCAGAATGCGGCTTGAAATTTTCATAAAGTGTCACATACGACCGGCCGCTTGCAACGACAAAAGCCACTCCTTTTTCTTTGAGCTTGTTCAACATTTCAAAGAAGCCTTGCGGAATATTTTTGTCTTCATCAAGCAAAGTTCCGTCCATATCGGTTGCAATAAGTTTTATCATAAATCCTCCGTTTTTACATCTTTGTACATATATTGTAAAGATTGTAGTATATGCCTTTTCGCTCCATCAAATCAAGATGTGTGCCTTCTTCCTCTATGCCGTTTTCAGTAAGTACAACTATCTTTGTGGCATTTCGTATTGTAGTCAAACGATGAGCTATTGTAAATGTTGTACGGCCATATGAAAGCTTTTCAAGCGATTGCTGCACAATCTGTTCGCTTTCATTGTCAAGAGATGAAGTTGCCTCATCCAATATTATTATCGGAGGATTTTTTAAAAACACCCTTGCAATGCTTATGCGCTGCTTTTGTCCCCCGGAAAGTTTTACTCCTCTCTCACCGACATATGTATCATATCCCTCCGGAAATTGACTGATAAATTCATCGGCACCGGCAAGTTTTGCTGCATTGATTACTTCTTCCCTTGAAGCATTTGGTTTTCCGTATTTTATATTTTCATATATTGTCCCGGAAAACAAATATACATCCTGTGCCACAACGCCTATGTTTTCCCTAAGGGATTTTAAAGTGTAAATTCTTGAATCCTTGTTGTCAATAAGGATTCTTCCCGATGTCGGTTCATAAAAACGTGGAATAAGGCTGCAAAGCGTGGATTTGCCGCTTCCGGACGGCCCTACTATGGCAATGTTGTCCCCAGGCCTTGCATGGAGCATTATATCCTTTAAAACTTTTACATTGCCATCTGAATATCCAAAGCTCACATGCTCAAATTTTATATCACCAATCACATTTTTAAGTTCAATAGCTCCCCTTTTGTCAACAATATCCGGAATTTCGTCCATAATTTCGCAAAATCTCTCTATTCCGGTCATTCCCCGCTGGAATTGCTCGGCAAATTCAACTATTCTCCTTATTGAAGCCAAAAGAGTGGTTACATAAAGCAAATATGCAACCAAATCCCCTGGAGTAAGCTTTTGCTCAATCATAAGCAAAGCTCCGAAAACAACCACAAGAATATACATAATCCCGTCAAAAACCCTTGTGGTTGTCTGGAATCCAGCCATGTATCTGTAAGCCATTTTTTTGATTCTCAAAAAATCAAGGTTGCCCTCATTGAATTTTTCTTTTTCAATTTCCTCGTTTGCAAAAGATTTTACAACGCGTATTCCAAGCAGGCTGTCCTCAACCTGAGAATTTATTTCGCCGACTTTATTTCTGGATTCCTTAAAAGCTGCCCGCATCTTTCTGTTAAAGCTCATTGAAAAAATAAGCATAAACGGAAGCACGGCAAAAATAATTAAAGTCAGTTTTACATTCATTGAAAGAAGTATGCAAAAAGACATTACAATTTTTATTCCGGCAATAAAAAATTCTTCAGGACAATGATGGGCAAATTCGGTAACCTCAAACAAATCATTTGTGATTCTGCTCATTATCTGCCCTATTTTTGTATTGTCATAAAAAGAAAAGGATAATTTTTGAAGATGGTCAAACAAATCCCTTCTCATATCCGTTTCTATTTTTGCTCCCATAACGTGGCCTACATTTGCCATAAAATAATTTGCCGCCGCATCAATTAGTCTTAATGCAATATAAAGGCCGCCAAGCTTAAAAATCATCTGGAAAGTTAATGAACTTAAATCATTTATACCTGTATTGGTTATATATCTGACTATCAGAGGCAATACAAGCTCGCAAACAGTAGTAAGCGCGGCGCAAAACAAATCAAAAACCAAGACGTGCCTATACTTTTTAAAATAAGGTGCAAATCTTGATATAAGCTCCGAATTTTTCATTGTTCTTGGATTTTTATTGTTCATCTAAATATACCGTCCCTTTTTTATGTTAATACAGCGCAATGCTGTTCTCATACATTATTATGATAAAATTCTTTTTATAATTTGTCAATAACATAAAAGAAAAAAACAATAAATGTGCAAAATCAACAAATAAATCAAATAATTAAAAAATTAAAAGTCAAAAATGCAAAAACGTGCGAACCGCCAAGCAGTCCGCACGCATAATCACAAATCATTTCTTATTAAATCATCAAGAGTTTCTCTTTTTACAATTACTTTTGAATTGCCTTTGCTTACCATAACTACCGGCGGCTTGGCAATCCTGTTATAATTGGAGGACATTGAATAATTATAAGCCCCCGTTGCCAAAACTGCGATTATATCTCCCGGTTCTGCCTTTTGCAAAGGAATATTCTCACCTATAAGGTCTCCACTTTCACAGCATTTCCCTGCAATTGTAACGACAGTATCCTTTGGGTCCGAAGCTTTATTTGCCAAAACAGCCTCATATTGTGAACGGTAAAGAGCATACCGCGGATTATCGCACATTCCTCCGTCAACTGAAACATAAGTGCGCACTCCGGGAATTTCTTTTACCGCTCCAACGGTATAAAGGGTTATTCCGGCAGCTCCAACAATTGAACGCCCCGGTTCTATCATTACAAACGGCTGAGGAATATCAAGTTCCTTGCAGGATTGCTTTATGACCTTGGATACCCTTTCCATATAAGCTTCATAAGGCGCAGGGTCATGTTCTGAAAGATATTTTATGCCAAATCCTCCGCCCAGATTTAATTCAGAAATGCTATATGAAAGTTCATTGCTTATTTTTGCCATAAACTCAAGCATTACCTTTGCCGCAAGTTCAAAAGGCTCAATGTCAAAAATTTGGGAGCCTATATGGCAATGAAGCCCTTTTAATATAACATTTTCAAGTGATATGGCATATTTTACAGCTTCAAAGGCTTCCCCTGTTTCAAGTGCCAAGCCGAATTTGCTGTCTATTTGCCCTGTTTTTATAAAATCATGGGTATGGGCATCGATTCCCGGCTTTACCCTAAGCATAATATTAGCTTTTTTGCGAAGTTTGGAAGAAAGATTTTCAAGCCTTTCAAGCTCGCTGAAATTATCTACCACTATTCTTCCTACTCCATGAGAAAGAGCAAGGGTGATTTCATCATCGGTTTTATTATTGCCGTGAAAACATATCTTTGCGGCAGGAAAACCAACGCTTAAAGCCGTAAAAAGCTCCCCGCCGGAAACAACGTCAAGGCCCATGTCCTCTTCTTTCATAATCCTGCATATTTCCTTGCAGCAAAAAGCTTTGCTTGCATAGCAAACAAGTCCGTTTTTATCATAAAATTTTTCAATTGACGATTTAAAATTCCTGCAATTTTCCCTTATAAGAGCTTCATCCATTACATAAACCGGAGTGGCGTATTCTTTTGCAAGCTTTACGCAATCAACTCCGCCTATTGTAAGATGCCCATCTTCATTTACACCAAGATTTTTTGACAAAAACATTTGCTTCTCTCCCATACTTCCCCAAGCTATGTTTAATCCTCATTTGAAACTTCCTCAATTATTCTGCGAAGCTCATAAACGCCCTCACCTGTCACTGAAGAAAATTCTATCATTTTAATTTGCTCCGAATACGGTATCTCTTTTTTAAAATTTTCAAGCCTCTCACGTCTTGCAGAAGACGAAAGCTTGTCGGCTTTTGTTAAAACCACAATAAACGGCATCTGGTTTTGAATAAGAAAATCAATCATAAGCAAATCATCTTCCGTCGGGGGATGCCTCATATCAATAAGCTGAAGGACAAGCGCTATGTTCCTTTCCGACATAAGGTAACCGTCTATCAGTTCCGACCAGCGTTTTTTTTCAGTCTTTGATACCTTTGCATAACCATATCCGGGAAGGTCGACAAAGTAAATCCCGTCAACACTAAAAAAATTTATGGTTGCAGTTTTTCCCGGAACTGATGAAACCCGCGCCAAAGACTTTCTGTTTAAAATTTTATTTATTAAAGATGACTTGCCAACATTTGACCTCCCGGCAAAGGCTATTTCAAGCCTTTGCTGAGGAGGTATCTGAGAAAAATTCCCGTATGAAGCGGCAAATTCAGCCTTGTTGAAATTCATAAAAAACCTCTTTACGAATGTATTTGTATTCCCTGTCTTTCATCCGGCGGAATTGAAAGTATCATTTCCTTTGAATTTTCATTTTTATCAAAGGCAAGAGCCGTATCAAGCACTTCGGAAAGATTTTCTGCACATACAAAATTTATGCTTGATTTTACCGTATCGTCAACTTCTTCAAGGTCGGCCTTATTAAGTTTTGGAATAATCACTGTTTTTATTCCTGCCTTATAAGCAGCCATGGTTTTTTCTTTAAGCCCGCCTATCGGCAAAACTTTTCCGTGAAGTGTGATTTCTCCCGTCATTGCAACATCTTTTCTAACAGGAATTCCCGAAAGCGCTGAAACCAATGAAGTTACAAGCGTCACGCCTGCGGATGGTCCGTCTTTTGGCACTGCACCCTCGGGAGCATGTATATGGATATCCTTTTCCTTATAAAAATCTTTGTTTATTGAATATTTATCAGCAACCGAACGCACATAGCTTACTGCTATCTTTGCACTTTCCTTCATGACTTCGCCAAGGCTTCCGGTAAGTTCAATGCTTCCCTTTCCGTCAAGTATTAAAACTTCAAGCGGCATTAAAACTCCGCCTACGGATGTCCATGCAAGGCCGTTTGCTATTCCGACTTCGTTTTTATCGCTTAAAAGGTCAGGAAGATATTTTTTAGGGCCAAGATATTTTTCTATGTTTTCAGCGGTAAAAATAACTTTCTTTTTATTTTCTTCAACTATTTCCTTTGCGGCCTTTCTGCAAAGAGAAGAAACCTCACGTTCAAGATTTCTCACACCGGCTTCTTTTGTGTAGCCGTCAATAAGTTCATAAATGCAATCGTCGGTAATTTTTACATTTGAAGCTTTAAGCCCGTTTTTCTTAATTTGTTTTGGAATCAAATGCTCCTTGGCAATATGAAATTTTTCTTCCCTTGTATAGCTGTTAAGTTCAATTACTTCCATTCTGTCAAGAAGCGGAGGGTCTATGGTTTGAGTTGTGTTTGCAGTCGTTACAAACATTACTTTGCTCAAATCAAAAGGCACTTCTATGTAATGGTCACGGAACTCAACATTTTGCTCGCTGTCAAGCACTTCAAGCATTGCCGACGATGGGTCGCCGCGGAAGTCATTTCCCATTTTGTCTATCTCATCAAGCAATATAAGCGGATTATTTGTGCCGGCAGTTTTTAAAGCCGTTATAATTCTTCCGGGCATCGAGCCTATATAAGTTTTTCTATGGCCTCTTATATCGGATTCATCCTTTATTCCGCCAAGCGAAATCCTTGCGTATTTTCTGCCGAGAGATTTTGCAATAGACCTTCCTATTGAGGTTTTTCCGACACCGGGAGGTCCCACAAGGCAAATGATTTGTCCCTTTATATCAGGTGAAAGTTCCCTTACAGCAATGGTTTCAAGAATTCTTTCCTTTACCTTTTTAAGTCCGTAATGGTCCTTATCAAGAATAGCCTTTGCTTTTTTTATGTCTGCGCGTTCTTTTGAGGATGTATTCCATGGCAATTCAAGGCAGGTATCAAGATAATTCCTTATTACAAAAGCCTCCTGTGAAGCAGGCGACATTTTTAAAAGCCTTTCCGCCTCTTTTATAAGCTTTGATGAAACTTCTTCCGGAAGCTTTAATGCTTCTATTCTTTCAATGTAATTATATGCTTCATCCTGCAAAGTATCGTCTTCGCCAAGCTGGCTGGAAATAGCTTTAAGCTGTTCTCTCAAATAATAATCTCTTTGACCCTTATCAATCTGTTCCCTTACTTGTTCCTGTATCTGACGTTCGATTGCAAGTATTTCAACCTCACGGGAAAGCATTGCCACCAAAAGGCTAAGCTTTGATACGATATTCGGCGATTCAAGAAGCTGCTGTTTGTCTTCTGCCTGCATTGCAACATTAAAAACAATGTTTTCAAAAAGCTTATACGGATCATCCTGATTCATTATAGATGATATAAGCTCCTTAGGCATTTTAGGCATATTGTAGCAATACTGCTCAAAAATATCCTTTATGGATCTCATCAGTGCCGTAACTTCAACTTCGTCAATTTTTGCTTTTGCATAAGCCGGAAGTTTCTTTACTTCCGCAATAAAATAAGGGTCCTGTGAAACAATATCAACAAGCTTTGCCTTGTAAAGTCCTTCAACAAGAACTCTTGTGACATTGTCCGGTGTTCTCAAAACCTGACGTATTTCAGAAACCACGCCAACCGAATATAAATCCTTTTTTTCCGGATTATCAACCGAAATATCCTTTTGCGTTACAAGAAATATTTTTCTATCCGTCGAAAGGGCTGCCTTTAAAGCTTCGTTTGATTTTTCCCTCGCGACGTCAAAATGCATTACAATATTCGGAAAAACAACAAGTCCGCGCATTGCAAGAGCCGGCATCATGTTGTTTTGTGTAACTTTTATCTTTTCGCTCATTTTCAATCCTTCCTTTCCATTTGGAAATTAAAAGCGTTAAAACATAAATATATAAAAATTAACAAATAATCAAACCTTGCCTTATATACCATGCAACTCTATTATAAAATAAAAACGTAAATAATGCAAGAAACATTTTTGAGCAATTTTAATGGATATAAAAAACCTCCTAAGAAAATCTTAAGAGGTTTTAAAAAAATTACGCAAAATTTTGCTGTTTTTTTACAGTTTTCTTCTTACCGCGTTCAATAATCGGTGGAGCATTTTCCAAAACACATTCTTTATTTACGATGATTTTATTTACATCGCTTTCAGAAGGAGCTGTAAACATAACGTTCATCAAAATTCCCTCAACTATTGCGCGCAATCCTCTTGCTCCAGTTTTTTGAGCAATGGTCTTTTTAGCTATTTCTCTCAAAGCATCCTCTTCGATAACAAGTTCGATTCCGTCATACTCAAAAAGCTTTGCATATTGCTTTGTAAGAGCATTTTTAGGCTCAACAAGTATTTTTACAAGAGCATCCTCATCAAGCTCATCAAGAACGGTTATAATCGGAAGACGGCCTATAAGCTCCGGAAGCATTCCAAACTTAACCAAATCCTGCGGGATAACCTTTCTGAATATGTTATCCTTTTCGTGGCCCTTTGATTTAAGTTCGGAGCCAAAGCCAAGGCTTGAAGAATCAGTGCGCTTTTTTATTGCATTTTCAAGTCCGTCAAATGCTCCGCCGCAAATAAAGAGGATGTTTTTTGTATCTATCTGGATAAATTCCTGATTAGGATGCTTCCTTCCTCCCTGCGGGGGAACATTGGAAACCGTGCCTTCAATAATTTTTAAAAGCGCCTGCTGAACGCCTTCGCCGCTTACATCCCTTGTTATTGAAGTATTTTCGGATTTCCTTGCTATCTTGTCAATTTCATCAATGTAAATTATACCACGCTGTGCAGCTTCAATATTGTAATCAGCGGCTTGAATAAGCCTTAAAAGCACATTTTCAACATCGTCGCCGACATATCCGGCCTCAGTAAGCGTTGTTGCATCTGCAATGGCAAAAGGCACATCAAGAATTTTAGCAAGAGTCTGCGCAAGATAAGTTTTTCCCACGCCGGTAGGACCCAAAAGAAGAACATTGCTTTTTTGGATTTCCACTTCACTGTCAGATTCGGATTGGCTAAGAATTCTTTTGTAATGATTATAAACCGAAACCGAAAGCGAAATTTTAGCGCTTTCCTGTCCGATTACATATTCATCAAGTATCGCCTTTATTTCAGCAGGCTTAATAAGCTTAAACTGTGAGGAAGCGCCTGTACGCTGTCTTTTCCTTGAAGTACTGTTGACGTAAGAAATCGGGTCGTTTTTTATCAGCAATTCATAGCAATAAATTACGCATTCATCGCAAATATTTGCAGTACCCGCCGAAAAAAGATTCCTTACCTTGCTTTCGCTTTTGCCGCAAAAGCTGCATCTTTTATATTCATTATCCACAGCCATTGAACACCATTCCTATCGCTTTGTAATAACCTTATCAATCAACCCGTATTCAACGGCTTCATATGCCGACATAAAGTTATCCCTTTCGGTATCTCTTTCAATGACTTCAATAGGCTTTCCTGTATTTTCAGAAAGCATCCTGTTGAGGTTTCTCTTCATTTTCAAGAGCCATTCAGCCTGAATTTGAAGGTCCGTAACCTGTCCCCTTGTTCCTCCGCCGGAGGGTTGATGAATCATGATTTCGCTGTTGGGAAGTGCAAAACGTTTGCCCTTTGCTCCCGACGAAAGCAGGAATGCACCCATTGAAGCGGCCATGCCAAGGCAAATTGTAGACACATCGCATTTTATATACTGCATAGTGTCATAAATTGCAAGACCCGCAGTAACAGAACCTCCGGGACTGTTTATATACAAATTAATGTCCTTATCGGGATCCTGTCCTTCAAGATACAAAAGCTGAGCTACAACAAGGCTTGCAGTAGTATCGTTAACCTCATCACAAAGCATTATTATACGGTCATTTAAAAGACGCGAATAAATGTCATAAGAACGTTCGCCCCTGTTTGTCTGCTCAACAACCATTGGCACCAGACTCATTTTAAAACCCCCTTGCAAAAGCATATTTAAAATTCAAAAAATTATTCTGAAATCTTTGCGGAAGAGCGCACGATTTCAGCAGCCTTTCCGACTGCGATATCAAGCCTGAAATCTTCAGGATGAACAATTTGCTTAACTCTTTCGAGTTCCATCTTGTGAGCATCAGCAAGCTTTTTAAATTCTTCTTCAAGCTCTTCGTCAGAAACAGCAACGTTTTCAAGTTTTGCTATCTTTTCAAGAGCAAGTCTCAATGTAACCTCATTTTTTGCGCGTTCTTCAAAAGTCTTTTTAAACGCATCCAAAGACATTCCCATGTATTGGAGGTACAAATCAAGCTTTATTCCTTGTGCAGAAAGACGGTAAGCAAAATCGTTAACCATTTCATTTATTCTGTTGTCAAACATAACCTGCGGAATTTCAGCAGAAGTATTTGCAATAACCGTTTCAAAAATTTTGTCCTCAACTTCACTTTCAGCTTTTTTAACTGCATTTTCTTCAAGCTTTTTCCTTATGTCATCTTTAAGTTCAGCGAGAGTTTCAAATTCTGTCAAATCCTTGACAAATTCATCATCAAGCGCAGGAAGTTCCTTTGCCTTTATCTCATGAAGCTTTATCTTAAATACAGCAGGCTTTCCTGCAATTTCTTTCATTTGATAATTTTCAGGGAAAGTTACATTTATTTCAAACTCTTCGCCTGCATTATGGCCTATAATCTGGTCTTCAAATCCGGGAATGAATTGGCCTGAACCTAATGTCAATTCAAAGTTTTCAGCGCTTCCGCCTTCAAATGCAACACCGTCAATAAAGCCTTCGAAGTCAAAAACAACATCGTCGCCGGACTGTGCAGTCCTGCCTTCAACAGTAACAAGTCTTGCGCCCTTTTCCCTTATTTTTTCAACTTGGGCATCAACATCTGCATCAGTTACAGCATTGACAACTTTTTTAACTTCTATTCCTTTATAATCCTTAACCTCAACTTCAGGCTTTACAATGCAAGTAGCCTTGAAGAGCACTCCGGTTCCCTTATCAACCGAAACAACTTCTATTTCAGGCCTGTCAACAATGTCAAGATTAGACTCTGTTACAGCCTTCGCGGTTTCAACAGGAACAATAGCATTTATAGCATCCTCGTAAAAAGCGCCCTCGCCATAAAGCTTTTCTATCATTTTCCTTGGAGCTTTTCCTTTTCTGAATCCGGGGATAGAAATATTATTCTTTGCTTTCATATAAGCTGCCTGAACAGCTTTTTCAAAAGCCTCGGCATCAATTTCGATTTCTAAAACAATCTTATTTGTTTCAACTTTATTACTTGATTTCAAACCCATTGCAGCGTCCTCCATTTATTTAGCAACATATCCTTATCATTATATCATAAAAATTTTTATCTTTCCATACAATTTATAACATTTTACACTTTTAACAAATTAAAATATTTTAAATGGCTTAAATTGTAGAAAATCACCTGATATTAAAGTAAACTTTATTCCGTCACGCTCATCATTTATGGCATACGCAGAACTTTTGCCATGAATATGCCCATAAAAACATTGCTTTATATTATGCTTGAAAAGCACTTCAAGGATGTTGTAATTGTAATTTCCGGCGTAAATAGGCGGATAATGCAAAAACACAATCGGCTTCAAGCCTGCTTTTTCAGCGCTTTGTATTGAAACCTCAAGCCTTGCGGCCTCTCTTGCAAGGATCTTTGCATCGGACGGCTCATCGGTTTCATTTATCCATCCTCTTGTTCCGCAGATTCCATACTCGCCATATTGATAGTGGTTGTTATGAAGAATATTTAAAGTATCAAGACCATTCGCCTCAAAAAAATCCTCCATTTTCTTTTTGGTGTTCCACCAATAATCATGGTTGCCTTTAAGCAGTATCTTTTTCCCGGGAAGAGCATTGACAAACTTAAAATCTTCAAGGGATTCTTCAAGCGACATCCCCCATGAAAGGTCTCCGGCAAGCACTGCAACATCATTGCTTTTTATATTTTCAAGCCAATTTGCTTTTATCCTGTCAACATAATTTTCCCACCCATTAAAAACATCCATAGGTTTTGAGGAGGAAAGTGACAAATGCAAATCACCGATAACATACAGCCCCAATATTTCACCGTCCCTTAATAAACGGATTTTTATTCATATACCCAATGCTTTTAAAACAAATTCCTTCATTTCCGATTTGTCAATGGAAGTTTTAAACCTTTCTTCCTTGTTTTTAAGCTCCAAAAGTTCCTTGGGAACATCAAATCCTGAAAGCTTGTAAAGTCTGTCAACCATTTCGTATTCATCGATTTCAGGAGCTTTTCCCTCAATAGCCTTCAATACGCTTGCACTAAATTTATAAGGACTCGCGGTTGAGGCAATCAAGGTTTTTGTTGCATCGCCGGTGGATTTCCTGTATTCTTCATAAACCTTTACCGCAACGGCCGTATGTGTATCGCAGGTGTAAGAATACTTATCAAAAATATTTTTAATTGTCTCTTCGGTTTCATCATCAGTGCAAAATCCGGCGCTGAAATCGGCTTTAAGCTTCGCCTTCACATCATCGCTTACTTCATATCTTCCGCTTTGCGCAAGCTCTCCGAACCATTTTTTTATTTGCGCATCATCTTCTCCGCAAAGCATATAAAGCAGTCTTTCGAGATTGCTTGAAATGAGTATATCCATTGACGGGGAAATTGTGGTTATAAACTTGCGGTTTCTGTCATAAATTCCCGTTTTTATGAAATCCGTAAGCACGTTGTTTGAATTTGAAGCACATATGAGTTTAGCTACAGGAAGTCCCATTTTTTTTGCATAATATGCCGCAAGAATGTTTCCGAAATTACCTGTTGGAACAACTATGTTTATTTTTTCGCCAAGCGAGATTTCTTCATTTTTTACAAGTTCGGCATAGCTTGAAATGTAATAAATTATCTGCGGCGCAAGTCTTCCCCAGTTTATTGAATTTGCGCTTGAAAACATCATAGAATTTTTGTCAAGGAGCTCTTTTATTTCATCGTTAGTAAAAATGCTTTTCACTCCGTTTTGCGCATCGTCAAAATTGCCCTTGATTGCGCAAACTGCAACATTTCCGCCCTCTTGGGTGGTCATCTGCCTTTTTTGCATAGGACTTACCCCTTGCTCCGGATAAAAGACCATTATCTGCGTGCCCGGAACATCCTTAAAGCCTTCAAGAGCCGCTTTTCCAGTATCCCCGGAAGTAGCAACCAAAATTACGATTTTCTTATCGCAATTTATTTTTTTAACCGAAGTCGTCAGCAAAAACGGCAGAATTTGCAAAGCCATATCTTTAAAAGCGCAAGTAGGCCCATGCCAAAGTTCAAGCATATATGTCCCGTCAAAAAGATGGGATATTTCAACGATATTTTCACTGGAAAATTTTTGTAAGTTATATGCGTTTTCAGTGCAATATCTTATTTCCACCTCGGAAAAATCAGTAAGATATTTTGAAAAAATATAAGCCGCCCTGTCGCTGTATTTCATTGCGCCTAATTTGGCAATTTCATCAAGCGAAATAGAAGGAATTTCCGACGGCACAAAAAGCCCTCCATCAACGGAAATGCCCTGTGCTATTGCCTGTGCCGAAGTAACCTTTAAATTGCTGTTTCTGGTGCTTTTGTAAAACATCAAAATTCATTCCTTTCGTTATTAAAAGGCTAAACAATAAAACCTGCCGCCTCAAAAGCATTTTCTATGTAATCTATATTTATTACCTTTCCTTCGTGAAAAACAGCCAAAGCTGCATCAAACCTCGGCTGCAAGGCGCTTGGATGCTTTAAAAGATATTTTTGCGCCGTTAAAACTATCAGCCTTTGCTTTGACTTTGTAACGGATTCAAACCCGTTGAGCATTGAATCCGCTTTGCGTGTTTTCACCTCAACAAAAGCTATTATTTCATCAGATTCGGCTATAATATCAATTTCCCCACCCCTTACGGTAAAGTTTCTTGAAACGATTTTAAAGCCTTTTCCGGAAAGCAGCCTGCAAACCGCCTCTTCCCCAAGCCTGCCCATTTCTTTCTTATCCATTTTTAAACAGCTTCTTCAAAAATGATTTTCTGTGGATTTCACAAGGCCCGTATTTCAATATTAGCTCCCTGTGCCGTGCCGTACCATATCCTTTATGTTTTGAAAATTCATATTGAGGATATTTCTCCGCAAGAGTTTTCATATACCTGTCACGGCTTACCTTGGCAAGAATTGATGCTGCTGCAATGCTTGCGGAAAGAGAATCCCCTTTGATTACCGTTTCCACCGGATATTGCAACGGAGGTTTTTTATTTCCGTCCACAAGTACAAGTCCAAAATCAAGCCCAAGCCCATCCACCGCTCTTTTCATAGCAAGAAAAGTGGCTTCTAAAATATTAAGGCTCTCTATTTCCTCAACAGATGCGGCAGCAATTGAGTACGCCCTTGCTTTTTCTATTATTTCATCAAAAAGCTTTTCTCTTTTTTTGGCAGAAAGCTTTTTACTGTCATTTAAACCGTCAATTGTCACATCTTCATCAAAAACCACTGCCGCGGCATATACATCACCGGCAAGCGGGCCTCTGCCGGCCTCATCGACTCCGCAAACCAAGCCGAATTTATCCCTATAATCTTTGTCAAACTCAAACAGCAACATCGAATTCAGTTCCTTTCAGGCGGTTTTTCAAGAGTAATTTTCCCAAGCTTTCCGCCTCGGAATTCATCCAAAACAGCAATGGAAGCACGCTCCGTATTTGTTTCTCCTCCGGACAAAAGCATTCCCCTTTTTCGGGCGACTTTTTGCAAAATATCAAATCCCGCATCTTCATCTGCAAGCCCAATGCCGTATCTTTCAATGACATTGTTTTTATAATTTTCTTTCATAAACTCCAAAAGCCTTGAAGCAAGTGCTTCAAGGTCAACAATTTCATCTTTTACAGCTCCGGTAAAGGCAAGCCTTTCACCTACAATTTTATCTTCAAATTTAGGCCAAAGCACACCGGGCATATCCAGCAACTCAACTTCGCTGTCAATTTTAACCCACTGCTTATCCCTTGTAACTCCGGGCCTATCCTCTACCTTGGTCTTTTTTGCATTTGCCATTCGGTTTATAAAAGACGATTTCCCCACATTTGGAATTCCAACCACCATAAGACGTACAGCCATTCCCGACATATTTTTTGCCTTTCGCCTTTCAAGCAAATCCCTTAAAACTTCCTTTACAAGCGGAAGAAAGTTTTTAAGTCCTTTTCCTGTTTTGCAATCGGCTGCAAAAGCGGCAATTCCCTTGGATTTGTAATATTCAATCCATTTTGCGGTAACAAAATCATCTGCATTGTCACATTTATTTAAAACAACAATTCTCGGCTTGTTTCCAATAAGTCTATCAAGCTCCGGATTTCTGCTGCTTTGGGGGATTCTTGCGTCGGTAATTTCAACAACAGCGTCCACAAGCGGCAAACATTGCTTTATGATTCTTCTTGTTTTTGCCATATGGCCCGGAAACCACTGAACCGAAGAAACCTCCGTCATCAAGCAAACCTCCTATTCTACTCCTCCAAAAGAATTAAACGGATAAAACCTAAACACCACATGTCCTATTATATCATTTTCATTTACAAATCCAACATAAGTAGTGCGGCTGTCCACCGAATTGTTTCTATTATCTCCAAGGACGAAAACATATCCATCCGGCACAGTAACCGGATATTTAAAAGCCGCTATTCCTTCATTTTCATAGCTTCTTGTTGTAATATCGTTTATATAAGGTTCGTATTGTTCAACGCCATCGACATACACTTTGCCCTCGTCAAAATCTATATCCACCTTCTGCCCGCCGGTAGCGATAACCCGTTTTACAATTGCCTCATTTAAGTTCCTGCAGTTTATCACCACGATATCCCTTGCTTTTGGTTTATAAAACCAATTTGACATTATAAGCTTATCCTGGTCATGAAGCGTGGGAACCATTGAATCACCCTTAACCTGGGCAGGCCTTAATATAAACGTAAATATAAGTGAAACCGTAAAAATTGAAAAAAGTATTGATTCTATCCAATCAAGTATTTCTTCAACCGCATTGTTTTTTTTCGCGCTGTCCATACTAACCTCCGGATAAAAATAGCAAAAAAGGGACTATACGTCCCTTTTAAACTAAATGATTTGCTCTTTAACCTTAGCGGATTTGCCAAGACGGCCACGCAAATAGTAGAGCTTTGCACGGCGTGTTTTACCTTTTCTCACTACCTCAATCTTATCGATAACAGGTGAATGAACAGGGAAAACTCTTTCAACTCCGCAGCCGTGAGCAACACGTCTTACGGTAAAGGTTTCGGAAACACCTTCGTGCTTCTTGGCGATAATAGTGCCTTCAAAAACCTGAATTCTGTACTTGTCGCCTTCTTTAATTTTTACGTGAACCTTTACGGTATCACCGATGACAAGTTCAGGCACTTCGCTTTTTAAGCTGCTTTCGCTTATAAGCTTTAAAGCGTCCATTTGATTTCCTCCTTAATTTTCAGATATTCTTACCCTTATGCCCAAGCATAAGACAGAGGACTATCCTTTTTAATGTCTTGCCTTTAACGGCCGGCATTAAATCTCGCCCTTTAAAAAAGGCGGGTTTTTAAATGCTTTAATACTATAACATATCGCAGAAAAAAAAGCAAGTATTTTTAGAAAAATTTTTTCCCATCAAGGCAAAGAATATCCGTACGGCAAATAAAAATATCATCAATTTCTGATTTTATAAAATTTTGAAAAGCTTCAAGCATGGAATTGACATTTAAATTCTCCTGTGTTCCGGCGGGAAGTTTTAATTTAATTACGGCTTGTCCATCTTTGGATACCATTTCTAAAACTTCTATTTGAGGCTTTATATCAATCTGAACAGGAATTTTTTTCTTGTTAACCTTTTGGATTTCAATTTTTTCTTGTTCCATAAACTCATTAAACAAAAGAATGATGTTACTGTTCCTGTCAAAAAATTTTATTTCATAAACCGCTGCGGCAATTTCGGTATGCTTTTTAACAGGAGCATCCACGCTTAAAATTTTAATGCCGTCCGGCAATGTTTTATTCAGCCTGTCCTTTATTTCATCGCAGCTAATATCATCTACAAGGGTAAAATCCATAATTTCACATATGCTGCCAATGCCAAGCGAAAGCGGCAGCGGAAACATCAAATATGCGCGCGGATTAAATCCCTGCGAATACCAAAGCGGCAATCCTGCCCTCTTAAAAGCCCTTTGCATGCATCTTAACAAATCAAGGTGGGAGATAAACCTTGCTCTGCCAAGTTTTTCAAATACAGCCCTTACATCATTCAAAGCAAGCACCGCCAATCGCTTTATTTATTCCGCATCCCGAACATGAAATCCTGCAGTTTGGCGTTGCAATTCCCTCATGAGCCTTTTTATTTTCCCTGATAAGAAATTCTTTTGAAACAAAATAGTCAAGATGGTCCCACGGCTGAATTTCCTCATAACTCCGCTTTCTGTTTGCATAAAAGCTAATGTCTATGCCAAGCTCTTCAAAAACCTTTTTCCATTTTAAAAAATCATAGCATTCATCCCAACTGTCAAAAACACATCCGCTTTTCCAAGCATGGTACAAAGCATCGCAAAGTCTTCTGTCGCCCCTTGCAAGAACCGCTTCAAGAATGCTTATATCGGTTTTGTGCCAGCTAAGGGAAACAGTTTTGGGGTTTGTTTTAGAAATCAAAAGGCTTTGTTTTCTTTTAATTTCCTCCGGCAATGCCTGAGGTTCAAACTGAAAAGGTGTAAACGGCTTTGGAACAAACGTCGCCGCGCTTATTGAAATTGAAAGTCTGCCCTTAGGACGGTGCGGAAGAGAATAAAAAAGCTTCTCTATTTTTTCGGCGAGAACGGCTATTCCTTCCACATCTTCATCGGTTTCAGTTGGAAGTCCAAGCATAAAATAAAGCTTTACGCTTGAATACCCTCCCTCAAATGCTGTTTTGCACGCTGAGAGTATTTCTTCTTCCGTTATATTTTTATTTATAACATCCCTTAGCCTTTGCGTGCCTGCTTCCGGTGCAAAAGTAAGCCCGCTCTTTCTTACAGATTTTATTTTTTCAAGAAGTTCCTTTGAAAAATTATCAATCCTTGTTGAAGGCAACGAGAGATTTATCTTTTCTTTTTCTGTATAATCAACCAGTTCGTTAAGCATAAGGTTTATTTGTGAATAATCGCTTGTGCTTAATGACGAAAGCGAAACTTCCTCATAGCCCGTGGATTCGCAAAGGGATTTTGTTTCATTTACAATCGTGCCTATTGATTTTTCTCTAAAAGGCCTGTAAATAAAGCCTGCTTGACAAAATCTGCATCCTCTTATGCATCCCCTTAAAACTTCTACAACCGCCCTGTCATGCACAGTTTCAGTAAATGGAACCACAAATGTTTCAGGATAAAAAACATTGTCAAAATCCTTTATTATTCTCTTTTTGACCTTTTCCGGAGCGCCATTTTTAGGGACAACAGATTTTATCGTTCCATCGTGATTATAGCTGACATCATAAAAAGCAGGGATATAAATCCCCTCAATTTTTACGGCTTCTTTTAAAAATTCTTCCTTGGAAGCGCCATCTTTTTTCATTTTTGCATATAAATCCAAAAGCTCAAGGTTTACCTCTTCTCCCTCGCCAAGAATAAAAATATCAACAAAATCGGTGAGAGGTTCCGGATTGCAGGTGCAAGGGCCTCCGGCAACCACAATAGGGCTTAAATTTTTCCTGTCTTTTGAATAAACCGGCACTCCCGCCAAATCAAGCATATTAAGGACATTAGTATAAGAAAGCTCATACTGCAATGTAAAGCCTATAAAGTCAAAATCCTTTATAGGTTCAAGGCTTTCCAGACCATAAAGCGGAATATCATTTTCACGCATTATTTTTTCATAATCTATCCAAGGAGAAAAAACACGTTCACACCAAAAGTTTTCACGGCTGTTTGTCAAAGAATAAAGAATTTTCATTCCAAGATGGGACATTCCTATATCATACACATCCGGAAAACAAAAGGCGAACCTTACATCAATCTTACTTTTGTCCTTTACAATGCTCCCTATCTCACCGCCTATATACCTTGATGGCTTTTGTACTTTTAAAATATGTCTTTCTATTTTTTCTCTAAGCATTTTTCCCTCCGCATTTTAACTTCTGTGCTTTTACAATGATACAACAATTTAAAAGATTAGGCAACCTTTTACGCAAAAATTTCACATACTAAAAAATATAAAACCGTTAAATACAATGTTATATTCCCAGACTTATTGATTATAAAAAAACAAAAAAATATTCCAATTAAAAATACACATAAAATTTTTAAAATCATTGCAGCCTTGCTTGCATTTTGAATAGATAAAAAATTCCCGAAAATTAAATCTAAAATCCTGCCGCCGTCAAAAGCTTTAAAAGGCAAAAGATTAAAAATCCCAACCGTTAAATTCATAAAAGCAAAAATTAAAATGTCATTATTTTTAAAAGAAAGTAAAAAGGCAACAGAAAACGCAATAAAATTAGCTAAAGGCCCACCAAGTAAAATTAAAATATCTTTAAAAAAAGGCATGATTTTATGCGCTGGAACAATTTTTATCCCGGCGCCATAAAAAGATATTTTTTCCAACTTTCCGCCTGCAAGATTCATCAAAATTAAATGTCCTATTTCGTGAAGCATGCAAGCATAAAATCCTAAAATGATATATTTTGTATCCTTTAAAAGCATAAGCAAAGCAAGTGTTGCAAAAAAACTGAAATCAAAAGAAATTTTTATTCCAAATGCCTTAAATTCTATCATTTGGCGTTGAATTTAAAAAATCGGATATTTTTTGTGCAATTGTCATCAGCGTGCCGTTCATATCATTTTGAACCGTGATTTGATTTTTATACGCTTTGCTTATTTCATTTAAAACCTCAGGAAACAATATTTTTGAAATTACAAATAAAATTGAAACTATAAGACAAATTATGCATTGCATTGTTATTATATCGCTTGTCTTTACATTGAAGCCAACCCTTTTTTCCTTTATCAGTTCTATTGCGGCCTCTTCCTCGGTTATTCCTTCTTTTTCAAAAATTTCATTTTCTGATTCCATTGCCATCACCCCTCGTTTTAATTTTATTTGCGTTAACAAGGTTTTATTACTTCCGGCACAAAAAAGGCGGCCATTTTTTCAAATGACCACCTTATGTATTTTTAATTTTCAACCTTTTCCTTTTTAATCTTAAATATAAGCCTTAAAAATCCCGATAAAAATTTTGGACTCTTTATAACGACAATTTTCATAACCATTACCTCCAATATTATTTTGCGTACAGTATATAATATTCCAAAAGGAGAAAATGGTTCTTAATCTTTTGAATAAATTACAAGCAAAACACCGTTTTTTACTTCAACATCAGCAAAATTTTCAATAATTTCATTGCTTATTCCAAGCGGAAAGGAATTTTCAAGAGTTGCCTCATATAACGGATATTTTACCCCGGAAACCGAAACCCCAAAACTTTTTTCCGAATAAGAAAAAAGCGAAAGGAAATTCCCATTGTGCTTTTCAAAAAGGCGTGATTCATTTTCCAGTATATAAATTGACTCTTTATGGCTATGAAGTGATGCATCTGCCCCCATCCTTTTGGCATAAAAAATTGTCTGAATATTTGCAAAAGTATGGTCAAACCTTCCGCCAAGAGCGCCGAAAATTTTAATATCCAAAAAACCTCTTTCAAGCGCGAGCTTTACCGCAAGCATTGTATCAGTATCGTCTTTTTCTTTTGGGTATCTTATTACTTCGCAATTTTCAGGAGCTTCCCCGATGAAAGTATCAAAATCCCCAAGAATGACATCCGGCAAAAGTCCAAGTTTTTGAGCATGGAAATATCCGCCGTCAGCACATATAACATAATCATTCTTATCGATTTTTAAAAAAGAATAATCCGGAATATCCGCTCCGGCAAAAATCAAGCAGCGTTTCATTGCTTTTTACTCTTAACTTCCCATTCCTTTATTTGTTTTGCTTCTTCATACATTAAAACATAGCTTTTATATCTTGATTTGGCTATAATTCCATTTTGAGCCGCCTCAATTATGGCACAGCCTTTTTCCTTTGTATGAGAGCAGTCCAAAAATCTGCATTTTCCTGCAAAAGGTGCAAATTCCCTAAAACAGCCTGCAAGCTGTTCTTTTAATATTATATCATATTTATTTATATCAAAAGAAGAAAATCCGGGAGTATCCGCAACATAACCTCCGTTTTTAAGCTTGTAAAGCTCAACCTGCCGTGTGGTATGCTTCCCTCTTCCAAGCTTTTTGCTTATTTCATTAGTTTCAATTTTAAAAGATGGGTCAATATGATTAAGCAAAGTAGATTTTCCAACTCCGGAATTACCCGTGAAAGCACTTATTTTGCCTTCAAGCAGAGAATAAAGCTCGGCGCAGCAATCCGGTATGGAGTAATCTATGACCAAAACCTTTATTCCCACGCTTTCATATATTTGTTTTATTTCATCGCCGCGTTCCAAATCCACTTTTGTAATAACTACAACCGGCTCAATTTTTTTAAATTCGGCAACCGCAACAAATTTGTCTACAACAGTAAAATTCGGCTCCGGCTCGCAGGTTGAAATTACAAAAACAAGCTGGTCAAGGTTTGCAATCGGCGGACGGATTATGCTATTCTTCCTTTCAAGGATTTTTGTTATGACTTTGTTTTCCGGATTGATAAGAACATTATCGCCGGCGCAGGGAGATAACTCGTCTTTTCTAAAAATTCCGCGCGCCTTGCATTCAAAAATGCCCCCGGAAGTCTCTACAAAGTAAAGACCCCCGACAGCTTTTGTTATTATACCTTTTTCATTATCAGCATTAACAAAATCCATAAATCAATCCTTTATAATCATTACTCATTGCTATCGCCGGAAACCTCATCAAAAGCGTCATAATTATATGCCGGCCTTGAAATATATTTTCCTGTTTCAAAATCTACCGTCATTTCAGCATATTTTGCCGTCTTGCCGGTTGTATTATCCTTAATTTGCACAACGATTGTCTGTGTTCCGCTTGAAACAACAACTATATCCGCCTGGGATGGCGCATATTCAATGTTATCATAAGTTACCGAATCCCCTGCCACCTGTCCGTTAATATACGGAGTAAAGGTATAGGAGCCTTTTCCGCCTGAAAGAATATCAATCTTCCAAACTCTTCCCACAGAACCGGTGCTTATGGTAAGGGTTATTGTTGTCCCCTCTTCTACTGACTGCTTTTCCTCTATGCTTTGAGCAATTACTGTGCCCTTTGGCTCAAAAGAATCTTTTTGCTCATATTGAACTACAAGTTTTTTCTCAGTAAGCAGGCTGTATGCTTCTTCCTGCGTCTTTCCAACCACATTTGGAACAATTACATACTGCTTTTCAGGGCCAAGGCTTACATAAAGTATTACTTTTGTACCCTTTTCAACCGACTCTCCCTTTGCAGGTGAAGTTTCTATCGCATAACCGGCCACAACATCGCTGACCTTTTTTATAACCTCGACTTCAAGCCCTTCGCTTTTAAGGAGGTTTTCTGCCGCAGTTGCTTCAAGATTTGCAACGGATGGTATTGAAATCATTCGTTTGCCCTTGCTGACTTTAACTGAAACTTCGTTGCCTTTTTTTATTTCCCTGCCCTCCGGGATTGACTGTTCAAATATAACACCTTGGTCATAATCCGAATATTCTTGGGATATTATTTTAAGTTCAAAATCCTGCAGATATTTTGCCTTTGCTTCATTATAATCCATTCCGACAAGCTTTGGCATATTCATTACGCCGTTGCTGCCGCTGTTAAGGTTTGTCATAAATACAACCGTTATGAAAAATATGGCCACAATTACAACAGCTGCAGCAACACCCATTAAAATCGGCACAAGCATTCTTCCGTGCTCTTCTTCCTCTTCTTCATACTCCTCTTCAATTTCATATTCATATTTTCGGGGTTTGATTTCCTGTTTCATATAATTCCTCCCGCTATTTTTAACCGAAACCGGCTCAAAATATTTTGTTGTGCTGTCCGGAGAATCCAAATATTTATATTCAAAAACTATGCTTGGATTTTTTTTGAATTGCTCTATATCCTTAATCATTTCCGCTGCTGACTGGTATCTCATGGAAGCATCTTTTTGAATTGCCTTTAAAACTATTTCCTCAAGCCCCTCGGGAATCGTATCGTTTATTTCCCTTGGGTTTTTCGGCCTTGTCTGCATATGCATAACCGCAACTGAAACCGGGTTATCCGCATCGAAAGGCTTTTGTCCGGTCAGCATTTCATAAAGCATTATCCCAACTGAATAAATATCGCTTTTTTCGTCGGTAAAATCCCCTCTTGCCTGTTCCGGGCTTATATAATGAACAGAGCCTATTGCTTTATCAGAAAGAGTCTTTCCTTCTTCCCTTGCAAATCGGGCAATTCCAAAATCCATGACCTTTATTGTTCCATCCGGAAAAAGCATTATATTTTGAGGTTTTATATCCCTATGAACTATTCCTCTGTCATGGGCATGCTGCAATGCACGAAGTATCTGTATTATAAAATGAACAGCATCTTTCCATTTTAAAACCCTTTGCTGCTCCATGAATTCCTTAAGAGTAATTCCGTCAATGTATTCCATAACAATAAACTGTATTTTCTCGGTAAAACCAACATCATATATCTTAACTATATTCGGGTGCGAAAGCACTGCTATTGCTTTTGATTCATTTCTAAAACGCCTTAAAAAATCCTCGTCGTTTGCAAATTCATTTTTAAGTATCTTTACGGCAACTGTTTTCCCCTCGATAATATCGACAGCCTTATAAACGTCTGCCATTCCGCCTATACCGATAAGCTCGGTTATTTCATAGCGGCCGTCAAGCTTTTTGCCTATATTTTTATCCATCAATAATTTCACTCCTGTAAATAATTTAATCGCCTATAAGCACAACGGTTATATTATCGTTTCCGCCTTTTTTCAAAGCAAAGTCAATAAGCGAAGAAACAGCGTCATCCATGCCTTGTGAAGAAATAATTTCAAGCATCTCATTTTCGCCGCAATAATTTGACAATCCATCGGAACATAAAAGTATTTTTGCTCCTTGCTTTATTTCAAATTCAAAGTAATCAGGTTCAATCTTAGGCTCAATCCCGACTGCCTTTGTTATAAATTTCCTTTCAACAAATTTAAGTTTTTCATCAAGATATACGCTTGTCATAGAATGGTCGGCAGTAACTTGAGAAATATTTGCGCCATCTATAATATAAGCTCTGCTATCACCAACATTGACAAAATAAGCTTTTCCCTCTTTTACCAAAACCAAAACGCAGGTTGTCCCCATTCCGCTTTTGGATTCATCTTTTTGTGAAGCATCGAACACAACCGCATTTGCCGCACAAACAGCTGAAACAAGAAGATTTCTTATTTTATTGCAGTCATAATCAGCTTTAAATCCTAAAGAAATACGTTCAAAAATCGTATTTACGGCAAGTTCGCTTGCATCGCTTCCGGCATTATGCCCGCCCATTCCATCACAAAGAACTGCAAGCACGACATCGTTACCAATTTTTTCAGCTCTTACTCTGTCTTGATTTTCATTCCTCACAAATCCGATGTCCGTTTTTGCAACAATATTCAAACATTCCCACCCTTTCGCGCTTATTTGAAAGCAAATTACGCCTCCGCCTCATGCTCGCGCCTAAGTTGACCGCATGCGGCATTTATATCTGCGCCCAAAGTTCTTCTTACAGTAACATTAAGCCCGCCTTTTTCAAGTATTGACGCAAAATTTGCAACAGATTTTCTGTCAGCCCTATAATCTCTTTCTTTAATTTTATTCACAGGAATTATATTTACATGACAATTTATTCCCTTTAAAAGAGAAATAAGCTCATCAGCATTCTTCTTGGAATCATTTATTCCCTCCATCAAAGCATACTCGAAAGAAATCCTTCGGCCGGTTTCATTTATATAGTACCTGCATGCTTTTAATAATTCCCCAATTCCATAAACTTTGTTTATTGGCATGATTTTGCTCCTGTCTTCGTCATTTGAAGCGTGCAAAGAAACTGAAAGGGTAAGGCCGTACTTTTTTTTGGCAAGCTCATAAATTTTGTCCACAAGTCCGCAAGTTGAAAGGGAAACATGTCTTAAACTCATATTTGTCCCTTTTTCAGAGGAAAGTATATCCAAAAACGAAAGCACATTTTCATAATTGTCCAAAGGTTCTCCTATGCCCATTAAAACAATGCTGGAAATTTTTCTTCCGCTGTCCCTTTCCGTTTCATAAAGCTGCAAAAGCATTTCGGACGGCATGAGATTTCTTTTAAATCCCGCAATTGTAGAAGCGCAAAAGTTGCAGCCCATTTTGCAGCCTGCCTGCGTTGAAATGCAAAGGCTTGTTCCATGAATATACTCCATGACCACACATTCAATATGGTTCCCATCCGAAAGCCTATACAAATATTTTATAGTATTATCAATTGAAGATTCAAGTTTTTTAACAATATTTAGTTGTTCTATATAAAAATGTTGAGATAATTTTATACGAAATTCCAGTGAGAGATTAGTCATCTGTTCAAATGAAACCACTCTTTTCTTATGAAGCCATTCGTAAATTTGAATGGCACGGAATTTTTTCTCGCCAAGCGAAACAATTGCCTCTTCAAGTTCATTTATTCTAAGCGAAAGTATATCCGTTTTTTCCAAAATAGCACCTCAAACATTATTTTTTTTAACAAACTTTGCAATAAAAAATCCGTCGCTATTAAAATCTGCCGGCAAAATAGTAGCTTTATAATTTCCAAAAGGCCCGCCATATCCTTCAAGAAAGCTTTTTCCTGAAAAATCAGAGTTTTCCCTTAAAAATCTATCCGCAACCTCATCGTTTTCTTCGCGTGAAAGCGAACAAGTCGAATAAACTATTTCCCCGCCCGGCTTTAAATACCTTGAAGCATTTTTAAGTATATTGTACTGTATTTCGGGAAGATTGCCAAGTTCATCAGGATTTTTATATTTTATTTCCGGCTTTTTGGAAATTACTCCAAGTCCAGCGCAAGGCACATCGCATAAAATTTTATCCGCCAGCGGAATGTTTGGATTAAATTCCCTCGCATCCCCTGTTCCGGCTTTAATGCAATCAATTCCAAGCCTTTCTGCGCCTTTCCTTATTAAATTCACACGCTTTTCATGCAAATCAAATGCATAAATGATTCCGTTTGAATTCATAAGCTGAGCAAGAGTAAAACTTTTTCCGCCGGGAGCTGCGCACATATCCAAAACAACTTCACCATCTTTAGGGTCAAGCGCCATGCAGCAAAGCTGCGAAGAAATGTCCTGAACATGAAAAAGGCCATCCTTAAAACTTTTTGAGCTTTCCAAATCACCGCTTTTCACCAAAAGGCAATTCGGTATGCTTTCATGTTTTTTTGCGGATATATTTTCAAGGGAAAGTTTTTCTAAAAGTTCATCTGTTGACGTTTTTAAAACATTCACCCTTAAAGCTGTTTCGGGAATGGCGACCGTGCTTTGAAGGAGCGATTCTATATTTTCCTTGCCATATTCCGAAATCCATTTTTGAACAAGCCACAATGGGCAAGAATACTTAATTGACAAATATTCCAATTTATTTTCAGGGAAATTTATTTTATTATTATCCCTTATAAAATTTCTTAAGACAGCATTAACAAGCCCGGCGGCGCTCTTTTTTCTTATGCTTTTTGCAAGATTTACACTTTCGTTGACCGCAGCGCTTTCCGGAACAGAGTTCATATAAACAAGCTGATAAAATCCCATTCTTAAAATTTGAAGAACATCCTTGTCAATTTTTTCAAAAGGCATTGACAAATATTTTTTTATTATAAAATCAAGGGTGATTTTTCTTTCGATTACACCATAAAAAAGGCTGCTTGCAAACTTTTTGTCCTGTAAAGTCATATCGCTTTCCAGCAAAGCTTTATCTAAAATTATATTTGAATATCCGTTATTCTCCATCTTTATCAAAAGTTTCAGAACAAAAAGTCTTGCATTATCCATTTTAAAATCATCCCTTGCCAAAAACAGTTCCTTTTTCTATTTTATTTCCTCTTAAATAATCTGCCGTATTCATTCTTTTGCCGCATTCGGCCTGAAGCTGAAGTATTTCAACTGCATTGCCATCTCCGCAGGCAATAATAAGCTTTTCATTATTGTCAATTATTTCACCCGGTTTAAAGCCTTTTCCGGCATCCGCAATAAATTTGGATTTATAAAATTTAAGTTTTTTACCATTTACTTCCGCCGTTGCGCAAGGCCAATCGGAAAGTCCCCTTATTTGATTATGAACTTCCCTTGCCGGTTTAGAAAAATCAATTCCGCAAAGCTCTTTTGTAAGCATAGGAGCATAAGATGAAAGCTTGTCGTCTTGTTTTTCAGGTGTAATGTTTTCAAGCTTTACACGTTCGATTGTTTCCAATAAAAGCTCCGCACCCAAAACCGAAAGCCTGTCATGAAGCTCCGAAGCCGTTTCATCTTCCCCTATTGGAGTAGATTTTTTAAGCAACATATCACCGGTATCAAGACCTTCCGCCATTATCATTGTAGTAACGCCGGTTTCATTTTCACCATTTAAAACGCTCCATTGTATAGGGCCTGCACCTCTATATTTAGGCAAAAGCGAAGCATGCACATTGATGCAATAAAGTTTAGGTATTTCAAGGACTTCCTTTGGCAATATCTTCCCGTATGCCACAACAACAATTAAATCCGGAGAAATCTCTCTAAGCTTTTCAACAGCTGCTTTCGCATCTTCGCCTTTTTTAAGACTTTCGGGTTGAAATACCGGAATTTTATGCGTCAAGGCAAGTTCCTTTACAGGAGGCGGAGCTAATTTATATCCCCTTCCCTTTGGCTTGTCCGGCTGTGTGAAAACAGCACAGACATCCTCGCCGCTTTCAATTAAGGCTTTTAAACATGGAACAGCAAAATCAGGAGTTCCCATAAAAACTATTCTCATTGCGTTCCTCCGTTTTTTATTATTTTTCTTCCTCTATATCAACCATTTCGTCGGCAATATCTATGAAAAGTTTTCCATTCAAATGATCTATTTCATGAAAAGCGCATCGGCAATCATGTCCCTTTAACTCTATCTCAAAAATTTCGCCATGCCTGTTTTGCGCTCTTATCTTGCATTTTAAAGGCCTCGTAACATATCCCCAAAGGCCCGGACATGAAAGACAGCCTTCTATATCCCTTTGTGTTCCGCTGCTTTTTATAATTTCCGGATTGATAAGTTCAATGATTTTATCTTCTTCCCCATCTTCGCCAATTAAGCTTATTATGGCAGCTCTTCTTAAAACGCCAACTTGAGGAGCGGCAAGGCCGGCTCCGGAAGCTTTTTTCAAGGTTTCTGCCATGTCATCAAGCAAAGTCCAAAGTTTTTCGTCAAATTTTTCAACCGGTTTGCTTTTTTTTCTAAGTGTTTCGTCTTCTTTTAAAACAATTTTTCTTAAAGCCATTTTTACACCTCAATTATAAAATATCTCCATTTATATCAATATAAACATTTACATTGGAAAATTCTTTCATTTTGTAAGTGAACATTAGAATTTCACTTATGAATTTTCTGAATTCAATCGTATTTTTGCATTTGATTATCATTTTATATCTGTATTTTCCATTAATTTTTTCATAAATGCATTTTGATGGACCAAGAACTTTTAACGGAAATGATACTTTTTCGCTGATTGCCTTTTTCTTGATAAGTTCTAAAAAAACCTTTGAGGCCTTGTCGGCTTCACTATCCACCAATGAGGAAAATCCAACTATAAAAATATCGCAAAACGGCGGATATATAAGTGCTTTTCTTATTAAAATTTCTTCGTTATAAAATCCGGCATAATCTTGATTTGCAGCAAGATTTAAAACATAATGCCCTGGGACAAAGGTTTGCAGAAATGCCCTGCCTTTTTTATCCCCTCTGCCGCTCCTCCCCACCACTTGCGTGATAAGTGAAAAGGTTCTTTCATAGCTCCTGAAATCTCCCGCAAACAGCGCCTTATCAACCGAAAGAACACCCACCAAAGTTACGTTTGGAAAATCCAGCCCCTTTGCAATCATTTGCGTTCCTATCATAATATCATATTCACCATCGGCAAAAGCTTTAAAGTTTTTTTCATACGCATACCTTGAATAAGTGGTATCCGTATCCATTCTTAAAACCCTTGCTGCCGGAAAAAGCTTTTGAATTTCGTCCTCAATTTTTTGAGTTCCAAAACCAGTCATTTTTAAATGCTCGGAACCGCATTTCTTGCATGCTCCCTCAAAAGATTCGCTATGACCGCAATAATGGCAGATAAGTCTCCCATTTATTTTATGATAAGTAAGCGGGATGTTGCAGTTTGGACAAAGTATCGGCTCTTTGCATTGAAGGCAGCTCACATATGTATTATAGCCCCTCCTGTTCAAAAGCAATATGCTTTGCTCCCTATGACTTAAATTATAATTTATCTCCTCCGCCAAAACATCGCTGAAAAATCCTGAATTCCCTTTTAAAAGTTCCTCAGACATATCAATTATGCTTACTTCGGGAAGAGCAGATTGAGAATATCTTTGCGAAAGCTCAAAAAGCTCATACCTTCCGTTTTTGGCAAAAAAATAGCTCTCAATAGAGGGCGTTGCGGATGCCATAAGCAGCACCGCATTATGAAAAGCGCAACGCTTTTTAGCTACATCCCTTGCATGATATCTTGGCGAAGCATCTGATTTATAAGTCATTTCGCCTTCTTCATCCATTATTATAAGACCTATATTTTTCAGCGGGGCAAAAACTGCGCTTCTTGTGCCGACAACAATTTGCGCATCGCCTCTTTGGATTCTTTTGTATTCGTTAAGTCTTTGCGACAATGACAAATTGCTATGGATTACTGCCACCGTTTCCCCAAAAAGATTTTGAAATTTCTCAACCATTTGAGGAGTAAGAGAAATTTCCGGAATAAGCATTATTGCCTGCTTTTTAAGCTTCAAAGTAAAATCAATGAGCTTTATAAAAACGGAAGTTTTTCCGCTTCCTGTAACTCCATGAAGGAGAATGCCTTTAGGGTTATTTTCCTCAATTCTCTTTGCAATCCCATCAAAAACCTTATTTTGCTCATCAGAAAGCACTATGTCCGAAACGTTTTCTTTTATTTGCGCATTTGACGGCAAAACGACCTCGTATTCATAAGATTCAAAAACCCCTTTTCTGCAAAGGCTTTCAACCACCGCCGCCGTCATATTGCAAAGATAGCACATTTCTTTTACAGATGCGGAAGAATTCTGCATAAGCAAATCCACCGCCTGCTTTTGTTTCAATGAAAGCTTGTACATATTTGGTTCATCCAAATATTTTTCCGAAAGGCGAACCATTTTTACTGTTTCGTCTTTTATTTTCCGCTTTACGCTGCTCGTTTGCCTTATAATGCCTTTTTGCAAAAGTCCTTCAACAGCAACATATTTGCTTTTGTTGCCTGATGTTTCCAGCATGGCATCAAATTCTTTTTTATTTTTTGCCTTTAAAAGAAATGCATACAGCGCTTCCTCTTCTTTTGTCAAATCTTCTTTTGGAGCACGGCCGGTAAGTTCATACTTTGGTGCAAAATTGACATTAAGTCCGCTGGGAATTATGGTTTTAAGCGCTTCAAAATAAGTGCACATTGTGGTTTCTTTAAGCCAAGAAACCATTTCCAGCATTTCATCGTTAACCAAAGGCTCTTCGTCAATCAATGAAAGAATAGGCTTTAAGTCCCTTGCAATATTAAGGTCATTGCTTTCCGACACATTTAAAACCAAAGCAACCCTTTTTCTGTTGCCTTTTCCAAAAGGAACAAGAACTCTCATGCCTTTTGAAACATATTCAGCAAGTTCGGCTGGAACACGATAGCTGTATGGCACATCATATCCATATGAAGTATTGCTTACAGCCACGTCAACAGTTTTTGCCATAAGGACAAGCCTATCTCCTCTCGGATAAATTACTGTTCAGACTTTGTTGGTTTAAGCGCCGGGTCTTCAATCAGTCTGCATTTTCCGCTTGCAAATTCTTCAACCGCAATTTTAACAGGCTTTTCCTCAAGTATTTGATTATTTGCAGATAATTCGTCAGCAATCTGACGTGCTCTTTTCGCAACGGCAATAACAAGTGAATAATAGCTTTCGTTTTTTGTTATAAGCTGAGATATAGCAGGTCTATGCATTATTCAACACCTCATCTATTTTATTTAATGAACGTTTTTGAGTAAGCTTTTCAGCAACAATTATTGCATTAAGCTCATCAATAGCTTTTGTCAAATCTTCATTAACCATTATGTAGTCATAATATTTTGCAGCTTTTATTTCGTTCACAGCTTCGGCCAAACGTTTTTCTATTTTTTCTTCGCTCTCAGTCCGTCTTTTTTCAAGCCTTCTCCTAAGTTCGTTAAGAGATGGCGGAAGTATGAAAATAAACACCGCTTCAGGACAAGTTTCCTTTATTTTCATAGCTCCCTTTACTTCAATTTCAAGAATCACATCCTTTCCGCTTTCAAGCATTTCTTCAACTTGTTTTCTTGGAGTGCCATAATAATTATCGCAATAAAAGGCATATTCAAGCATGCCCCCTGTTTCAATAAGCTCCATAAATTCCTGTTTGTCCATAAAATGATAATTTATCCCGTTGACTTCACCCTCCCTTGGCGCACGTGTAGTCGCGGAAACGGAATAATAAATATTTTCATTTTTTAAAATCTGCGAAAGAATAGTGCCTTTCCCACAGCCGGAAGGCCCGGAAACTACTATAAGCAACCCCTTATTCATCAATATTTTCCTCCTCATCAAAACGTCCGGCAACGGTTTCCGGCTGAACTGCGGAAAGAATTACATGGTCGCTGTCCATAATTATAACTGCCCTTGTCCTTCTTCCGTAAGTTGCATCAATCAAAGAACCCCTATCCTTTGCATCCTGAACAATTCTTTTTATAGGGGCCGATTCGGGACTTACTATGGCAATAAGCCTTGCGGCGGAAATCATATTCCCAAATCCGATATTTATAAGCTTCATTGGAACCTCCAATTATTCAATATTTTGAATTTGCTCCCTTATTTTTTCAATTTCGGATTTAATATCGACAACTAATTTAGTTATTTCTATATCTTGGGATTTTGAACCAATGGTGTTTGCCTCTCTGTTCATTTCCTGAACAAGAAAATCAAGTTTTCTTCCGACAGGTTCTTTTGATTCCATAAGAGCCTTAAATTGCTGCATATGGCTTTTAAGCCTTACTGTCTCCTCATCAACCGCTATTTTTTCAGCAAAAACCGCAGCCTCAAACAAAATCCTCTGCTCGTCAATATTATTGTCAGACAAAACCTCTTTAAGTCTGGCAAAAAGCTTATTGCGGTAATTTTGTACAGTTTCAGGGGAACGCCTCTCAACCGATTCAACCATGCGCCAAACCAAATCAATGCGTTCCAGAATATCCGCTTTCATTTTTTCGCCTTCGGTTTCTCGCATTTTAATAAATTTATCAAGCGCTTCCTCGGCAAATATTTTTACTGACGACCAAACAAGCTCTTCATCTTCAATAATTTTTTTAACATTAAACACATCGGGAAGTTTTATTAAATGCGACAATGATAAATCATCAGCAAGATTTAATTCCTCATTTGCTCCACGCAAAGCATCAATATAGCCTTTTGCTATAAAACGATTTATTTCAATCTGTTCATCTTTAACCTCATTATTGCTTATTAAAACTGAAACCTCAACTTTTCCTCTTGAAATGCCGCCTTGAAGAAAAGATTTTAATTTTTCTTCAAGATAGCCGTACATCCTTGGAATTCTTGCCGTAAAATCGTAATATCTGTTGTTTACGGAACGTATTTCAACAAGGATATCTTTCCCGTTTGCAGTACCTTGCGCCCGTCCGTAACCAGTCATGCTTCTAATCACAATACAAACCTCATTTTACTCAATACTTAATAAATATTATACCATTTTATTTTTTATAAATCAACCCGAATGGCAAAATTAACAAAAGCAGCAGTACCGCAAAATACTGCTGCCTTTTTTAAACAGTCTTAATTTATACCGGATGAACCTTATTTGCTGCATCGGAATGCTTTCCGTCAATTCCGTATTTCTTGTTTCTCCTTGCTTCAAAGAATTTTGGAGCAACCTGCGGGAACTGTGCATAGCTGAGAACATCTTCTTCCTGTTCAATCCATTCAGCGCATTCGGCTCTAAGCTTTTCAAGCTCGGGCTTGAGCAAATCCGCCGGTCTGCAATCAATAGGCTCTTCATTTCCAATAATCTTTTTCCTGAATTCAGGGTCAATCGGCACAGGAGTTCTTCCGTATTCTCCTCTTACAAGTCCCTTAAATTCCTTTGTTACGGTCTTATACCTTTCACCCATTATTACATTAAACACAGCCTGCGTTCCAACAATCTGTGATGTGGGCGTAACAAGCGGAGGATATCCGGAATCCTTGCGCACTCTCGGAACTTCTTGGAGCACCTCAACAAGCTTGTCGGCTTGACCGGCTTGTTTTAACTGCGAAAGTAGGTTTGAAAGCATTCCTCCGGGAACCTGATATATCAAAGCATTGGTATCAACCGCAAGCATTGATGGGTCAAGAAGACCGGAATCAATATATTTTTTCCTAAGCTTCATGAAATAATCCCTAATCTCATTGAGAAGAACCAAATCAAGTCCGGTATCGTATTCGGTTCCCTGCAAAGCTGCAACAATTGACTCTGTCGGAGCATGTGAAGTTCCCAAAGCAAGCGGCGACATTGCTGTATCAACGCCGTCAACGCCTGCCTCAACGCCTTTCATAAGGCACATTGAAGCCAATCCGGAAGTATAGTGTGTATGAAGCTGAATAGGAATCTTAACAACCGATTTTAAATTCCTTACAAGCTTTTCAGTAGCATACGGAGTAAGAAGAGCAGCCATGTCCTTAATGCATATCGAATCTGCGCCCTCTTCCTCTATTTGCTTTGCATAATTCATATAATACTCATCAGTGAAAACATCCCCAAGAGTATATGAAATTGCAACCTGGGCATGAGCACCTTCTTTTTTAGCAGCCTTAATTGCAGTTTTCAAATTTCTTATATCATTTAAAGCATCAAAAATCCTTATTATATCAATTCCGTTTGCAACTGTTTTTTGCACGAAATACTCAAGCACGTCATCGGCATAATGACGATAGCCAAGCATATTCTGCCCTCTGAAAAGCATTTGAATCTTTGTGTTGGGCATATTTTTCTTTATAGTCCTAAGCCTTTCCCAAGGGTCTTCGTTGAGAAATCTAAGACATGCATCAAACGTTGCGCCGCCCCAAGCCTCAACAGAATAAAATCCAACCTTATCCATCAAAGGAAGAATCGGCAGCATTTCATCAAGGCTCATTCGTGTGGCAATCAGGGACTGGTGAGCGTCTCTGAGGACAGTTTCCGTAATATTTATTTTAGCCATTTAACCGACCGCCTTTCATAAATTGTAAAATTAAAGAATAGTTAAGAGCAAATCGTTTGAATTTACGCTGTCGCCTTTTTTTACATTTATAGCGGCAATCTTTCCGGCCTTAGGCGCAACAATATCATTTTCCATCTTCATTGCTTCAAGTACAAGAAGAACCTGAGCTTCACTTACAGTATCTCCAACAGAAACCTTTATATCGTTTATTGTTCCAGGCATAGGAGCCTTAACGGGAGTTCCTCCCTCAACAGCGGCAGCAGGAGCGGCCTGTGCGGGAGCAGCTGCCGGAGCCGGAGCTGCAGGTGCAGGAGCTGGTGCGGCAGTCTGTACCGGAGCCGGAGCAGAACCTGTAATTTCTTCAACAGCAACATCATATGATTTTCCATTTACAGATATATTAAATCTTTTCATTTTCATTTACCACCATTCTTTAAAATTTGTTCCGTTTTCCTTTAAATTTAAATTAAAATCTTAGAAAGGCATATTATTATGTTTCTTGGGAAGTCTGCTTACCCTCTTGCCGGCAAGCACTTCAAGCGCAGAAATAAGTGATGCCCTTGTTTCGGACGGCTCAATTATGCTGTTTACGCAGCCTTTTTCAGCAGCGTCAAATGCTGAAGCAACGGTTGAGCAATATTCAACAACAAGCTCTTTCCTCTTTTCAGCAGTATTTTCAGCGCCCTTGAGTTTATCATGCCACAAAAATTCAACTGCTGTTTCAGGAGCAAGCGGAGTAATAACAGCCTCCGGATACGCAAACACCATATCAGCATTTGCATTTCTGCCTGCAAGCACCGTAAAGGCCGGTCCATATGCTTTGCCTGATACAACTGCAATTTTTACAGTTGTTGCTTCCGCATAAGAATTTGCAAGCTTTGCTGCATCCCTTATGCTGCCTGCAAGTTCAGCTTCTGCCGAGGGCTCAAAACCTTCCGTATCAACAATAGTAATTACGGGCACAGCAAAAGCGTCGCAAGTTCTTACAAAACGCGCAATCTTTGAGCAATCATCTGCTGAAAGCTTGTTCGATGTTTTGTTTGTTGCGACAAATCCAACAGTTGCTCCGCCAACTGTCGCAAGAGCAGTATAAGAAGCTTTTCCAAATTCAGCTGAAAGTTCAACAACGCTTCCCGCATCAGCTATTGAAGAAACAGCCGATGCCGCATCAGAAATTCCCGAAAAAGCATTTTCGGAAAATTCAAACATAGGCACAGGAGAGAGATTATTTGCCGGAAGCATTGAAATAAGCTTTCTCGCCTGTTCAACAGCCGCCTTATCATCATCGCATATAAGGCTCGCCGTTCCGGACTTTGCGGCGTTTGCAGCCGTTCCGGCGCCGCTTGTTTCTTTTGAATCAAAAGGAGGAGCCATGAAAAACTCGCTGTCCTTTGTCATAATCACAATATCAGATGAACATGCAATAACTGCCGCGGTTCCCGCGCAAGTTCCCGCAATAACGGAAATCTGCGGAACAACACCGGAAATATTGCTTGTCCACATAAGCATATCGCCATAAGCGGCAAGGGCATCGGTTCCACCGTCGATAAAAGCTCCGTTTGAATCGTGTATGCCAACAACAGGTGCTCCGGTCTTTGCGGCAAGTTCAAGCACCTTGCAAATTTTTGTCGCATGCGCCTTCCCTACTGCACCGCTTTTCACGTTCTTATCTTGCGAAAAAGCGTAAACAGGATTGCCTTCAACAAAACCATAAGCAGCAATAACACCGGTAAAATTGTCGCCAGCCTTTGCAAAAGCATCAATTTCAGTAAACACCCCGTCGTCAAAAAGATATGACAACCTCTTCCTTGCTGGAGAATCGGTCAAAGCAGCGTTTCGGAATTCAGCAAGCTTCTTGCTTTCAGAAATCATTTCAGTTCCTCCGTTCGTTTTAGGACATATTAGCCAACATTTAAACAATATCTTCGTTTATTATACAACTTTTCTTTTCTATTGACAAGAGTTTAACAAGAATTTTTACACTTTTTACAGCCATCCATAACACTTTCTATTGAAATAAGCCAATCGCTTTCTTTTTCAAGGAAGCCAAGTTTTTTAAATACCGACAAATCCTTTGCCTCAAATTTAGCCTTATTTATTCCAAGCATTGAAGCTTTAAAAAGCACTGTTCTGACTATTCCGTCACAAAGGTACAAATCATCCCCATACTCAACATGATATATAAAGACGGCATCCTCTTTTATTTTATATATTGCAAATCCTGTAACGTTTCCCTTATCAAAGGCCTCCACCACATTTGCATCATCCGGGATATTGTATTTTTTAAAATAATCAATATAATTTTCAATATTTTCTCTTTGGTGGATTTCAAGCATTATTATCCCTCTTTATTTCCTTGCCTATTGCATTTTTGATTGCCCTTATTTCCTCGGGAGTAAGCTCCCTGAAAGTACCCGGTTTAAGCATTCCAAGCCTTATAGGACCTATTGCAGTTCTGCGGAGCCTTGCCACTTCAAGCCCCACAGCCTCGCACATTTTTCTTATTTGCCTGTTTCTGCCCTCTTTTATAACCATTTGCAAAACCACCCTGCCCGGTTCCTTTACAAGAACATTTACGGTTGCCGGAAGAGTTTTTTTGCCGTCTATCTCCACTCCCTCGGTAAGCTTTACAAGCTGTTCATCGGTTATGTCAGGCCTTACGGTTACACGATATGTCTTGCTTATATGCCTGCTTGGGTGCATGATATTATTTGCAAATTCTCCATCATTAGTAAAAAGCAACAAGCCTTCCGAATTTCTATCAAGCCTGCCCACCGGATAAACCCTTTCCTCCACACCATCAAGCAAATCCATTACACATTTTCTGTCAAGTTCATCTGATACTGTCGTAACATATCCCCTTGGCTTATTCAGCATTAAATAAATATATTTTTTCTTTTTCTTTACAGCCAATCTTTCATCATCAATTGTCACAATATCCTTTGCAAAAGCCTTATCGCCAAGCTTTGCCGGATGCCCGTTTATTTTTACCCTGCCGGCCTCTATAAGTTCCTCGGCTTTTCTGCGCGAGCAAAATCCGCTGTCGGCAATAATTTTTTGTATTCTTATCTTTTCCATCAAAATCTCTCACTTTTCATTTTTAAAAATATTAAATCTTTCAAACAAATTATCCCAAAAGCTTTTTTCTTTTTGAGTTACTTCAGCATCGGCATTTTCTGAAACAATTACAGGCACCGAAAGAATCTCTTTACCGTCAATAGAATATTTCACCCTGCCAACGACTTTTCCGGATTTAACCGGAGCATAAACAAATTTATCCATAAAAACTGCGCTTTGCACTTTTGAAAAATCTTCCTCAGTAAGCGAAGCTTTCGGAATGCTTGCCAGTGAAACTCCAACGTTGTCTTTAAATCCTCCAACAAGGCCTATTTGTGAAATTGCCGGAACAGGCAAATCGTAATTTTTCACTATGCTAAAACCGTAATTAAGCATTTTCTGATGGTCCGCCCAGTCATCCGGAGCTTTTAACGTCACACATATAAGACAGACTCCGTTTCTTTCTGTCGCAGACACAAGGCATCTGCCGGCGGCGTCTGTAAAACCTGTTTTTACTCCTATGCACCCGTTATAATATGTTAAAAGCTTATTTGTATTTTTAAGCCATCTGTCATAAGGAGGATTGCCATAAGAAAGCTTTATATTTTTTTGACTGCATATTGCCTTAAAATCAGGATTTTTAAGAGCCTCCCTTGCAAGAAGCGCCATATCATATGCAGTTGAATAATGTCCCTCGGCATCAAGCCCTGACGGAGTTATAAAATGAGTATTAAGCATGCCTATTTTTGCAGCACGCTCATTCATCATTTCGGCAAATTTTTCAAAGCTTCCTGCAATTTTTATTGCTGCCGCATTAGCTGCATCATTTCCAGACGGAAGCAGCATCCCTATGCAAAGTGACCTTTTTGTCACTATATCGCCTTCAACAAGCCCCATTGACGAGCCCCCAACCTTTATAGCAGAAGAATCAACCACAAACTGTTCATCCAAATTGCCGCTTTCAAGACAAATCAGTGCAGTCATGATTTTAGTTGTGCTTGCCATCGGACGTTTTTCGTTTTCGTTTTTAGCATAAAGGATTTTCCCTGTTTGAGCTTCAATCAAAACAGCCGATGCCGCAGAAATTGAAACATCAAATCCTTGTGCACATACTTGTGAAGATGAAAAATGCAAAAAAAGTAAAATCGCCGCAAAAAAAACAATTATTCTCCTCATAAATATATCAACCTCAAATACATATAAAATTACGATATATTTTATGGGAGAATTTTATTTTTTATTTCTTGTCCTGTGTTTTTTCCCCGTTTTCATCCGAATCTTTTTTATTAAAAAGCGATGAAATCTTATCAAACATTTCAGGCACCATATTTATAATTGCATTAGGAGTATTTGCATTCATTGACATCTGCAAAAGCTTTACATCGCCGTTTGAAACGACAAGAAAAGCCACCGGCTGAATTGAAATTCCGGCCCCGCCTCCGCCGCCAAACAAATCCTTTGCAGTTTTTGCAGGAAGATCAGAGCCTCCGGAAGCAAAACCAAAAGATACTTTTGAAACCGGAACAATTACAACTCCCTCAGAAATAGTTATCGGGTCGCCAATTATTGTATCAACGTCAACCATTTCCCTTATTTTTTCCATGGTTGTTTTTATAAGTCCCTCAATAGGATGCTCCATTTACCTCAGCCCTTTCAATATTCTTTGTACTATTCGGTTTTTCCTGTTCTTTTTTATACTTTTTAGTATTTGCCAAATAATGAAAATAAATACTTCCTGCCGCAAGAATAGCAGTTATAGGCCTTAATTTTACTTTGCAGCTTCCATCATAATTGCTTTGCGAGCTGTTGAACTTGCAAACTATATTTATTTTTTCTATTGAAACCGTAAAAAAAATTCTCAAAAACGAAATGACATTAAAAACTGCCGTATTTACAATGCCATAGTTTATTGCGGCATTATACGCATCTTCATCAGCAACCGCAAAATCAAGGTTTATATCGCAAATGCGAATTCCTTTAACCAATCTCCTTAAACCTTTTTTTGAAGATTCAAGTATAACCTTTACAGCTTCAATTTTTTCAAGCAAATCGCTTTTGTCATTTTTTTCCTCTTTGTGCTTTGCCTTTTTGCCATTGATACTTTTTTTGCTTATATCCTTCTGAACGGCCTTTACAGTTTTTTTAGAGGATTTTATTCCGGAACTTACGGCTTCCTTTGGTGAAACCTCAGCTTCAGGAGATTCAAGTTTTTCCTCTCCATCCGGCCTTTTTTTTGGCGGATATACTGTAAACCCCATATACTTTACTTTTATTTCAAAAACTGCACCTAAATATTTTATTTCAGCAATTATAGGACAATTCAGCAAAATTGCAAAAATGAGCAAAATTCCGCCGATTATCCATAAGGCTATCATACCCGTCCTCCTGACTAAACAGTTATTTCATCAAAGCTTACTTGTTCAGAACGGTCAGGCAAAACCGGCAAATCGTCCAAAGAAGAAAGCTTAAAGCATCTTAAGAAATTATCCGTAGTCCTGTATGCAATAGGTCTTCCGGGCACATCAAGCCTGCCGGCTTCTTCAAGCAAGTTTTTTTCAATAAGAGAATTTACTATTCCTGAGCTGTCAACACCTCTAATATGCTCAATAAAGCTTTTTGTGACAGGCTGGTTATATGCAACTATCGTAAGAACCTCCAAAGCGGCAGAAGAAAGCGGAGCAGAACGCTTTGTTTCAAGTGCATTCCTTATATAATCTGCATATTCACTTTTTGTTGCAAGCTGATAAGAATTATTAAGTTTTATTACCACAAGAGCGCTTTTAGTTTCTTCATAACGGTCCGAAAGCATTTTTACAAGCTTTGGTATAGTTTCCTGTTCGGTGCCGCTCGCAAAAGAAAGCTTTTCAATTTCAACCGGGTCGCCGCTTGCAAAAAGTATTGCCTCAATTATTGAAATTTTTTCATCCAGCTGCATATTCAAACCTCCGCAAGGACATGGCGCTTTTCCCTAAGCGGTCCGCAAAAAGATATTTCACTGTTGTCATCGCTTATTAAAATCCTTCCCGACTTTGTCAGCTCAAGTATGGCAAGAAATGTCGCCACACGTTCCGAACGTCCAGCCATATCTTCAAAAATCCCATCAAGTTTAACTGTTCCAAAAGTATAAAGCTTTTTCAAAACATAAAGAATTTTTGAAGCAACCGAAACTACTTTTTTAGAAACAATTGATTCAAAAGAAGAAACAGTGGTTTCATTCTTCCAAGAATATTTTAAATTTGCATTTTTATAAGTTTCAAGCAATATATTTTTATCATGCACAAGCCTGTAAGTATTGTCAATTTCAATTTTCAAAGGACTTCTCACAAAAATGCTGCCGCCGTTATACCTCTCCCCCAACAACGCTGCAGCCTTTTTGCAAAGGGAGTATTCAACAAGTCTTCCCTCAAGTTCTTTCTTAAGTCGTTCGGCCTCTTCCGGCGACGGAAGAAGCGAAACGGTTTTTATATAAATAAGCCTTGCCGCCATTTCAAGAAATTCGCCGGCTATTTCCATATCCTGTTCCGCCATTTGGTCAATATATTCCATATACTGCTCCAAAAGCGAAACAATAGGTATGTCATTTATATTAAGCTTATGTTTGGAAATCAAATACAGGAGCAAATCAAGCGGCCCCTCAAATTTTTCAAGCTTAAACGAAAGCTCAGCCATTGCTAAACAGTCCTCACCTCATTATTATGTCAACAAATCCGGTAAGAAAATCAAGTCCTATAATAATCAGGGAACGCAAAAATCCAAGCAGAGGATTAAGTATGCCGGAAAACATTATGAATATAAGCGCTATAAAAATATACTGCTCATACTGCATTATACGGAAATAAATTCTATCCGGAAGTACCGCATTTAATACCTTTGAACCGTCAAGCGGCGGTACCGGCAAAAGATTGAAAACCGCAAGCCCGACATTAAGCAAAATAATATAATAAAACATATAAGAAGCATAGTATAAAATACCACTTTGACTTGCCGGGAGATATGATAAAAATTTGTATATTATCATTGCCAAAAATCCGAGCAAAACATTTGAAAAAGGCCCTGCAATTGATGTCAGCACCGTCCCAAGTTTCCTGTTGCGGAAATTGTTTGGGTTTATTCCTACCGGCCTTGCCCAGCCAAATCCGGTAAGCAGCATGCAAATCGTACCAAAAAGGTCAAGATGGACAAAAGGATTCAAAGATATCCTGCCCTGATACCTTGCGGTCGGATCGCCAAGTTTATCTGCGGCCCATGCATGTGCACATTCATGTACAGGAATAGCAGTGAAAAGCACAAGGGCCCTCATTAAAATTTTAAAAATATTATCAAAAGTAAATATTCCCATCAACATACCTCGCCAAAAATATTATATTTTTAATTATACTTTAATTTGGATAAAACTTCAACAGTATTTTTTAAAATTCTTTTATCTTCTTAAAAAGACAATTCCTCCAACCAGAAATGGCTGGAGGAATTTTTTATAAAATCAACGTGCCTTTATTGTCAATTTCAAGTTCTTTTACCGTCCATGAAAGAAGCCCCATTTTATCAAGCGAAAAACGCATTTTCCCGCAGAAAAATTTATTTTTTTCATCCACAATAGACATTATTGCAGGCCCGGCGCCGCTTATATATGCCGCATAAGCTCCCAAAGAATAAGCAACATCAAAAACATCCCTTGCGTGCGGAATAAGCGGCATGCGGTACGGCTGATGAAGCTTATCGTGAACTGCGGTGCGAAGATTTTCATACTTCCCCGTCAAAAGGCTTGCCGAAAACAATGCCGCTCTTGAAAGATTATAAACCGCATCCTTATGAGAAACTTCCTTTGGCAGACATTCCCTTGCTTTTTCGGTTTTAAGCTCAAAATCAGGTATTATTACAACAAATTTAAGAGAAGTATGCACTTCCTGCTTTACCCAATGCACAATTTTACCATCAAAAACCGCAGTGACAATTCCTCCAAGCAGTGCCGGAGCGGTATTGTCCGGATGCCCCTCTATCTGCGCGGAAAGATTTACAAGGTCATCAAGCGTCAGAGGATTCCCCATAAGCGTATTTGCCCCCACAAGGCCCGCTATTATGCAGGCAGAGCTGCTACCCAGCCCGCGCGCCATGGGGATATTGTTTTCCTGTTCTATTTTAAGACCTTTCAGTTCCTTTCCGCAAATATCATAAAGCGTTTTTGCAGTTTCATAGACAAGATTTGTTTCATCAAGCGGTATTTCCGTCCCGTCAAGTGAAATTATTTCCGTCTTATCGCTTTCTTCAATATTCACATAATTATAAAAATTCAGCGCAAGTCCCAAAGCGTCAAATCCGGCACCCAAATTTGCGCTTGTGGCAGGTATCCTTATTTTTATCATAATTTTCTCCGTTAAAAATCAAAAACGCGGATTTTGCCTATAACCTTAATTCCCTTTTCACACAAATCCGAAAGTCTTTTGTCAATTTCACATTCCTTCATTGACGGCGTAACAAAAGCAAGCTCATTTTTATCCTGGTTTTTTCTTGCAAGGTATTTCACATCTCCAAAGCTTTCGTTGATTTCTTCAAGCGCTTTATCCCTATTTGTACAATTTATGCGGACATACATTGAAGTTTCATCCTGTTTAAAATCTTCAATAAAATCAACATCTCTGCCATCTTCCCAAGTCTGCGAGCTGCTTGTGCCGTTTGCTTTTGCAGCATCTATTATATCAGCAACAACAGCGCTTGCCGTTGGCATTTTTCCGGCTCCCCTGCCGTAAAAAAGGACTTTGTCAATGGCATCTCCCTTTACCATGATTCCGTTGAAAACATCATCAATAGCAGAAAGCTGGCTTGATTTTTCTATAAAAGCCGGCCGCACCATAGGAAGGATTTTTCCATCGGAAAGTTTTTTAGCGCTGCCTATAAGCTTTACCACTCCACCCCAATTTTCGGCATATTCAACGTCTTCAAGCGTAACGGATGAAATCCCCTCCGTATGAACCTTGTCCGGATAAACATGCCTGCCGAATGCAAGGGATGCAAGTATGCATATTTTCCTGCATGCATCGTGCCCTTCCACATCAGCCGTAGGGTCCTTTTCAGCATAGCCGAGGCTTTGCGCCATTGCAAGAGCATCTTCAAAGCTCATCTGGTCTTCAATCATTTTTGTCAATATAAAATTAGTTGTACCGTTTAATATCCCTGCAATTTCCGAAATTTCATTTGCGGCAAGACATTGATGAAGCGGGCGTATTATCGGGATTCCTCCGCCGACGCTTGCTTCAAAATAAAAATTGCAGTTGTTTTCCTTTGCAACAGTAAGGAGTTCATAGCCCTTTGCCGCAACAAGCTCTTTATTCGATGTAACCACGGATTTTCCCTTTTCAAGACAGGAACGGACAAACTCGTATGCCGGATGAAGCCCGCCCATAACCTCGGCAACTATTTCAACCTCATCATCATTTATTATAACATTTATATCCTTTACAAATTTATCGGCATAAGGACTGAAAGGAAAATCCCTTATATCAAGTATATATTTTATATTAAGCTTTTTGCCAGCCTTGCCTTCTATCCTTTCTTTATTCTTATAAAAAAGCTCCACAGTTCCGGAGCCAACCACACCATAACCTAAAACCGCTATTTTTGACATAACAAAATCTCCTTAATTGCTTATTCTCCGCTGATAATTTTAACATCCACAACGCCGTGTATTCCGGATAAAATAGATTTAAGCATATACGGCTCGCCGACATCATTAAGCCTTAACGAAAGTGTAACGGCCGCTACACCGTCTATGGGTATATTTTGGTTCACCGTCAGTATATTTGCATTAAGCGAATGAAGCGCCGCCAAAACACTTGAAAGCACGCCGGGTTCATCCCTTAAAACAGCATAAAGAGATATTATCTTCTGCATAAGTTTTTCTTCATATGAAAATATGCTGTCCTTATATTTGTAATAAGCGCTGCGCGAAATTCCTACCGCCTTGCATGCAGCCGCAGAACTTTTTTGTTCTCCCCTTGCTATAAGTCTTTTTACTTCAAGCACCTTTGCAAAAACATCAGGAAGCACATCTGCGCTTACCACCATAAGTCGGGATATTTCCGGCGATTTAGAAGGCATTAAGTCCACCCCCAAAAAACAAGTGTAGTCAACATGGATACAATTTTATCATGCTGAAGCCATAAAGTCAAGTGCCGCGATTAATCTTTTAACTGCTGTATCGCATTTTAGTTTATTCATACAATTATTTGTCAAACATCATTTAATAATTGCATTTAAAAGACATACAAAAATAAACAATAAAAAATAAAATAACCTTTTAGACTTTGTTATTTTTTGTTTTTGAAAAATATTGAATAAGTTTCAATAAAGATGTATAATTATTATCTAATGGGTTTATATTTTATATTTCTGGAGGTTTATATGTGCGGATATGTAGGGTTTACAAATAATATAAATAATTCCGGCATGGTTTTGGAAGAAATGATGGACAGAATTAGGCATAGAGGCCCAGATTCTGATGGAAAATATATAGACGAAAACATTGCTCTCGGCTTTCGCAGACTTAGCATAATAGACCTTGCGCAAGGCAATCAGCCTATCTTAAATGAAGACGGCTCCAAGGTTCTGCTTTTTAACGGGGAAATTTATAATTTTCAGACTCTTAGGGATGAACTCATAAAAGAAGGCCATGTTTTTAAAACCAAAACGGATTCCGAAGTATTGCTCCATGGATATGAACAATACGGCACTGAACTTTTAAATAAATTAAGAGGCATGTTTTCTTTTGTAATTTGGGATAAAAATAAAAAGGAACTTTTTGGCGCAAGGGATTTTTTTGGAATAAAACCTCTTTATTATGCTTTTATGGGTGAAAGTTTCTTGTTTGGCTCAGAAATAAAAAGCTTTTTGCCCCATCCGGAATTTGTTAAAGAATTAAATGAAACTGCTCTTGAAAATTATCTTACTTTTCAATATTCCCCAACTTCCGAAACATTTTTTAAAAATGTTTATAAACTGCCCGCAGCGCATTATTTCATATACAAAAACAAAGAATTTACCGTAAAACGCTATTGGGAAATAAAATTTAACGAGGATGAAAAACCCTCGCTTGAAGAATGGGTTGAAGAAATTTCAAAGGTGTTTAAAAATTCCGTCGAGGCCCATAAGATAAGCGATGTTGAAGTCGGAAGCTTTCTTTCAAGCGGAGTTGATTCAAGCTATGTTGCAGCAGTGGCTAATGTCGACAAAACCTTTACAGTCGGATTCGGTGCTGATGAAAAATACAATGAAATAGGCTATGCAAAAGAATTTTCAAAATATATAGGAAAGGAAAATATAAGCAAAGTAATCTCTCCTGAGGAATATTGGAGCAATATTGCAAAGATACAATACCATATGGACGAACCGCTTGCCGACCCAGCAGCAATAGCACTTTATTTTGTATCAAAAATAGCCTCTCAAAAAGTAAAAGTAGTGCTTTCCGGAGAAGGCGCCGATGAAATATTCGGAGGCTACAACATATACAAAGAGCCGGGAGATTTTCCGCTTTACAACAAAATTCCCAAATTCATAAGAAAAGGAATAGGTGCAGCAGCATCGGCATTGCCCGCAAAAAGAGGTTTGAATTTTCTCGTTCGCAGAGGCAAAGACCTTGAAGAAAGATTTATCGGAAACGCATACATGTTTTCCGAAAAAGAACGCAAAAATATTTTGAAAATAAAAACCAACGCTCCCGAAGCTGCACAAATAACAAAGCCCTTTTACGAAAAAGTTAAGGATAAAGACGACGTTACTAAAATGCAGTACCTTGATTTGCACTTGTGGATGACAGGCGATATCTTATTAAAAGCCGATAAGATGAGCATGGCAAATTCGCTTGAATTAAGGGTTCCTTTCCTTGACAAGGAAGTAATGAAAGTGGCTCAAAGAATCCCATCAAAATACCGTGTTACAAAAGAAAATACAAAATATGCAATGCGCCTTGCGGCATTAAGGGCCACTCCCCCGCAAACCGCAAACAAGAAGAAACTCGGCTTCCCTGTTCCGACAAGAGTATGGCTTAAAGAGGATAAATATTATAATATCGTAAAAAATATGTTCAACTCCAAAGAAGCTAAGCAATTTTTCAATACAGAGGAAATAATAAAATATCTTGACGAACACAAAGAGGGTAAAAAGGACAACAGCAGAAAAATTTGGACCATTTTTATTTTTCTTGTGTGGTACAAAATTTATTTCGGCGGCAATGACCCTTTAAAGGAAATAGAAAATTTCAACATCTTTCAAGGAGCATAATTAAGAATGGCAAGCAATGTAACCTACAAGTATATAAGACAAAACCCGGATATCATAACTTATATCACAAAGGCAGATGAAGCGCTTTGCGCCCAAGGTTATACAGAGCATTCTTTCGCCCACGTTGAAAAAGTGGCGGCAAATGCAAGCATGATTTTAAAAACCTTAAATTACTCTGAACGCGAATGCGAACTTGCTGAAATTGCAGGCTTTATGCACGACATCGGCAATGTCATAAACCGCGTGGATCATGCCCAGAGCGGGGCCGTTATGGCATTCAGGCTTCTTGACAATTTAAGCATGCCCGCCGCAGAAATATGTTCAATTATTTCAGCAATAGGCAATCACGATGAAAGCACCGCACAGCCGCTAAATCCAATATCGGCCGCATTGATACTTGCCGACAAAACCGATGTACGCCGCAGCAGGGTTCGCAACACCGACCTCATAACATTTGACATTCATGACCGTGTAAATTATGCAGTTGAAAGCTCAAATTTATCATTCAACCAAGACAAAACCTCTCTTGTACTCAACCTTAAAATAGATACAAGCATTTCTTCGGTTATGGAATATTTTGAGATATTCATGGGCAGAATGCTGCTTTGCAAAAAAGCGGCACTTTATCTCGGCATAAAATTTGAACTCATAATCAACGGAACAAATATCCTGTAAAGGAGCAATTCATGAGCATAGGTTATGCCTGCATTACGGTTGGAGTGCCTGATACAGCTCTTTCAAGCTGTGTTATGAAAAATGCTTCTCCAGAAAGGCTTAAAGAGCTTATAGAACATAATTTAAACTCACTTGAAAACATGATTTCCTACAATGCCGAAAATGCTATAAAGCTTTTCAGAATAAGCTCGGATTTGATTCCTTTTGGCTCAAGTCCCGCAAATACGCTTCCTTGGCAGGATATTTTTAAAGAAAAGTTTGAAAGCATAGGTAAAAAAATATCGCAAAACGGAATAAGGGTTTCCATGCATCCCGGGCAGTATACGGTGCTGAATTCTCCTGATTCAGAAGTGGTAAAAAAATCAATTGAAGATTTAAGATACCATTTTAACGTATTAAAGCTTTTAGGTACAAAATCCGAAAACAAGATAATTCTTCATGTAGGAGGAGTTTACGGCGATAAAGCTTCCGCTTTGGCGCGGTTTTGCGAAAATTTTTCTTGTCTTGATGATGAAATTAAAGAACGTATTGCAATTGAAAACGATGAAAGAAATTACAATGCGGAGGATGTGCTTGATTTAGCACAAAAGCTTGGCATTCCAGCGGTATTTGATAATTTGCACAACTCAATAAATCCATCCGGAATTTCAGACGAAAATAAATTAATAAAACTTTTTGCCCAAACATGGAAACAAAAAGATGGACGGCAGAAAATACATTATTCGGAGCAAAAGCCTAACGCAAAGGCCGGTTCTCATTCCGACAGCGTTTCGGCAAAAAAGTTTTTAGATTTTTACAGAAAAATAAACGGTTCCTCCCTTGATATAATGCTTGAAGTAAAAGACAAAAATCTTTCAGCTGTAAAATGCTTAAACCTTCTCTCGGAAGAAAAAAATATAAAAGCTCTTGAAAATGAATGGAGCAAATACAAATACAATGTGCTTGAAATGTCCCCGGCCTGCTATGGAAGCATCAGGGAGCTTTTAAAAGACAAAACTGCCTATCCTGCTGAAGATTTTTATGCCCTTATTGAGGAAGCTCTTATTTCCCCATTATCCAAACAAAATATCGAAAATGCGGCTCTACACATATGGGGGTATTTTAAAAAATATGCATCCCAAGCTGAACGCAAGGGATTTTTTACCCGGCTTGAAAATTATTTGGACGGAAAGACAAGTCTTTTAGCGGTAAAGAATTTCTTATTAAAACTTGCACAAAAATATGATGAAAAATATCTGCTTCACTCATATTATTTTTGGATTTAAAAAATCCGGTACGCATTGCAGCGCACCGGATTTTTGTTTTTATCCTAAAATTTCAGCAAGTTCATTGAGGGATGCTTCATATTTTGGACAAAATTCATCAGAATTCATGTACTCAATTATACTGCGTTCAAGCCATTTTGCAGGAAGGCTGTCCTTAACGGATTGCAAATCGCAAGTGCATACAAGCAATTTGCCTTTTCCTGCTCTTGCTTCAAAGATAATGCCAAGCTTATGGCTTCTTTCAAAATTGTCTATATCAAATACCAAAGGTTCAATTTTGCTGCCATCAAGTATCAACGCGCGCGAATTTGAAACAATATCATACCATTGCGGCGTCGAATATTCCTCTGACGGAAAAGTGCTGAAAATAGGATGATTATTTTCCACCAACAAGCCGTGCGTGCCTATTGGAACAGGCTTGCCCATGCTTTCGGAAATTGTCCGGAACATTGGATAACACCAAAAATCGGTGCAATATGTACCTTCGATTGAATTTTTATCATTTAAATTTTCAGGATACAAAAGTACATTTCCACCTTTTTCAAGAGCATTCAAAGCAGTTTTTAAATCCCTTGCAACGGTCACTTCGGAATAAATTTCTTTTTCCGAAATTTCAGGATAAATCCATATATTGTAATTATTTTTAATGCCGAAATTTAAAATGTTTACTTCAACAAAAAGTTTTTTTGGCATAGAAAATTCAGGTATTTTCACTTTAAAATCAGTTAGAGCATAAACTCCGCTGGCATATTCGCAGGAAATTTTCTTTTCATCGCAAACATAAATTTCCTTCTCATCAAAAATTTTAAACTGAACTTGGGAATTAGAAAACTTATTTTCTCCAAAATATGCAAGCTTAACCGGAACTGAAATTTCTTCGCCGGTCTTAAATATAAATCGTGAAAATTCCGCAAGTAAAACTGTTTCAGAGCAAAATTCCCGCCACTCTTCAGCTGAAATTACACCCTTATTTTCCATAAAAGCATTTAAAATTCCCACCAAGGCTGTTCCCTGTCCGGGGAAATCCTGCAAGTCAAGAATCTGAAAACCGGCAAGCTCATTGCTGCGAAGAGCCGTTTCAATTTCCGCTTTATAGCAATCCGCCGCAAATCTTCCGGATGCCTTGAAAAACCTATCCGCAAGGTGGAGCAATCCCTTTTCGGCCATTGTTTTTCTAAATACTTCAAAATTCCTTGCTTTAAGCACTCCGGTATATTTTTCAATTTCTGAAAAATCCGGAAACATTGCATACTGCCCTATTTCATGTGAAACTACCGGAACGTTTGGTATGATTTCCTGCAAAGCATCAGCTTTGACGGTTTTTGTGCCTGTACCATATTGTATCGTTATATCGCCGGATTCCGTTTCACCATCTGATACATTTGACGGGCGTATAAAATTGTCATAATTATGGTTTGAATTAGGCGCCGCAGTTTGTATATGGCCTTGCGGAGCATCACACATAGCATAAGAGCCCCTGAAAAGCCTATCCCTTGAAAAACGTACTCCGCAGAAAAAGTCATCGTTATCCAAAATGCAAGGAACAAATTGAAAATTATTTGAGCCTTGCGTATACAAATGCCTCGGGTCATAATTTCTATACAAGCCAAGAATTGTATTAAGGCGTTCCCTGCTCCCCCAAAGCTCATTGCCAAGCGACATCATAACAAATGACGGATGGTTGCCGAATTCGTCCAGAATTCTAAATCCTTCATCGATAAGATATTGTTGTGCCTTTTCGTCATGATTTTCCTCGCCTTCTTCGGTAACTGTTCCCCAAAAAGGCAATTCAGGCTCCATGTATATTCCAAGCATATCTGCCGCCGTAAACGCCGCATCCGGCGGGCAGCAGGTATGGAAACGGTAATGGTTTATCCCATATTCCTTAGCCTTGCCAAGAACTTTAAGCCAGCTGTCAACATCCGTCGGAGCATGGCCTGTAAGCGGAAATACAAGCCCGTCATGCTTTCCTCTTAAAAAAGTCCTCTTTCCGTTAATTTCAAAATATTTTCCTGCCGCTTTAAAATCTCTAAGCCCAAAAGAAAGTTCATATTCATCAAGCATAACACCGTTTTCATTTTTCAATGTCAATTTCAGGCTGTACAGATGCGGATTATATTCGCTCCAGCATTGTGCCGAATCATCAAGGAAATATGTGAAATCGTTTTCGCCTTTGAGCAAAAAATATTCGGATTTTTTAAATTCACTATCCCCATCAAAAGCAAAAACGGATAAAGCACATTTTTCGGCTCCATTTAAAGCAGCCTTAATCTTTACAGCCTTTTTCTGTGCATCCGGATAAAGTTTTATACCGCTTAAATAGGTTTTATAAAGTTCTTCTATATAAATTCCGCCGGTTATTCCATTCCAGTTTGTTTGAGTATCCGGAGATGTCATATGTCCGCCTTTTACAGGATATGAAGTATTATCCACCATAACAGTCAGCTTGATTTTCTTTTTTGCATATGGAGTAATATAGTATCTATGCGATGCGCAAAGACTATTGTTGCTTCCCACATAAACATCATCCACCCACAAATGTGAAACCCTTGTCCTTTCAAGCACCAAAAAATATTCCTTGTCCTCGGTGTTTCTCAAATCAACAGCTCTGGAATACCATGTAAAGCCTTCAAAATAATACGGGTCTGTCAGATATCCTGTATTTATTTCATCAGATGGCTTTGTCTTTTTGGCGGTTGAAACTGTTGCCGGCAAAATAATTTCATCATCAAAGTCTTTTTTAAAGTAATTTTCGGTTAAGCCTTTTTTTTCAGCATCAAGGCAAAAATTCCATTTGCCTTTCAGGTCAATTTTTTTCATTGCCGCTTGCTCCTTTTTTATAATTTTCGACTTTTATTATATCAACAAAGAAACAAAAAGTCCAGTAAGCAGCAAAAATAAAAAAATCCGGCAAATTTTAATATTTAGCCGGATTTTTTATTGTGGCATTTTCCCCGCAAAGCGGGCAGCTGCGTTTTTTGCTCCAATCAATCACACGAAAAGATGAGTTAAGACCGTCAAAAATTAAAAGTCTGCCAAAAAGCGGCTCACCTATGCCAAGCAAAAGTTTTACCGCCTCAAAAGCTTGAAGGGAACCTATTACTCCCGCTGTCGTTCCTATTATCCCTTTGAAAGATTTTTCCTTTGGCAAATCCGGATAAAGACATCTGTAACACGGTGTTTTTCCGGGAACAATCGTCATAAGCAATCCCTCAAAACCGCAAACTGCGCCTTCAATAACCGGCTTTTGCAAAAAATAACAGCTGTCATTGATTAAAAACCTTGTTTCAAAATTATCTACAGCATCAATTATAACATCATAATTTTTTACCGTATCTGCAATATTTTCATATGTCAATTTTATACAGTGCTTGTTTATTTGCACATCCGGATTTAATGAAGAAAGCTTTTCGGCGGCAGAATCAATTTTAAATCTCCCGATATCATTTGTTGCATGAAGAATTTGCCTGTTTAAATTTGAAAGCGAAACTTCATCAAAATCGGCAAGGCCTATTGTTCCAATCCCGGCAGCCGTAAGATAATATGCAGCCGGAGAGCCAAGTCCTCCTACCCCGGCAACAAGAACTTTTGAAGACTTAAGCTTCTCCTGTCCCTTAATTCCTATGCCGTCCAGCATAATTTGTCTTTCATATCTGCTTAAATCGCTTTCGGAAAGCACATCATCCACCACCCATAAATTTTACTATTTCTATGTTGTCGCCGTCATTTACAAGAATTTCTCCCCATTTTTCCCTTTCAGGTATTTCATAATTATGTTCTATTACAACAGAATTGGGATTTACTCTTTTAAAATCCAACAATGACAAAAGAGTCATTCCTTTTTCTATATTTTCTTCTTTCCCGTTTATTTTTACTATCATAAAGACCTCCTATATTGCCTGCCAATCTTTTAAAACCGGCTGCCATCCTTTTTGGCAAAGCATCCTTTTAATCTCCTTAACGCTTCTTGAATCGGAGATATCAAACTGTCCTTCGGTTTTGTTTGGAAGAGTATATCCTCCTACTTCGGTCGATGAGCCTGCCGACATTTTTGTAACCCCAAGGCCTATTAAATTATCGCGGAAAGACGCCTTTTCCCTTGTGGAAATTGTTATCCCCGCCCTCGGCATATAAAGTCTGAGCGCAAGCATAATCTGCACCAATTTTTTATCGCTTACTTCAAATTTAGGCGCAAAATGTCCTGCCGACGGTCTTATTCTTGGAAGTGAAACACTTATTTCAACATCCGGATATTTATCTTGGAGATATTTTGCATGAAGACCAGTAAAAAACGCTTCGCTCTCCACATTGTCAAGCCCAAGAAGGGCACCTATGCCAACGCTCCTCATCGATGCCATGCAGGCGCGTTCGGGAGCATCAAGCCTGTTCAAGTAATTATGCTTTGGGCCTTTGGGATGCATAAGCTTATATGTTTCTTCATTATAAACTTCTTGAAACATTGTAAAGCCATCCACTCCGGCCTTTACAAGTTCCCTGTATTCATCGGTTGAAAGAGGATAAACCTCAATAGAAACCGAATCAAAATATTTTTTTAAAACTCCCACGCATGCTTTCATGTATTCCGGAGGACTTTGGACTCTTGATTCCCCTGTCAAAATCAAAATATGTCTATGACCTGCCGCCGATATTGCCTTCGCTTCGCTTTCCACTTCTTCCAGCGTCAGCTTTTTGCGTGAAACTCCGCTGCATGAATTAAATCCACAGTATACGCAATGGTTTTCGCAAAAGTTTGAAAGGTAAAGCGGAGTAAACAAAAAAATTACCTTTCCAAAATGCTGAACGGTAAGCCTTGAAGCCTTTCTCGCCATTTCTTCCAAATGCTTTTGTGCCTTATCGGAAAGCAACGTCAAAAAATCAGTTTCATTCAAATCTTCTTTGCCTAAAATCCTTAAAATATCTTCATCATTTACGTTTTGAAAAAATCCGTCAAAATTAAAATCACGATAATTAAGATATTTTTCATAAAAACTCATTATGCCACTCCCTTAATCATTTAAAAATCCGGTAAGAGGAGATGAAGCTTCGGCATATTCGCTTACCGTACCGGTTCCGGAAAGATATGCCGCTCTCCCCGCCTCAACGGCAAGCGCAAAGGCCTTTGCCATAAGCACCGGGTCTCCCGCGCTTGCTATGGCTGTATTGACAAGCACTGCAGCGGCACCTATTTCCATTGACTCAGCCGCTTCCGACGGTTTGCCAAGTCCTGCATCCACTATCACGGGCAAATCTATTTCCCTTGCCATTATCTGTACAAGTTCTTTTGTTTTAAGTCCCTTATTTGTTCCTATCGGCGCACCAAGAGGCATGACCGCCGCCGCTCCCGCTTCTTTAAGCCGTCTTGCGGCGCTTAAATCAGGATTCATATATGGAAGCACCACAAACCCTTCTTTGGCAAGTATTTCAGTTGCCTTTATTGTTTCAATATTATCAGGCAAAAGATATTTATTGTCCGATATAACCTCAATTTTTATCCAGTTTCCGCATCCAGCGGCCCTTGCAAGCCTTGCAATCCTCACCGCCTCCTCGGCATTCCTTGCGCCTGATGTATTCGGCATAAGTATGCAGTCCTTTGGTATGTAATTCAGCATATTTTCTTCCGCTGAATTAAAATCAATCCTTCTCACCGCAACTGTTACCACTTTTGCACCGGATGCCTTTATTACTTCCGGAATAAGCCTGTTTGAGGAAAATTTCCCGGTTCCCACAAAAAGTCTGCTGTTTATTTCTTTCCCGCCTATGATAAGTTTATCGCACATTTTTAAAACCTCCAAGCAAAATAAAAAAGCCTGCCATCATGGCAAGCTTTTATTGACTTTAAAAATCTATGCTTTCCTACGATGGTTCTAACCACATCAGGTTCAAAGGGTTAAGATTAAAAATCTTTCTCAGCCTTACGGCACCCCCAGCAACTGTATTCAATTTTCATTAACCATTATAGAATCATTTTTTCAATATGTCAATACTTAATTGCCAATAAAATTTTCAGCCTCTTTAAGTATCTCCCTGTCCTGTTCAAAATTCAAGAGCCTTACAGCCTCATCAAATGGCACAAGCCAGCTTTGGAATATTTCGCTCTCTTGTACTTTTGCAGGTTTGTACTCATAATGTGAAAGAAAATAAACACATTTTTTACAGGTATTATCAAAGGTTTTATATGTATATTCCATCCTAAAACCGTTTTTAATGGAAATTTCTATTCCGGTTTCTTCATAAACTTCCCTTTTGGCAGTTTCCTCTTCGTTTTCTCCAAGCTCTATATGTCCTTTCGGAAAACCTATGTGCCCGCTTTCATTTTTTATTATAAAATACTTGCGCATTCCCTCATGGTTTGTATATATAACCGCTCCGCAGGTTTTCTCATAAAAGCATTTTATTTTCTCATTTTGAGGTATTTTAAGGAATTCCTTTATTTGAGGCTCATAAAAAATTTCATTCTCACCGCACACAACAAAAGTATCTTTATAAACTGCAATTATTCTGCCCATTGAAGCAGTATGGCCTATGATTTTTGCAGGGTTTCCCAAAACCGAATGATTGCCAGAATCATCTAAATTTATCTTCACAACTTCGCCAAGTTTTTTTAAAAGCTCGTTTTCCGGCATTAAATGTTCCACCTTTTCTTTTAAATCCAAACATTTAAGGCAAAATCAAAAATTGATGCATTTTTTCTATATTACACAAAATAACAAAAAAATTATTGCTATTTAAAATTTAAAAGCCGATGAACCGATAACAGACTCATCGGCTTTTATTTAAGGTTATATTATTATTTAATCCGACCGTCCCCGCCCATTAAAGTCGTCATCTCTTCAATGCTTTCCAATGGAAACGGCGGCTGTGCCACAGGCTTCATAGCAAGCGACATCAGCTTCATCGGGTTATCATCTGCTGCAATACGGTTTGAACTCAAATGTCCGCAAATTCGGCATCTGTGGATAATTGCCCACTCTCCGTTCTTACGGACCCAAACGGCTATCGGCTCCATGATACCGCCGCAATCAGCCTCACGGTCTCCTGGTTCATTGTCCACATGAAGACTGCTCAAACAATTTGGACAGTGATTTCTGTGCTCCGTTCCAGCACCATATGGCACCACAATTCTTCCGCAAACCTTGCAAGTAAATGTATCATTGCAGGCATGAGTTTTATAATAACCTTTTTCAAATGATTTTTTCTTGTTTTCCCTATTCATGGGAATTATCCTCCTAAAAGTAAAATTAAAGCTTTTGGGAGGTTTTGCTAAGATTGTATCGGCAAACCTCCCGGTCAGCCTGCAATCTCCTTATTATTATTTTTCATAAATCATATCTCCTTAAAATAAAATTTTATATAATCAAGCCTTATGGCCGGATTAGCTTAATTTTTCAAATATTACAGCCTGCCCTTTCGGATTTTGAATCCTCGCATTTTTTTCTGCAATCATTCAATATGTAATATTTACTAATCATTATATACCCATGTTGTTTGTTTGTCAATCTATACTTTTTAATAATTCACATTGCAATCAGAAATCATACCGTATATCTATCCTCAAATTCTTTCATTGTAAGCGAAATGTTAAGATTTGAATTGCGGCATCTTAATTCATCTATAAATTTCTTGCTGTCCTGCAAAGGATTTATCGTTACAATGTAAACAAGCTCAAAAAGCGTTCCGAAATCACTGGTTTTTATATTTTTAAGACTCCAGCTCTCAGTATATTTATCAAGAACATCGTCAAAAAGCCCTTGAAAATTAAGATCTTCCGGAATGGTGATTTTCAATTGCATAAGACTTCTTTTAGGCTTTCCAAACTTGAAGAAATCCATAACAAGCATTATTGCGCTTAAAATCACAACAAAAATCACGCCGTAAGCAATATATCCAAGTCCGCAGGAAAGTCCTATTGCAAGTACAAAAGCAACATAAGCAATGTCCTTCGGGTCGCCGGGTGCGCTTCTGAATCTCACAAGACTGAATGCTCCCGCCAAACTGAATGCCCTTGCAACACTATTTCCAATAAGCATTATTATAACCGCTATTATTGCCGGAAGCATTATAAGAGTAGCCACAAATCCCGCGGAATAGCCCTCTTTTTTATGAGTTGCCATGTAAACAAAGCTTATTGCAAAACCCATGACCAAAGCTGCGCAAAGCGAAGCAAGCATTGCAGGCAAAGTAAGTGTTTCATCTATAATTGAATTAAGCAAAAAGTCAAACATCTTATTATCTCCCTTTTATATATTCGCAATATGCATTATTATGAAAAATTATTACGTTTCCTCTATATAAATTGTAATCCGTATTGCTCTTTTCAAGACAATATTTTGTGTATGCGGCCCCGTATTTTGAAAACCCGGAAGAATAAATTTTAAGTTCCGAAAGCAATGTTGCAAGCCATTTTGGAACCGCATTTGAAATTTTAATTTCCATTAAATATTTGTCATCGTCCAAAAGCTTCTCACCTTCAGGCGGATATTCCAGCGAGAGATTTTCTCTTCTTGCTAAAATATCCTTATCAAAAGTAACACGAAATTCTTTATCATCCTTTCCAAAGAAAGCCATCCGATTATAGCCTATAAAAACTGACGGCACCAAAATATTATTTTTAAAGAAATATTCCAGCTCGTTTGCTACCTGATTTGCCATATACCCGTCCAGCTTCGGCTTTTCGCCTAACGCTACAAATTTTTCGGCTTCTTCAAGCGTCATTTCAGCACGTCTTTTATGGACTATGCCGGCTGTTTTTTTCTTTATCTCCAAAAAGACCTTATCTTTTTGAGAAATATTTGCGTTGTAGCTCCTCAATCTTAATTTTTCCTTGTGGTTTGGTTTTGAAAGCGAATGCCTTATAAAATAATTGTCAGGAGTATCATAATAAATATTGTATATGCCGTAAAAATTATCGTCTTTGCAATATTTATCACTTTCCATATATATTTTTAAGATTGGAATAAGCTTTTCAAATTGTTCCTTTGTAATTATAAATTTAAGCTCATAACGCTTAAACGAAGTTATTGCCATAAAAATCCCTCCTAACCTATATACAAAATATCGCTGACACCGCGCTCTTTGTTTTTGCCGAGAGGATTATTAACCACCCTGCCGTTGAAATACATTGTAGAAGAGCCGCCTCCGTCAAGATTATATGCCTGCGTGCACCCAAGGTCTTTAAAAATTTGGGCAAATTCCGTAAGAGTAACTCCAACACTGTAATTTTTACTTCTGCCATCCGCAACAATAAAGACAAAATGATTTGGTTCAATAATTCCTATGCCTGTCCTTGGCTGATTCCCTTGAATTGAATGGTTCCCAAAATTGGTATCCACTTCAATGCTTTCTATTCCCGATGGAATTTGTGAATCAACAAGTATTGCCGGCCCAAAAGAAAGAGTATTCCAAACGCCTTCATTCAAAAGCTCTTCCGCCGAAGTTTTAGTTTCATCATATGCCTTCATGCTGCCGTCTTTATAGATTGCAAGCCCTGTACGAGCCGGTTTGTCACGGTAAATTACGCCATTTCTTATCACTATCCCGTCATCCCTAAAACCGTAATAGTCGCCGTTTATTGCAAAAATGGCATCATTTTCACTTGCAATCTTAGATGTGTATTCAATTATGTTCGTTCCAAACTGATTTTTGGCAAAAGCAGATTTTAATTGTGTTGCATCCGAAAGCACCACATCGGCAACATAATACACCAATGGCCCATCACTGTTATTTTGTGAAACTTCACTTATGGAAATTTTTATTCCGTTGTCTTCATAATTCCAATCATCAACTTTTTCTTCGGAGGAAGAAAGCGAAAGGCTTTTTATTTCTTCCTCCGAACTATAAACTTCCTGTTCATACTGCTCAACATTTGAAATTTGGACATGTTCAATTAAATATCTGTCGGCAAAATAATACAGTATGGATGAAACAACAGCAAATATCGCCAAAACAATAAATAAAGGCTTTTTTATTATTTTTTTCATATGCTTACCCTTGACCCGCTGTACTTGTTGTACCCTCCATTGCACCCGGCTGGAATTTTCTTCTGCCATCAGGATTCCCGCCCATTCTTCCCGGGCCACCGCCCATTTTGGACGCCTGTCCAACCGTTGTTACTTTAGATGAAACTTCAAAGCTTTTATATTCGCTTCCCCCGGAATAATTTCCTCCTGTATAAAGACCATTTTCATTCGTTCCCGTGCTTGTTCCGCCGGTATATACTGAATAAGTCCCTTCTTTTATTTCAGGCGAACAGAAAACTACCGATTGATATGTTTTAGATGGTGCAAAAGTGAATATTTCTTCTCCGGAAGATGTTTGCAAATGTACAAGAGTTCCCGCAGAAAGCTTTGAATCAAAGTTTATCATTAACGAATATTGCGACGAAGAATCACTTGGCACCTGAGCCATTCCGGAGCTTCCGACAGCTAAAAGCCATCCGCCGTCCATTTTAAATGTTCCGTTGTAATCCATAGCTCCGTTACCGTCATTTTCAGGCCCGTTTACTATAACAGTGCCATTTGTCATTGTAATTGAACCGTTTGAATCAAGGCCATCTCCTGAGGCATTAACTAAAATATATCCGCCATTGATGTAAAGCTGGTTGTTTATGGAATCTGCAAATTCATTTTGTCCCGGTCTGCCGTTTATGGATGAGCCATCATTCCCGCCGGCTATATTTATTCCGTCGTCGCTTGAAACCACATATATATTGCCGTTATTTATAGTTATTACAGAGCTTTCAAGTCCTTCATATGATTTTGAAATTGAAATTTCTCCATTATCAATAAGCATTTCACCATCGGCATGAATCCCATCATCCCCCGATAAAATTGTCAATATTCCGGAAGAAATTTTAATATTTCCGTTTGAATGTACTGAATCATCAGCAGAATTTACACCTATTTCACCACCGTTTACAACTATTCCCGACGTTGCTTTTATGCCTTTTTTACTTTCGGTTTCTTCAGTACTTTGCTGTACGGTTTGAGAAACTCCATTTGAACTTCCGCCGCCGGATGTAATGCTTATTTCACCACCTGTTACAGCAGCTGTTGTTTCAGCTTGGATTCCGTCATTGGCGCAAATTATATTCAATTTTCCGCCTTCTATCAAAACAAAGCCTTTTTCCGCATCTTCATCGTTTGTGGATTTAATTCCGTCATTCTGCGCCGAAACAGAAATATTTCCATCCTTTACTGAAACAAAATCCCGTCCTTTTATTCCATCTCCGGTTGAATTTATAATAATATTGCCGCTTGAAATCCTTAATTCATCCTTGCTTGTTATGCCGTCATTATAATTCGCATTAATTGTCAATGTTCCTGTACCATTTATAGTTAGATTACTTTTGCTGAATAAGGCTGCATCAGGCTCGCTCTTTTCAGCATCATCAAAAACATAATTTGTTCCATCCGAAAGAGTATTTTGAGTGCCGTCGGCAAGTGTTAAAACAACCTTATCTGCATTTTTTACATAAATAGCGGAAGAATTTGAGCATGAAATGCTTGCTCCATTAAGAATAAGCTTTACTGTTCCTGAACCAGAAACGTCTACAACTATCTGCCCCTCGCTTAAAGTTCCGCTTAATGCATATGTTCCTGCCGAATTTATTGTTATGGTTCCATTTTTTATCGAAACGCCTTTTCCGCTTGCCTGTGCGGAAGAACCGTCAAGTTTTATTTGAATGGCATTTGATGCGTCCGCCGCTTCGGTATCCTCACTTGCATATTCAACCGATGGTGTTTTTAAATCAGAAACAGAAGCCACAGTTGACGTTTGTGCGGTCGATACAGATGAAGATTGGGATGAAGTGCTTCCATTTGATGATTCACTCTGCAAAGAGCAGGACGATATCAGAACAGTACTTGTAAAAAAAGCTAAAACAACGCTTAACATTTGGTATTTTTTAAAATCAAACGAACTCATGACATTTTTCCTTTCAAAAAGCTAATTAAAAATCTTGTAAAATCCATATGTATTTCAATTGTTTAAAATATAAACTTTTCTTGTGATTGCTTAATGAAAAAAATGTGATAAGAAGCACAAAATTAAATGAAAGCATGGCACCCTTTGCAACACAAAAATGCCATACTTTTGCCACAAATATTCTCTTTAAAGAAAAATTAAAAATAAATTTTAATTAAGTGCAAAAAAACGCTTGACAAAAGTTTTATGTTATGTTATTATTGTTAAGCACTTTGATTGAGGTAAAAAATATCGCGGAGTGGAGCAGCTCGGTAGCTCGTCGGGCTCATAACCCGAAGGTCGTAGGTTCAAATCCTGCCTCCGCAACCACTTGTGTTTAAGTCGCCAGTTTCTAACTGGCGACTTTTTACATTTTCAGCCGAATCACTCACAGCATGGATAGTAATTCCGTCGTCGCCCTATATCAACGCTTACAATATACTCTTTCAGAATTTCTTTATCGGCCAAGTGTGTACTAACGGATTCGGTAAAAATTCCGGATTCGATCGCTTTAAAGATGTTGTCGTGCTAAAATATAGTTATAACACCCATATTCAAATTGATATAATAAAAATTACAAAAAAAGAGCTAAAAAACAATGGAAAATTACAACAGTGAGACTATACCTTGAAAACAGGCGCAGTATTCGGAGCCTTTCTGATGAACTCAACATATCTAAATCAGGAATATCGAACTGAATAAAAAAATATTGTAAAAAATGTCAAACAAATCGAAACCAAGGCAGAATATGATTTAATGTCGAAAAATCTGCGGTTGCGCAAACAACTTGAAGAAGCTGAAAAAGAGGTTCTGTTCTTATAAAAAAAGCGGCGGCATTCTTCGCGAAGGAAATCGATTAGCGTTATAAACGATCTTCTTTGCTGGCAAGAATTAGAGTAATAAAATTCAAGTCAGAAAGGAAGATTTTTTATGTCGATGATACCAAAGTAAGTTATCCGTGAACTGATTAAAAAAGTATTACCTCTCTCAACCTGCGTCTGACGGGGATTAGTGGAATAGGGTAAAATAAAAGCAGCGATTTTCATCGCCGCTTCCCACAGTTTTATCCCACAGCCTGCGTCGGGGTGCTCAAAACATTGCCCTGTTTGGCTGCAATTTTAGTATACCAAATTTTTGCTGTTAAATGCATTTACACAGTTTTATTTTTAGAACCTTTTCGAGGGCTGACATATAACCTGACAACTTAACTATCAGATGGAGTCTTTATGGACTTGTTCCGGCGAAGTAATAGTTTCACTTTTTTCTCATGTTAACAATTTCCATTATAATGCAAAAAAACTTAAAATAAAAGGCTTTTTTACACTATCAATCTTTTACCCTTGTTATCAATACTACGCACTCAACGTGAAATTTTTAGGCCATTTTACACTTTTGAAAAATGCAACAAAAAACGCTGTGTTTAAACGTATTTGTAATATACCCTAACCTCTCAACAATCTTTTTTGATTAGGCTATTTTACGTTGCCATGACAATAGCTTTTGCTCCAAAAAGTCTAAGAGCCTTTAATCAATCTTATTTTTTCTTTTTTGCCAGCTTTGCCGAAAGAGAATTCAATTCATCAAGCATGGCCGGACGGCGCGGATATTTTTCCCTAAGTTCTTCAATTACTGACTCTGCTTCCGCAAGTCCGCCATACTCAAACAGCTTTTTAATGTTTCCGCATACTTGCTTATATTTTATACGGTTATCCGCCTCGGCCACTTCCCGGCGAATTACATCAAGACAAATTGAATATATTTCAGCTGGGTATTTCTCGGACAGCTGTTTGCCGTAGGTAAATACGCTTGACGGATATTCCCGTACTTTTTCAAGCAGAAGCTCAATTTCTTCCTCACGGGATAGGATATCCATATACTTTTGTACATACATGATATAAGTAATAATTAAAAATACCCCAAAGATTATTCTTTGGGGTATTCCATATCTTTGCTTATTAGTTCATTAATATAGCTATTCAGTGACAAGCCTTTGCTTTCGGCATGTTTCTGTATAGCTTCTTTTTTTCCTTTTTTTACTCTTACAACGAAAGTATCATAAGCTTTTTTGCTATATTTTTGCACAGCTTTGTTTACTGATTTTGAATATGCCATTATACCACCTCAAAATAATATTATCATATTAAGTTATTGATATCAATATGCAAAATAAACATATTGATATCAATAACTTTGTGAATTTCAACTATTTACATATTGATATCAATATGCTATAATATATTCAGAAAGTGAGGTGAATGTAATGGGCAGGAATAAAAAGCACCGCAAAGAAAAGGCAAGCGTTGAAAGTCGAATAAACCTAATCATTGCGGTGCTTAATCTGATTGCGGCTATCCTGATGTTTATAAAAAATAATACGGGATAGCACAAGCGGGGGAATCCCCCTCGCTTAGGATAGCAAAAGCTTGCTCATTTGTCAAGGTATGAATATGATTATCAATGTTATTTTGGGCTTATCAATAATACTATCAATATTTGTGATTATAAAAAATAAAAGGAGCTGAGCATAATGCGCAAAAAGAATAAAAAGAAGGTCCGCTTTGTAATCAAAGATGGCGGGAAAGAAGTCGGATATGTGTATGCGGTAAATACCACACAAGCGTTAATACTTTGGTTATCTACCCACGGGCCGGGTGACTATCGCGCCGAATTGTCCACAAATTAAAACGCCCCCGAACAGTCAAAATAACTGTTCGGGGATTTTTTTATTTCTCCTCTTCCGCCTTTGACTTGATGTTTTGGGTAAGCTTTATGAGCAGAGGAGACTAACTATTAAAAGTCAAGAGCTAAAATGAAAAAAGTGCAAAAAATTCGTCGCCCTTGACAAACAGCATTCAAATGCTTTTTGAGGCAAGCGA
>JAIHAL010000008.1 GCA_020054675.1 Oscillospiraceae bacterium
GACGCATGAAAGCCCCGCAGGGCGGCGTCTTTTGCCTACTTTTCTTCGCTGGTGAAGAAAAGTAGGCAGGGGGTTATAAAAATTTATTATCTTTAAAAATCAAGAGGGGGGGACAGCGTCCCCCCATCTCTCAAAAAAGTAAAACCACAAAAACTAACAACTGAAATACGAAATTTTAAAAATCAATCCAAAATATCAATGTTAAAAAGCCTGCAAGTATTCTCCTTGCACATGACAAGCACTTCATCGGCGGTTTTTCCCTTTATTTCGCCGATTTTTGCGGCAATATATGGAATCATCGTGCTGTCGCAACGCTTTCCTCTAAACGGCTCCGGCGCCATATACGGACAATCCGTTTCCAAAAGAAGCCTGTCGTCCGGAACTGCCGCAACCGCCTCCACCGCCTTTTTTGCATTTTTAAACGTCACGACGCCCGTAAAGCTTATATACATCCCAAGCGCCAAAACTTCCCTTGCAGTTTCGGCAGAACCGGAAAAGCAATGCATCACCCCGCGCGGAGTGTATTTTCTAAGCAGCTTCATGCAGTCCTCGGTAGCATCCCTTGAATGTATTATTACAGGAAGCCCCAGCCGCTGCGCCAAGATAAGCTGATTTTCAAAAACCTCCATTTGCAGCTCCCTGTTGAAGTTTTCGTAATGGTAATCAAGCCCTATCTCGCCTATCGCCACAACTTTTTTGCTTGACTTTGCCATATCTTCAAGCTGCCTTATATAATCCGACGGAAGATTTTCAACCACTTCGGGATGAATTCCCACGCTTGTGTACATAAACGGATATTTCCCGCTGTACTCAACCCCAAAGCGTGAGGTTTCAAGGTCCGAACCCGCATGCAAAAGCCCTGCAATGCCTTTTCCCGGCATTGAGGCGAGTATTTCCTCCCTGTCCTCATCAAACCTTTCATCGGAATAATGACAATGTGAATCAAAAATATTGCGCATAAAAATCCCTCGCTTCAAAAATAAAGGCCGCCTAAGGAGCGGCCCCATGTTATCTTATTTTAGCGCCGCAAGGCAAATCCTGGTCAGGAAAAACAACCTTTGCGGAACCATCGGGAGCATCCGCGGCAAGAATCATGCCGTTGCTTTCAACCCCTCTTAATTTGACAGGCTTTAAGTTTGCCACAACGATAATCTTTTTGCCGACCAAATCCTCTGCGGAATACCACTCGGCAATGCCCGAAACGACCTGCCTTCCGCCCATTCCGTCATCAAGCTTCAAGCAAAGCAGTTTGTCCGATTTTGGAACCTTTTCGCAGGAAAGCACCTTTGCCACCCTGAGCTCAACCTTTGCAAAATCATCTATTGTAATTTCATCGGCAAGCACGATTTCCTGCTTTGCTTCTTCGGTCTTTTTCTCCACAGCCGGATTCTGCGCGGCAAGAAGAGCGTTAAGCTCGTCTATTTCCTTTTCAAGGTCAATCCTCGGGAAAAGCACCTCTCCTTTTTTAACGGCGATTTCTCCGCCGAGAGCCCCAAACTTCAAGGCATTTTCCCACTTTACAACATCTCCAGAGGCGCCTATCTGCTCCCAGATTTTCGGCATTGTAAAAGGCATTACCGGATAGAGCAGCACCGAAACAATCCTTATTGTTTCAAGCAAATTATAAAGAACAGCCGCAAGACGTGCCCTGCCGCTTTCGCTTTCATCCTTTGCAAGCACCCACGGCGCAGTTTCGTCAATATACTTGTTTGCCCTTGAAACAACCTTCAATATTTCCGAAAGCCCAAAGGAAAACTGGCAGTTTTCAAATGCCGTTTCGGCAATCTTTCCGACTTCCCCGGCCATTTGCTTCAATTCATTGTCCATAGGGTCGTCTTTTCTTCCCGCCGGAAGCTTTCCGTCAAAATATTTAAGCACCATTGCCACCGTTCTGGAAACAAGGTTCCCAAGGTCGTTTGCAAGGTCGCTGTTTATGCGGTTTATCATTATTTCATTTGAAAATGCGCAGTCGGAGCCAAAAGGCATTTCCCTCAAAAGATGGTACCTCACCGCGTCCACGCCATACCTATCCGCAAGTATAAACGGGTCTATCACATTGCCGGTGGATTTGCCCATTTTTGCGCCGTTAAAGGTTATCCAGCCATGCCCGTAAACCTTTTTGGGAAGCGGCAAATCAAGCGCCATAAGCATTGCGGGCCATATGATTGAGTGGAACCTCACGATTTCCTTTGCCATCATGTGGATATCCGCAGGCCAATACTTTTCAAAATCATTATAGGCATCGTTTTTGTATCCAAGAGCCGTAATGTAGTTTGAAAGCGCATCAATCCAAACATAAACCACATGCCCCTCGTCAAAATCAACCGGCACGCCCCATTTAAAGCTTGTCCTTGAAACACAAAGGTCTTCAAGCCCGGGCTTTATGAAATTGTTAACCATTTCGTTCACTCTTGACGGCGGCTGCAAAAATTCCGGATTTTCTGTGAGCAGTTTTTCAAGCCTTTCGCCAAATTCCGAAAGCTTAAAGAAATATGCCTCCTCGCGTGCGTCGACAACTTCCCTGCCGCAGTCGGGGCATTTGCCGTCAACAAGCTGGCTTTCCGTCCAAAAGCTCTCGCACGGAGTACAGTATTTGCCCGCATATTCGCCCTTGTATATATATCCCTTGTCGTAAAGCTCCTTGAAGATTTTCTGCACGGACTCCACATGATAAGGGTCAGTCGTGCGTATGAACCTGTCATAGGTTATGCCCATTCTTTCCCAAAGCACTTTAAACCTTGCAACAATATCGTCAACGTACTTTTGAGGTTCAACGCCGGCCTCCTTAGCCTTCTTTTCAATCTTCTGGCCGTGCTCGTCCGTTCCTGTCAAAAACATCACATCATACCCCTGCATTCGCTTCATCCTTGCGATTGCATCGCAGGCAAGCGTTGTATAGCAGTGCCCTATATGCGGGTTGCCGGATGGGTAATAAATAGGGGTAGTAATGTAATAAGGTTTTGACATGTTTTTTCCTCCTTAAAGACCGCAGCCGCGGTTTTTTATAAAAAGCCGCGGCTTTATCCGCGGCGTTTTGTCCGTCAAAAAAAATGCAGGACCACAGCCCTGCAAAACCCAAATAAAATCAGTAAAATATGTGTAGAACAAAAGAAAGGAGACAACAAAACGGATGTTAAACTATTAGGAATTATACGAATTCTAACATCACCTATATTATACATTATAAAAACGCATCCGTCAACATCCGTTTAGAGGATTTAAATGTCGAATTTTAAACTTTGTATAGTTGCACAATTTTGCAAAGATAATTTCTATGTTTGATAAGCGTTTTCACTTTATATTTTTGCGAATTTTTTGCCTTTTATTCTACATATTATATAAAATTAACGTTTTTTAATTATCAAATGTGCCATCGTTTCAAAATGAGATGATAGTATTATACTTTATTTTCCCAAAAATGTCAAGCAAAATATTTTTTAAAAGGAAGCGGCGGCAGAATTTCCGCCGCCGCCGCAAACCCATGCATTCAAACTAGTTCAGTCCGGCTTAGTCATTTTCGACAAGCCTGTGTCCTTTAAAAAACAGCGAAATACACCATATCGCAGAAAGTGCGACAAGGATGTAAATCACCCTGCTGATAATGGCTGCCGACCCGCCGAAAAGCCAAGCTATGACGTCAACTTGAAAAATTCCGACAAGGCCCCAGTTAAATCCGCCTATAATCAGCAGTGCCAGCGCAAGCCTATCCAACATATTTTTTTACCTCGCTCGGTATTTTTGCAAACCCCAAAAACGCCATGCGCAAACACACATTTGCGTTTCAGAATTTATTATTGCTTTTAAAAAATTTTTTATTCATCTTTGCCATATTAAACTCATTGTTATGATGTATAATTTTTTTAAAGTTTTTTGTGCATTCATCCAAAAATTCTTTTTTAAAAAAATTTTTGTCACGAAACGGCTTAAACGTACGTTTTATTTAACGGTACAAAAATTATACCGGAATTTTTAAAACGGAGGGATTTTCTATGCGGGTCAAAAAAATTGCGGCTGTTCTCACGGGCATAATCACCTTTTTCTCCGGCATTGCAAGCATCAGCGCGGCGGATGTTGACGACATCGCCCAAGCGGACTCACCCTTGTTTTCCATCATGCTCTCCTACACAAGCTCCACTATAACAAATTTCAGAATTTCAAACGGAACCGGAATCGGCCTTGCTTCGGTCGACGGATACGAAGGCAAGGTGACGCAAATCAAGATTTACAGCTACATACAAAGATACGCAAACTCAACCAACGGCTGGGTGAATTATGACAACTGGATAGACAGCACAACAAATTACTATCTTGACGTATCGCATACCTCCTCACTTATGAAAGGCTATGATTACAGGTTTAAAGCCGTATATTACGTTTATTCCGGCAACGATTATGAAAGGCTCATAGATTACGGTCCGACGCTCCACTACTAATCTTTATAAAACAGTTTGCTGAAAAGGAAATTCAAAAATGAACAGGGAAATCATCGCAATATTTATTTCTATTTTTGCTTGTTTAATTTATCCGCAGCAGTTTTATGCCAAAGTTCCGCAAAAGGCAAATTTTGAGGCGCTTTCAGATTCTTCCGACTATAAGGAAATAACTTCGCTTGAAGAAGAGATTCTTTTTCTTATAAACAGGCATCGGGATGAGCTTCCGCGTGAGGCGCAAAAGGAAGACATTGATTTTTCAAAGGCGGAAAAAATCTATCGTATAAATGATTTAACGGTCTTTAAGGAAAAACCGTCCTCGCTGATTTTGGATTCCATTGAAAAAAACGAGTACATATGGCGGCTCCCCGTAAATGTTGGAAATTTGACGATAGAAGTTTATTTTTCTCGCCCGCAAACAGGCACCTGGACTGTCAGCAGTATAAACCTGCATCCCGAATGCCCGTTTTATAAGGATATCGCACAATCAATTTTAACTTCACACGAATCTTCCCCAAAGTGCTATGCGGTAACTCTGGTAAAAAATAAGGATTTTGGCATAGCGGCAATATGCTTTTGGGGCGAATCCGCGGATTATTTAATCCCCCTCAACGACAGCCCTGGAAGAAAATTTTTTAACGCGGATATAATTAGCTATTCCGATGCCATTTCCCTGATGGACACAAACCATTATAAAGGTTTTTTTAAAAAAGCTCAACTTCAAACTAAAGCTGACAATGAAAAGCTTGATTTTCCTTCAGAAACCTTCAAAATAATGGCAGGAGGCCTTTCGCTTTTGATTATAGTCTTTTCAGCGGCCAAAAAGAAAATAACCACAATAGAAAAGTAAAAAAATCCTGCCTAAAACGGCAGGATTTTTTATTGATTGTTTGGGAATATTTCAAGCTGGATTATGTTTAAATTTTCAAACTGGGATATTATGTATTTTTTTACGCTGTCTTTGGGAGTTACGTTCTCGTCGTATATGTCCTTGTCATCCCTCAGCTTTTTAAGCGTTTCTTCGTAAAGCTCGTGGCTGGAAAGCTTTAGCCTTATAAATTTTTTCCCTGTTTTAAGGGAGTACTGCACCTGATTTGCAATAATCTTCTTTGCCTGCTCATAGCTTTCGGCATAATATCCATAATAAATAAAATAATTGTATTTGTTTGAATTCGTCTGCGGGATTGGAAAAAGGTCGTTGTTTACGACTAAATCCACTCCCGCTTCATTGTTTTTGTAAAGAAAATAATTATACTGTATGTAATAGTCCGGATTTTTTTCCTCTCCGTCATAAGGCGGGTCGTCCCATGTGGTATCGATATTGTACCAATTTCCGTCAAGCTTAACCATGTTCCACAAATGGTCCTCGCCGTTATAGCTTCCCGTAACGAAAAGATTTTCAATTCCGACCTTGTTGCAAAGCAGGGCAAAGGCTTTTGCATATCCCTCGCAAAGCGCCTGTCCCCCGACCAAAGGCCCGTAGGGAGTTGCCCCATATTTATAATTCAAGCTGTAATCCGTGCTGAGCACAATCGTATCATGAAAAACCTTGATTTTTGCTTCGGGAGTCGCATCAGCCGGCAATCTCATTAAAATTTCCGAAACCTTTTGGTCCACCTGCCGGTTTAAGTTTTCCACTTCCGTTTTAGTGAAATCGTATGCCAAATCCACTGCCGTAACCATTCCGGTGGCCTGTATCACATGGGCGTTATATTCCCTGCTGATGTAGTAAAGGTCAACCTCCTCAAGCCTCATCAGCGAGATTATTTTTATTACATCCTCTCTGGAAAGCCGCTTTTTAAGCACGACATTTGTCTGAAAGGCTCTTGCCGCGGCGGCAATCTGGTCATAGACCGTTTTTTCATCGGCGTTAAGCAAATAATATCCATACCTGCTTGAACATATATCAGGTATGTCGCTCCAAAAAACCGTCGGCAGATAAGTGGTGGCCTCGGTTTGGACTGTCGTTTCACTTTCCTTAGGAGCTTTTGCGCTTTGGGAAACGGTTTCCGTAAAAGTAACCGATGCTTTGGTTGTTTCCTGCGGCAATGAGCTGTCTGACGAAGAACTCTGCTCCCTTTCACAGGCGCTGAGTCCGATTGCCAAAGATAAAACAAGTGCCGCTGCCGCCGATTTTTTCACGCCGTTCCCCCCTTTTGCGCCTTTTGCAAAAAAATTAGCTTAAAATAAAGTTTATCACTCTTGTTTCGCTGTTTGCCGTAAGCTTTACCGAAAGGTTGAATTTATTTTGAACCTGCGAGTTTGCCTGCCTTATGATTGAGGAAATTCCGTTTTGCGTTATCAAAGACTGATAGACCTCATTATATACCTGCGTATTGGCGCATTTTACCCTGACATATCTGTTGCCGCTGGCGGCCGCGCTCACAATCTGGTTAAATAAAATCTGCTGGGCATCCGCAAGCGAATTTGCAAGAAATCCGTTCTTTACGAAATAGTTTTCATCAGTTGCAAAAGCATCCGGAAGCGGAACGTATCCGCTGTAAATCTGCCTTGCGCTCAAATCGGAATTAGTCACGTTAAAATAATCATAAAAAACAAGGTCAGGATATGCCGCTTTATCCGGGTCGTCCCATGTTACGTCAATATTGTACCAAACGCCGTTGAGCTTAACCATATTCCACATATGGTCCTCTTTTGCGTACCCTGTTACGAAGGCATTTTCAATGCCCACCTTATTGCAGAGCAATGCCATTGCATGCGAATACCCTTGGCAAAGCGCCCTGCCGTTCACAAGAGCGCCGTATGCGGTCGAACCGAATTCCACATTTGCGTCATATGTGCAGTTTTTTATAATGGTGTCATGGAAATACTTAACTATGTCAAATGCCGTCATTGTCGGGGTAATTCCTGCAATTATACGGTTGGCCGCCTCTTCTGTCTGCTCGTTCATCCTGCTTATCTGGCTTTGTGGATAATCAAAAGAGATTTGCAGCCTTGTTGCCGGAGAAGTATCATACTTAAAGCTGTTTGAAAGATATTGAAGATTTATTTCCTCCATGTATATTGCAGAGTAAATTTTAGTTATATCATCAAGGCTGACCGGAGAATCAAAAGTCACTTGTGTTGTAAAAGACTTTGCCGCCGAAAGTATTTTGCTGTATACTTTTTTAAGCTCCGGGCTTAAATTGTTGTATGTATAGGTGGAATTAAGCGGTGAAAGCTTTTGCGCAACAACCTGTCCGGCCGTTGTAGTCTGAGGTGTTACAGAAAAAGAAATTTCAGTTTGCGAGGTTTCAGTTTGCGCCAAAGCGGGAACCTGCAAAATCTGCGCCACCGTCGCAGTCGGCTGCGTAACCGGAGCAGCAGTTGTCACAATAGCCGCAGTTTGGGAAAGCGTTGTAGTTTCCGGTGCCGGTGCAGTTGTCGCCGCCTCAGTTTTCGCTGTGGTTTGGGAAGTTGTTCCGGTAGTTGTCTGAGATGTTTGGGATGTGGTTTTTGATGGCTCGGTCTGTGAAAAAGTCGATATCGTGGTTTCAAGCAAAGCTTCTCCGGCGGCATAATCCTTTGAGGCGCTCGATGCGCCGCATGCCGAAAAAATTGCCGCCGAAAGAAGTGCAAAGGCTTTTATTAAATATTTTCCGCGAATTTTCATAATCAAAAATCATCCACCTTTATAAAATAGGGAAAGTTTTGCGCACAAAATGCGCTTTACTTCCCCCATTTTAACACAATTCAAATCAGTAGGTCAAGTTTATGCGGATAACGTATGTGTGGGAATCGCTTCCGTCGGCAAGGGCAGTTATTTTGTTGCTGCTTTCGGCATTTGCCTTTTGCTGCATTTCAATTGCCTTATTTATAACCGCAGTATGGGCCGCATCATAAACCTCTTTTGAGGAGCATTTTATTTCCGCAACAGGCTTTTTTGCCTTGGCGGATTTGGTCATTTCCTGCTGCATAAGGCTAAGCGCCTCGTCGGCAGATTTCACATAAAGCTTATAATAAATAAAGTAATTTGCTTTTGTTGCGGTTGCTTTAGGCGGAGTAAAAGCAGTCGTGTCAAGGTCTTGGAAATGGCTTATGTTAAGTATTTCCGCATCGGTTACGTTGAAATAGTTGTGAATTACAAAATTCGGGTCGGAATTTCCTGTCGGGTCGTCCCAAGTGATGTCAATATTGTACCATTCGCCGTCAATCTTGACCATGTTCCATGCGTGGCTGAGCTGCTTGTTGTTTTCGCCGACAATAAGGAGGTTTTCTATTCCTGCCTTGTCGCACAAAAAGCCCATTGTCTTTGCATAGCCCTCGCATTGAATTTTTCCTTCAATAAGCCCACCATAAATTGTCTGTGAGCTTCCGCTGTCCTTTACATCTGTAAATGCACAGTTCTTGCCGATATAGTCATGTATCGCAAGCAGCTTATCCACCGCCGATGCTCCCGACGGGAACGAAGCAATTATTTGGGCCGCCTTGGCATCAATTTTCTTCTGCATTTCCGCAGCGGTTGCCTTGTCGCAGGTATAATAAAGCGGGGCCGTCTTTGAAGTGGAATTTTCAAACGGCTGCAAAATTCCCCTCATCCAGAAAAGCTGGGTTTCCTGGAAATAAATCATTTTATAAACCTTGCTGTAAGTTTCGTAAGTGATTTCCTTTCCGAAATCAACTTCATCTTTAAAGTTGTATATTGCGTCAAGAATTTTGTCGTAAATTGCCTTTTCATCGGATGAAAGAGTTGAATAACCGTATCTCGTCTTTGAAGTTTCCTTCATTTCATGGTCAAGCTTTACATTTTCGTTTGCCTTGCTTGTTTCATCGACATCAATGACATCTTCATCCTTTGATGAGCTGTCCGAACTTTCCGAAGAAGACTCTCCGCTTGAAGATTTATCCGCCGAATCCGAAACCGACGAAGAGGCGCCACTGGATACCGAATCGTCAATTTTCTTTCCGCAGGAAGTCGCAAATATTGAAACCGATAAAAGAAGTGCCAAAAGAATGCTAAGTTTTTTCATTAACCCAAATTTTCCTTTCCAAATGTTTTAAAACAACAATCAATATGACAATTTAATTGCAACCACAAGAAGATTTGCATCGCTTGCGCCTGAAACTCCTTTAATTTGACTGCATCCCTTAGTTGCATTTGCCTTATCCTTCATTCCAAGCACGCCTGCCTGATTTACAAGATAATTATTTACTGCGTCATAAACTTCCTTTGATGAGCACTTAACCTGTGCAATTTGGCTCTTTGTCTTTGCGGCATTGATTATCTGCTGCTGCATGAGGCTTATTGCCGAATCATATGTGGTAGCATAATATCCTGTCTGTACAAAATAGTTTGCGTCAAGAGAATTTGCCGCAGGAGGAGTAAACGGTGTGTATTCCTCAACTACAAAGTGTGAAAGATTGTTTATTTGGCTATCTGGAACAAGGAGATAGAAATCTCTTACAAAGTCAGCGGTATTTCCTGTCGGGTCGTCCCAAGTAAGGTCAACGTTGTACCATGCGCCGTTGATTTTTACCTTGTTCCAAGCATGTGAAAGATTCTTGTTGTTAAGTCCTGTAATGCGGACATTTTCAATGCCAAGCTTTGTGCATACATAGGTAAACGCCTTTGCATACCCTTCGCACTGGCCGTATCCAAGCACAAGCGGACCGTAAGCGTCATCTGCGCTATAGTTATCTTTTGTAAATGTGTTTTTCAAAATAATCCAGTCATGTATTTTTTTAATTTTTGTAACCAAAGACGCATTTGACGGGAATGTCGCCGCAATTTGCTTTACCGCTCCGTCAAGGTCCTTTTGAATTACCGCCTGGTCTGCCTCGCTGTATTTGTATTGAAGCGGAATGCTTGATACGCTGCCGGAATAAGTTTCGGCAGAGCCATGGAGCCAGAAAAGCTCGGCTTCCTGGAAGAACACATCTCTATAAATCTTGGTCACAACCGCACCGTCATGCGCGGAGCTGAATGTGCAGGTTGCCTGACGCGCCTTTACAGCGGCAACTATTTCATTGTAAATTGTCTTTTCTTCATCACTTAGAGTATTGTAAACATATTTATTTGCAGTTGCATCTTTAGCAAGCTGAACCGCAGTTGTTGCAGCGGTTGTTGCTGCGGGAGCCTTTGTTGTAGCGGCTGTCGTTGCGGCAGGAGCTTTTGTCGTGGCCGCAGTAGTTGCCTTTGTGGTTGCGGCGGTAGTTGCTTTGGTAGTTGCAGCAGTTGTCGTAGTTGCGGCGGTAGTGGTTGTTTCAGCAGTTGTCGTTGTTGCCGCTGTGGTTGTGGTTTCAGCAGTTGTCGTGGTTGCGGCTGTGGTTACGGAAACATCCGGAACCGAGCTTTCTATTTCCTTTCCGCAGCCGACGAGTGCCGAAGCCATAAGCGCCGCAGAAATGAGCAAAGCAATAATGGAACTCTTCTTCATTTTTTGTTTCTCCTTACTTAATTATTTTAAATTTTCAAAATTATCTTTTTCTTCCGTGGAATCCAAAACAACAGCCTTGATTTTTAAAACCCTTTTGTCCTCAATCAAAAGCACTGTAAATTCCACGTTTTCATAAACAACCGAAGGCGTTTCGCCGCTTTCGGGAATTCTGCCGAGAAGGTCTACTACAAATCCGCCCATGGTATCGTACTCATGGTCCTCCGGAAGATTTATCCCAAGCTTTTCAAGAATTTCACCCGGGTCGGCTGTACCGCTTATGATATATACTCCGTCGGAAATCTTTACGAAATCCTCCGTTTCGTTGTCATACTCATCCTGCATATTGCCCACAATGGCTTCAAGAAGGTCCTCCATGGTGACTATTCCGGCCGTTCCTCCGTATTCATCAACAACTATTGCCATTTGAGCCTTAATAGAGCCGAGCTTTTTAAAAACATCTGCGCATTTTGCCGTTTCAGGAACATAAAGCGCATCCCTTAAAAAGTCTTTTAAGGAAACCTCATCCAAATTTTCTCTTCCCACAAGGCAAAGCAAATCCTTTACATAAACCACGCCGGCAATTTCATCAATGCTGTCCTCATAAACCGGAATTCGCGAATATCCGGAATTCATGGCGGTATAAACCAAATCGGAAATGCTTGTGTTTATATCCACGGCAATGAGGTTTGTCCTGTGCGTCATAACATCGCAGACTTCAAGGTCGCCAAACTCAAAGATATTGTTTATCATTTCGCGCTGGCTTTCCTCAATGACTCCGGTTTCATTTCCGGCATCAACAAGCATGAGGATTTCCTCTTCCGTCACGACATCCTTTTGCTCGGAGGAGTCAATTCCAAGAATCTTTTCAATAAGCGCCGAACAGAAATGCACCAGTACGGACACCGGATAAAAAACCGCAGCCAAAGCCTCCACAGCAGGAACACACGCAACGGCAAAACCGTCCCCGCCCTTTTCGGCAAGCTTTTTGGGAAGCGCATCGCAAAACACCGACATAACGACGGCGGCAAGAGTAATTATAATCAAAGCCGAAACAACGGCAGAAACGGTTCCGGCCCGGACAAAAAGCAAATCCAGCCGTTCTTTTAAGGGTTCAAAAAAAATAATTCCCGCCAAAAAAGTAACCGCGGCGCTTGAAAAGACCTTATGCACCGAAAATACGGTAATCAGCCTTGACGGCTTTGAAAGCAGCTTAAAAAGCCTTCCTTCCCTTCCGCCCTTTTCGGCAAAGCCCTTCACCTTGGCGTCATTGATTTCAACCACGGCAAATTCGCATGCCGCATAAAATCCCTTTAAAAAGAGAAATAAAATTAAAGCACCTGACAGCCATCGGTTCGCGTCAGATTCCATGATATCAGTATCCTCCTTATAAAAGCCGGAAAGCACGCCTTTCCATGGCACAAAATTACATCCGGCAAGAGAAATTATACTATATTCGGTTATAAAAGTCAACAAATCTGGACTTATTTTCTAACAATTTCAAAAAAAGAAAATGCCGAAAAATCGGCATTTTTTAACCTTTCAGCAAATTGTAACCATATTGGAAATCATTTGTAATCGATTTGTAATAAATCAGCATGCATATTAAGGAAAAATCACCCGCCTATTTCCTACTGAAATGTAATAATGTATATTTACTGAAAATGAAATAAAAATAACTAACATGACTCTAAACGAAAGAAAAATTCGTCAAGAAATTAACATTATTTATGCCATATCTCTTTACTTTTAAGGCTTGTTGTGCTAAACTGTATAGTTGAGGTATGGTACTCATACACGAATATTTGAGGAGGACTAAAAAATGGCAAGAAAAATGAAAACCATGGATGGCAACAACGCCGCCGCATGGGCCGCGTATCCGTTTACGGAAGTTGCCGCTATCTATCCGATTACTCCTTCGTCAGTAATGGCGGAAGTAACCGACCAATGGTCCGCAAAAGGACAAACCAACATTTTCGGACAACCTGTAAGGGTTATTGAAATGCAGTCTGAGGCAGGAGCTGCCGGAACAGTTCACGGCTCGCTTGCGGCAGGTGCTCTTACAACCACCTATACCGCTTCACAGGGCTTGCTCCTTATGATTCCGAACATGTATAAAATCGCCGGAGAGCTTCTTCCCTGCGTAATCCATGTTTCTGCGCGCTGCGTTGCTTCACATGCGCTTAACATCTTCGGGGACCACTCCGACGTTTACGCATGCCGCCAGACAGGCTTTGCAATGCTCTGCTCCACAAACCCGCAGGAAGTTATGGACCTCGGCGCAATCGCACACCTTTCAACCATCAAGGGAAGGGTTCCGTTCCTCCACTTCTTTGACGGATTCCGCACTTCCCATGAAATACAAAAAATCCAGGTTTGGGATAACGAAACACTTAAAAAATTCGTTGATATGGACGCTGTCGACGCTTTCAGAAACAGGGCTCTCAACCCCGAACATCCCGTTCTCCGCGGAACAGCACAGAACCCTGATATATTCTTCCAGGCAAGGGAAGCCTGCAACCAGTACTACAATGCGCTTCCTGCAATAGTTGAAGAATATATGGAAAAAATCAACAAGGAAATCGGCACAAACTACAAGCTCTTCAACTACTACGGCGCTCCGGATGCTGAACACATCATCATCGCAATGGGCTCCGTAAACGATACAATTGAGGAAACCATTGACTACCTCAACTCCAAGGGCGGAAAATACGGCCTTGTAAAGGTAAGGCTTTACAGACCTTTCGTTCCTGAAAAGCTCATTGAAGCAATTCCTGACAGCGTAAAGCAAATCACCGTTCTTGACAGGACAAAGGAACCCGGCGCTCTCGGCGAACCTCTCTATCTTGATGTTGCCGCAGCACTTAAGGAATCCAAGTTCAAGGATGTTCCGATTTTCTCCGGAAGATACGGCCTCGGCTCAAAGGATACAACTCCTGCCGACATCATCGCAGTATTCAAGAACACCACAAAGAAGAAATTCACCGTTGCCATTGTTGACGACGTTACAAATCTTTCACTCCCAGTTGACGAAAATCCGGATACCGCACCTGCCGGCACAACCGCCTGCAAGTTCTGGGGACTCGGCGCCGACGGAACGGTTGGAGCAAACAAGAACTCCATCAAGATTATCGGCGACCATACCGACATGTATGCACAGGCATACTTTGCATACGACTCAAAGAAGTCAGGCGGCGTAACCGTTTCGCACCTGCGTTTCGGAAAATCGCCGATAAAATCCACATACCTTGTAAACAAGGCGGATTTTGTTGCCTGCCACAACCAGTCTTATGTAAACAAGTATGACATGGTTTCCGACATCAAGCCGGGCGGAGTATTCCTCCTCAACTGCCAGTGGAATGCAGAAGAGCTTGACAGGCACCTCCCCGGACAGGTTAAGAGGTATATCGCAAAGAACAACATCAAGTTCTACACCATCAACGGCGTTGACATCGGAAAGAGAATCGGACTCGGAAACAGAATCAACACCATTCTCCAAGCCGCATTCTTCAAGCTTGCAAACATCATTCCGATTGAAGACGCAATCAAGTATATGAAGGACGCCGCAACAGCCTCCTACTCCAAGAAGGGTGAAGCTGTCGTTAAGATGAACCATGACGCTATCGATGCCGGCGTAAATGAAATCGTGGAAGTAAAGGTTCCCGCAGAATGGGCAAACGCTTCCGATTCGCCTATGGGCATGACTCCGGTAAGCGGCGACAATCAGGTTCTTGTAGACTTTGTAAACAAGATTCAGATTCCCTGCAACGCACAGGAAGGCCACAAGCTCCCTGTTTCTACTTTCGTTCACATGGCAGACGGCACATTCCCGCAAGGTTCTGCCGCATTTGAAAAGCGCGGAATCGCCGTTGACGTTCCATGCTGGAACAGCGAAAACTGCATACAGTGCAACTTCTGCTCTTATGTATGCCCGCACGCTGTAATCCGTCCGGCAGTTCTCACAAACGAAGAGCTTGAAGCCGCTCCGGAGCTTGCAAAGAAAAAGGCAATTCCTTTGACCGGAATTCCGGGATACAATTTCCTTATAACTGTTTCTGCGCTCGACTGCACAGGCTGCGGCTCATGCATCAACGTGTGCCCCGGCAAGAAGGGCAGCAAGGCTCTTGCGTTCATGCCGCTTGAAAGCCAGCTTGCTGAACAGGAAGTATTTGCTTACTGCCAGAAGCTTCCCGAAAAGCCGGAAGTTTACGAAAAATTCAAGGAAACAACCGTCAAGGGCTCCCAGTTCAAGCAGCCGCTTCTCGAATTCTCCGGCGCTTGCGCAGGCTGCGGCGAAACTCCTTACGCAAAGCTTGTAACACAGCTCTTCGGCGACAGGATGTATATTGCAAACGCAACCGGATGCTCCTCAATTTGGGGCGGCTCGGCTCCTTCTACTCCTTACACCACAAACAAGGAAGGCAAGGGACCTGCTTGGGCCAACTCCCTCTTTGAAGACAACGCTGAATACGGCTACGGAATGTTCCTTGCACAGAACACGCTCCGTCAGAGAGCCGTTTCAAAGCTCCTTGAACTTGAAAAGACCGCAGGCGGAGAACTCAAGACCGCTATTGAAGGCTACCTTTCAACCTTGAACCTCGGCAATGAAAACAAGGCGGCAGCCGCAAAGCTTATTGCTGAGCTTGAAAAGAGCAGCGATGCACTTGCAAAGGATGTTCTCAAGCTTAAGGATTACCTCGCAAAGAAGTCCGTATGGATATTCGGAGGCGACGGATGGGCATATGACATCGGCTTTGGCGGACTTGACCATGTAATCGCATCCGGCGAAGACGTAAACATCCTCGTATTTGATACTGAGGTTTACTCCAACACCGGCGGACAGTCTTCAAAGGCAACTCCTGCCGGAGCAATCGCACAGTTTGCCGCTGCCGGAAAGGAAGTTAAGAAAAAGGACCTTGCAAGCATTGCAATGAGCTACGGCTATGTATATGTTGCACAGGTTGCACAGGGCGCTGATTACAACCAGTGCATCAAGGCGTTTACCGAAGCTGAAAGCTACAACGGTCCGTCCATCGTAATTGCGTACGCTCCTTGCATCAACCACGGCATCAAGAACGGAATGTCAATGGCCCAGACTGAGGAAAAGAGGGCTGTTGAGGCAGGATACTGGCACCTCTTCAGATTTGACCCGCGCCTTAAAGCAGAAGGCAAGAATCCGTTCCAGCTTGACAGCAAGGCTCCTACCGGAGATTACAAGGAATTCCTTTTGAGCGAAGTGCGTTACAGCTCACTTGCGCGTCAGAATCCTGAAAGAGCGGAAAAACTCTTTGATTATGCAGCAAAGAATGCCGCTGACAGGTATGATTACCTTGTAAAGCTCTCAAAGCTTTATGAATAATAAAAAGGTTATATAGAAAATTCCCCCGCGGATTGCTCCGCGGGGATTTTTTTGCCTTGACGCCTTTTGTAACCTTTTGTCGCCATATTGAATAAAATAGCAGTGACATAACTTTTTTAAAAATTAAAATAAAACGAAAGGACTTTTGATATGGAAAATGCACCTAAAATGATTACCATTTCCCCGTTTCCGCCGGAAACACCGATAGGAATGGCCTACGTTCCGTATCAGCAGTGGGAAACCCCTTATGACGAAATGGTTGCGTTCTCAAGGGGCACAATGTTCCCAAGTCTTGATTTGCCGTTTATAGGTGAGGAGGCTGTACCGCATGGCAGAAAAGATTGACCTTCTCAAAAGGATAAAAATGTATGATTTTATCCTCAACGAGCTTGTTCTGTACCTTGATACCCATCCCGACTGCCAGCAGGGTCTTGCGCATTTCAGAAAATACAACGAGCTCAGGAACAAGGCTTACGAGGAATACGCAAAAAACTACGGCCCGCTTATGGTATCGCAGGCAACGGCAAACGAACGCTGGAACTGGATAGATACCCCGTGGCCGTGGGAAAAGGAGGCTAATATCTGATGTGGAGCTATGAAAAGAAACTTCAATATCCCATAAACATTAAAAATCCGAACCCGGCAATGGCAAGAATCGTTATGACACAACTCGGCGGGCCTGATGGTGAACTTGGAGCCTCCATACGCTATTTAAGCCAAAGATATACCGCTCCAAACGCAAAAACAAAAGGGATTTTAAACGACATCGGAACCGAAGAGCTTGGACATATGGAAATGATAGGAACGCTTGTATATCAGCTTACAAGAAATATGACTCCGGAGCAAATAAAAAAATCCGGCTATGACGCTTATTTTGTCGACCATACTGCGGGAATTTATCCTGTTGACGCCTCCGGCAATCCGTTCAGCGTAATGCCGCTTCAATCGTCCGGCGACCCGATAGCAGACCTTCATGAAGACATGGCTGCCGAACAAAAGGCAAGAAAAACCTATGACAACATCCTAAGGCTTGCAGACGACCCTGATGTAAGGGATGCCATCAAATTCCTGCGCGCAAGGGAAATAGTGCACTACCAAAGATTCGGCGAAGCCCTGCGTTCAGTTACCGACCAGCTTGACAGCAAGAATTTTTACGCCTTCAACCCAAGTTTTGATAAATAATTTAAAATCCCCGCAAGGCTTCATAATGATTTGCGGGGATTATTTTAAATCATGCCGTTTACGAAGGCATTAAAGCGTTCAATTACGTTGTTGTCGCCAACAATAAGCACGCGTTCATTTTCATGAAATTCATAATAAGGGCCGGGGGAAATTATCACATTTTCATCCTGTATGATTCCTATAATGGTAGCTCCGGTATTATGCCATACTTCAAGTTCGCCTATGCTTTTGCCTATAACAAAAGAATTTTGCGGAAGTTGTATTTCAACCGGTGTAATTAAATCTGAACGCTTATATTTATACATATCTATTATTTTCAAAGTCAAATCATTTATTTCCTCATCCATCTGCCTGCGCTTTTCAAACATTTGCCCCAGCTTTGACCGCATTTCGGCAATGCTTTCATCATCTTTAAAGTTTTTAAGAAATTTTATAGCATTTTCCTTTGATTTTACTATTATTCCGCTGCCTACCGCCACCTCAACGACTTTTTTGTCGGACAAAATTGCTATTGCCCTTCTTATTGTTTCTGAGGAAACATTATATTCGCTCGAAAGCACCGAACGGCCTTTAAGCTTTTCACCAACTGAAATTTCTCCCGAAGCTATCCTTGAAGAAAGATTTACTGCTATTTTAAGATAACGCGGCGTAGTTATTTGTTCTGAACCAATCATTTATTATCACCTGTTTTTGTGTAAAAATCTTTTTGTTTGCAACATTATTATTATACAACCACCGCAATGATATTTCAACAAAAAATAATCCGCAACCTTTTTGCCAACAAAAAGCTTGACAAAAAAGTTTTTTAAAGGTAAAATAAAAGCAACAACTTTTATTATTATAAAAAATTGCCTGTAAAATTATTGATTAAGTTTGGGCGATTTTAATGTACGCCAACAAACAACCTACAACTTAGAAAGGAAGTGTATCATGTGAATAATAGCATAAAAATTTGTCTTTCAGGACTTGGGCGAACCGGAATGCAGATAGCAAAATACCTGATTGAACAAAAACAAGAATTTGAATTGGTTTCATGCGTTTGCAGTCCGTCAAGCGGCAAAGCCGGAAAAAAATTGGGCGAAATTTTAAATTGCCATGACATTGATGTTCCTATATATTCATCAAACGACTTGGAACATTGTATCTTCAATACAAAACCGGATGTGGCAATTGATTTTTCAAATTCCACGGCAGCTTTAAAGAATGCTGAAATTTTTTCAAAAATGAAAGTCAATATTGTTATGGGCACAACCGGATTTACTAAGGATGAAGAAGAAAAGCTTGTTTCAATTGTAGAAAAAAATAAAGGAGCAATAATTTTAGCTCCAAACATAACCCGTGGAATAAATGCCATGATGTTTCTTTCAAATCTTGCCGCAAAAATGCTTGGCGGATATGATATTGAAATAATTGAAATGCACCACAATAAAAAGCTTGATTCGCCATCAGGCACTGCAATAAAGCTTGCAAATGAATTAAAGAAATTTGCCGAATTAAGCAAAAAAAGCATTCCGATTTCTTCCGTAAGGGCAGGAGGAATTGTTGGAAACCACAAAATAATGATTGTAGGCGAAAATGATATGATTGAAATAACACACCAATCGTTTTCAAGAAATGCCTTTGCAGAAGGCGCTCTATTCGCCGCAAATTTTATTTTTGATAAAACCGGAATTTTTGAAATGAAAGATGCAATGAATTACAAACAAATAATAAAAGATTATCTTGATGAAGAAAATAATCGTAAAAATAAATTGGTGGAAGTTTAAAATAAAAGACCATAACGTTTCTCAGTTATGGTCTTTTATTTTATCCCTTTATACCGCCGGAGGTAAGTCCGGAAATAAAGTATTTCTGGAAGAAAATAAACACAAGTATAACAGGCATGAGGCTTAAAGCGGAAAGAGCAAAAACATACCCCCATTGGGTAAACTGATGCTGACCGAAAAATCCGGAAATCGCTATCGGCAAAGTCCTTTTGACGTTGTCGCTGATGACTATGTTTGCCCAAGGATATTCTTCCCACGCCGTTAGAAAATTGAAAATCGACACCGACGCAACAGCCGGGCTTGCAAGCGGAAGCGCAATTTTAAAGAAAACCGTATATACGCTTCCGCCGTCAATATATACCGCTTCGTCAAAATCTTTCGGAATATTTTCAATAAATCCTTTAATCATAAAGGTTGAAAAGGGGATTACCCATGCCACATAAAACGGAACAAGTCCCGAAAGCGAATTTAGCACTTTAAATTTGACGGCAAGCTCATACTGAGGTACTATAAGAGTAGTCCCCGGTATAATCATAGTAAATATTATAAATGCAAAGAAAAACCTTTTTCCTCTAAAATTAAACCTTGCAAAACAAAATGCAAGCGCTGCGGCGACAATAGCTGAAATAATTACCGTTGCCAGAGAAACAGCAATGCTGTTTAAAAAATTAAGGTAAAATTTCTCCTGACCGAAAATATAAACATAATTTTCAAAGGTGATTTCAGCTATTGTCGGAAAGAATTTGGGAGGATATTCAAACAGCGCTCCATTCGGTTTTAAGGAAATGTTTATCATATAGACCATTGGCAAAATTGATATTGCCGCACCCACCGCAAGCAAAATGTAAAGGGCAAAATATGCCGGTAAGTTTTTTTTATGTTTCATTTGCCGCATCCCTTTTCCTATGTATTTTCTTTGCTTTTCATCATTTTAAATTGAATCCATGCCAAAAACGCAAGAATTACCGCTATTATAAATGAGAGTGAAGCAGAGTATCCGAATTTTCCGGCACTAAAAGCCTTATAATACATCCATGTGAGCAAAACATCGGTCTGATGGGCAGGCTCCCCGCCGGTCATCATTTTAATTGAAGTAAACACGTTGAATCCACCTATGGTGAGCATTACCAGTGCAAAAAGAATCGTTCCCTTTATTGACGGAAGGGTTATATAAAAAAATTTTTTAAAAGCTCCCGCACCGTCTATTTCCGCAACTTCATACAAATCCGCCGGCACCGTCTGCAAGGCCGCAAGGAATATTACCATGTTCCAACCTATGCCTTTCCATGTGCCAAGCAGCATTGCCGCTGAAAGTCCGGTCCAGCGCGTATCAAGCCAGCGTATATTTTCCGATGAAAAATGGATTATCTGAGTTAAAAAATAATTAAGCATTCCCTCGGTATTAAAAATGTATTTGAATATCAGCGATGCAATAACCCAAGAAGTAATTACCGGAAGATAATACAAAACCCTAAACCCGACCTTAAAGCAAGGTATTTTTTGTATGAATAAAGCCGCAATAAGCCCAAGCGCCATTTGAGCCGGCACCGTTACGGCAGTATATGCAAGCGTATTTACAAGAACCGTCCAAAAAACATCATCCGAAAGGACATCCTTGTAATTTTGCAGTCCTATGAATTCCTGTTTTAATATTGAGCCGAAATCCCATTTGAAAAAGCTCATTGCAAGCAGTTTAAATATCGGATAGACCGTAAAAAGCAAAAATATTAAAAAACCGGGAAGCAAAAGGCTGTACATCTGCATTTTATTCTTTAATGAACGCATAGATAAAATCCTTTCAGCAGATAAAGTTTAAGGCTGCTGCTCATCACAGCAGCCTTGTGTTGACAAAACAAAAATGCAGGTTTATAATGTTTGTATGCAGTTATTCGGCTAAGAGTTTATCCATCTTTGCGGCAAGGGCATCCATTGCTTCTTTTGCCGTTTTTTCTCCGTTCATTACAGCCGTAACGGCGGCGGAAAGCTCGTTGTCTATTTCAGACCATGATGCTACGGTAGGACGCGCTTTTGCCGTTTTTATCGCTTCAAGGAACGGAGCAAAATTTGCATTTTTAACATCCTCATTTTCCAAAGCCGATTTGTTTACGGGAATTTGTCCGCATTTTGCCATTTCCACCTGGGCAAATTCCCCTGTCATAAAGGTCATGAATTTCCATGCGGCATCCTTGTTTGCGCTGTTGAACATAACAATGTCTTCGCCGCCAAGCACTGAAACCGAACCCCCATCTCCGGCAGGCATGTTCGCGGTTTCGTATTCAAGGTCAGGATATGCCGATTTAAGCTCGGCTATTTTCCATGGCCCTTCCAAAAGCATTGCATACCTTCCGGTTCCAAAACCGTCTGTCATTGGGATATCTCCGCTGTTCCAGCCGGTTATGCACTGCTCCTTATACAAATCTGCAAGCATTTGTATTGCTTTTACGGTTTTTTCACTGTTGATGTATCCGCTGGCTTTGGTTTGCTCCTCATTTGTAAGCGAACCTCCGCAGCTCCAAATAAACGGGCAGATGTTCCATCCGGAAAGGGCGGGCTCGGTGTAGCCCCACACCTGCTGGCCGTTTGCATTTTGTTTTGAAAGAAGCTTTATTGCTTTCACGAATTCATCCATTGTTTTAGGAGCGGAAAGCTTTGCTTCTTCCAGCATTTTTTTATTGTAAAACAATATTTTTGTATTGGTATTAAGCGCCAAGCCATATGAATGCCCTTTTAAATACGCCGTGCTCATTGCGCTTTCAAGCAAATTTCCGGATATGGATTTAAAATCGCTTATTTCTTCATCAAGCGCCGTAAGAACTCCCATTTTCTGAAATTCAGGCACCCACGCTATATCGCATCTTGCCACATCAGGAAGCGTGTTCGACTTTGCGCTTATGAGGATTTTATTGTGAAGCTCCGACCATTCATAGGAAACCGGATTGACTTTGATTCCTGGATTTTCGCTTTCAAATTTAGGAATTAGGACATTTGTAAGGGTTTCGTTTTCTGCTGATTGGGCGCTGTAATTGTGCCAAAAATTGATTGTCACGGACTCGCTTTTTGCAGACGTGCCACTGGTTGCTGATGTTCCGCTTTCTGCGGATTCAGATACTTCTGACGATTTTCCACAAGCTGTCATTGCGGGCAGGCATAGCGCAGCGGAAAGGATAATCGTCAGTATTTTTTTGCTTTTCTTCATAGACTTACTCCTCCATTTTTGATTTTATTATTTTAAAGGAATATCCGTCGAGCGTTAAGGAGATTGCTCCCGAATATTCCAATAAATCATGGTTGTAAAACCCTTTTGCCGATGTTGAATCAACAGGCTCTGCAAAATAAGCTTCTTTGCTTAAAACATCCTCATAAACATTCCCCTCATCTGCAACGGGCAAATTAACCTTATGGATTTCCCCGCTGTTATTTAGCAGTACATATACTCTTTCTTCGTTAAAATCCCTTGTAAAGCCGTATATTCCTTTGGCTGCATCGCAGATGTTCGAAATATACCCGCCCAGCATCAAAGGCGGCAATGATTTCCTCAAAGCAATCATCTTCTTGTACCATTCAAGCAAATCCTTGTCCTGCTTGTCATCTTCCCAAACCATTCCGCCGCGGCAACCCGGGTCATTTTCTCCGGACATTCCAACCTCATCGCCGTAATAAATTGCAGGGCATCCGCAAAAAAGCATTTGAAAAGCCGCTGCCAATTTAAATTTTTTCTTGTCGCTGCCGCATTCAGTCAAAAATCTTGCGGTATCATGGCTGTCAAGAAGATTATACATGACGCTGTTTATTTCATCGGGATATTCGGCAAGCATCTTGTTTATTCTCGAATCAAATTCATATGCATCAATGCTGTTTTTTGCAAAGAAATCCCTTGCCGCATCCCTGAAAACATAGTTCATTGCGCTGTCCATCTGGTCGCCGGAAAGCATTTTCAATGCGCCGCCCCAAGTTTCGCCTATTAAAATGATTCCCGGATATTTTGCTTTTAACTCGGCTCTTGCATATTGCCACAGCTTAATATCTGCCTCATCGGCAACATCAAGCCTCCATCCGTCTATTCCAGCCTCTGCTATCCAATAGTCCATCACTTTAAGCACATATGCCCTGACTTCCGGATTTGAAGTCCTTAATTTCGGCATCCATTTGTAAGCTCCCACGCATTCATAATTATGATGCGATATTTCTACCGGAAATTTTTCCACATAAAACCAATCCTTGTATTTGGATTTCTCCTGATTTTCAAGCAAATCCAGAAAAGGCTCAAAGTTTGTTCCACAATGATTGAAAACCCCATCAAGTATTATTTTTATATTCCTTTGGTGACATTGCAAAACAAGTTCTTTTAAATCTTCGTTTGTGCCAAAAATCGGGTCCACCTGAAAATAATCCGTGGTTGCATATTTGTGGTTGAAATCCCCTTTGAAAACAGGATTCAAGTATATGAAGTCAATTCCAAGTTCTTTTATGTAATCAAGCTTTTGAATGATTCCCAAAATATCCCCGCCGAAAAAGTTCTCCCTTGTAGGTGTTTCTAACCACGGAACCACTTCCGGCGGGTCATTGTTTTTTGTTCCGTTATGATATCTTTCGGGGAAAATCTGATAAAACACTTTTCCTTTTGCCCACTCCGGCACGGTTACAATATCATTTTCATTTGTATACAAATACTCAAAAAATCCGTCATCCGGAATTTTCTCTTTTAATCCGAAAGCCGTAACATATAATTTTTGTCCGTTTAAATCAACAAGCTCAAAGTAATACTTAACATATCTTGCAACCTTGGAAAATTTTATATTTGTTTTGTAATAATCAAACAAGTCATCCCTGTGTGCGCAAAGCATTGCGCTTTTCTTTTTTGCCGAACTGTTTCTTGCCCAATAAACAAGCGTGCACTTGGCAATATCCCCGCGGGCCGTCTTTATCTTAAAGACAAGCTCGCTCCTTGAAACGGGATAAATATACTGCGGGATATTTTTATGTTCAATAGCATGTCTGTTCATTTTTACATTTTCCCTTCTGTTTAATTTGTATTGTTTTTTGAAATTTTCGTTTTATTCCCCCTTTAAATTTGTTGATTCTCTTGCTATTATGCTTGTTGAGATAAGAGTTTGCTGGTTCACTTCCTTTTCGTGCCCAATTTTTTTAATCAAAATGCTTGCCGCCTGTTCGCCAAGACTGTAAGTGTCAACATCGACAACCGTAAGCGGCGGATTTGTATATTCGGCAATCGGATAATTGTCAAAGCTTAAAACCCCAAGCTCTTTTGGCACCAAAAGTCCCATTTCGCCTGCCGCACGCAGCACTCCGAAAGCCATGATGTTGTCGCTGCATATTACCGCATCCGGAGGCTGTGGCATTTTAAAAATTTCTTTAAGCAAATTATATCCGGCCGCCGGAGTTTCTTCACAATAAACGATGTATTTTTCGTCGACACTAAGCCCTGCCGAAGCCAATGCCTGCCTGTATCCCTTCAAACGGTTTTGTGAAAAAATCGCCTTTGGATTGCCGGAAAAGAAGGCAATCCGTTTGTATCCTTTTTGTATAAGATGATTTACCGCAAGCTCCCCGCCCTGCGTATTGTTTATATCGACCCAGCTTGATTCAAGCTTGAAATTTTCAGGCTCACCTAAAATTACGAACGGGAAATCAAGCTCAAAAAGTTTTTTAATAAGCTTTTTTTTAGCCATAACCGACGGCAAAATCAATCCGTCGATTTTTCTTTCAAGTATAAGCTTTTCAACGGAAGTGACGCCGTTTTTTTCTTCGCCGCCGTTTGTAATTAAAATGTTATACCCGTTGTTTTGTGCAACCGTTTCGATTCCAAAAACGCTTTTATTGAAAAAAACATTTGAAAAAGTATTATTATCATTCGCATCTATCACCAGACCTATGGCGCAGGCATTTCCATTCGCAAAATTTCTGGCAAGGCTGTTGGGGAAATAATTCAGTTCACGCATTGCCTCAATGATTTTTTCTTTTGTTTCTTCCGATATCAGGCTTTTATTGTTTATCACTCTTGAAACCGTAGACGTTGCCACGCCGGCTCTTTTGGCAACATCTTTAATCGTAACGTTTGATTTGCTTTTCATATACAAAAAGTCTCCCCATAGCATCGCTTTTATGCAACCGTTTGCATAATTTAATAATAATTCCCAAATCCTCTTTTGTCAATATCATTGTTCAATGTTTGTAGATTATTACAAATATCAAATTGATTTTTGGCTAAAAACACAAGGCGTCCATATGAAAATCCCGCACAGATAAAGCTGTACGGGAGTAGGCCCTATTTGAAAAACATAATTGATTTATGCTATTTCAATTAAACCGCAATAACTGCAATATGAGCAAAAATCAAAATTATGCGAAAACCTGCTTGAAAAGGCATGTTTGGCATCATAAGCATTGAAAAAAATTCAATCCTCTGCTGGACAACTTTTATTTTTTGGTTCTCCATAAAGGCGGCGCATGGCGCTTTTGGTAATTACCCATTGTTTTCCGAATTTTTTCGCATCAACACCTTCAACAAGTTTTCCGCTGGATACGGCTTTTCTCAATGTGCTGTCATCAATATCCCATTCTCTTGCGGCTTGCGCAAATGATAAAAGTTCGTCAAAAATATTCATATTAGTCATCCCTCATTATTTTATAAATCAATCTATCAAGAGCTTTTAAAAAGCACTTTTTTTATTTTAATTTTTATTCTTCCTGCACAGCTCATCAAGAGTAACACCCAGAGCATCCGCAAGCTTTATCGCCGTTGATACTTTGCAGTCGCCGCGTGCCTGTATATCTTCAATAGTCCTTACCGGCACGCCGCTTAATCTTGAAAGCTGGGGAACGGTTAAATTTTTACTTATTCTGATTTCTTTCAGATTCATTTTCATGCCCCTTTACAAATGATAAAATTAGGCACACAGCCAAAAGTATAAATTTAATTATATCCAAAGCCGACGGATTTTGAAAATCCCCGTCAATAATATTTATGACAACAAGCGCAGCAAGCAAAATTTTTATCGTTTGCCCTTTCATTTTAGCGGTAAATGTGATATACTACAAATGTACCCCTTTTAAATGGAGCGGAGGATTGTTTCCTCCGCCTTGACTTGCTCTTTTTCTTTTTCTTAAGCAGCTGGCGTGCTGTCAAAACTAAGATTAAGATTTCGAGCAAGTCTTTTATTATTTCCAGTATATCTTTAACATTCACCATAGCACCTCCTTTCCATATTTTAATTATGCTGCGTTATAACGTGGTTGTCAATGGTTTTTTGACGTGTAAAGATGGCACAAGTTCTATGTAAATAATAAACCTTCATTATAGAGGTAAATAAAATGTTAAACGAATACCTTAAATTTGATGAGCAAACGCCGGACGGAACATTTACAGCGCCTTCCAAAGGCGACCTTGATATTCTTGCATTAAAAGAATTTTGTAAGAAAAATGGAATAAAATTAAATAGCTTAACCGAAGACGAAATTGAACAATTTCGTAAAAGAGGAAAATTTCGTATTAAAAATTTAAAGCGCCTTGTCTTGGCAAGGCGCTTTTGCTGTCTCCAAAATGTGCCACTCTGTGTAAAAAAACACGTCGACGGACGATAAACGGCAAAAACATATAAATATTTTCATTAACAAAAAGTTTACTATAATAAAACAATAATTTCATTGACACTTGGGAATAAATATGGTATATAATAATTAGTTTAGCACTCATGTATTTAGAGTGCTAATTGATATAGATTTTAAAAATAAAATGTAAAGGAGTTGTTAATTATGGCAAGTCTTATCCCGTTCAACAGAAGAAACAATGACCTCTTTAATTCAAGTTTTGAGAGCTTTCAAAATATGCTGGATGATTTCTTTGTGGACGGATGGCCTTTCAGAAGGAATTTGATGGGCGATACTTTTAAGATAGATGTCCAGGAAGAAAACGGACAGTATATTGTTGAAGCCGAACTTCCCGGAATTCAGAAAAATGATGTGAACCTCTCGCTTGATGACGGACGTCTTACAATTTCCGTCAACAAGGAGGAAAACATTGAGCAAAAGAACAAAAACTACATCCATAAGGAAAGACGCTACTCCTCAATGTCAAGAAGCATTTATCTTGCCGATGCCGATGCGCAGGGCGTAAAGGCAAAGCTTGAAAACGGAGTTTTGACAATCAATGTACCAAAAACTCAAAAATCCGATACTTCCATAAAAATCGACATAGACTAAATAGCGCTCCCCTGCCTTTCTCCTTGGCAGGGGATTTTTTTGTTGAATTTAGTTCTCCGCTTTTGCAGGCTTGCTTTTGTAGACTATTCCGCAAACCCCTGCGGTAATGGGTGAAACAAGTACAAGCCCTATGCATCCGACAAAGGTTTGAAGAATTTCCGCCGCAATGGATTTTGAATTGAAAATGTTAAGCATTGGCGTCCCCTGAGCCATGTAAACCATCATTACTGAAATATATCCGCCCATATAGGCAAGCAAAAGCGTTGTCGTCTGGCTCCCCATAACCGCCTTTCCTATCGTAAGGCCGGAAAGGATAAGCTCACGCCTTGAAATTGACGGGCTTTTCAGCACAATTTCATCCAGCGCCGCCGCAATATCTATTGAAAGGTCAAGCACCGCTCCGGAGCATGCAAGGTATATCCCCGCCTGAAAAATTGAAGTGAGGTCAAGATGCTCAAACCCCGAATATAAAAGAGATTCCGACCACTGCATTACCGCGCCGTGGATGTTGAAAATCCTGCCCCAAATTTCCGCTGCAAGACAGGTAAGCAGAGAGCAGCAAACCGCTCCCGATATTGCGCAGAATGCCTTTGGCGTAAATCCTGCAACAAGCAAAAGTGTTGCAACCGTAATTATATTGCCAACAAAAAGCGCCACAAGCATGGGATTTATATTGTGGAGCAACCCCGGAACAAGTATCTTCCATATGCTTAAAAGCGCAAAGGCAAAGGAAAGTATGGTCCTTACCCCCGTAAATCCCGAAAAAATGATTATCAAAACCGCAAATATGGCAATAAGGGCAATTTCCTTGTCTATCCGATAATGCTCAACCATGTTGGCATAAAGGATATTGTTGTTTTCGTCCCTGTCAAGCAGGACCCATGCGATATCCCCCACGGAAAAAGTCTTGTCAAACTCAAGCTTTCCTATGTAAAGGTTTTGCGCGTCAACCGTTTCTCCCTTATGGCTTCCCGTAAGAATAAGTATTTTGCAGTTTTGCGCGCCCTGCTTTATAAGTCCGTTGCTGTAAACTCCCAAATCATTTACTTCAACCACTTTTGCCTTTACGCCTTCGGCATTTACATAAATCTGCTTTTCAAAGCCTGTTGGAAGAAAAATCAAAACCGCCATTGCGCAAATAAATACCAGAATAAAAACTGCTTCTTTCTTGTTTATCTTTTTTAGGATGTTTTCCATTTTAACCTCCGAAAAAACAGACCGGACATTTAATATCCGGCCTGTTTTTTATGATTTATTAGAAGAGGAAGAATTATGCGTTTGTAAGCTCAACAAGCTTCTTGAAAATATCGGTGTTGTCATAAAATCCGCCGAATTTTTCAGCTCCCGCGCCTGCCGCATAAACCGGAACCGGTGTGCCGGTATGCGAATACGAAGTCCAGCCTATTCCGGCTTTGTTGTTTAGTATGTGAGTAAGTGTTACCGAAAGCGGGTCATATGAGCCGTAAAGGATTTTTGCTTCTGCAGAAGTTGAGCGCTCCTTGGAGGATTTCATAGATTCGGCAAAAGCCGCTTCAAGCTTTGCATACTCATAGTCGCTGAGGACATAGTCCTTGTTTGCCTCATTTTTTGCATCGGCATCGGTTGGGGCAATAAGCCCGAAATGAGCCTTGATTACAGGAAGGACATCGGCAAAGGTAAGCTTTGGATTTTGTTTTTTCATGTTGGAAATAAGTGAATCAAAAGCCGTAAACGACATGTTCTGCCTGCCCAAAAGGTTGAATGCTGTTGAGTATCCGGTAATTGAATATCCTATTGCCATACCGCCAGTCTCATGGTCGCCGGTTACAAGTATTAAAGTATCGTTCGGATGCTCATAAGCAAAGCTGATTGCCTTTTGGATTGCGTTTGTAAAGTCAACAACTTCGGCAATGGCAGTAAATGCGTCGTTTGCGTGGCACGCCCAGTCAATTTTGCCGGATTCGCACATCATGAAGAATCCTTTATCTGTATTGTAGAGATTGTCAATTCCCTTCTGCACAAAATCGGCAAGCTTTAAATCATCTTTTTTTGCGTCAAGGGCATAAGTCATAGCGCCGGAATCCTGAACGGCCGGAGTAACCGCATAAGTCTTTCCGGAAGCGCTGTTGATTGCAAGGATTTTTTCCTTTGTGTCGGCAATGTAATAGCCGTTTTCTTTCATTATCTCATAAGCGTCTTTTTGGTCTCCGTTTTTGCCCTTGGGCTGGTTTATTGTCCCTCCGCCAAAGTAATCAAAGTTGCTCTTTGCAAGCTGAAGCGCAATGTCATAGTAGTTTTCCCTTGATGGAACATGGGCATAAAAGGCCGCCGGAGTTGCGTGGTTGATTGTAACGCTTGAAACTATGCCTATTTTCATGCCTTTTTTCTTTAATTTTTCCGCAATGGTTTCAACAGGAGTTTTTTTGTCGGTTTTCATGCCTATAACTCCGCTGTGGGTTTTAATTCCGCTTGAAATTGATGTTGCGGTTGAAGCCGAATCCGGACAAAACGAAGTCGAGTCATAAGTGGTTGCCATTCCTGTTACGGGGAATTGTGTAAAGTTAAGGCTTTTTGTTGCCACTTCGCCGGATTTGTTGTTGCCAAGGTAAACCTGCGCCGCGTTAATCTGGGTGCTGGACATTCCATCGCCTATAAAGAGGAATATGTACTTTGGGGATTTTTCTGTGTTTGTGGATGTTGAAAGCTGCTCAATATTTGCGGAAATTTCCGCCGATTTTGTTTTCGTATCAGCCTTGCCGGAAGCGGAGCCGGTGCAGCCCGCAAAAACGGCAATTGCCATGGCCAAGCTTAACGCAAGCGCCGAAATCTTTTTAACCATTTTCTTTCTCCTTTTCATTATAAAGTTTGTCTTTTGAACAGTGTTATTATATATCCTCAAAGTAAAATAACAAGCAAAACAAAAGCATATTTTGGTAAAATACAAGTAACAAAAAAACTATTTGTATATCTCGCGGACGTTTTTAACTTTTCAACATTTTTGCCTTTTTAGCTGTTGAAAGTGTTGAAAACTGTCTTTTATCCCTATAATGCGACTTATTTTTTCAAAGTTTTCAACTTTGAAAAATTCGTCAACATCATTTCCACGAAGTTTTCAACGTTTTCCACAGAGTTTTCAACGCATCGTATAATATATACGCTTTGTATTTTATACATATGTCAAAATAAAAAGAAATTTTTGTGCAGTTTTTAGAATAAATTCTGTAAATATATCGAAATTATCTAACAATTTGATAGTGAAATTTTTTGCCGATTGTGATATACTTGAATAAGTATATCCTGTTGAAACCTAATACCGAAAGGAATCTTATAAATGTTTAAAAACTATGACGTGGTTATCGCAGGAACAGGCGTTGCGGGACTATACTGCGCACTTAACCTGTCCCCCGACTTAAAAGTGCTGCTTATTTCAAAGCGGAGCTTGAAGCTTTGCAATTCTTCCCTTGCCCAAGGCGGGGTTGCCGCCGTTTATGAAAGCCCAAACGACAACACCCAGCTCCACGCAAACGATACCCTTATTGCGGGAGGATTTAAAAACAATCCCAAGGCAATAAAGGTCCTTGTTGAAAACGCCGCAAGGGAAATACAAAAGCTTATAGAAATCGGCGTTGAATTTGACCGCAATCCGAACGGAAGCTTCCACCGCACGCTTGAAGGCGGCCACAGCAGACACAGGATTTTTCACTATAAGGACTCCACAGGCGATGAAATCGTCACAAAGCTTATAAACAAGGTTAAAAATCTTCCGAATGTGGATATACTTGAAAGCGCCTTGCTTTGCGGAGTTAAAAAAACATCCTCCGGCTTTTCGTTTGATATTTTGCAAAACGGCGGGCATAATTATTACAACTCGCATTATTGCGTGCTTGCAACCGGAGGAATCGGAAGAGTTTACGAATACACAACCAATTCGGCAATCGCCACCGGCGACGGAATAGCTTTTGCCTATGAAATGGGAGTTTCCATTAAAAATTTAAGCCTTGTGCAGTTCCATCCCACTGCTTTCAATAACAAAAAGACGAGGGAATGTTTCCTTATTTCCGAGGCTGTGCGCGGAGAGGGCGCTTACCTCTTAAACTGCCATGGGGAGCGCTTCATGCACAAGTATGACGAAAGGCTTGAGCTTGCACCGCGCGATGTGGTTTCCAATGCAATAATTTCCGAAAGCAAGGAAACCGGCTCCGAGGATTTTTATCTTGACATAACCCATAAAGGCGCCGAATTTTTGCAAAACCGCTTCCCAATGATTTACGGGCATTTAAAAGAACACGGCTTTGATATGGCAAAGGACCGCATACCCATTTTCCCATGCCAGCATTACCTCATGGGCGGGATAAATGTTGATACAAGGTCCATGACCGACATGGAGGGGCTTTATGCCATCGGGGAATGTTCCCATACGGGGGTGCACGGCAACAACAGGCTTGCAAGCAATTCGCTTTTGGAAGCGCTTGTGTTTTCGAGAATCGCCGCAGAGGATATTTCAGAAAAGGCAAAGAACAATGATTGCGGCTTTGAGGATTATCCTTTTGCCCTGCCGCAAAATCCAAACGAAATGCCAACAGGGCTTAGAACTGAAATAAGGCATATCATGCAAAAGGGATATTTTGTCGTTCCGGATAAAAAAGCCTCGCTTGAAGGCTTTGAGCGCATATGCGAAATTAAAAAGCTGCTTGAAACGGGCAATTTCGAAATAACCTCCGACTATATAGAGGCAAAATCCCTTGCAACGGTAGCATATCTTATTTTAAAAGAAGTAATTTGAAAAAGGATGGATAAAGATGGTTCTGCCCCAGTTTTACATTGACGATATTATAAAAAAGGCAATCGAAGAGGATATCAACTACATTGACATGACCTCCGATTACCTTATAGCGGATGATTCAATTTCAAAGGCGTCCTTTGTGGCAAAGGACAACGGGATTGTTGCCGGAATAAATTTTGCCATGAGGGTATTTGAACTGCTCGACCCGAACGTCAAGACCGAAGTCCTTATACCCGACGGCGAAACTGTTGAAAAGGGCGAAGTTATCGCAAACATAAGCGGCCGCACAAGGGCGCTTTTAAAAGGCGAACGCACTGCGCTCAACATTGTTCAGCATCTTTCGGGCATAGCAACCGAAACAAACAAATGCGTAAAGCTTGTGTCCGGAACAAAGGCATCCGTCACCGACACAAGAAAAACCCTGCCGGGGCTTAGGGCTTTGCAGAAATATGCGGTTGTTGCCGGCGGAGGCAAAAACCATCGTTTCAATCTTTCCGACGGGGCAATGATTAAGGACAATCACATAGACGCCTGCGGTTCAATCACCAAGGCTGTTGAAACCCTGCGCTCGAAAGTAGGGCACATGGTAAAAATTGAAGTTGAAACAAGAAACCTCAAAGAGGTTGAGGAAGCTCTTACCGCAAAAGCGGATATAATAATGCTTGACAACATGGATACAGCGACCATGAAAAAGGCTGTTGAAATGGCTGGCGGCCGCGCGCTTTTCGAGGCAAGCGGAAACATAACCCACGAAAACATAAGGGAAGTTGCCGAAACGGGAGTTGATATAATATCCCTTGGCGCCCTTACCCATTCGGTAAAATGCTTTGATATTTCAATGAAAATAAAAAAGAGCAAATAAAGATTTCTTAGTCGTTCATTTTTGTTACATTGCTTTATTTTAGCGGCGGCTCTGCCCTTTTAGTAGTTAGTAGTTAGTTGTTAGAAGTTAGACGTTAGTTTTTGTAATTTTACTTTTTAAGAGGTGGGACTCCGTCCCCCCTTCTTACTTTTTAAATATGCTTATGTATTTGAATCCCCCCCTGCATACTTTTCTTCACCAGCGAAGAAAAGTATGCAAAAGACGCCGCCCTGCGGGGCTTTTTATGCGTCCTCGTCCGCCTATTCGCCGGCAACGGCAATTTGCTTACATAAAAACTGAAATCGCAAATTGCCTGCTCGGCGAATAACGGCTGCAAAAATATGACCTGCTTTTCGCCTTGGTGCTCACCACTCCAATTTTACTACGAAAAGCAGGTCTTTTTATTTTGCTTGCCTTAATGACTTTACAAGCTGAAATTTTTTCTTATTAAGGTGGGGTGCTTTTATTTCTAACTTCTAATCTCTAATTTCTAACTTCTAAAAAGCAGGTCTTTTTCTATTGTTTGTTTTAATGACTTTATCAGCCGAAAGTCTTTCCTTATTAAGGTAGGGTGCTTTTTCTAACATCTAACCTCTAATCTCTAACTTCTAATTATGTATCCGATACAGCTATTGCGTCAGGGAACACGTTTGAAGCGGTTTCCTGCAAGAAAGTTGTGTTGACGAAACCTTGAATTGTCGCTCCGTCAAGCACTGTAATCGTAGAGGCATTGATGTTTCCGAAAATAATTGCGTCAGATTTGAATTCAGCCTTTCCGCCTATGTCCACATTGCCTTTTATCTTGCCGTTCATGTCAAGATACTGTGCGGTGATATCGCCAAGTATAAGGCTGTCCCTGTCAAGTTTTACCTGTCCCTTTGAAACAACATTCCCCTGCATGGAAGAGCCCGTCATCGTCGCATTGTTGCACGCAAGGTCGCCGACGATTTTTCCTGAAACAGAGGCATTTTTTGTAATCTGCACATCGCCCTTTACGCTTCCCTCAATGGTGATGTTTGCAAATGAGCGTATGTTTCCGTCAATTATGGTATTCCTTGAAATAATTGTTGTTTCCTCGGTTTCAAAATAAGGCGTTTCCGGCTGCCTGCCCATAGCCCTTGGCTCGCTTGGCGGAGGCGGAGGATTGTTTCCTCCTCCAAAGCCGCCGGAGGCATTTGATGACATCCCGGCGCTTTGCGATGTGCCGTAATCATCCGCGGCATATGCCCTTTGAGGCCTTTCTTTCGCGTAAGAAAGATTTTCAACTTCCGGAATTTCATCCGCAGGCCTTGAAGCCTCCTCCTTGGCAGGCTGCGGAGGTGTGTCCAAATATCTGTCAAGTTCGGACTTTTGTCTTGAATTTTTTGATAAATCCGAGCCGACAAGCCCGTCACGCTTTAAAAGCTCCTTAACCGCTTGGTTAAAATTGTCTTTTAAACTCATTTTGATTTCTCCATTCCGCGGCAAACCCGCCGATTTGTTCTATATTTTTATTTATACCCGAAAATTTCGGGCTTTGTTTCGTTTGTTATTTTGTCAAATGAATATCCCTTGTCTTTAAGGTAAACTATCAAATCTTCAAGCGTCAAAACCGTTACTTCCCTTGTGGCATGCATAAGTATAACCGCCCTGTCCTTGTTTTCAACGCCTTTTGTCACATTTTTGTAAACAGAAGTCCAAGTTGCGGCATTGTCCGCATCCTCGGCGCTCACATTCCAATCATAATACACAAAGCCCCTGCGGGTGACTTCCGCTATAAGCTGTCTGTAAATGAAACGGTTGGAATTGTTTATGCTCCCTCCCGGGAAACGATATATGTTCGGCTTTACCCCGGTCGCCTCATAAATATTTTGATATGTGGCATTAAAATCTTTAAGGAAAGCCTCCGGACTTGAATAAATTTCATCATACTTATGGCTAAGAGAATGCATTCCTATTGAATGTCCCGCCTCGGCGACTTTTTTCATTATTTCCTTTCCATGCTCGGAGCTGCTCCCGCACATGAAAAAGGTCGCCTTTATGTCATATTTTTCAAGTATGTTCAGGATGTCAAGCGTATAATCGCTCGGTCCGTCGTCAAATGTAAGATACACTGTTTTGGGGCTGTACTTAAACTCCGTCGGAGGGGAAACATACAAATCCGGATAAAGCGAGGTATACGAAGCCGCCGCTGTTTCATCCGAATAAAAATTGGTTTTATATACTTCCCCCATGGCGGAGGAATCGATTTTTTGCAGTTCCTCCACAATTTTTTGAGCAGAATAGCCTTTTTGTTTAAGCGCGGCATATATTTCCTCAAAGCTTGCACTCTCCGGGATGTTCAGCTTGTCCTGTGAAAGCAGCTCCTGATACTGGGCCATAGCCTGAACGGCCTTTTTATGCTCAGCCGAGCTTTTTATGCCAAAAAAAACCGCAAGGGAAAGCAAAATGACAATAATCAAAGCGATTGAAGAAAGAATAAGGTCCTTAAAAAATCTAACGCTGCCAAAATACATTGAACCACTCCTCATATTGTCACAGCACGCAAATCCCCATTTTGCGCACTATATACTCTTTATAATAATACATCTTTTAAATCCTTTTGTCAACGATTTTTCCCAGCCATTTTATACTTTTTATGAACAATTTACAACCCCAATCCGACAAAAAAACCGCGGCATACAGCCGCGGCAAAACAAAAAATTTCAAGGGGAGCTTTTAATATCCGCCTGGCAATTAAAATGCAGGCATTTTTATAAAAATCGGCTTATTCGGCGATGTCCTGCAAAGCATCATAGCCTTCTTCGCCGGTTCTTACCTTTATTACGTTTTCAACGTCGTAAACAAAAATCTTTCCGTCGCCTATGCGGCCCGTATAGAGCGCTTTTTTAGCTGTTTCAATAACCGCCCTTACCGGGACCTTGCAAACGACCACTTCTACTTTTATTTTAGGAAGAAGCGTCATTTCAACAGCAACGCCGCGGTAGTATTCGGTCTTGCCCTTTTGCGCGCCGCATCCAAGCACTTGTGTAACTGTTATGCCAGTAATGCCGATTGCATTAAGGCTTTCTTTAAGTTCTTCAAACTTGTTCTGTTTGCAGATAATGTCAATCTTTGTTATCTTCACATCGGAAGCTATTGGCTTGTCGCTTGAAACAATTTCAACCGGAACAGCCTTGTCAACACTTACAGGCTTTGTGCCGTATTCTTCCGAAATCATATCGGCGGTGCTTACCATGGGCATAAAGTCCGCATAGCTGGATGTAATTCCATGCTCCTCGATGTCAAGGCCGACAATTTCTTCATGCCTTGAAACCCTAAGCCCAACCGTTTTTTGGATGATTTTAAACACAACGAACATTACAACAGCAACATACGCGGCAACTGAAACCACTCCAAGCGCCTGAATGCCAAGCTGTTTGAATCCTCCGCCGTAGAAGAGCCCGTTTTCGGTTGAGAAAAGTCCCACGCAAAGAGTTCCGAAAGCTCCGTTGAGGCAGTGGACTCCTATAGCTCCGACGGGGTCGTCAATTTTAAGAACCTTGTCAATAAATTCAATGCCGAACACAACAACAAATCCGGAAAGTACTCCTATTATCGCAGCTCCCATTGGAGACACAAGGTCGCAAGAAGCGGTAATTGCCACAAGCCCCGCAAGGGAGCCGTTAAGCGTCATTGAAACATCCGGCTTTTTGTAGCGAATCCAAGTGATTATCATTGTTGCAACGGTAGCAGTTGCGGCTGCAAGGTTTGTGGTAACAAATATCCTGCTTGCATTAACTGCGGCATCGCCCTGCATGGAGACCGTTGAGCCGCCGTTGAATCCGAACCAGCAGAACCAGAGGATAAACACTCCGAGAGCACCAAGCGTAAGGCTGTGTCCGGGAATTGCATTAGGCTTTCCGTCTTTGTCGTATTTTCCGATTCTTGGGCCAAGTATTGCGGCGCCCACAAGAGCGGCAACTCCGCCTACCATATGAACCGCGGTGGAACCTGCAAAGTCATGGAACCCAAGCTGTGCAAGCCATCCGCCGCCCCAAATCCAGTGCCCCGAAATAGGATAAACCACAAGGCTGATTATAAGGCTGTATATGCAGTAAGAAATGAATTTTGTCCTTTCTGCCATAGCGCCCGATACGATTGTTGCGGCTGTCGCGCAGAAAACTGTCTGGAAAATCACAAAGGCAAAAGTATTGTACCCGCCTTCAACACCGTAATTTCCCATTATGAAGAAATCCGGCTTGCCAATAAAGCCGTTGCCGCCTGCTCCGAACATAAGCCCGAAGCCCAATATCCAGAATGCCGGAGTACCAATTGCAAAGTCCATAAGGTTTTTCATGATGATGTTGCCGGCATTTTTTGCCCTTGTAAATCCGGTTTCAACCATTGCAAACCCTGCCTGCATAAAGAATACAAGCGCAGATGCAACGAGAACCCATATTGTGTCAATAGAGGAAGTAAGCTGAGCAATGTTTTCCATAAAATTGCCTCCTTGTATTGATTTTATTAAAACGCAGCAACAAACCAGAGAAAAACCGAAAAACGGTGAATTTTTTCTATTTTCACCGGATTCCGGAACCCTTTTGTACAGCTTTCCGGTTTTTCATCGCATATTCCTGCGAATTAAGGCGCAAGATTTTCCCAAAAGCTTCAAACTCCCCAATGAGCTTTGCTTTTAAAACAAAAAATGACGCTTGGATGGTACCCAAGCGTCATTGCTTTTTGTTTTTTAATCTATGTTTATATTATATTTATAATTTTAATTTTGTCAATAAGGTTTTTTACTTTTGTATATAATCACAACGTCCAAGCATTCGCCGAATTTCGATTTGTGCAAAAACGTGTGAAGTTTTTAAAAAAACAGCATTAAAATGTTATTTTTTTGTTTCTTTGAGTTCTATTCCCAAAACGTCAAGACTTGCCTTGTCAACCGGCGACGGGCAAGATGACATGAGCTCACTTGCATTTTGCACTTTCGGGAACGCTGTAACATCCCTAAGGCTTTCCGCCCTGCACATCATCATTGCAAGCCTGTCAAGACCTATGCCGGCTCCTCCATGCGGGGGCGCGCCGTATTTGTAGGCTTCAACAAGGAACCCGAATTTAGCCTCGATTTCTTCATCGCTAAGCCCAAGGGAACGGAACATCCTCTGCTGCAATTCATAATCCGTAATGCGTATGGAGCCGCTTGAAAGCTCGATTCCGTTCAGCACAAGGTCATATGCCTTTGCCCTGACCGCTCCCGGGTCGGTATCAAGGTATTCAAGGCATTCGTCCATAGGCATGGTAAACGGATGGTGCATTGCGGCCCAGCTTCCCGTTTCCTCATCCCATTCAAAAAACGGGAATTCGGTAATCCAAAGGAAATTAAACGTGTCGGGGATTATTTCCAGCTGCTTTGCAACAATAAGCCTTAATGCTCCAAGCACCGAAAGCACCGTTTTGTTTTTATCTGCGACAATAAGCGCAACATCGCCCTTTTCGCAGCCAAGCTTTGAAAGGATTGCTTTAAGCTCGTCCTCCGACATGAATTTTGCAAATGAACAGGTCGGAGCGTCGTCCACCCAGCGGATGTACGCAAGACCCTTTGCGCCGATTCCCTTTGCATGCTCCCCAAGCTTGTCTATTTCCTTTCGTGTAAGCTTTCCGGCTCCGCCCTTTGCAACGATTCCCCTTACGCTGCCACCGGATGCGACAGCATCGGCAAAAACAGAAAAGCCGCAGTTTTTAACTTCTTCCGAAATATCTGTTATTTCCATTCCAAAACGCGTATCGGGCTTGTCTGTTCCATACTTTTCCATGGCGTCATTATATGTCATCCTTGGGAGAGGAAGCGGTATGTCAACATCCAAAACCTCTTTAAAAAGGCGCTTGATAAAGCCCTCGTTCATTTCAAGTATATCGTCCACATCAACAAAGGACATTTCAAGGTCTATCTGGGTAAATTCCGGCTGCCTGTCGGCGCGCAAATCCTCATCCCTGAAACACCTTGCAATCTGGATGTACCTGTCATATCCGGAAACCATCAGAAGCTGCTTGTAAATCTGCGGGGATTGGGGCAGGGCATAAAACTTCCCGTTGTGGACCCTTGACGGAACAAGGTAGTCCCTCGCCCCCTCCGGAGTGGATTTTATAAGCATTGGAGTTTCTATTTCAATAAATCCGTTTTCGTAATAATACTCCCTTGCCACCTTTGCAATCTTATGGCGCATGATAATGTTCTTTTGCAGTTCCTGCCTGCGGAGGTCAAGGTAGCGGTATTTGAGCCTCAGCTCCTCGTTTGTGTTTGTGCCGTCGACTATTTCAAACGGAGGAGTCTGCGCCTTTGCAAGTATGCGCAAATCGGTCACGAAAATTTCTATATCCCCAGTTTTAAGTTCGGGATTGGGGCTTTCGCGCTTTTCCACAATCCCTTTTGCCATAAGCACATATTCCGAGCGGCAGCGTGATGCCTTTTCAAAAACATCCCTGTCCGTCTTGTCATTAAAAGTAAGCTGGACAATCCCCGTACGGTCCCTTAAATCTATGAATACAAGCTTTCCCTTGTCGCGTATTTTCTGCACAAATCCGCCGACAACAACTTCTTTGCCGACGCCCTCTACTTCGCCGCAATAATGCGTGCGTTTCAATCCCTTCATCGTTTCCGCCATAAATTTATTCTCCTTAAATGTTATTCATCGTATCGGAAAACATATCGCCGACCACTATATTTGAAAAGTTTTCAATAAACCCATCATCAAACCTCAGCGGAATCTGTTCTCCCGTCCTCATGTTTTTAAGGTTTGCGCCGTTGTTTTCAAGCTCATTGTCGCCTATTACCATGGAAAATGCGGCGCCTATCTTGTCGGCATACTTCATTTGTGCTTTAAGGCCCCTGCCCATAAGGTCGTATTCCACCCAAAAGCCCTCGTCCCTAAGCTCCTTTGCAAGCGAAAGCGCCTTTTTTGCGGCCGCCTCGCCCATTGAAGCAATGTAAAGGTCGCATTTCTTTTCGGGGATAAAATCACAGCCTTGGTTTTCCATTGTCATTATAAGCCTTTCAAGTCCCATGGCAAAGCCAAGCGCAGGAGTTTTCGGCCCGCCGAGCTGTTCCACAAGCCCGTCATAGCGTCCGCCGCCGCAAATCGTGCTCTGTGCGCCTATATCGCTTGCCACAAATTCAAAAACCGTCTTTGTATAATAATCAAGTCCCCTTACGATTTTGGGATTTACCGAATACTCAATTCCCATAACCGAAAGATTTTCTTTAAGCTTTTCAAAATGCTCCCTACACTCATCGCAAAGGAAATCAAGTATAACCGGCGCATCCTTTGCAATTCCGGAGCAGACAGGGCTTTTGCAGTCAAGAATCCTCATAGGGTTTTTATCAAGCCTGCCCTTGCAAGTATCGCAAAGATTATCTTTTCTTTCCTCAAAATAAGCTTTCAGCGCGGCATGGTACTGCTTTCTGCATACAGGGCAGCCTATGGAATTTATAAAAAGCTCCACGCCCGAAATTCCAAGCCTGTCCATAAATCCCTTTGCCATGGCTATAAGCTCGGCGTCAGCGGCAGGAGAATCGCTTCCGAACATTTCCGCCCCGAACTGGTGGAATTCCCTGAGTCTTCCCGCCTGCGGCCTTTCATGCCTGAAACATGAAATTATATAATAAACCTTTTGCGGCATGGCCTCGTTTAAAAGCCCGTTTTCAAGCACCGCGCGGACGGTTCCGGCGGTTCCCTCCGGACGCAGGGTAAAGCCGTCCTCATCTTTTCCGTTTTCAGTGCTTTGTGCAAAAACGCCGTACATTTCCTTTTGCACAACGTCGGTGGCATCTCCCACGCTTCTTTTAAAAAGCTTTGTTTCCTCAAAAGTCGGAAAGCGTATTTCCTTAAAACCGTACTGCTCGGCGGTTTCCATTGCGAGTTTTTCAACGGTATGCCATTTATAGGCCTGTGCGGGCACCATATCCCTTGTGCCGTACGGGCGCTTGACAATCAAATCCATAATTCCTCCAAAAACAAACAACTTTAAAAGATATTATACTACATATCAATGGTATTATCAAGCATAAAAAATGCCCCTTTCGGGGCGAAAAATCAGCGTGCCTTGACAATTTCACGCCAGTCAAGGTCTCCTCTTTCAAGAGCGTGAATAAGAGCTTCCGCCGTTGCAATGTTTGTCGCAAGCGGAATGTTGTGCACATCGCAGAGCCTCAAAAGATTCATTTCATTCGGCTCATGCGGCTTTGGCGAAAGCGGGTCCCTGAAAAATATCAACAGGTCTATTTCGTTGCAGGAAATCCTTGCGCTTATCTGCTGGTCGCCGCCCTGTGAGCCGCTGAGATAGCGCTGGATGTTCAGCCCCGTCGCCTGTGCCACAAGCTTTCCGGTAGTTCCCGTAGCGCAAAGGTTGTGCTTGCTTAAAATTCCGCAATAAGCGATGCAAAACTGCACCAAAAGCTCCTTTTTTGAGTCGTGTGCAATCAAAGCAATATTCATTTTAAAAATCATCCTTTCTTTTGTGCTTGCAAAAATGCCAAACCCCTACGTGTCTGCACACGCAATATTCTTCTCTCTCAAAACAATACCATATTTCTATACAATTTATTTTATCATAAAAAATTTATTTGTCAAAGCTTTAATAAATCATGAAATAAAATTTTACAGTTTAGCTTTAATCATCTTCATTTCTTTGTGCATCTTGTACAAATGTCGTTTCGGCGGCAGGCTGGCTTTGACTTGTCTGTGCATTTGCCGGCGTGGTTTGGGCCGTTGTTTCCGAAGCTTGCGATGGAGTTTGATTTTGAGCCGCAGTTTCGGATGTCTGAGCCGCCTTTATCTCATCATATCCATAATAAGCGTCAATGATTTTTCTTACCATGTACTTTGAATATTCGCCCTCTTCAACAATTCCAGCAAAAGCTATTTCGGGATTCCCGACAGGATAATAGCCTATAAAAGCCGAGTCCGTCTTTTCAGCAGCCCTCTGCGGGGTACCTGTTTTTATTGCAACCTTGTATGGCAAATCACTAAGCGAATATTCCCCTGCAAGGCTTTGCGACGCAAGAATCATGCCCTGTTCAATGTAATCATAAAGCTTTGAATATTTTATATCAATTTTTGACACCACCTCAGGCTGGGTTTCCTTTATGGTTTTTTCCATATTGTAAGTATGGATGCTGTCAACGATATAGGGCTTGTATCTTACTCCCCTGTTTGCTATCGTCATTGCCTGAACCGCCATTTGAAGAGGGCTTACGGCAATTTCAGACTGCCCTATTGCAGCTTGAAGCACCTGCCCGGGGGTCCAGTCCATGCCGAACCTGTCAAAGGTGGCAGGGCATGCAAGATATCCCTGCGCTCCCCCAAGCTCAAAGTCAAGATCCTGCCCAAGCCCGTACATTCCGGCATATTCGGTCAGCTTGTCTATTCCAAGCCTTCGTCCCACATCGTAAAAATAAATGTTGCATGAAACCTGCAAAGCCTTGACAACATTTACCGGTCCGTGCCAGCCAAGGCATTTTGGAGAAATGTCATGATAAAAAGTGTAGACATGGTTGCAGACAACTGTATCCTCCCCGGTTACAATGCCCTCATTCATTGCAGCGGTAGCGGTTACGGTTTTAAAAGTCGACCCCGGCCTGTAAAGCCCGTCAATTGCCCTGTTAATCAGCGGCTGATGCTCCCTGCCCGCAACCTCCGAGTAATTGTTTATATAATCATTTATGTTGTATGTGGGATAATTCACCATGCCAAGCACGGCGCCGGTTTTTGCATTGAGGACCACAACCGCGCCCGCATAGGCATTTTTGCCTTTTTCCTGCGTATGCAGCCAGTTTATGTGATTTTCAAGTATCTGCTGCAATTTTGCCTGAAACTTGCTGTCAACGGTAAGCTGAACGGTATTCCCGGGAATGGCTTCTTTTGTAACCTCAACGGAAGTAACCTCGCCATTTGAAATAGTTATCTGCCTTGTCCCGTCCTCGCCGCGCAGATATTGCTCCATAGCCTTTTCTATGCCGCTTTTGCCTATGACGTCGTTGTAGCCGTATCCCTTGTCTTTAAGCTCCTTGTATTCCTCGGCATAAATCGGCCCCACAGTGCCTATTTCATGCGGAAGTATATCCCCCTGCTCGTAAACCCTTATTGCCTCCTCGACTATATCCACTCCGGGGAAATTGTAGGAAAGCTCTTTTATTTTTGCCACCGTATTCATCGGCACATCTTCGGCAAAGTTATAGCGGTTGCTTACGGAAAAATCCTTCAAAAGCATTTCATAGCGTATTCCTGCAATTATGCGCTTTTCCTCATCGGTATACGAATCCGAGATTTTATATTTTTTTATAAGCTCCGCAATGCAATCGTCCGCAGTGGCATAGACCGCAAGGCGCAAATGGTTGTCGTCGCGCATCGTGGCGATATCCTTGTCCCTGTTTTCAAGGTACTCGTAAGGAGTGGTTTTTGTAATTGGAATGCTCTCAACCCACTGCACCCCGTCCGCTTCAAGCATTTTTGCCAGCTTAAGGATTATTTCGTTTTGCTCCTGCAAATCCTTCGGGAAAAATGCTTTTTCAATTATCACATTGAATCCGACCTTGTTGCGAACGATTGCAACTCCCTTTGAGTCGACAATTTCGCCCCTTGCCGCCTTTATGGTCTGTGAACCAAGCGTGCTTGACTTCGATTTTTCAAGGAATTCCTCCCCCTGGACTATTTGCAGCTTCATAAGCCTTATCCCGCAAAGCGCCATAGCGGTCAGGGTAAGGAAAACAAGAGTCCAAATTCTTATTTTATAAGCAATTTTCATAAATAAAAGCTACTCCTCGGAAGAACCGTCGTTTTTTTCCTCAACTAAAATTTTTATTTGCGTACCAAATTTGATTGAAACGTATTTCCCAACAAAATAAAGCAGCGCTCCGCACGCAAGCGTCCAAAGCATTTGCGGAATGTAGGTCCTCCAAAACAAAAGTCCCACGTTTTCATAGCCCCATATGGCATAATAGAAAAAATAATCAAGGACAGCGTGCAAAAAAATCGCCGCCGCGCTGATTATGAAAAATCCAAAGAAATTGCGCCTTATAAGGTATAAGAACAAAAGCGATGAAAACATGCACAGCACCATAATCACAAAGGCATTGTAGCCAAAAACCTTTCCGCAGGCGCTATCCAGCAAAAAACCGCAGAAAAGCCCCCACATCGACGACGCAAATTCACTTTCATTCATTGAAACACAAACCGCAAACGGAATCAGCAGCAAAGGCTTTATCGGAGTTTTTGCGGAAGTGGTTATGAAAACATACAAGACCGCCGCAATAAGGACATAAGTACTCCACTTCAAAAAAAACCTTAATTTATCCGAACGTATCTTCAAAGGCCTAATCGTTCTCATAGCCCTCGCCCTTTCCGTTGAAGTCGGTTATCACAAATACGTTCGTAATTGAATCCAAATCAACCGCAGGCTTGATTATGGCATAAAGCGAAAGCCCGCTTTCCTCGGTGCCTACCTCCTCGACCGTTCCTATAACCCTGTCCACCGGGAAAAGCCCGCTGTTGCCGGATGTCACTATAATATCCCCTTTTTTTATATCGCTTGAACGGTCGATGTACATCATTTTGCAGCGCCCCTTGCCGGCAAGCTCAACGCTGCCCTCGACAACTCCAGGGTCCTTTGTCCTTACGCAGTATGCCCCCACAGGCACCTCCGGCGAAAGTATGGTCTGCACGCGCGAATAGGTCTTTGAAACCTTTACCACCACTCCGACAAGTCCGTTGGCGGTAATCACCGGGTCATATTTTGATATCCCGTCAGAAGAGCCCCTGTCAATTACAAATGAGCCGTACGGGTCGTTTGTCGTCCTTGCTATAACGGCGCAAGGCGGAGAAAACACATAATCCGGAAATTCTTCTTTCAGCCCCATTATCTCGCGGAGCTGCTCATTTTCTCGCTTAACCTTGTCATAGTCCACGATTTGGCTGTAAAGCTGGCCGATTTCATCTTTAAGCTTTTGATTTTCGTCATAATACTGCTTTGCATTCCAAATCATATCAAGCGATGACTGCACCTTTGTTTTTATGTTTGTGGAAAACCTCTGCACCGGCCCAAAAATCATCTGAATGATAGATTCGCCATCATCCGCGCCCGATGTTGCGGAGTATACCATGAGCCCCGCCAAAAAAGCAAGAATAACCACGATTATTTTAAATTTTGTGCTCTTAAAAAAATCCTTCACAGCATCACCGTCCCCCGCCGCGGTTTTTCAAAAAACCCCATGCATTATTAAAAGGGCGGACAAAATCCACCCCTTTTAAAAAATCCGTTGCCAAATCAATAATACTTCGACTCGTCGTTAAGCACATCTTGGAGCTTGTCCAGATTTTCAAGCACCTTGCCCGCGCCCTCCGCAACACAGTCCAGCGGAGCCTCGGCAATGTGCACCGGCATGCCCGTTTCCTTGTTGATAAGCTTGTCAAGACCTTTGAGCAGCGCCCCTCCCCCAGCAAGGGTAATGCCCTGGTCGATTATATCCGCCGCAAGCTCCGGCGGAGTTTTTTCAAGAGTAGTCTTTATCGCGTCAATCACATGCGAAAGCGGCTCCGACAAAGCTTCCCTTATTTCCGCGGATGTAATGGTGATGTTTTCCGGAAGCCCGTTAAGCAAGTTCCTTCCTTTGATTTCCATTGTGGTATCCGCTTCCGACGGGTAAGCTGAACCTATGGCAATCTTTACGTTTTCGGCCGTTCTTTCGCCTATGAGAAGATTGTATTTTTTCTTTATGAAGTTTATGATTGCAAGGTCGAATTCATCTCCCGCAACCCTCACCGAACGTGAAGTAACTATTCCTCCGAGTGAAATCACCGCAACCTCTGAAGTTCCGCCGCCTATGTCTACAATCATTGAGCCTGTCGGTTCCGCAACCCTGAGTCCTGCGCCTATTGCCGCCGCCATAGGCTCCTCTATTATTGAAACCTTTTTTGCTCCCGCATTTTCGGCAGCTTCTTTTACGGCGCGCCTTTCAACCGCAGTAACTCCCGACGGTATGCAGATAACCACTCTCGGCTTTGCAAAAACAGAGCCTGCCAGCGCCTTTTTTATAAATTCCTGAAGCATGCTTGTAGTTATGTCAAAATCAGCTATAACTCCGTCTTTAAGCGGTCTTACCGCAACGATTGAGCCCGGCGTCCTTCCTATTACGTCTTTTGCCTCCTGGCCGACGCAGCGCACCTTATCGGTTCTTGTATCCACCGCAACAACCGATGGCTCGCGGATTATAATTCCCTTTCCGCGCATATATACAAGGGTGTTGGCTGTACCCAAATCTATCCCTATATCCTTAGTAAAAAACATAAGCGGCTTACTCCTTTATACAAAAATTATACTGATACAAATTTTATTATACCACACAAACCCGGTTTCCACAACAATTTTTGCAAGAAAAATAACATCCGTCATTTTTGTTTATTAAGCATTAACCGCCGCCGTCAAATTTGTAGACTTTTTACAAGGATTTGCAAGTTTTCCCAAAAACCAAAATCGCCGCTATGATGCAAATTATCTGCGCTATGTTTACGCTGAGCGAAAAGCCAAAAGCCACTTTTAAGACAATCAAATCAATCACCGCCGGAGAATCGGGCGAAATCCCCACGCTTTCCCCCCAAGAGAGCCATTCGAGCCATGGCACTCCACCGCAGAGCCTTGCTATTACGGAACCTGCGGCCGCTCCCGCAATAATGAAGAACAAAAATGCCACCGTGCGTTTAAGACCCTTCTGCATAACTGCCTCCCGCGCTTTATTTTTCTCCCGTAGAGCCGAAGCCTCCCTCGCCGCGCCCTGTTGCGGGAAGCTCATCGGTTTCAACCAACTCCGGCAAAAACACCGGCGCCAAAATCATCTGTGCAATCCTCTGCCCCGGCTCGACGGTATAATATTCGTTCCCAAGATTTATAAGCGGCACCATTATTTCGCCGCGATAGTCGCTGTCGACCACTCCCACGCAGTTTGCGGGAGCAATCCCGTATTTTGACGCAAGCCCGCTCCTTGCGTAAATAAACAATGCCATGTTTTTGTCTTCAATGGCAACCGCAATTCCTGTCGGAATTTTTGCTATCCCATGCGGTTTTATTATTACGCTTTCCTCCATGCAGGCAAAAAGGTCGTATCCCGCGCTGCCCTCGGTCGCCCTTTGCGGGAGCTTGGCATTTTCCTTTAATTTTTTTACTTTTATCTCCATCATCTTATACCTCTGTAATAAAGTCCTCTTGTCATTTTCGGCGGAGCAGACTCCGCCCCGTTTCTGTAAAGCCTGCATATCCTGTTTATTTCATCGGCGCTCTCATGGTAAAATTTAAGCTGCAAAAAATCCACATCCGGAATCTCATTCAGCTTATCCGCCAAAAAAAGCGTTTCCGAATTTAAAATCTCAACATAATCTGGATTGCAGACGATGTCAAAGCTCCTTTTAGTCTTGTCAAAAAGCTTTCTCGGGCAATTCCTGCATCCGTAAAGCGCCTTGTCCGGACAGTTTTTCGCAAGCATTGCCGGAAGTTTTCCGTATGCGATTATTCCAACCGGAATTGCCTCACTCAGCCTTGAAATTTCTGAAAATTTCATTTCAAACGACAAAACGGCATCCAAAACCGAAAGCCTTGAAAGCTCCCTTAACGCAAGCGAATTTGCCGCATTCAGCCCAAACCCTCCATGCAAAGAAAGCCCAAGCTCCGCCCCCATTTTTATATGTGCGGGATTTTGGCAATAAAGCTTTGAAATCCCTTTTTCCTTTAAAATTTCAAGCTTTTTATAAATTTCCGCCTCGCGCCCGGCCATAAATCTTGGGGGAGCGGCGGCAAAAATTTCAGATTCCCCTTTAAAATCCTCCGAAAAGAATTCTTCCAGCGGCAGGATTGCCATCTGCACATCCGACAAATCAAGCCCGCCAAGAGCCTTTGCAGAAAAAAGCTCCAGCCTTAAATCAGGCTTTTCTTTTTTCTCCTTTGGACGTTTTGGAAGCGGCAAAGCAATATTCCCGACAGTATAAACAGGAGTATTATTTGCTGTTCGTATTTTATTAAGCTCTTCAACGGCCCTGCGCCTTAAATCGTTAAACGCCGATGCAGACAGCAGAAGTCCCGGCTCAATTTCGCCAAAAACCCCGTCAAATTCATAAATTGTGTCGCCAAGCTTTGAAAGCTGTCTTTCAGCCTGCTCCATATCGGATGGGCGGTTTATCGCCGCCTCAGGGATTTCTCCCAAGACCGTTGCCGTATTTCCTTTTTCATCAAAAGCGCAAAGCCTTGCCGGTTCGCCGCTTTTTATATTTATTTCAAAACGTATTTTTCCTTTTTTAATTTCCTTTTTGTATAATTCTTTAAGCTCAGGAAGCACCCTGTTCCCCGAAACAACATCTTCCTTTTCCCTTGTGCCAAACATCCCTTCGCCGGTTTTGCCCTTGAAATAGCCGTCGGTAAATCCGCTTCTTGAAAATACGGCGCGCAAGGTTTCCATATCAACAGCTTTTCCGTCAAGGGATGCCCTGCAAGCCGAAACCGCCGCCGCAACATATTCCGGCCGCTTCATCCTGCCCTCTATTTTAAATGAAGAAACCCCAATTTCCGCAAGCTCCGAAAGATACGGCACAAGAGAGAGGTCTTTAAGCGAAAGGTCATATCTTTCCTTTCCCTCGGCAGCGGAAAACGGAAGCCTGCATGCTTGGGCGCAAAGTCCCCTGTTTGCGCTCCTCGTGCCTATAAGCGCCGACATATAGCACTGCCCGGAAACAGACATGCACAGCGCCCCGTGCACAAAGGCCTCGACCTCAATTCCGGTATCGCAAAGCTCTTTAAGCTGTCCCTTTGAAAGTTCCCTTGCCGCAACAATTCTGCAAAAACCCATTTCCCTTGCAAGCTCCGCCCCTTTTGGCGTATGGATTGTCATTTGTGTGGAAGCATGCAAAGGCATGTCCGGCAAAAGCGACCTTGCAAGCAAAGCCGTGCCGAAATCCTGTATTATAAGCGCATCAACGCCTATTTTTGCGGCATGGAGAAGGAATTTTGACAGCTTTTCCGTTTCGTCGTCAAAAACAATGGTATTTACGGCAAGATAAAGCTTTGCATCCCTCATATGGCAGAAATCTGCCGCCGCTTCAAGCTCGTCATTATCGAAATTTGCTGCATTCCTTCTGGCGGAAAACTCCTTGCCGCCCACATAAACGGCATCCGCCCCGCATTTCACCGCAGCTTCGAGAGCCTCAAAGCTCCCCGCCGGAGCAAGGATTTCCGGCTTAAGCATTTATGCTGCCTTTAAGCTGCATAAGCTTTATGTCATTTTCAAGGGAAGCAATCTTTCCGCGCAAAAGCTCAAGCTCCTTTAAAGCCTCGTCGCGCTCCATGCGCGCTCTGCCCGCATCGTCAACGTACTCCTTAATCTGCGTCCTTATGTTGTCAATGCTTTCGTTGGATTTATTTGCCTCGTCAAGGGCGGAAAGCGCGGCAATTATTGCCGCCGCCTGTATTGAAATGTTGTCGCCGCTGTTTACAAGTTCGGTTATCTGCCTGTCAAGGCGCTTTGCAAGCCCGATGACATAGCTTGGCGATTCATCCGTTTGGAGCGCATACTCCTTGCCGCAAATTGTAACCCTGACTTTGTTCTGCATATTTTTTACTACTCCTTTTTAAATTTTGTCTTTTTACTATGTATTATAATATATTTCATTAAAATATAAAAGACCCCGCAAAAAATTTTTTTAAAAATGCTTGACAAAACAAAAGGGGCATGATAAACTAAATAAGCTAATCGTAATTCTAAAGACAGCTGGTGGCTTTTGCCGTAAGTCCAGCCGAGGAAAGAGATTGCAAAGTGAATAAAAAACTTTGTGCCTTTTTCTGTCTTTATGCCGGAAAAGGCTTTCTTTTTTAGATAACGATGGCTTTAAAAATCCACCGGAGGTGAAATTTTATGCCAAGCGAGAAGATTCTTCTCCAAAAGCAGGAAAGGGTTAATGAGCTTACTGAAATGCTCAAAGGAGCTGTTTCAGGCGTTCTGGTAGATTACAGGGGAATCACCGTTGAACAGGACACCAAGCTCAGAAAGGAGCTTAGGGAAGCGGGCATCACATACTTTGTAGAAAAGAACTCCATGCTCCGCTTTGCCCTCAAAAACGCAGGCCTTGACGGGCTTTCAAACGTTCTTGAAGGCACAACCGCAATAGCAATCAGCAGCGCTGACCAGACCGCTCCCGCAAGAATTCTCGGAAAGTTTGCCGAGAATGACAAGAGCGAAAGGTTCAAGCTCAAAGCCGGCTTTGTTGAAGGCGAAATCTATGATGCAAAGGGCGTTATGGCTCTTTCAAAGATTCCTTCAAAGGAAGTTCTCCTTTCCCAGCTTGTGGGCTCTCTCAAAGGACCCATGCAAAAGCTTGCCGCAGTGCTCAAAGCAGTTGCGGAAAAAGACTCCCCAGCGGCTTAATTTTTGTTTTTATCTGTACGAAATCCGATTTATCCGGCTTAAATGCCAAAAAAATTTATAAAGGAGATTATTATCATGGCTTCAGAGAAAATTTTAAAGTTTATTGAAGATATCAAAGCCCTTTCAGTATTGGAGCTCGCAGAGCTCGTTGATGCTATCCAGGAAGAATTCGGCGTAACAGCAGCAGTTGCAGCAGCTCCCGCAGCAGGCGGCGCAGCAGCTCCCGCAGCTGAAGAAAAGACCGAATTCAACGTTATCCTTGCTTCCTTCGGCGACAAGAAGATGGACGTTATCAAGGTTGTTAAGGAAATCACAGGTCTTGGACTTAAAGAATCCAAGGAACTCGTTGAAGGCGCTCCTAAGGCTATCAAGGAGAACGCTTCCAAGACTGAAGCTGAAGAGCTCAAGGCTAAGCTCGAAGCTGCAGGCGCAACTGTTGAACTCAAGTAATTTTTCACAAATCCGGGCGGCAAAAACCGTCCGGATTTTTTATGCAAAATTTTAAAACAAATGTTTTAATCCCCCTTTTATTTTAAGGAGAATTGTGCTATAATTCAGTTGTAATAATGTTTTTTTGGAGATGACACGCTTTGAGGTTTAATTTTGTGAGGTTTTTAAAAGGCAAACCGGGAAAAGAAAAATACTTTCAGGCTTTTTTTCTTGGCTTTTTCCTTTTTTATATAATACTGCTTCCGTTTGTAATTTACAATAAGGGAATTTTCCTTTATTACGGGGATTTTAATTGCCAGCAGATACCGTTTTATCAGCTTGCGCACAGGGCGGCAAGGGCGGGAGAGCTTTTTTGGAACTGGAAAACCGACCTTGGGGCAAATTTTATAGGTTCATATGCCTTTTACCTGCTGGGCAGCCCGTTTTTCTGGCTTACGGTGCCGTTTCCGGATGGGGCGGAGGTTTACCTGATTCCAATTTTGCTCGGCCTTAAATATGGTACGGCAACACTTACCGCATATGCCTATGCAAGGAGATTTGTGCGCTCGAAGGACGCCGCTCTCATAGGCGGCCTGCTTTACGCATTTTCGGGATTTCAGGCCTACAACGTATTTTTCAACCATTTCCATGACGTGACAGCATTTTTCCCGCTTCTGCTGATTGCCCTTGAAGAAAGGATGACAAACAACAGGCGCGGGGTATTTGCGCTTGCCGTGGGGCTTATGGCGGTAATAAATTACTATTTCTTTTTCGGCGAAGTGGTTTTTGTAGTAATTTATTTCATCATAAGATGCTTTTCAAAGGATTTTAAGATAACCTTTAAAAAATTCCTCTCCGTTGCGCTTGAAGCAGTTTTGGGGGTAATGCTTGCGGCATTCATGCTGCTGCCTTCGATTTTGGCGATAATGGGCAATCCAAGGGTCGGCGAAAGACTTTGGGGATATGACATGATAGTCTACAACGACAAATTCAGACTGCTTAGGATTATCCAAAGCTTTTTAATGCTTCCCGATGTCCCCGCAAGGCCAAACCTCTTTGATTCCGACAGCGCAAAATGGTCCTCCATTGCCGGATACCTGCCGCTTTTTTCAATGGCGGGCGTGATTTCTTTCATGCGCGAAAAAAAGAAGCACTGGGCTTCAAGACTTGTGATAATCTGCATGATTTTTGCCTTTGTTCCGATTTTAAACAGCGCATTTTCGGCTTTTGTAAGCGCATACTACGCAAGATGGTTCTTTATGCCGATTTTGGTTATGGCAATGATGACCGCTTATTCGGTTGACAACCATAAGATAGATTTAAAGGCGGGAACAATTTTCTGCGCCGCTTCGGTGGTTGTTTTTGCAATAATAGGCTGCCTGCCTAAAATGAAAGATGAAAAGCTGGTGTTCTTTGAGCTTCCCAAATATCCTGCCGCTTTTTGGGGCAGCATAATGATAAGCTGCGCCTGCGCCATTGCCCTTTTTGCGCTTGTGTTTTACGCCAAAAGGGACAGGAATTTTGTCAAAACCGCCTTTTGGATGACCGTCGGCGGAAGCTTTATCTGCACTGCATCAATTGTGGGGTACGGAGTTTCCATAGGCCCCTACCCGGATGAATTTATAAACGAGGGCATAAAGGGAGCCGAAAACATTTCCCTTCCCGACAATCCTGATGATGAGTTTTACAGGATTGACATAAGCGAAAATTATGACAACTATGCCATGTCATGGGGATTTCCATGCATGAGGGCGTTCCAGAGCACGGTTCCGGTTTCGATAATGGAATTTTATCCGACCGTGGATGTCGAGCGCAACGTCGCCTCCCGCGCGGATACAAGCAAATACGGTTTGAGGGGGCTTTTTTCGGTAAAATATTATTTCAACCATAAAAGCGAAACCGACGAAACCGAAAACAAAAAGGAAGAATTTTATATGCCGGGATTTGAATATTATGATACCCAAAACGGCTTTGACATATATGAAAACAAATATTACATCCCCATGGGATTTACTTTTGACTATTACATTCCGATTGAAAAATATGAAGCAAACAGTAAAACCTACAACAACAGGCTGCTTATGAAAGGCATCGTCTTGGATTCGCTTCAAATTGAAAGAAACAAGGATATATTAAAACCTTTGCCGGCGGAGCAGTATTCGCAGATTTCAGAGGAGGATTACCTTTCCGACTGCCAAAACAGGGCAAAAGAAACATGCTATTCCTTTAAAACGGATACCTATGGCTTTGAGGCAAAAATAAACCTTTCAAGGGAAAACCTTGTGTTTTTCAGCGTTCCGTATGAAAAAGGCTTTTCCGCCGAAATTGACGGAAAGCCCGCGCTTATTGAAAAGGTTGATGTCGGCTTTATGGCCGTAAGGGTTCCAAAGGGAGAGCATACCATAAGGTTTAATTACTTCACTCCCGGCCTTAAAGCAGGACTGCTTTTAAGCCTTGCGGGATTTTTGGGGCTTTGCGCTTATATTTTCATTTTCAGGCGGCAAAAACCATCCAAAGGCACGGTTTACGATTACGAACCTCTTGATGATTTGCCGGTTTCAAAGGCATACGCAAAAATGCTGGCATTTGACATAAAAAACAAAAAGGGAGAAAATTGAAATGCACTTGTTTGAAAAAACGGTAAAATCTGAAAAAATTTACGAAGGCAGGATAATTTCACTTAGAAAAGACACCGTTGAGCTTGAAAACGGAAAAACCGCCCTGCGCGAAGTTGTAGAGCATCCCGGCGGAGTATGCGTTGTGCCAATAACAAACGACAACCATATTATTTTTGTAAGACAGTACCGCTATCCGTTCGGCGAGGCGCTTCTTGAAGTCCCCGCGGGGAAGCTGAATCCCGGAGAGGACCATTTTGAATGCGGAAAGCGCGAGCTCTTGGAGGAAACCGGCGCCATCCCCTCAGAATATTCATACATGGGCGTGCTTTATCCGACTACTGCATACCTTACGGAAAAGATACACATGTATCTTGCAAAAGGCCTCAGTTTTTCATCCCAAAGCCTTGATGATGATGAATTCCTTGACGTGGTAAAGGTTCCTTTTGAAAAAGCTGTTGAAATGGTAATGTCCAACGAAATAAAGGACAGCAAGACCCAAATTGCAGTCTTAAAGGCAAAAATCCTTTTTAGTCATTAGTTGTTAGTCGTTAGCCGTTAGTTGGTTGTTAGTTGTTAGACGTTAGTTGCAAGTTAATTAAGATAAAACCTGAAAAGTAAATCCACCAAAACTAACGACTAACAACTATAAACTAACTACAAAAAGGAGAGAGCTTAATAAAACTCTCTCCTTTAAGGGAAATTATTCCTTAACCTCTTCGGGTTCGGATGCCTGCTGGGCTTCAAGATGAGCTTTGTAAGCCTCTAAAATCTGCCCCTCTATAAGCTGCCTTGCCTCCGGGGAAATGGGATGGACGATATCGCGGAATATTCCGCTTTCGTCTTTTCTGCTTGGCATAGCGACAAATAACCTCTCATCTCCTTGGACCACCTTGATGTCATGGACCGCAAGCTGGTTGTCAATGGTAATTGAGATTACCGCGCGCAGTCTGCCTTCCGGGATGATTTTCCTGATTTTGATGTCCGTGATTTGCATTTGGATTTGTCCTCCTTTGTCGTTTCAAAAATGATTTACCTTAGCTGTGTATTTATAACCCCTGTTGTCAGGAGGCTATAGCAAAATTAAAATTTTATTTCCTCAAATAAATAATATTGTCCATTTATGGCAATGTTATGCTAAAAAGGTGAAAAGTGTTTAAAAGCCTTAAAAACGGAATATACTTATATATAAAAATACCAATGGATGGGACTGATAATATGAAAGCCGAAAACAGCATACTTAACGGCAAAAAGCATATACACTTCATCGGAATAGGCGGTTCCGGTATGTATCCCCTTGCCCAGATACTTCATTCGCAGGGATATTTCCTCACCGGCTCGGACAACAACGAAACCGAAACCCTTGATGCCGTAAGAAAAATGGGAATTCCCGTATTCCTTGGTCAGCGCGCGGAAAATATAGAAGGCGCGGACCTTATCGTTTACAGCGCTGCAATAATGGAAGACAATCCGGAGCTTGTAGCTTCAAGGCTCAGCGGAGTGCCTGTGCTTGAAAGAAGCGAGCTTTTGGGAATCGTCACCGGCTGGTACGAAAATGCCATATGCATTGCGGGAACTCATGGAAAGACCACAACCACCTCAATGATAACCCAGATTTTCATTGAACAGGGCGAGGATATTTCAGCGGTAATCGGAGGAAAACTCCCCTGCATAGGCGGTAGCGGCAGGGCGGGAAGCTCCGAAATAATGACCTGCGAGGCTTGCGAATTTGTGGATACGTTTTTAAAGCTCCACCCGGATATAGCGGTAATCCTTAACATAGATGGGGACCACCTCGACTATTTTAAAACCGTGGACAACATTATAAAATCGTTTAAGAAGTTTTGCGAAAAAACCTCCCGCGCAATAATTGTCAACGGCGATGATGAAAACTCAATGAAAGCTGTGGAAGGCATAACCGGAAAAGAAATAATAACCTTCGGCTGGAAAGAAATCAATGATTTTTATCCGGCAAACATAATCCAAACCGATAAAACTCAAACAAAATTCACCCTTATGAATCACGAAGGGGAAATTTGCCGGCTTACTGTAAATGTTCCCGGAAAACACAACGTCCTGAACGCAACTGCCGCCGCAGTGGCCGCCCTTTATGCCGGAGCCGACGTTGAAAAGCTTCCCGCCGGGCTTGAAAAATTCCACGGTGCCGGCAGAAGATTTGAAAAAATAGGCGTAGTCAACGGGATTACCATAGTTGACGATTATGCGCATCATCCCGCCGAAATAACGGTGACATTAAACTCCGCAAGAGCAATGGGATTTAAACGCATTTGGGCCGTATTCCAACCGTTTACCTTTTCAAGGACCGCCATGCTGCTTGAAGATTTTGCGAAGGCGCTTTCGATAGCCGATAGGGTTGTCCTTACCGAAATAATGGGAAGCCGTGAAAAGAACACTTACCATATTTATGCAAAGGACCTTGGCGAAAAAATACCCGGAGCCTTCTGGATAGACAATCTCCGCTCCGGAGAAACTTCCGAACAATACCACGACAGAAATTTTGATGAAATTTGCGATTACCTTTTTGAGAATGCGGCAGACGGAGATTTAATAATAACCCTCGGCTGCGGCGATGTATATAAAGTTGCAAAAAAACTTTTTAAAAAATTAAAAGAATCTGAAAGGGGAAGTCAAAATGCTTAACGAAAAATTAAAGGCGGTTTTTGAATATATAAAAGAACGTTCGGCGGATGGGATACCGCCAACCGTGCGTGAAATATGCACGGCACTGGGCATAAAATCCACTTCAACCGCCCACAGGTACATAAATATGCTTGTGGAGGAGGGATTGCTTGAAAAAGCCGACGATTTAAGCCGCGGGATAAAGCTTGCCTCAAAGGGCGGAGCAACAAAAATCCCTCTTGTAGGAACCGTTACCGCCGGAAAGCCCATAACGGCATACGAAGATATAACCGACTTCATCAGCTTCCAGCAGGACAGGAATTATTCCAATCCGCTTTTTGCCTTGACCATAAGGGGCGACAGCATGATAAACGCAGGAATTTTCGACGGCGATATAGTAGTTGTGGAGCAAACTTCCACAGCGCATAACGGCGACATAGTAATAGCCATGACTGATGAAAACGAGGCCACCTGCAAGCGCTTTTACAAAGAAAACGGGCATTTCCGCCTGCAGCCGGAAAACGACTCAATGGAGCCGATAATCCTTGACAATGTAAAAATTCTTGGCAAGGTTGTAGCGCTTTTAAGATATTTTTAAAGTATTTTTTATTAAGATTACCCGCCTTATATTATTAAAAGCAACCACATTCTTATAATAACTTATTAATTTTTATTTATGTTAACTTTTAATGAATTAGGAGTAAAAAAATCCAACTTGATACTAAGTATAATAAGTTTTAACTAAAAAAACTGTCGAAAACAGTAATGATTTTTAGCTTTGTGCATATCTAAATACCCGTTACATATATTTTTAGTGAAAACAGAAAATGCCCTGCCCAAAAAGGCGGGGATTTCTTTTGCATTGTTTTTCTTGAAATATACATAAGTAATTATTTTTTACAGAAAAAGCGTAGCAATTGACAAGGAATCAAAAAGTGTTATAATAAACTACATTGGAGGGATTATAATGTTGTACAAGGATTTAATAGAAATGAAGGCCTTGGATGATACCGCAGAAAAAGCCGGAGGATTTGTAGATGCATTTTTTTCTAAAAACATCCATTTGGATTATAGAAAATTAAATACTTATTGCAAGGAAAAAGGAATTGAACCCATTGATTTGACAATACGCGAACTCATGCGTTTTGTAATTCCTTCTTGAAATACACAAAGAATTAAATACTGCATCAAAGCACTTTGCGTATTGCATTGTGCTTTTTGTTTTCAGACAATAAAAATGCCGCTGTTCCGGACAACTGCATGCATGCGGAACAGCGACATATATTTGGCGCGCTTAACTGGATTCGAACCAGAGACCTTTCCCTTAGGAGGGGAACGCTCTATCCTGCTGAGCTATAAGCGCATTTTTAACGCGAATAAAATTATACCATACCTGATTTTAAAAATCAAGGGTTTTATATAATTTTTTCGATTCACATTTTAGCAATTTTGTGTTATACTAAATATAAAACTTTCAGAAACGGAGCTATCAATGAAACTGCTTTTTGTAGGAGATATCGTCGGGAAGGAAGGCTGCGAGTTTTTCGCCCAAAAGCTTTATTCCCTGAAAAAAGAATATAAAATTGACATCGTTGCCGTAAACGGGGAGAATTCCGCGCAAGGCAACGGAATCACAAAGTTTTCGGCGGATTTTTTGCTCTCAAACGGTGCTGATGTAATAACCACAGGCAACCATTCCTTTAAAAGGCGCGAGGCTGTAGAAATTTACGAGCATCCGCTCATATTGCGTCCGGCAAATTATCCTGACGGCTGCCCCGGAAAAGGCTGGTGCGTGCTTGATTTCGGAAGCTTTCGCGCCGCTTTTGTAAACCTTATGGGCGTTGTTTACATGGAACCGATTGACAATCCGTTTGATGCGGCTGACAATATCCTGCGGCAAATCGACACGCCAAATATTTTTGTGGATTTCCATGCCGAAGCAACAGCCGAGAAAAAGTGCATGGGGCATTATCTTGCCGGCAGGGTGACTGCTGTCGTTGGAACTCATACCCATGTCCAAACAAGCGATGAGATTATTCTTAAAAACCATACGGCTTATATAACCGATATCGGAATGACTGGGCCGGAACTTTCAGTGCTTGGTGTGGATACCCAAATTGCCGTGCAGAAGATGAAAACCCACTTTCCGGCAAAATTTGTCGAGTCGTCGGAAGCCTGCTTTTTAAATGCTGTTCTGATAGATTTTGACGAAAAAGTTGGCAAATCCAAACAAATTTTAAGGCTAATAATTAGGTAAATCTCCAAAAATTACTTTAAGTATTGCAAAAATATTAAGAGTAGGGTATAATTTATTTAAATTCTTAATAAGCAACTTTAAAAATACCATAATTTTTGCTATACGCAATACAGGAGGATTGCTTAATGGAAGTTCTAAAGGTATCATCACGTTCCGCACCAAATTCGGTTGCAGGCGCCATTGCAAGCGTTATTAAGGATAAGGACGCGGTTGAAGTTCAGGCTGTTGGGGCAGGGGCTTCAAATCAGGCAATAAAGGCAATTGCAATTGCAAGGGGCTATCTTGCTCCGGTCGGGGTGGATTTAATCTGCATACCGGCTTTTGCAAATGTTGTAATTGACGGTGAGGACAGGACTGCAATCAAGCTTATTTGTGAAAAAAGATAAAAATTTACCGGCCAAAGCTTTTAAGCCGTTAACGCTTAAAAGCTTTGGCCGGTTTTTTCATAACAAAAGCATGCCAACGGCATGCTTTTGTTTTATTTCGGCTCCGTAATAAGAAAATTTTTGATTATGTTTTCTATGTATTTTTGATATTCTTCTTTTTTGTCGGCAGGAAAAGTAAATTTAAAACCGTAAAAATTGCCGAAATATTTCATTGCATAGTAATATCCCGTACGGGTTTCACCGTCTTTATAAAAAAGACTGTATTTGTTTTTGCCAAGCTGCTCGTCAAAATAATCTGAAAAGGTTTGTTTTGCCGCATTAAAGCTGTCTTCAAGGCTTTCATCGCTTTTAGTCGCCCAGACTGAAAGCTTTGCTTCATCCGACGTCAGCACGATTCCGTTGTCGTATTCCTCCGAGCTGTCAAAAATATCCGGATATCTTATCAAATAAAGATAATTTTGGTTTGTGTATTCCAAATACCCAAGCTCTTTTAAATAGCTTTCGGTAAGAGGGGTTTCTCCCCTCTCAATCCGGCTGCAAGAAGAGAACAAAAACATAAAAATCAAAATGAGCAAAACCGCACGCAGCTTTTTCATAACAACCGCCTCTTAATAAAGAATAGCGCCGTATTTTGCGGCAATTTTCCTTAATTCATCCTCCGGTATGGAGCTTTTCCCGTCCACCATTGCCCGTCCGTGATAGGTAAGCAAAGCGGATTTAAGCGCCATCGGGTCGTCTGATTTAAACATGACCGGAAGCTTTGCCATGTGTGAATTCTGGCTGAACTGGTAAGCATCGTCCGCCGAAAGTACTTCAATTGTTATTACGTCAAGATTTGAATCCGAAAGCTCCAAAAGCTCGTCTGCCATGTCCACTCCGCAAACGACAGGCTCGCTTGCTTCAAGGCCGTCGGCAGAAAGGTAGAACACCTGCGTTTCGTTTGCAAGCATAAGTCCGGTATCCTGCTTTTCAATCTTTACGGATGAAAAATCAAACCCGTCAAGCAATTTCCTTATTGCCGCAATGTGTTCAGGAGTGCTTCCGCAGCATCCCCCCGCTATCGTCACGCCGTTTTTCAAAAGTTCCTCCATGCCCTTTGCCATGTCCTCAGGAGAAAGCCCGTACCTGCCGCATTCATCAGGCTGGCCGGCATTCGGCTTTGCTATAAGGGGAATTTTTGCAAACGGAGCTATTTCCTTTATTACCTCCGCCATTTTGTCCGGCCCGTGTGAACAATTCAGCCCGAAAGCGGATATGCCCATTTCTTGCAGCGAAATAAGGCATGAAAGCGCCGTCGCGCCGGTAAGCGTCCTGCCGTTTTCATCAACCGTAATGGTCACGAATATGGGGAGCGAAAATTTTCTGCACGCAATAACCGCCGCCCTTATTTCCGAAAGCGACATCATTGTTTCAATTACAAAGAGGTCAACTCCCGCCTCTTTCAAAGCGCCGGCCTGCTCCTTGTAAACATCTATCATTTCGCTGAAAGTCATGCTTCCGAAAGGCTCCACAAAATCCCCCGTCGGAGAAATATCCCCGGCCACAAGAGCCCTTCCTGCGGACGCTTTTTTGGAAAGCTCCACAAGCCTTTTGTTGAATTCGACAGTCTTTTCCTCCAAGCCGTAATGTTCAAGCTTTTTGCGGTTTGCGGAAAAAGTCGGAGCATAAATGATGTTTGAGCCCGCTTCAATGAATTCTTTTTGCAGTCCTATTAAAACATCCGGATTTTCCAAAATCCACTCCTCAACGCAAACTCCCGCCGGAAGCCCCCTCTCAATAAGGTTTGAACCGGTTGCACCGTCAAGCAAAATCGGCAGCGCAAAATCAGTACCCATAATTCTTTCCTTTCTCCAAAAATCACATTGAATCCGGACAATCTATTTTGAGTATTTCCGAACAGTTTTCAAGCACAATCTTAACCGCCTCGCAAAGCGAAAGCCTTGCCGCACAAAGGGACTTGTTTTCATCCTTCACCCTGCAAGCGGCATAAAACTTATGGAATTTTGTTGCAAGCTCTATGCTGTACTTGGTTATCCTTGACGGGTCGTAATTCTTTGCCGCATCGTCTATTTCCCTCGGAAGCGCCGCAAGATGGCGGATAAGCTCAACTTCCTCCGGCGCGGAAAGTATGTCAAAATCCTTGCCGGAAAGCTTTTCAAGCTTTACTCCGTCCGCTTCAAGGTTTGCAATTATCGAACATATCCTTGCATGGGCATATTGAACGTAATAAACCGGGTTTTGGGAGGATTGCTCTATTGCAAGCCCCAAGTCAAAATCGAAATGGGAATTTGCCTCCCTGAGGTTGAAGAAAAAGCGCGCCGCGTCAATAGGAACTTCTTCAAGCAAGGTCGCAAGTGTTATTGATTTTCCCGTACGCTTTGAAACCTTGACAAGCTCCCCATCCCTCATAAGGCGGACCATCTGCATGAGCACAACATCCAGCCTTGACGGCTCAATGCCAAGCGCCTGCATTGCACCTTTAAGCCTTGCGACATGCCCGTGGTGGTCTGCGCCCCAGATGTCTATTACCTTGTCGAATCCTCTTTCGGCAAATTTGTTGTAGTGGTATGCAATATCCGCCGCAAAATAAGTGGGGATTCCGTTTGCCCTTACAAGCACATCATCCTTTTCGGCGCCAAATTCGGTGGATTTATACCATACGGCTCCCTCTTTTTCATAGGTGAGTCCGTTTTCGCCAAGCTTTTTGACGATTTCCATCACCTTGCCGCTTTCGTGCAGAGAACTTTCCTTAAACCAAACATCGTACTTTATCCTGTATTTAAGCAAATCCCTTTCAAGGCCGGCAATGTTTATCGGCAGGGCATATGCCACCAATGCGTCCCTGCGCTCCTTTGATGAGGCGTTTACATACTTGTCCCCATGGATTTCGGCAAAATTCTTGGCATGCTCGACTATGTCCGCCCCCTGATAAGCGTCCTCGGGAAGCTCCACGCCGTCTTTGTAAAGCTGCAAATATCTCACTTCAAGCGAAGCTGCAAATTTTTCAATCTGATTTCCCGCATCGTTTACATAGAACTCGCGCGTAACATTCCAGCCCGCCCAAGAGAGCACGCTTGCAAGGCAGTCCCCTATGGCGCCGCCCCTTGCGTTGCCTATGTGCATAGGCCCCGTCGGATTTGCCGAAACGAATTCGACCATTATCTTTTTGCATGCTCCGGTATCGGTCCTTCCATAATCCTTTCCCTCTTCAAGAACACTTGCAACAGTGTTTGAAAACCATCTTCTTCCAAGAAAGAAGTTTATAAATCCCGGGCCTGCGGCTTCAGCGCGCTCAAACGAGCTTCCGTCAAGAATCAGGTTTTCGCATATAAGGTCGGCAATTTTGCGCGGCGGCATTTTAAAAGCCTTTGCGCACAGCATAGCTGCGTTTGTGGCGAAATCCCCGTGCGATGTGTCCGCCGGAATTTCTATATTGAATGCCGGAACCGGCTCGGCAGGCAGTTTTCCCTCTCCGACAAGCCTTCCCATGGTGTTAAGGATTATTTCCCGCATTTCTTCCGATGCCTGTTTTATCAAATTGGACATTTTCAACTTCCCCTCTTTTTATATGACCAGCAATATCTCATTGTCGGATATGTAGCTGGAATTTATATCAATCGTGTATTTCAGGTAAAGATTTCCGCCATCAGGAGTAAGCTCGTTTACTATTGCATGAGCGTAAATCCCGACGACAAAATCCCCGAAAGGCGTTCCGTAATGGCAGTGGTGCTTTGTATCCTTTTCAATGATAAGGTTTGAACTTGCCTTGCCCACCCTGTCAATGCTTGCCCATCTGTCGCCCTTTACGGTTACGATTGTTTTTGAACCCTCAAATCCCGTCGCCTTGGATTCGTCATAGGTTATCCTGTATCCGTCCTCCTCGATTTGTTCAAGGTCGCCGGAGGTAATAAGCTCCGTTTTGCTGCTGTCCTTGTCGACGGTTTGGATACTGGTTATTTTTATCAAAACATCCTTTTTCCGTTTCAAGTTTTTTTCCCCTTATTTTCAAGGAACCAAAGGTTCCTCATATTATTGAAGAGCATCTATGTCCACTTTGTGCACTTCCCCGTCAATGGGGTATCCAAGAAAGATTTTTGCGTTTTCGGCAAACATTTCCGGACTGTCGGTGACATAAAATTCGCAAGTTCCTTTTTCCTTGCCGTCGTTTAAGAGTTCCCTTTCGGTAAGGATTGCGCTTGCGTGCTTTGCCGCCTCTTTTCCTGCCGAAACAAGTGAAACCCCCTCGCCCATTATATCGGCTATAATGTCTTCAAGCAGCGGATAATGCGTGCAGCCAAGTATCAGCGTATCCACATTTTCGGCAATTATCGGCGCAAGATACTGCTTTGCAACAAGCCTTGCCACTTCGTTGTCCTTTCCGAAAAATCCGTTTTCAACAAGGGGCACAAAAAGCGGACAGGCGCTTCCCGCCACGAAAATGTCCGGCTTTATGGTCCTTATGGCCCTGCCGTAGCTTCCGCTCCTAATGGTCGCGGGAGTAGCTATCACTCCGATTCTGCCCTTTCTTGTAATACCGCAGGCAGTTTGCACCGCAGGCAAAAGCACTCCGGTAAAAGGAATTTCCTTCACGGGAGCATTTGCCCCAAGCACCGAACTCACGGTACCGCAGGCAGCGATAATCATTTTAACCTTATGGTTTTTTAAGAAATTTATATCCTGGTTTGCGTATTTTATTATTGTTTCCTTGCTTCTTGTGCCGTAAGGAACTCTTGCCGTATCGCCGAAATAAATTATATTTTCGTTCGGCAAAAGCTCTTTTAATTCTTTTACGACGGTAAGACCGCCAATTCCGGAATCAAATACACCAATCGCATCACTGTTCACCGCTAAACCTCCAAATTAAGTTTTTCAGTCGACGGCAACGTCCGCCCTTTCAAACGCAAGCCTGATGAGTTTGTCAAGCAGCTCACCGTATGGCACTCCTATTGCCCCCATAAGCTTTGGATACATGCTTATCGGAGTAAATCCGGGAAGAGTGTTTATTTCGTTGAGCACTATCTCCCCGTCTTTTTTTACAAAGAAATCCACTCTTGAAAGGCCGGCGCAGCCCATTGCCTTAAACGCCTTAACGGCAATCTCACGCACCCGGTCCGAAATCTTCTCGTCAATCCTTGCGGGAATATAAAGATTTGTCGAACCAAGTATGTATTTTGCCTCATAGTCGTAAAAATCATTTGCAGGAGCAATCTCGCCCACAATGGAAGCTATCGGGGAATCGTTGCCGAAAACCGCGCATTCTATTTCCCTGCCCTCGATAAATTCCTCCACAAGAACTTTTTTATCATGGGCAAAAGCATACTTGACGGCATTTTGCAGACCCTCCATGTCATAAGCCTTGTTTATGCCTATTGAGGAGCCGCTGTTTGCCGGTTTTACAAAAAGCGGGAATCCAAGCTCCTCAGCAAAGGCTTTGCATTTTTCGTCAAGCATCCCAAGCTCAGCAGCGGTTATGACCCTGTACCTTGCGGTCCTTATACCCGCCGAATCAAGCACCGTATGGGTAAGGGCTTTATCCATGCAGTTTGCGGACGCAAGCACACCGCAGCCGACATAAGGTATTCCGGAAAGCTCAAAAAGCCCCTGAATCGTGCCATCCTCCCCGTTTTTGCCATGGAGCACGGGGAAAATCACATCCACCTTCTGGACTGAAACCCCCTCGGCCTCAAGCTTTATAAAGCCCTTGTGTATGGGGTCGGGGCTGAGTATCGCCGGCGTGCAGTCGCCGCTTTTTTCCCATTCGCCGGATGCTATAAGCCCCGGGTCGCCGGGATAATAGTACCATCTGCCCTTTTTAGTTATGCCTATGCAGATTATTTCATATTTATCCTTGGAAAGATTTTGGATTATGTTTGTCGCCGAAACAAGTGAAACATCATGTTCGCTTGAAACTCCTCCGAATATGACGGCAACTTTTATTTTAGACATGGTTTACCGACCTTTCTTGCTGCACATAATTATAGTACATTATAATTCATATTATCATAGCATATTTTACCCAAAAAATCAACCTTGACAGCTTCCTTAAAATTCTTTTTTAAGATATAATATGCAAGGGATTTGACGGCATATTCTTTTGCTGAAAAAGTTTTATAAAAAGCCCTTGACAAAATATTTTCGGCATGGTATAGTTATAGTACCTCTTTAAGAGGTTTATTTTTTTATGCCCATTTGCAGAAAATAAATCCTCTGCCGAGGGAGGCAAGCGCTTCCGGCATGTCCGGAAGCATCGACAGTTTCCCTTTGTTTTTAAGGGAACTAATTTCGTCAGGAGGTGCCGAAAAATGAGAGTCAAGATCACATTGGCGTGCACAGAGTGCAAGCAGCGCAATTACAACACAAAGAAGAACAAGAAAAACGACCCTGACAGGCTTGAAATGAACAAGTACTGCAAGTTCTGCCGCAAGCACACTCTTCACAGAGAAACAAAGTAAGCGGGAGGGGGACTGAGGATATGCCCAAGGATAACGGAACAAAGCCCGCAAAACCCGCAAAAACCCCAAAGGCGAAGGGTGAAAAGAAATCTTTTGTTTACGGCCTTAAAAAGTATTTCAGAGACCTTAAAGCCGAATTTAAAAAAGTTGTTTGGCCGACAAAGCAGCAAGTGGTTAAAAACACAAGCATAGTTTTGATAACAATGATTCTTGCCGGCATTTTCATTTGGGGGCTTGACAGTGCTTTCACCCAGATTTTAAGGCTTGTAATCGGAGCATAAAGCAATTTGGTGCTGCCTAACGGAAAGGAATGGTTTTGAAAGTGTCGGAAGCTGCAAGATGGTATGTTATTCACACTTATTCCGGATATGAGAATAAGGTGGCACAAACAATTGAAAAGGTTGTAGAAAACCAAAAGCTCCACGACCTTATTCCAGAGGTGCGCATTCCAACGGAAAAAGCGCTTGAAAAAAAGGAAGACAAGGTAAAAGAAGTCGAAAGGAAAGTCTTTCCGGGATATGTCCTTGTTAAAATGGTCCTTACGGACGAAACATGGTATATCGTAAGAAACATCCGCGGCGTTACGGGATTTGTTGGGCCCGGCTCAAAGCCTGTGCCTTTGAGCGAAAGAGAGGTTGAAAAGCTCTCCGGACTTGAAGGCGACGCCAAAAAGCTTGAAGTCGACTTTGCAGTCGGCGACAGCGTAAGGATATCCGGCGGCTCGCTTGACGGGTTTGTCGGAATCGTCCAGAACATCAACATTGATGCGCAGACGGTTGATGTCATAGTTTCAATGCTGGGCAGGGAAACTCCGGTTACAATAAGCCTTATGCAGGTTTCAAAAACGGAGAATTTTTAAAGGCAGCAAGGGGATTTCCCCTTTTGACTGACGCGCGGTTCTGCCGCGCGCGTGGGAGAGCCGAATTTTTAACGGTTCGCCATTTACCACATTTTATGGAGGTGCAAAAGTCATGGCACAAAAGGTAGTAGGTTATGTAAAGCTTCAAATTCCAGCCGGAAAGGCAACGCCGGCTCCGCCGGTAGGTCCTGCGCTCGGTCAGCACGGCGTAAATATCATGGCGTTCACAAAGGAATTCAATGAGCGCACAAAGAACGATATCGGTCTTATCATTCCGGTTGTAATCACCGTTTATGCGGACCGCAGCTTTTCGTTTATAACAAAGACACCGCCGGCTTCAATTCTTATAAAGAAAGCCTGCGGAATTGAAAGCGGCTCCGGCAAGCCCAACAAGACCAAAGTCGCAAAAATCACCAAGGAACAGGTAAAGAAGATTGCCGAGCAGAAAATGCCCGACCTTAACGCGGCAAGCCTTGAAGCCGCAATGTCGATGGTTGCCGGAACGGCACGTTCGATGGGCGTTGAAGTCGTAGACTAATTGCAGGTACTTCGCCTGCAAGGTGGCTGGACGGCATTTTGCCGTTTGCAGTTTACCCGCTGGTGGGAGGAAATTCCGCTAACCGCTTTGCGAATAAGCAAAACGGTATTACCACTTATGAGGGAGGAAAATAATAATGAAACATGGCAAGAAATATATCGAAAGCGTAAAAACTATCGATAAATCAAAATTATATGACGTTGCCGAAGCTTTGGACCTTGCTTGCAAAAATGCAAAGGCAAAGTTTGACGAAACCATTGAAGTGCACGTAAGGCTCGGCGTTGACTCAAGGCATGCCGACCAGCAGGTTAGAGGCGCGGTTGTGCTTCCTAACGGAACGGGCAAAAAGGTTCGCGTATGCGTATTCTGCAAGGATGACAAGGCTCAGGCCGCTAAGGATGCCGGCGCTGAATATGTCGGTGCAGAAGACCTTGTTGACAAGATTATGAAAGAAAACTGGATGGATTTTGATGTTGTAATTGCATCTCCCGACATGATGGGACTTGTAGGCCGTCTTGGTAAGGTTTTGGGCCCCAGAGGCCTCATGCCGAACCCGAAGGCAGGAACAGTTACTCCTGATGTCGCAAGAGCTGTAACAGAAGCCAAGGCAGGTAAAATCGAATACCGTCTTGACAAGACCAACATCATCCACTGCCCGATAGGAAAGGCTTCTTTCGGCGCTGAAAAGCTTGAAAAGAACTTTGATACATTGCTTGAAGCAATTGCAAAGGCAAAGCCTGCCGCTCAAAAGGGCACATACTTTAAGTCCGTTGTAGTTTCATCAACAATGGGCCCCGGAATTCCGGTTATCACAACAAAATACGGAAACTAACGTCAAAAATCCTGCTCCTTTCGGGGCAGGATTTTTTGTTTTAGGCGGCGTTTATAATTTTGGCAAACTCGGAAATTTTCGAATCGGAAACCGTTGAAATATCAGTTTTGCCATCGTACCCTCCGTCAAGCTTGCCATTTTTTTGATATTCCTTTGCAACCATTTTTACTATGAGTTTTTCAAAGAAGTTAAGCCTGTTCATTTTAAATGCTCCGCCAAAAGCGCATGCCGCGGCCGCATGGGATACAAGTTCCGGAGTGAAAGCATTTTCAAGCGCCGCGCGTATTTGGCTTTCCTCGTCAAACATGCATGAAAGGAACAGTCCAACGGGTTTTTCTTTCAATTTTTCAAGATTACTGCGGCAAAATTCCTTGATTTCCGGCTGGGCGTTGCCGGCATAAATTGATGCTCCGAGGATTATTTTTTCATATCCGTCAAGGGATGGCGGGGCGGAATTTTTTATGTTTACAAGTTCCACTTCGCCTTCAAGCCTTTGGGCAAGCATTTTTGCACATTCTTCCGACGTACCGTGCTTTGTGGCGTAAACGATTAAGGTTTTCATGGTATTCCTCCTTCAAGCTTTTACAGTTTCCGTTATATGCTTATGTAATTGACTATACAGCATTAAGAATATTTTGTCAATTAGTTGTTAGCAGGATAGTTGTTAGTTGTTAGTTGTTGTTGTTCTTTTACTTTTTTAGTGGGGTGGACTCCGGCCCCCCTTCTTATCTTTTTAAATATATTTATGTTTTTAAATCCCCCCTGCCTACTTTTCTTCATCAGCGAAGAAAAGTAGGCAAAAGACGCCGCCCTGCGGGGCTTTTATGCGTCCTCATCCGCCTACCCGCCGGCAACGGCAATTTGCTTACACAAAAACTGAAATCGCAAATTGCCTGCTCGGCGGCTAACGGCTACAAAAATATGACCTGCTTTTCGCCTTGGTGCTCACTACTCCAATTTTACTACGAAAAGCAGGTCTTTTAATTTGCTTGCCTTAATAACTTCATCAGCGGAAAGTTTTTTCTTATTAAGGTGGGGTACTTTTTCTAACTTCTAACCTCTAATCTCTAACTTCTAAAAAACTAACGACTAACAACTATAAACTAACTACTAAAAGGACAACGTCCCCTTCAAAACAAAGCAAGAGAAAAAATTAACAACTAACTGGTTAAAATTCCACTTTTTCTTCTACAAATTTAATTAAATCCTCGATTTTTACCCTTTGCTGCTCCATGGTATCCCTGTCACGCACGGTTACACAGCCGTCTTCAAGACTGTCAAAATCAAAGGTAATGCAAAACGGAGTGCCTATTTCATCCTGTCTGCGGTAACGCTTTCCTATTGCTCCCGCCTCGTCGTATTCAACATTGAATTTCTTGGAAAGCAATGTGTAAACCTCGTATGCCTTTTCGGAAAGCTTCTTTGTAAGCGGCAAAACACAAGCCTTTATAGGAGCAAGCGCCGGATGCAATCTCATAACAGTTCTTACATCGCCATCGGGGAGGATTTCCTCGTCGTAAGCCTCGCAAAGGAAAGCAAGCGCCACTCTGTCCGCGCCAAGCGACGGCTCAATGACATACGGCACATACTTGCTGTTGTCATCCGGGTCAAAGTATTCAAGCGATTTGCCGCTGTGCTTGATGTGCTGCCCAAGGTCGTAATCCGTCCTGTCGGCAATGCCCCAAAGCTCTCCCCAGCCAAACGGGAAGCGGTATTCTATATCCGTAGTCGCCTTTGAATAAAAAGCCAGTTCCTCCGGGTCATGGTCGCGCATTTTTATGTTTTCTTCTTTTATTCCAAGAGAGAGCAGCCAGTTCTTGCAGAAATCCTTCCAATAATAGAACCATTCAAGGTCGCTTCCGGGCTTGCAGAAGAATTCAAGCTCCATCTGCTCGAATTCCCTTGTGCGGAAAGTAAAGTTTCCGGGAGTTATTTCGTTTCTGAACGATTTTCCTATCTGCCCCACTCCGAACGGAACCTTTTTCCTTGAAGTACGTTGGATATTGGCAAAGTTTACAAAAATACCCTGTGCCGTTTCCGGACGAAGGAAGATTTCATTTTTGCTGTCCTCGGTAACTCCCTGAAAAGTTTTAAACATAAGGTTGAATTTTCTTATAGGAGTAAAATTTTTGCTGCCGCAGTTGGGGCATTTTATTCCGTTCTTTTCTATGAAATCAGCCATTTCGTCATTCGTCCAGCCGTTTGGAGAAACATTTGCCTGCGCCTCTATAAGCTGGTCTGCCCTGTGGCGGGTTTTGCAGTCCTTGCAGTCCATAAGCGGGTCGGAAAATCCTCCGACGTGGCCGGATGCCACCCAAGTCTGCGGATTCATAAGTATTGCGCTGTCAAGTCCGACATTGTAAGGACACTCCTGCACAAATTTTTTCCACCATGCTTTTTTCACGTTGTTTTTAAATTCAACACCAAGCGGGCCGTAGTCCCAAGTATTTGCAAGCCCGCCGTAGATTTCGCTTCCCGGATATACATAACCGCGTCCCTTGCAAAGGGCGACGATTTTTTCCATTGTTTTTTCAGTCTGCATAAAGATTTTCCCCTAACGTAAATTTAAAATTCAATTATTTTTATTATAGTTTAAAACAAAGTGCCTGTCAATCTAAAAGATTTTTGGAAAGGCATTTTTTTCTTTGTCCGCGCATAAAATAAACACAGATTCCGGCAGGAGGGTTTTAAATGCTGACCGTTTCAATAAGAATGAAATACCTTAAATTTGCTTGCCTTATTTTGCTTTTTGCTGTTATAATATCAATGACGGCGCTTGCATTTTTAAAAATCCGAATAAGTTATGAGGCCCGCGGGGAGCTGTCCGGCGAAGAGATGAAGGCTTTTTTGGGCGGATACGGCTGGACGGTTTCGGATTCCCCTCCCAAGGCGGAGGAAATAACCATCCCGCAGAAATTCAATTCAATTTATGAGGAATATAATGAAATCCAAAAGCGCTGCGGCTTTGACCTTTCAAAATACAGAGGAAAACCCGCCACGAAGTATACATATGAAATATCTGACCTCCCCAATGCAAGGGCGACGATACTTGTCCACGATGGAAAAATAATCGGCGGGGATGTTTCCAGCGCCGAATACGGCGGCTTTATGATAGGACTTTGCGAAAAAGGAGCTTTAAATGGAAAGACTGGATAAATTCATTTCAACCCAAACATCAATCCCAAGAAGCGAAACAAAAAAGATTATAAAACAAGGCCGGATAAAGATAAACGGCAGGACCGCCTCCGATGGCGGCGAAAAAATCGACCCAGAAAAGGACGAAATCAAGCTTGACGGCAATCCCATAGAATACCGCAGGCACATCTATATAATGCTTAACAAGCCGAAAGGATATGTATGCTCCACCCGCGACGGGCTATCCCCCACCGTGCTTGAGCTTGTGCCTCCCGCCCTTTCAAGAAAAGGGCTTTTCCCCGCAGGAAGGCTGGACAAGGACACAGAGGGCTTTGTCCTGATTACCGACGACGGGGAGCTTGCCCATAAGATGCTTTCCCCCAAAGGCCACGTTCCAAAGCTTTATTTTTGCACATTAAGGGATGAATGGGATGAAAGCTACCCATCAAAATTTGCCTCCGGGATGGTTCTTGAAGACGGCGAAAAGTGCCTTCCCGCACAGTTTTTTCCGGGAAAGGACAAAAAAGAAGCCTTCGTTGTGCTGTCCGAAGGCATGTTCCATCAGGTTAAAAGGATGTTTGAGGCTCTGGGCAACAAGGTGCTCGGCCTGAAAAGACTTCAAATAGGCGCCCTTCCCCTTGACCCGGATTTAAAGCCCGGAGAGTGTCGTGAAATATTGCACAAAGAAATAGATAAGCTTTTAGAGTATTTTGTTTTTAATTGTGACAGCCTTTCAAAAAACCGTTAATCTTTCGTCAAAATAAATAAAGGGGGTTTTACAAGTTTGGGTATTAAGCAACTTGAAAATGAGGTTGAAAATTTGGTATTATAATATCAACGCCAAGAAAAAGCTGCGTTTTGGCAAAGTATTTTAAAATTAGGGAGGTCCTTCTTATGGCAGGATTATCGTTAAGGTCCATTTACAAAAAATATCCGGGCGGCGTTGTTGCCGTATCAGATTTTAATTTGGAAATCAAGGACAAGGAATTCATTATTCTCGTAGGCCCTTCAGGATGCGGAAAGTCTACAACTCTCCGTATGATTGCAGGCCTTGAAGAAATCTCCGAGGGTGAACTTTACATCGGCGACAAGCTTGTAAACGACGTTGCGCCTAAGGACCGCGACATCGCAATGGTGTTCCAGAACTACGCTCTTTACCCGCACATGACCGTATTTGAAAACATGGCATTCGGTCTTAAACTCAGAAAGGTTCCGAAGGATGAAATCACAAGAAAGGTTGAGGAAGCTGCAAGAATCCTTGACATTTCCCACCTCCTTGACAGAAAGCCGAAGGCTCTCTCCGGCGGTCAGAGACAGCGTGTTGCTTTGGGACGTGCAATCGTGCGTGAACCTCAGGTGTTCTTGCTCGACGAACCTCTCTCAAACCTCGACGCAAAACTCAGGGCACAGATGAGGACCGAAATTTCAAAGCTCCACCAGAGACTTGGAACAACGTTCATTTACGTTACCCACGACCAGACGGAAGCTATGACGATGGGCGACAGAATCGTTGTTATGAAAGACGGCTTCATTCAGCAGGTTGACTCTCCTCAGAACCTTTATGAAAATCCTGCAAACCTCTTTGTTGCCGGATTTATGGGTTCTCCGCAGATGAACTTTGTTGATTCCGTTCTCCGCAAAATCAATGGCAAGTATGCTGTTGAATTCGGATACAACGAAGCAAAGGGCACTGGAAAGAAGTACTATGTTGAACTTCCCGAAAGCAAGGTTGACGACGAGGTTCTTTCCCAGTATGTTGACCAGGAAATCATTATGGGTATCCGTCCTGAAAACATCCATGATGAAGAAATGTTCCTCTCAACCGCTACAACCGGAATCATTGATGCAACGGTTGAAATCACCGAGCTCATGGGCGCTGAAACATACCTCTACCTCAACTGCGAGGGAATTCAGCTTACCGCAAGAGTTTCACCGCGTTCTACCGCAAGGCCTCAGGATGTTATCAAGGTTGCTCTTGACGCAAACAAGATTCATATCTTTGATAAGGAAACTGAAAAGGCTATCGTTAACTGATGATTTATTAAGGAGCTGCTGCGGCAGCTCCTTTTTATGCTTTAAGAAGGAATTTTGAAACCATAAGCAAGGCAACACCCGGAATTCCCAAGATTAAGGATACAGCCGTGTTGAAAAAATTAAGGGCAAGGCCAAGACCTATGTATCCGCCGAAAAAATGCGCCGCCAAAAGTCCCGCTCCGCCGGTTGCCATGCCTATTGCCGCATTTTTAAAAGGTTTTTTGCTTTTGCCGTAGTAATAAAGCATTGCCATGCCACATGCTGCAAGAATTATCCAGAGCAAAATTTCTCCCAAACTAATCACTCCTTGCAAAATTTCCTTCATATTTAAGCCCGTTTTCCTTTGCAAGCCGCAAAAGATAGCTGTATCTTGCTCGCAGGGAAAGCTCCTCATAAATAAGCGCATCTATCAGGTCAGAATCGCTTGTCAGGTTGTATTTTGTTTCCGTTGCTTTTATCTGCGATAAAATTTCTTCCATTTCCGAGGCTATTTTATTTGAAAGCTCTTTTTGCTCTTCCTTTTCTTTTCCCTTTGTCCCGGCAAACGCGCCTAAAACGCCCTCCATAAAACTCCTCCTGACGTACTAGTAAATTTATGATTAAATTATGGTCAATTATTCCTTGTTTATTCATGCGTCCAAGGTTTATTTCTCATTTTTGCGAATATAATATATATGCAACTTAAATCAATTTTGAGAGGGAGAACAAAATGAACGGCTTTACCGCACTTTCGGAACACTACTGTCCCTATATCGGCAAAAACATCGTACTTAAAAAGGAAGTTTTTGAAAACGAAAATTTAAAGGACGGCAGTGAAAAATACACCTGCCTTAACAGCCATGAATGCCTTTGCGGCGAAAAATGCAAAAACGGACTTTTCAATATGGAAGTAAACCTTAAATAATTTTCTCCGGCAAGTCTGAAAAGGCCTGCCGGAGATTTTTAATGCCGCCGGACAAACGGCAGGCGTTACATCAAAAGATAGCCGAGGGCAAGCAAAAGCTTCATGTCCGCCCCATTGCGCGCAAGTATTATAAGGAGGAAAATTATTATGAGCTTTTCCTCGTCAAGCTTCAAATCCGGAAAAATCCCGTCAAGAAGTCCGGAAATCAAGCCTTTTGAGCCATCCCCTCCCATTGGATTTGGAAACGGCAGATTGAAAAGCGGTGGTCTTTGAAAAGGCCCGCCCATTCCTCTTTCAAAATTTTGGGCATGAGGCTCAGCGGTGCTGTGATTATGCTGCTGTTGAGGCTGTCTGAATTGGTGCTGCTGCGAACCCTGAACACGGTTTTGAGAGGCTGTCTGCGCATGGTTTTGCGGGGAAGATGGCTTTTCTTCGCTTTGTGCACCCTGCCGGTTTTGCGTATTAAGATAGCCTTGGGAACGGTTGTACATTTCCTGCACGCGCCTTATTGCGTCCCTGCGCATTAAGTCTATTTCCGAATCCGTATAGCCGGCCATTCCCCCACCCCCTTCAAGTTAAAACAAATCAATGGATTTAAAAAGCCCGCTTTCCTTTGCCGCCGTAAAAAGAGCAAGCAGCCTTAAAATTTTTACTGCCTTGTCTATCCTCTCTTGCCTTTCGGGCTTTAAATGCGGCTTTAAGGCAAGCAAAAGACCTGCGTCCTTGTCGTTTGCCGAAACGGACTTAAAAAGCTCACCAAGCTGCAAAAGCATTGCCGGGTCAAAATCCGGCTGGCTTTTTTTGCCCATGCCGGAAAAAAGCGCGGACAAGTCCGGCTGCGGAGCGCTCTGTGAAAAGCCTCCCGAATCGTTTCCCGCATCGCCTTGCTGTCCGGAAAGCATTTGCGCCAGCTGCTTTATTTGATTCATGCTCTCCTCATCGGAAAGTACGGACTGAATTTTGGACATCAGGTCGTCCATGGGCTTTCACCGCCGATTTTTTTAAAATTATTCCCCGCCGGCAAGCTTTTTGTAAAGCGCTTTGGCCTGCGGCGCCGATATAAGCTGTTCAAGAAGCTTGGGATTGCTTAACACCTGCTGGAATTTTTCTGCATCGGACTTGCTCATGTTTTTGAGCGCGGAATCAAATTTGCCGCTCTCAAGCTGCCTTTTCAGCTCATCCGGCTTCATGCCGAGCTTTGCGCCCACAATTCCCAAAAGCATGTCAAGGTTCTTTGAGTTGTTGATATCCATAAAAATTTCTCCTTGCGAAAAATTGTTTTCATTAACATACTATGCTATAATAGACTTAAATAGACATACAATAAACGCCAAAATACTCAGCTATTTTTGAAAGGATAATTTGCATTGAGAATAATAGTCGTTTCCGATACGCATGGAAATTATAATGCGCTGAAAAAAATATTTGAAAAAAATCTTTCCGCCGATATGTTCATTCATCTTGGCGACGGAGAGAGGGAATTTATGGAGCTTTCCAGGCTTTACCCACAAAAGGCAGTGCGCAATGTCGCGGGGAACTGCGATTTTGCGCCGCTTTCACCGGAAGTTGCGGTCATTGGCGCCGGCGGGCATAAAATAATCGCCTCACACGGCCACAGGTATGGCGTAAAGTACGGAATAGACCACATAAAAATGATTGCCCTCAAAAACGGGGCTGATATAGTGCTTTTCGGGCATTCCCATGTAAGATTCAATTATTATGAAGACGGGATATATTTTTTCAATCCCGGAAGCGCATCCTCCCCGCGCGACGGCAAAAGGCCGTCCTACGGCTTTATTGACATAACTGCGCACGGAGTTGTTGCAAACCACGTGGAGTTATAAAAAATCTCCGCACAACATACTATGCGGAGAAAGAAATTTATGTGAAAAGGGATGCTGAATGGAACCTTATTATTATGTTGTTATAAAAATCGACGGCGACTATGCCGTTTTAAAGCGCACGGACATTCAAAGCGATGATACTGTCCTTGTGGCAAGGGCCTTGCTTCCAATTGAAACTGATGAGGGCACAAAGCTTGTTTGGCAAGATTTTCAGTATAGCGTTCAATAAAACTTATTTTTTGTTCTGATTTGCTTTTTTAGTGGGGGCTTTGCCCCCAGATTTACACATAAAGCAAATTTGGTTTGCTTCATCCCCCAGTGACTTTTTGTCCGGCGACAAAAAGTCACCAAAAAACGCCTGATTTATATGTCTTATTCCGCCGGCTTTTCGGCAACGGGCGCCACGCTATCGCTTGCGCCCTGCACGACAAAGCTCGGCTGCCTTTCTTGAAGATGTCACGTCTTACCAAGTTAAAGGCAAAAAAGAATAGCACTTAAGAACCCAAAGAAGCACCTTATTTTGCTAATCACGAAAAGATTTTCTGCTAATAAAGTTATTAAGGCAAGCAAAATAAAAGACCTGCTTTTCGTAGTAAAATTGGAGTAGTGAGCACCGAGGCGAAAAGCAGGTCAACAGTAACAAGCCGTTATTCGCCGAGCAGGGCACAAACGAATGTGCAGTGCCCGTTGCCGGCGAATAGGCGGACGAGTAAAAAATAATTTGATTATCTTTAAAAGCAAATAGGGGGACGGCGTCCCCCTATTTGAAAAAGTAAAGCCACTAAAACCAAAAAACTAACACCTATAAAACTTCTTGATTTTTTTTGATTTCGTCGGCAGTTTTGATTATTTCAGCATAAATTGAAGCAACCACCTGATAAAGCTCCGGCGGAATCGGTGTGCCTAAATCAAGCATGGTAAGCAGCGCCGCCGCACTGTCGTCGCGATAGACGGGCACTCCGTTTTGGTCGGCAATGCGGATTATCTTCTCAGCAATAAGCCCATGGCCGGAGGCCACCACAATCGGCGCATTGTCTTTTTCGGGATTGTATTTTAAGGCAACCGCGCTGCTGCCTTGATATTTCGGCTTGCTGCTTTTAGACTGTGACATTAAATCCCGCCCTCTTTTCTTTTATTTTTGGAAATACATCCACAAGATTGCGCTTTTCTTTAAGCGCGCCCGCCGATGCGCTTTTAAGATAGTACCCGTTCGCCGCGGCTATCTTGGATGCAGTTTCCCTGAATTTTGAAAAACTTTTTACAATCTGCGGCGGACATAAAAGCGAAACTGAAAGCTCTTTTTTCTTTTCAAGGATTTCCAGTTCAAAATCCCCTATGCTTTCGATGGAGAAACTTAAAAACAATCTGTTTTCACGCTCGCCATCATCATCGCTGCCGGAATAGTTGTCAACCCAAAGCTCTCCGAATGATTTGGTATCGTCAATCTGCATTGGCATGAGGTAGTGCAGCAGGGGCGTAAATACTCCCGGCGCCGTCAAAAGGCTTTGCAGCATTTCATTCTGGCTCATAGCGCCAAGAGAACGCAAGGATGGGTCCGCAATGTTTTTAGCCAAAAAATCCGCAAAGTTTTCCATTGAGCTTGGAGCGGAATACTTAAGCCCCTCGGAAGCCGCAAGACGGCTGAGTATCTCGTTCAGCCTGCCGGCAAGCGCGGTTTTTACCTCAGCGCTGTCAATGCTGTCGACAATTTGCGAAAGCCTTTGCAGGAGTGCGTTTAAATCCTTTGTTGATGCAAAATCATCTATAAGGCTGTCAAGCTTGCCCTCCGACCTTGCCGGAATGACGTTCATGAGTATTTCTTTCAGGGACTTTGCCTCCAAAATCTTTGCCCTGAACTGCTCTACATCAAGCCCCTGTGCAGCAGCCTTTGCATCAAGGCTCAAATCATCCACAAAGCCTCTCATTTGGGCATCCGCGGCAAGCTTTTGCGCTTGCGGGCTGTCCTCGCCGAAAATTTCAAGCTTTGTTTCCAAAGGCAACTGAGCGCTTTCGGCATATTCCAAAAATGCCTTTGAAAGTGCTGCTTTCAAATCCTTGTTGCCCAAAAGCTCCAAAAGGCTGTTGAAGCTGTCTTTTACCCCCGCATAATTGTCGCTGAACCGTGAAAGGTTGTGCGTTATAAGCGGCAGGATGGATTTTACCTTTTCTGTGACCAAAAGGCTCGAGTTTACCTGAGCAAGCATCTGCAAAGCCCTTGATTTAAGCTCCGCAAAATTTTCCGCGGCGCCGGGAGCGCCAAATTCGCCCGAAAGCTTTAAAAGCTCCGCCGAAAGGCTCTTGCTCGGAGAAAGCCGTTCCGAAAGGAATTTGAAATTTTCCGAAAGCGAACGAAGTATGTCCGCCCCCGATGATGCGGATGATATTGATTTTAAAACCGCAATGACCGCATTTTTGATTTCGGGATTGGTTGTGCGCTGTGATATTGCCCTTAAAATGTCGAAAAATTCCCCGTTGAATATGGTTGCCGACTTCTGTTGCGCGCCAAGGTCGGAAATAGCCGTTTCCGGCGAAAGCATTATATCCCCCGCAAGCTCGTAAAGCTTGTTTAAAAGCTCGACATTGCCGCTTTCTTGAAGTTCCCTTAAAACATCCGCTCCAAGCAAAGCTTTAAGGGATGACGAAACCAGCGACGGGTCCTTTGAAACAAGCACCGACAGCCTGCTTATGGCGCCGGACGCACTCTCCTCGGTTGCATCCTGCTGGGAAAACTGCTCCGAACGGTCTGACGGCTTTAAAACCTTTGACAAATCCACAAGGTCGAACACCTCATCGTTTTGGACCACCGGCCTTGTGGAAATGTTGGTATAGTTTTTCGGCGTGACGGGAGCGGCAACCTGCAATAAATCTGCCATAAACTTAACCCCAATCTGTATATTATGTAAAAATAAATAAAATGTAACCCATAATATTGTATATTTCGATAAATTTTTATAAAACTCTAAAAAAAACTGCAACTTTATTTATATAATATCTCATTTTTGTCTTGTAGTAAAGAGAATTTTCAGTTATAATATAATTAAATATATAAAAAGCAAGGGTCCTTTAAAAACACAGGCATGAAATTATCGATGAAGTAGGTGTTATTTGATGAGTAAGTTTGAAGCAGGTATGGAAGCAATGGTCGATATGTACATATATGAGACCACTACTCTCCTCGAACAGCTGGATCAAATTCTTATGAAGACAGAGAGTGCAAGCAGCTTTGGTGAAGAAGACATTAACGAGATTTTCCGTATAATGCATACCATCAAAGGTTCCTCGGCTATGATGGGTCTTGAAAATATGTCTACCCTTGCGCACGCAATAGAAGACATGTTTTTCATTATCCGCGAGGAAAAACCTGTCATCACCAACACAAGGGATTTGTACGAACTTGTTTTCAATGCCTCCGACCTCTTGAAGGCCGAGATTGAGCTTTTGCAGGAGGATTCCTATTCCCCGACGGATTTTTCGGGCGCAAAGCAAAAAATTTTTGATTTCGTCGACATTTTAAAGGGAAAAGCGCCATCAGGCGGGACTGACCAGAGCGCAGCACAGCCACCTGCTGCAGCTCCCCAAGCCGCCGCTCCGGCAGAACAAAAAAGTTCGGAATTTACGGCAGTCAGAGTGTTTTTTGAAGACGACTGCAAAATGGAAAATTTAAGGGCCTTGCTTATAATAAATAAAATCCGCGACGATTGCGAAAAACTTGAATATGAGCCTGCGGATATTGAAACAAATCCGGAAAGCGCAAAGAAAATCATTGAAAACGGTTTTATAATCCGCTTTAAGCCAAACGGACCGGTAGAAAATATCACACGCGAAATTGAAGAAGCGCTTAATGTAAAGTCTTATGAATTTATTTCAGCGCCTGCCCAAAGCGCTCCCGCAAAAGAGGAAAAGGCGCCGGCCGCATCCGCGCCTGCACAGCCGCAGCAGGCATCTCCCGCCGCAGAGAAAAAAACAGAGCCTGCCCCGCAAAAGGAAGAAGGAGCCAGCGTTGAACAAATCAACAACCTTCTTGCGCAGAGCAAAGGCAGCGGAGCAAAACAAAGTCTTATCAGCGTAAACCTCAACAAGCTTGACCAGCTCCTTGATATGGTTGGAGAAATCGTAATAACCGAAGCAATGGTTACTGCCAATCCGGATTTAAAGGGGCTCCAGCTTGACAACTTCCAAAAGGCGGCAAGACAGCTCCGCAAACTCACCGACGAATTGCAGGATATAGTAATGTCAATCCGAATGGTTCCCCTTTCGGGAGCATTCAATAAAATGACAAGAATTGTCCGCGATATGAAGGTAAAGCTGAACAAGGACGTCGACCTTGTTTTCGAGGGCGAGGAAACCGAGGTTGACAAGAGCGTCATAGACAACCTTAACGACCCGCTCATGCACATGGTAAGGAATGCCATGGACCATGGAATTGAGGATACCGCCGAGGAAAGAATTGCAAAGGGCAAGCCTGCAAAGGGCACAATCACCCTTTCGGCATACAATGCTTCCGGCGAGGTAATTATAGTGGTATCCGACGACGGAAAGGGAATCGACCCCGCAAAGGTTCTTGCCAAGGCAAAGAAAAACGGGTTGCTCACCAAGCCGGAAAAGGATTATACCGAAAAGGAAATTTACAACCTTATCATGCTGCCCGGATTTTCAACAAACGAAGTCGTTACGGAATATTCCGGCAGAGGCGTCGGAATGGACGTTGTGCGCAAGAACATAGAAAAGATAGGCGGCTCCGTTTCAGTGGACAGCAAATTTGGACAGGGCACGAATTTCATTATAAAGATTCCGCTCTCGCTTGCAATTGTCGACGGAATGGAGGTTACGGTCGGAAAATCCATATTTACCATACCGATAAACTCCATCAAGGAAAGCTTCAAGCTTAAACCGAAGCAGCTTATCAAGGATACCAGCGGCAAGGAAATGATAATGATAAGGGGCGAATGCTATCCGCTCATAAGGCTTTATGACATTTACGGGCTTGAACCGTCATATACCGACCTTTTCAGCGGAATAATCATTCTTGTCGAAGCCGAAGGAAAGAGCGCCTGCCTGTTTGCAGATGAGCTTATAGGCGAACAGCAGGTTGTTGTAAAGCCATTTTCGCCTTTGCTCAACAACTTTAAGGTAAAGCAAAACGGCATGGCCGGCTGCACCATTCTCGGCGACGGAAGCATTACCATCATCCTTGATGTTAACAATATAATTTCCAACTTCTGATATTTGTTGAAAGGAATGAGGCAAAATGACCGATACAGAGCTCTATACCGAAGTAAGCAGCGATTTTATGACAACCGGCGGAAAGGTTCTGCTTTTTGACATCGAAGACAATGTTTACGGAGTTGAAATCCAGTACATAACTGAAATAATAGGCATACAGCCAATAACAATCGTTCCCAAGGTTCCGGATTACATAAAGGGAGTAATAAATTTAAGAGGCAAGGTCATTCCCGTCATGAGCGTAAGAAAACGCTTCGGCAAAGAGGAGATTCCTTACGACGAAAGGACCTGCATAATAGTTATCGAATACGACAATATCGCAGTCGGACTTATCGTCGACAAGGTAAACGAAGTCCTTGAAGTCGACCCGGAACAGATTTCCGCAACTCCCGACTACAAGAGCGTAAATTCAAACAGGTACATAAGCGCAATAATTGAAACCCAAACAGGCATAAAACTCCTGCTCAATTGCCAAAAAATCGTCGCGGAGTAGCATCTATGCTTAAGCTGACCGACGAAGAATTCAAGAGAATAGTGGCCTACTTCAAATCAAATTACGGAATAAACCTTGAAAAAAAACGCATATTGATTGAAGGAAGGCTCACGAACATCCTCACCGACATGGGATACAGCGAGTATAAGCCGTTTCTTGACACGGCGTTCCAAAATCCAAACGGTAAGGAAATGACACTGCTTGTAAATAAGCTGACAACAAACCATACGTTTTTTTTAAGGGAGCCGGAACATTTTGATTTTCTCAAAAGCACTGTTTTGCCCTATATAGAAAAAACTGTGAAGGACCATGACGTAAGAATATGGTGCGCGGCGTCCTCAACCGGACAGGAGCCTTATACGCTGGCAATGATAATCGATGAATACTTCGGCGAAAAAAAATCCCTTTGGGATTGCAAGATACTTGCCACCGACATATCAACCGATGCCCTTGCCAAGGCAAAGCAAGGCATATACACCGCCGAAATGGTAAAGGATGTGCCTGAAAGCTGGATAAAAAAATATTTTATAAAGCTTGACGCGGACCGTTTTCAGGTTTGCGATAAAATCAGGAACGAAGTGATTTACAGGCAGTTCAATTTAATGCACCCGATAACCTATAAAAAGCCTTTTGACCTTATAAGCTGCCGAAATGTAATGATTTATTTTGACGCAAAAACAAAGGCAGATTTAATAGAAAGGCTTTATGACGCCTTAAAGCCGGGAGGATATTTCTTTATCGGCCACGCCGAAAACGTGCACAAGGAAACACGCTTCCAATTTGTAAAGCCGGCTATTTACAGACGACCTTTGTAAATTGACGCAACAAAAAACTCACCACAAAAAATGCGGCAAAAAATAATTGCCGCAAGGGGCTGGAATTATGCTGGAAAAGAAAGTAAAAGTTTTAATAGTTGACGACTCAATTCTTTTTAGAGAAACAATTTCAAGATTTATTTCTGAAGATGCTAATATAGAGGTTGTCGGAACCGCCGGAGACCCATACGAAGCAAGAGATAAAATACTCCAGCTTCGCCCGGATGTGCTGACGCTTGATGTTGAAATGCCAAAAATGAACGGGATACAGTTCCTTAAAAAGCTAATCCCGCAATACCCGATTCCGGTTGTGGTTGTTTCATCACTTCCGCTTAACGCGTTTGAAGCGCTTGATGCGGGCGCTGTGGATTTTGTCAAAAAGCCCCTTATAAAAAGTCCCGCGGATTTAAAGGATTTTTCAATGGAGCTTAGGACAAAAATCGTAATTGCCTCAACCGCAAAGATAATCCAATCAAAGCCGTCCGCAGCGGCATCGCAAAAGCCGCTGCCTTCAATCAAGGAAATTGCCGCCGGGAAAAAACTTGCTCAGGATATAGTGATTGCCCTTGGCGCATCAACAGGCGGAACGGATGCCTTGCAGGTTGTCATGCAGAACCTTCCCAAAGATAGCCCGCCTATTTTGGTGGTGCAGCATATGCCGGCAGGATTTACCAAGATGTATGCGGAAAGAATGAACCGCGTCTGCCAAGTTGAAGTGAAAGAAGCCGAGGATGGCGACAGGCTCCGCCCTGGGCTTGCAATAATTGCCGCAGGAGAATATCATTTAAGGCTTGCAAAGGATTCACAAGGGTATTATGTCACTTCAAAGAAAGGCGAAAAGGTAAGCGGACACTGCCCGTCTGTGGATGTTCTGTTTTATTCGGTTGCTGAGGTTGCAAAATCAAAGGCAATCGGAGCAATTCTGACCGGAATGGGCGGCGACGGGGCAAAGGGACTGCTTGAAATGAGAAAGGCCGGAGCATACACAATAGGCCAGAATAAGGAAACCTGCGTTGTTTACGGAATGCCAATGGTGGCATTCAACATAGGCGCCGTATGCGAACAGGCTCCGCTTGATAAAATATCGGATATAATTATCCAAAAGCTTAATTCATTATAATAAAAAGGCGCAAAGCGCCCGGAAAGGACTGAAAGCAATATGGCAGGCATCCTCAACAGGTTTACCAGCGAGGAAGAAGAAGTAGACCTCCAATCAAACAAATACCTTACTTTTCTGATTGAGAAACAATATTACGCTTTCCCGATAAGGGATGTAATTGAAATCATCGAGGTTCAGGAAATCACTCCCGTTCCCGAATTTCCGGACTACGCAAAGGGAATAATCAATTTAAGGGGAAGAATTATTCCCATAATTGATGTAAGGCTGCGCTTCCACAAAAAAGAAGAAGTTTATAATGAGCGCACCTGCATAATCGTTGTAAATATTTCAGGCTTGGACATAGGCTTTATTGTGGATACGGTGGATGAAGTCCTTGACATTGAGGATGAAAACATTTCCGCCGCACCGAAGATTTCAACGGACCGCTCCACCAAGTACATAACAGGAGTAGGAAAAGTCGGAAACAGGATAGTCCTGCTGCTTGATGCAAACAAAATGCTCAGCGAGGATGAAATTTCAGAGCTTTCTTCACAGGTTCAATAACAAAAAAGCGCACGGATTTTCCGATGCGCTTTTTTATTCATCTTCAAATATAAAAAGGTCATTTGGTGTGCACTCAAAGATTTGGCACAAGGCTTCAATATTGCTGTATTTTATGGATGAGGTTTGGTTTGTTATCATTTTTTGAAAATTCTGATAGCTCATTCCCATCTGTTTGTAAAGCCAATATTTTGTCTTGCCCTTTTTTTCAAGCAAATGCATGACATTAAGTTTTACCGTACCGACCACCCTTTTATATATTATTTCAAATCTAATCTTTACATATAGACTAATCCATTGTATAATGTAAACATTAGATAATGATTTGAGGAGATTTAACGGTAAATTATTCTTTGTTTTCGGTAAAACATTTTAAAATCTCATCATAAGAAGCATTTAAAACTTCCTTTATGGCACAAAGTTCGCTTACGCTTATGTGTTGAATTCCCGCTTCAATTTTGGCAAGTGAGCTTCTTGTAGTGTTGCAGCCCAAAAGCTGCATTTTTGCTGCAAGAATATCCTGCGTCATTTTTTTCTTTTTGCGCAAATCCCTTATATTTCGACCTATATTTATATCTTGCTTTATTTTTTGCTCCATTTTTACACCTGTTCTTTATTGTTTTTTATGCAACTCATATGTTGATTATAAATTTATTTTATGCTATAATTGCTCTTATGTGAGAGCAATGGCAAGGAGGTTGAATTTATGGATATGAGTCAGGAGCAGGCTTTTGGTGATTTTCTTGAAAGCAAACGGGCCGACGAACTTTTTGGAAGCTTTCAGGACCTCATTCGGACGGCTTTTATTGAGGGCTATAAAACCGGGCAGAAAAATCCGCAAATCCAAATCGTATACATATCTGGCAAAAACGAAAAAACGGCGGGAGAATAACCTTCCGCCGTTTTTTCGTATATATAAATTCCGTGCACGGAAATGCTTTAAGGGATTAGTACATTCCGCCCATTCCGCCCTGAGGCATCGGGTTGGGGTTTTCTTCCTTTATATCTGCAACAAGGGATTCTGTTGTAAGAACCATTGACGCAACGGAAGCCGCATTTTGGAGAGCGCAGCGTGTAACCTTTGTCGGGTCAACAATTCCCGCAGGAATCATGTCAACATAGGTTTCATTGTAAGCGTCAAATCCGTAGCCAATCTTGCGTGAACGGCGAATCTTGTCAATGATTACAGAACCTTCAAGGCCTGCATTCTGGGCAATCTGACGAACAGGTTCTTCAAGCGCCCTGAGAACAATCTTTGCGCCGGTCCTTTCATCGCCTTCAAGTGTCGGGATGAGCTTTTCAACAGCCGGCATAGCGTTGATGAGAGCTGTTCCGCCGCCTGCTACAATGCCTTCTTCAACGGCAGCCTTGGTAGCAGCAAGAGCGTCTTCAATTCTAAGCTTCTTTTCTTTCATTTCAACTTCGGTAGCTGCACCAACCTTGATTACAGCTACGCCGCCTGAAAGCTTTGCAAGCCTTTCCTGAAGCTTTTCCTTGTCAAAGTCGGATGTTGTGGTTTCAATCTGCGCACGGATTTGAGCAATCCTGTTCTTGATGTCTTCGGATTTGCCTGAACCGTCGATGATAATTGTGTTTTCCTTTGAAACCTTAACCTGCTTTGCGCGGCCAAGATGTTCAACGGAAGCCTCTTTAAGCTCCATGCCAAGCTCGCTTGAAATAACTGTTCCTCCTGTAAGGATGGCAATATCCTGGAGCATTTCCTTTCTCCTGTCGCCAAAACCGGGAGCTTTTACTGCAACGCAGGTGAAAGTGCCCTTGAGCTTGTTTACGATAAGTGTTGCAAGAGGCTCGCTTTCAACATCTTCGGCAATGATAAGAAGCTTTCTGCCTGTCTGAACAATTTGTTCAAGCAGCGGGAGTATTTCCTGTATAGCCGAAATCTTCTTGTCAGTGATAAGGATGTAGGCGTCATCGAGAACAGCCTCCATCTTTTCGGTATCTGTAACCATATAAGGTGAGAGGTATCCCCTGTCAAATTGCATGCCTTCAACAACTTCGCTGTATGTTTCGGCGGTCTTGCTTTCCTCAATGGTGATAACTCCGTCGGAAGTAACCTTTTCCATAGCCTCTGCGATAAGCTTTCCTATGGATTCGTCAGCGGATGAAACGGTAGCAACCCTTGCAATGTCCTCGGAGCCGTTAAGAGCTTGAGAATTTTCGATAACAGCCGCAACAGCCGCATCAACAGCCTTTTGGATTCCCTTTTTGAGAACCATCGGATTTGCGCCTGCGGCAATGTTCTTCATGCCCTCGCGTACAAGAGCCTGAGCAAGCAATGTAGCGGTGGTTGTTCCGTCGCCTGCGGCATCGTTTGTCTTTGTGGCAACTTCTTTTACAAGCTGTGCGCCCATATTTTCAAAAGCGTTTTCAAGTTCGATTTCCTTTGCAATAGTAACGCCGTCATTTGTGATAAGGGGCGCTCCGAATTTTTTATCAAGAACAACATTTCTGCCCTTTGGGCCGAGAGTGATTTTAACTGTATTCGCAAGTTTGTCTATGCCCGCTTGAAGAGCCTTTCTGGCTTCTTCACCGTAAATTATATCCTTTGCCATAACCGTAAATACCTCCTGTTAAATTTTTTTGTTATTTTCATTTTAAGGCGGATTTTTTTATTCAACAATTGCAAGAATGTCGCTTTGCTTTACGATGGTGTAATCTGTGCCGTCAAGCTTTACTTCCGTGCCGGCATACTTGCTTATCAAAACCTTCTGTCCCTTTTTAACATACATGTCCACCTGTTTTCCGTCAACGAGTCCTCCGGGACCAACTTCAATGACTTCCGCAACGGAAGGCTTTTCCTTTGCCCCTGCGGTAAGGATGATTCCGCTTTTTGTTGTTTCTTCAGCTTCAACCATTTTAATAACTACTCTGTCCGCAAGTGGTTTAATTGTCATAACATTTATCCTCCTTAAAAACAGTTTTCTTTTTAGTTAGCACTCTTGATTACCGAGTGCTAATACTATTTTACCAAGTCTGATAAAAAAATCAAGATATTTTCTCTCAAAAGCGTCATTTTCAGATTTTTCTACAAACCTTTAAAATTGCTTTAAATATTTTTTGTTAATTTTAACGTGAATTTTCTTATTCGTGCATTTTTTACATAAAGTTTATTTATCCTGATAGCAGGCAAATCAAGCTATATAAAAATGTCCAAACGATTATAAAATTATAACCTTACATGATTTATTTTGTTAAATTTACATTTTTGAAGCTTATTGTTAAATGTTTATACATTTTTATTTGCAAAAATAAGGTATAATTAGTACATAAATATCATATTGTTTTGCTCTATATTAAATGACGGCATTTAAAGGAAAGGAAGATGTATATGTCATTAGGAAAAGTCCTGGTCGTTGACGACGATAACAACATATGCGAACTGCTTAGGCTTTATCTTGAAAAAGAAGGCTACGGAGTGATTATTTCCCATGACGGCGAGGAGGCAATAGTAAAATTCAACGCCCTCAAACCGGATATAATTTTGCTTGACATCATGCTTCCGGGACTTGACGGATGGCAGGTCTGCCGCGAAATCAGAAAGAAATCAAACGTCCCGATAATTATGATAACCGCAAAGTCCGAAACTTTTGATAAAGTTTTGGGACTTGAGCTTGGCGCGGACGATTATATTGTAAAGCCTTTTGATACAAAGGAAGTAATCGCAAGGATAAAGGCTGTTTACAGGCGCGTGGGCCAGTCTTCCAGCGAACCTGAAATAAAAGAAGTAAAATACGACAAGCTTGTTGTCAATATGACACGCTATGAGCTTAGGGTTGACGGCAAAGTTGTCGATACTCCTCCAAAGGAATTGGAGCTTTTGTTCTATCTTGCCTCAAATCCCAACAGAGTATACACAAGGGACCAGCTTCTTGACGAGGTATGGGGCTTTGAATACTATGGCGATTCAAGAACCATTGACGTGCATATAAAAAGGCTCAGGGAAAAGCTTGAAGGCGTTTCGGACAAATGGGCTCTCAAAACCGTATGGGGCGTAGGATATAAGTTCGAAGTGGAAGAAGACGAGGAAAACGCTTAAAATGCAAAATATGCACAAGAGCATAGTTACAAAGTACTTTTGGTTATGTTCGGTGGTAATTCTTTCATGCGTAATCTGCATAGGCTCCGTCTTGCTTCTTGTAGCATCCCAATTTTATAAAACAGAGAAAAAAGAAGCTTTGCTTGCGGGGGTCAATGAGATTATCACCGCAACAAAGCTTTGTTATTTGCAAAAACAAGCCTTGGGACCGACCTATTTGAATTCGGTTTACAGGGATTATTCGGCGTCGTCGGGAATAAATTTTGCGCTTTTCAATCATGAAGGGTTTGAAATTGTTGCCACAACATCATCCGACGGGTGCAAGCCAAAGCTGGATTCGGTTACACTGAACAGTATCGACGAAACCGGTCTTTTTGAAATAGGACATCTTGGAGGGTATTTTAATAAGGATTTTTTTGTGCTTGCCATGCCGCTTGAAATAGACGGGCAGGACTTTTATGTTGCGGGGTACCGTTCTGCGGATTCTTTCAAGGCCTTTATGGGAGGGCTTGTGGGAGCTTTTGCCGTTGTTTCGGTGCTGGTGCTTATTGTCGTGTTTATGGCGGTTTATTATGTGATAAAAAGGCTGCTGCGCCCGATAAAAGAAATGACGGACGCCGCCCAAAGATTTGGACGGGGTGATTTTTCTCAGCGCATTGAAATTTATGACGACAATGAAATTGGAATACTTGCCTGCACGCTCAATGAGATGGCATATTCGCTTTCCATGCTTGAAAATTCAAGGAAGAGCTTTGTTGCCAATGTGTCACACGAGCTTAAAACGCCTATGACGACAATCGGCGGATTTATTGACGGAATTTTGGATGGCACGATTCCGCCGGAAAAACACAGGCAGTACCTTAAAATTGTTTCAGAAGAGGTTTCAAGGCTTTCGCGCCTTGTACGCTCCATGCTGAATATTTCAAAATATGAAACCGGCGAGGTAAAGCTGAAAATAACATCGTTTGATGTGACCTCACTTGCGGTAAAGACTTTGCTGCTCTTTGAGGGACAGATAGAGAAAAAGAAGATTGAAATAGAGGGACTTGATTCCCCGCCGCTTTATATGGAGGGGGACGTTGACTTAATCCAGCAAGTGGTATATAATCTTGTTGAGAATGCTGTGAAGTTTGTAAACGAGGGCGGATATATTGCTTTCAAATTTGAGTATCAAAATGAAAACGCTGTATTTTCAATAAAAAACAGCGGCGAAGGCCTTACACAGGATGAGCTTCCAAAGGTATTCGACAGGTTTTACAAGACCGACGAATCCCATGGAAAGGATAAAACCGGCGTCGGGCTTGGGCTTGCGATAGTACGCTCAATAATAAATCTGCACGGCGGGAATATACTTGTAAGGAGCGCAAAGGGTGAGTACACCGAATTCAGCTTTTCTTTAAAGGCCGGAGAACCTTTGGCATAACCTCAACAAATACGGAGGAAAATCAATTTTATGAACGAGTTTAACAACGAAGGTCAATTTTCAAACACAGAACCGGAAAGCTCCGGCAATGGACAGAATATAAACGGAAATTCAAATGATGCGGGATTTTTTGCGCCCGAAAATTTTTATCAAAATTCCACGCAAAGGAATGTTAATGAAGCTCCAAATATTCCTTTAAACGAAAATGCGGAAAATGTTGTATCTCAGGAACCGTTGTCAGCAGTCCCCGCGGGAACTGCTTTGCCGCAAGAGGCGCCGGCAGCAGCTCCCGCAGACAATACAGCGGCAAATATGCCCGAAAACAACATTCCGGCAGTGAATCCTCAAACCGGAGTGCCTCCAATAGCTCCCCCGCCGCAAAATTTTGAATGGGCTCAAGGGATGCCTCCACGCCCGCCAAAAAAGAAGAACCATGGCGTTTTGACGGCTTCAATTCTTGTTGCGGTCATGGTGCTTGGACTTGTCTGCACTTTTATTCTTACCCTTAATACGGAAGGCAATGCGCCGGAGTCCGAAAGCTCCTATGCGGACAGCAGCAGGAATGATTCCCTGCCGGAAATAACCACCCATGACAAACCGCAGTCAAGCGATGTTCAGGCGGATGAGAACGGGAAATATTCCACCCAGGAGGTTGCAAAGCTGCTTCTTCCGTCCGTGGTGGGAGTCGTGGTTTACGGCGCAGAACAGTCCTTCACCCCGATAGGGCAGGGCTCCGGAATAATAATTTCCGAAGACGGGTATGTTGTTACAAATGCCCATGTGCTTGAGAATGCCGCCGCACAAAAGGTCGTGCTTTACAACGAAAAGGAATACGTCGCAAATGTTGTCGGAATTGATTCAAAAACCGACCTTGCGGTTCTGAAAATTGAGCCGGATGAGGAACTTACCCCCGCAGTGCTTGGAAACTCCGACGAACTTGAGCTTGGCGAACAGGTCATAACTCTTGGCAATCCGGGAGGGCTTGCAAACAGCTTTTCAGGAGGATATGTTTCTGGGCTTAACAGACAGATAAAGACCTCCGAATACGGCCTTGCCATGAACAGCATACAAACCGATGCCGCGGTAAATCCCGGAAATTCCGGCGGACCGCTTGTAAATATGTACGGTCAGGTAGTAGGAATAGTTTCTTCCAAATACGTTGCCGAAGATTATGAGGGCATAGGCTTTGCAATAGCAATAAATGATGCCCTGCCGATAATACAGGATATCATAAGCCAAGGCTATGTTTCCGGAAGGGTAAGGATAGGAATTTACTTTGAGGGAATAACCGAAGAAACCGCGCGAATGTACGGAATAAAGCCAGGGCTTTACATAAAGCAGATAGACCCGTCCTGCGACATTGCAAACAGCGGGCTTCAGGTTTATGATATAATAACCGAAATAAACGGAAAGAAAGTTTACGATTACGAAACTGCAATGGAATCAATAGAAGGCTTTAAGGCAGGGGATGAAATAACTGCAAAGGTTTACCGCAAATCCATTGTCGGAGACGAAACGGAATTTGAAATAAAATTCAAGCTAATGGAAGATACTTCTGGAAACTAAAATATTTTAGATGCGGCTCGCAAATGCGGGCCGCGCTTTTATATTTTGCACAAAAACCATTGCTTTCGGTGTTAAAATATTATATAATATCTTTGCAAGTTTTTTTAGGAGGTAAAGAAGTGAAAAGACTTCCCTTTATGGCGGAACTTTATATCGTAATGTTTGCGGTATTGGTGCTGCCCCTGACAGCAGTGATGATTGGAAGCAGCAGGGCTGTTTTTAAATACTCTGAAGAAGAAATTGCCATTTCGGCTTCAAGAAATCTTTCCTCCGTAAGGACTTTGAATGAAACTGTGCTGCAAGGCATAAAAACCGAAACCCTTACCCTTGCAAAAAATCCCTCTCTTGAAAAAATATCGGGACTTAAATATTTAAGCCCCGCAATAGCAAACATGCAAAATTTTCTGTTGTTGAAAGATGTTGAAAAGCTCCTTTACCAAATGGCATATTCAAATGGAAAAATTTATTCGGTTTATTTTTATGTTGATGGAGCTGATTATGCCATAAGCAACAGAGAGGGCATATTTTCACTTGGCGAATTTTCCGACGCTGAATTTATAAAGGACTGCGCAAAGGAATACGCCGAAAAAAAATACAGCGTGCAGGGATTTTGGGAAGCAAGAAAAATCAAAACGGCAAACGGCTCGGTAAATTCCGTTTCATATGTTTACCCTTTAAGCTCGCTTATAACCACAGCAAGAGGATTTATCATCGTCAATTTAAATGAATCCGCTTTTAATGATTTGATAAACAGCTATTCCCTTGACCAAAACGGAGAAAGCTTTATAATTGACGCCTCAGGGAATGTAATAATCCACAGCAGCACGGCGGATTTTCAGAAAAATCTTTCGGACAACCAATCCATAGGGCGCATTTTAACTTCTCAGGAACTTTCAGGCTCTGTGATTTCCTCGCAAAATGATAAAAACCTTTACGTTTTTTCAAAGGATACTTCAAGGGGCTGGATTTATATCAGCCGGTACTCGATAAATTCCCTTTTCTCAAAAATAAACTCAATAAATGAGAGCTCGTTTCTTTTGCTTATAGGGATAACCGCCGCGGGGCTTTTTGTGACGCTTTTCATAACCTCGCGCATTTCAAAGCCAATGAACACCCTTGTGAAAACCCTTAAAAGCCGCGGCGACCTCTCTCTTGGGGATGCAAAAAATGAAATGGTGCTGATTTCAAGCGCCTACCGCCAGATTTTAGAGCAGGAAAAGGCACTCAGCGAAATGGTTCGGCAAAAGGAAATCAAGGAAAAAGAGCTTTTTATAAACGACCTGCTTAAAGGCGATTTTGCAAATACTCCGGAAAACATTGAAGAAATTTTCCCCTATCCGAACTTTTTGGCGATAGCTGTGTCAATTGACGGGGCGGAGCGCTTTGTCAGCGACTATACCCCGGAGCAAAGGCATTATTTCCGCATCATGGTGCTTGAAAAATGCCGCGCCGGATTTGACGGGACTTTCATTTCAAAAGGCGTGCTGCATGAAAACCATACCGCGGCAATAATACTTAATATAAAAAACTATGACTGCACTGAAACTCCGCTTTTAATAAAAAAGATATGCCAGAGCCTGCAAACGGAAATCAAAAGCGAATTCGGATTTTCGGTTTCGTTCGGCATCGGCGGCGTTCATGGCAGCATTTCCGGCATAAAGACCTCTTTTTCAGAGGCAAGGGAGGCTTTCAAGCAAAAACTCTTGTCCGGAAAGGAAAGCATACTTTTCTGGAAAGAACAAAACAGCGAGGGCGGAAAGTACTTTTATCCATACAACCATGAAAAGCATATCCTAAACCTCCTGCAAGCAAGGGATTTCCCCCCGATAACGGAAGAAATAAAGGAAATTTCAAGCGAAATACGAAATTCTCCGGGAATTTCATATGACAATATTCTTCAAATTTACAACCAGCTGATAAGCACCGCAATAAAATTCCTTGTGGAAAACAATATGAACATCCGTGAAATTTTCGGCAACATCCACCTTGTTTACAGGAAAATGTCCGCGCTGGAAACGCTTGAAGAAATTGATGAATACCTTATATCCTTTTTCGGCAGGATTGAAAAATATGTTTCCGAAAACACTTCCGCCGACGATGTAAAGCATATCGACAGGATTTTAAATTATGTCAAACAGCACTACAAAGGCGATATAAACTTTGAGGATATGGCCGAAGAAGTAGGGATAAGCTATTCGTATATAAGAAAAATCATAAAAGATTTTACCGGCAAGAACCTTATAGACTATATAAACGGCATGCGGATTGATGAGGCAAAAAGGCTGTTAAAGCAGACTGATGCCCCGATAGCCGAAATAGCCGGCCTTGTCGGATACAACAATGTGCAGAGCCTTACAAGGTTTTTCAAGAAGTACGAAGGCATAACCCCCGGGGAGTACAGGAATATAAAGGAGTAGTTCCAAGCGGCGGATTTGATTTTGTCATCCGCTGCTATTTGTTGAAGAAATACAATTATATCTTTATTTATGGAATAAATATGTGCATTATTTTTGATAATCAAAATTACTAATGACAATAAAAAAGGCTGAAAAAAGGATTGTTTTGTGCATTTTTTCTTTAAATTTTCCTCAATTTGTTTTGCCAAAACTAAATACGGGAACAAAAAATGCCTATATTCAGGCATTTTTTTAATTGTCAAAAATGATTATTCCTCTCAAAAGAGATTATTTACAAAAGTCCAGCCAGCAATTATACTGAAAACACAAAGCGAATTCACATAAAAATGAGCAACTTCAACAACGCTCCTGCAAACTTAAAAACAGCCGCAGAATGTGTGTCTTTGCAAAAATCCACATAATAGGAGGAAGAAAAATGACCGACGGAAAACAAAATTCATTGCCGTCCTTTTTAAAGAGCTGGAAGAATTCCTTCAAGCGCGACTGGCAGCTTTATCTGCTTTTGCTGCTTCCGGTGGCAATGGTTATAATCTTTAAGTACGCATCATACCCCGGGCTCAGAATTGCCTTCCTTGACTACAAGCCTGCGCTTGGATATGACGGGAGCAAATTTATAGGATTTGGCACCTTCCAAAGAATTTTTAAGGACGCCGACTTTTTAAAAGCCCTTAAAAATACGCTTATATTCAACTTCGCGGATTTGATAGTCGGCTTCCCGATGCCGATAATCCTTGCAATCCTTTTAAATGAAATACATTTTAAGAGGTTTAAAAAGCTTTCCCAAACCATACTTTACCTTCCGCATTTTCTTTCATGGGTAATTGTAGCAAGCATATTCACGCAGCTTTTAAAGCCCGAAACCGGACTTGTAAATGTGCTTATAACCAATCTTGGCGGGCAGTCGGTTCCTTTCCTTACGGAAAAATATCACTGGGCGGTATCCTACATACTTATTGCCGTATGGCAGGGCATGGGCTGGGGAACAATAATCTACCTTGCCGCAATAACGGGCATAAACGGAGAGCTTTATGAGGCGGCGACGATTGACGGCGCCGGCAGGTTCGGAAAGATATGGCATGTGACCCTCCCCGGAATAAAGGGAACAATAGTCACTCTGCTGATAATGAACCTCGGCAGGATGATGGGCAGCTCATTTGAAAGGCTTTACAGCTTTGACAATGTAATGGTGACCGATTTTCAGTACCAGCTTTCGATTTACATTTATGAAAAGGGCTTGCAGGCTGGAAATTTCAGCATGGCAACCGCAGTAGGACTGTTCCAGTCGCTTGTGGGACTAATACTTGTAATAGCATCCGACCGCTTTGCAAAGCTTCTTGGCGAAGACGGACTGATGTAAAGGAAAGGGGTGCAAAAAATGCCGTCATCAGCTATATCTTTTAAAAAACGCCGCAAAATCAGCATAGGCGAAATAATAATCTGCATAATCATCGCAATAATCTCGCTTACCTGCATACTTCCATTTATTCACGTTTTTTCAAAATCGGTAAGCTCCGACCATTATGTGCTTCAAAAATCCGTTTACCTCCTGCCAAAGGGCTTTACGCTTACGGCTTACCAGAATATCTTCAACGACGGAAAAATGGTGCGCTCAATGTGGCTTACGATAATCGTGACAGCGCTTTTCACGGTCATAGGAATGATAGCCACCACCTGCGCTGCCTATCCTCTCACCAAAAAAAGGCTTAAAGGCAGGCTTTTTTTCTCCTATCTTTTCCTTTTCACCCTTTATTTTGGAGCCGGACTTATCCCGGAATACCTCCTTATGAAACAATTAAACCTGCTCAATACAATCTGGGTGCTTGTTCTCCCGCTTGCGTTCAGCCCGTACAATATGCTTATCATGAAAAGCTTTTTGCAGTCGAACATCCCCGACAGCCTTGAAGAATCGGCTTTTCTGGATGGGGCGTCAAACTTTCAGATACTTATAAAAATAGTCCTCCCGCTCTCAAAGCCGATAATAGCAACCCTTTCGCTTTTTTATGCTGTGGGAAGATGGAACGCCTATGCCGATGCAAAGTATTACATAACCAAACAGGCGCTTTATCCCTTGCAGCTTCTATTAAACCAAATGGTGGGAGCCTCTGCCGACAGCACCGCAATTTCCGCTCTTGAAGGCGGAGCTGTAATGAGTACTCCGGAAGTTTTGCAGGCAGCCTGCGTAATGTTTGCAACAATCCCAATCATCTGCGTGTACCCGTTCGTACAAAAATATTTTGTAAAAGGCGTAATGATAGGCGCCGTAAAAGGATAGCCGGAATATCGGATTTTTAAAGCAAAAACCGATTTTTCATAAAACAAACCAAATCAAGAGGAGGAAAACTATGAAAAAAGTTAACGCAAAGCAGCTTTCTTTGGCGCTTGCGGCAGCAGTTTCGGCAAGCGCCCTTGCCGGATGTGGCTCCGGAGGTTCTTCGTCTTCATCTTCAAGCTCTTCCGCAGCTGAAAGCACAACCGCCGCGCAAACTTCAGCCGTTGCGGGAATTGACGGATTTAAAGCATTTGACAAGCAGGTTGAAATTCAAATCCCTGTTTACGACAGAAATGTTGACGGACTTCCGCCGGTGGATGACAACTACTGGACAAAATGGGTTCAATCACAGTTTGGCGACAAGTACAACATCAAGGTTACTTATGTGGCAATTCCAAGGACAGATGAAGTGACAAAAATGAATATGCTCATTGCCGCAGGCGAATCCCCCGACATCGTGTTCCATTATGACTACCCGCAGGCAGTCGCATACGCCGACCAGGGCGCATTGCAGGAAATAGACATGGAGCAGTTCAAGCAGATTGCCCCCACTTACTACAAAAACATGGAGGATTACGGGATTCTCCAATACTGCAAGCTCAACGGCAAAGATATGTTTGTAATGGCAAGAAGACCCACCGCCTACAACTGGGTAACCCTTATCCGTCAGGACTGGATTGACGCTGTGGGCATGGAAATGCCTAAAAACTACTCCGAATACACTGCATTGCTTGACGCTTGGATTGCAAAGGGGCTTTGCAAATATCCGCTTACGATGTCGCTTCCAACAACGGGATATGTTGCCGGAAACTATCCATTCAGGCCATTCCCGCCGAATGAAGAGGATACTGCGCTTTATTCCGACCTTTCCATTGCTTCGCTCACATGGGAGCCTACTTACAAAATGCTTAAAAGACAAAATGCTGAATACAACAAGGGATATTACAGCAAGGAATACTACCTCGACAAAGACGGCTCACAGGCAAAGGCTGACTTCATTGCCGGAAAAGCAGGCGTTTATGCAAATTACCTTACCGCAAATTCAGATTATGTTTCCGGACTCCTCCAAAACAATCCCAACGCAAAGCTTGCAGTTTTAAGCCCGTATGCAGGGCTTGAAGACGGCCAAGTTCCGGCAGGAAGAGCATACTGGCCGTTCGGAATGATACTCGGCTTCTCGTCACAATCATCCGCGGATGAAATAAAGGCTGTTGAAATGTTTCTCGAATGGATGTCGCAAAAAGACAACCTCTTTACCCTCCAAAACGGATATGAGGGCAAAAATTACACCCTTGACAGCAACGGGCTGCCTGTTATGCAGGATTATCAGGGCGAAGAAAGAATGAACTACAACTCCAACAAGGATATGTTCTGTCTTGTAATTGAGGGCAAGGATTACGGCAGCGATGAAGCAAACCTTCAGGTGCAAAAGACAACTTATGCTCCAAAAGGCTATGAATACCTCATTGACGACAGCTACAAGTTCTACAAAGAAACAGAAAAATATCTCACCACCGACTACCTGTTCTCAAAGAGCATAGCTTCCGTTGCAGAATACAAGGAAACTCTCCTCTCCAAGTGGCAGGAATACAGCGTTAAGCTCATCACCTGCAAGCCGGATGAATTTGATACTCTCTATAAGCAATTCAGCAAGGATTACCTTGATTCAGGCTACCAAGTAGTTCTTGATGAAAGAAAAGCCGCATACGACGCAAGCAAAAAATAAGAACAAAACAATAATGCCGACGGGAATGCCTTGAAAAAGGCATTCCCATAAGGCGTTTCAGGAGGATATTTAAAATGCTTAAGCTGAAAATTCATTACGACAAGGAAAAACTTTTTGAAATTATTGACAAAGTGGTAAGCCGCACAATGTCCATGGACCTCACATGGGAATGGCCCTGCGGAGTTGGCTTTTACGGCATATGCCGGGCATACGAGGCAACCGGCAAAAAGGAATACATAGACATGCTTGCCAAATGGGTTGATGAGTACATAGAGCTTGGGATTCCGCCATTTACGGTAAACACCTGCGCTATGGGGCACACCATGATAACGCTTTATGAGGTTACCGGCGACGAAAAATACTGGAAAATCGCCCTTGACAAGCTGGATTATTTAAGGACAAAGGCTCTCCGCTTTGGCGACGGGGTGCTTCAGCACACCGTTTCGGTCAACAACGACTTTCCGGAGCAGGCATGGGCAGACACTCTTTTCATGGCGGCATACTTTATGCTAAGAATGGGCAAAAAGCTCGGCGACGAGGATATAATCGCCGATGCGCTAAATCAATTCTACTGGCACATACAGTATCTGCAAAACAAATCCAGCGGACTTTTCTACCACGGCTACAACAACCTCACAAAGGACAATATGTCAGGCTTTTACTGGGCTCGCGCAAACGCATGGGCGGCATATACCATGGCACAGTCAAAGCACATAATAAACTATCTGTACCCCCTCTTTATGGAAATCGACTCGTCCCTGCGGGACCAGCTTTCCGCAATAAAGCTTTTGCAGACTGAAAACGGGCTTTGGAGGACAATCCTTGACGACCCGGATTCGTATGAAGAAGTTTCCGCTTCTGCGGGAATTGGCGCCGCAATGATTTTAAACGAAAACATCCTGCACACCAAATACGCCCAAAAAGCGCTTGAAGGCGTGATTGCAAACATTGCCGACGACGGCAGGGTGCTGAATGTTTCGGCGGGAACAGCGGTAATGAAAACCCGTGAGGATTACCGCAGCGTTCCAAAAACATGGACGCAAGGCTGGGGGCAAGGTCTTGCGCTTGCGTTTCTTTCGGCGGCGTCATATTGCATATAATTTAATATTTTTTATACGGTTTGAAACAGCTTCAAACCGTATTTATTTTTTCTTTATTATATTTATTTTTTATGTATATTTAAAAGATAAAAAAATAATTTTCATCATTTTTAGTAAAGCAAAATGTAAATTTTGATATTTAATAGTAAGATTTGTATAAAAATCTCTTGACTGATTGTAGCAAGAATGATAAAATTGTATCAAAGGTTGAACCCGCCTTTTAACTTTTTAATAATAAAAAAACAATAGGAGGTTTTGTTATGAGGAACATGAAAATTTCTAAAAAACTTCTCACCGGTTTCTTTATCACGTCAGTAATTGCAACTATTATCGGTTTCGTCGGAATCTTCGGAATGTGGCAAATGCATATGTCGACAAATAAGCTGTACGAAATTCAAACAAAGCCGCTTGCGACAATGACAAGGGTAATCAACTCAATAACAGCTATGCGGGTTCAGCTTAGGGGCGCGGTAATTTATGCAGACGACAGCAAAAAGGTCGAGGAGGCTTTGGCTGAATTCAACAAACTTGATGCTGAAGTGACCGCGGCAATCAAGGAATATGAACCGACAATAACAGGCGCATCCAGCCTTGCGCTTTTTAAGGAATCCCAAAGCCTTTACAATAATACTTTCAAGCCCGGAGCGCTTAAAGTTTTTGATGTTGCTAAAAAGGGAAATTTTGAGGATACCAGAAAGGCACTGTCGGGAATGACGGAAGCCACTGAGCAAATGATATCAAACTTTTACCAATGCCTTGACAACCGTATTAACAATGCCGCACAAACTGCTAAAAACAATATGATTTTGTTTTATGCGCTTTCAGGAATTTTGATTGCCGTAATAATCATAGGTTTTGTTTCGTCAATTCTGCTTGGCAGATACATATCCCGGCTTATAAGCAATCCTATCAAGAAAATCGTTGACGCCGCAAATGAAATTTCGCTCGGCAATGCGGATATACATGTTGATATTTACAGCCGCGACGAAACAGGCGAGCTTGCAGACGCCTTCAACAGAATGGCTGACGGGATAAAGCAGCAGGTGAAAGTAGTTGCCGCCGTTGCGGAAGGGGATTTGACAGTGGATGTTCCCGTGCGGTCGGATAAGGACACAATGGGCATTGCATTAAAGGAAACCTGCCAAAAGCTCAGCAAGATGTTTTCGGAAATAAGCGAAGCGGCCGACCAAGTTTCAACCGGCGCGGGACAGGTTTCAATCAGCGCCCAATCGCTTTCGCAAGGAGCAACGGAGCAGGCAAGCTCTGTGGAGGAGCTTTCCGCATCCCTGCTTAACGTTTCCGGACAGGTCAATGAAAATACCGACAGCATAGCCCTTGCCGCAAAAGCAGTAAATGAAGCTACCGAAGGCATAATAAAGAGCAGCTCCTACATGGAAAACATGCTTTCAGCAATGAATGAAATAAATAATTCATCTGCCGAGATTTCAAAAATCATCAAGGTTATTGACGATATAGCATTCCAGACCAACATACTTGCGCTTAATGCGGCGGTTGAAGCCGCACGCGCCGGCAGCGCCGGAAAAGGCTTTGCAGTGGTTGCCGATGAAGTAAGAAACCTTGCCTCAAAATCAGCCGAGGCCGCAAAGCAGACCACAGCGCTTATTGACCATTCTATAAGAAGTGTTGACAACGGCGCAAAAATTGCCGAAGAAACAGCGGCATCCCTTGCCGAAGCGCGTGAAAAGGCGGCGCTTGTTGCACAGACAATGGACAAGGTTTCAAAGGCATCCATTGAACAGGCGGAAGCCATTACGCAAATAAACACAGGCGTGGAGCAAATTTCAACTGTAGTGCAGACAAATTCTGCAACGGCTGAGGAAAGCGCAGCCGCAAGCGAAGAGCTTTCCGGACAAGCCGATACATTAAAGCAGCTTATTTCCGTGTTTAAATTTAATGAAATTCATTCCGGTCCGAATCAAAACACTCCTTCCAAAATAATAAATCTTGACTTTAATGAAAATTTCCCCGCCGCATCAAATTTTGAATTCACAGGGGAAAAGTATTGAAAACAGCTTTAAATCAATCTTAAATAAATCCGTCCGTTTCGGGCGGATTTTTCTTTTTGACGGGATTTTTCACGCTTTTCAGGAAAAACTACCCCCAAAGGAGGATTCTATGAAATATTTTATTTTGTTTTTGGAAGGGATAACTGCGTTTATTTCGCCTTGCATGCTGCCGATGCTTCCTGTTTATCTGGGATATTTTGCAGGGCAAGAAGAAAACAGGCGCAAGACGCTTTTAAATGCAGTCGGCTTTGTCTGCGGATTTACACTGGTATTTGTCCTACTTGGAGCCTTTTCGGGAAGCCTTGGCGTATTTGTCTTTAAAAACAAAAGGATTATCAACACTGTTTTCGGGATACTGCTTATTATTTTGGGGCTTAATTACGCCGGAATTTTAAAAATAGGTTTTTTAAATTCAATTTTTAATTATTCTTTGGGCATTAAAAACTCAAATTTAAATTTCTTTTCAAGCCTTTTGTTTGGAATTTTATTTTCGGCGGGCTGGACGCCCTGTGTTGGGACTTTCCTCGGCTCGGCGCTTATGCTTGCGGCAAACTCCCAAACTGTTTTAAAAGGAGTTTTCATGCTTTTTGTCTTTTCAATGGGGCTTGGGATTCCGTTCATTCTTTCGGCCTTGATTATTGACAGGCTTAAAAACGCTTTTGACTTTATTAAAAGAAACTACCGCATAATAAACCTTTTTTCGGGAATTCTTCTTGCAATTCTGGGTATCCTTATGATTGCGGGACTATTCGGATAATATTTTTTGAAAGGAAGGATTTTTATGAAAAAAAGGACCCTTGCGGCAATAGTTATAGGCTTTATAAGCCTGCTTGGCGCATCAACGCTTATTTACAGCGCATTTACGCCGGATTCGGAAAATTACAGCGCAGATGAGAGCGGCTCCGTAAGCGCTTATTCGGAAACCACAGTGCTTTTTGAAACCACGCCGTCCACAACAACGGCAACCTCTCCGGAAACGGTAATTGACGGGGCAACAAATAAAACCTCCCCGCAAACGACAACAACAACGACAAAACGCATGACTACCCAAACCCCCGCAACGACCTCGACGACTCCTCCGACAACAGCCTCTGCGGCGCAAACCACAGCCAAAACCATACGCCCATCCGGAAATGCCCCCGATTTTACCGTTTATGACGCCTCCGGAAATGCGGTAAGCCTTTCGGATTTCTTTGGCAAGCCTGTTGTTTTGAACTTCTGGGCAAGCTGGTGCGGGCCATGCCGCAACGAAATGCCTGAATTTCAGGAAATGTACGAAAAATATTCCGGCGAGGGAGTTGTTTTCCTGATGATAAACCTCACCGACGGCGCAAAGGAAACCCAAAGCAGCGCTTCCGCATTTATAAATTCATCCGGATACACTTTCCCTGTTTATTTTGACACAAAAAACAGCGCCGCCGATGCCTATAATATCTCCTCAATCCCAACGACGTTTTTCATTTCAAAAAGCGGCGACATTGCAGGCAAAAATATAGGGCAGATTTCAAAGACGTCCCTTGAAAACGGGATATCAAGCATAATGGGATGACTGATAAACAAAAATCCCCGACGCATTGTCGGGGATTTTTTATTCATAGCTTAAATGCAGCACATCGCCTATTATAAATTCAAAGAATTTTACGGGAGATGGGATTTCCACGCCAAAAACCAAGAGCATCGACATAACGAAAGCCAAGACAAAGAATACCCCGTAAACGATGATTTCCTTTATGTTCTTTTCTTTTATAAGAGCCGGCAAATCCATAAGCGCCATAAACGAAAAAACTCCAACCAAAAGCACAACCATCAGACAGTCGCCTCCTTTTCTTTTCTAAATCCCCTTAAAAGGGCAATTGCAAGCGTTAATGCAGGAAGTATGATTTCCAAAAACAACGAAAGAAACGGCCCTGCGGTTCCTTCCCATGAATTTGTGTCAATTGAGGAATCAAATGATATTAATGTCAGGCAGAGTATTATTGCTCCCGCCGGGAAAACAAGGAATTTGTAGGATTTTATCTTTAAAAACTGCTGAACCGCCCTTAAAAAGGCAAAATAAAGTATCGAAACCTTGAAAAACAAAAGCATTATAAGCACGAATGCGTAAAAAAGCTCCATTCTTGTAAACACGTTTGCTATGTTTATAAGCCGGAATGCCTCAAACGCCGGAGCTGTTACAAGAGAAATAAATCCGCCGAGAACCGCAATATTTCTTGTTTCAACTATCAGTATCGTTCCCGCTCCGATTAAAAATCCCCAAAAGAAGGATTTTTTAAGCTCCTTTGGCTTTTTAAGGTCCGGAAAAAGCATAAAGAACACAACAAGCTGGCTGAATGAAAGGCTTATTTGCGAATGGACTGCCTGCACATATTTTATAGGCCTTAATGAAAGCACCGGCATAAAATTTTCAAACTTCATATCCTTTCCCATCAAGACCATGTTCATGACCATTACCAAAAGTACAATAGCAGTAAAAACAGCACTGTACCTCGTCATGGTTTCAAGTCCTCTCCTTACGGCATAAGCGCACACTGCCAGAAAGAGAAAAAGTATTGCCGCGGCAGGAGTTTCCGGCACAAGAGAGCCGGAAATAAAATTGTCAAGTATCCTTGTGTTGAATGTTGAAAGGAAAAGGAAATGTACAATGTACAAAATCGAAACCGCTCCGCCTAAAAATCTGCCAAAAACCTTTTCGTTTATTTCAATAAGGCTTTTCCCGGGGAATAAATCCGCAAGCTTTATATACAACCAAAATATGGGCAGATATAGAATTATTGCGGCTGCAATCACAATCCATGAATCCTGCTTTGCTATTGCGCTTATGTTCCCCATAAGAAGCACCGAGCACTGCAAAAAGCATCCCACGGTAAACATAAGCGCCAATGAAGAAACTCTTTCTTTTGCATTTTTTTTATTCATAAGCATTTTCCTTTCGGGATTTTAAGAGCGGGGCAGGGCCGAACGTTTTTTGACAATTTTTTTTATAAAAATCGCTATAATAGTAATGATGGGCAAGACAGTATCAAAAAATGTGGAAAACATTGCCGCATAATTTTCTCCCCAAATCGCATGCTGCGCCGAAGACTCAAATGAAATAAGCGAAAAGCACAAAATAAGCACCCCAAGTGGGCATGTAAGCATTTCATAAGACTTTAAAGTAAAAACCTCGGCAATTGCTACCGAATTGCAGTACATTATTGTGCTTATCTGAAAAAAGAACATCATTATTAAAATAACGGCATATAAAATTTCCATGCGTGTAAAAATTTTTGCGACATTTATCATTTTTATGGTTTCAAAGGTGGGATTTCCAAAAACCTTCATTGCCGCGCCCAAAATTGCAACATCACGAAGCATTATGAACACCATAATCGCCCATCCGATTAAAGTGCCTTTTATCAAGGCCTTTTTTATGTTTTTGCCGTCTTTTACATTAGGCAGATACATAAGAAGCAAAAAAGTTCCCGATGAAGGAATAACCCCTTGCGTATGAGCGGCTTTTACATATTCTTTGACGGGGTATGAAAACATCGGCAGAAAATTTGTCAGCTTTACATCTTTAAGCAAAAGGATGCTGTTGAATAAAATTGCCCCCAACGAAACCATAAAAAACACTTCGGCATATTTGAGCAGCACCTCAGGCCCTTTTTTTGCGGCATAGCAGCAAACAGCAATAAAAAGCGCAAGAACAGCCGCCGGAGGAGTATACGGAAGTACGTTTTCAGTTATAAATCCGCTGAGAACATTTATATTTAAAAAACCATAGGAGAAAAACAGCACAAAGTAAAGCACCCCAAAAATTCTGCCGATAAAATTCCCAAAAACCTCAATGCTTATTTCAATGATATTCTTGCCGGGAAAGTTTTTGATTAGCAACATATAAAGCCATACATGAAAAAGGTTTATAAAAATTGCAAATGCCGCGGCAAGCCAAGCCTCATGCCCAAGAACCGCGGTTGAAAACGCCGAAAGCAGGCTTGTTCCGCCGTAATAAGCAGCAATCGAAAACATGAGAGTCCTTGAATCAATAAAACCCTTTTTATACATTTATTTCTACTTCCCCTGCTCTTTTTCCTTTGGCTCCGGATAGTCCGGCTTTGAAAGCCTTCCCATTCCGACTATTTTTACGTTGGCCTCCACTTCAACCTTCATGGTTTTATAAAGGCTGTCCCACTCCCCTTCAAGGGTTTTCCACGCTTTCGGATTTGTCTGGTGAATTTTTTCGCCAAACCCGAAAATATCCGTCCCAAGCTCTTGAGATTTTTTTACCACAGCCTCAATCTGCTCTTTTATTATCTTTTCCGTTTCGGACTTTACAAGTTCAAGATTTTCCTTGCTGCCCAAGTTTTCGGCACCTGTTTGACTTGCAATAGAGCTTAGCTGCTTTATTTTTATTTTTGCGGTAATGCTTCCGTCGTCACCAAGCTCCACCTTTACATCGGAGCTTGCCTTCATTATTTCAAGTGTAACCGTTTCAGCCTTAATTTCATCAACAACTATCCCGCTCTTGACCTTGCCCATCACCCAAAGGAACGCCCTTGTCTGGTCCTTGTCAAGCTGGCCAACCATTTTATCCTCTTTAAATACAGCCCCTCCGGAAACATAGGCAACCATTTTGCCGTTTTGATCTTTAAGCTCCACCATAGGCGCAAGCACATCCCTTGTTTTGCTTGCAAGACATCCCATAAACTCAAAAAGGTTTACCGTCGCCGTTTCGGAAGTTGCTCCCTGCGCTTCCACAAGCTGTCCTATGTCTATTGCGGGGATTTTTGAAAACTGCGGAGAGCATTTCAATATATCTGCCGCCTTGCCCTTTGCCACAAAAACATTTACGGTAAGCCTTGATTCATGGTCCCTCATGAAAAAGTCCAAAACGTCGTGAACTCCCTGCTCCGCCATATCCTCTCCGAAAATTATAATCTGGTTATGGGGGATATAGAGCTTTCTGCTTATTTCATGGGTAAATCCCCTGAAAATGCTCATTATGTCCTTGCCTTCTTGTGTAAGGTTTATATATGCGGAGCCCTGCGAATCTCCCGTTTTTGCCGCCGATTCCATGTTGTTTGTATCCACAAGCTGGGCGGTGACCTTTATGTTGCCAAGCTTCACGCCTTCGTCTATCCCTACGCCCATGACAATGCCGAGGGTATTAAGCTCACGCCTGTTCCAGCATCCTGTAAGGCTCATGGCCATTGCCGTTATCAAGGCAATTTTAGAAATTTTTTTCAAAATTCCACTCCCCTAAAAATCAGTCTTCCTTTTTGTCGGTAATGGTTGCGGGAACAAAATCCCCCTGCCGTCTTGAATCGCCCTTTGCCATTCCGTTGGGCCTTGTGCGCATAAGCCACAGCGGCATCCTGACAATGCTGTCCTTCAAGTCTTTAAGCTCAACGGGAGCAAGCGGGGCAAGATAAGAAAATCCATAGGATTTAAGAGATGCAAGGTGAACCATTATAGCTAAAAGGCCCATAGCAATTCCATATCCGCCCATTGCCGCTGAAAGCAGCAGCAAAAAGACCCTTAAAATTGCCGCCGCATCCGCCTGCATGGGAACGGCAAAAATCGACACTGCGGTTATTGCTATGACGATTACCATGGGAGCTCCTATAAGTCCCGCCGAAACGGCGGCCTCGCCCATAACCAGCGCACCGACAATGCTCATAGCCTGTCCGACCGGCCTCGGGAGCCTTACTCCGGCCTCTCTGAGTATCTCAAAGGCAAGTATCATTATAAGCGCCTCAACAGCCGACGGGAAAGGGATTCCCTCTCTTGCGGCGACCATTGTGAACAAAAGGTCCGTCGGGATAAGCTCCTGATGGAACGTGCTTATAGAAACGTAAAATGCCGGAGCAAGTATTGAAATAAGGAATGCCGTACAGCGTATAAATCTAAGCCCGGTCATAAACCACGGCCTTGAATAATAATCCTCGGCGGTTTGAAAGCTTTCAAGAAAAAGCATGGGCACGGTAAGCACAAATGGCGTCCCGTCAACTATTATGGCGACCCGCCCTTCAAGCATTTTTGCCGCCACGACATCCGGCTTTTCGGTATATCCGGTTGTTGCAAAGATTGAAAACGGAGCGTCCTCAATATACTGCTCTATATAGCCGGATTCAAGTATTGCATCGGTATTTATAACTTTAAGGCGTCTTTTTATTTCGGCAATAAGCTCCTCGTTTGCAACTCCTTTAATGTAGGCAAGGCATACCGGAGTTTTTGTCTTTTCACCCATTACAAAAACCTCGGTGGTAAGCGCCGGATGCTTTATCTTACGCCTTAAAAGTGCAGTGTTTGTCCTTAAATTTTCGGTAAAGCCCTCCCTCGGGCCCCTTATTACTGATTCGGTTATCGGCTCGCTGACGCTTCGCCTTTCCCATCCCTTGCAGCTTATTACAAGAGCCTTGTCAAAGCCGTCCAGCAAAAGCACGGCATCCCCGCAAAGGAAAGCATAAATCATGTCGTCAAAAGTAACGGCATCCTTTACCTCGCTGACCGAAAGCATTGCCCTTTTTATTTCGTCAAGGTCGTTTTCGTACATCCCCTGCCCGAAGTCAATAAAGGAATATTTATACATAAGCGGCTCTATGATGCTCCTGTTTATGATGTCGGTATTTGCAAGCCCATCCACAAACACAAGCGCCGCTTTCATGCTTTGGTTCTGCCCGAATGAAAATTCCCTTATTATTATATCATTGCTGTCATGCACATCGCTTTTTATTTTTTTCACGTTTTCGGAAAGACTTTCGGAAAGCTTTGCCGCCTCCTGTTCCTTTAAAGGCGCGCCCTCATCCCCGTTTTTTTCCTTTTCTTTTTTATCTGCAAAAAAACGCGCTTTTTTGATGAATTTTTCCAGCATAATGCCCCTCCCGCCAAAAAATCATTATTTTTCAAATTTATTATTTGTTTGGCAGATGAAATTATTCAAAGTTTTATTTTTGTAAAGCTGAAAAGGAAATTATGTAAAAATCAATAATTTTTTGTTTTCGAAATATTATTTGTTAAATTTTGTAATTGAATTTATTAAAAAAGTGGTATATAATAATTTTATAAACTGTAATTTTTAAATGCTTTAAGTTTAGAGGGAGGAATGGATATGGCCGAAACAATTTCAAGGGAAGAATTTAAAGAACAATTTATTGCAAAACTTAGTATGGATTTTAACGTACCCCCTTCAGAAGCCTCCGATAAGCAGATTTATAAAGCGCTTTCGTCAGTGGTTGTTTCAATGCTTAGAACAAAAAGGCGCGCTTTTATGAACGAAACCCATTCGCAGGGCAAAAAACAAGTTTACTACCTCAGCATGGAATTTTTAATGGGACGCTCATTGAAAAACAGCCTGCATAACCTTGGAATTGCCGGCATGGCATCCTCTATCTTGAAAGAAATGGATATAAACCTTGAAAAGATTTATGAATGCGAACCCGATGCAGGCCTCGGCAACGGCGGGCTTGGACGGCTTGCGGCATGCTACCTTGACGCGCTTGCTACAAGGGGATATCCCGCAATGGGATATTCCATATGCTACGAATATGGAATTTTCAAGCAGAAAATTGAAAACGGCTGGCAGATTGAACTTCCAGACAACTGGCTCCCCGGCGGAGAGGTCTGGCTTGTCCCAAAAAACGATAAAGCGATAGAAGTACGCTTTGACGGAGATCTCCACGAATACTGGGATGAACATTATCATAATGTTTCGCTTACAAATTATACAACAGTTTATGCCGAGCCCTACGATATGTATGTCGCCGGCTACGGCGGAAAGGGAGTTTCAGTTTTAAGGCTTTGGGCGGCAAAAACTCCGGCATTTGACATGGCGATGTTCAATCAGGGCGACTACGCAAAGGCTCTCGGCCAAAACAATATAGTACAGGCGATCTCAAAGGTGCTTTATCCGAACGACAACCACTTTGAAGGAAAATCCCTGCGCCTAAGGCAGCAGTATTTCCTCAGCGCCGCCTCGGTCGGGGATATAGTGAACCACCATGTATCGGTTTACGGAACCCTTGACAATCTGCATAAAAAGGTAGCCATACACATAAACGATACCCATCCCACCCTCGCCATACCCGAACTGATGAGGATACTGCTTGACGACTGCGGATATTCTTGGGAAAAGGCATGGCATATAGTGCAGAACACCTTTGCATATACAAACCATACGGTCATGTCGGAAGCGCTTGAAAAATGGGATGTAAACCTTGTAAAACAAGTCATCCCGCGCATTTATTCAATAATCGTTGAAATAAACAACCGCTATTGCAGAGCCTTGTCGGAAAGGCTTGACGATAATGGAAAAGTTCACCGGATGTCCATAATACAGGACAACATGATACACATGGCAAAGCTTTGCATTGCGGCTTCTCATAGCGTAAACGGAGTTTCAAAGCTGCATTCGGAAATTTTAAAGCACGAGGTATTTAATGACGAATATAACGATGCGCCGTATAAATTCAAAAACGTAACAAACGGAATTGCCTACCGCCGCTGGCTCTTGCAGTCAAACGAGGAGCTTACCGACCTTTTGCGCGAAACGATAGGCGACAAATTCATGTACGACGCTTCGGAGCTTAAAAAATTCTCCGTTTTCAAGGACAACAAAAACGTGCTTGAAAAGCTTGAAAAGGTAAAACTTATAAACAAGGAAAACTTTGCGAAATACGCAAAGCATCTTGGTTTCGACATAAATCCGCAAAGCATTTTTGATGTTCAGGTAAAGAGATTGCACGAATACAAAAGACAGCATCTTAATGCACTGAATATAATTGCGCAATACAATTATCTGCTTGAAAATCCGAATGCCGATTTTTACCCGAAGACCTATATTTTTGCGGCAAAGGCAGCGCCGGGATATTACCTTGCAAAGCAGATAATAAAGCTCATTTGGGCGATTTCCGAGGAAATAAAGAAAAATCCGAATATAAGGGAAAAGCTTTGCGTATGCTTCCTTGAAGATTACCGCGTTACGCTTTCGGAAATCCTTATGCCGGCAAGCGAAATTTCCGAACAGATTTCGCTTGCGGGAACGGAAGCCTCCGGCACCGGCAACATGAAGCTGATGCTCAACGGCGCGGTAACCCTCGGCACCCTTGACGGGGCAAACATTGAAATCCTTGAACAGGTCGGAGAGGAAAACATAATCACTTTCGGCATGACAAAGGATGAAGTTATAAACCGCCGCGCCCAAGGATACAAGCCGGAAACCTACTACAATCAAAACATGGTCATAAACGCCGCAATAGAAAGACTTTACAGGGGCATAAACGGCTGCACGTTTGAGGATATAGCAAATTCGCTCAGATACAATGACCCGTATATGGTTCTTGCGGATTTTGATTCCTATCAGGCGGCGCAAAGATATTCAAGCGAATGCTATAAGGACCGCATGAAGTGGAACAGGATGTCGCTTGAAAACATTGCCGGCGCGGGAATTTTCTCCGCCGACCGCGCAGTTGAGGATTATGCGAGGGATATCTGGAACCTTTCAAAAATACGTTAGGTTTTGGCTTAAAGGAGCTTTTTTATGGTAAAAATTTTTGACAGTTGGGACAGTTCATACAAATCAAAATTCGGAGCTTTAAAATGCGGGGAGCCTTGCCGATTTTCGGTAAGGCTCCCAAAAGAAATAAAAAACGACCTTCCTCCGATAATGGTGATTTTCCGCGTGGGATTCAAGGAGCGTTTCCTCATAATGGAAGAAGCCTCCTCAAACGATGAATATACTGTTTATTCGGTTGAATACACTCCCACATCGGCGGGGATACACTATTATTACTTCACCGTTGTATGCAGCGAAAAGCGAGGATTCATAAAGCGCAAAGGCTGCAATGAGGGCGTTTTCGGCGACGGAGGGATGTTCCAGCTGACCGTTTACGACAAAGATTTTGCAACCCCGTCATTTCTTAAAGGCGGGATAATGTACCAGATTTTCCCTGATAGGTTTTGCAAAAGCGGAAAGCCACACGACAATATTCCATTTGACAGAATAATACATGAGGATTGGTATGAACTTCCCCGCTACAAGCCGGATGAAAGCGGAGCAATACGCAACAATGACTACTTCGGCGGGGATTTTGAAGGGATAATTCAAAAGCTTGATTATTTAAAAAGCCTTGGAGTGACCTGCATTTACTTGAATCCCATTTTTGAGGCGCACGAAAACCACCGCTACAATACCGCAAACTACCTTAAAGCGGACCCCATGCTTGGAACAAACGAGGATTTTAAAAGGCTGTGCGAAAAGGCTCACGAAGCCGGCATAAAGGTGATTCTGGACGGCGTTTTCAGCCATACGGGAGCGGACAGCATTTATTTCAACAAGTTCGGACGATATGATTCTGTGGGAGCTTACAATTCAAAAGAAAGCCCCTACTATTCGTGGTACACATTCACGAATTATCCGGATTCCTATGAGTGCTGGTGGGGATTCAACACCCTGCCAAACGTAGACGAAAACAACGAAAGCTATACAAAATACATTTGCGGCGAGGGCGGAGTAATAGATTACTGGCTTTCGCTTGGCGCGGACGGGTTCAGGCTTGATGTTGTGGATGAGCTTCCGGATGAATTTCTTGACAATTTAAGGATTGCCGTAAAAAGAAACGGCTCCGAAAAAATAATCATAGGCGAGGTTTGGGAAGACGCCTCCAACAAGATAAGCTATGGGATAAGGCGGCGCTATCTGATAGGCTCTCAGCTTGACTCAACAATGAACTATCCGTTCAGGGATGCAATAATAGGATATATTCTTGGGATGGATTCAAAGGATTTTGAAAACCGGATAATGACAATCCTTGAAAACTACCCGAAGCCGACCATTGACGTTTTGATGAACAGCCTTTCCACGCATGATGTGGAAAGGGCGATAAACATTTTTGCCGTTGGAAGCTGCGAGGGCAAAAGCCGCGACTGGCAGGCGCAGAGAGCTCTTTCGCCTGAGGAATACGAGCTTGGCAAAAAAAGGCTCAAATGCGCAATGGTTCTGCAATTTTTCCTGCCGGGAGTGCCCTGCGTTTATTATGGGGATGAAGCCGGCCTTGACGGGTTTAAGGACCCGTTCAACCGGAAATGTTATCCTTGGGGCAGGGAGGATAGGGAACTTATTGAATTTACAAAGCTGCTTGCAAAAATCCGCCGCCGATGCTGTCTTTTTGCCGAGGGAGAATTAAAATTTCTTTTTTCGGACAATGAAATAATTGTATTTTCTCGCATTTGCAAAGAAAAGAACAGCGGCGCGGTAATAATCCTCAACAAGAGTCCGAATTTAAGGCGCATTTGGAGGAATTCCGATATTGCCAGAAAATTTGAGTTTTATGAAATAGTCCGCGGCAAGCTTGACGGCGACGCCCTTGAAATCCCCCCGTACGACTTTGCGGTAATAATGATTTCAAAAAGCTGCGAGTGCGGGATGGATTAATTTTTATTATTTTTTTCTTTTAGTAGTTAGTTTTTGTTCTTTTACTTTTTTAGTGGGGTGACTCCGGCCCTTTTAGAAGTTAGAGATTAGAGGTTAGAAATTAGATTTGGATATTTTTACATTAAAGGTCTTTTTTGATTTGCCAGCATCTAACATCTAACGTCTAACAACTAACGACTAAAAGGGCAACGGGCGCCACGCTATCGCTTGCGCCCTGCACGACAAAGCTCGGCTGCCTTTCTTGAAGATGCCACGTCTTACTCAGTTAAAGGCAAAAAGAATAGCACTTAAGAACCCAAAGAAGCACCTTATTTTGCTTAATAAGAAAAGACTTTCCGCTAATAAAGTCATTAAGGCAAGCAAATTAAAAGACCTGCTTTTTAGAAGTTAGAGATTAGAGGTTAGAAGTTAGAATAAAAAGTACCCCACCTTAATAAGAAAAGACTTTCTGCTGATGAAGTTATTAAGGCAAACAAAATAAAAAGACCTGCTTTTCGTAGTAAAATTGGAGTAGTGAGCACCAAGGCGAAAAGCAGGTCAATATTTTGTAGCCGTTAGCCGCCGAGCAGGCAATTTGCGATTTCAGTTTTTGCGTAAGCAAATTGCCGTTGCCGGCGGGTAGGCGGATTAAGACGTATGAAAGCCCCGCAGGGCGGCGTCTTTTGCCTACTTTTCTTCGCTGGTGAAGAAAAGTAGGCAGGGGGGGTAAACAGTTTTAATTAGTTTTACATGGAAGACGGGGGACAGAGTCCCCCGTTAAAAAAAGTAAAATTACAAAAACTAACAACTATAAACTATCTATTAAAAAGGTCGTGCCCCGTCGGAAAATACAAAGCATTTTTGCAAAACAAAAAAACAGATTTTTAAGCAAAAATTTTTGCAATAACCGCTATCAGCGCACATATTAAAAATCCTGCCGCCGTTGGGATTAAGGCGGCAAGTAACGTCCATTTTGCGCTGCCGGTTTCTTTTTTTATTGTAAGCATTGTAGTAGCACAAGGCCAGTGAAAAAGCGAAAAAAGAATTGCGCAAACAGCGGTCCAAACGGTCCAGCCGTTTGAAACGAGCAGCTCTTTAAGCTCAAAAAGCCCAGAAAGCTCCAAAATTTCGCCCTTTGACATATAAGCCATTATCATTATAGGGACAACTATTTCGTTTGCAGGAAATCCGAGAATGAACGCAAGTAATATGACTCCGTCAAGCCCGATAAGCCTTCCGGCGGGTTCAAGAAATTCAGAACAAAAAGATAAAAGGCTCCGCCCGTCTACCGAAACGTTTGCAAGCAGCCATATTGCGGCTCCTGCGGGAGCCGCCGACATAACGGCCCTGCCAAGCACAAAAACCGTCCTGTCAAGAACGGAACGTATAATCACCTTTCCAACCTGCGGCCTGCGGTAAGGCGGAAGCTCCAACGTAAAGCTTGACGGCACCCCTTTTAAAACCGTTTTGGAAAGGATTTTTGAAACCAGAAATGTTGCGGCCGCGCCAATGAAAATCACTCCGGTAAGCATAAGCGCTGAAAGCGCGGAGCTTGAAAGCGACGCCGACATTCCCGCAAAAAACATTGAAATCATTGCAATTATTGTCGGAAACCTTCCGTTGCAGGGCATAAAATTATTTGTCAAAACTGCTATAAGCCTTTCGCGCGGGGAATCTATTATCCGGCATCCCGTAACTCCAACGGCATTGCAGCCAAATCCCATTGCCATTGTAAGGGATTGCTTTCCGCAGGCGCAGGCGCGCTTGAAGTATTTGTCGAGGTTGAATGCCACGCGCGGCAGATAGCCCGAATCTTCAAGCAGCGTAAACAGCGGGAAAAATATTGCCATCGGCGGAAGCATGACCGATACAACCCATGCCAAAACCCTGTAAATTCCATGAACCAAAATTCCATCGAGCCATTCGGGAGCATTAAGGCTTTTAAGGCAATCATCAAGGAAATCCCCAAAAGAAAATAAAACCTTTGATAAAAATTCGGAAACATAATTTGCTCCGGAAATTGTAATCCAAAAAACAAGCGCCAAAAGCAAAAGCATTATGGGGATTCCAAAAATCCGGTTGGTAAAAATCCTGTCAAGGCGCCTGTCGCGCTCAAAGCAATCTCCTTTTTTGAATTTCACAGCCTTCCCGGAAATCTTTTCAGCGGCCTCCACTATGCTTTTGGCAATGATGTCGCTAAAATCCTTTTCTTCGACTCCATTTTCTTGAAGGAATTTTTTAGCGACTTGAACGGAATCCATGGTATCCTCATCGTCAAGCTCAAAGCCAAGGAAATCATTTATTTTTTTTATTGCTTCGCGGTCGTTTTCGAGCAGCTTAATTGCTGCCCAGCGCGCTGAAATCCGCTCTCCTGTTTTTGGGATAATCATAAGCGTCAAAAAATTTATTGCTTTTTCCATTGCGGCGGGATACAAAACGGGGAGAGTTTTTCTTTCTCCCCGTTTTAAAACGACCTCCTCTGTCTTTTGAAGCAATATGTCAAGGCCCCTTTTGCTCCTTGCCGAAATCCCTGCAACGGGAACTCCAAGACTTTCTTCTAAGGAGGAAAAATCAATCTGAATTTCTTTCTTTTCAGCTTCATCAAGCAAATTTACGCAAACGACCACATTCGGCGTTATTTCGGTTATCTGCAAAACAAGTCCGAGATTTCTTTCAAGGCATGTGGAATCGCAAACAACAATAACCGCATCAGCCCCGCCGAAGCATATGAAATCGCGTGCCGCCTCCTCTTCCGCAGAATTTGCTTTAAGCGAATAAGTGCCGGGAATGTCCACAAGCATATACTTCCTGCCGTTGAAAATGAATTCTCCCTTGGCGTTTTCAACGGTCTTTCCCGGCCAGTTGCCTGTATGCTGCCTTAAACCTGTAAGAGCATTGAACACCGTCGATTTTCCTACGTTAGGGTTTCCGGCAAGAGCAACTACTCCGCTTACCTCACCTCCCGAATCCTTTGCCCCTTTTGGTTTTGACCTAAGCCCCATTCAATCACCTCGCTGCAATGGATTACTAAAACTATATGCCCGACGCAAGGTTTTTATGAAAACAAAAAAAGCCATATCTTGCGATACGGCTTAAACGTGGGGTGGATAATCGGATTCGAACCGATGATCTTCAGTGCCACAAACTGACGCGTTAACCAACTACGCTATACCCACCATATACATGGCGCGCCCGACTGGACTCGAACCAGTGGCCTACTGCTTAGAAGGCAGTTGCTCTATCCAACTGAGCTACGGGCGCATAGCAATTGAGGTGTCATCCAGTCAAAAAAATGGAGCGGGTGATGGGAATCGAACCCACGCGACCAGCTTGGAAGGCTGGGATTCTACCATTGAACTACACCCGCATGATATTCTTTTTTGTTATCTCTCCGGCGACGAAGTTTATTATATCATATGAAAAAAGTCTTGTCAATAGTATTTTATAAAAAAATATTGGAATTGCTTTAATAACTAACAGTTGATGTTGCAATGCAATTGTGCTATAATTATTTAGCAAAGATTTGCAGGGTATTTTATGCCTTGCAATAGAAGATTTTGAAAGGATATACCCGAAATGACGACAAATTATCTCTTTCCTCTGCCGCTGCCCCTGCATATAGCTTTTTGCATTATAAGCTTTTTGTTTTTTGGGGCGCAGTATTTGAGGAAAAAATATACCTATCACCTGCTGCTCAGCTTTGCCGTTCCGTCGACACTGCTTATTTACGCCTGCTCTTCAGATTGGGCATTTACGGTTTTCGGCTTTGAACAGCTTGTGCTTTATATATTGATACTTGTTTCCATTTTTCTTACAAAGAAAAAGGTTGCAAAGGAAGAAGAACAGTCACAAAACCTTCTTGAGGAGAAATCCGATGAAAATAGCGATTCTTGACAAGCAGACCGTTTCCACCGGCGGCATTTCATTTGATGAAATTTCCGCGCTTGGGGAAACAATTTTTTATGATTATACTCCATATGATAAAATGGTTCAAAATATAGGCGATGCCGAAGCGGTAATATGCAACAAATCCCTTTTTACGGCGGATGTGCTCCGCGCCTGCAAAAATCTTAAATATATAGGTCTTTTTGCAACCGGATACAACAATATCGACATTAAAACCGCAACGGAGCTTGGCATTACCGTCTGCAACGTGCCGGATTATTCCACGAAGGCAGTCGCTCAGCATACTTTTGCGCTTATTCTTGAAATTTTTTCAAGGGTCGGGGATTTCTCACGCTCGGTTGCAGAAGGCGGATGGATAAAATCTCCCACGTTTTCGTATTTTGCATATCCCACATATGAGCTTGACGGACTTACGCTGGGCATAATAGGTTTCGGAAATATAGGAAGGGCCGCAGCTAAAATCGGAGAAGCTTTTGGAATGAAAGTAATCGTCCATACGCGCACTGTTCCGGAAAAAGGACTTTTCCCTTATGAGTTTGTGGGTTTAAAAGAAGTTTTCTCGCGCGCCGATGTTTTAAGCCTGCATTGCCCGCTCAATGACGCCACAAAGGGAATCGTCAATGAAGACAACCTCTCCCTTATGAAAAAATCCGCAGTGATAATAAACACCTCCCGCGGAGGGCTTGTGGATGAAAAGGCACTGGCGGAAGCGCTCAATTCGGAAAGAATCGCCGGAGCGGGGCTTGATGTGCTTTCAAAGGAGCCAATGCAGGAAACAAATCCTCTATATAGGGCAAAAAACTGCATAATAACTCCCCATATAGCATGGGCGCCGCTTGAAACGAGAAAAAGACTTGTTTCCCTTGCGGCAAAAAACTTGAAGGCTTTTATTGAGGGGAATCCAATAAACGTGGTCACTGAACCTTAATTTGTTAAAGGGATGTTTTTATGTCGAAAATTTCTGAAAAAAAGAGGATAGTTATCAAGGTGGGAAGCTCATCGCTTACCCATCCCACGGGGCTTATAAACATAAGGAAAATCGAAAACTTTGTAAAGGTGCTTGCGGACCTTAAAAACAGCGGAAGGGAAATAATCCTTGTTTCATCCGGAGCTCAGGCGGTGGGGATTGGAAAGATAGGCCTTACCAAAAAGCCGTCGGATATGCCCACAAAACAAGCCGTTGCGGCAATAGGTCAGTGCGAGCTGATGTACATTTACGACAAGCAGTTTTCGATATACAACCACACCGTTGCGCAGGTGCTGCTCACAAAGGATGTCGTTGAGGTTGAGGCAAGAAAGCAAAACGTAATAAATACGCTTTCGCGCCTGCTTGAACTCGGCTGCATACCTGTTATAAACGAAAACGATACGGTTTCGTTTGAGGAAATAGAATTCGGCGACAATGATACGCTTTCGGCAATAGTCGGAGAGCTTATCGGAACTGATTTGCTTATCATTCTTTCGGATATAGACGGGCTTTACGATTCAAATCCAAGAAAAAATCCCAATGCAAAGCTGATTCCCGTGGTTGAAAAGATAGATGAGGAGATAATATCGCTTGCGGGAGATGCGGGTTCGGCACTTGGAACAGGCGGGATGGTCACCAAAATCCATGCGGCCCAGATTGCCGCCGCCGCAGGCTTTGATATGGTCATAATGAATGGAGCAAATCCCGAAAAGCTTTACGATTTGTTTGAGGATGTTCCTGTGGGAACAATATTTAAGGCACACCCGGCATTTAAATCGTCTGAAAAGGAATGATTGGAATGAGCTTGATAAACGAACTTGGCGAAAGGGCAAAAAAGGCGGAAAAAATTATAGCCACCGCTCCCGCAAAGCTTAAAAACGAAGCGCTTTCGGCAATAGCGCGCGCAATAAAGGAAAAATCGCAGCTGATTATAGCGCAGAATTCAATCGATATAAAAAACGCAATCAGCAACGATATGTCGGTTTCCATGCAGGACAGACTGCTTCTTAACGAGGCAAGGATAAAATCCATTTCCGATGCGGTTTTGCAGATTGTAAAACTTGAAGACCCTGTCGGCGCTCCGATAGGCGGAACAGTCCGCCCGAACGGACTTAGAATCACCAAAATAAGAGTTCCGCTTGGAACGATAGGGATTATTTACGAATCCCGACCGAATGTTACGGTCGACGCGGCAGCGCTTTGCCTTAAAACAGGAAATGCCGTAATTCTTAAAGGCGGCAAGGAAGCTTTCAATTCAAACAAATGCCTTGTGGATATAATGCGCGAGGCTGTTGAAAGCGTGGGGCTTCCTGCGGATATAATACAATATGTGAGCGATACTTCAAGAGAAGCAACATTGGAGCTTATGAAGTGCAACAAGTATATAGACGTGCTCATTCCGAGAGGCGGGGCGGGCCTTATAAAGGCGGTTGTTTCAAATGCAACCGTTCCGGTGATTGAAACCGGCGCCGGCAACTGCCACCTTTTTGTTGACGAAAGCGCCGATATTGAAATGGCTGTAAATATAACAGACAACGCAAAAACTTCGCGCCCGTCGGTATGCAATGCAATAGAAACCTTGCTTGTGCATAAAAACATTGCCGAAAAATTTCTGCCGGAGGTTAAAAAGCGCCTTGACGTGCACAGGGTGGAAATAAGGGGATGCGATGCCACAAGGAAAATCCTTGGGCTTTCGGTAGTTCCCGCAACCGAAGAGGACTATGCAACGGAATTCAACGACTACGTCCTTGCGGTGAAAGTGGTCGAATCGGTTGACGAGGCAATCGAGCATATTTCAAAATATTCAACAAAGCATTCCGAGGCAATAATAACATCAAGCCTTTTGAATGCGGAAAAATTCCAGAGGGAAGTGGATGCCGCGGCGGTTTACGTAAACGCCTCCACAAGGTTTACCGATGGCGGTGAATTCGGATTTGGCGCAGAAATAGGCATTTCAACGCAAAAGCTCCATGCGCGCGGCCCCATGGGACTTTGCGAATTGACATCAATAAAATATCTTGTCAATGGAAACGGGCAGGTAAGGTAGGTGGACAAAAAATTGAAAAAAGTCGAAAACGACTCCAAAAATGAAAAAAAATCGCCTTTTGACTATGAAAAGTACCTTTTTTCAAAAAATCCAAAGCCGGCAAAAGAAAAAAAGCCGGGCGAAACCATGCAGTCCATAAAAAATGCAATAGGCAGCGCCCTGGATGAAGATGTGGCCGAAATTGCAGAGGCATCCCTTACAAAGGTGACGAATGCAAGCGAGATTGAAGAGGCTCCCTCATCAAAGAAAAAGTCCAGCTTTAAGAGAAGCGCTTATTTCTTTATAGGAATTGTGGTTTCGTTCCTTTCGTTGATAGGATTTATTTCAACTGTCGGATTTGTGTCGGATGCGGTTTCAAACATAACCAATAACACAAAGCAAAAGGAAGAATTCGCACAGCTTATCTATCCGGCGGTAATCGTTGACCCTCCGGCATTTGACAAAGCCTCGCAGCTTTCCTCGGAAACAATAATCGGCGCGGCAATATGGGATATAATCCTGCATGAGGATACATCAAAATATCCGCAGGAGTACGGCACTATGACCATCCCCCAGCTTGATGTGGAGCTTCACGCCACAAAGCTTTTCGGGCAGGGGCTTTCATTTGAGCATAAGACCATAGGCGATGCGGCGCTTACTTTTTATTATACAGAGGATTCAAAGTCATACAATGTCCCCGTTTCGCCGAAATACTTCCCGTATTCGCCATTGATTGAAAATATCACGCGAAACGGCGATACCTATACGCTTACCGTAGGATATGTTTCGCCAAGCCCGGAATGGCTCATCCAAAAAGGAAAAGGAAATAAAATCAAACCGGATAAATATATGGAATACATTCTCACCAAAAGTGGAAATTCTTATATTCTTTCCTCAATAAAAGAACCTGAGGGCCAAAATAGTTCAAACGATGCGTTTTAGCAACAAAAACCCCGTACTGAAAAACAGTGCGGGGTTTTTGTGTATTAAATTAAAATTTGCTCAAATCCGTTTCCCTTACTTTTTTGCGCACTTCAAGCACCATTGAAGGCGAAACGCTGAGCTCGTCTATGCTCATCTGCAAAAATCTTTCGGTAAGCAATAAATCCGCGCCAAGCTCTCCGCATATGCCTATCCACTTGCCCTCTTTGTGGGCATTGTTTGCCGCAATTTCAATCATCTTTAAAACTGCGGGATGATGCGCGTCATAAAAAGGCTCAAGCTTTTGGTTCTGCCTGTCTATTGCAAGTGTGTATTGAGTGAGGTCGTTTGTTCCCACACTGAAAAAGTCCGCTTCCTTTGCAAGCTCATCGCTTATCATTACGGCCGCGGGAGTTTCTATCATTATTCCTGTTTCAACTTCTTCCTTGAACGGGATGTTTTCCGCCCTAAGCTCGCTTTTAGCCTCTTCCATGATGCTTTTTGCGCGCCTGAGCTCGTCCACGGAAATAATCATAGGGAACATCACTGAAATGTTCCCATAAAGCGCCGCGCGCAGAATTGCGCGAAGCTGGGTCTTAAAAATATCCGTCCTTGTAAGGCAAATCCTTATTGCCCTAAATCCAAGCGCGGGATTTTCCTCTTTGTCAAGCCCGAAATAAGGCGCCTGCTTGTCCGCGCCGATGTCAAGGGTTCTTATGATTACCTTTTTGCCGGACATTTTTTCGGCGGCAGCCTTGTATGCCGCAAACTGCTGCTCTTCGGTGGGGAAATCGTCGTTTTCAAGGTACAAAAATTCGCTCCTGAAAAGTCCTATCCCCTCTGCATCGTTTTGCAGCGCAAAAACCGTATCCGAAACATTCCCTATGTTCGCGTATATTTTTATTTTCCTGCCGTCAAGCGTTACGCTTTCTTTGCCTTTAAGCTCCTGCAAAAGCTCCTTGCGGCGGGATGCGTTCCTGCGTTTCTGCTCCAATTTTGAAACAGTTTCAGCATCCGGGTCAATATAGACAACGCCGTCAAATCCGTCCACAATGGCAAATTTCCCGTCATGCTCCGCCGAAAGTCCCTCTCCGACGCCGATTACCGACGGAATCCCCATGCTCCTGCCGAGTATTGCGGTATGTGAATTTGCCGAACCGTTCTGCATGACAAAGCCAAGCACTTTGCTCCTGTCAAGCTGTACCGTTTCGCTTGGCGCAAGGTCGTCCGCGGCGATTATGGCAGGGGAAGAAAGCCCCCCTGAGCCCAAAGCATCCGCCCCGGAGAGAATTTTCACTATCCTTTCGGAAATATCCCTTACATCCGCCGCCCTTGCCTGCATATACGCATCGTCCATAGAGGAAAACATTTCGGCGAAATTATCTGCCGTCACCCCGACGGCATACTCCGCATTGACAAACTGTGAGCGTATGATATTTTCCACCGATTCGCAATAATCCTCGTCATCAAGCATCATGCGGTGTATTTCAAAAATAGCGGCATTATCCTCGCCAACTTCGTGCAGAGCCTTTTCGTAAAGCTTCAGAAGCTGCTCCTTCGCCTCTTCCTTTGCCTTTTTAAATCGAGCCGTTTCAGCGTCTGCATCATCTATCTTGTGCCTTTTTATAACGCTTTCGCCGCGCCTGTAAAAAAACAGCTCGCCCATGCAAATATCGCCGAAAACACTTTTTCCTTTAAGAACTACCATGTTTTTCCCCCTTGACGGAAAAATATCTTATTTATTTACTATATTTCAAAACCGTTTTTCTGTCAAGATTTTTCCCCAACAAATTGTTTTTATAAGTTTCAAGACAAAATAAAAACGCCGAGATTACTACCTCGACGAATTTTGGAGCGGATTACGAGGCTCGAACTCGCTACCTCCACCTTGGCAAGGTGGCGCTCTACCAGATGAGCTAAATCCGCGTGACAGAAAAGTCTGTCTATTAAATTGTGGTGCCTCCGGACGGAATCGAACCATCGACACGAGGATTTTCAGTCCTCTGCTCTACCGACTGAGCTACAGAGGCAAATTTTTGCAAAGCAAAAATCCTGGAAAAAACCACTCCCGATAAGAAACCGTCCTTTTGGCAGCGTGCTTTTTCGCAAAGTTTTGTTGGCGACCTGAATGGGGCTCGAACCCACGACCTCCGCCGTGACAGGGCGGCGTTCTAACCAACTGAACTACCAGGCCAAAAATGGTGGGAGTTATAGGGCTCGAACCTATGACCCTCTGCTTGTAAGGCAGATGCTCTCCCAGCTGAGCTAAACTCCCACGATTGCTTGTCATTAACTGACGACTTTGTTATTTTACTATATTTTTCGCTTGCAGTCAAGGGTTTTTTATCAAAAAGCGCAGATTTGTAACTCATTACAAGACTTGTCCGGAATCTAATTTTTAGTTTGTATATTTCATATAAAATCTATGTAAAAAATTAGATTTTATGGGTAAATAAAATTTTTTTGCAAAAAACGCTAAAGTTTTTAAAAAGCTTGCCGATATATAAGACAGAAGCTTTTGAAAAGAAAGTTTCCGCAAATGATGCCAAGGAACATTGAGGTGCACTAAAATGTTCCGGGCATTATGCCAAAGGCAAAAGGATTTTGCCTATATTTAATTTTACAGGAGGTAATTTTAAATGATTATCAACCACAACTTGCCGGCTATGAACGCTCAAAGGCAAATGACAATCAACAACTCGGCTCTTTCCAAATCGCTTGAAAAGCTCTCTTCCGGTCTTGCAATCAACCGTGCCAGCGACAACGCGGCAGGCCTTGCAATTTCCGAAAAGATGAGGGGTCAGATTTCCGGTCTTAACCAGGCTTCTACAAACGCTCAGGACGGCATCTCCCTCATTCAGACAGCTGAAGGTGCACTTAATGAAACACACTCCATTCTCCAGAGAATGAGAGAACTTGCTGTTCAGTCCGCTAACGGCACATATCAGGACGCTGTTGACCGTGAAAACATCCAGAAGGAAATTGAAGCGCTCAAGTCTGAAGTAAACAGAATCGCTACTTCAACCCACTACAACAACATCAAGCTCCTTGACGGCTCCCTCGGCGGCGTAACAAGCGGCACATCCGCAGGACCTGTTGCCGGTGATATCTGCGCAGGCGTTCTTGAAGGCTCATACATTTCTTCAAACGTTGCAGGTGTTGCTTTGTCAATCGGCACCAACACAGTTACTGAAGTTGGCGGCGAAAACGCCGTATGGTCTGCAAACGGCTTGACACTTACACTTAACCTCGTTGCCAACCACACTTACAGCCAGGATGAAATTGACAGCATTATATCGAAGGCAACACAGGCTACCGGCGCTACCGCTTCTCCTGCTCAGTTCAAGCTTGAAATCCAGGGCGGTTCCTTCAAGACAGGCGCATCAGCGGCAGCGGCAGCAGTAGGAACTACTGTTTTGGGAGCAAAGGCTACTATTACCGAATCTGCTAACATCCTTAACCGTTCCGGCGCAGCCGTTACCACCACAATTACATCAAACAAGTACGGCGCTGACGAAACTGTATTCACATTTGCTTTTGATGCTGACGCAGGCAAAGAAAATGTTGAAGTTACAACTGAAAATTCAGTTGCAGGTGACGGAACAGTTACTGCCGGTGCGGTTACAATCCACCTCGTATCCGGTAAGGATTACAGCGATGAAGAACTCACTTCGCTCCTTAAGAATGCAGGTCTTGACTACACAGTATCTTTTGCTGATTCCGACGCAACAATAGGTGCTAACGCTACCGCTACAACATATGTTGCAACAGCTCTTGATGACGGCGCTGGTATTCCTTCAGTTGACCCGGACGATAAGACATCAACAGGTAAGGGACTTACATTCCAGATTGGCGCTAACGGCTCCGAAGACCAGAGAGTATCTCTCGCAGTTAAGAGCCAGAGCACAACCGGCCTTGGAATTTCCGGAATTGACTGCTCAACACAAGAAGGCGCTAACAAGGCTATCGCTACAATTGATGCTGCTCTCAACAGCGTTTCCGGCACACGTGCTGACCTCGGTGCTCTCCAGAACAGGCTTGAACACACCATCAACAGCCTCGGTGTAGCTTCCGAAAACCTCACAGCTGCTGAAAGCCGTATCCGTGACGTAGACATGGCTAAGGAAATGATGAATTTTACAAAGACTCAAATCCTTTCCCAGGCTGCTCAGGCTATGCTTGCTCAGGCAAACACACTGCCTCAGGGCGTTCTCCAGCTCCTCAGATAATAAGAGTTTGGAATATAAAAAAGTCCTCCCTTTCGGGGGGACTTTTTGTTTGCAAAAAGTATTGACATACTAAAATTTAGGATGTATAATTAAATCAGAAAAAAGGCGTTGCCGGTTAAGCGGCAGCCCTTTCAGGTTTAATAGTTATTTGTCAAAATAACCGCGACCTTTCCGGGGGAGGCGGTTATTTTTTTGTGCTGTTGTCATTAAGGAGCCTGTATAAAATTATCAGAATAATAATTATGTACATGTACTCAACCATGACAGCACCCCCTTTCCTTGGGGGAAAGGGTTAACCGCAGAACCGCTTTGGCAACGCCATGCAAATTATAGCTTGTTTTGGAATTTTTGTCAATTAAAAATATCTTCGCCCGCCTTTTTAAAGAGCCTTTCGGCTTCTGCTTTAAGCTTTGGATGCTTCAACAGCTCCGGGTCAGATTTGATTGTCTTTATTGCCGAATTCCTTGCCTGAGAAAGCATTTCGCTGTCCAGTTCGGCAATTTTAAGCAAGGGGAGGCCGTGCTGCCTTTCGCCGAAAAAATCCCCACAGCCGCGCAGCTTCATGTCCTGTTTTGCAATTTCAAACCCGTCGGAGGTGGATGCTATGATTTTCAGCCGCTCCCTTGCTTCGGCGGAAAGATTGTCTGTCAAGAGTACGCAATAACTTTTATGTGAGCCTCTGCCGACTCTGCCCCGCAATTGATGGAGCTGGGAAAGTCCGAACCGGTCGGCATTTTCAATCAGCATTATGTTTGCGTTGGGAACATCCACTCCGACCTCGATTACCGTTGTGGAAACAAGCAGGCGTATCCTGCCCTCCTTGAAATCCGACATAATTTTTTCCTTTTCGGACGGCTTCATTTTCCCATGCAAAAGCCCGACTTCAAAGCCTGAAAAAATCTTTTTTATTTCCTCCGCGTATGATTTAGCGGCTTTTAAACCCTCTGTTAATTCATTTTCTTCAATCATTGGGCAGACCACATATGCCTGCCTGCCTTCAGAAAGCTGTTTTTTGACAAATCCAAATGCCCTTTCGCGCAATTTTCCCATTACGGCATAGGTTTCAACGGGAAACCTCCCCTTTGGCAGTTCGTCAAGAATGGAAATATCCAAATCCCCGTAAACGATAAGCCCCAGAGTACGCGGAATTGGCGTTGCGGAAATGACAAGCCTGTGCGGGCTTTTGCCCTTTCCGGAAAGGCTTGCCCTTTGCATTACCCCGAACCTGTGCTGTTCATCCGCTATCACAAGCCCTAAATTTTTAAATTCCACCGAATTTTGTATAAGCGCCTGAGTTCCCACCGCAACGGAAAAATCCCCTTGCGAAATGAGCTTTTTTATTTTTTCTTTTTCTTTTTGGGAAACACTTCCGGTCAAAAGGCATACATTAACTCCAAGCGGCTCCAAAAAGGAGCGCAGGGTGTTGAAATGCTGTGCCGCAAGGATTTCAGTCGGAGCCATAAGCGCGCTCTGGCACCCGTTTTTGTGGGCAAAATAGCAAATCGCAGCCGCAACGGCAGTCTTTCCTGAACCGACATCGCCTTGCAGCAGCCTGTTCATAGGGATTTCGGAGCACATATCCGAAACCGCTTCATTTATTGCCCTTTTTTGCGCTCCGGTAAGTTCAAAAGGTATTGAATCAAAAAATTCGTCTATTTCAAGCCTTTGCATTTTGAATCCGGTACGCGAACGGTTTTTGCGTTTTAAAAACAGCATCCCTATCTGCAAAATAAAAAGCTCATCAAAAGAAAGCCGTTTTTTTGCAAGAGAAAGCGCCCTTTCGTCCTCCGGAAAATGTATGTTCTCAAAGGCATAGGAAAGAGTGCAAAGCAAATTTTCGCTTTGCACTTCCTTTGGAAGATAATCATACATCCCGTCAAGGCACGAAAGGGCGCTTTTTATGTTCAGCCGTATAATCCCCTCCGAAAGTCCTGCCGTAAGGGGATATACAGGCACAAGCTTTTCCCTTTGCTCCGCCGGTATAAAGGTCGGCGAAATGATTTCCTTTGAAAGAAGGTTTCCTGAAACTTTTCCGTAAAAGATATAGCTTTTACCCTCGCCAAGAGCGTCATAAGCATAGCGGTTGTTGAAGAAAACCACCTTAAAATCGTTTTCTCCGTCGCTTGCAAGAACCTTGTAAAGCTTTATTCCGTTTGCCGTTGCTTCGGGGAATTTTTTCTTGACCACGCCTTCCACTGCCGTGCGCAAGTCATTTTCCGCCTGCGAAATCTTTACGGGGCTTGAATAATCCACATATCCCCTCGGAATATGCCAAAGCAGGTCGTATATGGTATAAATCCCAAGCTTTGCATAAAGTTCCGCACGCTTTTCCCCAACGCCTTTTAAATATTTTACCGGAGAAAACAAATCCGCCATAAGGCGAAAAGCCTCCTATTCAACAGAAATAATATAATAATACACCGGCTGGCCGCCGTTTATAAGATTTATTTCCACCTTGTCGCCAAGCTTTGCTCTGAAAAGCTTTTCTGTATTCAAAGCGCTTTCCTCGGTTACATCCGCCCCATAAATAAGGGTTATAAATTCCGCGCCGTTTTTCATGAGCTTTCTTGTCAGCTTATATGCCGCTTTTGTGACATCATTTGACGAAAACGCAAGCCTGCCGTTTTCAAGGGCAAGTATTTCGCCCTTTTTAATGCTTCTGCCCTCATAGTCGGAATCCCTTGCCGCAAAAGTAACCTGTCCGGTCTGGACGCGCTCGATTGCCTTTGCCATGGCAACCCTGTTCTGATTGAAATCTGCATCCGGGTCAAAACTTAGCATTGCAGCAATTCCCTGAGGAATAAACCTTGTCTGCATAACACAAACCTGCCTGTCGGTCACAAGCTTTGATGCCTGTTCCGCCGCAAGGATTATGTTTTTATTGTTTGGCAGCACAAAAACAATTTCAGCGGGAGTTGCAAGAATTGCCCTTAATATATCGTCCGTAGAGGGATTCATAGTCTGCCCGCCGCGCACTATGCTGTCCGCTCCAAGGTCCTTGAACATATCCTCCACGCCTTTTCCGGCGCCGACCGCCACGAATCCGAATTTCTTTGACGGGGCCGCGGGAGTAAATTCTCCGCCCGACTGCATGAGTTTTGTTTCACGCACCCTGTTTTCATGCTGGATGCGCATATTTTCTATTTTAAGGTTTGTGAGCATGCCGAAAAGCAATCCCTCTTCAAGAGCTTTTCCGGGATTGTCTGTATGCACATGCACTTTTATTATGTCGTTGTCGTCAACAACAACCACACAGTCGCCGATTGTTTCAAGGTATGCCCTAAGCGCAAGGGAATCCTTGCAGTCCTCTTTTTTCTGCACAAGAAATTCGGTGCAGTATGTAAAGGTTATTTCTTCATCATCGGCATTTCCGGCGGCGGAGCCTACAACGGCCGCCTCCCTTTGTTCCGAAACAGCCTCCTGGACCTTTCCGCCCTTAAACACTTCAAGCATTGCCCTAAAAATCACGACAAGCCCCTTGCCGCCGGCATCCACCACTCCCGCTTTTTTAAGCACGGGAAGCATTTCCGGCGTCTTTTCAAGTGTTTTTTCGGCTTCAAGGCAAACCTGTTCCCAAAATACGGCAACATCCTCCTCGGCTGCAATTTCAGCCGCCTTTACGGATGCAAGTCTTACCACGGTGAGGATTGTCCCCTCGGCGGGTTTCATAACGGCTTTATATGCCGCTTCTGAGCCAAGTTCAAGCGCCTTTGCCAAATCCGCGCAGGTCGCAGTCTTTTTTCCGGCAAGAGCCTTTGCAAATCCCCTGAAAATAAGCGAAAGTATTACGCCGGAATTTCCCCTTGCGCCGCGCAGAAGCGCGGATGCCGCCACCTCCGCGACCTGATGTACCGGTGCTGAAGCGTCAAGGAGCCTAAGCTCCTTCAAAGCGTTTCCCATAGTCATTGACATATTGGTTCCCGTGTCCCCGTCAGGAACCGGATAGACGTTAAGCTCGTCTACCTCCCTTTTTTTATTCCCAATCACAACTGCCCCGGATATCAAAGCGTCGCGGAGCATACTCCCTTTTACCACTAAAAATTCATTCCTTTCAAAGGCGCTTTAATATTTTATGCCGTCGACAAAAACGTTTATTTTGGAAACCTGCAAACCTGTTTCTTCTTCCACCGCATAGCGCACTTTGTTAGCTATGCTTGACACCACCGCAGAGATGTTGGTGCCGTACATAACGGTTATGTGCAGGTCTATGCAAAGCCTTTCCTTTGAAAAGCGAACGTGTACGCCCTTGTCAATACGGTTGTCTTTGTTGAAAAAAGAAAGAAGATTTTGCTTTGCGCCGCTGGAATTCATCCCCACAACGCCGAAGCAGTTTGTTGCGGCATGCCCCACAACAGCGGCAAGGTAAGCGTGGGAAATGGTTATAGTCCCCAGATGGTTTTCTATCTTTACCAAGGCAATTCACATCCTTCTGCAAAGCATTTTATTTTTAATTATACCACCGTGCTATGTTTTTTTCAACAAAAAAATAAAAAGCCGGACCACTAAAAGTCCGGCTTTTGGTTTTAATCTGTAACCGATGTTTCATTATGAATTTCAGATGATGTTGCTGCATCAGTAGAAGCCGTTTGCACGGGTGAGGTTTCAGAAGAGGTATCAAAAGATGATTCTCGTTCCTCTGAAATAAATGCATCATTTATTTCAGAATCGCTGCCTGAAAATATTGCATCGATTTGTTCCTTAGAATAAATTTTATCCTTATCCGCTTTAATAAAATCAGATTTTTTAATTTTAAATTCGCGAACAAAATTAACAATATTAAATTCCGACATGTTACGAACATTATCATTATTTTCTACAATAAAATTACCCACCCATTTTTCATATTCGTCGTCCGGAACCAATTGATGTGCAAAATCTGGAATATTGTAAAAATCAATTTCATAATAACTATTTTTAGATACATTTGTGTTTGTAGATATTTTCTTGCTTAACAAATTCGCCTCAATTGATAATTTTTCTCTATAAAGTTCTTCAGTATTAATTTTAGTTAAATATTCTTTTAATTTGCCGGAATCTATACCATTTTTTTCATAATCGGACATTGTATGCACAGCAAGCCAATCAGGAGTATAAATTTTATCATCAACCATTAAAGCAAAATCATTGACGAAAGCTCTATTAATTTCATCCTCATCATCAGAAAATATAGCATCAATTTGTTTAGACGTATAAGATACTCCTTTATTTGCTTTTATAAAATCATCTTTTGAAATATTAAGTTCACGTACCGCATTATAAATATTGCATTCCCATTTATTACGTCCATTTTCAAATTCAGACAGCCATTCATTAAATTTTTCTTTTCCGACTATTTCTGCAAGAAAAGTATCTGCGCCATAGAATATAGTCTTATATTTTGTACACATTTCTTTTCGGGCATCTCCACCAACAGGCAATTCATTTTGCATTACAAATACCTTGGAATTAACCCCTTCAGAAGAAATATCGGATTGTATATTATTACTCTTGCATGCACTCAATATCATTAAAAATACGAACGTAAATAAAAATAATTTTATTTTCATAAAAATTCTCCTTAATCAACAGTTGAAGTTTTCCCCAAAAACGTTATGCCAGGAAAAAATTTTTGAGGATTTAAAGCATCCGCACTTGAAATTCCAGAGTTTTTTCCTTGATTATTCACATCAAAATGCAAATGAGTACCATTGTATGGATTTGATGAGGTCGGTTTTGGCGAAACATCTCCAGTATTACCAACATACCCCACAATAGTCCCCTGCGCAATTTGACCAATAGTAACACTTGGTGAATCTTTCATATGTAGATATCTTACCTTTATTTTTTTGTTGGTATTTGTATCTATTGTATTGGTTTCAACAACAACATAATTTCCCGCTGTCGCATTTAATGCTTGAGAAACAACAACATTTCCTGCACTAACATTTCTAATAGCATCACCATATATGTAAGTATATCCATTTGTACTTATGATATCAATTCCATAATGATCAGGTCTTTCAGATAGTTTATAGCCTGAAGAAATATACCTATTATCAGCTTCTGTAAACATATAACTCCATCCGCTTGAATTTATCGGCGCATTAGGGCTGTTCCAGACGGTATTTCCGTTTTTCTTAACTCTAAGCACGCTGTCGTCGCCAAGTTCAAGGCGATATGTGCCGGAGCCGTAAACATGAGTCCCCGCATTCCACAAAGCAGTCATTGCACCGTTTTTTATGCCGTAAACTACAAAATTGCCGTCCGTTTGCATCATTGCCCTGTATGACGTATAATTTCCGCCATAAGTATTTGTATGCCAAAGCGCTTTTTGTGTGTCACTTTGGTAAATTACAAAATTCCCGTCTGTTTGCATCATAGCAAAATATTTTCCGTTTAATGATGTAATTCGCATTCCACCAGACAAATATTCTCCCATGCTTAAATAATAGTTGCCTGCCTCAGCTTTTACCGCAACAGGATATGACAAGGCCGCAAGAAATAAAACCAAAAAAGCAAAAACATAGACCATACGCTTTTTAACGAAAACCTGCATTTTTATTTCTCCTTTATTTTTATATTTTATTTGCCGCAATCGGCCGCCTTGCAGCAAAATAACCCAAAACAAATTTATTAAATAAAAATACACATTCCAAAGTCTTTAGTGAATCTTTCCTTTCTTCCCATATTATAGCACAATTATTTAAAATGTCAATATGCATATCCATTCTGTAACCTAATTGAAACCATTTTGTAATAATTTGCGTCGCAATAAAAGCCGGACCACTAAAAGTCCGGCTTTTGGTTTTAATCTGTAACCGATGTTTCATTATGAGTTTCAGATGATGTTGCCGCATCAGTAGAAGCCGTTTGCGCGGGGGATGTTTCGGAAGATGTTTCTTCTTTTGTTCCCTTTGCGTCCTTGTTAAAAGTCAAATCCATTTGAAGGTACGAATTAAGCTTCTTTTCCAAAGCGTCAAGCGCCTTTGATGAAAACGGTATATCTTTGTAAAGCTCCATTTTTTCCTTTATAAGCTCCGGAGGAATTTCCTCGGCTTCATATGCTTGAATGGTATGGGTGTAAATCCACTGCGGGCTGTAAATTTTCCCGTTGTTTACAATTGAATACTCAGAAGCAAAATGCTCCATGATTTTAGCTTCATCGCGGGAAAGGAGGATTTCAATGCCCTCTTGCGTATATGCTCCGGGTATGTTTGATTCTTTGTAAAATTCCATTTCCTTTTCTAATACAGCGCGTATTTTTTCATCGTTTACATTAAACTTCATAATAAATGAATATAAATTAGGAGTGTTTAGCAAACTTGTAGGGGTTTCATCGACATTTGGCAATTCTTTAAGCCATTTATCAAAATTGTCAGCCCCAACTTCTTGTATAAATTCATTTGAAATTGAAGTCAACACTTCATTGCATAGTGCAAAATACTGCTCACGCTCATCCCCACCGGATTCTTCTGACTGCTTGTCAAAAGGCTCCGGCATTGTCGCATCAATTTCCTGCGCTTTTGAATCATCAATTTGACCACTTGCTTTTTCAGCCGGTTTACAGGATGCAAAAGAAATTAACACGACTATTAAAACAAAAAAATAAAAGATTTTTTTCATAATGACACCCCTTAATGTTAAGATGCAATTATCCCCTGTATTACCATATTATATCATTCAGCTTTTTTAATGTCAATAAATCCACCCATTCTGTAACCTAATTGAAACCATTTTGTAATAATTTGCGCCGAAATAAAAGCCGGACCACTAAAAGTCCGGCTTTAAAATTATGCTCTTATTGCCCTTAAAGCGTTGAGTATTGCCAAGAATGCCACTCCCACATCGGCAAAAACCGCCAGCCACATTGGCGCAAGCCCAAACGCCGCAAGGATTAGCACTAAAATTTTTATACTTATCGCAAAAACGATGTTTTGCTTTACAATCCGTATGGTCTTTTTGGAAATTCTTATGCCGTCCGCTATTTTGGATGGCTCGTCGGTCATAAGGACAACGTCTGCGGCCTCAATTGCCGCATCGGAGCCAAGCCCGCCCATGGCAATCCCTATGTCCGCCCTTGCAAGCACGGGAGCGTCGTTTATTCCATCCCCCGCAAAGGCAAGCTTTTCGCCGTCTTTAAGCCCCGACAAGATTTCTTCGACCTTTTCAACCTTTTCATGCGGCAAAAGATTTGCATAAAATGCGTCTATTCCCACCGCAGAGGCAACCTTTTTGGCATTTTCGGTTCCATCGCCCGTCAGCATGAAAACTTTTTCCACTCCGGCGGCTTTAAGTTTTTTTACCGCCTGTGCAGCGTCGCTTCTGAGCGTATCCGACAATGAAATATATCCGGCGTATTCCCCGTCAAGCGCCACATGGACAACCGTCCCCTCGGCATCCGAAGGAGTTATCCCGTTTTCAAGCATAAGCGCTTTGTTCCCAGCCAGAATCCTGTGCCCGTCAAAGCCTGCCTCAACGCCTTTTCCGGCAATTTCCCTTGCCGAAATCCCCCTGCCTGAAAAATCATCAATCCCCGCCGCCCTTTTAATTGAAACCGCTATGGGATGGTTTGAAAAGCTCTCTGCCGCGGCGGCAAATTTCAATAACTCATCCTTTGAAATTTTTTGCGGATAAATCCCGTCAACCTCAAAAACGCCCTTTGTAAGCGTTCCGGTTTTGTCAAAGGCAACCGCCTTGCACTTTGAAAGCGCTTCAAGACTGATTCCGCCCTTTACAAGTATTCCCTTTGATGATGCCCCGCCGATTCCGCCGAAAAAGCTGAGCGGTATTGAAATCACCAAAGCGCACGGACACGAAACTACAAGGAACGAAAGCGCCCTATAAACCCAATCCCTAAGCTCCAGCCCAAAGGCAAGCGGAGGGACAAAAGCCAGCAAGGCCGCCGCAATCACCACAATGGGGGTGTAGACTCTTGCAAACCTTGTAATAAACCTTTCCGGACGGGATTTTTTCTCGCCCGCCCTCTGCACAAGTTCAAGGATTTTTGACACCGCCGATTCCCCAAACGGCTTTGTGACCCTTATTTCAAGGGCTCCGTCAAGGCTTATGCAGCCGCTTATCACCTCATCGCCAGCTTTTGCCGCCCTTGGAACGCTTTCGCCCGTCATTGCGGATGTGTCAAGCAATGAACTTCCGTTTTCCACCACTCCGTCCAGCGGGATTTTCTCGCCCGGTTTTACTATTATGATGTCCCCAATGGCAACTTTGTCCGGAGAAACAGCCTTTATTCCGTCGGAAGTCTTTAAATTTGCGCTGTCCGGCCGGATATCCATAAGCTTTGCTATGGATTTCCTTGAACGGTTTACGGCATAGTCCTGAAAAAGCTCTCCCGCCTGATAGAAAATCATCACCGCCGCCGCTTCGGGGAATTCCTTTATTGCAAAGGCCCCTATCGTTGCAAGCGCCATAAGAAAGTTTTCGTCAAAAATTTCCCCTTTAAGGATGTTTTTGATTGCCCTTACAAGCACTTCCCATCCGGAAAGGAAGTAAGCGAGGATGAGGAATGAAAATTCCCACCAAAACGGCATGGGAATGAGCACTCCCGCAAGGAAAAAAGAAAACGCCGCAAAAAGCTTTGCTATTTCCATTTTAAATGAATTTTTATCGAATTCTTCTTCCGTATTTGCACTGTCAAGCAAAACCTCCACATCCGGTTCAATGTCGGATACGATTTTTTTTACTTCTTCTATTGCGTTTTCCTTTTGGCTTTCCGATTCGAGGATAAGCCTTAATTCTTTTGACATAAAATTCATTTCCGCGGCCTTTACGCCATCGACATTTTGTGCCCTGCGGCGTATTTTTTCGGCGCAATCCGGACAATTAAGCCCGTTTAAAATCAAAACCGCCTCCATAAAAATCCTCCTATTCTGTAATATGTTCAAACCCTTGGTTGAAGATTGCCTGAATGTGGCTGTCCGCAAGGGAATAGTAGACCGTCTTGCCCTCTCTGCGGTATTTTACAAGCCTTGCCTGCTTTAAAACCCTAAGCTGGTGGGATATTGCCGACTGGTTCATTCCCAAAACCTGCGCTATATCGCATACGCACATTTCGCTTTCAAAAAGCGCGCAAATTATTTTAACTCTTGTGGAATCGCCAAACACCTTAAAAAGCTCCGCCAAATCATAAAGGATTTCATCCGGGGGCATTTGCGACGAAACCTTTTCAACCACTTCGTCATGGACTTCATCACAGCATTCAAAAGTTTCATTTTCTTCCATAATATCACCCATTCCGCTTTAAATTTGTTCATATGAATAATTGTTCATATGTATAATACAACATAATTTCCTTTTTGTCAAGTAGTAGTTAGTCAATAGTTATTAGTCGTTAGTTTTTTAGAAGTTAGAGATTAGAGGTTAGAAGTTAGAAGTTAGAAGTTAGAATTAAAAGTACCTCGCCTTGATAAGAAAGATTTTCCGCTCAATAAAGTTGTTAAGGCAAGCAAAATAAAAAGACCGGATTTTTAGAAGTTAAAAATTAGATACCGATAAATCAAGATAAAACCTAAAAATTAAAAACACTAAAACTAACGACTAACAGCTAACAACTAACCACTAACTTGAATTTGCAAAATAAACAAAAAAAATTGTTAAAGATTTAGCATGCTCTGCTTTGAATTCCTTGACTTTGAAAATAAAGAGATTTATAATATAAAGTATATTATAAATTTTTGGAGGTCTTACAATGAGCAGAGTTTATAATTTCAGTGCCGGCCCCGCTGTGCTTCCGGAAAAAGTTTTGAGCAGGGCGGCTGCCGAAATGCTTGAATACGGAACGACGGGACAGTCGGTGATGGAAATGTCCCACCGCTCAAAGGAGTATCAGGCAATAATTGATGAAACCGAAAGATTGCTTAGGGAAATAATGTCAATACCGAATAATTACAAAGTGCTGTTTTTGCAGGGCGGAGCATCATCCCAGTTTGCTATGGTTCCTTTAAATCTTCTCAATAAAACCGGAAAGGCCGATTTTGTCATCACCGGACAATGGGCTAAAAAAGCTTACGAAGAAGCTTCCAGATTCGGCGATTGCACCATTGTAGCCTCCTCCAAGGATAAAACTTTCTCATACATCCCGCAGCTTGACAAATCAAAATTCAATCCCACGGCGGATTATTTCCATATCTGCCAAAATAACACCATTTACGGCACACGCTTTACCGAGCTTCCCGATACCGGAAATGTGCCTCTTGTTGCGGATATGTCGTCCTGCATACTTTCCGAGCCTGTCGATGTTTCAAAGTACGGACTTATCTATGCCGGAGCACAGAAGAACATGGGTCCTGCCGGACTTACAGTTGTCATCATCCGCGAGGATTTGATAGGCGGGGCAAGAGAAAGCTGCCCGACTATGTTCAATTACCAAATCCATGCAGAAAACGGCTCCATGTACAACACTCCGCCGACTTATGGAATTTATATCCTCATGCTTGTGCTTGAATGGGTAAAGGAAATGGGCGGACTTGAAGCCATGAAAATCCACAATGAAAAGAAAGCCGCAATAATTTATGATTTCCTTGATAATTCAAAACTTTTCAAGCCGACCGTAATGGGCAAGGACCGTTCGCTTATGAACGTTCCGTTTGTAACCGGAAATGAGGAGCTTGACGCAAAATTTGTTTCCGAAGCGAAGAAAGCAGGATTTATCAACCTCAAAGGCCATCGTTCCGTCGGAGGCATGAGAGCTTCAATCTACAACGCAATGCCGATTGAAGGCGTGCAGAAGCTTGTTGAATTCATGGAAAAGTTTGAAAAGGAGAATGCGCAATGATAAAAATTCAAACTTTAAATAAAATTGCCGCAATCGGCACAGATAATTTTGACAAGTCAAAATATGTGGTGTCGGACAGCGTTGAAAATCCCGATGCAATACTTGTGCGTTCGGCATCCATGCACGAAATGGAGTTTGGAAGCAACCTCCTTGCGATTGCAAGGGCCGGGGCGGGAGTGAACAACATTCCCGTTGACAAATGCACAGAGGCGGGAATTTGCGTGTTCAACACTCCCGGAGCAAATGCAAATGCGGTAAAGGAGCTTGTAATTGCCGGACTTTTGCTTTCGTCAAGAAAAGTTCCTCAGGCAATGGATTGGGTAAAGACTCTTAAAGGCAAGGGCGACGAGGTTCCAAAGCTTGTCGAAAAAGGCAAGGGGGATTTTGCAGGGCCGGAAATCATGGGCAAAACCCTTGGCGTTATAGGTCTTGGCGCAATAGGCGTGTTGGTTGCAAACGCTGCAATTTCTCTCGGCATGAAGGTTATGGGATACGACCCGTTCCTTTCGCTTAAAGCGGCATGGGGACTTTCTCCTGCTGTAATTTACTCCAAGACGCTTAAAGAGATTTATGAAAACTGCGATTATATAACCGTGCATGTTCCGTATAACGGCGATACAAAGGAAATGCTTTGCGCTGAAGCTTTTGCTTCCATGAAAAGCGGCGTAAGAATCCTTAACTTTGCAAGGGGCGAGCTTGTGAATGATGCCGATATGCTTTCCGCGCTTGAAAGCGGAAAAGTTGCGGCTTATGTGACGGATTTCCCGAACGATGCTTTGATAGGGGCAAAGAATGTTGTCACAATCCCGCACCTTGGGGCATCGACTCCCGAGTCGGAGGACAATTGCGCTTACATGGCGGCAGTTCAGCTTATAGATTACATTGAAAACGGAAACATAAAAAATTCCGTAAATCTTCCCGACGCTGAAATGTCGGCATCCGGCACAAAGGTTTGCATTATACACAAAAATATTCCTACGCTTATAAGCCAGATAACCGCGGCGCTTGGCAGCGAAAAAATCAACATTGAAAACATGCTCAACAAGTCCAAAAAAGAGTATGCGTATACGATGATTGATGCCTCCGGCGCAATTTCCGAAAAGGTAATCTCAATGCTCAATTCCATTGAAGGCGTTATAAAAGTAAGGGTTATTTAAATGATTGGCCCTCATGCTTGAAACATGGCATGAGGGTCTTTTTATTTTAAATTTTAAGCTCTATAAAAATTCATTGGCCTGATTTTTCAATCCCAAACCTGTGCATAAAACAAAACGCTCCCCACATAGTGGGGAGCGCAAATCATATGCAGGCCCAGCCTGCTGGTCGAGGTGACAAGATTCGAACTTGCGGCCTCTACGTCCCGAACGTAGCGCTCTACCAAACTGAGCCACACCTCGACAGCCAGTTTAAAACTGCGTATATTATTTTATCACAACTTTATTTGTTTGTAAAGGGGTAATTTTATTTTTTGCAAATTTTTATTGCTTGCCAGTCCCGCTGCCGGCAATTAAACAGTTTTTTTAGAGAATTTGCAGTTTTTCGCTCTTGACGTTTCAGTGGCATGAGGGTATAATGAAATAGTATATACCGTAAAAATATACACATTTTTTTGAAAAAGGGAGTGAAGGGATAATGAAAGCCGCACAAGCAATGGTAAAATGCCTTGAACAAGAGGGGATAAAAGTCGTCTTTGGTTATCCCGGAGCTGCAATATGCCCCTTTTATGACGCTTTGAGCGAAAGCGGAATAAGGCATATACTTGTAAGGCACGAACAAAATGCAGGACATGCCGCAAACGGCTATGCAAGAGTTACAAACCGTCCCGCAGTCTGTATAGCGACATCCGGCCCCGGAGCGACAAACCTCATAACCGCAATCGCAACCGCTTATATGGATTCTGTTCCAATGGTGGTTATAACCGGTCAGGTCAGTTCTGACCAGATTGGCAGGGATGTTTTCCAGGAAGCCGACATAACCGGTGCGGCTGAACCTTTTGTAAAGCACAGCTATCTTGTTAAAGATGCATCTGCAATCCCGCGGATTTTTAAAGAAGCCTTTTATCTTGCCGGAACCGGCAGAAAAGGCCCGGTGCTTATTGATGTGCCTGTTGATATACAAAATGTTGATATAGATTTTGAATATCCGGAAAGTATTGAAATGCGTGCCTACAAGCCATCCTCAAAGGGAAATGCTTTGCAGGTAAAGCGCGCGGCGGAGGCTGTTGTTTCAGCAAAGAAGCCCGTTATATGCGCCGGCGGGGGAGTTTTCTCCGCAAACGCCTGCAATGAGGTGCTTGAGCTTGCTGTAAAGGCGGATATTCCTGTTGTAACGACAATGATGGGAATAAGCTGCATCCCCGGCTCCCATCCGCTGAACATGGGCATGATAGGGATGCACGGAGTTAAGAGCGCAAACCTTGCGGTAAACAAATGCGACCTTATAATCCTTATAGGCGCAAGGGTTGGCGACAGGGCAGTGAGGTCGCCAAGTTTCCTTGAAGAAAACGCAAAAATCATACACATTGACATAGACCCCGCCGAAATCGGCAAAAACGTAAAGGTGGACATCCCCATTGTAGGCGATGCAAAGCTGATTTTAAACCAGATGCTTGAAATTCTGCCGGAGTTAAGGCATGGCGAATGGATAAGCGAACTGCTTTCCTTTAAAACGGCGCCTTCTTTTGAAAAAAGGGAGGGCGGAGTTATAAATCCGAAGCGCTTTGTTTCAAGGCTCGCCGAAAGAATGCCTGACGATACCATATGTGTTGCGGACGTCGGACAGAATCAAATCTGGACGTGCAACTTCTTTTGCATGAAGGGCGGAAGATTTCTGACCAGCGGAGGAATGGGCACAATGGGATATTCAATTCCATGTGCGGTGGGAGCAAAGCTTGCATCACCGGATACCCCTGTGGTTGCAATCTGCGGCGACGGTTCGTTCCAAATGCAGATGATGGAGCTTGCTACCATTTGCCAGCATAATATCCCGCTTAAAATCGTAATTATGGCAAACAATCGGCTTGGAATGGTTCACGAGCTGCAAAAAAATTCTTATGGCGGCAACACTACCGCTGTTTTCCTTGACGGAAGCCCAGATTTCATAAAGCTTGCCGGAGCTTATGGAATAGAATGCGAAAGGGTTTCGTCGGATGATGAGATTGACGGGGCGATAGAACGGCTTGTCTTGGCAAAGGGGCCGTACCTTGTGGAGTGCAGGGTTTCGCCGGATGAAAAAACGCTTTAAATAAAGAAAGGAATTTGGATATGAAGCATACCATCTCCATACTTGTGGAAAACCATGCCGGAGTGCTTTCAAGGATATCGGGGCTTTTTTCACGCAGGGGCTTTAACATAGACAGCCTTGCTGTGGGAGTTACCGACGACCCGTCGGTTTCAAGGGTGACTCTTGTTGCCGATGGCGATGATTATATGGTGGAACAGCTTGAAAAACAGCTCAACAAGCTTGTCGATGTAATCAGAGTAAGGACAATCCCCCAAGAAGAGCTTATTTCAAGGGAGCTTTTGCTTGTGAAAATAAACGCGCCCGCCGAAAAGCGTTCCGAAATAATGACTATTGCCGAAATTACCGGCGCAAAGGTTGTGGACATAACCACATCCACCATCACGCTTGAAATTTCAGACAGAACCGAAAAGCTTGCAAATTTTGAGGCGCTTATAAAGCCATACGGCATAAAGGAAATGGTCCGCACAGGAACCATTGCCCTGCAGCGCGGAGCGGATGCGATAAAAAGGTAAGCGTACAATGAAAATGCGCGGAAAACCCGCGTGTCTTAATTATACATCAAAATTTTGCCCGAACGGGCGAGGAGGAAAATTTAAAATGGCGAAAATCTATTATCAGCAGGACTGCGACTTATCAAAACTTGACGGCAAAACAGTTGCCATCATAGGTTACGGAAGCCAGGGACATGCCCATGCGCTCAATCTTCACGACAGCGGAGTAAATGTAATCGTAGGCCTTTACGAAGGCAGCAAGAGCTGGGCAAGAGCCGAAGCGGCAGGACTTAAGGTTATGACCGCTGCAGATGCTGCTAAGGCTGCTGACCTTATAATGATTCTTATAAACGATGAGAAGCAGGCAAAGCTTTACGAGGAAAGCATAAAGCCAAACCTCAAAGCAGGCAAGACACTTGCTTTTGCTCACGGATTCAACATCCACTACGGCTGCATAGTTCCCCCTGCGGACGTTGACGTAATCATGATTGCTCCTAAGGGCCCCGGACATACGGTTCGTTCCGAATACGTTGAGGGCAAGGGCGTTCCCTGTCTTGTTGCAGTTCATCAGGATGCAACCGGAAAGGCGCTTGAAACAGGACTTGCATATGCCGCAGGAATCGGCGGAGCAAGAGCGGGCGTGCTCATGACCACATTCAAGTGCGAAACCGAAACCGACCTTTTCGGCGAGCAGGCAGTTCTTTGCGGAGGCGTTACAGCTCTCATGAAGGCAGGCTTTGAAACTCTTGTTGAGGCCGGCTATGACCCGCAGAACGCTTACTTTGAGTGCATCCACGAAATGAAGCTCATTGTAGACCTTATTTATCAGGGCGGATTCCAGAGGATGAGATACTCCATTTCCGACACCGCTGAATTTGGCGATTACGAAACCGGAAAGAGGATAATCACCGAAGAAACCAAAAAGGAAATGAAGAAGGTTCTTGCAGAAATTCAGGATGGAACATTCGCACGCAAGTGGATTCTTGAAAACCAGTGCGGACGTCCGCATTTCAACGCTTGCAGGGCGCAGAGCAAGGAACATCAGCTTGAAGCGGTTGGCGCAGAGCTCAGAAAGCTTTACAGCTGGAACAAGGAAATGAACGACTAATTATTGTTTTTTGATAACTAACTACTAAGAATGGGGGGACTCCGTCCCCCCTTCTTAATTTTTAAAATATACTTATGTTTTTGAATCCCCCCTGCCTACTTTTCTTCACCAGCGAAGAAAAGTAGGCAAAAGACGCCGCCCTGCGGGGCTTTCATGCGTCCTCGTCCGCCTACCCGCCGGCAAGCTTTTCGCCTTGGTGCTCACTACTCCAATTTTACTACGAAAAGCAGGTCTTTTTCTATTGCTTGCCTTAACAACTTTATTTAGCGGAAAGCCTTTTCTTATTAAGTAAAATAAGTTGCTTTCCGAGGTTCGTAAGTGCTATTCTTTTTTTGTCTTTAACTTGGTAAGACGTGGCATCTTCAAAAAAAGCAGCCGAGCTTTGCCATTTAGATGTTAGACGTTAGAAGTTAGATGTTAGATGCTGGCAAATCAAAATAAGACCTTTAATGACAAAAATAGCTAATTCTAATTTCTAATCTCTAATCTCTAACTTCTAAATGAATAGGCGGATGTAGACGTATAAATTAGGCATTTTTTGCTTCCTTTTTGTTGCCGGACAAAAAGGAAGCAGGGGGGATTCAAAAACATAAATATATTTAAAAATATAAGAAGGGGGGATGGAATCCCCCCTCTAAAAAAGTAAAACTACAAAAACTAACAACTATAAACTAACCACTAAAAAATTTCTTTTCCCGGAGGGATAATGCTTCCTGCGGAAGCTTTTGAAGTGCCGGGAATGACTTTTATTTCCCCGTCAGCCTGCTCATAACCCATGAAAAATCCAACGTGAGGCGGCTGATTGTAGCAGATGTTTTCGTTTGCCACTCCAAGCCTGTAATGCGAATCCTGCATAAGCGTGCGGATTTTGTATTCGGAGGGCATATTGGTGGTGTAAATCCTTATCGAGCTGTCGGAGGCTTTCATTATGACCTCTTCCCGCCAGTCGCCAAAAAGGTCGGCTTGCAGGCAGGGGTTTTTCTTTGTGCCGTTTATTGTAAAGCATCCGTCAAAACTCATCACCGCTTCCGTTTCCCCAAAAGCATTTATTTGGGAAATCTCCCCATTTATGATTTGCCGCACAAGCGAAGATGTCCAGTATATAAGCCCGTTCACTCCCGCACCTATTTGAACCTGCTCTCCTGTTTTGGAGTCGATTGAAATATTCCCCGTATATACTATCCTGTCCGGAGCGGCGGGATTTACGTTTCCCGCAACCGCCCTGCCTTGGTCGCCGAAGCGGAAGGATGCCGCAAGCACTTCCCCTGTTGCGGCATCATGTGCATGCATTGACGGCGCCCATCCCCTTTCGGCATCGCCGCTGTCCTCATGCGGAGTAAAGAGCACAAGGGCATTGCTTTTGTCCTTTGGCAGCAGATGTATTGCATCACCATGCCAAAAATAAGTGAATTTGTAGCCGGCTTTTATGCTTCCGTCCGGATTTATCCCTGCCTTTGGGTCAAGCGGGATGTTTTTTTGCGGATGTTCTCCTTCCGGCAGAGCCATTCCAACTATATATTTGCAGTTTATTTCGCTGCCGTGAGGATTTTCTTTCCAAAATGCAATGGAGCCGTAGTGGATTTCATCTCTTCCGTCTTTATCCGCATCCCCGACGGCAAGATTATGGTTGCCCCTGCATTCATAATCGGAGTGGTTTTTGAATTCGGAGGAATCAAATACACTATCAAAGACAAGCTTTCTGCTTCCCTTTTCAAGCCTGTATGCGGCAAGGGTGGTTCTTGCATAGTATCCGCGGCATATTACGGCGCAGGGGTTTTCTCCGTCAAGACAAGCCACCGCCCCAAGGAAACGGCTTGCGCGGTTTCCTGTGGAATCACCAAACATGATATAATTGTTGCCGATTTCATTTTCGGGATTTGTCCAAAAGCTTTGCGGAACATAGGATGAGTCGTCTTTGGATTTTATTGCATCAAGCTCCTTTATTTTGTCTATGCACGTCGCGCCGCGGCGGCAGATGGGATTTATCCCCCACATTTCATCTCGTATCGCAAACGGATACGGCACGCTGTCAATGATTTTTCCGGTTTCACCGTCAAATGCGGTTATGTACTCATCTCCCGCACCGCAGGTAAGTCCAAGGCGGTACACCTTGCACCAAGTCTGGTCAAGGGGATTTCCCGAATATTTTCCGCTTGTGATGAAGCTGTCCATTCCCGCCTCCCCGTCTGGACCGGTGTACAGCGGGTCCTCCCAGCAAACTGTAAATCCGTTGAGGATTTTGGGGGTATACCTGCGCACAAACTCAATATTGTTTTCTTTTATCCATTCTTCAACATTTGCCGCATTTTTATCCCCGACAAAGCATTTTGGAACGTATCTGCCGTTTTCAAGGCTTCCGGAGGTCGTTCCGTCAGCGGTTCGGAGTATGAGCTCGGCTTTGCCGTCGCCGTCAAAATCATAAAGCAGAAGCTGGGTTTCATGCGCGCTTGCCCTTATGTTATAGCCCATGTCAATCCTCCACATGAGCCTTATTCCGTCTTTTGTGATGTCATAAGCGTCAATTATGCAGGGGGATGTGGTTCTGCATGAAAACATTGGGTCGGATGAATTTGACGGGTCCCATTTGACTACAAGCTCGTATTCCCCGTCGCCGTCAAGGTCGCCGACAGTCATGTCATTTGGGGAATATTCACCCATGTCGTACATCAAAGCGCCGTTTTCATCAATCATGAAAGGCACTCTGCCGGACTCGTCATATCCAAGCTCCCTTAAAGACGGGTTTTCTCCGCTTTTTTCATCAAGCCCCAAGGAGTCAAGGAAAGCTTTAAACTCCCGCACCTTTTTGTCATACGCATCTTTTGAAATTTTGCCTGCCTTAAAATCCTTAACGGCATTTTGCATTTCATTCATTTTGTGCAGAGGAACAGGCATATAAAAATATTTTCCGGTTGCCTCAAAAAGGTCTTTTCTTGGATTCCTGAATTTTATTGCCGGTTTTGGGGAGGGGCGGCAAAGCTCATATTCAATGAAATTTCCGTTTGCATCCCCATTTTGCGCAAGCAAGGGCAGGAATAAGCTTTCCCTTTCGCCCTCTTTGCCGTTTATTACTGCCGAAACTTCATAAGTATTGTCGCTTTCTCCATTTTTGTCAAGGAAATTTGATGAATTTTTAATGCTTGCAATTTTCTCTCCGCTGCGGTATATTATAAATGAAACGTCATCGGGGTCCGAGGCTAAAAATCTCCAGCTTAAGTAAACTCCGGATGGGGTCATCATTCCGACAAGGCCCCTTTTCAAGTTTTCCATTTTTCTTTTGCCCATAATAAAAACCTCCCGTTTTTTGCAAAACGCCGGATTTGATATTCGTTTTGCGCTTGGTTTTAGTATAGCTGCATATAAATGCTTTGTAAATAATCTATTTCAAGAAACAAACATATTTTTGCCCCAAAAGGATATTATCATATCTTTATAGAATAATCATTTTTTAGAAGTTAGAGATTAGATGTTAGAAGTTAGAAAAAGAGCCCCGTCTTAATAAAAAAAGATTTTCCGCTAATAAGGTTATTAAGACAAATTTATGAAAAGACCTGCTTTTCGTAGTAAAATTGGATTGGTGAGCACCAAGGCGAAAAGCAGGTCGACAAAAACAAGCCGTCATTCGTCTGGCAGGCAATTTGCGATTTCAGTTTTTGCGTAAGCAAATTGCCGTTGCCGACGAATAGGCGGATTAAGACGCATGAAAGCCCCGCAGGGCGGCGTCTTTTGCCTACTTTTCTTCGCTGGTGAAGAAAAGTAGGCAGGGGGGACTTAAAAACATAAGTACAATTAAAAATAAAAATGGGGGGACGGAGTCCTCCCACTTATAAACCCGCATAATAAAAATCAAAAATTGGAGGCTTTTTATGCGTATAGGAGCAAGAGCACACGATTTTGGAAAACACAGCCCGAAAAAACTTGCGGAAATTTTGTCTGAAAGCGGTATCTTGGCCGCGCAGCTTGCCGTTCCAAAGGCAATAGAGGGGGTTGGAAGCTATTTTGACGTTTCAGACGGGCTTTGCCATGAGATAAAGTCCGCTTTTGAGGAGAAAAATATAGAAATTCCGGTGCTCGGGTGCTATATAGAGCCCGCACTGACCGATAAGGATGAAAGACTTGCCCAGCTTGAAATTTTTGCAAGGGCGATGAAAGTTTGCTCTCTTGTGGGGGCAGGGGTTGTAGGAACAGAAACAACCAATTTTTCGCATGATGAAAGCGAAAGGGAGCGGGCGTACTCACTGCTGCTTGACAGCGTGCTGAGGATGGCGGAAGAAGCCGAAAAAACCGGTACGGCAATAGGTATAGAACCTGTGGGCCGGCATACGCTTAATTCTCCCGAACTTACATACAGACTGCTTCGTGAGGTGAACAGCAAAAGGCTTTTTGTAATTTTTGACCCTGTAAATCTGCTTTCGCCGAAAAATATCCCGCGGCAGGAAAAACTTTGGGAGGAATGCTTTGAGGCTTTTGGAGAAAAAATTTGCGCGCTGCACTTAAAAGATGCCGTTTTGGACGGTGAAAGCCTGCGCCCGTGCCTGCTTGGGGAGGGCGTTATGAAATTCGAGCCTGTATTTTCTTGGCTTTTGCAAAACAAACCGGACATATGCGTTTTAAGGGAGGAAATATCCCCGAAAACCGCAAAAAAAGATATTGATTTTATAAAAAAATTATTGGGAGATAAAAAATGATAGTTGAAAAATTTTTTGAATATCCGGAAATACTCCATGTAAACACAATGCCCAACAGGGCTTACTATATCCCTTACCATTCAAAGGAGGCCGCAATTGAGGGTGAAAGGGAAAAATCCCAAAGCTTTTCACTGCTTAACGGCGAATGGGCATTCAAGTATTATGAAAGCGTCTATGAAGCATCCGAACGCTTTTTTGAAGAGGGATTCGACCTTTCCTCATTCGGGAAAATCCCCGTGCCGTCGGTATGGCAAAATCACGGCTATGATAAGCACCAATATACAAATATAAGGTATCCTTTCCCTTATGACCCGCCGTATGTGCCGTATGAAAATCCCTGCGGCGCTTACGCAAGGAGCTTCTATTTGCCGGCGGAAATTGAAAACAAGAAATTCTATCTTAATTTTGAAGGCGTGGATTCCTGCTTCTATGTTTGGATAAACGGCAATTTTGCGGGATACAGCCAAGTTTCGCACAGCACAAGCGAATTTGACATTTCCGCTTTTGTAAGGGGCGGCGAAAATAAAATCTGCGTGCTCGTGCTGAAATGGTGCGACGGAAGCTACTTTGAGGACCAGGATAAATTCAGGACTTCGGGGATTTTCAGGGACGTATATATACTTTCCCGCCCGCAGGAGCATCTAAGGGACTTTTTTGTAAAACAAAAGCTTTCCGACAACTATTCAAAGGCAAAGGTTGATATTGACCTTGAATTCTTGTGGGAGGATATTCCCGTAGAGTTTTCCCTTTTGGACCCGTGGGGCAAGGAAATGCTTCTGGGAGGTTCAAGCGGCGGAAAAATCAGCTTTGAATTGGAAAATATAAAGCTTTGGAGCGCTGAACAGCCGTTTCTTTATACATTGCTCCTTTCATGCGCCGGGGAAACCATACCCGTAAAAATAGGATTTAGGGAAGTGCGCGTCGAAAACGGGGTAATGCTCTTCAACGGGCAAAAAATCATGCTTAAAGGCGCAAACCGCCACGACAGTTCTCCCTTTACGGGCCCGGCAGTGGATATGGACCACATGAGAAATGACCTTGAAATGATGAAAAGACACAATATAAACGCAATCCGTACAAGCCATTATCCAAATGCTCCGAGATTCCTTGAAATGTGCGACAAATACGGATTTTATGTGATTGGCGAGTCCGATATAGAATGCCACGGCACCGTTGAAATTTACGGCGGAGGCTATGACGGCCCGCAAGGCACCTTCGGCCTGCTTGCGCAAGACAGCAGGTACGCGGGGACAATCCTTGACAGGGTTCAGCGCTGCGTGATAAGGGACAAAAATCATCCTTGCGTAATCATGTGGTCGCTTGGCAACGAATCCGGCTGGGGAATAAATTTTGAAAATGCGGGAAGATGGGTCAAGGAATATGACCCGTCAAGGCTGCTTCATTACGAGGGTGAGGCGCATCAGACGGGCTCCCACATAAACGACACGTCAATGCTTGATGTACACAGCAGGATGTACGACAGCGTCGAGCAGCTTGAAGCATATTGCAATAATCCCGAAAACAAGAAGCCGTATGTGCTCTGCGAATTTGTTCATGCCATGGGCAATGGTCCCGGAGACATAGAAGATTACATGGAGCGTTTCAGAAAATACGAAAATGCGGCCGGAGGCTTTGTTTGGGAATGGTGCGACCATGCCGTTTACATGGGAAAAACCGCCGACGGAAAGGACAAATATTTTTACGGCGGAGATTTCGGAGAATTTCCGCATGACGGAAATTTCTGCGTTGACGGGCTTGTTTATCCTGACAGAAGACCCCATTCAGGACTTATTGAATACAAAAACGTGCTTCGCCCGTTAAGGCTTGCGGAATTTGATTTGCAAAAAGGCGAATTTGTATTTGAAAACATGCTGGATTTTACAAATGCAGGGGATTTGCTGTACATTTATTACGAGGCAAAATGCGACGGCAGGCTTGTATGCTCCGGCAAAATTAAGGATTTGGATATTGCTCCGCATGGTAAAGGAATCGTTAAAATATCGCCTCCTGCTCCGGCCGGCGGGGAATGTTTCCTTAAATTTGACTTTTTATTGAAAAAGGATACGTTTTTTGCAAGCAAGGGATATTCTCTTGGCTTTGAGCAAATAAAAATCCCTGCGGAGAAAAATTTTAACGGCAGGTTAAGGGAGCTTATCGCATTGTCCGGTGAAAATTTCGGCAAATTTTCCGTTAAAGAGGACGACAAGTTCCTTGTGATTTCCTCTGCGGGATTTAAATACACTTATAACAAATGGATTGGTGCATTTGAGGGGCTTTCGTTTAAAAATACCGAAATGCTTAAAAAGGCAATGGAGTACAACATATGGCGTGCTCCGACCGATAATGATTTCAGAATGCTGCACGAATGGCAGAATGCAGGTTATGACAGGGCATCTTCAAGGGCATACGAAACCGTGCTTTCTTTCGATGGCGAGTGTGCGGTCATAAGCTCAAAAGTCAAAATGATGGCTCTTTTCAAGCAGCCTTTCCTTGAAATTGACGCCGTATGGACAATTTTCCCGGACGGCACAATAAAGGGAGCGTTTAATGTCGAAAAGGACAAAAAATTCCCATATCTGCCGAGGTTCGGGTTAAGGCTTTTCCTGCCCAAAGCAATGGAAAATGTGGAGTATTTCGGACTTGGCCCCGGCGACAACTATCCCGACAAGAGGCGTTCAAGCTATGTGGATATGTTCCTTTCAACGGTCAAGGCAATGCATGAGGATTACATCCGCCCGCAGGAAAACGGAAGTCATGGCGAATGTACCTATACAATGCTTTCATCGGCGGATTTTGGCTTGATTGCCTTTAATGAATCTCAAAAATTCAGCTTTTCGGCATCGCCTTACACGCAGGAGGAGCTTTCATCCAAAAGGCACAATTTTGAGCTTTCCGAAAGCCCGTTCAACGTGCTTTGCCTTGATTATAAAATCAGCGGAGTCGGCTCCTGCATCTGCGGCCCGGAATTAATTGAAAAATACAGGCTTAATGATGACAGGTTTTATTTTGAAATCTTTTTAAAACCGTTTAGTTGTTAGCAAGATAGTTATTAGTCGTTAGAGGTTAGTTTTTGTTCTTTTACTTTTTAAGAGGTGGGACTCCGTCCTTTTAGTAGTTAGTTGTTAGAAGTTAGACGTTAGTTTTTGTTCTTTTACTTTTTAAGAGGTGGGACTCCGTCCCCCCTTCTTATTTTTAAAATATATTTATGTTTTTGAATCCCCCCTGCTTCCTTTTTGTCCGGCAACAAAAAGGAAGCAAAAAATGCCTATTTTTTGCGTCTTCATCCGCCTATTCGCCGGCAACGGCAATTTGCTTACGCAAAAACTGAAATCGCAAATTGCCTGCCAGGCGAATGACGGCTACAAAAATATGACCTGCTTTTCGCCTTGGTGCTCACTACTCCAATTTTACTACGAAAAGCAGGTCTTTTATTTTGCTTGCCTTAATAACTTCATCAGTGGAAAGTTTTTTCTTATAAAGGTAGGGTGCTTTTTCTAACGTCTAACTTCTAACAACTAACTACTAAAAGGACGGAGTCCCCCCACTGAAAAAGTAAAAGTATGCAAACTAAAAAAGCCTTATCAGTTTTTATAGTCCGTTAGGATTGTTCTTTGTAAAATTCCAGCCATCGGCGCACATTTGGTCAAGATTGTATTTTGCGCTCCATCCGAAAAGCTCTTTTGCCTTGGATGTATCCGCATAGCAGGTTGCAATGTCGCCGGCGCGGCGCGGAGCAAATTCTTTCGGGATTGCCTTTCCGCATGCCTTTTCAAACGCGGCAACAACTTCAAGCACGCTGGAGCCTTTTCCTGTGCCGAGGTTTACCGCCTCCGCTCCGGAATGCTTCATGGCATAATCAAGCGCGCAAAGATGTCCTTTTGCAAGGTCAACAACATGGATGTAGTCCCTTACTCCCGTTCCATCAGGCGTTGGATAATCGTTGCCGTAAACATTCAGCTTGGGAAGCTTTCCTGTTGCCACCTGTGCAATGTACGGAAAAAGGTTGTTCGGGATTCCGTTGGGGTCCTCTCCGATAAGGCCGCTGCTGTGCGCGCCTATGGGATTGAAATACCTTAACAGAACCGCGCTCCACTCCTTGTCGGCGTGGCATATGTCCTTTAAAATCTGCTCAATCATTACTTTTGTGTATCCGTAAGGATTTGTCGCCGAGGTCGGATAATCCTCTTTGTACGGCACGGGATTGTTCATTCCGTAAACCGTTGCTGATGAGGAAAAGACAATCTTCTTGCAGCCGTATTGCCTCATTGCCCTCAAAAGCTCAAGCGTTCCGGCGATATTGTTGTGGTAGTACTCAAGCGGCTTTGAAACGCTTTCCCCTACGGCTTTAAGGCCGGCAAAGTGGATTACTGCATCAATTTTGTTTTCGGAAAAGATTTTTGCCATCCCGTCAAAATCAAGCATATCGGTCTGGTAGAATTTAAAATCCTTGCTGGTGATTTTTTTAATTCTGTTAAGGCTTTCGGGCTTGGAATTTGCAAAATTGTCCATCACGATTATTTCATAGCCCGCATCCAAAAGCTCCACGCAGGTGTGGCTTCCGATAAATCCGGCTCCGCCGGTGACAAGAACGGCTCCCATGGTTAATTCCTCCTTATTTTTGGCTGTTTAAGAATTTACTGTAAGCGGCCCTTAATTCCTCCGCTTTTTCTTCCGGACAGGTTGGATTGCAATGTGCCCATGCTCCCGTTTCGCTGGAAGCGTTGAATTTTATCTTGTCCGCCGAACGCATTGGCGGGAAGAATTCAATATGGAAGTGGAAATCGCGGCTATAATCCCCGCTGTTTACTGGCGCGTTGTGCATGCACATCATATACGGGAACTTCATGTCGAAAAGGCTGTCAAGAGTGCCGGCAGTTTCCTTTATTGTCTTTGCAAGCGAAAATTTTTCCTCTTCGGTAAGGCCGGTTATGTTCTGCACATGCCTGTTTGCCATGATGTAAACGCCATAAGGATATTCGCAGAAAAACGGGAGGAAAACAGTAAAATGTTCATTTGAGAAGATAATTCTTTTCTTTTCGTCAAGCTCGTTTTTAAGCATATCGCAGAAAAGGCATTTTCCGGTCTGCTCCAAATATTCCTTTGCGGAGGAGGTTTCAAGCATGAGCTTTTTGGGGATGAATGAGTAGCCGTAAATCTGGCCGTGCGGGTGCGGCATTGTAACGCCCACAGCCTCGCCCCTGTTTTCAAAAATGAAAACATATTTTATTTTTTCGTCGGAGCTTATTTTTTCAAATCTTTCGCACCAGAGGTCAACAAGTTTTTTAAGATGCTCCGCGGGAAGTTCGGGAACGGTTATAACGTGGTCGGGGGAATAAAGGATAACCTCGCATTTTCCGTATGCAGGAGCGGTTTTAAAGAAATCAGTCGCAACATCGTCCGGCTCAGGCGGAGTAAGTGAAAGCGCTGGAAAGTCGTTGTCATATTCATAAACCTCAAAATGGTCAGGGACTTTTCCAGAACCGGGGCAGAAAGGACACCAGTCCTTTGGCATTTGCGGCCTGCCTTGGCGGTGGGAAGCTATCATAACCCAATCTTTTGTAAGAGGATGCCATCTAAGTTCAGCCATAGTAAAAATCTCCTTTTAGTGGTTAGCAATATAGTTGTTAGCAGTTAGTATTTTGCTTTATTTTTGAAGGGGCATTACCCCTTCAAAATAAAGCTTTTTGATATTAATCCGGAAGCTTAATTCCGCCAACTGCCCTTATTGAAAGCACATGGCACTTGCCCTTGCCGAAAACGGCTTCAATGGATGCCTTGAATTCATCAAGCATATCGCGCGGAACAAAAGCCTGAACCGTTCCGGCAAAGCCGCCGCCGTGAACCCTCCATGCTCCCTTTCCGGAAAGCAGCTTTTCGCAAAGCGCAAGCAGCACCGACATATCCTGCTGTCCGGGAGTTTTTGTTGAAAAGATATTTTGCAGGTACATAAACGATGAACGTCCGGATTCGGTCACAAGATTTAAAAACCCTCCGAAATCTCCATGCTTTATTGCATCCACTTGCTTTAAAACCCTTGCATCGTCGTCAAAGAAATGAATTGCCCTTAAAACAGCCCTATCTCCTGCCGCCTTGCGGACATCCGCAATTTTTGAATAAAATTCATCCTTTGGAACATCCCTTAAAAAGTCCTTGCCGAAAACTTTTGCCGCCGATTTCATTTCCTTGGGAATAGAAGCATATTCATCAGTGAGGTCTGCATGGTCGGCTCCGCTGTCTATAATGCAAAGCGCAAAGCCGCTCTTTTCAAAGTCGAAGTCAACTTTTTCCACAACGGGAGCCGAAGTGTCCTTAAAGTCAATCGTTACAATCCCGCCGACTGACGACGCCATTTGGTCCATAAGTCCGCATGGCTTGCCGAAGAACACATTTTCAGCGTACTGTCCGATTTTAGCAATTTCAACCGGAGAAATTTTTCCCCCGCAGCAGAAGGAATTTACCATGTTGCCCACAAGCACCTCAAATGCCGCCGATGACGAAAGTCCGGAACCGCTGAGCACGTTTGACGTTGTGTATGCGTCAAAGCCTTTCAGTTCATAGCCCATCTCATGTATTTTTGACGCAATTCCTCTTATAAGAGCCGCGGCGTGGTTGTATTCCTCCGCCTTTACCGAAAGGTCCCTTATGTCAATGGTGTCCATTTCATAGCCTTCGGATTTGATTCTTATAAGATTGCTGCCATTTAAAGCGGCAACTGCAATTACGTCAAGATTTACGCTTGCCGCGAGCACATGGCCGTGCTGGTGGTCGGTATGGTTTCCGCCGATTTCAGTTCTGCCCGGCGCGCTGAAAAGGCAAATGCCATCCCTTTCGCCGAAAATTTCCGCAAAAGAATCGATTGCTTTACAAAATCTATCGCCGTAAAAATTCAAATCCCCGTCGGGATAAAGCGCCGCAAGCGTTTTTTCATATGCTCCGGAGCGGATTTTTTGTTTCAAAGCTTCTGCAAAAGGCATAAAATTTCCCCCTTTGATTTTCTTTATTACAGTTTACATCAAAACTTTCCTTTTTTCAATGCCCGGATGTTTCAGCTATATGCAATTTTGTTGCAAAGCGGAAGGACATATGCTATACTCTGGACAGGAGATGATTTAATTGGACGAGCTTTTCAAGCATTCCTACAAAACAAGCAAAAGGGAAACCGTCTCGCTTGCGGTTTACAATGTGGGATTTCAGCGCTGCAATCCCCTGCACCAGTGGGGCCCCGGAGTCAGGGACCATTACCTGATTCACCATGTCATTTCCGGAAAAGGATATTATCGGCAAAATGGAGCGCTTTTTGAAATAAAAGCAGGCGATACTTTTATAGTGTACCCGTTTGCCGAGGTTTTTTATTACGCCGATGAAACTGAACCGTGGGAATATTACTGGGTTGGATTTTCCGGCGGGGATGCAAAATTGCTTTTGGGACTTACCGATTTTTCAAAAGAAAATCCAGTTATCCGGATAGATTTCGGCGACGCGCTTAAAAATGCGCTGCTTGATATCTATAATTCGCGCGGGCAAAGCAATGCCGACATAGCAAGGATGACGGGAAAGCTTTACATCGCCCTGGGACTGATAATTGAAAAATCCAAAAAAGGCGAAAGTCCCGAAAATCAGGGGCTTTACTATGCAAAAAAGGCCACCGAATATTTTGCATACAATTATTCCAATCCCATAAGCGTTGAGGATGCGGCGGATTATGCAAAAATAAGCCGCAGCCATCTTTATCGGGTGTTTATGGAGAATTTCGGGATATCCCCAAAGCGCTACCTTACGGATTTAAGAATCAAGCAGGCCTGCATGCTGCTGGAAAATTCCAGCCTTTCCGTCGGCGCAATAGCAAATTCCGTCGGCTTTGAAAACAGTCTGTATTTTTCAAAGGCTTTTAAAAAGGCAAAAGGCATTTCTCCAAGCCAGTATGCGGAAAAAATAAAAAAATACAAAAATCAGGATGTTACATGATTTTTGTATTTTTATAGGATAAATCCCACAAAAGCAGCTTTGTAATTTTTGACGTTTATGTGCTAATTTGCGGGCTGTGTTTTGGATATATTTTTATTTGATTTTTTAAAGGATATAATGTAAAATTGATATGACAAATTATTTTTGCGGAGGATTGCCTTGAAAAAGTTTTTGTTTGCTGTTTTTGCCATAGTGCTTTCAATAAGCCTTTGCTCCTGCCGGACAATCGGCACGGAACCGGAGGTTTCTTCTGAAGAAATAAAGGATTACCCTGTTGCCGTGGGCCAGCTTGAATTTGAAAAAGCGCCGGAAAAGGTAGTATCCCTTTCGCCTGCGCTCACTGAAATAATCTGCGATTTGGGATATTCCTCAAAAATCATAGGACGGAGCTCGTACTGCGATTATCCTGAGGAGATAAAGTCCCTGCCGGATGCGGGAAGCTCTGCAAATCCCGATATTGAAACAATAATAAAGCTTTCTCCGGAGCTTTTGGTTTCACAAAGCCCTATTGCCAAAAAAGATATTTCAAAGCTTGAAAATGCGGGGATAAGGGTTTTGATAACAGAAACTCCAAACAGCGTTGACGGGCTTTATGACTGCTATAAGCAGTTTGCCGCGCTTTTCGGAGGAGAGTCAAAGTTCGCCGAGGCGGCAGACAAGGCATTTGAGCCGCTTTCCGCGGCGCTTGAAAATTTGCCGGATGTGGGGAGCTTTGCATACATAATGACTGCGGACCTTGCGGTTTCAACCGGGGATACGCTGTCCGGGGATGTGCTTTCACGCTTTGGCGAAAACGTGGCAAAGGGGAGCCAAAAATACAATATCACCGCCGAGGAGCTGATTTCAAGCAACCCGAAGATGATTTTCATTGCGTCCCCGCTTACAGCGATAAATCTTCCGCAGGAGATTTCCGGCCTTGAAGCAATTTCAGGCGGCAAGGTGGTAAGCGTTGACAACACCTGTTTTGAGCGTCCGACGGCAAGGCTGATTGCAAAAGAAATAGAATCTATAAAAACCCAGCTTTCCGCCATGGGAATAAACGCTCCCGCCCAGACAAGCGCCGAAACAGCGGCAAGTGTTTCCGAAACCACAGCGGTTTCAGAATAATAAAAAGGTTAAGATTTTACATTATAATAAAGCAGCGGCGGAAAGGCTTGAGGATTATGAACAGCATCGTTTTTGTCGCAAAAAACAACAACAATTTCTATAAACTGGAGCTTGCCAAAACCATAATAAGTTTTGTCGAATATGACTTTACTTATTTTTGGGAACAGTGCATGGAGCTTGGGCGGGATTTAAGAAATACCGGCCGGGTAATTCCAAGCCAGTTTTATGTGATAAGAAATTTGATTTTAAAATGCCATCCTTATTATGAAGCGGGAGCAAATACCGAATTTGATGAGATAGTGCTTGACTGCATAATAGAGTACATCTGCCGCAGCGAAAACATGGGGCTTGAAGAGCTTTGGGCAAGGTGCATCTCCCCTAAAAACGGTTATGAAAAGGCAATTTTTCATAGGATTTCGGAGTATAAGACCAACCGCGCCATAAATGAATGGGCAAATCTTATGCGGGTGCAAGAGTATGCAAGGAGAAAACTTGCGTTTATTTTTGACGGAGAGCCTGTAAAGGAGCATGTTTATCATGCAAGGAAGGGGTATTTCGACCTTGCCTTTTCCGTTGCCGCAAAGGAACTTGGATTTCCGTCATCGGAACTGCCATGTGCCAAGCGCTCCTCACCGTCGCTTTTGCCGGATGCGCCATTCATGATAAGCAGGGTTTCAAAGGGGATTTTAAAGCGTATTTCCGAGGCAATAGATTCAGCCGACGAGCCTGCCTATAATCGCATAACCGATTGCATGAAGGACCAGATTGCCCTTAACGCCTTTTCATATATAAAAAATCTTTCCCGTCCGGAGGAACCTGAACTTGCTGCTGCGGCGGAGGTTTTTTCGTCCCTTTCGCAAGAGGTTTATATGCCTGAAAGCTTTAAGGCTGCAATAGACCTTGAAATAGATAAAATGCTTGAAAATGGGATTTTTCTGCAAAAATGCGAAAACTGCGGCAAATATTTTATTGTTGAATCGGGATACAAGGGAAGATTCTGCAACCGTGTGAACGCCTCCGGCCTTACCTGCCGGGAGCAGGCTGATGCGCAAAGGGCTGAGGAAAAGAAGTCCCCAATCCTCGAGGAAATGGATGAAAGGTGCAAAAAAATCCGCGAAAAGCTTGAAGCACGCGTGGGGGATTATTTCAGCGAGGCGGAATTCGGCGAATGGAACCAGTATTTGAACAACATGATTCAAAACATCCAAAACGGCTATTCGTCGGCCGAGGATTTGGAGGGATTCCTTGATTATTCGGAAAAAATGTACGGTGAGCTGAAGCAAAAAGCAAAGCAATCCTTGGCGGCGGTGGAATCAAACCCGCGCCCTGCGGAAATTCCCAAAACAGAACCGATTTCGCCATCTCCTGAGCCTAAAAAATACCGTTTTCCGACGCTTGCAGAGCTTGAGGAAAGGGAAAGGAATTTAAAATCCTAAGGAGGCTTTTATGAATATTATCAAATATCCATCTGCACAGGCGGTGGACGAAGCTATCCGCAGCCATGAGCCGCTTCTTGCCCTTATATCGTTTGACGGCGGGACAATGCTGATAAGCCATGTTGACGAGGCCGTGGAGCATCATATACTGCTTGCAAAAGTGGGATTCAGCAGTTCGGATATAGATAAATATTTCCGCATAGTTTTGGATGATGACGGAGCAGACTGGACGTTTATCTGCCCTCCGGACTATAAAAATATTTTTGACAAAACACGGCGTATAAGCGAATTTTACAAGGATGGATTCAATGTGATTTCATCGGCTCTGCTTGAAATAGGGATGCCGGTAGGAATAAATATTCCTAAACGCTATAGAAGGCATTTAATGGATATTTAGTTTATGGCTATCTACTGTTTTCTAATAACTATTAAGAAGGAGGACGCTATCCTTTTAGTAGTTAGTTGTTAGAAGTTAGACGTTAGTTTTTGTTCTTTTACTTTTTAAGTGGGGTGGACTCCGTCCCCCCTCTTAATTTTTAAAGATAATCAAATTTTTTTACCCCCCTGCCTACTTTTCTTCACCAGCGAAGAAAAGTAGGCAAAAGACGCCGCCCTGCGGGGCTTTCATGCGTCTTAATCCGCCTACCCGCCGGCAACGGGCACTGCACATTCGTTTGTGCCCTGCTCGGCGAATTACGGCTGCAAAAATATGACCTGCTTTTCGCCTCGGTGCTCACCACTCCAATTTTACGACGAAAAGCAGGTCTTTTTATTTTGTTTGCCTTAATGACTTTATTAGCGGAAAGCCTTTCTTATTAAGGCTGGGGTACTTTTTATTCTAACTTCTAACCTCTAATCTCTAACTTCTAAAAAACTAACTACTAAAAGATTAAAAAAATGTAAAAAAATTAAATACTATCTTTTGCCCCTCTTGATTTTAAAGAAAGTTTGGAATATAATTCTCTTAGCACTCAAAATATGCGAGTGCTAAAATTATGGATTGAGAGGTGTGTTGAAATGGAGACAAAACAGTTTAAAGCTGAGTCACAGCGATTGCTTGAACTTATGATTCATTCAATTTACACACATAAGGAGATATTTTTAAGGGAACTTATTTCAAATGCCAGCGACGCAATAGACAAGCTGTATTATAAATCGCTTACAGGCGGCGCAGAGGGCCTTAACAGGGATGATTTTGAAATAAAGCTTTCCCTTGACAAGCAAAACCGCACAATAAAAATTTCCGATAACGGAATAGGCATGACAAAGGATGAGCTTGAAAACAATCTGGGAATTATCGCAAAAAGCGGCTCCCTTGCGTTTAAAAAGGAAAATGAGCTTAAAGACGGAATTGATATTATAGGCCAGTTCGGCGTGGGATTTTATTCCGCATTTATGGTGAGCAGCCTTGTTACGGTAAAAACAAAGCCATACGGCGGAACGGAAGCGTATGTATGGCAGTCCGAGGGCGTGGACGGATATACGATAGATACCTGCGAAAAGCAGTCCCATGGAACTGAAATAATCCTTAAAATCAAGGAAAGCACAGAAGAGGAAAATTACGATGAATTCCTTGACCAGTACAGGATACAATCCCTTGTAAAGAAGTATTCCGATTATATAAGATATCCCATTAAGATGGATATGCAAAGGCAAAGGCTTAAAGATGGCTCAAAACCCGATGAGGGCGAAAGCGCTTATGAAAGCTATACCGAAACGGTTACACTCAACAGCATGGTTCCGCTTTGGAAAAAGAACAAAAATGAAATCACCGAAGAGGAATACACTAAGTTCTATCAGGAAAAGTTTTATGATTTTACTCCTCCGATAGCGCATATCCATACAAGAGCGGAGGGTACGGCAACCTATAATGCTCTGCTTTTTATCCCCGAAAGACCGCCGTTTGATTATTACACAAGGGATTATGAAAAGGGCTTGCAGCTTTTTTCGTCCGGCGTGATGATTATGGACAAGTGTGCGGATTTGCTCCCCGACCATTTCAGCTTTGTAAAAGGACTTGTGGATTCGGAGGACCTTTCGCTCAACATTTCCAGGGAAATGCTCCAGCACGACAGGCAGCTTAAAATCATTGCCAAGAGCATTGAAAAGAACATCAAAAACGAGCTTTCCAGAATGCTTAAAAACGAAAGGGAAAAATACGAGAAATTTTATAAGAGCTTTGGCGTTCAGCTTAAATTCGGCGTTTATAATGATTATGGCGCGGCAAAGGACCTCCTCTCCGACCTTTTGCTCTTTTATTCGTCAAGCGAGAAAAAGCTTGTCACCCTTGAAGAATATGCCGACAGGATGAAAGAAGGACAAAAGTATATTTATTATGCCTGCGGCGAAAGCATTTCACGCATTGAAAGCATGCCCCAAACCGAGCTTTTAAAGGAAAAGGGCTATGAAATCCTCTACTTTACCGACAATGTGGATGAGTTCGCCATAAGGATGCTCATGCAGTACAAGGAAAAGCCGTTCAAATCCGTCACCGATAATGATTTGGGCCTTGATGAAAATACCGAGAATGAGGAAATCAAAAAGCAAAACGAAGAAAACCACGGACTTTTTGATTTTATGAAAGAGGCCCTTGGCGGAAAAGTAAAGGAAGTAAGGCTTTCGCAAAGGCTTAAGACTCATCCGGTATGCCTTGCAAGCGGGGGAATGATTTCGCTTGAAATGGAAAAGGTTTTGAACACCATGCCGGGCGAGGAAAAAGCAAAGGCGGAAAGGATTCTTGAAATAAATCCCTCCCACCCGATTTTTGAAACGCTTAAAAAGCTTTATGATTCCGATAAGGAAAAGCTTAAAAAGTATTCGGCGCTGCTTTATGACCAGGCAATGCTGATTGCAGGGATGCCTATTGAAAACCCCGCAGAGTTTTCAAATGAAATCTGCGCGCTAATGAGCTAATAGTTGTTGGTAGTTAGTTTTTGTTCTTGTACTTTTTTAGAGGGGGGATTCCATCCCCCCCTCTTGATTTTTAAAGATAATAAATTTTTATAACCCCCCTGCCTACTTATTTAGAAGTTAGAGATTAGAGGTTAGAAATTAGATTTGGATATTTTTACATTAAAGGTCTTATTTTAATTTACCATTATCTAACATCTAACGTCTAACATCTAACAACTAAAAGGGCAACGGCAATTTGCTTACGCAAAAACTGAAATCGCAAATTGCCTGCTCGGCGGCTAACGGCTGCAAAAATATGACCTGCTTTTCGCCTTGGTGCTCACCACTCCAATTTTACGACGAAAAGCAGGTCTTTTTCTATTGCTTGCCTTAATGACTTCATCAGCGGAAAGTCTTTTTTTATTAAGGTAGGGCGCTTTTTCTAACGTCTAACTTCTAACAACTAACTACTAAAAGGACGGAGTCCCCCCTCCAAAAAATAAAGCTATAAAAACTAAATTTACTCCCACTCAATCGTTGCCGGAGGCTTTGTGGTTATGTCATAGACTATCCTGTTTATTGATTTAACTTCGTTTACTATTCTTGCGGAGATTTTTTCAAGCACTTCGTAAGGGATTTTTGCGAAATCCGCCGTCATAAAGTCGGTTGTGGTAACGCCTCTGAGGGCAAGGGTGTAATCGTACGTCCTCCCGTCGCCCATAACTCCGACTGAACGCATATTGGTCAGAACCGCAAAATACTGGTGGATTTGCTTGTCAAGCCCTGCCTTTGCAATCTCCTCGCGGAAGATGTAATCCGCATCTTGGAGTATGGAGAGCTTTTCATCGGTTATTTCGCCGATTATCCTTATAGCAAGCCCCGGCCCCGGGAACGGCTGACGCCATACAAGCTTTTCATCAAGCCCAAGCTCAATTCCAAGCTTCCTCACTTCGTCCTTGAAAAGAAGGCGCAAAGGCTCTATGATTTCCTTGAAATCCACATAATCGGGAAGTCCTCCGACGTTGTGGTGGCTTTTTATTACTGCGGCATCCCCCGTGCCGCTTTCTATTATATCAGGGTAAATCGTGCCTTGAACAAGGAAGTCCACCTTGCCGATTTTCTTTGCTTCCTCTTCAAAAACGCGGATGAATTCCTCGCCAATGGTCTTTCTCTTTGTTTCCGGGTCGGATACTCCCCTGAGCTTTGACATAAAGCGTTCTTTTGCATTCACACGGACGAAATTTACATCCCAATCCTTAAATGCCGCTTCGACCTCGTCGCCTTCGTTCTTGCGCATAAATCCGTGGTCAACGAAAATGCATGTGAGGTTTCTCCCAACCGCCTTTGAAAGCAGCGCCGCGGCAACCGAACTGTCAACTCCTCCCGAAAGCGCAAGCAGAACCTTTCCGGAACCCACTTTTGCGCGGATTTCCTCTATGGCGGTCTTTGCATAGTCGCCCATAGTCCAGTCGCCGACACATCCGCAGGCTTTGTAGAGGAAGTTGTGCAGCATTTTCACGCCGTTTGCGGTATGATTTACTTCCGGGTGGAACTGCATTGCATAGAGCTTCTTTTCGGGATTTTCCATTGCCGCCACAGGGCAGGAGGCGCTTGATGCGCAAACCCTGAACCCGTCCGGCAGTTTTGAAATGTAATCCCCGTGGCTCATCCATGAAATATCCTTTTTGCTTAGCCCATCAAAAAGGATTGAAGCGGTATCGTAATCAGTTTCGGTTTTGCCGTATTCGCGCGTGGTTGCGGTTGAAACCGTTCCGCCCAAGGTTTGCGCCATAAGCTGTGCGCCGTAGCATATCCCAAGCACGGGAATTCCCAGCTCAAAGATTTCCCTTGAAACCTTTGGGGAATTTTCATCGTAAACGCTGTTCGGCCCGCCGGTAAAGATTATTCCGACCGGATTTGCCTTTTTAATTTCCTCAATTGGTGTTTTGCAGGGCTTTACCTCGCAATAAACCCCGCATTCGCGGACTCTTCTTGCTATAAGCTGGTTGTATTGCCCTCCGAAGTCAAGCACGATTACCTGCTGGTGTGACATAAGCAGAAAACCTCATTCCATTCAAATATATTCTACATAATTATACAGCTTTTCCGGATAAATCTCAATAGGCATTGTTGTTTCAAAAAGAACTTGCCCATAAATAAAGTTTGTGTTAAAATGGACATAATATTACAGTATTTTTGTATGGATTGGAGAAAAATATGGTTCATGAATTTTCAAGAAGCCAAATGCTTTTAGGCTCTGCGGCAATGGATAAGCTTGCGAAGTCGTCGGTAATCCTTTTCGGCGTGGGCGGAGTAGGCTCATACTGCGCCGAGGCGCTTGCCAGAACGGGAGTGGGCAAAATATGCCTTGTCGACGGGGATAAGGTCGCCCTTACAAACATAAACCGCCAGCTTATCGCAACGCATAAAACCCTTGGGATGCCAAAGGTTATAGCGGCAAAGGAAAGGATTCTGGATATAAACCCATCCTGCGAAGTGATTGTGCATGAATGCTTTTACGGCCCCGAAAACGAGGACAACATAAATCTTTCCGATTATGACTATGTTATAGATGCCATAGATACGGTAAAATCAAAGGTTTTCCTCATTGAAAAGGCAATCTTGGCGGGAGTAAGGATAATCAGCAGCATGGGGGCCGGCAACAAGCTTGACCCGACAAAGTTCAAGGTGTCAGACATTTCAAAAACCGAAATGTGCCCGCTTGCAAAGGTCATGCGCCGCGAGCTGCGCCAAAGGGGGATAACCCACCTTAAAGTTGTGTTTTCAACGGAGCCTCCAATCGAGCCGAAAGAGGAGGCAGAGGAAATTTCCCCATTAAAGCCGAAAATCCCCGGAAGCGTTGCGTTTGTGCCATCCGTTGCAGGTCTTGTCCTTGCAGGAGAAGCAATCAAGGACCTCATTTCTTGACATAAATCGACCGATGAGGTATAATATATAAAAATCATATAGGATTGATAGGAATATGAAGAATATCATAGAAAAAATTAAAAAAACCCGTCTGGCGACAGGGGAGGAACTTCTGATGCTCCTGAAAAACACCGACGGGGAGATAGACGAATATTTATTTTCGTGCGCAAGAGAAGTTTGCAGGGAAAATTACAACGGAAAGGTTTATTTGCGCGGGCTTATAGAATTTACAAATTACTGCAAAAACGACTGCCTTTACTGCGGAATAAGACGCTCAAACAAAAACGCCAAAAGGTACAGGCTTGGGCATGAGGAAATCCTTGAATGCTGCAAAAACGGGTATTCGCTTGGCTTTCGCACCTTCGTCCTGCAAGGCGGCGAGGACGGATTTTACAGCGACGATATGATTTGTGAAATAGTTTCATCAATAAAAAAGGAATATCCTGACTGCGCCGTAACACTTTCAATCGGCGAAAAGCCGCGCGAAAGCTATGAAAGGTACTTCAACAGCGGCGCTGACAGATACCTCTTGCGCCATGAAACCGCAAACAAGGAGCATTACTCAAAGCTGCATCCTCCGGAAATGAGCTTTGACAACCGCATGCGCTGCCTTAAAGACCTCAAAGAAATAGGCTTTCAGGTAGGGGCGGGCCTCATGGTCGGCTCACCCTTTCAAACAGCGGAAAATCTTGTTGAGGATTTGCTATTTTTGGCGGATTTCCAGCCGGATATGATAGGCATAGGCCCGTTTATCCCGCATGGGGAAACTCCCTTTGCCGGATTTGAAAGCGGAAAGGTGAGGGATACACTTGCAATGGTCGCACTTTCAAGACTGCTTGTGCCTAAGGCTTTGATTCCGGCAACGACGGCGCTTGGAACCATCCACCCGAAGGGCAGGGAAATGGGCCTTAACGCCGGCGCAAACGTGGTCATGCCAAACCTTTCGCCGCTTGGGGTGAGAAAGCTTTACGACCTTTACGAAAACAAAATATGCACCGGCGAAGAGGCCGCCGAATGTCTTGCCTGCATAAAGGGACGGATTGCCTCGGCGGGGTTTGAGGCGGATATGTCAAGGGGCGACCGCTGCGGATTTTAAGTGCTTTGCCCGCGGCTTAAATCCGGCGTGATTTTCCCTCCTCCGGGCAGAGGGATTGTTTTCCCTTCAAGCCAGTCATTTTCCTTGTTGTTCTTGTCGTAATAAATTGAAAAACCGTTGTCCTTTATATTGGTAAGCTGCGAAAGATAATCCCTGAAAACGGTAAGGTACGAATCGGCGGTAAGCTCCCATGTGCTGCCTGCGTCAATTTCAAGCCTTGCTTCTTTTGCAGAGCAGACCGAATTTACGGCTCCCTTAAAAACGGAGCCGTTTTTAAGTTCAATATCCACCGTGCTGAACATATCGCATTTTATTTCGCCGAAAAGCCTGCATCCTCCGGCGGAAAAAACAGCCTGTCCGCCGTTTTTATTTTTTTCGCCGTATTTTCCCGATTCGCTTAACAGCAAAACCTTTTGGCTTTCATCGGTGGAAACATTGTTCAAATATATGGATGCCTTTGAGTTTGTCACATAAAAAAGCCTTTCGCCGCTGTTTTTAAGGCTTCCGCTGTTCATTGTGAATGATGACGGCACAGTCGCTTTCCCGCTGCTGAAAAGCTCAATCCCGTTTTCAGCCGCTCCCGTGGCGGTGACCGCAGTAAATGTTGCCTCACCGGCGTCTATTGATGCGATAACGCTTTTTGAATCCACAGCCGCAGAGTTTATGTTGACCATTCCTTTGCTTAAAACAGCGGGAGCGTTTGTCCCCTGAGCCGAAATTTTTCCCGAAAGAACTGAAATGGTTGAATTTTTATCCACTGCAAAAACTGCCGGAGCGTTTGTCCCTGTTGAGGAAATCTCACACTCAACGGCGCTTATAAAACCTCCCCTGCTTGCGCAGATTGCAGGAGCATTTTCTCCCGCGGATGAAATTTTTGTGCCGGAAAGGCTTATGTTTGCGCTTATTCCTGTTGCAAACACTGCCGCGCAGTATCCTCCCGCGCTTGAAACGGAGCCTTTTTTAAGTTCCACGTTTGCGGAGGAATCTGCAAGCAGAGCCGCTCCAAGTCCGAATTTCAAGCTTTCTTCATTTGAGGTCGTTTTGGAGGAACAGGTTATTTCAAGCTCTTCCCCCGAAAGTTTTCCGCTGTTTTTGACAAGGACGGCGGATTTATTTTCGCCGGTGGCAGTCAATTGTTCGCCTTTTTTTGCTGCGCTTCCGCCGGAAAGTTCATAAGCTCCTGCGGGAGTTATTTTTCTTGCGTCGGAAAAAGAAGTTCCGCTCGTATTTGATGTGGTTTCCGGTGCCGCTTTTTGAGAAATTTTTATATTTTTTGTGGTTTCAGCCAAATCTTCTGCCGAGGCGGGAATGCTTTGAGCAGCCTTGCATCCCGAAAAGCAAAGGATATTTACTGCCGCCGCGGTCATGGCAAGGGTTTTCCAATGGATTTTCATAACTCAATCAGCCCTTTTCTTTTATTATGTCAAGTTGAGTATACCATATTTTTTAAAAAAATTAAACGGGGTTTTAATAAATTTCATTAAAATCGGGCTGAAAGATTTATTAGTACTGTTTTTCAGAAATCCAAACAAGCATTTCGCCTTCGCCGCGATTGTTCCAAAGGCAATAGGGAATCGCTTTGAATTCTCCGGTTTTATATGGCAGCTTATCCTCGGAATAAAGCTTTTCGCACACAAGCGAATAGTCAATTTTTTCACCCTGCAAGACAGCGCAGGCAATTCCTTTGGGCAAAGACGGGTCGATTGTTTCCTTTGCTCCCTTGCTTGCATCTATTCTGATTGAGGAAAGGTACTTCCCGTTGTCGATTTCTTCCATGCAGTATACCCAAGGACCTTTCATAAGGCATACTTTCCCTATATTCCCCCTGACTTTCGGATTGCACCTGACAAATCTGAAAGATGTATCCAGCACAAGTTCAATTTCATCGTTTTCTTTCCATTTCCTTTTCATATAGGCATAACCTTTTTCAAGGGAACACTCGGCAGGATTTCCATTGATTTTAACGGAAAATTTTTTTGAAAATTCCGGAATCCTTACCACGATGGAAAAATCCCGCAAAGATGATTGAGGCGACACTGAAATTTTAACGCTGCCGTTTGAAGGGTATTGCGAACAGATTTTAAGCTTTACTATTCCACTTTCAAGAGGAATTTTTGCTTCATTTGCAATAAACAAATTTATAAATATACAGTTTTTATCGGCTGCATAAATATAATTGCCCAAAGAAGCCAATGTGCGGGCGATATTCGGCGGACAGCATGCCACACCGAACCACGGCTGTCTTGCCGTTTTAATATGGCGCATAGTTGGATTTTTTGCTGCAATTTCCGGCACTGTTTCAAGAGGATTTACATAAAAGAAATGCCTTCCGTCAAGGGCAACTCCGGCAAGAAGAGTATTGTAAAGCGCAAGTTCAACAACATCGGCATACTTTCTGTCTTTTGTGATTTGGAACATCCGGTTTGAAAACATGGCAAGCCCTATGGTTGCGCAAGATTCGGAATAGTTCGTATTGTTTGGCAAGTCATAATCAGCGGTAAATCTTTCACCATGCGCAGCAGAGCCTATGCTTCCGGTTATATACATCCGTTTTTCTGTGATATTTTCCCATAGTTCATCACATTGTTTGAGCAGTTCTTCATCATTGTATTCATAAGCAAGGTCAGCCATTGCGCTGTAAAGATAAACCGCACGCACTGCATGACCTTCAGCAGTTTTTTGCTCCCTGATGGGAACGTGGCATTGGGTATAATCCAATCCGAAATACTTAAATTCCGGAAATATAAAATTTCCTGTTTTTACCGATTCTTCGCCAAGAAAATAGCAGGGGAGGCTTCCCCTTTCCTCAACAAAATACCGCGCAAGTTCAAGATATTTTTTTTCTCCGGTTGCATGGTACAGCTTTACCAAAGCAAGCTCCACTTCAGGATGCCCCGGATAACCATGAATTTTTCCGTCTTCTTTTCCAAACGTTTTATATATGCAATCGGCAAAGCGGCGCATTGCATTTAAAAATTTTGTTTTTCCGGTAGCCTTATAGTAAGCCACAGCCGCTTCAATCATATGCCCTGCCGTATACAGTTCATGCCCTTCAAGCAGATTTGACCATCTGGGCTTGCCGGTAATTGTATAATAGGTATTGATGTATCCGTCTTCGCACTGGGATGAAACGATTAAATCAATTGCATAATCAGCAAGCTCCTCCAACTTTGGATTTTTCTTTTTTGCAAGAGAATATGCGGCGGCTTCAAGCCATTTTGCCAAATCAGTGTCTTGAAACACCATGCCCTGGTGATATCCTTTCTCAAGCCCGCATGCTATTTTAAAATTTTGTATGCAGTGGCTTTTTTCGGCGCCTTCCACCATGTCGTTCATCAAATCCCATTGAAAAGGCAAAATCACTTCGTCAACAAGGTTTATGTATGTATTCCAAAATGCATCGTCAATCTGAATGTTTTTCAAATCAATGCTGTTTAGTTTTGTTTCCATGAAGTCCTCCTGTTTTATTGAAATAAATCGGCAACTATTTTCGTAAATATACCGATTCCCCTTTTATTATTTTGCATGGCAGTATTACATTTCTTCCTTCTTTTGCTTTGCCGTGGATGTGTTCAAGCAGAATTTCAGCGGAACAATGCCCCATTTTTTGCAATGGTCTTTCAGCAGTCATTATGCGCGGGGACAAATGCTGTATAATTTCGGCATTGTCAAAGCCCGTTACGGAAACATCCTCAGGTATGCGAAGCCCTGCTTCTTTTGCCGCATCATATACTCCAACTGCCATTTCATCATTCATGGCAACTATTGCAGTGGGGAAATTGCTTTTTTGCAGCATTTTTTTTGCAGCCTCAAATCCGCCGCGATATTTCCAGCTGCCGCAGGCTGCATTTTCCGGATTTAAGGCTATGCCTGCTTCAGAGAGTGCACGTTTGAATCCCTCAAAACGAAGTGCGGCAGGTTCAGACCCTTCAAGACCATTTATTACTCCAAAATTTCTATGTCCGCTTTCTATTAGAAATTTGGTGATTTGATAGGCGGTTTCCTCATTGCTGTAACGTACGCTTGAGCTGCCATTTTCTGCATAACAGTAACAATACACTATTGGCTTGCCTATGTCTTGAATTGCCGGATTTATTTTGCGGTCATGCATTCCAACATAAATAATTCCCTCGGTCTGCATGCCTACCATTACATCCATTGCCTTGTCAATATCTTTTTGGAAATCGGAAAGATGGTCAAACTGCGACTCAATTTTGCTTAAAAGACGCAAATTGCATAAAATTGTATTATAGCCCTTTGCCTCCGCAATTTCATTTATGCCGTCAATTATGAACGCCGTATGCCATACGGTAATATCCTCAACAAGAATTCCTATCAAGTGAGTCTCATTTTTGCGAAGGCTTTTAGCCAGTATATTGGAGCGGTATCCGGTTTCTTTAATGATTTTTTCTATTTTCTCCCTCGTTTCAGGGCTTACCGGCGCGGTATTATTCAAAACATAGGATACAGTGGCTGCAGATACGCCCGCCATTTCAGCTATTTCTTTAAGTGTCAAAACAGATACTCTCCTTTGCTATTTTTATCATCATTTAAGGCCGGATGTCTTTATGCCTCCAACTAAAAATTTTGAGCCGAACAAGTATAAAACCATTGGCGGAATAATCATAAGCGTGGAAGCAGCCATTATAGACGGCCAGTTTATTACAAAAGCATTTCCCGACGTATACATGAAGGTTGTCATTAAAGCTATCGTTAAAGTTCTCCATTTGTCGCTGTTGATGTAAAATACAGGTTGAGTCAGTTCATTCCACCAAAATACACACGAAAGCATTCCTATGGTAACAAAAACAGGTTTTGAAATAGGTACAAGGACGTTAAAAAACACCCCTGCTTTATTGCATCCGTCAATCGTTGCCGCTTCGTCAAGCTCTTTCGGTATGGAACGGAAAAATTGTCGGAACAAAAAGACATTATAAGGATATGCAAAAAATGCCGGAACAATCATTGGCAAAAGAGAATCAAGCCAGCCCATCTTCCCAAACATAATATATTGCGGGATTATCAGGGCTATGTTTGGAATCATCATAGTTCCCACAATAATTGCAAAAATAACATTTTTGCCCCAAAAATTCATTCTTGCCAGAGGATATGCAACCAGCGATGAGGAAATTAATGTGCCAAAGGTCGTTAATACCATCAGCAGCACGGTATTTTTGATATAAATGAAATAATTTGAATTGTTAAAAATATAAGAAAAATTCTCTAAAGTTGGTTTTTTAGGAATTATTCCCGGAGAAGTCGTAAATTCTGCAAGATCTTTAAAAGAGCCTGAAAAAACCCAAATAATAGGGCAAAACATAATGAACGCCACCAAAATCTTTAAAATAAAGATTAAAATTTCGGCGCTTCTTTTTTTGCCTTTAAGCGTGCGCATTGATGTTTCCCCCTTAATTTTCATAATAAACTGTTTTTTTAGAAAAAGCAAATATTATTATCCCAAACAGGCATGCTATTAAAAATAATATGACCGAAAGTGCGCTTGCATAGCCTACCTTCATATTGCTGAATGCTTCCTTGTAAATAAGCAGGCTGAGAACCTGCGTCATGCCGTTGGGGTCTCCGTTTTCGCCTGTCAAAGGATATAAAAGCGCAAACGAACCATTTAATGCACTGATGCATCCGGTCACGGAATTAAACAAAATTATCGGTGAAATCATAGGAATTGTCACCATTGTAAATTTGCGTAAAGCTCCGGCACCGTCCATGTCGCAGGCCTCATAAAGCTCGCGCGGCACATCGTTCAAGCTTGAACGGAATACAAGCATCATTTGTCCGGTATTGTATGTAAAAAGCGTAATAAAGAAAATAACCAAATATACCGTATGCGGGTCGTACATCCAGTTGATTGAAGTATTTTTCCCCGAAATCATTGAAATCACATAATTCAAAAGTCCCGCATCTTTGCCGAAAATAGTTCTAAAAGCATATGCCAAAGAAATAGTTGGAACAACAGACGGAATAAAATAAAAAAATTGAAAAATGCCGTTCAGTTTTTGTTTGTGGTTTAATAGCATTGCCATTATTACTGCCCAGACAGTAGTTACAGCCATCATGATAACCGTAAAGAAAATGGTGATTTTTAAGGAATTCCAAAAGGTCGGGCTTTGAAACATTGCTGCATAATTTGAAAATCCCACAAAACTTGATTTTCCGTTAAGTTTGCGGTTTGTCAGGCTTACTGCAAACATAAATATAATCGGAAACAAAGTAAAGCATATAAAGCCTATAAACCAAGGCAGGCAAAAGGCATATGCGGTTAAATTTCTTTTTAAAATTTTTTTGTTGAATTTGTTTGGCACCATTCTTTTCCCTCCCCGGAGAAATTTTGTTTTTAAAGGGCGGTTTTTTTTATTTAAAAACCGCCCTAAATCGGTTTTCAGCAATCAGCCAATGGTTTCATTTGCATATTTTAATGCATTTTCAACTGCTTGTTGAGGAGTTTTTTGTCCAAGAAGCGCTGAATTAAATTCACTTACAGCATTGTTTGTTACGCCTGACGGCAAACAGGTGTATCCAAATACGCCTGCGTTGAGGGAATCGGTTATTGCATCCCAATTTTCAACCGTAGTTGCGCTTTCAACTTTCCATGCGCCTTTATCTGCTATGGATTTAATTGCCGAAGGGTTTCCGCTTGCTTTTGAGTTTATTGTCTGTCCTTCTTCACCCATTAAATATTCAATAACTTTAAAAGCGTTATCCTTGTTTTTGCTTTTTGCATTGATTGTATAAAATCCTGTGTGAAGGGTATTGTATTTTATTTTGTTTGTGGGGATGGAGGCAATATCCCAATTAAAAGAAAGCTTGCTGCCGTAAGTGCCTATGTTCCAGCTTCCCTGCCAGCTCATTGCTGCTTTGCCGGCGGCAAAAAGGTCTGCCGTATCAGAAGAAGGAGCAGGCATTATGCCGCTTTTAACCATATTTAAACAGTCCGTAACAAATGAAACAGCGCCATCGCCAATTACAAGCTTTCCGGTTGATGGGTCATATACCTGATCTCCTGCTCCGCCTATGCCTGCCCACCAAGTCTGAGTGTTGGGAAGAGTGCATCCGTAAATTTCGGTGGAACCGTCTGATGCTTTTTTTGTCAGCTTTTCTGCAGCGGCTTTAAAATCTGAATAAGACCAATTGTTGTCTGGGTATTCTATTCCTGCGGCATCAAACATATCCTGATTGTAGTATAAAAGTTCGGTTGCGGCGCACCATGGCAGGCCATAAGTTCCTCCAAGTCCGGAAGAAAGCTTTTCAACGGCATCAATGAAATCATTTGTTTTTATGCTTGATTTTGAAAGATAATCGTCAAGAGCAACAATTCCATTTTCGTGAGCAAAATTTGCTATGTCGTTTTCCCAAACAACATAAATGTCAATGGAATCATCACCTGTTGATACCATTTGGTTAAGTTTTGAAGAATAATCGCTTTCAGGGATAACGGTAACTTCAACATCTATGCCGGTCTTTTTTTCGCACTGTGCATACATATTAAGTTCCTCGTTGGTGTTTGGTTCGTTCCAAACAGCAATTGTAACCTTCCCGCCGGCATTTGAAGATGAATTTGTTTTTCCATTGCTTGAAGAACCGCATCCGGAAAACATGCTGCCGGTTAAAGCGGCAAATGAAACCAAGGCAAATATTTTTTCCTTTTTCACGCAAATAACCTCCCATAAGCATTTTAAGTTTATTTAATCGTTTAAACTAAGGGCCCAAAATTATGCCGGCTTTATGTCAATGCCGACAAAATTATTTAAACGATTAAATAACAATGAAATAAATTTATTGCAAGTAAATGATACTTCTTGTTTGATTTTTTGTCAATAGCCCGAGTTATATTTTCTACAAAATGCATCAAAAAATAATATATTTTTAGCGAAATTGAAAAGAGGGCTTTCAACTCATTTTTTCTTTAAAGCAATTATTTTTATTTAATAAAATAATTAAATAAAATTATATTCAGTAATATAAAGCATTTAAAAAATAACTTAAAGCAATTTTACTGCAAATAAATTTTAAAATCTCAAAAAAATGCACAAAAAACTATTGACAAATATGAATCAAGTGTGATAATATACTCATGAATTAAAGATAATGTTAATATTTAAGCATAAACTTAAATATAATAAAATCATTTTAATAAAAACAAATTTAAATTAGGCAATGGCATTTTATTAATAGTTGTTGCTTAATTTAATATAAAAATTATATTTTAGGAGGAGAATTAAATGAAAAAGTCAAAATCCGGCAAAAAGCTGCTTGCAAGCCTGCTTTCTTTCGGCATTGCCGCATCTTTGCTCGGCGGATGCTCGTCAGGTTCTTCCGGCTCAAAAGAAGATTCCTCAAAAAGTGAAGCAGAAAGCTCATCCGAAGCACAGGGAGAATCTCTTACAGTTAAAGGAGGCGAAGGCGCAACCGACCTTTCTATGTGGGTTTTTGTTGAAATCCATGGGCAGTTTTATGCCGAAATGGTAAAGGAATGGAATGCAAAAAATCCTGACAAGCAAATCAATCTGACTGTCACAACATATCCTTATGACGACATGCATAACAAGCTGACTCTTGCGCTCCAAAGCGGAGAAGGCGCTCCGGACCTTTGCGATATTGAAGTTGGAAAATTCCCTAATTTTCTTAAAGGAACACCACAGCTTGCAGACCTTACCGAATATATAAAACCATATAAGGATTCAATAGTTCCTTCAAGACTTGCTCTTTACAGCAAAGACGGCAAAAATTACGGCGTCCCCACTCACGTTGGCGCAACCGTAATGTTCTATAATACCGAAATCCTCGACAAGGCCGGAGTGGATTACACAAAAATAAAAACTTGGGACGATTACCTTAAAGCAGGCAAAAAGGTTGTTGAGAAAACCGATGCTTATATGGGTACCATAGATACCGGCGGACTTAATAACTATCTTGCCGTGCTTGCTGAACTTGGCTCTGATTATACAACCGAAGACGGAAAGCCTAATGTTGATACACCTGAAATGGTAAAAGCGATTTCACTTTTCAAGTCATTTAAGGACGCCGGAATAAGCGAAATTATCGCCGGAGGGCATTCCGACACCGAAGAAGGCTTTGGAGAAATTGTTGCAGGCAAATTTGCAAGCGTAATTGAACCGCTTTGGTATATGTCAAGATTTACAAACTACATGCCGGAACTTTCTGGGAAAATTGCAATTGCGCCTCTTCCTGTGTTTGAAGAAGGTCAAAAGCGTTCTGTCGGACTTGGCGGAACCGGTACAGTTGTAACAAAAACAAGCAAAAATCTTAAACTTGCCGCAGAATGGCTCACTTGGGCAAAGCTTTCCGAAGACGGGAATATTCAAATATGGAAAATCCTTGGCTTTGACCCTGTGAACACTGCTATGTGGACAAATAAAGAAGTGACCCACGACCCCGAAAATAAATATGTAAAATACTTCAAGAACAATCCGTTTGATGTGCTTAATGAAATCAGGGATGAAATAAGCCTTATCAAGTCAAACGAAGCCGTTCCGTCACTTGCAAATTATCTTTGCACCACCACATTCAATTCTATTTTTGAAGATGGCGCCGATATAGAAAAAGCACTTAAAGATGCTCAAGAACAGGTTGAACTTGAGCTCGGATAAATTTGCCGCAAAAAAAGATATAATCCATCACAGAGTGGTGGATTATATCTTTAAATAAAGGGGTTTTCATATGACTAAATTTTTCAAAAAATTTATTTACAACCAAAAAGTTGCGCCGTACATATTTATATTTCCTTTTGTGCTCATATTTTGCATATTTTTTATTTACCCTATGATTTATACGGTTGTTATGAGTTTTCAAAAGATACTTCCCGGAGAAAACGAGTTTATAGGGTTTTCAAATTACTCAAAGCTTTTTAGGGATTCAGTGTTTTTTAAGGCGGTAGCAAACAGTTTTGTCTACATGGTTCTTACCCTTGTTTTGCTCATACCTTTCCCCATGCTTTTTGCCTGCATGATAAATTCGCGCACAATGGCTGCAAAAGAATTTTTCAAGTCGGTATTTTTTCTGCCAGCGCTGACTTCCGTTGTTGTGGCTGGAACCATTTTCAGGCTTGCTTTTTCGGAGTCCGATTCTTCCCTTATGAATCAATTTATTCAAATGCTGGGATTTACCCCGATAAAATGGCTTAAAATGAGGGAAACCGGTTTTGCCGTGCTGCTGCTTCTTGCCTGCTGGCGATGGACGGGCGTAAATATGCTTTATTTCCTTTCCGGACTTAAAAACATTCCCGAAGAGCTTTATGAATCGGCAGACATAGACGGCGCAAACAGTTGGGCAAAATTTACAAAAATAACTGTGCCCATGCTTAAACCGACAATAATTTATGTGATGACAATAAGCGTTTATGCCGGACTTGCAATGTTTACCGAAAGCTATATGCTTTGGGGAGGAAACAATTCGCCTCAAAACATAGGCATAACCATAGTCGGATATCTTTACAGGCAGGGGATAGAAAAAAACAACATGGGATATGCTTCCGCAGTCGGAATAGTTCTCCTTGTGCTTGCCATGGTTTTAAATCTTACACAGCTTAAAATAAACGGGCTGTTTAAAAAGGAGGATTAATCATGCCGAAAGAAAACATCAAATCCGGACGCAAACCAAACATGGTTTTAAGAATTATTATGGTTGCCTTTTTCTCCCTAATAGGGGTAATTCTCGTTTTGCCGTTTATATGCAATTTTGTTTCAACTTTTAAACCCGGCAACGAACTTATCCGGCACGGGCTTAACCTTACTATTTCATCTGAAAACTTTACTCTTGCAAACTGGAAGTATCTGTTTGGCGGAACAACAAGTTATTTTACATGGTTTTCAAACAGCATGCTGCTGACTGTTCTGCAGGTTGTTTTCACTCTTGGAGTCAGCGCTTTTGTTGGATATGGCTTTGCCATGTATGATTTTAAAGGCAAAAATGCGATATTTATTTGTGTTTTGCTTATAATGATGGTGCCGTTTGAAATTTTAATGCTTCCCATGTACATGCAGATAATCAACATGAAGCTTGTCAACAGTTTTGCAGGCATAATACTTCCGTTTGTCGCAAATGCTTCATCCATATTCTTTTTCAGGCAGTATCTTTTGGGCATACCAAAATCAATCATTGATGCAGGACGCGTTGACGGGGCCTCGGAATACGGGATATTCTCCAAGCTTATTTTCCCCGTGATGAAACCGTCTTTTGCGGCAATGGGAATACTCAACACCATGGGTGCATGGAACAATTTCCTGTGGCCTATGCTGGTTTTAAGGGACGAGTCCAAATTTACCCTGCCGATAGGCTTAAATACTCTGCTTACTCCATACGGGAACAATTACGATTTGCTTATAGTAGGTTCATTTTTCTCCATCCTTCCTATTTTCATACTTTTCTTGTTTTTCCAAAGATATTTTATAGAAGGAATGACGGCAGGAGCGGTAAAAGGATAAAAAAAGCCGGGATACCCGGCTTTTTTTATTTAACAAATCAATAAAATAAATTGTTGAATTGCATTTGTTTTGCTGATATAATAAAATAAAACTAAACTTTTTGCCTGTGGGAGATTTGTATGATTGAATTGTTTACTTCCGACGAAATGCTGAGTTTCTGCAAGGCAATGTCGTCAAAACTGCGCATTGATATTTTAAAATATATTTCCAAAAACGAAACATCAAGCCTTAACGATATAGCCGAATATTTTGGGATAAGCAACGCGGCGGTCACGCAAAACATAAAAGTGCTTGCTGAAGCAAATTTGGTGGATTTTAAAATTATTCCCGCTAAAAGAGGAGTAAAAAAAGTTTGTTTTCCAAAGTATGACAAGATTCTTTTTTCGGTTTCAAAGGATTTTGATGAAAATTCCATGTATCAGGTAGACGTTCCCATAGGTCATTACACCAAATACGAAGTATATCCTACCTGCGGGCTTGCAACGGTTTCTTCCCTTATAGGCAAGGAAGATGACCCGCGGTATTTTGATTCTCCCGAGCGGATTGATGCGGGAATACTTTGGATGCGCAAAGGCTTTGTGGAATACAGGATTCCAAATTATTTAAAGGAAAATCAGATCCCTGTGGAAATACAGATTTCCCTTGAAATTTCGTCCGAAGCGCCGGGAAGCGCTGAAAACTGGCCAAGCGACATATATTTTCAATTCAATGGCACAAACCTCGGATATTGGACAAGCCCAGGAGATTATGCAAAAACACATGGGCTTTATACCCCTTCGTGGTGGGAATATAACTGGAACCAATACGGACTTTTAAAACTTTTATCAATAAACGAACAGGGAACTTTTATTGATGCAAAACTGATTTCGCATATCACAATAAAGGATTTGAATCTTGATTACAAAAGCAATTTCATATTCCGCATAGGCGTTCCGGATTCGGCGGAAAACGTTGGGGGGCTTACCATATTTGGCAAGGGTTTTGGAAATTACAGTCAAAATATCCGGATAAGGGTATTCTTAAAAAATAAGTCCGAACAATAAACACAGGGGCCGTTTTGGTCCCTGTGTTTATTTCACACCAATATTTTCCCCTTTTCCCCGTACTTTCCGAGGATATCGCAGAAGTCGAACGTTGCAAAGTAATCGGCAGGAGTTTCGGCGCGGCGGATAAGCTGCACGGAGCCGTCCTCTTTAAGCAGCAGTTCGGCGGAGCGCAGTTTGCCGTTGTAGTTGTATCCCATTGCAAAGCCATGCGCGCCGGTATCATGGATTACGACATAATCCCCTGTTTTGATTTCCGGCAGCATCCTGTCGATTGCAAACTTGTCGTTGTTTTCGCAAAGGCCGCCGGTAACGTCATACTTGTGGTCGCAAGGGGCGTTTTCCTTTCCAAGTACGGTTATGTGGTGGTATGCCCCGTACATTGCCGGACGCATGAGGTTTGCGGCGCAGGCATCAAGCCCTATGTAATCCTTATGGGTATGCTTCTGGTGCAAAACCTTTGCCACAAGGTGTCCGTACGGCGCAAGCATATATCTTCCAAGCTCGGTATAGATTGCAACATCTCCCATTCCGGCGGGAACAAGAATTTCCTCAAAAGCCTTTCTCACTCCGTCGGCAATTTTGAAAATATCGTTTTCCTCGCCCTCAGGACGGTAGTTTATGCCTATTCCTCCCGAAAGGTTGATGAATTTTATATCCGCTCCGGTTTCGTTTTTAAGTTCAACCGCAGTGGTAAAAAGTATCCTTGCAAGCGCCGGATAGTAGTCATTCGAAACCGTATTGCTTGCAAGAAAAGCATGCAGTCCGAATCTTTTTGCGCCCTTTGCTTTAAGGATTTTAAAGCCCTCGGTGAGCTGTTCCCTTGTAAAGCCGTATTTTGCCTCGCCGGGAGTGTCCATAATCTGGCTTTCAATCTTAAAAAGTCCGCCGGGATTATAGCGGCAGCAAATTGTTTCGGGAATTCCCGCAATTTCTTCAAGAAAATCTATATGAGTTATATCATCAAGGTTTATTGTTGCGCCAAGTTTTGCGGCAAGGGCATAATCCTCGCGCGGGGTCACATTTGAGGAAAACATGATTTCCTCTCCGGAAAGTCCGCAGGCATCGCTCATCATAAGTTCCGTAAGCGAGGAGCAGTCAGCACCGCAGCCCTCTTCCTTTAAAATTTTAAGTATGAACGGGTTGGGCGTAGCCTTTACGGCAAAATACTCCTTAAAGCCTTTGTTCCACGAAAATGCCTGTTTTAAGCGCCTTGCGTTTTCTCTTATTCCCTTTTCGTCATAAATGTGGAATGGTGTCGGATAGGTTTTTACGATTTCCTTTACTTGTTCAAGGGTGACAAACGGTTTTTTCATCTTTCAACATCCGCCTCGTTTCTTTATGTATATACAAAATAGTATTACATTTTTCGTGTTTTGTCAATTTAGTTGTTAGTTGGATAGTTGTTAGTAGTTAGTTTTTTAGAAATTAGAGATTAGATGTTAGAGGTTAGAAAAAGCGTCCCGTCCTAATAAGAAAAGACTTTCGGCTGATAAAGTTATTAAGGCAAGCAAAATAAAAGACCTGCTTTTCGTAGTAAAATTGGAGTGGTGAGCACCAAGGCGAAAAGCAGGTCATATTTTTGTAGCCGTCATTCGCCGAGCAGGGCACAAACGAATGTGCAGTGCCCGTTGCCCTTTTAGTCGTTAGTTGTTAGACGTTAGATGTTAGATGCTGGTAAATTAAAATAAGACCTTTAATGCCGAAAATAGCCAACTCTAATTTCTAACCTCTAATCTCTAACTTCTAAACGTCTCCGGACAAAAAGTCACTGGGGGTTGCTTAATAACTTTATTTGCTTTTAAATTAAGTGGAGGGGGTGAAACCCCCTCCAAAATAAAGTAAAATTACAAAAACTAACCACTAAAACCGTACACTGATTTCACCGCTGTTGAGGATGTGTTCCTCGCCGTCTTGGGTTTTAACTAAAAGCCTTGCATTCTGGTCGATGCCGACGACAACGGCAGAATACGAAACGCCGGGAGCGGTAACAGTAACCTCGCGTCCGATTACATTTGAACGGCTTATATATTCGGACATGAATTCCCTTGTATGCATTTTTTCAAAATACTGCTCAAAGACGTTGAGAATTTCCGCTATAAGGTTGCAGCGCAAAACCGTTTTCCCGGTTTCGGCAAAAAGTGAGGTTGCAATTTTTTCAAGCTCGCCGGAAAAATGTTTTGTATTTACGTTTATGCCGATGCCGACTACGGCATAATCAAGCTTTCCGGTTTCAAAATTCATGCCGGCCTCGGTAAGGATTCCGCAGACCTTTTTGCCGCCGATAAAAATATCGTTGACCCATTTTATTTTTGCGTCAAGCCCCGTAATGTTCTGGATTGCCCTTGCGACCGCCGCGGCGGCGCATGATGTTATAAGCTGGGCGTCCTCCATTGAAAGTTCGGGCCTAAGTATTATGCTCATGTAAACCCCTCCGCCGGGGGAATAAAAGTTTCTGTTAAGCCTTCCCCTGCCCTTTGTCTGGGATTCCGCAATTATTGCCGTCCCATGTTCCCCGCCGATTTGGGCAAGGCTTTTGGCAAAATTATTAGTTGAATCTATGCTTTTGAAAACGTCCATTTTTTTCCCGAAAGCATGGGTTTTAAGCAAAGGCTTTATGCTCTGCTCGGAAAGAATGTCGCTTCCCGGCGCAAGACAATACCCCTTGTTTGTGACTGCGCTTATTATATATCCCTCTTCTTTAAGAGTTTTTACAGTTTTCCAAACGGCGCTTCTGGTTATGCCAAGCTTTTGAGCAATAAAGCTTCCGGAAATGCTTTTGCCTTTGTTTTCTTCAAGAATCTCAAGAATTTTTTCTTTCATGGACAATTTATACCCCTCCTGCAAACCCTTATTCCGTCAACGCTTCCAAATTTATGATTATATACTATCATAAATTGCACAACGCGTCAATTGCTTTTTGAATAATATTTGTATTATTAGGACAAAATTATTATTTTTCGACAATTTTTTTGTCACGCTTTTTTTGAAAAAAATTGCAATGCACAAAAAATCATGTATATTTCTCCCTTTGAATGAAACACTATTACTGCAAAAATAACAAATAAACACATATTTCACAAAATAATCATTTGGAGGGATTGCAAAAATGAAAGCTACGGGAATAGTAAGGCGCATAGATGATTTGGGACGTGTTGTCATCCCAAAGGAAATAAGGCGCACGATGAGGATACGCGAAGGCGACCCGCTTGAAATTTATACAAGCGCCGACGGAGAAGTAATCTTCAAAAAATATTCCGCAATAAACGAAATGTCCACAAATGCCACCCAAGTTGCCGAAGTCATGACAAAGCTTGCCGGATGTCCTGTTGTGGTATTTGACCGCGACCACGTGGTTGCCGTTGCGGGAGCGCAAAAGAAAGAATTCAGCGAAAGGAGGGTTTCGCAAGCTCTTGAAGAAATAATTGAGCACCGCAAAACGTACCTTTACCAAAAGGCGGGCGACCCGAAGATGTGTCCGGTTGAGGGCATAGACCGTCCGGCAATAGCCTGCGCCCCGATTGTTTCGGCCGGGGATGTAACCGGCGCAGTAGCCTTTTTAAGCCCCGGAGGGGATGCCGTTGCAACAGATGTTCAAGCAAACCTCATACAGGCCGCGGCTCAATTTTTAGGAAAACAGGTGGAAGAGTAATCTTTTTGCCCTTTTGGTACTTGATTTTATTTTTCGTATGTGATATAATCCTTATGTGCACAATACTTTGCCTAAAAGACCGGAACCTTCCGGTCTTTCGTTTTTAGTTGTTAGCAACATAGTAATTAGTTGTTAGTTTTAGTATTTTTCATTTTAAGGTTTTATTTAACTGCCTTAATAAGAAAAAGCTTTCCGCTGATAAAGTCATTAAGACTAACGGAGATAAAGACCTGCTTTTCGTCGTAAAATTGGAGTAGTGCGCACCGAGGCGAAAAGCAGGTCAACAGTAACAAGCCGTTATTCGCCGAGCAGGGCACAAACGAATGTGCAGTGCCCGTTGCCGGCGAATAGGCGGACGAAAGTAGGCAGGGGGTGCATAAGAACTTATTATGCTTAAATGCCAATGAGGGGGACAGCGTCACCCTATTTAGAAGTTAGAAGTTAGAAATTAGAAATTAGAAATTAGATATATGCAAATAAAAAACATTGAAATAAAAAAATGAAAGGATGATGTTTGGTTTGTCATCAAACAAGGGAGGAAATACCATCCGCAAGGTATGGGAGCTTGCAGAGCCTCTTGCAAAGGAGCTTGGAGTTTCAATTTGGGATGTTGTATTTGAAAAGGAGGGCGCAAACTGGTACCTCAGAGTCTTTATAGACCGCGACGAGGGAATAGACCTTGATATTTGCGAAGCGTTTTCCAGACCGTTCAGCAAAATGCTTGACGAAGCCGACCCGATTGAACAGAGCTATATACTTGAAGTAGGTTCGGTAGGGCTTGCAAGGGAACTTAAACGGCCGGAGCATTTTGAAAGATTTATAGGAAGTCCGGTGCGGATAAGGCTGATACGCGCTCAAAACGGGGTAAAAGAGTTTATTGCAAAGCTTTTGGCTTATAATAAAGATGGCATAACGCTTTCGGCGGGCGAAGAGGAATTTGAAATAAGCCTTAAAGATACGGCTTTCGTAAAACTTTGCGACGACGAGGATATAGAAGACGAACTTTTTGAATAACAACCAACAATTGGAGGAAAAAACCAGCATGAACGTTAAGAAAGGCATGAACGAGGATTTTTTTGAAGCTATAGAGGAGCTTGAATCCAAAAACGGCATATCCGCCGAATTTCTGATTGACAAGATAAAACAGGGAATCCTTAAAGCAATGAAAAAGGAATATCCCGGCTGCGACAATATAAATATAGAAATTGACCCGGCGGCAAAGATTTTTGATATATCGGTAATAAAAACCGTCGTTGAGGGAGAGCCGGAAAATCCAAATGAAATAAACATAGACGAAGCAAGAAATATCGACCCGCGCTCAAGCATCGGAGGCGTGTGCGAAATAAAGGTTTCTCCGGCAATATTCGGAAGAGTTGCCGCAGGCACCGCAAAACAGTCCATACACCACGATATAAAGGAATTTGAAAACAAGACCCTTCTTGAAAGCTATAAAAACAAGGAGCATGAGATTGTTTCCGCAACGGTGGTCAGGATTGAACCCGTAAGCGGCCACGCAACGCTTATGGTCGATAAAAACGAGGTGTACTTATTTAGGAACGAGCAGATTCCCGGAGAAGTTTTAAAAGAGGGCGACATTATAAAGGTTTATGTGGTCGGAATAGTAAATCCGGAAAAAAAGCCCATGCTGAAAGTTTCAAGGACACATAAGGACCTTGTAAAAAGGCTTTTTGAGCTTGAAGTGCCCGAAGTTTACGACGGAACTGTGGAAATAAAGGCGATATCAAGGGAAGCGGGCTCAAGGACAAAAATTGCCGTCTGGTCAAAGGATAAGAACGTCGATGCAGTGGGAGCCTGCATAGGTCCCAAGCGTTCAAGGATTTCAAAGATTGTTTCCGAGCTTGGCGGCGAAAAGATTGACATAATTCCTTACAGCGAAAATCCGGAGGAATTTGTCGCAAGCGCGCTTGCTCCGGCGGAGGTGGTAAGCGTCAAGGCGGCGGAGGACGGCTCAAAGTCCTGCACGGTAATAGTGCCGAACAGCCAGCTTTCCCTTGCAATCGGAAATAAGGGGCAGAACGCAAAGCTTGCCGCGCGCCTTACCGGATACAAAATTGACATAAAGCCAAGCGTTGGCCATGAAAATGCGGGAGGGGCGGAAACCTCCGAAGAAAATCCGTCCGAAGACGCGTCAAACGAATGAGGCATGCCTGAAAGGGCGGTGAGAGAATGCAGCAAAAGAAAATCCCTATGAGAATGTGCAAGGGCTGCGGCGAAATGAAGCCGAAAAAAGAGCTTATAAGGGTTGTAAAGTCGCCGGAGGGGGAAATTTCCCTTGACCCCACGGGTAAAAAATCGGGGCGCGGGGTTTATGTTTGCCGTTCGCTTGAATGCCTTAAAAAGGCAAGGAAGGCAAAGCGGTTTGAAAAGGATTTTTCCTGTCAGATTGCCCCCGAAATATATGAGGTGATGGAAGATGAAATCTCAAAACTTGAAAAATGACATAATAAATCTCCTCACCCTTTGCAGAAAAGCGGGAAAGATGCAGCTTGGCTTTGACGCGGCAAAAGATTCGGCGCTTTCGGGACAGGCGGGATGCGTGCTCGTCACTGAGGATGTTTCGCCGAAAACCTTGAAGGAAACCGAGTATTTTTGCTCAAAGTCCGGAGTTCCCATGTTTAAAACAACGCTTTTGATGGATGATGTGGAGCGCTTTCTTGGGAAACGCGCGGGAGTGCTTGCCGTTTGCGGCGATGGCTTTGCCGAAAGGCTGTCCGAGCTTTTCGGGGAAAATCCCGGGCCATAGAAATCCGCGGGCTTTATATAAAAGGACATTTCGGGATTAATTGGGAGGATATTAAATTGCCTATGAATGAAAAACATAAACTTAATCAAGTGGCCAAGGACTTAAAACTTACAAATCAGGAACTTATAGATTTTATCGCTAAAAATTTCGGCGAAATCAAAAAGCCTTCGGCGTCCATTGATACTGAGGAAGTAAATCTCATCCTTGAAAGCTTTACACAGCAAAATCAGGTGGAAAGCTTTGATGAGTATTTTGCCTCCGCAAAAAAGCCGAAAGAGGAAGCAAAGGCTGAAAAAGCTGAAAAGCCCAAGGAGGAAAACGTGCAGCCGGAAAAGCAAAAAGAAGAAAAAGCAAGACAGGAAAAGCCTAAACAGGAAGCGCCTGTTCACCATGAGAAAAAGCCTAATGCCGAAAGCAGAAAGCCGGCGGAGCATCATGCTCCCGCGCAAAGTGCACAGGCAAAAAATGCTCCGGCTCAAAAGCCAAAGGAGCACCCTGCACGCCCAAAAACGGAAACCGCAAAGCCTGCACAGACTCCAAATCCGGCTCCGCAGCAGCAAGCTGCTCCGGCAATGCAAGCTCCGAAACCGGCTCCTCAGCCGCCGCATAAAAAGCTCGAAAAGAAACAGGAACCTCCAAAGCCGCACCAGCATGGGGTAAAGGCACAGCTTAACATAGGCTTTGCAGATTCGACAAATGTTGAGAAAAATATCCGCACTATTGATACAAGGGGAAACTATGTCGATTTGGATAAGTATAATGAAAAATACTCCAATCTCGACCTTGAACATCCCAAAGGCGGAAAGGACAACTATGCCAAAAAGCAAAAAATCACGCAAAAATCCGCCCAAAAGAATAAACAGCAGTATTCGACAAAACATGAGTCCGAAGCGGAAAAACTCCGCAGGCTTGAGCTTGAACGCGCAAGAAAGCAGCAGCTCAAAGTGCTTATTCCGGATGAAATCGTTGTGTCTGAACTTGCCAGCCGCCTTAAAGTAAATGTCAATGAAGTCATTAAAAAACTCATGGGCCTTGGCGTTATGGCAGGAATAAACCAGACTGTGGATTTTGACACCGCCGCACTTGTTGCCGAAGAACTTGGCGCAAAGGTTCAAAAGGAAGTAATTGTCACCATTGAGGAAAGGCTTATTGAGGATTTTGACGACAAGGACGAAAACCTTGTTGAAAGAAGCCCCGTCGTTGTAGTAATGGGACACGTTGACCACGGAAAGACATCTCTGCTTGACAAGATAAGAAATGCCAACGTAACGGATACCGAGGCGGGAGGAATAACCCAGCACATAGGCGCTTACAGGGTAAGCATCAACGGAAAGGAAATAACCTTCCTTGATACTCCCGGACACGAAGCGTTCACATCAATGCGCGCAAGGGGAGCGCAGGTAACGGACATAGCCATTCTTGTCGTTGCCGCAGACGATGGAATAATGCCTCAAACGGTGGAGGCAATAAACCATGCCAAGGCGGCAAACGTTTCAATAATTGTCGCAATAAACAAAATGGATAAGCCGGAGGCAAATCCGGACAGGGTAAAACAGGAGCTTACAGAGCATGGGCTTGTAATTGAAGAATGGGGCGGAGATGTAATCTGCGTTCCGGTTTCGGCAAAGACAGGCCAAGGCATTGACGAGCTGCTTGAAAACATATTGCTTGTGGCGGAAGTAAAGGAACTTAAAGCAAATCCGAACAGGCTTGCAAAGGGAACCGTAATCGAGGCAAGGCTTGACAAGGGCAGGGGCCCGATTGCGACCGTGCTTGTCCAAAACGGAACTTTGCATGCGGGCGATATAATCATTGCCGGAATGACGGTCGGCAGAGTAAGGGTAATGATGAATGACAAAGGACAATCGGTAACCGAGGCAGGCCCATCCGTACCGGTTGAAATCACCGGCCTTGCTGATGTTCCGCTTGCGGGGGATACCTTTAACGCCGTTGAGGATGAACGCCTTGCAAGGGAGCTTGTCGAACAGCGCCGCCAGAAGGCAAAGGAAGAACAGTTCAAGTCCTATCAAAAGGTTACTCTTGACAATCTTTTCAGCCAGATTGCACAGGGCGAGATGAAAGAGCTTCCGATTATCGTAAAGGCGGACGTTCAAGGCTCAGTCGAAGCTGTAAAGCAATCGCTTGAAAAGCTTTCAAACGACGAGGTAAGAGTAAAGGTAATCCATGGCGGAGTCGGAGCCGTTTCGGAAAGCGACGTAATGCTTGCAAACGCTTCAAACGCAATCATTGTCGGATTCAACGTGCGTCCGGACCCCGTTGCCGCGGAAAATGCCCAGCGCGACGGCGTCGACATGAGATTTTACAGGATAATTTACGATGCCATTGAAGAAGTAAGCACCGCTATGAAGGGGCTTCTTGCTCCTAAATTCCGCGAAGTGCAGATGGGCAGGGTGGAAGTCAGACAGGTTTATAAAATCAGCGGAGTCGGCGCTGTTGCGGGATGCTACGTTTCCAGCGGAAAGGTTGCAAGAAACTGCCAGATTCGCGTTGTAAGGGACGGAATAGTGATTTCCGAGGACAAAATGGCAAGCCTCAAACGCTTTAAGGACGACGTTAAGGAAGTCGCCGAAGGTTATGAGTGCGGAATAACGCTTGAAAAATTTACCGATATTAAAGAAGGGGATATTTTTGAAGCGTTTGTAATGGAGGAATACAGGGAATAATCCCTTTAATAGAAATTTACAGTTAAGAGAGGTGTTCCGGTTATGGCGGGCTTTAAACAAAGCAGGATTGCGGAGGATATAAAAAGGGAGATTGCATCCCTTGTAAGGGAACTTAAAGACCCGAGGATTTCCGCGGAAATGCTCACTGTGGTAAGATGCGAGGTTTCCGGAGATATGTCGCACTGCAAGGTCTACGTTTCAAGCTTTGACGGCATAGAAAAGGCAAGAGAGGCCTGTCAGGGACTTGAAAGCGCATCGGGGCTTATGCGCAGGGAAATAGCCAACAGACTGCACCTTAAAAAGAGCCCGGAGCTTAAATTCATTCCGGACGACTCCATTGAGCACGGTGCGGAAATAAATCAAATCCTGAAAAGCCTTAACATCAAAAGCGAAGAGGAAGAGAAGTCTTAACGCGAAAGGAATTTTTATGCTGATAGATTTTCAAAAAGCCGCGGAAATATTGAAAAACAGTCAAAACGTATATGTGATATCGCACCAAAGCCCGGACGGGGATACCTTGGGCAGCGGCTTTGCGCTGGTTTATTTCCTGAGAAATCTGGGCAAAAAGGCAAATCTTATCTGCTCTGATGAAATCCCGCCCAAATTCAAGTTCCTGTCCGAGGGTTATGCGGATGAGGATTTTGAGCCGGAATGCTTCATTGCTGTGGATATTGCCGATAAGGCGCTTTTTGGCGAAAAGACCGCACCGTTTGCCGAAAATATCGAGCTTTGCATAGACCATCACATTTCAAATTCCCTTTACGCCAAAAACACGCTTTTGAATCCAAAGGCGGCGGCGACCTGCCAGGTGCTTTTTGAGCTTTTTGAGTTCATGGGCGCAGAAATTGGCAAAAAGATTGCCACCTGCCTTTATACGGGCCTTGCAACCGATACGGGATGCTTTAAGTTTGAAAACACCACTCCCGAGGCGCATTTTGCGGCAGGAAAGCTCATTTCGTTTGGAGTGGAGCATTTTAAAATCAACCGCAGGATGTTCGATGAAAAGAGCATGGCGCGAATCAAGGCGGAACAGCTCCTGCTTTCGGGCATGGAATATTTCCTTGGCGGAAAAATCACAATGATAGCCGTAACAAGGGATGTAATGGAAAAATCCGGCCTTGATGAGAATGAATTTGAGGGAGTGACGTCCCTCACCATGCAGCTTGAGGGCGTTGAAGTTGGGATTACCGCAAAAGAGCGTTCGGATGGAGTTTACAAGATTTCCATGCGTTCGTCGGGAAGGGCGAACGTTTCGGAAATATGCGCCCTTTTCGGCGGCGGCGGACATATAAGAGCCGCCGGATGCACTGTGGAGGGCAGCCTTGATGAAGTAAAGGCAAAGCTTGTGTCTGCGGTTGAAAAGGCGGTTGAGGCGCTTGGGGAATGAGCTTTGCGGAATCCTTTGCATGAATAAGCCCGAAGGTTTTACTTCCTTTGACGTGGTTGCAAAGCTGCGCGGGATTTTAAAGACACGAAAAATCGGGCATACGGGCACACTTGACCCAATGGCGTCAGGTGTGCTGCCTGTGCTTGTTGGAGCGGCGGCAAAGGCCCTTGACATCCTGCCGAACACAGACAAGGGATATGATGCAGGCTTTAAGCTTGGGATTTCAACCGATACACAGGACATTACGGGAAAAGTTCTTGACGAAAAAAGCGTTTCTCAAATTTCCGCGGAAATGATAAGCAAAGAAATGAAAGCCTTTGAGGGGGAAATCGAGCAGATTCCGCCAATGTACTCCGCCGTTTCGGTAGGAGGGAAAAGGCTTTACGAGCTTGCAAGAAAAGGCATTGAGGTTGAAAGACAGCCGCGGCGGATAAATGTTTTCCGCTTTGAGCTTTTGGATTTCAATGAGGAAAATGCCGAGGGTCGGGCAAGGATTTTTTGCTCCAAGGGGACTTATGTGCGCACGCTTATAAACGATTTGGGCGAGCGCCTTGGATGCAGCGCGGCAATGACTTCGCTTGTGAGGACCCATGCCTGCGGCTTTTCGCTTAAAGACTGCACGACCTTTGAGGAGCTTGCGGGCAGGGAGGATTTTTCGGATTTGCTTTTGCCCGTAGAAAGGCTTTTTGAATGGCTGCCGAAAATCACGCTTTCTCCCGGCCAGACAAGGATGTACCTTAATGGGGTAAGGCTTGACCTTTCAAGACTTTCTTTTTCGGGATTTGCCGAAAGGCATTCCGTTTGGGCAAACGGGATTTTTATAGGCACCGCATTGCCTGATGTTGAAAAAGGCATGCTTTGCGCGGAAAAAACTTTTAACAGGCAAGGGACTTTCTATGATTGATTTGACGGGAACAACTCTGGTTCCAAAGGAAAAAACGGCGGCGGCGCTTGGACTTTTTGACGGGCTGCATATAGGTCACAGGGAAGTTGTAAAAAGGGCGCTTGCTTTTTCGGATTCGGGAATTTCCCCCGCCGTTTTTACTTTTGAAACGCATACCGTAACCTCAAAGGGGGATGGCGGCGTTGACGCAATACTTTCAAGGGAGCTTAAATTTGAATTTCTTGAAAAGCTTGGGGCAAGGTATGTTTATTCTCCGGATTTTAGCGAGGTAAAAAACCTTTCGCCAAAAGAATTTGTGCAAAAGGTTTTAAGGGAAAAATTAAATGCCGCCGCCGCAATCTGCGGCAGCGACTTTCGATTTGGCTTTGGGGGCACAGCTGGGGCGCACGAGCTTAAAAAACTCTGTGAGCCTTTTGGGATTGAAGCAATTGAAGTCCCTCCCGTAAAGCTTGGCGGGGAAATTGTTTCCTCCACAAGGATAAGGGCATACATACGGGATGGGGAAATTGAAAAGGCAAATAAGCTTTTGGGATATGAGTTCCAGCTCCTCCTTCCCGTTGTGCACGGAAACGAGCTTGGCAGGACGATAAATTTCCCCACGATAAACCAAAGGTTTTCGGAAAAACAGGTAATCCCGCGGTTTGGAGTTTACCTTTCAAGAACCGAAATTGAAGGGAAAACGTGGGATTCGATAACGAACATAGGCATAAAGCCGACCGTGGGCGGAGAAGTTTTTCCGCTTGCGGAAACGCATATAATAGGATTTTCTGGCGATTTGTACGGAAAGACTGCAAGAGTCAGCCTTAGGGCTTTTATCAGGCCGGAGATGAAATTTTCGGGGCTTGAAAGCCTTTCCGCCCAAATTGCCTCAGACATAAATAAAGCAAATGAACTTATGCGGAAAGGAAAATGAGCAAATGGACTCAAAAAAAGTAAGAACAAGGTTTGCGCCAAGTCCTACCGGATATATGCACATAGGGAATTTAAGGACTGCGCTTTACGCTTATCTTATCGCCAAGAAAAACGGCGGGGATTTTATCCTCAGGATTGAGGATACCGACCAGACAAGGTACGTCGAGGGTGCTGTGGAACTTATTTACCGCACGCTTAAAAGGACGGGCCTTTTGTGGGATGAAGGCCCCGATGTCGGCGGGCCTTGCGGTCCGTACATCCAGTCGCAAAGAATGGGAATGTTCCGCGAATATGCGCAAAAGCTGATTGATTCGGGACATGCCTACTACTGCTTCTGCGACAAGGAAAGACTTGAAGAGGTGCGCAAGATACAGGAGGCTTCAAGGATTCCTCCCATGTACGACAGGCATTGCAGAAACCTTTCCCCCGAAGAGGTAAAGGCAAAGCTTGACGCAGGCGTGCCGTATGTTATAAGGCAGAAAATCCCGCTTGAAGGCACAACGACTTTCCACGACGAGCTTTACGGTGATATAACCGTTGAAAACTCCACGCTTGACGACCAAATTTTAATAAAGGCGGACGGAATGCCCACCTACAATTTTGCAAACGTGGTGGATGACCATACCATGGGAATCACCCATGTTGTAAGAGGCAACGAATACCTTTCCTCCACGCCGAAATACAACCTGCTTTACGAGGCTTTCGGCTGGGAGCCTCCGATATACATCCATGTTGAGCATATAATGAAAAACTCAAAGGAAAAGCTTTCAAAGCGCAACGGCGACGCGTCATTTGAGGATTTGATTGAAAAGGGATTTTTAACCGAGGCGGTGCTCAACTACATTGCGCTGCTTGGCTGGTCGCCCAAAGGGGAAAACGAAATCTTTTCGCTTGACGAGCTTATAAAGGAATTTGACATAGACGGCCTTTCAAAATCTCCGGCAATATTTGACCCGGTAAAGCTAAGGGCAATAAATGCCGAGTATATAAGAAGACTTCCGCCGGAAAAATTCCTTGAATACGCGGAGCCTTACATCCGCCAAAGCGTAAAGAGGGAGGATGTGAACATCAGAATCATTGCCGAAACATTGCAGCCAAGGACGGAAATCTTTACGGAAATTCCCGAACAGGTGGACTTTATAGACGCCCTGCCGGAGTATTCGACGGAACTCTACCGCAATAAGAAGATGAAGACTGATGAGGCGACTTCACTTATTGCCCTGAAAGAAGTCCTGCCTGTTATGCAGGCTCTTGATGATTGGAGCATTGACGGGATTCATGCAAAGCTCTTTGAGCTGGTTGAAAAGCTTGGCGTAAAGAACGGCTATGTGCTCTGGCCGGTAAGAGTTGCGCTTTCCGGAAAAGAAAGGACTCCCGGAGGGGCAATCGAAATAGCCGCAATTTTGGGCAAAGAGGAATCCCTTAAAAGAATTAACAAAGGAATAGAACTTTTATCAAAATAAATACTCCGATTTATCACAATTTTATCACTTTTAGGGATTATCATTAACGCTGTGTGAATTGTTTGCGTGGCGCGCGGCGCCGTATTCATAATTTTACGCAAATCGAAAGGAATGTTAGAGAATGATTGAGGTCAAAAACCTGTCCAAGCACTATGGCGAAAAAAGGGCTGTGGACAACATTTCCTTTTCCGTAAAGGAAGGGGAAATCCTCGGCTTTTTGGGGCCCAATGGAGCCGGAAAATCCACCACCATGAATATCCTTACAGGATATATTTCCTCCACATCCGGCAATGCGCTCATAAACGGCGTGGACATACTTGAAAATCCCGCCAAGGCAAAGGCGCAGATAGGCTATCTCCCTGAAATTCCCCCGCTTTACCTTGACATGACGGTTAAAGAATACCTGAATTTTATCTATGACCTTAAAAAGTGCAAGCTTAACCGTGAAAACCACCTTAAAGAAATCTGCGGGCTTGTAAAGATAACGGATGTTTACAACCGCATAATCAAGAACCTTTCAAAGGGATACAAACAGCGTGTCGGACTTGCCCAAGCGCTTGTGGGCAATCCGCCGGTGCTCATACTCGACGAGCCGACGGTTGGCCTTGACCCGAAGCAGATTATAGAAATAAGAAGCCTTATCAAAAAGCTTGGCGAAAAGCATACGGTAATACTTTCATCCCACATCCTTTCGGAGGTTCAGGCGGTATGCGACAGAATTGTAATCATAAACAGGGGCAAAATTGCCGCCGACGATACTGCTGAAAACCTTTCAAAAAGCATCACCAACGACCATAAGCTCATAGCGCGCATAGACGGGCCGCGCGATGAAGTGGTAAAGCTCATCCGCACAATAAACGGCGTTGTAAAGGTTGTTGCGGATATGGAGCGTGAAAATGGCGTTTACGACTATGAAATAGAGGCTGTGGAGGGTACGGATATAAGAAGGGAGCTTTTCAAGAGGCTTGCTTCAAGGAACTGGCCGCTTCTCGGGCTCAAATCCACAGAACTCACCCTTGAGGACATCTTCCTTAAAATCACTATGGGCGAGGGGATAGAAATAAAATCTCAAAAGCCTAAGGAGGAAGCCGCCCCGACAGAGGAGCCGGCAAAGGATGAACCCAATAGCGATGAAAACAAAGATACAAACGGCAATGATGGGGGTGCAAACTGATGGGAGCTATTTTCAGGCGTGAAATGACCGCTTACTTTACCTCTCCGACCGCATATGTTTACTTTGCGGTATTCAATGTTTTTGCGGGACTTTTCTTTACAATAAACTGCCTCTCATACGCTTCAGCGGATATGTCAGGGGTATTTTCAAGCATGTTTATAATGTTCATTTTCTTGATTCCGATACTTACCATGAGGCTTTTGAGCGAAGAAAAAAAGCAAAAGACCGACCAGTGCCTGCTGACTTCTCCGGCAAGCCTTTCCGGGATAGTGCTTGGCAAATATTTTGCCGCGCTTGCAATTTATTCCCTTTCGCTTGTGACATTTTTGCTTTATGCGGTGATTCTTGCCGCGTTTGCTGAAATTTCATGGGCGGTTGTAATAGGCAACATAATTGGCGCATTTTTGCTTGGCTCGTCATTTATCGCGGTAGGGCTTTTTGTTTCAAGCCTTACGGAAAATCAGGTCATCGCCGCAATCGGAGGCTTTGTGGCAATGATGCTGCTTTATGTGATTGATATGATTTCAAGCCTTGCAAACAATTCGACCGTGCAAAAGATAATTTCAAGCCTTGCTTTTTACTCAAAATATTATGAGTTTACCACGGGCGTTTTCAACCTTTTAAACGTGATTTTCTTTGTCAGCGCTTCGGCGATATTCATTTTCCTCACCGTAAGAGTGCTTGAGAAAAAACGCTGGGCATAATCTCCTGCCAAAAAACGAAAGGAAGAATTAAAGCATGAAGAAAATACAGTTTTTTAAAAAGGGCGGCAAGGATGGCGCCCCCAAAAAGGAAAAGCGTCCTTTAAAGGAAAGACTTAAATACTTTAATCAGCGCCGCTTCAAGTACGGCTCGCTTGCAACAGTAATAACTATTGTGTTTATAGCAATAGTAGTTCTTGCAAACGTTATGGCGTCAATGCTGCTCGAACGTTTCCCTGTAAAGATTGACCTTACTCCGGAAGGGATTTTCTCTATATCCCAGCAAAGCATAGATTACCTTAAAAAGCTTGACAAGGATGTTGAGGTAACCGTCCTTGCAAACGAAAGCTCGCTTTCAACCGCAAGCAAGGAAGCAAAACAGGTTGTTGAAGTCATCAACAAGTATGCTCAATATACAGATAAAATCAAGATAAAATACGTTGACCCGGATAAGAACCCTCAGGTCATGTCTGAGCTTAACAATCTCTATAAAGGCGACCTGTCAAGCAAATTTGTGGTGCTCAGATGCGGCGACAAGGTCAGGGCTCTTGAACAAAGCGACCTTGTAAATTATCAGTCCAATGATTATTATTCATCAAGCTATACAATTACATCAACCGCTGAAAAATCAATGACTTCGGCAATAATGAACATTACCGACGCAAACCCGATGAAAGCGACAATCCTTACAGGGGACAGCGTTGCTGACGTAAGCGCCCTTAAAGACCTCTTGCAGACAAACGGCTATGAGGTTGAGGAGGTTGATATCCTCACCGGTACAATTGACCAGACTTCCAGCCTTGTGGTGCTCAACAGCCCGCTCAGCGACTTAAATGATGAGCAGATAACAAAGCTTGACAATTTCCTTTCAAACGACGGCAAGCTTGGAAAGAACCTTCTTTATGTCGCCGCTTACGGACAAAAATCCACTCCAAAGCTTGACGCATTCCTTGCCGAATGGGGACTTCAGGTTGATACAGGCTATGTCATGGATTCCGACAACAAAAACCTCGGCGTAGTTTCAAGCGGAGTGTACGGAATTTATATTAAACCGGACAATACGGATTATACCGCAGACCTGCAAAATGCAGACCTTCCGGTAATGGTGATAGCATCCCGCCCGATAAGGCTTTTGTTTGAGTCAAACAATATGAGGACCACAACATCCCTGCTTAAAACGGCAGATACAGGATATGTAATTCCGGATGACGCAACCGAAAGCACAGATTTGAACTCGCTTCCCAAAGAAGCCGTAAACGTTATGGCAATGGGCAGCAAGTATGTTTACGATGAGGACAACAAAAAGAGCACCAGCAACGTGCTTGTGCTCGGCTCGGGATATATTCTTGATAAAAACCTTGTGCAGAGTGCAAGCCTCAACAACGGGGATTATGTGCTTAATGCGGTAAATAAAATGACCGGAAAGACCAACAGCATAAGCATTGTTTCAAAAGACCTCACGCAGGAAAAACTCAGCATGACCGCATCGCAAATGGCAGTGGTTAGAAATGTGGTTATCTTCCTTATACCGCTTGCATTCATAATTACGGGAATTATCATTTGGGCAAGAAGGAGAAACAGATGAGCAGCAAAATCAAAGCAATCATCATCAGTTCAATTGTTCTTGTGTTTTTAGTCGGAGGAATTGTACTCCTTAAAGTTACCGATTCAACGGGAAAGGAAAGCTCTTCCTCGTCGTCATCCACCACATCCAAACTGCTTTATGAAGAAAAGCAAGCGGATGTGGAGCTTGTGCACATCAAAAACGAAAGCGGAGAGTATGATGTAGCACTTTCGGGAGATTCAAGCTGGACAGTAAAGGGATACGAGGATTTGCCGCTTAACTCAAACGCAATATCGGGAATAACAAGTGCCGCAGCATCCATGACCGCGGCGGACGTGATTGAAGAAAATGCGTCTTCGCTTTCACAGTACGGCCTTGACAAGCCCGCGGCGGAAGTCAAGGTAACCTTTAAGGACAGCGCAAAAACCGTAAAAGAATTCCTTGTCGGAAACGAAACTCCATCCGGCGGGAAAAGATATTTTGCTTTCAAAGGCGAAAACAAAGTTTATTCGGTTTCGTCATCGTCAGTCAGCACATTTTTAAACAGCGCAAACGACCTTATAAACACCACCCTTGTTGAGGCGGTTTCGGATAATAATTATCCCTATATAGGAGATGTGACCATTGAGAGGGCGGACCTTGGATTCCCTGTAAAGCTTTCTTATGATGAGAGCCTTGACACATCGGCAAGCGGCAGTTCGTCTTCGTCATCTTCAACAAGTGCAACCGCTTCGGAATATGATACCGTTCATGTAATGACATCCCCCATAAAAGCAAGCCTTAAAACCGAAAATTCATCAAGCCTTGTGCGCGGAATATTCGGACTTACGGCAAAATCTGCATATATACTTCGTCCCGCAGATGCGGACCTTGAAAAAACGGGAATAACAAATCCCTCGGCAGTTGTTACGGTAAAGCTTGAAGATAAGACCTATAAGCTTATAATCGGCTCCGCTTACACTGACGGAAGCGATAAGGGCTATTATGGAATGCTTGACGGAATAAACATTGTCTTTAAGTTTGAGGAAAGCGCCCTGCCGTGGATTACTTTCAAGCCGATAGAGATTGTAAACCCGCTCATAACCAGCACCCTTATTTACGACCTTTCAAAAATAGAAATAAGGACGCCGGAAAAGACCACGGTATTTGACCTTGAAGGCGACAAGGCAGACAACTTCAAGGCAAAAATGGACGGCAAGGATATTGATACCGATTATTTCAAGGATTTTTACCAGTTCATCCTTATGGCTCCGGCCGAATCGCTTTGGTTGGAGGACCCTGCATCTACGACTCCCGATGTAAAGATTGTGTTTACAAAGGACAACGGTGAAGTTTACAACCTTGAATTTTACAAAGTTGAAAACCGCCAGACAATAATAAAGTACAACGGAGTGACGAGTTATAAATGCAGGACGACTTATGTTGACAGGCTGCTTTCAAATCTTGAGCTTCTGCCGACAAAAGGCAAGCTGGTAATGGTTTGGTAAATATGCGGGCGGTTTTTTCAAAAACCGCCTGTAATTTTTCCTTTTTGGCAAGTGCAATCGACAAATTTTTAACACTTATTGTGGCATAATATTTAATGCGGGCCGCAAAAGAAACCGAGGAAAAAGAAAAAAAGTTTACATTTTAATAACAATATAGCGAAACTTGTTGCTATTTGTTTCAAAACATGCTATACTGTATTAGTAACATTTTTAAAAAGGAGGAACGAGAGATGAGTGAGAAAACGGATTTTTTCACATACAAAGGTTTCCCTCTGGTAAGGAATAAAGATACGATTTACTATGGGAATATGTCGGACGATTATGTCGTTATGATACAAGTGCTTGAATCTAAAAAGGTTGGGAATATGGAAGTAGCTTCAAAGGTCAAGGTTTATCAGGTTTCAACGGATGAAAGCAAAAATCCTGTTGAAAGAATTGCAAAGGTAAGCGAAAAAAACGGGCTTTATGAAGCTCTTGACATTGCGTATATCTGGCTTTCAAAAACCGCAAGGAATTAAAATTGGCTGTCGGCTAATAATTAAAGGTTATTTTGCCCTTTTAGTAGTTAGTTGTTAGAAGTTAGACGTTAGTTTTGTCCTTTTCCTTTTAATTTTTCATAGGGGGGACTCCGTCCCCCCCTTCTTGATTTTTAAAGATAATCAAATTTTTTTACCCCTCCTGCCTACTTTTCTTCATCAGCGAAGAAAAGTAGGCAAAAGACGCCGCCCTGCGGGGCTTCCATGCGTCTTAATCCGCCTATTCGCCGGCAACGGGCATCGCGCATTCGCTTATGCCCTGCTCGGCGAATTACGGCTACAAAATATTGACCTGCTTTTCGCCTTGGTGCTCACCACTCCAATTTTACTGCGAAAAGCAGGTCTTTTTCTAAATTTGCCTTAGCAACCTTATTAGCGGAAAATCTTTTCTTATTAAGTAAAATAAGCTGCTTCCTTGGGTTCGTAAGTACTATTCTTTTTTGTCTTTAACTGAGTAAGACGTGGTATCTTCAAGTAAAGCAGCCGAGCTTTGTCGTGCAGGGCGCAAGCGGTAGCGTGGCGCCCGTTGCCGAAAAGCCGGCGGATTAAGACATATAAATTAGGCGCTTTTTGGTGACTTTTTGTCGCCGGACAAAAAGTCACCGGGGGAATAAAAAAATTGATTATTTTTATAAATGCAGAGCGGGGGCAGAGCCCCCGCTGAAAAAATAAAAATCCCCACTTCTAACCTCTAATCTCTAACCTCTAAATCAACATATCGTTTTTTCTTTGAATCTATAAGCTCGATAATAATTTTAACAGAAATTAAAAGAGCCGCAACGGTTCCGGCCGCAAAAAAAGCCTTTGCCAGATTTTTCATTCAAATTCCTCCTTTTAAGAATCCCTTTTTAAATAATTATATCATAAAAATTTTATAAAACAATACTTTTCCTCGACAAAATATGGTATAATTATTAGATGTTAGAAGTTAGACATTTGATGTAAAAATTGCTTAAAAAGTAAAGAAACGTGTACTAACGACTAACAACTATCTTGCTAACTACTAAAAGGTGCTACTATGGATAGGTATAAAAAACTTTTTTCAAATACCCTTATTTTTGCGGCGGGAACATTCGGTTCAAAACTGCTTACGTTCCTTATGACAAGATTTTATCAGGGCCGCCTTACAAATGCTGAATACGGAATAAGCGAAAATATCGCCGTAACTGCAAATTTTCTGATACCGATTTTTACTCTTTGCATAGTTGAAGCTGTAATGAGATTCGGCCTTGACAACGGATATGAAAAGGCACGCGTTTTTACAAACGGCATAATCACCACCCTTTCGGGGATGACCGTACTTGCCCTGCTTTTCCCGCTTGTCAATTTGATACGCTTTTTTGATGGCTACGCATTTGTATTGTTTGCATATGTTTATACTTCGAGTATAAAAACTCTTTGCAGCCAGTTTGTCCGCGCAAGGGGACTTGTAAAATTATACGCCTTTGACGGGATTTTGACAACACTTACGATGGTGCTGTTTAACATTCTCCTACTTGGAGTTTTCCGGTTTGGAGTGTATGGATTCATACTTTCAACAGTGCTTTCGGATGCTTTTTCGATTGTTTTTTTGTCCATAGCCGCAAACCTGCCGAAATATCTGCGTCCGGAGCTGTTTGACAGGCCCCTTCTGCGCTCAATGTTAAAATATTCGGCGCCGCTTATTCCTACAACCATACTTTGGCTTGTAATAAGCATGTCGGACCGCTTTTTCATTACCGCAATGCTTGGCGTGGAGCAAAATTCATATTACGTTGCCGCAAATAAAATCCCTCTTATTGTTTCAACAGTTTCAGCGTTTTTCACTCAGGCATGGCATATGTCCGCAATAACCGAAAACAGCGCAAAGGATTACGAAAAATTCTTCGGCAAGGTCTTTTCGGCATACCAGTCGCTTATGTATATAGCCACCGCAGGGATGATACTCTTTATAAAGCCTGTAATGCTTGTTATGTTCGACCCTAAATATGAAAGCTCGTATAAGTACATACCCGCGCTTTTGCTTGGGATAATGTTCATGTGCCTCGGGTCATACCTTTCAAGCGTTTACGCCGTTACAAAGCGCAGCCTTAATTCGCTTGCGACAAGCTTTGCCGCAGCGGCTGCAAATATCATATTGAATTTTGTTTTAATTCCTAAAATGGGAATTCAGGGAGCCGCCATAGCCACCTTGGCAAGCTATGCACTTTGCTTTTTCATCAGGGTTTTTGACACAAGGCGCTATGTCAAATTCAAGGTAAATTATTTAAAAATCTTCATAAACTGCATCCTGCTCGGGGGAATAACCTACCTTGCCGCAATCCGGCCCAAGCTGATGTACCTTTGGATTTCGCTGATTTTTGCAGTAATCCTCGTACTTAACTTTTCCGCAATAATAAAAACGGTAAAAAAACTCCTGCCAAACTTTAAGAAGGCATAAGACTTTCCACCTTGAACCAGTATGCGACATCCTCCCCGAATTTTGAATCCAACATAAAAACAGGCTCCTTGTCCTTTGAATATTCTCCTTGCGGGAGCTTGAATGTCACAGGCTTTGTTCCGGGACGGATAAGGTATTCTATCGCCTTTTTGCGAAAATCATAGTCAAGCGCGGAAATATTGGTTTCCACGGAGTTTATTATAGCCTTAAAGCTGTTGTCAAGAGTGTCCGCAAGCCTTTCGCTGACAGCCCCGTTGAGCATATCGGCAAGCACGCTTGCGGTTATTTTTGTGCGGAAATCCTCTCCCTCATCAAATTCCGGAAAGGTAAGCAGCTGCCTTAATTTGTTCCCGTCCAGCAGTTGCCTGCCTTTTTTTAAGTTTGTGTTTTCTCCGGTTTCGGGATTTATATAGAAAAAGTCTCGCGGCAAGTCAACGTTTGCCCCGCCCAAAATATCAACAAGGGTGTTGAAAGAATCCCTGTCAAACTTCATGTACTTTTCAATGGGGATGTTCAGCGCATTTTCAAATGCGCTCACCGCCGAAGATGAGCCTCCGGTGCGGTAAAATTCGTAAAGGGTTGTCTTTTTTGTGTTTACCTGGCAGAAAGTTTTTCCCGGCATGGGAATAAGTATAAACTGCCCGTCTGCGGGAAGAAACCTTGAAAGCACAAAAATCTTGTTGTTTTCGCCATCGCCGGCATCAAGGATGAAAAGAGTTGTTTGGCTGTGTTCCTCTCCCGGAGTAAAAACAAGGTCATCCCCGGAGTAGCTTTCTTCCTTTGAGGAGCTTTCCGGAGAAAAATATTTTTGGTAAAGGAGCATACCTGTCCCTCCCAGAAGGACAATCGTTATAAGCGTGCTGACAAGCCAAACCGCCGCAAAACGGGCCTTTGATTTTTTCATATTTCCACATCCATTTTTTTGCAAAGCATTTTATGCAAATTCGCCATTTTTACCCATGCCCAAAAATAGAACTTTCTTTGAAAAAACTTGAATAATATGCGCTGGATTTTTTTCAACATTCAAAATGTTGAAAAGTCTGTTGAAAATGTTGAATGTTTTCCTGCCGAAAACCATGCTAAAAAACTTGATATTAAGGTCAAATTGTTATATACTTTAAATATTATGGACGCTTTTTAAATGAATAATTCAACATTCTTGGATATGTCTATTATCTTCACGCAAAGCCCCTTTTTGACGGCATACCTTATGGTTTGGCCGGTGCCGGAATAATAATCCTTTACCACGGCAATAAGCTTGGAGGAGCGGTCCACCATGTAAAAATTGCGCTTTTTCATGCAGCTGTCTGTATAGAATGGGCTTATGTCAACAATTTCGTCAGCCTTTTCGAGTATGTGGAAAAGTTCCCATTTTTCATAGCCGACCCTTTCATCTCCGAAGCCCTTGTATGGCCTTGCGCAGATGAGCTTTAAATTCGGATTTTTGTTTTTGAATTCCAGCACCATGTTTGCCGCCCAAATATCCACACCTCTTGAAAGTCCGGTTATAAATTCGGTATAACCATCCATTATGCTGTCATATATTTCTTTGTACAGCAAACTTTTGAGATTTCCTATGGCAACGCTTGATTCGTCGCCTTTGTGGGGAAGCTTTTCGGGCCTGTGTCCGGAAAAGCAAAGTGTTTTTGCGCTCATTAGACCAAATCCTTTGCAGAATGTTTTATTTATTTTAACATAATAGTCTTAAATTTACAAGTATTTTTAACAGGGAGATGCAAATCTTGCAAAAATTCTTAAAGAGGGCATACGCCGAAATCCACCTTGACAGGGCAAGGAGAAATGTTGAAAAAATCCGCTCGCTGCTTAAAGGCGATACTGAAATAATGGCGGTCGTAAAGGCAAACGCATACGGGCATGACGACAAGACCATGGCAAGGCTTTTTGAAAGTGTTGGAATAAGGTATTTTGCCGTTTCAAATATACATGAGGCAGTCCGTTTGAGGGAGGCAGGCATAAAAGGGGAAATACTCATCCTTGGCTACACTTCGCCTGAATATGCCGCAGAGCTTTCAAGGGAGAACATAATAAACGCAATAGTTTCAGAAGAGCACGCAAGGAATCTCAGCCTTGCGGCACAATCGCCGGTCAGGTGCCATATAAAAATTGACACCGGCATGGGCAGGATTGGCATAAGGGAAGATACACCCGAAAAATGCGCCGAAGCGATAGAAGAGATAATTTCGCTTAAAAATCTTAAAGTAGAAGGGATTTTTACCCATCTTTCCGTAGCTGACAGCCTTGATAAGGGCGATGTGGAATACACCCTGCACCAAAGGGATTTTATATTAAAGGTTTGGGAAATCCTTAAAGGCAAGGGGATAAACCTCACGCACCTGCATTTTCTCAACAGTGCGGGAGGTACTTATTATTCGGATGAAAGGAGTACCCTTGCGCGCTTTGGGATAATGCTTTACGGCCTTTGCCCAAATTATTGCCTGCCACTTCCGGTAAAGCTTGAGCCGGTTATGGATTTAAAGGCCGAAATAGCCTATGTGGAAACTCTTAAAAAAGGCAGTTTTGTAAGCTATGGAAGAACTTTTGAGGCGGATAGGGATATAAAGGCGGCAACAATAACGATAGGCTATGCGGACGGATATTCAAGGCTTTTGTCATCAAAGGCGGAGGTGCTTGTGCATGGCAAACGTGCAAAGGTTATCGGAAGAGTGTGCATGGACCAGATGATGGTTGATGTCACGGGAATTGACGCAAAGGCCGGGGATATTGCCACAATAATCGGCAAAGAAGGCAATGAGGAAATCACCGCCGATTATCTTGCATCCCTTTACGGAACAATAGGGTATGAGGTTGTCTGCGGAATTTCAAAAAGAATTCCCCGTGTCGTTATAGACAACGGGGAAATAGTTGATGTTCTTGAATATTAAGGCGGTTGTTGGGTTTTGATTTTGCTTTATTTTGAAGGGGGCTTGGCCCTTTTAGTAGTTAGTTGTTAGAAGTTAGACGTTAGAAAAAGCGCCCTATCGCAATAAGAAAGACTTTCTGCTAACAAAGTTGTTAAGGCAAGCAAATTAAAAGACCTGCTTTTCGTAGTAAAATTGGAGTGGTGAGCACCAAGGCGAAAAGCAGGTCAATATTTTGTAGCCGTAATTCGCCGAGCAGGACGCAAGCGGATGCGTGGCGTCCGTTGCCGGCGAATAGGCGGATGAAGACGCATGAAAGCCCCGCAGGGCGGCGTCTTTTGCCTACTTTTCTTCGCTGGTGAAGAAAAGTAGGCAGGGGGGTATAAAAATTTATTATCTTTAAAAATCAAGAGGGGGGGACGGAGTCCCACCTCTTAAAAAGTAAAAGAACAAAAACTAACGACTAATTTCTAACTTCTAAAACGTAAAAATCGTTGAAATTTTATTTGGTTTGTGTTATAATAATAAGACCGAAAATTTTAAAAAATAATTCCGGAAAAAAATCCGGTATATAGGTGTGTGGGCCCTGTGCAACAGAACACCGTGAACCATGTCAGGCGGGGAACCGAGCAGCATTAAGCGGACCGTTTTGTGTGCCGCAGCAAGCCTGCACGCCTATGTACCGGATTTGTTTTTAAGGGGGATAGAAAAGTGTACCGCGCTTTGTATAGAAAATGGCGTCCAAAATCCTTTGATGACGTAATTTCACAGCCGCATATAACCACGACCCTTAAAAATCAGATAAAAAACGGAAAGACCGCGCACGCCTACCTTTTTACAGGCTCAAGGGGAACGGGAAAAACCACATGCGCAAGGATATTTGCAAAGGCGGTAAACTGCCTTTCCCCCAAGGACGGCGAGCCGTGCCTTGAATGCGAAATATGCCGCGATGCCGAAAACGGCGCGCTTTCCGATATAATTGAAATGGACGCCGCCTCCAACAACGGCGTTGACGATATAAGGGATTTGCGTGAAAATGCGCTTTATACTCCCGAAAGATGCAGGTATAAGGTTTACATCATAGACGAGGTGCATATGCTCTCCAATCAGGCTTTCAACGCCTTGCTTAAAACTCTTGAAGAGCCGCCGGAATTTGTAAAATTCATACTTGCCACTACGGAAATTGCAAAGGTCCCTGCTACCATACTTTCACGCTGCCAAAGGTATGACTTCAACCGTATACGCACAGAGGATATACGGGACAGGCTTTTGCATATCGCCCAAAGCGAGGGCGTCGGCCTTGATGGGGACGCGGCGCAGATGATTGCCTCCATTGCCGACGGCGGGATGAGGGATGCACTTTCCATACTTGACCAGTGCATAGCATTTTCGGAAAACATAACAAGGGATGTTGTGTTTGATGCGGCGGGAATCGCCGGAAGGGATTACCTTTTCGATGTTTTAGAGGCAGTTTTTGAAAGGGATGCAAAACGCGCGCTTGTTACCGTTGAGGGAATTTACTCAAAATCAAAGGATTTGCAAAGGTTTTGCGCCGAGCTTTTGGAGCAAATGCGGAACCTTATGCTGATAAAGGCGGCTCCCTCCGAAAAGGAGCTTGTAAGGTGCCTGCCGGATGAAAGGGAGCGGCTTGCGGCAATTTCAAACAAGACATCCCTTGAAGAAATAATATCCAAGCTGGATACGTTAAAGGAATCCTTTGAAAGGCTTTCCTATTCTCCTTCAAAGCGGATAGAGCTTGAAACCGCCCTGATAAAACTTTGTTCCGGACAAGTCCGTCAAGCCCAGCCCTCAATTTCGGAAGAACCTCCACTTAACCGGAACAATGTTAAAAATCCGCCTAAAAATGAAATCCCTGCGCCAAAGGAGGAACAGGTCGATTTTTCAAAACTGCGGGCCGAGGATTTCAAGCCTCTGCGCGAATGGGCGGATGTGCTTGAAGAGTTTTCAAAAACCTCTCCGGCGGTTTCGGGAACGCTTCAAAATTCACAGGCATATGTAAACGGGAACGTAATGCTGATAAATGCGCAAAATGAATTTTTCTTAAAGCTTTTCAAGATAAAGGAAAATGCCTTTGCGCTTGGCGAGGCAGTCAAGGCCGTCACAGGAAAAACCTATGTTATAAGGGCAAGGGCTCCTCAAACGGCAAAGGATGAGTCCAAAGAGGCCGGAAAGCTTTTGGAGCGCGCAAAAAACGGCGAAATTCCCGTTGAAACAAATTAAAAAATAAGATTATAAACAAGGAGTAAAAGCTATGAAAGCAAGACTTCCTCAGGGAATGGGCAAAGGCCCGCAAAATGTAAACGACATGATAAAGCAGGCTCAAAAGATGCAGAGCCAGATTACAGAACTTCAAGAAGAAATTGAAAAAAGGGAATTTACCACCACTGTCGGAGGGGGAACTGTTGAGCTTACTCAAAACGGCAAAAAGGAAGTGCTTTCCCTTAAAATAAAGCCGGAGGTTGTTGACCCGGAAGATATAGAAATGCTTGAAGACCTTATCATCAGCGCCGTAAACGAGGGAATTAAGAAGATTGAGGAAACCATGGAAGCGGAAATGAGCAAGATTACCGGCGGAATTTCGCTTCCCGGTTTGTTCTGATGGCAGGGTACAACGCCCTTCCGCTTGTGGTTTTGGCGGAGCATTTTGCAAAGCTGCCCGGGATTGGCATGAAAACCGCACAAAGGCTGGCGTATTTCGTTATGTCCATGCCGGAGGATGAGGTTGAGGCCTTTGCCGAGGCTTTAATCGGCGCCAAAAAATCCGTAAAAAGGTGCAGGATTTGCCAAAATCTTACGGAGGGTGAAGTTTGCCCCATCTGCTCTGACGAAAAGAGGGACAGCTCCGTCATTTGCGTTGTTGAAAATCCGAAGGATGTTTCCGCCTTTGAACGGACGGGCGAATACAAGGGCGTTTATCATGTGCTGCACGGGCTTATTTCTCCCATTGACGGGATTTCTCCCGAACAGCTTATGATAAAGGAGCTTTTGGGCAGGGTTTCTCACGGAGGAGTAAAAGAAGTCATAATGGCTACCAATCCCACCGTTGAGGGCGAGGCCACCGCAATTTACATTTCAAGGCTTTTAAAGCCTTTGGGAGTAAAGGTGACCCGCCTTGCCTATGGGCTTCCCGTCGGCGCATCCCTTGAATACGCCGATGAGGTGACTTTATTTAAGGCCCTTGAAAACAGAAGCGAGATTTAATAGTTGCATCTTTACTTTTTAAGCTTTAAAAACTTCCCGCCGATGGCGGGGAGTTTTTATTACCTTAAACAAATGAGGAAACTATTCACGATAAAAGTTATTTTCAATTTATAAGAAAACATCTTGACTTCCGATTGCAAATTCGGGGGCAAGTTGGACAGCCAAACCATGTTCTTTGTCCCAAACGCATTCAAATAAAAGAAGAATCGTTCCGTCCTGCTTAATTAAAAGCGACTTTGGCGTTACAATCCGGCTGAGGTCTTTTGATGAATTTACTCTTCTTGCTCCTGCCCATGTTTGAGCTAAATCTTCACAATTTGAATTTATATATTCAATGATTGCGTTTGCGGTTTTTTCAGCAAGTTCAAGAAAATTTTCTTTAAACCATTTGTAGCCATCTCTCTGCTTATCATTAATAGGTTTTTCTGAAAAAGCTTTTGCGGCGACAATAACATCCCATTCTTTGTTAAAAAAAGAAAAGCGTTCTGTTTTATACCATCTGTGCTTGTATTTCATTTCACCAAATACAGCGTCATTGCAAACAGGCTCCATTAAAATAATCTCCTTTCTTATGCGTTCTTATTTTTAGATTTATATTCAGAAACGCCGCCGGAATGAGGTATGTTCCCATGAATTTCTGTTGGGACTTTCTGCATTGTTTTGCAATCTTGGCATTCATGCCAGGTATAACCGTTTTCCTTGCGCCACTTAGCGACATCCTCCGGCGTGCAGCCCTTTTGCTCCGCCATCTTTTGGTCTGCCTGGTCAAAATTTGAAGCCCTGTCATCGGAAAAATCATCTATTTCAACTTGACCTCTGCTGACTTCTGAAAAATCAGGAAAACCGTCTTTGAATGTGATGCCATCAATTCCGTATTTTTCAAATATTTGCCTGTAAGTTTTATGGTCTGGATTTGTTCCGTTCCTGTCGCCGGGTTCCAAGTCAAGGTACGGCTTCCATTTTGAATTGCCCGGTTCTCCTTCCCATTCTCCTCCGGTCCGCGGGAAAAAGCAATTGGGTTCAAACTTAATTTTCACATCCAGCCTTTCCATACTTATATTTTCTGCAAAAGTTTCAAAAGAGTTTGCTTCAAGCTCTGATTTTGCAAAATTTTCAAGGAAATTCAAAGTATTTTCCCCCTTTCAACAGTTTTTTCTACCCATGCTTTATAGAATTCTGCCCCATCTTTAACTGACTCGCTGTATGTTTTAATCAAACAGTGGCTGATTTGCAAAAGCAATTCATCTGAAATATTGTCAAGTTTTTGGGAAATAACAGTATTTAATCCACAAGTAAAACTTATAAAATCCGAAGATGATTTACTGATATCCTCAACAGCATCGTTAAGCTTCAACACATCGACAACCAAACGAGATTGCTTGGAAAAATTTTTAGGGCTCCAAATTTCCAAAGAATTTTTAGTACGATATTCCTTGGAAAGAGAATAAAGGATTGTTTTAGTTTTTGCAGTGCAATCACAGCATTCAATTGCCTCAACAATTTGTTTGCAATTAAGTTTATCAGGATTATCCAATCGGTTTTTAAGTATAAAATTAATTAAAACAGAATTGGCTTTTTGAGCTCCTGAAAAATCATCCATGCAGGATTTGCGAAAAGGCTTTTCTTTGCCATTAAATTTATCTATTTTGCAAAGCACAGGATTTATCCAGTCATTTTGATATACAACCGCTACTCCTTTTGGCAATTTAGCAATTTCATCAACCTGGTCATCTTTAAGCGCAGCGGCCTTTCCGGAAATTCGGCGGTCATTTTCATCGGGCAGCCTTAATATTATTTTTGTATTGGTATTTCTAATTGCGGAAGCATCAACAGCGCCGGGAGATTGGTCCGCGATTATAAACCCTTCGCCATATGTTCTCATTTCCGCAATGGCATTTGAAAGCATTTCAACCGACTTGCCTGAAATGTTTGCGCCTTCCGGATTGCTTTGATAAGGCTTCCCAAGAATGTTATGAGCTTCTTCCAGTACCGTTATGTGCCTAAGCCTGCTGTTTGGATTTTTGCTGCTGCTCATTCTATGTTCTGAAAGCCGCATAACAAGTATGCCCATAATAAGCGCCTTAGTTTCCTGCGCCCCTATCCGGCTAAGGTCAATTATTACATTCGAATCAAACAAAACATCATTGTCGATTTCATTAGAAGAAAAAATTTGCCCATTTAAACCGTTTGTTAAAGATTTTACTCTGGTTGTAAGCGAACCTATGTAATTTGACTTGACTTCATTTTAAATTAAAAATTTAATCTTTCATTTGTCTTAATTGTCTGTCCTTAAGCAACAGTTTTTGGAGATAAATATTTTCTTCCTCTGTACGATTAACTTTTTTTGTTAATGTGTCAATTTCCTTTTCGTATTCGTCAAGCAATGTTTCATAATTATCTCTTTGATTTTCATATATTTTTTTTTGGTCCAAAAAAAATTGAGCTTGTTCTAATAGCTTTTTCTCATACTCACATGATGCTTCTAAAAAACCCTTCCTTTTTCCGTCATATTGTCCTGATTTATAAATTATGCTAGTGATAGGATTATCTTCACAGTAAGTTTCTTTTACAGTTTTTTTAATACCACTTACAACGTCTCCTTCATTAACAATATTGTTTACAGTATCAATAATTTTACCTATGCCTGTCCTTCTCCATAAAAATCTCTTCAATCCCATTGTTCAATCTCCTTCAATTGCAATTTTTCACCCTGAATTAATTTATTAAATCCACCAAATACAAATTCTTCTTTTACTTGATGAATAAACGCTGTATCTGTAGTTAGCTTTTGAATAGTGACAACCAGTCCGCCAATATCTATTTTTTTAATCGCTGCATCATTACCAACTGCCATATTTGCAGTTGCCCATATTATATTACTTGTTGATGCAATTAAATTTGAATACATAATGATTTTTTTTGTTTTAACATTGTATATATCTCTTGAGCTATATATCTTTTCATCATACATCAACATATGTAATACACTGATAATGGTATTGATTAACACAGAAAAGCTTGCAGAAGTACCTATTTTAACAATATCTCCAGTGCTTATGTACTTAGTAAGAATCTCTACATTAGTATTGGATAACACAAGATTTGCTCCAGGAAGTTGAATTCCACAAGGTGTATATAAATCAGTTCCTATATGTATTATTTGTTTAATTATTGCAGCAACCACCGAACTTAAATCATTATTCAATCTTTCTGCAGCTTTTGTTAATGTTACTGATGTAAGGGCAAACATTCCTATTCTCGGATTTTTTAATTGAGAATCATAAATAACATGGTTTGTCGTTATTATAGGAGTTTTAATACAGGTTATTGTATTTGTAAGAATATTTGCTGTTCCAAATATTAAACCGAGAATAGGGTCATGTCCTAATGTCGCAAAGCGATGATTTGCTCCTTCAAATAATTTAAAATTTTCATCTAAGTATCCAGTTGCATCATATGGAACACCTCTTCCAGTAATTATTTGATTTAGTGGTGCATAATACTTGCTTGCGTTAAGAACATATCCATTATCAAGTTTTTTAAGCAACTTATTTTGCAAATCATGAAGAAAATCTTCATTTTTATTTCCTTGGCCAGCCTTTTCAATTTCTGTTAAGTTATTTATTAAATAAATTCTAGCACATTGAAGAGCCACAGCAATAAATAAAAAAGCAATATCCGTACTCTTTAAGCCTGTTTGTTCTTCAAATTTATTTTCTAAATCATTTAAATATTGTTTTGAATTGTGCGCTACATTAGCTACTCGATATGACTCATCAGCAATAATCTCCATATTATGTAAAGTGATATCTGAGTTTTCTTTTAATTTTTTTCTTTTAGCACGTAATTCATCTAATGACATGTTAATTATTCCCCTATATTTTTAATTTTTTTAAATCATTATATATTAATTTAATTTCATTTAGCGCAGTATTTTTATCGCATTTTTCCTCTAAATCTTGGATATATGTTTCATATTCAGATAACAATTTTTCATATTCTTCTTTTTCTTTTTTTACATCTTTCATTTGACTAAGAAACTCTTCAGCTTGTTTCCTTAATTTGGATTCGTATTCAGCAGAAGCTTCATTATATCCATCTTTCATTCCTTCGTATCTTCCTTTATTTCTATCTTGAATCCATCTCTCATAAAAATTTTTTACTGCAATCCAACCAATAGCCTCTGTTATGCCAGCAGCTGTTGCAGTATTAATTACATTTCCAATCACGGGAATCCATCCGACAAGAAACTGAGATATTGTTCTTCCGGCAATAGTAGCCCCAGCAGAAGCAATGATACTTTTTGCTACAGACTCCGTTATGTTAAGTTCAAAGACATTACCCAAAGAAATAATCATTCCGATTTGAATTGGCACAATTACTGCATTATCTGATGAGGGTATTTGTGCTAATCCTGTCCCTACACCGCCACAAGCTACTGATGCTGCATGAATAATTTTATTGCATTTTTTCAATTTATCAGGTGGCAAATCTATTTTTTTTACTTTTCCTGTCATTTTATTTGAGGTTTTTCCTAAACTTGAATCAATTATGATCAATTCAGAAAGAATTTTTCGTAATACAAACATATTAAAAACATCGATAAATTTATATTCTGATATGTTAGAGTTTTCAAGTTCAACAATTAAATTTTCTCCTTCCATACGCATATCAAATATATCTGAATATTGAAAATAAATGGCTTTCCCAATAAACCTATAATAAAAACCATCACTTGTAAAAAGAAATCCTGATTTTCCAGTTGAAAATATTGTATTGTCAAAAAAAGCTATAACGTTATTAATTGACAAATTATCATCAAAATATTTAACCAATTTTTTAAATAAATCGTTAGTAATATCAGGCACAAAATAACTTTTACAATTATTTTTTCTAAAATCACAATCTTTATCTTTTAATACTTTTAACATTTCATTTATTTTTTCTGTCATAGCTATACATATCCTTTCTAAAATTTAAGCATTAACATTATTGCTAAACATTTTTACTTTGAGTATACAAAAAATTTATAACAAATTTCCCCATAATTTTTAATAATAATACAATTTATGTATTTTTTCAACTTCAAATTTCATTTCATCAACAAAATCCTGAGGGGAGATAACTTTAACCCAAGCTCCTTGACTAAGCAGCCACATTTTAATGCCATCGCCGTAGACTTCGGCTTCGATGAGATATTTTTTTTCTTTTTTAACCTGTTCAATAATTTTTGCGGTAGGAAGCTTGTCAAGCACAGCCTGAACGGATGGGCCCGTAAATTCAAAGCGGATTTTGCGCAGTTTTCCGGGCCACATGAACAGGCTTCGTTTGCGCAGCAGCCCCTCATCAAAGGAAGGAGGATTAATAAGTGCTGATTTTTTGCGATGTTCGGTGATGTGTTGAATTCTATCCACACGAAAATATATAGGTTTTTCGTTGTTTTCAACTTCAAAGGCGATTAAATAAAAGTAATAATCCGCAAACATCACGGATGCCGGAATAATCCTGTGCGTAACGATATTCCTGTCCATGCGCTGATATTGGATTGTAATTTCCCGTTTTTTTGAAATGCAGTCCACAAGTTCCCAAAGATTGTCCTGAACGCTTTTGCAATCGTGCTTAACCTCGGTATAGTGATATATTTCCTTGCGTATAAGCTCTTCGAGTTTGCTTCGGTCGGCAGCGGTAGTAAATTGTTTAAGCTTTTCTATAATGTCAAGCAATTCTATTTTTGAAAGAGCCTTTGTCCCGATTATAATTTCGGTTAAAGCAAACAATTCTTTGTTGGTTAAAAATCCGTCCATCTCCAACTGATAGCATTTGTCGCGGTATGAGTACTGCAATTCGGTATTTCCGACCAAATCGCGGTGGTCTGCAAGGAACGCCTTTAAATCGTTGATGCTTCTTGTGATGCTTTTGGTTGAAATACCATATTCATCCGCAAGCTTTTGAACCGATATTTTTTCTCCCCTCAAGCTTTTAAAGAATATTTCCAATACTCTGTCCTGTTTTTTGCCTTTCATTTTTCTTTGCCTCCGTTTTTGCCAAGGTTAATATTTCCTTGATTTCTGATATAATTATATCAAAGGCCAAGGACAAAATGTAGTCTTGCTAAAATAAAAATTTCAGCTTTCGGGTTGATTTTAGTCATTATGAAGATGTTTTTGATAACAAAAACCCCGCCATTTGGCGGGGTTTTATCTTTATTCATTATTCCTCATCTTCCGGAAGCTCGGGATTTTCAATTACCTCATTTTGCTCTTCAATTTCAGCCATTTCAAGTTCTTCTTCGCTTGGCTGCTCAACCTCGGCAATTTCGGCATCCTCGTCATGTTCAGTCCTTGTGAAAGCCACAACCTTGTCGTCCTCCGGGATTCTCATAAGCTTAACTCCGGTTGCATATCTTCCCATGAGCCTTATGTCCTTTGCGCGGATTCTTATGATTACTCCTCCGGCGGAAACAAGGATTATGTCGTCCGACTCGTCAATAACCTTTATGCCGCAGACAAAGCCTTTTTCGTCTGAAACCTTGTAGTTGAGGATTCCCATTCCGCCCCTGTTCTGCAGCTTGTAGCTTCCGATGTCGGTTCTTCTGCCGATTCCCTTTTCGGTAACGGTGAGTACGGAAGCCCCCTCGCGTATTCTTGCCATAGAAACCACAAAATCGCCCTCGCGCAGCCTGATTGCCTTAACTCCGTGAGCTGAACGTCCCATGGGCCTCATTTGTGTTTCATCAATTCTTATTGCATAGCCCATGCGTGTGGCAACTATTATCTGGGCATTTCCGTCCGTCATTCTTACTCCGGCAATTTCGTCGCCCTCGTCAAGGCCTATTGCTATAAGGCCGTTTTTGCGCACGTTTTTGTATTGTGAAAGCTCTGTTCGCTTGATTTTACCGTTTTTGGTGACCATTATGATGAATTTGCCATCATCGAACCCATCGGTCTTAATCATAGCGGCAATTTTTTCGCCTTCGGAGAGTGGGAGGAGATTTATTACATTAACTCCCCTTGAATTCCTTGAGCCTTCGGGGATTTCATAGCATTTAAGCTTATACATCACGCCCTTGTTGGTGATGAAAAGCACATCATCATGCGTGCTTGCAACAAACATTTCGGCAACGAAATCCTCTTCGCGCTGCTTCATGCCGTTAACGCCCCTGCCGCCCCTGTTTTGCGTACGATAATCGCTTACCGGCTGACGCTTTATATAGCCTATGTTGGTGCAGGCGACAACGCAGTTTTCCTCGGCAATAAGGTCTGCTATGTCAACTTCTCCGCTGACAATTTCAATGTCTGTCTTTCTCTTGTCGGCATATTTTTTCTTTATTTCAAGCAGTTCTTCGGTTATTATGGAAAGAACCCTTTCCCTCCTTGCAAGGATATCCTCAAGGTCGGCAATCTTTTCCATAATTTGAGCAAGCTCGTCAAGGATTTTCTGCCTTTCCATGCTGGAAAGCTGGTAAAGGCGCATCATGGCAATAGCCTCGGCCTGAATGTCGCTGAGAGAAAATCTTTTTATAAGCCTTTCCTTTATTTCCTGCTGATTTTTGGATGTGCGGCATATGTTTATAACCTCGTCAAGATTGTCCACAGCAATGACAAGCCCTTGCAGTATGTGCTCCCTTTCGCGAAGCTTCCTCAAATCAAATTCTGTCCTGCGCCTTATGACTTCCTCTTGGAATTTAAGGTATTCTTCAAGCATTTGCTTGAGGGTGAGCACCTTAGGCTCTTTGCCTACAAGCGCAAGCATAATCACGCCGACTGTTTCTTGAAGCTGGGTGAATGAAAAGAGCTGATTTTGCACGATTTGCGGAATAGCGTCCTTTTTAAGCTCAATAACAATCCTCATTCCGTCCCTGTCGGATTCATCGCGGATGAAATGTATCCCGTCAATTCTCTTTTCCTTTGCAAGGTCGGCTATGTTTTCGATAAGCCTTGCCTTGTTTACCATGTAAGGGATTTCGGTAACTATTATGCAGTTCCTGCCCTTGATTTCCTCAATGGTGGTATTTGCGCGAAGTATTATTTTTCCGCGTCCCGTAGCATAAGCCGACCTGATTCCGGATTTGCCCATAATGATTCCGCCGGTGGGGAAGTCGGGGCCTTTTATGTGCTCCATAAGCTCGTCAAGTCCTGCGTCGGGATTTTGTATAAGGCAGATAAGCCCGTCGATAACCTCGCCAAGGTTGTGCGGGGGGATGTTTGTCGCCATTCCGACAGCTATTCCGGTTGAGCCGTTGACCAAAAGGTTCGGGTAGCGGGACGGAAGCACCTCAGGCTCTTTCAAACGGTCGTCGTAGTTTGGAACGAAATCAACGGTATCCTTGTTTATGTCGGTGAGCATTTCCATAGAGATTTTAGACATTTTTGCTTCGGTGTAACGGTAAGCGGCAGGCGGGTCGCCGTCGACGCTTCCGAAGTTCCCATGTCCATCAACAAGGGGATACCTCATTGAAAAATCCTGAGCAAGCCTTACAAGGGCATCATAAACCGACGCGTCGCCGTGGGGATGGTATTTTCCCAAAACATCTCCGACGGTAGCGGCGCACTTTAAATATTTCTTTTCCGGAAAAAGCCCCGCCTCGTACATGGTGTAAAGGATTCTCCTGTGCACGGGTTTAAGGCCGTCGCGCACATCAGGGAGCGCCCTTGCCACAATTACCGACATAGAGTATTCAAGGAAAGATTTTTTCATTTCCTCTTCTATATCTACGGGTATTATTTTAGAATTTGCGTCATTGTACAAATCTTATCACGCCTTTTCTTTTTTAAGCTTATCAATGAATTTTACGTCCTTTGCCTCTTTAAGGGCATTTCTTAGAACTTCCTCCTGCTGTTGGGAAAGACATCTTTTCGGGATAGCGTAAAACATCTGCTTTTTTATATAGATTATGAACATTTCAGCATTTTCGATGGCATCCGGCCTGTCTGAGGAAAAGCTTATTTCTTTTGGCGGAATTTCAGCCGGAGGGTTTTCCGGGGAAATTTCCTCTTCGGGAATTTTTACTGAAATCACAAGACCGTCGCCATACACATTGGTGACATATGTGTCTTCCTTTATGTTCTTTATGGAGTTTATAAGTGATTTTCTGATTTTAAACACATTGTACCAAATAAGCGCAATGAAAAACAGACATACAAAAAGCATCACCCATGCTGTTGAATATGCGGGATTTTCTACTATTTGTAAAATATAAAGTGCCGCCACAATTGCAAAAGCCGCAGTCATGATGTAGTTTTTTGGGAAAACGTACCTTTTTTGAAAAAGTACGAATCCTTTTTCGTATTCTTCAAGGGAAATAGTATAAGTCAAGGTTTCAAGCGGTTGTTTTTCTTCCATTTATCCACCGGCTTTCGTTAGATATCAAGGTTTTGGACATACTTTGCATTCTTTTCGATAAATTCCTTTCGCGGGGCAACCTTGTCGCCCATGAGTATGGTAAAGATTTCGTCGGCCCTTGCGGCGTCCTCCATCTCCACTTTAAGGATTGTCCTTGTTTCGGGATTCATAGTGGTTTCCCAAAGCTGTTCGGGGTCCATTTCACCAAGACCTTTGTATCTCTGAACGTCAACCTTGGCATTCCCGTCGCCTGATAGCTCTGCTATATACCTGTCCCTTTCCGCATCGGAAAATGCATACCTTACCTGTTTTCCCCTTGAAACCTTAAACAGGGGAGGCTGTGCGATATAAACGTTCCCGTTTGCGATAAGTGGCTTCATAAAGCGGAAAAAGAAAGTAAGCAAAAGCGTTCTTATGTGGCATCCATCAACGTCCGCATCCGCCATGATTATAACCTTGCCGTATCTGAGCCTGCTTATGTCAAAATCCTCGCCTATGGATGTTCCAAGCGCGGTAACAACGGGCATAAGCTTTTCGTTGCCGTAAACCTTGTCTATCCTTGCCTTTTCAACGTTAAGCATCTTGCCCCAAAGTGGGAGTATGGCCTGATATCTTCTGTCGCGTCCGCTTTTTGCGGAACCTCCCGCGGAATCTCCCTCAACGATGTAAATTTCTGTGTATCTTATGTCGCTTTCGGAGCAATCCGCAAGCTTTCCGGGCAGGGAATCCCTTTCCATTGCGGATTTTCTTCTTGAAAGCTCCCTTGCCTTTTTAGCGGCTTCCCTTGCTTTTTGAGCCGAAACAGCCTTGTCGAAAATGCTCCTTGCCACTGCGGGATTTTCCTCGAAATAGCACATAAGCTTTTCGGTGACAAGATTTTCGACAAATGCCCTTACCTCGGTATTTCCAAGCTTTCCTTTTGTCTGCCCCTCAAATTCGCAGTTTTCAAGCTTAACGGAAATTATTGCGGTAAGTCCCTCTCTCACGTCATCCCCGATAAGGCTTTTGTCGGTATCCTTAATAAGCCCGAATTTTTTCCCGTACTCGTTGAAAACCTTTGTAAGCGCGTTTTTAAAGCCTGTTTCATGTGTTCCGCCGTCAACTGTGTGTATGTTGTTTGCAAATGAAAGTATCAGCTCGTTGTAGCTGTCATTGTACTGCATGGCAATTTCGGCGGAAGACGTGCCCTGTGTTCCGCTGATATATATTACGTTTTCGTTTATTACATCAAGGCCCCTTGTGGTGTGTATGTGAGTTACAAATTCCCTTATTCCGCCCTGATAATAAAGCGTTTCGCTTTTTTCCTCGCCGTCCCTTAAATCGGAGAAGATTATTTTTATTCCGGCATTGAGGAAAGCCTGCTCCCTGAGCCTTTTAAGGAGCACTTCATAATCGTAATGTGTGGTTTCCTCAAAAATTTCCGAATCGGCCTTGAATTTTACGGTAGTTCCGGTTTCGCTTGTTTCGCCGATTATTTTAAGCGGTTCGGAGTATTTTCCCCTTTCAAAGCGCTGGAAGTGGACGTTCTTGCCGTCTTTTACAGTAAGCTCCAGCCATTCGGAGAGAGCGTTTACGACGGAAGCTCCGACGCCGTGAAGTCCTCCTGCGACCTTGTATCCGCCGCCGCCGAATTTTCCTCCTGCGTGCAGCTTTGTATATACTACCGTTGCCGCTGAAATTCCCTCTGTCGGATGTATTCCGGTAGGAATTCCCCTTCCGTTGTCGGAAACGCATACCACATCGTCCGGCAGGAGTTCCACTTTAATTTCTGTGCAGAAACCTGCAAGCGCCTCGTCTATTGAATTGTCAACAATTTCGTAAACAAGGTGATGGAGCCCCTTCGGTCCGGATGAGCCTATATACATTCCCGGGCGTTTCCTAACCGCTTCAAGCCCTTCGAGAACCTGTATCTGGCTTTCGTCATAAGTGTTGTTATTTATGTTTGCCACGAAAAAACCTCCGCATTCTTAGTTTTTTGCAAGGACAGGAGAATCCGCAAACGCCCTTTTCCTCAGCGTTGAAACGGAAATTTGGGATATGTACACCAAAATCCCGCCGTCCTTTTCGCAGACTATATATGATTTAGGCATTTCAAAGGAAACATTGATGACCTTGTTTTCCTTTTGGGCCCGTGAAAGAAAATCCTTTGTACTTTTTCCTATGGAAGTGTTTTCTATGTCAAAAATTCCTATTATATCCTTATCATTGACAATAATATCCCCGCCTAAATGCAGATACATAAAAAACCTCCGATTTTTTTAAGGAAAGCCTACCTTTCGGCAATAATCCCGCCGTCCCTCATGTAAAACACCTTTCCCATCCTGTGCCTTAGAACGGTTGTCGGGTCGCAGCATGTTACAAAGAGCTGCATTCCGTCAATTTCGTTGAGCACAAAATCCTGCCTTGAAGCATCCAGCTCGCTCAAAACATCGTCAAGCAGCATTACCGGAGCCTCGCCGGTTTCGTCAAGGAGTATTTTTGCTTGTGAAAGCTTCATCACCAGCGCGGCGGAGCGCTGCTGCCCCTGCGAGCCGAAATCCTTTACAGAAATCCCGTTTATTTCTATTTCCAAGTCATCCCTGTGAGTGCCGCTCTGGGTAAAACCAAGCCTTATGTCGCTTTCCCTGCCGGATTTAAGCTTTTGCAGATATTCCTCATAAAGTTCCCCCTTGTGGTCAAACCTTCCGTCAAGGCTTTCAAATACGGTGGAGCGGTAATAAAGCTTTAAATTTTCCTTGCCCTTTGAAAGACGGGAATACATTGGCGCGCAAAATCCTCCAAGCTTTCCCGCATAGGCATTTCTTAAAACGGAAATGTACGAACCTGCGTCCGCAAGCTGGACATCCCACATATCAAGGTCGTCAGGGGAGCATCTTCCGGCGGCGATTTCTTTAAGCGTCGCATTCCGCTGGGATAGGGCATTTTCGTACTTGTTGAGCGCCGAAACATATCCGTGCTTTATCTGCGAAACGCAAAGGTCCAGAAAAAGCCTTCTGCCGTCCGGCGCACCTTTTGAAAGCTTCAAGTCGTCAGGGATAAAAGAAATGCACTTGAACACCCCAAAAAGCTTTGACATAAGTGGGAGCTTTACGCCGTTAAGGGTGACACGCTTGTCTTTTGGATTATCCCTTTGCACCGAAAAGGATATTTCCTGATTTCTCTGCCTGTCCGAGAAAACAAGCCTTACATGCGCCGCATCCCCGTCAAATGCTATAAAATCCTTATCTTTTGTCCCTCTAAAGCTCCGGCATCCTGAGCAAAGCCATATAGCCTCCATAAGATTTGTTTTTCCCTGCGCGTTTTCGCCGCAAAAGATGTTCATTTTAGGGTCTGCAAGAAAAGAAACGTCTTTGAGGTTTTTATAGCCGTTTGCAAAAAACTCCAAAACAACTATATTTATTCCCCCTAAAAAATCATTCGACGGTTATTTCGCATCCGCACGCCTCAATTATATCGCCGGAGCGGATTTTTTTGCCTCTTTGCGTGCAAATTTCGCCGTTTACTTTTACCATTCCGTTTTGGACGAGCTCTTTTGCCTCGCCGCCGGTTTCGGTGACACCGGAAAATTTCAGCAAGGAATCAAGCTTTATAAATTCGGTGGTTATTTTAGTTGATATTTTTTTCATCAAAATCAAGCCTCAACCTTAAGCCTTACCGGCAAAACAAGGTAAATGAAGCTTTCCCCTTCCTTCGGTATTATTTTCATGGGCGAAAGCGGACCGTTCATGCAAAGCTTTGCAAGGTCTGTATCCGCGGCTTTAAGGGCGTCAAGCAAATAGCGGCAGTTGAATCCTATTTCCACAGACGGGCCGGATATATCCGCATCAAGCTCTTCATACAGCTTTCCCATTGCGGTCGAGCAGCTTATTTTAAGCTTTCCGTTCTCAAAGACGCATTTTACGGGAGATTTCATCTTTTCGTTTATAAGCAGTGAGCATCTTTCAAGGCTGTCGATGAAATCCCTTGTTTTAACGAGGACTTCGGTAGGGCAGCCTTGCGGTATAGAGCCCTTGTAATTGTGAAATTCCCCTTCAAGCAGCCTTGAAATCACGCTGTATCCCGATACATCAAATATTATGTGCTTTTTGCTGGTAAATATTTCACAAAAGGTGTCGTTTTCTTCTTTAAGGAGGCCCGCAAGCTCCCTCAAAGCCTTTGCCGGAACGATAAAGCTGTGGTTTTCCTGTGAATTTAAGGCTTCATTTCTTATTGCCAGACGGTAGCCGTCTATTGCAACGAGCTTAAAGCTTCCGTTTTCTATTTCAAAAAGCTCTCCTGTAAGCACCGGTTTGATGTCCGTTTGCGCAACGGCAAAGATAGTGCGGTTTATCATGTCTTTAAGCATGCCTTGCGGTATTGAGAAGCTTTTTTCCTTGTCAAATTCGGGAAGCTGCGGATATTCCTCTGCCGAAAGTGAAATCAGGTCATATTCGGCAAGTCCTCCTGACACTTTTGTTGCAAAACCGTTGTCAATTTCAACGCAAACAGTTTCGCATGGCATTTTTCTTATAATGTCGGTAAACAGACGGGAGTTCAGGACAAATTCCCCTCCGCCTTCCCCGTTTACGGAAATTTCCGTTTTAATTCCTATTTCGAGGTCGTATCCGGTAAGTTGCAATGTATTTCCGAGAAGTCTTGCCTTTATTCCTTCGAGAGCCGGTATGGTTGATTTTGCCGCAGCGGCCTTTGAAACATTTGAAATTGCCTCATAGAGGGATTGTTGACTGCAAGTGAATTTCATTTTTAATCTCCTTTTTTTAGGATTGTTGAAAAAGGGAAACCTAGCCCTTTGAATTTGGGTTTTTTGATGATATAAAATAACATAATATAATTATATTTTTTAGCAATAGCAGTAGGGGGGATGGAAACTGTTGAAACTTTAATTTATTGCCGAATTTTCGCAAGAAAACTATCAACAAAAAATCAAACGCAAAAGTTGATGAAATGTTGAAAGAAAAAATTGCGTTGAAAGAGTTGAAAACTGCCTGTTTAAAGTTGATTTTTTGTTGATAAAATTGTGGTAAAATTTTTTTAGGGATTTTTCTTTAAACTTTTTGTGGAAAAGTCTTTCCAATGCAAATGTTTAAAGTGAGGAAAAGCACTCAAAACCAATCCTCATATCCCTAAAAATACGCTTTTGAAATTCAACACAGTTTTCAACAGTGTGTTGAAAACTGTGTTGAATGAATTAATTTTTAAAAATAAAATCTAAAAAGCAAATGCTTTAAAACTAACAACTAATAACTATTTTCTAACAACTAAATTCATTTTTCTCTTATGTTTTTTATGAGGTCTTCAACTATTTCTTTAAGGTGGGCGTCTTTTTTAAGTGATTCCTCCACATTAGCGATTGCATAAACAATTGTGGAGTGGTCCCTTCCGCCGAATTCGGTTCCAATTGCGGAAAGGGGCATTTCGGTTATTTCCCTGACGACATATATGGCGACCTTTCTTGCTGTTGAAATTTGAGATGAACGCTTGTTGGAGCGGATATCGTCTGCGGTGACGCCGTAAATTCCGGCAACTTCGCCGATAATCCTTTCAACGGTGACAGGAACCGGCTGGTTGTCGTTAAGTATGTCCCTGATAACACTTTGAGCCATTGCCATTGACGGCGGAGAGCCTGCAAGATGCTTTAACGCCTTTAACTTTTTAACTGCGCCCTCAAGCTGCCTGATGTTTGTTTTCAGCCTGTTGGCTATGAATTCCGCCACCTCGTCGGGGATGGTCAGCTGCAAAAGCTCCGCCTTGCGCTTGATGATGGCGATTCTTGTTTCAAAATCCGGCGTTGAAATGTCTGCGATAAGTCCCCATTCAAAACGTGTGCGTATGCGCTCTTCAAGTGTTTTGATGTCCTTTGGCGGGCGGTCGGATGTAAGAACTATCTGTTTTCCGACCTTGTGCAGCTCGTTGAACGTGTGGAAAAATTCCTCTTGGGTGGATTCCTTTCCTGCGATAAACTGCACGTCGTCAACAAGCAAAACATCCGCGCTTCTGTATTTTGTGTGGAACTGCGCGGTTGTTTCGGTTCTTATGGCGGTTATGAGCTCGTTGGTAAAGCTGTCGCCGCTGACGTATATAATGTTGGACTGGGGATTTTTCTTTTTTATCTCATGGGAGATTGCTGTAAGCAGATGTGTTTTTCCAAGTCCGGACGGGCCGTGTATAAACAGGGGATTGTATGCCGAGCTTCTGTTGTTTGCCACTGCCGTGCAGGCCGCGTAGGCAAATTCGTTTGAGCGTCCCACTATAAAGGTGTCGAAAGTATATTCGTATTCTGCGTTTTCAAAGCTTTTTTCAAGCTCAAGGTGCTTTGACTGCGCATCTTCTTCCGGTTTAGGCTCGTCCTTTTTGATATCGTCTTGAGTGTTGATTTGGATGTCCACCTCAAATCCGAGTACGGCAAAAAAAGCTTCTTTTAAAAGCTTTTCGTAATTTTTAAGGACTATGCCCTTTTGAAATTCCGACTGCACATAAAAAACCGCGGTATTTTCCTGAAGCTCGACAGGCTCAAGGGATTGTATCCACAGTTTGTGGGCAGTTTCGCCTATGCTGCCGCTTTTTGCGCAGTAATCCTTAACGCGTTCAAAGACCTCGTTAAATGAAGTCATGATGCATAAAACCCCCAGTTGCTGCAATGTTTGATAATTGATATAATTATATCACATTGCAATGTTATTTTCAAGAAGTTTAAGCATTTTAAAATATATTTATAATAGTATTACAATGCGGAAAATTTAAGGAAAATTAAAAAAAGTACTTGACACGGGCCATGTTTTTGTTTTATACTAATTGATTGTAAGGGTTTATAATCAGAAATTCAAGCTGCGTGGTTTTTTATATAATAAATGCCGCACGCTCTTTTTTGAAGGGAGGATAACAAATGAAAAGAACATATCAGCCTAAAAAGCTTCACAGAAAAAAAGAACACGGCTTTTTGAAGCGCATGTCCACAAGGAACGGACGCAAGGTTTTGTCCAGAAGGCGCGCAAAGGGCAGAAAAAGACTCTGTCACTAAGTCTTTTTCTTTTTACGGCAAAGGTAAAACAAAGACCACAGAATTGTGGTCTTTTTTGTTTAGTTGTTAGCAAGATAGCAGTTAGTAGTTAGTTTTAGTGTTTTTAATTTTGAAGTTTTATTTTAAATTTGCCATCAACTAACGGCTAATTTCTAATAACTAAAAACTAATTGAAAAAACGATTGCTATAAATGATTTTTGCTGATATAATGTTATTTGTAAATCCATAAAAATGGTGGTGCTTATGCTTTTTACCAAGACTATCGATTCGAATAGGGATTTCCTTTATTTGTATAAAAGAGGAAAATCCATTGTCACAAAGGCGGTAGTGGTTTATTACAGAAAAAACAATACGCCTTTCAACCGCATAGGCATTACATCTGCAAAAAAGATAGGCAACGCTGTCGAGAGGAACAGGGCGCGCAGGATTATCCGCGCCGCATACCGTGAGATTGAGGACAAGTTTCCGATAGGATACGATATGATTATTGTGGCAAGAAGGGCTGCTGTGGAAATGAAGTCCTACAACGTGAAAAAGATATTCAAGGAAAAGGTAATACCGGAGCTTTGCGGTGAAAACAAATGAAAAGTTTTTTAATTGAAATTTTTTTGCTTCCGCTTAAATTTTACAGGAAATTTGTGTCGCCTTTAATTCCTCCGCGGTGCAAGTATTATCCGACTTGCTCTACTTACGCTCTTGGAGCGGTGAGGAGGTTTGGAATCATAAAAGGCTCATGGCTTGCCCTGAAAAGGGTGGTCAGATGCAATCCCTGGAGCCTTGGGGGAATAGACCCCGTTCCGGAGGAGTATTCGTATTTTGAAAAATGGCGGAAAAAATCCGCTTGCAAATAATTTTTCTTTTATTTTGGAGGGTCAAATGGATTTTATCAACTCTTTATTCGGTTATCCCCTGGGATTTGTAATGTGGGCAATTTACAAGCTTGTCCAGAATTATGGTGTGGCAATAGTGCTGTTTACGCTGGTGACAAAGATACTCATATTCCCGCTTTCGGTAAAGCAGCAGAAGAATATGGCGCGAATGTCGCTTTTTCAGCCTAAAATGGCTGAACTGCAAAAGAAATACGGAAAAAATAAAGAAAAACTTCAAGAGGAGCAGATGAAGCTTTATGCCGAAGAGGGCGTAAATCCAATGGGAAGCTGCCTTCCTCTTTTGATACAGTTCCCGATACTTTTTGGTATAGTTGATGTTATTTATAAGCCAATGACGCATATAATGCATTTTTCATCGGGCATAATTTCGCAGGCGGCGGATATTGCAAAGAAGGTTTTTGAAGCATCAGGAAAAATACCCCAAAACTTTGCCGGATACCAGCAGCAGCTTTATATAATGCAGGCATATTCAAAGGACCCGTCTGCATTTGAGTCGATAAAGGGATTTTCTGAACAGGCCGGAAATTTTGATATGAAAATTTTCGGCGGGGCAATAGATTTGGGCGCCGTGCCGACACTCACATGGCCCATGCTGCTCATACCTGTTCTTGCGGGAATTTCGCAGCTTGCCCTTACGCTTTACGGACAATGGTACCAAAAGAAAACGAATCCTTCTGCCGCACAGACAATGGGCGCAATGAACGCAATGCTTTACATCATGCCGGTTTTCTCGGTGTGGATGGCGTTTGCGCTTCCCGCCGGCGCAGGATTTTACTGGATTATGCAGTCGGTATTTTCATTTGCCCAGTCGATAGTGCTCAATAAGATTTACACTCCCGAAAAAATGCAGGAAATCGTTAAAAAAGAACAGGAAAAGAAAAAGAGAAAAGGCCCTACCTATATGCAAAGGGTGCTTGAACAGCAAAAGGCAATGCTTGAACAGCAGCAGGGGAACAGGCCTCAAAGACAAGTAAAGGTTGACGATGACGGTGAGATAAAACTGTCAAAATCGGCGCAAAAGGATATGACAAGCAAGATTATTGCCGAAGCAAGAAGGAGATATGCCGAAAAATACGGCGATGATATCGACGAAAGCGACACAGAATGACTTTTATCGTCAAAATTGAAAGGATTGGATTTGAATGAATAAGATTTTTACGGCAAAAACCGTCGAAGAAGCAAAGCGTGCGGCATGTGAGGAATTTGGCGTATCTGAGGATAAAATAACATTTGAAATTATTGAGGAGCCTAAAAGGGGCCTTTTTGGAAAGCTTAAAGGGGAAGCAAGAGTAAATGCTGTTTATGAACCATCAAGGGCGCAGATTGCCGCCGATTATATAAAAGGCATACTTTCGGCGATGGGGATAAGCGTTGAAATGCAGGTTTCCGAAAGCGAAGACGGTGCTGTAATTGAGCTTAAAGGCGATGAGATAGGCTCCGTAATAGGCCGCAGGGGAGATACGCTTGATTCTCTGCAATACCTTGCGTCGATGGTTTGCAATAAGGATGAAAAGAACTATTACAGGATAACCCTTGACAGCTGCGGATATAGGGAAAAGAGAAAGGAAACCCTTGAAGAGCTTGCCGTAAAGATTGCAAAAACGGTTTTAAGGACAGGCAGGGATTCCGTTTTGGAGCCTATGAATCCGTACGAGAGAAGAATAATCCATTCGGCTGTTGCCACTGTTGAGGGAGTTGTTTCACATTCGACCGGCGAGGAGCCTTACAGACGTGTGGTAATTTCCGCTGTAAATAAGCCTGTGCGTCCAAAAAAGAGGGCTGACGGACAAAAGAAGTTTCCAAACCAAAAGGGGAAAAAGGGCAAGCCGTTCCCGCAAAAGAAAAGAAATGTTGACTTTAAAACTTCATTTGAAAAGGAATATCAAAAACCCGTTCCGAAACCAAAGCCGGAGGACAGCATAAAATCCGAGCTTTACGGAAAGATAGAACTTGACGATTGATTTTAAAAGCTTTTTTACACGGGATTTTGCCCGGGCGGGTTTATACCCGCCCTTTTGATTTAAACAGAGGTGATTTTATGTCTACCATTGCTGCCATTGCCACGCCAAGGGCGGTTGGCGGGATTTCGGTGATACGTATTTCCGGGGAAAAGGCAATAGAGATAGCCGAAAAGGTGTTTTTTCCCGTTTCAGGCAAAAAGGTAAGCGAGATGAAGGGATATACCTGTGCTTTCGGAAAGGTAAAGAGCGCGGATGGGGAGCTTGACGAGGGGATACTTACGATTTTCCGCGCGCCGAAAAGCTATACCGGTGAAGATGTTGCAGAAATATCCTGCCACGGCGGGATTTTTGTCACAAACGAGGTTTTGAGGGCAGTAATAGCCGCCGGCGCTGAACCGGCGCAAGCCGGGGAATTTACGAAAAGGGCATTTTTAAACGGCAAGCTTTCGCTTACGCAAGCGGAAGCGGTGGCGGATATCATAGCCGCGCAAGGCAGGCAGCTCCACAAATGCGCGCTTTCTCTGCATGAGGGAGCTTTGTTTAAGAGGGTAAAGGCTGTTTCGGATTCCCTTGTGCACCTTTTGGGGGAGCTTGCCGCATGGGTTGATTATCCTGAGGAGGATATTCCGGAAGTGGATGCCTCAAATATGCTGATAACGCTTGGAAAGGCGGTTTCGGAGCTTAAGAAGATACTGAAAACCTATGATGAGGGAAAAATTTTAAGGGAAGGCATTGATACCGCCATAATAGGAAAACCTAATGTCGGAAAATCAACGCTTATGAACCTTCTTCTTGGGTATGAGAGGAGCATTGTCACTGAAATAGCCGGAACCACAAGAGATATTGTGGAGGAAAGCGCAAGGCTTGGGGATATTGTTTTAAGGCTCAGCGATACCGCAGGAATCCGCAAGACCGGAGATGTAGTGGAAAACATCGGTGTTTCGCTCAGTCTTAAAAAGCTTGATGCGGCGCAGCTTGTGATTGCCGTTTTTGACAATTCAAAGGAGCTTTCGCACGAGGATTTCCAGATTATAGAAAAGCTGCAAGGAAAGACTGCCGTTGCGGTAATCAATAAGTGCGACAAGGAAAACATGCTTGACAAAGCGTTCATATATGAAAATTTTGAAAATGTTGTTGAAATTTCCGCCAAAGATGAAAAAAGCCTTGATGTTTTGAGGGAGAAGATAGAAAAGATTTTTAAAACTTCCGAAATTGACCCTTCTGCGGGTGTTATTGCAAACGAAAGGCAAAAGCGCTGCGTGCAGATGGCAACGTCATCATTGGAAGATGCTGTATTTGCGCTTGAAAGCGGCCAGACGCTTGATGCGGTTACGGTTTTGATTGACGAGGGAGTTTCGTATCTTTTGGAGCTTACGGGCGAGAGAGTTTCCGAGGCGGTTGTAAACGAGGTATTTTCACATTTTTGTGTTGGCAAGTAGAGGTTAGAAGTTAGAGGTTAGAGGTTAGAGTTAAAAGTATTTTATCATAACAAGAAAGATTTTTTGCTGATAAAATTGTGAAGACAAGCAAAGAAAAAGACCTGCTTTTCGTAGTAAAATTGGAGTAGTGAGCACCGAGGCGAAAAGCAGGTCAACAGTAACAAGCCGTCAGCCGTCTGGCAGGGCATAAGCGTATGCGCAATGCCCGTTGCCGGCGGGTAGGCGGACGAGGACGCATGAAACAGGCGTTTTTTGGTTACTTTTTGCCGCCGGGCAAAAAGTAACCGGGGGTTGTTTTGTAACCTTATATGTTTTAATATTTTAGTTAAGGGGGTGGAACCCCCTTTCGAGTTATTTAAAATTTATAATTAGCAGTTAGTTAAATAGTATGCTTTAAAATCAAATTGTAAGTTGATTATTAAATTTGTTCCACGTGGAACATTTTCAGTTTGGGGTAATGCAGATGAGCTATTTTATGGGAGAATATGATGTTGCTGTGATTGGCGCCGGCCACGCCGGAGTGGAGGCAGCCCTTGCAAGCGCAAGACTTGGCTGCAAGACGGCGCTGTTTACCGTAACACTTGACGCAATAGCAAATATGCCCTGCAATCCGTCCATAGGCGGAACGGCAAAGGGACACCTTGTAAGGGAAATAGACGCTCTTGGCGGAGAAATGGGGAAAGCCGCCGACGCTTGCTTTATACAGAGCAGAATGCTTAACAGCGGCAAAGGTCCCGCCGTTCATAGCCTTAGAGTTCAGGCGGATAGGGTTAAGTATCATATTTATATGAAAAAAATTTGCGAGGCACAGGAAAACCTTGAAGTAAAACAGGCGGAAATAACAGAAATTCACGCCGAAAACGGCAGGGTTACGGAGGTTGTTACAAAGCTTGGCGCAGTATATAAGGCAAAAAAGGTTATAATAGCGACAGGAACTTATCTGAAAGGACTTATCCATGTTGGGGAACAATGCTATTCCAGCGGGCCGGATTCGGTTATAGCTCCGCAAAAACTTTCGGATAGTTTAAGGGCGATAGGGATAACTTTAAGGCGCTTTAAAACGGGAACCCCATGCCGCGTGCATAGACGCAGCATTGATTTCCATTTGCTTGAAAGACAGGACGGGGATGACTTTATACAGCCGTTTTCGTTTGAAACGAAGGGGGAGCTTAAAAATCTGGTTTCATGCTATGTGGCATATACAAATGCCGAAACACATAGGGTAATCATGGAGAACCTGCACCGTTCGCCGTTGTATTCCGGCAGGATTGAGGGAGTTGGCCCAAGGTATTGCCCGTCCATTGAGGATAAGGTGGTAAGATTTTCGGATAAGCCGCGCCATCAGCTTTTTGTGGAGCCGATGGGGCTTGATACGGATGAATATTACTTGCAGGGGATGTCTTCATCATTGCCGGAGGATGTTCAGCTTAAATTTTTGCGTACGATAAAGGGGCTTGAAAGAGTTGAAATAATGCGTCCCGCATATGCGATAGAATATGATTGCTGCGACCCTACGGAGCTTCTGCCGACGCTTGAATTCAAGGCGGTAAAAGGACTTTACGGCGCGGGACAATTCAACGGTACTTCCGGGTATGAGGAAGCCGCCGCACAAGGGCTTATTGCGGGAATAAATGCTGCCCTTTCCGTTCTCGGCAGGGAGGAGCTTGTGCTTGACAGGGCATCCTCTTATATAGGCACGCTGATTGACGACCTTACGGTAAAGGGATGCAGCGACCCGTACAGGATGATGACTTCAAGGAGCGAATACAGGCTTGTTTTAAGACAGGATAATGCTGACGAAAGACTCACTCCGATAGGATACAAGGTGGGCTTGATTTCGGAGGAAAGGTATCAGGGATTTTTGCTCAAGCAAGAGCTTATAGCAAAGGAAGTAAAACGTGTAAAGAGCACATCCGTACCGCCGACGGAAGGGCTTAACCGCCTTTTGGAGGAAAAGGGGACTTCTCCGGTTCAGACCGGAATAAGAATTGCGGATTTAATCCGCCGCCCTCAGCTTTCATATGACGATTTAAAGCCTTTTGATACAGAGCGTCCCGAACTTCCGTATGAGGTAAGGGAACAGGTTGATTTAAAAATAAAATACGACGGCTATATTGAAAAGCAGTATGAGAAAATCGAGCAAATGCGCAAAATGGAGAGCAAGGTCCTTCCTCAGGTGGATTACAGGGAGATAAAGGGATTAAGGCTTGAAGCCATTGAAAAGCTAAATAAAATAAAGCCGCTCAATATAGGACAGGCATCAAGGATTTCCGGCGTTTCGCCGGCGGATATTTCCGTTTTGCTTGTTTGGCTTGAAAGGAGGGGCAGGGATAATGTTTGAACCTGAAAAGTTTTCAACACTTTTTGAGGAAAACGGTTTAAAACTTCCCGCAGGAGCATATGAAAAGTTTGAAAAGTATGCGGAGCTTTTAGTTGAGTGGAATGAAAAAATAAACCTTACGGCAATTGTTGACCCGGATGGGATTTTGGTAAAGCATTTTTTAGACAGCGTTTTAATTCTTAATTTTTCTGAAATTTCAAAAGGGGCAAAAATTGTTGATGTTGGAACCGGAGCCGGATTTCCCGGAATTCCCTTGAAAATTTTAAGGGATGATTTGGATTTGACTTTGATGGATTCGCTGGGCAAAAGAATTAACTTTTTAAAAGAAGTTGTTGAAAAGTGCGAAACAAAAGCAAAGTGTATCCATATAAGAGCGGAGGATGCGGGAAAAAATCCGGAATTCAGGGAAAAGTTTGATGTTGCTGTTGCAAGGGCGGTAGCGCCTCTGCCGATTTTGTGCGAATACTGCCTGCCTCTTGTAAAGGTTGGTGGCAAATTCCTTTCCTTAAAGGGCATTTCGGAGGATTTTTCGCTTGCTGAAAATGCTGTAAAGCTGCTTGGCGGAAAATTTTCGTTTGTAAAGGAATATTCACTTCCAAACGGGGATAAAAGGACTCTTGTTGAAATATTAAAAATTTCGCAAACGCCGACAAAATATCCGCGCAACAGCGCGCAGATAGCTAAGAAAAGCCTTTAAAAGAATCGACTTTCAACATTTCAACAGTTCAAATGTTGAAAATTAGCGGAAAATATTAGTGGAAATATTTGTAAGAGTGTGCTACAATTTTTAATGAACCGAGAAGTTTAAAGTGAGGGGATTTAAAAATGGGCACACTTTTTATTGGAAAAGAAAAAGTTTTAAACAAAGTGGTACAGCTTCCTGTTGAAAAAATCGTCCCGAATCCGCATCAGCCAAGAAAAAATTTTGACGATGCCGAGCTCCATATGCTTGCGGAAAGCATAAAGCAGAATGGAATCTTGCAGCCGCTTTCTGTTAGAAAAGTTGATGATGGTTACGAGCTGATTTCCGGAGAAAGAAGGCTTCGTGCGGCAAAACTTATAGGGCTTGAAAATGTCCCGTGCATAGTGGTGGACATAACGGAGAGAAATTCCGCGGTACTGGCGATTGTTGAAAACATTCAAAGACAGGACCTTTCTTTTTTTGAAGAGGCCATAGCAATAGAAAAGCTTATAGATTTTTACGGCATGACGCAAGAGGATGCCGCAATAAAGCTTGGAAAAGCGCAGTCTACGATTGCCAACAAGCTAAGGTTATTAAAGCTTTCGGAAAAGGAAATGGAAATGATAGCGGAAAACGGGCTTACGGAAAGGCATGCGAGGGCGCTTTTAAGGCTTAATACTCCGGAGCAAAGGCTTTACGCAATAGAGAGGATTTCAAAAGGGAAGCTCAATGTTGAGAGGGCTGAAAAACTTGTGGATGAGATTTTATCCGACCAAAAAGAAAAAGAGAGCATAAAAAAGCGCAGCGGAGCTTTTAAGGACATAAGGCTTTTTATCAACACAATTTCAAAAGCTGTTGAAACAATGCAGGCAGCGGGGATAAATGCCGAGTCGCAAAAAATCCGTTCGGACGGATACATAGAGTACATAGTAAAAATCCCAATCACAAGCGGGAGGAAGGAGGAAATTATGGTGTAAAAATTCCTGCACGCAAGCGGTATTCCGCTTGCGTGCAGGAATTAAAAATGTTCCACGTGGAACATTTGGGGAGAACGCTTTGCCGTTCTCTATTTTTTTGCTAAAAAAGTTTGCATTTTAAAGAAAAAGTGATATAATAGAATATATATCAAGGAACGGAGGACATTATGGGAAAGGTAATTGCCGTTGCAAATCAAAAGGGCGGCGTAGGAAAATCAACTACGGTCGTAAATCTTTCCGCTTATTTGGGAAGCGTGGGCAAAAAAGTGCTTTGCATTGATATGGACGCCCAAGGCAATACGACCAGCGGGTTTGGAATCAAGAAAAAATCCGTTGCGTCAACTGTTTATAATGTCCTTATGGGACAATGCAGAATAAGCGAAGCAATTATTGACACCGGCTTTGAAAATGTTTCTGTGGTTGTTTCAACACCGGACCTTGCCGGCGGGGAAATAGAGCTTGTCGAGCTTGACAACAGGGCAAACCGGTTGAAAATGCAGGTGCTCACCTGCAAGCTGGATTATGATTATATATTCATAGACTGCCCTCCATCGCTTAGCCTTTTAACGCTTAATGCCCTTTGTGCAAGCGATACGGTCTTAATACCTCTGCAATGCGAATTTTATTCGCTTGAAGGGCTTTCGCAGCTTATCGAAACGATAAGGCTTGTTAAGCAAAGGTACAATCCAACCATTGACATAGAAGGAATACTTTTCACCATGTATGACGGCAGGCTTAACCTTACAAGCCAAGTGGTAAACGAGGTTAAAAAGCATTTCCCGAAAAAAGTGTTTAAGACTGTAATCCCGCGCAATGTAAGGCTTTCAGAGGCGCCGAGCTTCGGGAAACCGGTGCTTTATTACGACAGGACATCCAAAGGCGCGGAATCTTATGAAGAACTGGGAAAGGAATTTCTTGAAATAAATCAAAAAAAGAAATAATCAAAAAATGTTCCACGTGGAACATTTTTTGTGCGGAAAGGACTGAAAACATTGGCTAAAAAAGGCGGATTGGGAATGGGGCTTGACGCCCTCTTCAGCGATAATTCAAGCGAAGTACAGGCAAAACAAACCCTTAGGATAAATGAAATAGAACCAAATAAGTCCCAGCCGAGGACTGATTTCGATGAACAGTCCATAGCAAGCCTTGCCGACAGCATAAGGGAACATGGACTTTTGCAGCCGATTTTGGTAAGACCGCTGCAAAACGGCGGATACCAGATTGTAGCCGGAGAACGCCGCTGGCGCGCTTGCAGAATGCTTGGAATGTCCGAAGTACCCGTTTTGATAAGGGAACTTTCTGATAGGGAAACCGCTCAGATTGCCCTTATCGAAAATCTGCAAAGGGAAAACTTGAATCCGGTTGAAGAGGCTGCCGGATATAAGGACTTGATGGAGAAATACGGCATGACGCAGGACGATGTCGCAAGGACGGTGGGAAAATCCCGTTCAAGCGTGGCAAACTCTTTGCGGATTTTAAATATGCCGGCGGAAATCAAGGAAATGCTTAAAAAAGGCGAAATCAGCGCCGGGCACGCAAAAGCGCTTGCGTCAATAGGCAATGAAGAATTAATGCTGCAAACCGCAAGACGTGCCGCAAAAGGCCTTGCTACGGTAAGGGAAATAGAAAAGCTTGCTTCAAAATCTGATAAAATTAAAAATCCTAAAAAGGATTTGTCAAAAGAACGCCCGGACAGCTTTTTTAAGGAAATGGAAATAGGACTTTCAGAAGAGCTTAGAAGAAAAGTCCGCGTTTCTTATTCAAAAAACAAGGGCGTTGTTGAAATTGAATTTTACAGCAAGGAAGAACTTATAGATATTGCTGAAAGACTTACAAAAGGTTATTGATTTGTTAAAGGAGAATAAAAATGATAGATATAAAATTTTTAAGGGAAAATCCGGATGTTGTAAAGGAAAATATTAAAAAGAAATTTCAGGATTCAAAGCTTCCTCTTGTGGATGAGGTTATAGAGCTTGACGCAAAACTTAGAAAGGCAAAAACCGAGGCAGACGGCATCAGGGCTGACAGGAACAAGTATTCAAAGCTCATCGGAGGGCTTATGGCTCAGGGTAAAAAAGAAGAAGCCGAGGAAATGAAGAGAAAGGTTACAGAATCCTCTGAAAAGCTTGCTGAACTTGAAAAAGAAGAAGCGGAGCTTGAAGAAAAAGTTACAAAGATAATGATGGCAATTCCAAACATTATAGACCCGAGCGTTCCGATAGGCAGGGACGACAGCGAAAATGTCGAGGTTAAGCGCTATGGTGAGCCTTTTGTGCCCGATTTTGAAATCCCGTACCATACCGATATCATGGAAAAGCACTGCGGAATTGACCTTGATGCCGCAAGAAAGGTTGCCGGAAACGGATTTTATTACCTTATGGGGGATATCGCAAGGCTCCATTCGGCGGTAATTACCTACGCAAGGGATTTTATGATTAACAGGGGATTTACCTACTGCATACCTCCGTTTATGATAAGGAGCAATGTGGTTGCAGGCGTTATGAGCTTTGCCGAAATGGAATCCATGATGTATAAAATCGAGGGCGAAGACCTTTTCCTTATCGGCACAAGCGAACACTCAATGATAGGAAAGTATATTGATACAATTATTCCGGAAGAAAGCCTGCCTCATACGCTGACAAGCTATTCACCATGCTTCCGCAAGGAAAAGGGAGCACATGGAATCGAGGAGAGGGGAGTTTATAGAATCCATCAATTCGAAAAACAGGAAATGATTGTAATTTGCAAGCCTGAGGACAGCATGATGTGGTTCGATAAGCTCTGGCAGAATACTGTGGATTTGTTCCGCTCGCTTGATATCCCTGTAAGGACGCTTGAATGCTGCTCAGGCGACCTTGCTGATTTGAAGGTCAAGTCCATAGATGTCGAGGCGTGGTCGCCGCGCCAGAAGAAGTATTTTGAGGTGGGAAGCTGCTCCAACCTTGGCGATGCCCAGGCGCGCAGGCTTAAAATAAGGGTTGCCGGCAAGGATGGCAAATATTTTGCCCATACCCTCAACAATACGGTTGTAGCGCCGCCGAGAATGCTCATAGCCTTTATTGAGAACAATCTTAATCCGGATTTGTCGATAAGGATTCCGGAAGTTTTAAGACCGTACATGGGCGGCCTTGAAGTTATAAAGTAATGGAACGCAAAATAAATACCGGCGCTTTAATTTACAAGGAAAAAATGAAGGTTAATTTTTATGACCTTGACTACAAAAAAAGGGTGAAAATTTCCGCCTTGCTTAAAATGAGCGCCGAAATTGCGGGAAGCGATTATATATTTAGGGGACTTGACCACGAATTTTTATGGGGAAACGGATATGTTTTCCTGCTTTCAAGGATAAGCCTGCATATAGAGCGCTTTCCGCAGGGGAGTTTCCTTGACGCCTCCACATGGGAATGCGGCAAAAAGGGAGCGATGTTTTTAAGAGGCTATGAACTTTGCGAGAACGGTGAAATCTGCGCCGACGGGATAAGCGGCTGGGTGGTTGCAAATCCAAACACAAGGAAAATAATCAGGCCGTCGGCATTTCCATGGCTTATGCCGCAGTTTTGCGACAAGGGAGTAAAAGCGCTGCCGATAGATAAAATTCAAGCGGAAAATCTTGAACCCGTCGGGGAACACGTAGTAAAAATTTCCGACCTTGATGCAAACGGGCATGTTTACAATGCAAATTACGCTGATATTGCGGCAAATTTTCTGCCTGAGGATTTTTATGAGGGCGATATAAGCGATTTCAGAATAAATTTCATAAACGAAGCAACAATTGGAGAAAAAATTGAAATTTTGCGGGAATTGTCCCCAAACCGCGCAGTTGTCGCGGGAAACATAGGCGGCAGGCCATGCTTTGAAACGGAATTTTTGTTGAGAAAATAAACATCATAAAAACCCTCGGAGGACTTTTAGAAGGACTCCGGGGGTTTGTTTTTGACAGAAATAGGCTCTTTTTCAAAAACGCCGCTCTGCTTAATTGCTTTGGATTATATTGTTGCAACTTTGGTTAATTATGGCATGTTATTCTGCTAAAAAATTTGAAATCTTTATGGAATCTTCAAAAATTAGATCTATTATATAGCTGCAAACTTAAAGAAAAGGATGGTAAACATGGCAAATTACATTCTGCAAACCAAAAACCTTTGTAAAACCTTTCAAAAGCAGCGTGCTGTAAACAATATTTCCATTTCAATTCAGAAGAATTCGGTTTATGGTTTACTTGGTCCAAACGGGGCCGGCAAATCCACAACTTTAAAAATGATTACCGGCATGCTTCATAAAACATCTGGTGAAATTTTTTTTGAGGGTCATCCGTGGAGCAGAAACGATCTTGCTGACATTGGCGCATTGATTGAATCGCCGCCGCTTTATGAAAACCTTACAGCGAGAGAAAATCTTAAAGTGCGTACACTTTTTTTGGGACTGCCCGATTCAAGGATTGATGAGGTGCTGCAAATTGTCAATCTTACAGAAACCGGAAAAAAATGCGCAGGACAGTTTTCAATGGGCATGAAGCAGCGTCTAGGCATTGCAATTGCGCTTCTCAACCGCCCAAAACTGCTAATTTTGGACGAACCTACAAACGGTCTTGACCCAATCGGCATACAGGATTTGCGTGGACTTATCCGCTCGTTCCCGGAACAAGGCATCACAGTGATTCTATCCAGCCATATTTTGTCTGAAGTTGAATTGATAGCCGACCACATCGGCATTATCAGCAATGGAATTCTTGGTTATGAAGCAAAAATTAATCCGGGTGAAAACCTTGAATCGATTTTTATGGAAGTTGTGGCAAAAAGCAAAAAGGCGGGTGTCTAAAATGTTGAATTATCTAAAAGCGGAAAATTTAAAATGCAAAAGGACTTTTGCAAAAAAGCTGGTTATCATTGCACCGGTTCTAATGCTGATTTTGGCGTTTTTGTCCGGCAGATACTTTGTGGTGAACGGATACAACTGGTGGTATATATTGATTCTGCCGGGCTTTATTACGCTGCTGTCGGCGCTCGTCAATCAGTATGAGGAAAAAAGATTGCGCTATAGGGCTGTATTTGCTCTATCGGTCGATTTGAAAAAAATATGGATTTCAAAAGTCGTGTTGATTGGGATTTATGTTTCTGCTGCAAACCTGCTGCATCTGGCGGGGATTCTTTTTGGAATGAGCGCTTATAATACAAATTCCGGCATTGCAGCCTATCAGGCGATTGCAGCATCAGCCATATTGATTGCAACTGAACTCTGGCAAATTCCGCTTTGCCTATTTTTATCCAAAAAGTTTGGCTTGATGGCGGCGGTTTTTCTCAATCTGGGCGGCGGAACCGTTCTGAAAATTTTGATGGCAGCCAAGTCATATTGGTGGGCGTGTCCTTATAGCTGGTCTTCCAGACTTATGTGTCCGGTGCTTGGCATTTTGCCTCAGGGGATTATGGCTGAAGCCGGCGATCCAATGCTTAACTCAGGAGTGGTTCCTGTTGGAATTCTTTTATCCATAGCGTTCTTTGTATTGCTGCTGCTTATTACAACCTTATGGTTCCCAAAGCAGGAGGTAAAGTAAAATGTCTGCTTTTTTACGCTGTATTCGTTCCGATTTTTATAAATTCCGGCATACATATATGCTGCCGGTTCACATTTTGCTGCCGATTGGCACTGCCGCCGCATTTCTGGCTTATTATGCTGTTTCTTCATGGAAACCGACAGCCAAAATTAGCGGATATGTTGAAGTGATTGGAATATCTTTTCCATTGATTATCAGCCTTATTTGCAGCAAGGCGATTGAGCAGGAAAGACAGGCGGGAAGTTTTCAGAATATGCTTTGTTGCATTAAATCACGTGCCCTCATCTATTTGAGCAAACTGGCCGTCATGATTTTAATGGGGGCTTTTTCGGTTGCGCTTGCGATTGGGATATTTGCAGTTGTTTTTAAAACCGCTCCGGCGCTTATGTATGAAAAAGTTGCCATTTTGATAATAGCCGGGAGCATTTTTCTCTATAATTTGCATCTGTTTGTCAGCCTGCAATATGGCAGAGGCGCATCCATAGGCCTAGGCATCATCGAAAGCCTTGTTTCCGCTTTGGCATTGACAGGGCTGGGCGATAAAGTCTGGTACTGTATTCCCTGCACATGGAGCGCTCGCTTTGCAGACAATCTCATGTATGAATGGCTGAATCCGGAAAAAGCATTCGGATACGGCGAAATACAAAAAGGGCTGATGGTTGCCATACCGACAACAGCAATTTCACTTATCCTGAGTATTCTTTGGTTTAGAAATTGGGAAGGAAGAAAAATATATGATTAATTTCATCTTATAAAATCAGAATGAAATAAAGACAGCATCAGCAAATTTATGCCAAAATACAGCAAACTTGATTATAAATCGTTTTTCAGTTATACTGGTTATTGATTTATGAAAGAGGTGGGGGAAATGGCAAAAATACTTGCGGTTGATGATGAGCCGGATATATTGGCATTAATAAAAAATTCATTGCAAAAAAACGGTTATATTGTGACAACAGCAGAACGTGCGGAAGAAGTAAAAATAGAAAGTCTTGCAGATTATGATTTAATATTGTTGGATGTCATGATGCCCGGTTTGGATGGAATTACTTATTGCCAAAAAATCAGGGATATTGTTGACTGCCCAATCCTGTTTCTTACAGCTAAAACGATGGAAACGGATGTTATTAACGGTTTGGATGTAGGTGCGGATGATTACATTAGCAAACCATTTGGAATAGGCGAGCTATGTGCAAGGGTAAATGCGCATTTGCGCAGGGAACAGCGTGAAAAGCACAATATCCTTTGCGCGTCAGGCATACGGTTTGATTTGTCTTCAAAAGAGATAAGCGTCAAAGGCAAAGTTATTCCCCTGACAAAAAGCGAATACGGCATCTGTGAATTTCTTGCCAGAAATCGTGGACAGGTTTTTTCAAAAGAACAAATTTATGAAGCAATTTTCGGATACGATGGTGAAAGCGATTCATCCACTGTATCGGTTCACATAAAAAACATTCGTGCTAAATTTGCCGTTTACGATTTGTCGCCAATTTCAACCGTATGGGGAATTGGATACAAATGGTTATGAAAAAACGGATTTTATCTCTTCGGATTATTTTTTTTGAATATTTGTTTGGAATGGCATTGATGCTTGTTTTGTCATTTTCAATTCCGTTTGCGCTTTTTAATCTGGGTATAAATACGGGGCTGTATACTTACGCAAATTTCAGTGAAATACAAGCTAAAAATATGGAACACAAAATTGCAGAGGCAAATCCTTTTAATAGTGCGCTTGTTCCTGCTTCTTGTACATATGTTTACGTATCTGCTGATTATGCAGTATTGCAGAGCAATATGATGCAGGAAGAAATGAAAAATGCCGTTGCATATGCGCAGGGCAAATATTCTCCGCCGACAAATGACGACTGCTTTTTTGTTATCAAACGGGATGATGGATTTTGCATTCTTCACTATTATATCCGTTCAAGGTATACTGTTGATTGGATGAACCGCTATCTTCCGAGTATGGATGTACTTTTAATTATTTGCTTCATTTTTAACTGCTTAGCCGGGTGCTTTATTGTTACGGCTCTTTTTGCTAAGCGTTTGAAAATACAACTGCATCCGTTATTGAGCGCCATACGGAAGATTAAGGAGCAGGACCTTGATTTTGAAGTTCAGCAATCGGGAATTAAGGAGTTTAATGATATTCTTTTGTCAATATTGGATATGAAATCTGAATTAAAGCATTCCCTTGAAGAACAATGGCGCATGGAACAGACAAAAAAGGAGCAGACATCCGCACTGGCTCATGACATTAAAACACCGCTTACGATTATTAAAGGGAATGCGGAATTGCTGCACGATTCAAATCTTACGGAAGAACAGCAAAAATATGCCGGCTACATTTTAAAAAATGTGAACCGAATGGAATATTACCTTAAAATGCTTATAGATTTAACCAAAGCAGAAGCCGGGTATTCGCTTCATTTGGAAAACGTAAGCACGAGGACTTTTTTGGATAATATATACAGCCAAATGAATGCTCTTGCTTCGGTAAAAGAGTTAAAAATTGAAATTGAAGAAAAGGATTTGCCTGACATAATCAATTTGGATGTTTCGTTGATGCAGCGAGCTATTATGAATATCATTTCTAATGCAGTGGATTTTTCTCCAAGCCAAGGATTGATTTGTTTTTACACATCGGGGAATAATGATAAAATTCGGTTTTCCGTCATTGATAGCGGAAAAGGGTTTTCCCCGGAAGAATTGAAAAATGCAACAAAGAAATTCTATCAAGGAGATTCCAGCCGCAGTTCGAAATTACATTATGGAATGGGATTGTTTATTGCTGACTCTATTGTAAGGCAACATGGCGGGACTCTTTTAATAGCCAATTCTCCTGTTGCAGGCGGCGGAATGGTGACAATTGAAGTTTGAGCATTAATTATTTATACCATGAGAAAAACAAACAATTTAAGGTTATGCCGAAAGCGGGGATATTCTTATTTGTCTGCATCTTGTAATAAATGTTCTTCGCGCTTAATTTCACAAAATATGTTTTACTTTTTTAAACCTTTTTTGTTTTTCCAACACTTATTATAGAGCCAACAAAAATTCCCTGCAAACATAATGTTTGCAGGGAGTTTTAAAATTGGTGACCCGTACGGGAATCGAACCCATGATTCCGCCGTGAAAGGGCGGCGTCTTGACCTCTTGACCAACGGGCCATATGGTAGCGGCAGTGGGACTTGAACCTACGACCTTTCGGGTATGAACCGAGCGCTCTAGCCAGCTGAGCTATGCCGCCGGACCGATTTATTGCCGTCGCATATCGACTGCAACGATAACAATTATATAACAAAACAAGGGACAAGTCAAGAGTTTTTTTAAAAAAAATCAAAATTAGCATATTGCACAAGAAGTCAAAATCCTCATTTGCTGTTTTGCTCTATATCGCTTAAAGCAAACAGGATTTGACCGGCTTTTTCATTCTTTTCATTATAAATTGAAAGCGAAAATGAACAATCCTCATTGACTTCAAAAGCAAAGGATTCCGTAAATTTGCTCTTTGAGCCTTTTGGAACATCTATGACATACGAATAAGAGGGCGAATAATATTCCCTTAAAATATCCTGCCCGACTTTCTGTACGGTAAGCTCAAATTGCAGGCTCGAAAATTCCATATCTTTATCAGATTTGTTTTCTATTTCCATTTCCATCTCTATTTTGTGTTCGTTGAAATAAACTCTTTTTGCAGTAATTGTCACTCCGTCGGAATATTCCAAAGGTTCGTCAAGCCCTGAGGAATTTACCCCCTTTATTTCATGGGATTTGAAAAAAGGAAAATCCGGCGAAAAAATAAAATCCACCCCGTTTGCCCACCAATAAAGGCAAAAGCAAAGAACGGCAAAAATTAAAAGCGAAAAAAACGGGATTAAAAAAACTTTCAGCCGTTCATGGTGGATAAAGCATGCAAATTTACACTTCCCCTTCATGTCAATCACCGTCCGTCTATATAATAGCATAAAAAAAGACAAAAATCAACCATTTTTTAGTCTTTTTTCAAAATTCATAATTGTTAAGTTCTAAAATTGTTAATTTTCTCAAAAGAAAGCCCCGATGCTTTTAACAAATCCGACAAAGCATTTATGTTCAATGCAATTGCCATGTGAGGCTTTGGGGATTCTCCGGCAGGATAAATTTTTACATCGCAGGCTCCGGACATAATTTGAAAAATGTTTTGCGAAATGCTTATCTTTGCAATTTTTTCTTTTGGAATTATTACCGTATGGAACGAATACCAGTACGAATACCTTAATATAATGTTTTTTTCATCAAAGAAAATTCCGGTTGAAACCCATGCGCAAAGCTTTATGAAAAGCATCCACAGAGCAGGGATTTCTCCCATTATGCAGACAAAAATGATTATGCTCCCTAAAAAAGGAAACATCATAAAAAGTTTTTTTGACGCAAGGGGAATTAAAATGCAAAAAATTGCCGGCATGGTTATAAACCGCAGAATATAGTCCCATCGGGGCTTTATTCCATATCCCCCCGGAACGCTTTTCGGCAGGAGCATTTTTAATGACGAAAGTGCCTGCGATTTTGTCGTTATGGGAATAAGCACCGGAATCTCATTCTTCCCCTTACCGTATCCCGAACAGCCTATATTTATCGACATGACCGAAAAAAGCTTTGAAAGCAGGTTTTGTTTTAAATCTGCATAATTTATTCCGTACGAATTTATTATATAATTTCTTTTTGTAAAAAATCCGCCGGAAATTTCAAGCCGCTCGCCATTTCGACTTACTGCGAAGCGTATATGCCGAAGAAGACTGCTTAAAAACGAAAAGAGCCAGCCGGCAAAAAGAAAAAGCGATATCCCAAGCGCAACGGGTGGAATTTTTAAAGCAAGGCTCTTTGAAACATCCGTCATCGCCGTAAAAAGCATTGCCTGCAAGGAGCGGCCAAGCAGCTTGCCGGATTGCGAAAGCAGAGTGCCTATATAAATCACTCCCGAAAGGGTGGAGGAAAACATAATCGAAAAAACTACAAGCCTCTTCATGCCCGGCTGATAAGAGGCTTTTATTCCGCCATCTTTTTTAATGGCGGCAAAAAGCTGTTCACAATCCTTTTCTGGAACGGTAAGGGATACATCGGTTTTGCGCGCTCCCCCTGCATTTGTATCCAAATAAAGGTTTGCAGCTCCAAAGGGGCGCAGAAAAAATTTATGCTCCGCCAAAAATACGTTTGATTTTTCATATGGAACGCAAAAATTTCTTTTTGCCAATATTCCCGTTCGTATACTTATATGGTCACTTTCCATTTTGTAATATGTGCAGTGCCAGCGCAAGTATGCTGAAATGCCTATAAAAAGCACTATTAAAATGTCAAACCATGCCCCGCGGACCCATGAGTAAAAATCCCACCGCAGGGCGACAAGGCCTCTTGCAAGAGGGATGAGCATGAGCCAAAAGCGTCTTGAAACAAGGTAAAAGATTTTTGCGGGATGCTGTCTTTTATATCCGTTCATCCTTTTTCCTCTTTTCGGGAATATATAAGCAAATTCAAAAATTTTGAAATTTCTTCGGCATCTGATTTTGAAAGAAATGGAAGCACAATGGTCCCACCAAGAGCGTAAAGCGCTATAAAATTAAATCCCGTATATCTTGAAAGGGGCGTTGTTACAAGAGAAATGTACTGGATTGCCTCGGTTTTCATAATTTGTCTTGTGCGGATGAAAAATCCCGTATTCCTTATTATTTCCGTGCGCGAAACCATAAAGCTTCCCCTTTCAAAATAAAGCGGAAGCCAGACAAGTCCGAAAGCAATAAACATTGCCCCGAAAATTCCCATAAAAATCCACATAATAATCGGAATAAAATACAAAAAGTATCTTATTGCGACAATTAAACCCATAGTAATGCAAAACATAATTACTCTAAGAAAACTCATGCAGGTTTTATCCATATAGTATTTTTTCAAGCTTATTCCTCCATGGGCATATTTGCACATACAACCAGTATATATGTTAAAAGGTATACATATTATAACATAAAATTTAAGAAAAAATAAGGGATTTTTTTACTTAGTAAAAATTTTATGGGGGGATACTTATTAAAATTATTGATGCGGCGGAAAAATTGCTTTGGGGAAACGGGATGCTTATATTGATACTTGGCAGCGGACTTTATTTTTCCGTTATGACAGGATTTTTTCAAATAAGAAAATTTCCCGTTATAATAAGGGAAACCATACTTTCCGTATTCAAAGAAAACAAAGCGGACAAAAAAGGAAAAAATCTATCTCAGTTTCAGGCGATGGCAACCGCTCTTGCCGCTTCAATGGGAACGGGAAACATCGCCGGAGTGGCAACCGCCCTCGTAATAGGCGGGCCGGGAGCAATTTTTTGGATGTGGGTTTCGGCAATCCTTGGAATGATGCTTGTGTTTAGTGAAAACGTCCTCGGAATATACTATCGGTATAAAAACAAAAGCGGCGAATGGATTGGCGGGCCGATGGTTTACATAGAACGCGGGCTTGGCATGAAGCGGCTCGGAGCTGCATATGCCTTTTTTTGTGTTTTGGCAAGTCTTGGAATGGGGAATCTTGCGCAATCCAATTCCATTTCGACCGCTCTTTTTTCGGCATTTAAAATCCCCTCTGCGCTTTCGGGAGTTATAATTTCCGTTTTGGCGGGGATTGTCATAATCGGCGGGCTGAAGCGCGTGGGCAAAGTGACAGAAAAGGTAATTCCTGTTGTATCCGTTTTGTATATTTTAGGTTCAATTATAGCAATTGTATTAAATTTTAAAGAAATCCCACATGCCTTTAAAAGCATTTTTGAGGGCGCTTTCGGGATAATGCCTGTCGCGGGAGGGGTTTCCGGTGTACTTGTAAAAAATGCGGCAAGCGCGGGAGTGCGCAGGGGAATATTTTCAAACGAGGCGGGGCTTGGAAGTTCCGCGATAGTGCACGCTTCATCCGAAGCGGGAGGAACAGTGCGGCAGGGCATGTGGGGAATATTTGAAGTCTTTGTGGACACGATAGTCTGCTGCACGCTTACCGCGCTTGTTTTGCTTTCATCCGGAGTTTTGGAGGCCGGCGCAGGACTTGACGGCGCGCCTTTGGTGATTGCGGCCTTTTCAAAGAGTTTTGGCGGCTTTGCGGGGATTTTCGTTTCGGCAAGCCTATCCCTCTTTGCTTTTGCAACATTGATAGGCTGGTCTTTTTACGGGGCAAAGGCGGCGGAGTATCTTTTTGGCCAAAGAAGGGTCATCTTTTATAAAATCATATTTTCGGCGGGGATTTTTATAGGGGCAGTCCTTGAAATAGAAGTGGCTTGGAGGATATCGGATATTTTTAACGGATTTATGGCTCTGCCGAATCTTGTTGCTTTATTATTGCTTTCAAAGGTTGTCTTGACGGAAATTGGAAATTTTAAAAAATAGCAGGATTTTTAATAGTTAGACGTTAGTTTTTGTTCTTTTACTTTTTAATGGGGGGGATTCCATCCCCCCTCCGTATTTTTTTAATATACTTATGTTTTTGAATCCCCCCTGCTTCCTTTTTGTCCGGCAACAAAAAGGAAGCAAAAAATGCCTATTTTATATGTCTTATTCCGCCGGCTTTT
>JAIHAL010000009.1 GCA_020054675.1 Oscillospiraceae bacterium
TGATAGGCTGGGTGTGTAAGCATCGTGAGGTGTTTAGCTTGCCAGTACTAATCGGTCGAGGGCTTAACCTTTTCAATTAATTTCTATGTCCTTCCTTTCCTTTCCTCTTTCTTTTACTTACTTCATTGTTCAGTTTTGAAGGTATTGCCTTCGCGGGTGGCCGTTGAAAATGCACCATTAGCTCAGTTGGTAGAGCAACTGACTCTTAATCAGTGGGTCCTGGGTTCGAGTCCCCGATGGTGCACCAATTTGGCCCGTTGGTCAAGCGGTTAAGACTCCGCCCTCTCACGGCGGCAACACGAGTTCGAGTCTCGTACGGGTCACCATAGTGACAAAAGCTTAACCGCTTTTAGTCCTTAAAGTTTTGGGAAAAGAATTTTTTGTGTTCTTTTTTCAAGACAGCAAGTCGGTGTTGATAGCGGTGAGGTTCCACCCGTTCCCATGCCGAACACGGAAGTTAAGCTCACTGGCGTCGAAAATACTTGGCTGGAGACGGCCCGGGAAGAGTCGTATTAGGGCCATTAGCTCAGTTGGTTAGAGCAACCGGCTCATAACCGGTCGGTCCGGGGTTCGAGTCCCTGATGGCCCACCAATTTTTTTAGGGGTATAGCTCAGCTGGTAGAGCAGCGGTCTCCAAAACCGCGTGTCGTGAGTTCGATTCTTACTGCCCCTGCCAAAATTCCGTAACCTTAAAGGTTGCGGATTTTTATATGATTTAATTTTGTAAAATAAGCGGGTTAAGTTTTTGGCTTAACCCGCTATAATTTTAAGCGTATAATCATTTTGCTTCAAATTTCCAGCTTCTGAAACGATATCCCGAACCTGAAAATACAAAGTAAATATCATGAACACCGGTTGCATTCTTTACCGGAACATCTATGTCAATGGGTGACTGATAACCGCCTGAAGCCGGAATATTCCCATAGGCAATAGACTCGCCGTTAGGATTGTCTAAGCATACTTTTACTGCGCCGCTGCTTTCTGAAGCAAATTTCATTATGAGATTTTTAGCACCATTGCTGCCAAAATCAACGCCGCTTACTTTAATCCAGTCACCGCTGTCAATATCGCCGACTGAAATTATTTGCGGGTCGCCGGAGCTTTTTTTATCCTTTTCAATCGCCTTGATGCCGGCATTATTTGACATTGTTGCCGCAGGAATTTCTTCATACGGATTTAAATATTTTATTTGGGCAACACCTTTTTTATCGGCTTTGACAGGTTCAAGGCTTCCATCTGAATTAACGATGATTTCATTTGCATTCGTGCTCCTGTATCCGCCTTTTACGCCTAAAGCATCCTGCAAAAGTGAAGCATGATAAAAAATATAATACTTGTCTGCAAATTTTGCAATGCAATGGTGATTGTTTCCGCCGGTGCCAAAAAAGTACCCCGGATTTTTTAATATGGAGCCTTTATATTCCCAAGGACCTTTTGGGCTGCTTGATGTCATATAAATAATTTCTCCGGCTTCCGGGATATTAGGACCTTTTGCCCCATCTCTGCTGCTGAAATTAGAGCAATAAGAGTAATAATATGTATTTCCGATTTTGTTTATTCCGGAATCTTCAAACATAAAAGGAGCATCAATGGTTACCGCTTCACCGACAGTACTTATCATATCCTCGCCTAATTCTATTACCCTTGCCGTCATCGGATGTTCTTCTTTGCCTTGCGGGACTCCTCCGCCGAAATACATATATGCTTTTCCGTCATCGTCAATCAATACTGCCGGGTCAAACATCCATAGTACCCCGGAGCAGTTTGGCGTCTGACTTGTTATTAAGGCTTTTCCGATAGGGTCGGTAAAAGGCCCTGTCGGGCTGTCGGATGACAATACCCCTATGCCTCCGCCGCTGTTTCCAAAATACAAAAAGAAACGGTCCTTTCCGTTTATTTTTTTCCAAACCGCAGCCGGTGCCCATGAATTCCTTGCCCATTTTGTCACTCCTTTAAGCCCTCCGACATGGATTTGACCATGGTCCGTCCAGTTTACCATATCGGCGGAAGAAATGCAGCGCAAGCTGTCAATTGCCCCATAAGTATTTTCTTTTAATTTCCCGCTTCCGTCATACATGTATACGTCTTGAGTCATATACACATATATTCTTCCGTTATACTCCATTGCAAACGGGTCTGCGCCATAATCCTGAGTTATTAAAGGATTATTCTCCCCTTCCTTTTTTGCCGGCTCAGAAAGCTTAAGGCCTTCAAATTTTTTTGCTATTGCCTCGCCGGAAGATTCTGACGAGGTTTGTGCTGAATTTGTTTCTTTGGTTTCCATACTTTCGCCATTCCTTTCACAACTTGTTCCTAAAATCAGCATAAAAGAGCAAACGGCGGCAATTATATGCCGCATGCAAATCTTTTTTCCCATAAACATCCTCCCACTAAAATATACTTTAAAGCAATGGAAATTTAATTTATGGTATGTCAAATAATAGTTTAAAGTATTTAACAGTAGATTTCCAATCATATATTTCTATTTTTTGCTCATATATTGCTATTTTTATTTTGGGGAAATTAAAATCCCTCATAAGGATTAAACCTTATGGGGGATTAATTACATCAGATTGAATTTGTTTATTTCCCGTTTCAGCATATTAGCCTGTCCGGAAAGCTCTTCGCTTGAAGCGGCATTTTCTTCGGCCGTTGCGGAATTGTTTTGAACTACGGTCAAGATTTGGTCAAGGCCCTGTTTTATTTGATTTATTGCCAATTCCTGCGATGAGGATGCGGCATTTATTTTTTCTATCAGGTCTTTTACAAGCATGGAGTTTTCCGAAACGCTTTCAAGCGATTTTGCGGTTTCGTTTGCGGTTTTTGAGCCTTCCGAAACTGCTTTTATAGATTTTTGGATTAAGACGGTGGTCTGTTTTGCGGCATCGGCGGATTTGCTTGCCAAGTTTCTTACTTCATCCGCTACAACTGCAAAGCCTTTTCCGGCGGTTCCGGCGCGCGCCGCCTCAACCGCGGCATTGAGGGCGAGAATGTTGGTCTGGAATGCAATTTCATCAATTACGCTGATGATTTTTCCGATTTCGCTTGAAGAAACGCTTATGTCGTTCATTGATTCAAGCATGCGCTTCATGTATGAATTGCTTTCTTCAATTCTTAAAACGGTGTTTTCAACATATTCGGTAGCATGCCTTGTATTTTCTGCATTTTTATGCACGCTGTCGGAAACGTCAATGACTGATGCCGAAAGCTGTTCGATAGTGCTTGCCTGTTCGGTTGCGCCCTGCGAGATTGTCTGCGCGCTTGCGGAAACCTGTTCGGCGCCGACATTGACTTCATCTGCGGCAACAAGTATGTTTTTAAGCGTTTGGCTGAGCGATGAGGATATTTTCAGCAAAGCATCTTTAATTGAAGCAAATTCGCCGGCATAATCGTTGGAAAGTTCTATATTCATATCGCCGTCTGCTATTTTTTCAAGGACTTCCGCAATTTCCTTTATGTAATCCGAATAGCTTTGCAGCCTTGTCAGCATATGCGCAATAGCTTCGCAAAGCTGGCCAAGCTCGTCCTTTGCAAGCTTTGATTCGTCAATTTCTATTGACAAATCCCCGTCGGCGATTCGTTTGCTTATTCCCGTTGCATAAAGGATGTTTTTCTTTAAATATCTTATTATAAATATAGCAAAAGCAAAGATGATTAAAATAATTCCTGCAACAACTGCTGATGATACTGCTGCACTGAATGTCACAGTTCTTCCTATTTCTTCGGATTGCTTATTAGCATAGCTTTCCAAAAGCTCGGTCATGGAGTTTATTTGTTCCCTTGCGCTGTCAAAGCTTTTAATCTTTGCATCAATGTCGCCTTTGCCGGTGTTGATGTCATATGCTTCCTTCCATGCTTTAAAATCGGACTGGAAATTTGCATATAGCTGTTCAAATGTAATCCCCGCGCTGTAATCGGTGAAATGGCTGTAAAGCTCCGTATTCTTTTTGGCGTTTTCGGCGGCTTGCGAAATTCTTTCCTCTACCTGTGCGGCATTTTCGTTGTAGGAATCAATAAGCTCCTTTTTCTTTTCGGCAGAAAGCTTATCTCCGCTTAGCACAAGTTCCTTTTCGGCTACATCCGCCTGATAAAAATCCCTGTCGGCATTGAGTATCAGCGCCGTATTTACAAAAGCCTCATCATAAAGCGCCTTGCGGGATTCTTTGCCTATGGTTTCGGTAGCATAAACAAAAAACAAAAGAAAGGCAACCAAGGCTATTGTCATAGGAAGGACTATAAGCCATAATTTTTTGGAGATTTTTAAATTTTTCAAAATTGTCATTTAAATCACCAGCCAATTTATTTTATTTTTATAAATTATACTATATATTTTTTCAAAATTCAACAAATTTTACATTTTATAAAAAAATCCCGCACGGGAATTTTTACCGTGCGGGAAGGGGATGTTGCATCTATTTTTCAAAAAATTTATTTTTTATAAAACTTACCCGATAGGTTTAATTTCCTTTACATAGACATACCGCATAAAGATGGAGCTGAATGTTACCGAGGCTATTTCAGCTATGGGGAAGGACCACCATACGGCGTTAACATCTCCTGTAAGAGAAAGCAAAAACGCCGCGGGCAGAAGCACCACAAGCTGCCTTACAACAGATACGGTAAGGCTTAAAATTCCGTTGCCGAGAGCTTGAAAAACAGAACCGGCAACTATGCAAAATCCTGCAAACAAAAAGCTGAAGCTTATGGTTTTTAAGGCGGAAACACCTATGGACAGCATTTCATCGCTTGCATTGAACATCATCAGCAGCTTGTCCGGGAAAAGCTGAAACACTCCAAAGCCTATAAGCATTATGCAGACTGCATAGGTTACCGCAAGCTTTATGGTTTTTATAATCCTCTCTCTTTTCCTGGCACCAAAATTGTAGGAAATTATCGGCACCATGCCGTTGTTGAGCCCGAAAATCGGCATAAAAATAAAACTTTGCAGCTTGAAATAAACTCCAAAAACCGCTGTTGCGGTTGATGTGAACGAAATCAAAATCCTGTTCATGCCGTAAGTCATTACGGAGCCTATTGAAAGCATTATTATTGAGGGGATTCCAACCGCATAAATCTTTTTGATTATATTTGCGTCCGGCCTGAAGCCTTTAAAGGAAATCTTAATTTCATGGTTTTTCTTTACATTGAAATAAAGTGCAAGAAGCATGGCGCAGATTTGCCCCATAACGGTTGCAATGGCGGCTCCGGCAACGCCCATTTTCGGAAATCCGAACCATCCGAAAATAAAAATGGGGTCGAATATGATGTTTATTATTGCGCCTGTGGATTGAGTTATCATGGTGTAAATTGTCTTTCCGGTGGATTGCAGCAGCCTTTCAAAGGTTATCTGTCCAAAAGCTCCGAAAGAAAAAAGCAGGCAAATAAAAAGATAGCTTTTGCCGTATCCTATTATTTCTGGGATATTCGTTTGGGTTTTAAAGAAAATTTCCGAGCCGAAGATTCCAAAAAGGGCAAAAAGGATAAAATTTAGAAAGGCAAGAAAAATCCCATTGTCGGCGGCCTTGTTTGCGTTTTCGAAATTCTTTTCGCCAAGACTTCTTGAAAGCAGTGCATTTATGCCTACTCCCGTACCGGCGCCGAATGCCACCATAAGGTTTTGCACCGGAAAGGCAAGTGAAACAGCTGTCAGGGCATTTTCGTTTATCTGTGCCACAAAAATGCTGTCCACGATGTTGTAAAGCGCCTGCACGAGCATGGAAATCATTATCGGTATCGACATTGAAAGCAGGAGTTTATTTTCGGGCATAATGCCCATTTTATTTTCGGTTTGAATTTTTGTGTCTTCCATCTTAAACCTCACTTATAATAATAGTTGCGAAAGCAACTATTATTATAAGTGAAAAATCAAATCCTGTCAATGATTTAGATGTTAGAGATTAAAGGTTAGAAGTTAGAGGTGGGGATTTTTACTTTTTTAGTGGGGTGACTCCGTCCCTTTTAGTAGTTAGTTGTTAGAAGTTAGAGGTTAGTTTTGTCCTTTTATTTTTTCATAGGGGGGGGGACTCCGTCCCCCCCTTCTTGATTTTTAAAGATAATCAAATTTTTTTCCCCCCTGCCTACTTTTCTTCACCAGCGAAGAAAAGTAGGCAAAAGACGCCGCCCTGCGGGGCTTTCATGCGTCTACATTCGCCTATTCGCCGGCAACCTTGGTGCTCACTACTCCAATTTTACGACGAAAAGCAGGTCTTTTATTTTGCTTGCCTTAATAACTTCATCAGCGGAAAGTCTTTTCTTATTAAGGTGGGGTACTTTTTCTAACATCTAACGTCTAACAACTAACTACTAAAAGTGTCATCTTCAAGAAAAGCAGCCGAGCTTGGCCCTTTTAGTTTTTAGTCGTTAGTTGTTAGCCGTTAGTTGACGGTAAATTAAGACAAAACTTGAAAGTTAAAATCACCAAAACTAACTACTAACAACTATAAACTAACTACTAAAAAGGCAAAAAGTCACTGGGGGTTGCTTGATAACTTTATTTGCTTTAAAAGCAAGTGAAGGGGGCAAAGCCTCCTTCAAAACAAAGCAAGACAACAAAACTAACTACTAAAAAAGTGAACCATATTCTTATTAAACGCTGAAAAATCAAAAATAAAAAATATTTTTTACTTTAAAACCTTGATTTGCGCTCCTTTATAATAATGCTCTAAAATCTCTTTATATGTTTTGCCTTCATTTGCCATGGCATTTGCCCCGTACTGGCTAAGTCCTACTCCGTGGCCGTAACCTTTTGTGGTAATTGTGAATTTATCCGTATCGGGGGAATAATTCACTTCAAAATTTGCCGAACGCAGGGAAAGAAGCGTTCTGAAATCCATTCCGCTGATTTCAATTCCTCCGGCGTTTAATTTTATAATGGTTCCGGAAGAGCTCCTTTGGGTTATTGTAATCCATTGTGATTTGTCTTCGGGGAGGTTTATATCCGGATATTTTGTTTTAAGCCTTGCCGAAAGTTCGGCGGAAGTGAATTCGCTTTGCTTTAAAAAATCTGGGGACGAAATATCCTCAGTGCTGTCGACGGGAACAAGATAATCCACCTTTGTGCCCCAAACGACTTCGGCGCTTTCGGTTGTTCCGCCGGACATTGAATGAAAGGCGGCTATTATCGGCTCATCGTTGTAAACAAGGATTTCGTTTAAAACCTCATCTACGGCCTCCGAGATTTTAGAATAATTCTCTTCAAAATTTTCGCCGTAAAATTCTTTTGCCTGTTCTTTTGTGAAAAAAGCTTGGTATTTTGTAAAATCGTTTGAAAAATAAGCGCCTTTAAGTTCAGCGGTCGGGGAGGCAAGCTCCCTTTGCTTTTGCCTTGCGGCATATGTATGCGCCGCCACAGCCTGGGCTTTCAGCGCCTCTTTGTGGAATGATGCCGGCATTTCGGCGCAGACTGCTCCGATAAGATAATCCCTTGCGGAAAGTTTTAACACATCACCGCTTTTGGTGTCAAGCACAAGGTATTCTTCGTCTGATGAAGGCGTTTCTGCAAGAGAAGAAATTTGACTTTCAAAAGAGCTTCCAGAAGAAGATTCGTCCGAAAGGCTGTCCGGCCTTTTGAGCAGCGAAATTGCGGGGATTGCAACCATCAGCAGGGCAAAGATTAAAAGTATGCCTATGTATTGCTTCATGAATTTTTACTCTCCTTTTCTGTTATTTTTTCTTGACAAGATTTCTTTTTTATTATAAAATAAAATTTAAGTTCACTTTTGTTTGAAAGGAGTTTGGATGAATGGGAAAGTACATGCATGATGAACATGTTAAATTGATATGCGAAACGGTTAAGAAAAATTACTTTATAGACCCTAAGTATTATGAAAAATTCAGCGTTAAGCGCGGGCTTAGGAATGAAGACGGAACCGGCGTAATGGCCGGAATCACAAACATCTGCAATGTTCATGGATATGTGATAAACGAGGGCGAAAAGCAGCCTATTGAGGGCGAGCTTATCTATCGCGGATACAGCATAAACGATATTGTGGAAAATACTTCGCGCGAAAATAGGTTTGGCTTTGAGGAAACTGTTTATCTTTTGCTGCTTGGAGAACTTCCGACCAAAGAGCGGCTGGAGGTTTTTGAAAAAATTCTTGCCGAGCGCAGGGAACTTCCGTCTGGTTTTGCGGAAGACATGATTTTAAAGGCTCCGTCGCCAAATATAATGAACAAGCTTTCACGTTCAGTGCTTGCGCTTTATTCGTATGATGACGATGCGGAAAACCAAAGCCTTGAAAGCGAAATTGACAAGGCAATAACCCTTATAGCAAGACTTCCGGTTATAATGGTAAACGCATATCAGGTTAAAAAGCGTTTTTATGATAAGGAAAGCCTTATTATGCATCCCCTGAATCCGGATGAAAACATAGCCCAGACAATCCTTTCCACTTTGAGGGCGGACAGAAGCTATACCGATGAAGAGGCAAAACTGCTTGACCTTTGCCTTACTCTGCATGCCGAACATGGCGGCGGAAACAATTCGACATTTGCGTGCAGGGTGCTTACATCTTCCGGTACAGACGCATATTCGGCATATGCCGCCGCAATAGGTTCGCTTAAAGGGCCGCGCCATGGCGGAGCGAACATAAAGGTTATGCAGATGCTTGACAACATAGAAAAGAATGTTTCAAACTGGGAAGATGAAACGGAGATTTCAAATTATTTGAGAAAGATAATCCGCAAGGAGGCAAACGACAATTCCGGACTTGTTTACGGAATGGGCCATGCGGTGTATACTCTTTCCGACCCGAGGGCAAAGATACTCAAAGCCCATGCAATGAAGCTTGCCGCCGGTACGGAAGTTGAACGCGAATTTAATTTGCTTGAAAAAATCGAAAAGCTTACTCCGCAGGTTTTTGCGGAAGAAAAGGACGATAAGAAGGTAATCTGCGCCAATGTGGATATGTACTCCGGATTGGTTTACAAAATGCTGAAAATTCCCGTCGAGCTTTATACTCCGCTTTTTGCGGTTTCAAGAATGGCGGGCTGGGCGGCGCACAGGCTTGAAGAAATGCTGACATGCGGCAGGATTATCCGGCCGGCATACAAGGCGGTTGCAAAACAAAGGGCATACGTGCCTTTTTCCGAAAGGGAAGATTAAGTTTTAAAAGCCCTTTAATATTTTTGATTTATATGCTATAATAAGGTGCAGGTTGTCTGCGCCTTATTTTGCTTTGAGGAGGCTGCTTGATGCGTTTGAAAAAATGGCTTGCCGTTGAAATTGTTGCGGCGGCGGTTTTTTTGCTGTTTTCCGGCTGTTCGGTAGGAACGGGAATAGAATCCCTGCTTTTGCCCCCAAAGCTCAGCGAAGAGCAAAGCCGCATAAACAAGGCGCTTTCCGATACCGCGGGCAAGAATATAAGCTTAAAGTATCCGAAATCGGGAGATTACCGTTCGCCTTTTATAATAAAAAATCTTGACGGCGAGGAAAATGAAGAGGCAATAGCCTTTTATGAAAAGAGCGGAGTGGGCGGCAGCGCTTTGAGGATGGCTTTGCTTGACCGCAAAGACGGACAGTGGGTTTCAACGGCGGACCATGCCTGCCCCGGGACCGAAGTGGACAAGGTGATGATTTCCGATTTCGGCCAAAGCGGCGAAACAACGGTGGTTGTGGGATATACGCTTATAAATCAGAATTATAAGGTGCTTGAAGCATATTCATACCAAAACGGGACGTTGAAAATTTTTTATACGGATAAATATTCCGAAATGGAATCTTTTGATATAAACAATGACGGTACAAATGAACTTATACTCATTTCAAGCGGGGTGCAAAATACGGCAAAGAGCATTGCCCTTAATGCTTTAAATGCTGATGAGGCTTCCGGAGGGACTCCATTTGCAAAAGTTCTTGTAAGAAACGGCGATTCTTTTTCGGAAATAAGCAGGGTTGAACTTGACCCTATCGCTATCGGATATACGTCGATAGTAAAGGGCAGTGTCGGAGTTGGGATTCCTGCGCTGTTCATAGATACCCTTGTTTGGAGCGACCAGATAGAAACCCAGATACTTTATTTTGAAAACGGGGCACTCTCAAATCCTTTATACCAAAAAATAGAAGTGCTTAACGCTACAATGAGGCCCTACGGATATGCCTCAATGGATATTGACGGCGACGGAATAGTTGAAATTCCGATTCCTGCGCCGTTTCCGGGATATGAAACCCTTTCTTCGGAAGAACAGTTCTTTTATGCCGACTGGTATGTTTTTGAACAATACGCTCTTACCAAAAAGAACAGCGGATATTTGAATGCCAACGAAAGCTACTGCTTCATGATTCCGAGCAGGTGGCAGGGGAAAGTTACCGCAAAGCAGGATGTTTCGACAGGCGAAACGGTGTTTTACAAGTATTCCGGTTCGCTTTCAGACAGCAATACTGAGCTTATGAGGATTTTTGTCGGCAAAAAGGGCTCTGATGACGTTAAAAAAGCGGATGGATATGAAGTGGTTGCCTCAAAAGGGCAGATGGAATATATGGTCAAGGTCCCAAGCGGCGAAAGCGAGGAGCTTTTGCCTACGCAAAGCGAGATACTGCTTAATTTTTATGTATTTTAAAATGCGGGGTGTTGTTATGAAAAGAATTCTTGTTTGCGAGGATGAGGACGTAATCCGCGATTTTGTGGTTATAAATCTGCAAAGGGCGGGATATGACGTTGTGGATGTTGATTCAGGAATAAAGGCTTTGCAGGTTTTTGAGGATGAAAACAGAAATTTTGACATAGCGCTCCTTGATATTATGATGCCGGGGATTGATGGGTTTTCGGTCTGCAAAAAGTTAAGGGAAAAAAGCTCAAAGCTTGGAATCATAATGCTTTCCGCAAAAAGTCAGGAAATGGATAAGGTCAACGGGCTTATGCTTGGTGCGGATGATTATATAACAAAGCCGTTTTCACCGTCAGAGCTTGTCGCGAGGGTGGATGCGGTTTACCGCAGGGTATGCCTGAGTCTTGAAAAAGAGGAAAAATCCCCGCTGATTGTTTCGGGGCCGTTTGTGCTTAACACTAAAAGCAGGACTCTTACAAAAAACGGAAAGCTTGTGGAGCTTACGCAGGTTGAATATGAAATAATGGAATATTTTTTCAACAATCCCAACACCGCGCTTGACCGTTCAACCATACTTGCGCGCATTTGGGGGGACGAGTACTATGGCGACGACAAGATAGTTGATGTCAACATAAGAAGAATAAGGATGAAAATAGAGGATGAGCCGTCCAACCCGAAATATATCGTTACTATTTGGGGATACGGCTATAAATGGGAGGCAAAATAGCCGCCTTGGAGGTTTTGTTTTGGCTAAAAGAAGCATTACGCAGCGCTGGATTGTAAACAACCTTGGCGTTGTTCTGGCAATACTCATAGCGGTGGAAGTGGGGTTTGCGGTTTCAATCCAAAACTACTATTATTCCTCCGCAAGGCAGTATTTGAATTCCAGAATGAACATGGTGTCCAGCCTTTTAAACAAGTATTCGCAGGATTTGAGCATAAATTTTTCCGCCGAGGTAAGGGATTTGGTGGAAAGCTTTTCCGAAAAGAACAGGATGGAGCTTATGGCAATTGATACCGGCGGCAGGATTGCAATAACTTCGTCGGGTTTTGCTCCGGAGAGCCTTGTATCCATGCCGGATTACGACCAAGCGAGGAATTCCTCCGGCGGGCAGGGATTTTTTATGGGAGTGCAGGAAAACGGCGAAAAAGTCATGGCGCTGTGCGTGATTATTTCAAATCCCAAAAGCGATTATGACGCAATGAGGCTTGTGGCATCTCTTGAACAGGTTGACGCCCAGATTTCGCAGTATATTTTTGCGGTTTCGGCTGCGTGTGCGGCAATACTTTTGCTGGTGTCATTTTCAGGACTTTACTTTATAAAATCAATTGTAATACCGATAAGACAGATAGGAACTACGGCAAAAAGCTTTGCAAAGGGGGATTTTTCGGTAAGGCTTGAAAAGAAAAAAGATGATGAAATAGGAGAGCTTTGCGATATAATCAATTATATGGCAAGCGAGCTTTCAAATGCCGAGGCTATGAAAAATGAGTTTATTTCAAGCGTTTCGCATGAGCTTAGAACTCCCCTTACCGCGATAAAAGGCTGGTCTGAAACCGTTGCGCAGATGACGGATGACCCTGCAACGATAAAAAAAGGCATGCAGGTGATAGGCAGCGAAACCGAAAGGCTTTCGCAGATGGTTGAGGAGCTTCTGGACTTTTCAAGGATGCAAAACGGCAGATTTTCTCTTAACAAGGAAACAATGGACATACTTGCCGAGCTTGAGGAGGCTGTTTTGATATATACCGAAAAGGCAAAGCATGAGGGTATAGAGGTAATTTACAACGAACCGGAAATGCTCCCGTTTGTTTACGGCGACAGGAACAGGATAAGACAGGTTTTTATCAATGTTATAGACAATGCTATAAAGTATTCGGAGCAGGGTGGAATAGTTTCAGTTGAGGCGCTTTGCGAAAAGGATAAGATAAAAATTTCCGTTTCAGATAAAGGCTGCGGAATTCCCAAAGAGGATTTGCCAAAGGTAAAGAACAAGTTCTATAAGGCAAACAATAACAAAAGAGGCTCCGGCATAGGCCTTGCGGTTGCAAATGAAATTGTTGAAATGCACGGGGGCAGGCTTGATATAATAAGCGAGCAGGGCGTTGGAACTACTGTGATTATAACCATACCCGCAATTAAATAAAGAGCTTTGAAAGGAAAAACCGATGAATAAAAATCCAAACGAAAAATTTAAATCAAAAATAGGCGGACAGGCGCTTATTGAGGGAGTTATGATGAGGGGGCCTGAAACCATAGCAATGGCATGCAGGCTTCCTTCCGGCGAGATTGAGGTTGAAACCGAAAGCGTAAAATGGGGCAAAAATCCTCCGTGGTACAGAAAAGTGCCTTTTATACGCGGAAGCATAAACTTTGCCACATCCCTTATGGACGGATACAAATACCTTACAAAATCCGCTGAAAAGCAGGGTGAATTTGATGAGGACGAGCTTTCGCCGTTTGAAAAAAAGCTGGCGGGGATTTTCGGGGATAAGCTGATGAAAGCAGTTTCTTTTGCGGCGATAATTGTCGGAACGGTTTTGAGCATCCTGCTGTTCATGTATCTCCCCATGCTTGCCACAAGACTTATGGGGGATACGCTTCAAACGTCTTTTGTTAAAACTCTTGTCGAGGGAGTTATAAAGATAATAATCTTTATTTTGTACCTTGCGGCGACATCAAGGCTTTCCGAAATGAAAAGAACATATGAATACCATGGCGCGGAACATAAAACCATAGCCTGCTATGAGGCCGGCGAGGAGCTTACGGTGGAAAACGTAAAGCGTTATTCAAGATTTCATCCGAGGTGCGGCACAAGCTTTATAATAATAGTGCTTATAGTCAGCATACTTGTTTTTTCGGTTGTGACATGGAAAACGCTGCTTATGAGGATAATTTTGAAAATTGCCCTGCTGCCAGTCGTTTGCGGAATAGCCTATGAGCTTATAAGGCTTGCGGGAAAGTACGACAATTTTGCCACAAGGATTTTGTCTGCGCCGGGACTTGCGCTTCAAAGGCTTACCACAAGGGAACCGGACGACAGCCAGATTGAGGTTGCAATAGCGGCGCTTAAGCCTTGCATACCCGAAAACAGAAATGAGGACCGCTGGTGAGGCTTCTTGATTTGCATTTGCGGGCAAAGGGAGTTTTAAAATCCGCGGGGGTTGAAGACTATGCCTTTGAAGCGGGACTTTTGCTTGAACATTTCTTTGGCATAAAGCCATACCGCCTTGCGGTAAATGCTGAAATCTGCGCGGATGAGGAAATTGTGCCGTCATTTGAAAGGGCTCTTGAAAAGCGTGCGGGCGGATATCCCTTGCAGTACATCCTTGGCAAGTGGGAGTTTTACGGGCTTCCTTTTTATGTCGGCGAGGGAGTGCTCATTCCAAGGCCGGATACCGAAACGCTTGTGGAGGCGGCAATGGAGCTTTCGGGTGAAAATCCCATGATAATAGACCTTTGTAGCGGCAGCGGATGTATTGCCGTTGCCCTTGAAAAAAACATAAAAGGGGCAAAGGTGTTTGCGGTGGAATTTTCAAAAGCGGCGTTTTCTTATCTCGAAAGGAACATAGAACTGAATTCCTCAAAGGTTGTGCCGGTTTTGGGCGATGTTTTGGATGAGGAACTTCTTGATGGCTTTGAGGCGGCGGACATGATAGTTTCAAACCCTCCTTACCTTTCGGATGAAGATATGCAGAACCTTCAAAGGGAAGTGGGATTTGAACCGGAAACAGCGCTTTTCGGCGGCGGCGACGGGATGGATTTTTATCGCAGGATTTCGGCACTTTGGAAGAAAAAATTAAAGTCCGGAGGACATATGCTTTTTGAGGTTGGCATTGGCCAAGCCGGACAGGTTTGCAATATTTTGAAAAGCGAGGGCTTTTCTGAAATAGAAGCTAAAAAAGATTTAAACGGCATAGCAAGGGTTGTTTTCGGAAAATATTTATAAGAATGCGGAGGTATCGTTATGGCGCTGGAAAAAAAGAAGATTGAGCCTAAAAAGAAAACTTTGGAGCTTCCAAAGTCAACGGATGAAAAGAAAAGGGCAATAGAAAATGCCATTGCCCAAATAGAAAAGGATTACGGCAAGGGCGCCGTAATGCGACTTGGCGCGGCAAAGACCTACAATGTGGACGCTATTCCGACCGGTTCGATGACGCTTGACATGGCGCTTGGAATAGGCGGCGTGCCAAGGGGAAGGATAGTTGAAATATACGGTCCGGAAAGCTCCGGAAAGACAACTGTCGCATTGCATATAATAGCACAGGCGCAAAAAATGGGCGGCGAAGTTGCGTTCATAGACGTTGAGCATGCCCTTGACCCGGTTTATGCCGCGGCGCTTGGCGTGGACATAGACAATATGCTTGTTTCCCAGCCGGATTCTGGGGAACAGGCGCTTGAAATTGCCGAAATGCTTATACGCTCCGGCGGTATTGATGTAATCGTGCTTGACTCCGTTGCCGCAATGGTTACAAAGGCGGAAATCGAGGGCGTTATGGGCGATACGCATGTGGGGCTTCTTGCAAGGCTCATGTCGCAGGCTTTGAGAAAGCTTACCGCCTCAATTTCAAAAACAAACTGCGTTGCGATTTTCATAAATCAGGTGCGTGAAAAAATAGGCGTGGTTTACGGGAATCCCGAAACCACTCCGGGAGGAAGGGCGCTTAAATTTTATTCATCCGTAAGGATTGAAGTCCGCAAAGGAGAGGCGATTAAAAACGGCTCCGAAATAATAGGCAGCAGGACAAAGTGCAAGGTGGTGAAAAACAAGGTCGCTCCGCCTTTCAAAGAATGTGAATTTGATGTGCTCTTTGGCAAGGGCATTTCAAGGGTTGGAGAGATTGTGGACCTTGCAGTTGACCTCAACATCATACAAAAGAGCGGAGCATGGTTTAATTACAACGATGTAAAGCTTGGGCAGGGACGCGACAATGCAAAGGACTTTTTGCAAAGCAATCCCGAAATAATGGCGGAAATTGAGGGAAAAATAAAAGCGGCCGCCGCTGAGGAGCCTTTTGCGGGCAAGAAGGCAAAGAAGGGCCCTGCAAAGGGTGCCGCATTTGTTCCGGCCGAAGAACCGGATGAAGTGTTTGATTTGCCTGACGACGAATTTGAGGAATTTACCCCGTCTGATAATCTTGAATAGCCATGAGAGTAGTTTCAATTCAAAAGTATAAAGGCAATACATTTATTGTTGAGTTTGATAACGGAAAAAATGCCTATTTAAACAGGGATATTATTTTTCAGTACCGAATTGGGGAGGACATGGAACTTTCCGACGAGCTTTTTGAGGAGATTCTTTTTGTCTCGGATTTAAGGCGCGCAAGGGAAAGGGCGCTCTATTTGCTTGAAGTCAGGGACCATTCCATGAAAGAGCTTTATGTTAAGTTAAGGCGAAATTATCCCGATGAGGTATGCCGGAAAATTTGCGCCGAAATGAAAAAGGCCGGCCTTATTGATGACCGCAGATATGCCGAAAGGCTTGCCGAGGAATTTATTAACATAAAGCGCTGGGGCAAATATCGGGCGGTATTTGAAATGCAAAGGCGGGGAATTTCAAAAGAGCTTGCTGAGGAACTGGTTGAATCCTACGAGGATGATTCCATTGAAAGGCTCAAAGAGCTTGTTGAAACAAAATATGCCCGCTATCTTGTTGACGGAAAAGGTTTTTTAAAGGTGAAAAATGCCCTTGCAAGACAGGGCTATGCCTATGGCGATATAAACGAAGTCCTTGCGGAGTACAAGGATTTTGATAAGGAAGATTGATTTTAAGGAGTTTTAAAATGCCGGTAAAAGTTGGTATGGTTTCGCTTGGATGTTCAAAAAACCAAGTTGATGCCGAAAGGATGCTTTATAAAATAAAGGAGGGAGGATATAAGCTTGTTGCGGATGCCGCGCTTGCCGATGTGGTGATAATAAACACCTGCGGCTTTATAGAATCGGCAAAGGCGGAGGCAATAGAAACAATACTTGAATTTGCGCGCCTTAAAAAGGAAGGCAAGGTAAAGAAAATAATCATTTCCGGCTGCCTTGCGGAAAGATACCGCGAGGAGGTAGCAAGCGAAATTCCGGAGGCCGATGCGGTTATAGGCATAGGTTGCAATTCGGATATATGCTCCGTTTTGGAAAGCGTTTTGGAAAGTGAAAAGGTCGTAAAATTTGGCGAAAAGGAAGAACTTTCGCTTGGCGGCGGAAGAATTTTGACGACCTTGCCTTTTTATTCATACTTAAAGGTAGCCGAGGGATGTGACAACCGCTGTACCTATTGCGCGATACCGTCAATAAGAGGGCGCTTTCGTTCAAAACACATCGGCGCTTTGATTGAAGAGGCAAAATCTCTTGCCGAAATGGGAGTTAAGGAACTTAACGTGATTGCCCAGGATACCACAAGGTACGGCGAGGATTTGTACGGAAAGCTGATGCTTCCCGAGCTTTTGCGTGAGCTTTGCAAGATAGACGGCCTGCATTGGATAAGGGTGCTTTACTGCTATCCGGAACGCGTTACGGACGAGCTTTTGGAAGTCATTGCAAGCGAGCCTAAAATAGTCAAGTACATGGATTTGCCGATACAGCACGTAAACGGCGAGGTTTTAAAGAGGATGAACCGCAGGGGCGATGCAGAATCCCTTAAAGCCTTGATTTTAAAGATAAGGGAAAAAGTCCCCGGAATAATTTTAAGGACAACCCTTATAACAGGTTTCCCCGGAGAAACTAAAGAGCAGTTTGAGGAAATGGCCGAGTTTGTAAAGGAAATGGAATTTGACAGGCTTGGCTGCTTTACCTATTCGCTTGAAGAGGGTACTCCCGCGGCAAAACTTGACGGACAGATTGATGAGGAAACCAAGCGCCGCCGCGCCGACAGCATTATGGAAACCCAGCTCATAATTTCCGACAAGAAAAATAAGGAAATGATAGGAGAAGAAGTCGAGGCGGTCGTTGAGGGCTTTGACCGCTATGCGGAATGTTTTTTCGGCAGGACTGCCGCAGATGCTCCCGACATAGACGGAAAGATTTTCTTTACAAGCTCCAAAAAGCTTATCCCCGGACAGTTTGTAAAGGTAAGGATAAACGATACGCTTGATTATGATTTGCTTGGGGAGGTGCTGGAATGAATCTTCCAAACAAGCTTACTGTTTTAAGGGTACTGATGGTGCCGTTTTTTGTTCTCTTTGCCCTTTGCGAAGGGATTCCGCAGCATTTCTTTTGGGCGCTTTTGTTTTTTGCCGGAGCATCCATAACCGATGCTCTTGACGGGCATATTGCAAGGAAAAACAACCTCATTACCGATTTTGGCAAATTCCTTGACCCGCTGGCTGATAAAATACTTGTCATGGCGGCGCTGATTTGCTTTGTCGAGCTTCGATTTGCTTCAAGCGTGGCAGTCATGATAATCATTGCAAGGGAATTCATGGTTACCGGACTTAGGCTTGTGGCAAGCGCAAATGTGGTAATTCCTGCGGGAATATGGGGCAAGCTCAAAACCGCCTTTACAATGGCTGCCGTGGTTTTGATTTTGTTTATGCAGGGGCTGTCGGAGGCCGGCTTTGCTTTCGGCGGATTTGACATAAACATTGCAGGCGGGATTCTTGTCTGGATTGCCGCGGCACTTACGGTGATTTCGGGTGCGCAGTACCTTTGGGCATACAGAAAATATATTGACCCGAAAAAATAAAATGCTTGCATTATTTGTATTTTTTGAGTATAATATATGGTAACATATTTAAAGGCGTAGCAGTCAGAGTAGCTTAATGTCCGATTTACAGAGAGCGCCGGAGGCTGGAAAGGCGTATGAGGGATTAAGTGAAGTGCGGCTGTCAGCCCGGGCGGGGAAAATAATAGTATCCGACCGCGAAATTCCGCGTTAAGGAAAAATGAGAAAGCGGTTTTGCCGCTTTAAATCGGAGTGGAACCGTGGCAAAAAGGCCGCCTCCTTGGGTTTTTAATATATTTCCTAAGGAGGCGTTTTTGATTTTAAGGGGTGATTTTTTTGCTTGAAAAAATAAAACAGGATATAGAATCTATAAAAGAACGCGACCCTGCCGCAAGGAGCACTTTGGAAATAATACTCACTTATACGGGGCTTCATGCGCTGATTTTTTACAGGGTGGCGCATTGGTTTTACAACATGAGGCTTTATACGGTTGCAAGGATAATTTCCCAGACAGGCAGGTTTCTTACGGGAATAGAAATACATCCCGGGGCAAAAATAGGCAAGGGGCTGTTCATTGACCACGGCATGGGGGTTGTAATAGGGGAAACCGCCGAGATAGGGGATAATTGCCTGCTTTATCAGGGGGTTACCCTTGGCGGTACGGGAAAAGACAAGGGCAAGCGGCATCCCACGCTTGGGAATAATGTAATGGTTGGCGCAGGGGCAAAAATCCTTGGCCCGTTTAAGGTTGGGGATAATTCGAGGATTGCGGCAAATGCCGTTGTGCTTGAAGAAGTTCCGCCGAACAGCACTGCCGTGGGAATTCCGGCAAGAATAGTAAAGCGCGATGGCAAAAGGGTTTGCGAGGAGCTTGACCAGGTGCATATTCCAGACCCGGTTGCACAGGAATTTTGCAAAATGAGGCAAAGGCTTGAAAACCTTGAAAAATGCGTAAACGCTCTTTCGAAAAAGGAAGAAATACGCAACATTGCCGAAAAATACAAGAAAAATCCGTAAAAGAGGTAAAGTCATGAGGATATACAATACTTTGACAAGGCAAAAGGAAGAATTTGTTCCCGTAAACGAGGGGCAGGCGGGAATTTATGTATGCGGCCCTACCGTTTACAATTTCATCCACATAGGCAATGCGCGCCCGATGTGCGTATTTGACGTTTTAAGGCGTTTCCTTGCTTACAGGGGATACAAAGTAAAATATGTTTCTAATTTTACGGACGTTGACGATAAGATAATAAAGCGCTCCATTGAGGAGGGCATTCCGGCAAGTGAAGTTTCGGAAAAATATATAGCCGAGTACAAAAAGGATGCCAAAGGACTTAATGTGATGGATGCTGATATTCATCCGAAAGTAACCGAAAACATGGATATAATAATAGACATAATAAAAACGCTTGTAGAAAAAGGCTTTGCGTATGAAAGCGGCGGGGATGTTTATTTCAGGACATCAAAGTTTGCGGAATATGGAAAGCTTTCCAAAATGCCGCTTGAAGAGCTTCAAGCCGGAGCAAGGATTGATATAAACGAGCAAAAAGAGGATGCCATGGATTTTGCCGTTTGGAAAGCGGCAAAGGAGGGCGAGCCTTTCTGGGAATCCCCTTGGGGCAGAGGCAGGCCGGGCTGGCATATTGAATGCTCCGCCATGTCAAGGCATTATATAGGGGATACGATAGATATTCACGGCGGGGGGCAGGATTTGATTTTCCCGCACCATGAAAATGAAATCGCGCAAAGCGAATGCGCCACAGGAAAGCCGCTTGCAAATTATTGGATGCACAACGGCTATATAAATGTGGATAATAAGAAAATGTCAAAATCCGCAGGCAATTTCTTTACTGTAAGGGATGTTGCCGAGAAATACGGATACGAAACGATACGATTTTTGATGATACAGGCGCATTATCGTACGCCTATAAATTACAGCCTTGAACTTTTGCAGGCGTGCAAGGCATCCCTTGAAAGGCTTTACAACTGCCGCGATACTCTTGAAAGGGCAATCGGAAATGCAAAGGACGGGAATGTTCCTGAATGGGCAAATGAGACCTTTGAAAAAAGGAAAAACCAATTCATAGAGGCGCTTGAAGATGACCTTAATACGGCGGATGCGCTTGCGGCGCTTTTTGAGCTTGCAAGGGAGCTTAATATAATGTCCTCCGATGCATCTTCTTCAAAAGCGCAGCTTTCAAAGGGCCTTGAACTTTTCAACGAGCTTGCGGGAGTGCTTGGAATCCTTTATGAAAAAGGCGGGGAGGAAATCCCGAAAGAAGTGCTTGAACTTGTTGAAGAGCGCAAAGCGGCAAGAAAAGAGAAAAATTTTGCAAAGGCCGATGAAATAAGGGATAAAATTGCCGCCATGGGATATGCTGTTGAGGAAACAAGACAGGGCACAAGAATTTACAAAAAAAGTTAAAAAGAAAGGTTTTTGTTTATGATAAAAAAATACTTTGCTCCTTTTGCGGGAATAATTTTGTCGGTAGCGCTTTTTGCCGGATGTTCAAAGGCAAAGGCGGATGTTGAGATAGCAAACTTCACTCCTCCGCAAAAAGGCGAAAAAATAGGTGTTATAACAGTAAAGGACTTTGGGACTATAAAAGTAAAGCTCTTCCCCGAATATGCTCCAAAGGGCGTTGAAAACTTTGAGGGGCTTGCGGATATGAATTATTACGACGAGCTTATTTTCCATAGAGTCATAAAGAATTTTATGATTCAAGGCGGAGACCCCAAGGGCAACGGCACAGGCGGAAACAGCATATGGGGAAAAGAGTTTGACCTTGAACCATCCGAGCATCTTTACCATTTTACGGGAGCGGTGGCTTATGCCCATGCGGCAAGCGGAGGAAACGGCAGCCAGTTTTATATAGTTTCATCGCTTGATTCGTCTTTGACTGACGAGGGAATCAATGACATTTTAAAGCAAAAAGGAACCACTCTTCCTAAAAATGTAATTGAAAAGTACAAAGAAGTCGGCGGCCAGCCCTATCTTGACGGGGATTATACCGTTTTCGGGCAAGTTTTTGAGGGGCAGGATGTCGTTGACAAAATAGCAAAAGTCGAAACTGATGAAAATGACAAGCCGGTTAATCAGGTAATGATTCAAAGCATTGAAATAGTTGATTATGAGGGGTAAAACAGGTCCTGAAAATTAAATTGCGTAAAAAATTATTCATATTTTTAATAATTAAGCCCGAAAGTTTTCACTTTCGGGCTGTTTTCAATCATTTATGATATTTTCCGTTTCCAATGATTTGAAATCCTCTGTATATCTGCTCCAAGAGCATAAGCCTTGCAAGCTGATGCGGGAAGGTCATTTTTGACATGGAAAGCCTTAAATCGCAAAAATCCTTAACTTCTCCGGCAAGGCCGAAAGAGCTTCCGATAACAAAATTAAACGTGCTTTTACCTAAAACAGAATTTTTTTCTATAATCTCCGAAAATTCCTCACTGGAAAATTGCCGCCCTTCTATACACATAGCAATATTATAAGAGCTTTTTTCCTTGAGAATGTGCAGAATCAGCTTTCCCTCATCCGAAAGGGCGGAGGAAATCTCCTTTTCCGACGGGTTTTCAGAAAGTCTGCTTTCGGCAAGCTCAAAAATTTTTGGCTTGCAAAAAGCGCCAAGCCTTTTTACATACTCGGCGCAAGCATCCCTTAAAAAAGATTCTTTTAATTTCCCAACGGCAATAATATTTACATTAAGCATAAATCAACTCTTATTTTACAAAACGTATTAAAAAACAACGCATTTCCCCACAGTTTCGACAGGAGCAACTTCAAGCAGATAATCCTTGTCCCTTGCAAAGCCGTTAAGCCCTGAAACGGCAGCGGCGGCCGCAATTTGCGGGGTGTTGTTCTCTTGGCTTAAATGCGCAAGGATTATCCTCGTAGTCCCGATTTCAACAAGCTTTTTAAGCTGTTCCGCACAATCTGAATTTGAAAGGTGTCCGTGCTTTGAACGTATCCGCTTTTTCAAATATTCCGGATAACTGCCGCATTTCAGCATTTTTTCATCGTAATTCGATTCAAGCATAACAAGTTCGCAGCCGTTTAAATTCCTTTCGACTTCCGGAGTAACATGTCCCAAGTCAGTACAAACGGCGCAGGTCTTTCCGTCGGATGTTATTATCCTGTATCCGCAGCTTTGCATGGCATCGTGCGGAGTATCAAAAGGGGTTATCTCCATTCCAGCCGCCTCAATGCTCGAATTTATTTCATCATACCTTGAATTTATAAATCCGCCGTCCAAAAGATACTGTAAAGTTTTTCCCCTTGCATAAACCGGTATGCCCGTTCTTTTCGTAAAAACCGAAAGGCCTCCCACATGGTCGGAGTGTTCATGTGTAATGAATATTGCCTTTACAGCCGAAACCTCAAGCCCGCACCTGTCAAAAGCCTCAAAAAGCCTTTTGCAGGAAACCCCTGCATCTATTAAAATGCCTTCTTTTTGGGTCCCTATGTAAGTTGCGTTCCCCCTGCTCGAACTGAACAGGGGATATATCCTTGCCATCACACCAAACCTTTCAAAATATAAAAAATTATCCTATTGCTTTTCTTACCGCTGAACCGGGAACATTTCTTTTTACAATATCCGCTCCAAGCCCGCGGAGCTTTGCATCCATATTTTCGTATCCGCGCTCGATATGGTAAATATCCTCAATTTCAGTAGTACCGGTTGCCGCAAGTCCTGCTATGATAAGAGCAGCTCCCGCACGCAAGTCGGTTGCCTTTACAGGCGCGCCCGTAAGTCTTCCCGTACCCTCGATTACAGCGACTTTTCCATCAACCGAAATATCCGCTCCCATGCGCCTGAGTTCATCCACATAGCGGAAGCGGTTGTCCCAAACTCCCTCAGTGATTATGCTTGTTCCCTCTGCAAGCGTAAGAAGAGCCGCCATCTGCGGCTGCATGTCGGTTGGGAATCCGGGATGAGGCATAGTTTTTACGGAAGTCTTTACAAGAGGCCCATCAACCCAGACTCTTATGCTGTCGTCAAATTCTTCAATATTGACGCCGATTTTTTCAAGCTTTGCCGTTATCGGTTCAAGATGTTTGGGAATGATGTTTTTTATCAAAACATCCCCTTTTGTGGCGGCGGCGGCAATCATGAAGGTTCCCGCCTCAATCTGGTCAGGGATTATCGAATAATTTGCTCCTGAAAGCTTTGAAACCCCTTTTATTTTTATAACATCGGTTCCGGCGCCCATGATATCCGCGCCCATTGAGTTAAGGAAGTTTGCAAGGTCAACCACGTGAGGTTCCTTTGCGGCATTTTCTATGACTGTAAGCCCGCTTGCCTTTACAGCCGCAAGCATGGCATTTATCGTTGCTCCAACGGTAACCACGTCGAGATAAATTTGCGCTCCGAGAAGACGTTCCGCATAAGCGTTTACCATTCCGTGGTCAATATTGCAAGATGCGCCGAGGGCCTTAAAAGCCTTTATATGCTGGTCTATCGGCCTGTCGCCCAAATCGCATCCTCCGGGCATGGAAACTCTTGCTCTGCCGAATTTCCCTAAAAGAGTGCCCAGAAAATAATAAGAAGCGCGCATATGACGCGCCATTTCGTACGGAACCACAGGCTCCATTATTCTTGATGAATCTATCTGAATTGTTGACTTATCTATCATTTTAACGTCAGCGCCCATTTCGTACAAAATCCTTATTGCTATTGAAACGTCGCTGATATTGGGAACATTTTCAATTATACACGGGCCATCCGCAAGTATTGTTGCAGGGATAATTGCCACGGCGGCATTTTTTGCCCCGCTTATCTCCACTTCCCCGAAAAGGCGGTGCCCTCCGTTTATGATGAATTTTTCCAAAACTTCACTCTCCCTCAGCATTGACATTGGTATTATACCACACATTTCAAAAAAATAAAAGTATTTTTGCATATTTATTATTGTCATTTTTCAGCAGCTTTATCATTTTTTAATTGTTAGAAATAGAAAACGGCAATCATAGTACATTTTACAATAAAATGAGAAAACGGTTTCGCAAATAACATTTTCAATGAAGTGATAATAGCAATTAATTGGTGCTAATAATTGTAAGATATAAACAAAATAAATGCCACAATAAAAAACATAATATACAAAATCAATAAGGAAATCATTTTCGCAATTTTCCGTTGACGATGTAAAAAATGGGTGTTATATTGAATTTGGCGATAAAAATAAAAAATTTGGAGGGGAAACTTATGAAAAAGATAATCGCTGCTTTCATTTCAGTTATGCTTATGGTATCTTGTTGGTCTTTGACGGCTTTTGCCGATGAAGACGCAAAAATGGTTCCTGTTGTGGTCAAAGTTCCGGAGAGCTGGGGAACTCCAAATCTTTGGGCTTGGGCAGATAACGGCACCAATGCTTTTGAAGCATGGCCCGGTGAAGAAATGGAAGCCTTGGCTGAAGGCTGGTACTACATCTATGTTCCTTCTTTTGTTCAGAAAGTCATCGTCAATGCTAAACAGGGTACTGAAGCTGCAATTCAGACTGATAATATTGCTGTTGAAGCCGGCAAAGAAGTTTGGATTACTGTCGCGGAAGACAAAACTGCTGCCGTTTCTTATGAAGCTCAGATACGCGGCGAGATTCCCAAGTACGTTAAGAAATTTGTTGTTCACGCATATGTTCCCCTGTCCTGGAAGACAGTAAATATTTGGGCATGGTCCGCTCCCGATGGCAAAAATGCATTCGAAAAATGGCCCGGTGACCCTATGAAGGAGGGCGAGGACGGATGGTTCACCGGCAAAGTTCCAACTTGGATCAACTCTCTGATTATCAACGGAAATGAAGGAAGTGTTCAGACAAAAGACATAGCAGTCGAGAGCAAGGAATTGTGGATTACCGTTTATGATGATTTGACTTACAATCTGAGCTACGAAAATCCTAACAAGGCAGTTAAAAATATCACCGTCCATGCACAGGTTCCTGCTGACTGGTCCGGCCCTTGCTGCTGGGCATGGTCCGCGCCCGATGGCACTAATGCGTTTGACAAATGGCCCGGAAAGGCAATGACCAAGGACGGCGACTGGTACACCATTGAGGTGCCCGGCTGGATTAACTCAGTTATTATCAATGCCAAGGATGGCAGCATACAGACATCTGATTTGTCCGTTGAGGCCGGCAAGGACATCTGGGTTGTTGTAAATAATGATAAAAACGCAACCGTTACTTATGAGGAACCTGCCGGCGGGGCAACTTCAGCCGGTACGGAAACTTCTGCAACCGAAGTAACTTCTGCAACTGAAGCGGCTTCTGCAACCGAAGCATCCGCAAAAAATGGCGGCAATACCATGGTTATCATTATTGTTGCGGCAGCAATTGTAATCATTGGATGCGGTGTGGCAGTTGTCATAAAGAAGAAAAAGGAGTAGTACATACTTGCACTTGAACTTATTATTCGAAGATAAAAGCGGGCACACGGCAACTGTGTACTTGCTTCTCGCAACCTATCCCAAAGGAGGGCCTCTATGAAACGGTTACTTTCAATTTTTCTGTGTATTTGCCTGCTTTTGAGTTTGTCAGCCTGCGGGGAGCAGACTTTAGGTGCTGCCCAAGCAAAAAAACTGGTAATTTGGCACGACAAAGAAGATGCTGTTATTGCTGCTTTGGAAAAGTATTTGACATCTGCAACGCCTGATTTGGAAATTGTTTTTGAAAAGAAAAGCAGTCTGACGGATTCCTTGAAGCTGGTGGGCAATGATCCCAGTGCTGCTCCGGATATGTTTATCTTTGCCCATGATAAGATTGGCGTCTTTGCAGAGATGGGCATTCTGGCTCCCATCAAACCCCTTTTGGAAGAAGACTCTTTGGCAAACTACATACCTATGACATTAGACGCTGCTACATACAAGGAAACATTGTATCAGCTTCCGCTGTATTTTGAAACCTTGCTGTTCATGTACAACCGCCGTTATATGCAAAAAGAAGAAGTACCTTCAACTACTGACGACCTGCTGACATACATGAAGAATAATACAGGCCGCGGGCGCTATGGATTTGTAGAGCAGCACAGCACTGCGTATTACTTTGCCGGGTGGATTCATGGCTTTGGCGGGTCCATTATCGATGAGAACGGCGTGCCGTTCCCAAATGCAAAAGCGGTTAAAGATGCGCTCAATTACCATTCTCAATTTGTTGCCCTGATGCCCGGCGAAACCGAATATAACACGGTTAATACTTTGTTTTTGGAAGGCAAGGCGGATTCTACCATAGGCGGACCGTGGATGGTTTCATCCGCAAGGGCCGCGGGCATCGATTTGGGTATTGCGCCAATGCCTACTGTGAATGCTACCGGCAAGGCTTTGGCGCCTTATTCCGGAATACAGGGCATCTATGTTCTGAATTATGCTGCAAAGCATAAGACTGAAGCGGTCAAGAAGCTCCTTGCCGCATTGACCGACCCTGCCATTGGCATTGATTTGGCTATGGCCAGCGGCTGCGCTCCTGCAAATTCCCTATGCTATGATGATGAGCGTGTGGCAAAAGATGAACTGGTGCAATCTATGAAGGCCACAGCAGAAATTGCCGTTCCTATGCCCAACATTCCGGAAATGGATGTGATGTGGACTGTGGTTGGCAATTTACTGACTGATGTAAATATGTCCGGCAAGGATATTAACGAAAGTTTCGATGCTGCTTTGGCGCAAGCAAATCAGTTGATTGACGCCATGAAATAATACAGGAGATTTCGCTTATGAAAAAACACAAAAGAGATGTCATAATTTCATATGGATGGTCATTCCCTTCACTGATTCTTATTGCGCTGATGGTGGTATTTCCTATCTTTTATACTGCCTATATCAGTCTGACAAACATGAATGTCTATCACTGGTTCGACTTTGCCGTCGTGGGCCTTGACAATTACTTTCGTGCATTGTTCGTGTTTGACTCCGGCTTTCTGTCTGCGCTTTTTGCGACGATTGTTTGGACTGTGGTAAACATGGTCCTGCAGCTTATCATTGCATTTGTGCTGGTTAGCCTTCTGAATATACAGAAGCTGAAACTGCGCAAGATTTATAAAACCCTCTTGATGTTCCCTTGGGCAATGCCCGGTTATGTGTCAATTCTGTTATGGAAAACCGGCATGTTCAATACCCAGTTTGGGCTGCTGAACCAGTGGATGAAGAAACTTGGGTATGAGGCCGTACGATGGCTGAGCAATGACATATCGGCTTTTATTTGCTGCACAGTAGTGAATCTATGGCTGGCGCTGCCGTTTATGATTATGATAATGGATGGAGCCATGCAATCCATTGACCGCAGTTACTATGAAAGCGCAATTCTGGATGGAGCGGATTGGCTGAAACGTACCCGGTATATTACTATTCCGGCCATTGCGCCTATTATTTCTCCGGCGGTAATTATTACGGTTTTCACCACATTCAAACAATTCGATGTGGTATATTTGCTTACGCAGCAGGCTGGCGCCAAGACCGGCTCCGGGTTCCATACCATTCTGACATACACTTATGAAAACGCATTTATCACAAACAACTACGGCTATTCTTCTGCCATTTCAATTATCATTTTCATTCTGCTGCTGGTGCTCTCGGCCAGATATCAGATGAAGGAGGGCGACAGATGACTAAAAATAGAATTAAAGAGGGCATCCGGCTGACAGCCTTGAACATTTTTTTTATTGTGTGGTGCTTTATTGCCTTAATACCAATTCTCTATGCGGCCAGCGTGTCATTGAGCGGACAAAACGGCTTGCTAAGCTCTGAATTTTCCTTTATCCCCAAGGATTTTACTCTTGATAACTATAAGGAAGTTGTTTTTGGCGAAAATATTCTGACATGGTTTAAGAATACCTTTTTCCTTGCTGTGGTGACAGTATCTCTGTCACTGCTGATTGCAGTTCCCGCGGCATATTGTTTTTCAAGACGGCGGTTTCCCGGCAGAAAAGGCATACTGAAATGCCTTGTCCTGCTTAATTCTTTCCCGGCGATTCTTTCCATGTTTGCCATCTACCGCTTGCTCCGTCCTATGGGGCTTATCAATCATCGGTTAGGACTAATCTTGGTTTATACCGGAACCATGGCGGTGTTCAGCTTATGGAATACCAAGGGGTACTTTGATACGATTCCCACAGAAATTGAGGAAGCCGCCAAAATTGACGGGGCCAGCGATATTCAGTCCGTTCTGATGATTGTTCTGCCATTGGCAAAGCCCAGCATCATAACCACCGCATTGCAGGTGCTGATTTATGTTTGGAACGAATATATTTACGCCACCACCTTTATGACCGGTGAGAACAAGTACACGCTGGCGGCAGGACTGTATTCCCTTCAAGCAACGGAAATGAGAGGCTCATGGCCTGTGTTTGCCGCAGCCTCCATTACGGTGTCCATTCCGGTGCTGATTATCTTCTTTATTTGCCAGAAGTATATGACTTCCGGTCTGACAGCGGGAGGTGTAAAGGAATGAAATTGGATGCCGTCTTGCATATCCCCATGTCAGAATTTTGCCATGGATTGGACGATAACCATATCGTATATCGGATGCATTCTGCAAAAGGCGACTTAAAGCGTGTGACGCTTTTTTATGGCGATACGGCCTGCCGGGTAACGCCTATCATTTTCACTCCCGTTCAAATGGAGCTTGTTGCCAGCAGTATGTACCATGATTACTGGCAGGCCATAGTAGACAGTCCTTATAACCGTGTCTATTACTATTTTAAATTGGACGATGGCAGTGAAACCAAGCTGTATTATGGAGATGTGTTCACCGACCATCTTGTAGACGACCGTTCCCAGTATTTTAAGCTGCCCTTTAATCACAGGGCAGACATTGCAAAGGTGCCGGATTGGGTGCACGATGCTGTTGTTTACAATATCTTTCCGGACAGTTTTGCAACCTCTCATAAGCACATTTCTCTGGAACCGGTGGAAATGGATTACAACGGCAATCCTGTCAAAGGCAAGTTGGGCGGGACTCTTTGGGGAATTGCCGAGAATGTGGATTATTTGAAGGACTTGGGCATCAACTGCGTATATGTAAATCCAATCTTTGCAGCCGGTGAGTACCACAAGTATGATTTGCTGGATTATTTCCATGTGGACCCTGTGTTCGGCGGCGACAAAGCTTTCCGGAAGATGGTTGATACTCTCCATGCAAACGGAATCCGCATTATAATTGACGGTGTATTCAATCACTGCGGCTGGCATTTTTTTGCCTTTGACGATGTGGTCCGAAATCAGGAGAAATCCAAGTACTGCGACTGGTTCTATCATCTGGAATTTCCGGTAGAACGGCCCGCAACACCGGAAATTTACCCCACTTATGCCTGCTTCGCCTATGAACGGATGATGCCCAAGCTGGATACCTCCAATCCCGAAGTAAGGGATTATTTCTGCAAGGTCGGCCGTTACTGGGTGGAGGAATTTGGCATTGACGGCTGGCGGCTTGATGTTGCCAGCGAGGTGGACGACGGCTTTTGGAGGGCTTTCAGGAAGGCAGTTAAAGAAGCAAATCCTGACGCTTTGCTTATTGGAGAAGTCTGGGAAAGCGCCAACCACTGGCTCCAAGGTGATATGTTTGATTCGGCAATGAACTATGACTTCCGCAAGCATTGCAATCTGTTTTTTGCCGAGCAATCCATTGATGCGGCGGATTTTTCAGGCAGAATTGCCAATATGCTTATGCGTTATAAATTGCAGATTGTACCTGCCCAGCTAAATATTTTGGACAGTCACGATGTGAGCCGGTTCCTGTCACTGTGCAATGGAGATGCATCCAAGTATAAACTTGCCATTTTATTTATGATGACCTTTCCGGGAATGCCTACGGTGTTCTATGGCGACGAAACAGGCATCCAAGGTGTTTTGGAGGAAGAATACAGGCATCCGATGACTTGGAACTCAGGCGATATGAATTTAAGGGAATTCTTTAAGAAAGCTATTGCTATGCGTCATGAGCTTGCTCCTCTTAGGCGCGGGGATTTTCGCATAATCTCTGCGGAACAGGGAAGCGGCTTGCTAATCTTTTCGAGAAAACTGGAAGACCGGCAGATTACTGTCTGTATCAATAACGGAAATGAGTGTGCTGATATTGGAAAAATACAGGGTACTCTCTATTGGGCGGACGGGCTTATCGACAATCAGCTTCTTAACCATGGTTTTGCAATATTCGTTGACAAAAAATGCTGAATGATTTATATTTGAATTATTCTGCAAAGGGAGGCTTTTCCATGGGCGTGACGATAAAGGATGTTGCTATGGCTGCCGGGACTTCTGTTTCCACAGTATCAAAGGTAGTCAATGGCCATTATAGCATTTCTGAAGAGACGGCAGAAAGGGTTCGCAATGTAATTAAGGAGCTTAATTACTATCCAAGCTTTAGCGCGCAAAGCTTTGCTAAGGGCGCAACAAAAATAGTGACTGTTTTGACCAATTTAACCCCGAACATAGCTTTTCAAAATCCTCATATGTTTGAAATTATTGCAGGCATGGAAGAAACACTTAGAGCTAAGGGTTATAGGCTCCATCTTCGTGGGGTTGATGCAACGAATGTGTATGAAGCGGCTGAAGAAATAATATCTCGTAGGAGTGCGGATGCTTTAGCCATCCATGTTTCTGTTATGACACATCCGTTGTCTGGATTGCTGACGAAATTGCATTTTCCGCATATCGTATTGGGCATGCCCAATTTTGAAAGTCAGGTATGCTGGATTGATAATAATAATGTGTACTCCGGAACAATAGCAGCGTCATATTTGCTTTCGCAGGGATACCGTAAAATTGCCTTTATTGGCGGTCAGTATTATGATCTTGGCTCATCGCTTAGACTTCAAGGTGTAAAGCAGGGACTTCAAAATGCAGGATTGCAGTTGGAAGAGCAGTATATCTGGTTGGGCGACTCCACAAGAGCAGACGGCTTTCGTATGACTGAAAAGCTTTTAGAGCAAAAATCCATGCCGGATGCAATTATTTGCGCCAATAACTATATTGCAATGGGGTGTGTTGATGCCCTCCATAAAAAGGGAATGAAAATTCCCAAAGATATTGGCGTCATGGCATTTGATGATTATCCCTTCTCCCAGATTATTGAACCCCAGCTTACAGTTGTGGATATAAATGTTCGTGATATGGGCAATCAAGCAGGCAAGTTTCTGATTGATATTATTAAGCATCCCAATATGCAAGTGCAAACATATGTAACAACTTCAAATATAATGGCACGTCAATCCACTATTCAGATAAAGTGTAAATAGTTTAGTAAAATGGAAAATATCACAACAATAAAACCGGCCCGAAAGTGAAAACTTTCGGGCTTAAATTTAGAAACCGGAGAATTATATAAACTGCGACGGAAACCTTCATACAATGAGAGTGGGCGGAGATGCCGGCAATTTTTACTCCATTCTAAAAACTTCGCGCATTTTAGGCTGCGCGCCTGTTATGGGGTCAAGCTCCATTACCATGACGTCTTTCATATATTCGTTCCATTTGTCAACAATTTCGCTTTCGACTTGAACCTTTGCCGCAAAATCGGCACCTTTTTCACATTCGTAATAGCCGAAAAGCTCATTGCCCACATTCCATATGCTGTAATTTTTTATTCCCGCCGCTTTGAGCACATCCACAAGCTCTTTCCAGATGTGGTCATGACGGCGTATGTATTCATCAAGCATGCCATCCTTTACGGTGGCTTTCCAAGCGTAACGTTCCATAAAAATCCTCCTTAAAGCCTTGTTATTTGGGTATCGTATGGTTCGAGGGAAACTTTGATTTTTCCGCTGTCGGTGTCGATTCCGGCGCTTTGAGCGGAATTTGAATTGTTTATTGCAACAAGGGTTTTGCTTTCGGGATAATATGCGCATTCGATGTAAAGATTGTCGGGGATGTATTTTTGCGCCAAAGGCTCGCCTGAGGAGTAAAGGATTGTATTGAGCAGCGTTTTGGCGTTTTCGGTTGAATGCTTGTAGGAAGAAAAATAAATCCCTTTGCCCTTACCGAATGAATATGCTGATACAACGGGCAGGCCATCTTTTTCAAGAAGGACCTCCGCTTTGCCGTCGGTGAGGTAAATGTTTTCTTTTGCGGCAAAATTGCTTCCGGGAGCAATAATTCCGTTTTTGTCAAAGGCTTTGAATTTCCATTTGCCGTGACATACCCTTTCGCCTGTGTCCTTGTCAACTCCAAGCACATGCGCCATTCTGAACAAAGTGTCGAAGCCTCTTGATGCGGAAGGCTCGTTCACTCCGATAAATGCTCCGCCTTTGTGAACCCATTCGGTTAAGGCGGATGCAATCCTTTCGTCGGCCCAGATTTCCCCGCCGCTCCATGCTGAGCCTTCATATCCGGCATTTATGATTATGTCTATATCCTCAGGCACTCCGTTTTTAATATCGTCAAAGGAGATGAAGCTTACATCAAGCGGCATTCCCGAAAGGCTTTCGTTTATGTTGATAAGGTCATGCATATAGGTTTCATGATAGTGTCCCGAACAGGTCCATGAGCGCAATTTTCCCCAAAAAGACAGAACGGCAACCTTCGGCTTCAAGACATATGGCTTTCCGTCTTTGTGGAATTGCTTTATTGTGCGGAATTCATCAGATATCTTTTCAATGTAGTCGCAGAAATCAGGGAAATCCTGAACAAGATGCAAATATCCACCAAGCCCTATCCTGTCTATTGGAGCGCGAAGCAGTGCGCGCCTTACATTGTTCCAGTATATTTTTGCGTCAAGCGTGGGATTCCCTCCGTCCATAAATGTGGGAAGCCCTCCGAGCCCCACCGGGAACAAATACGGGTGCAGCCTCAGCTCATGCGTTTTTACTCCTTGAACGCCGGAACAGAGCCTTGCCTCAAATCCGGAAAAAACGCATTTTATAATCCCGTCAAATCCGAATTCGGCAAAGCGCGGGCCGTAAGGTTCGATTCCAACCCAACTGTCGTCGTAAAAAACATATGCGAGCTTTCCGTACTTGTGAACTATATCCACCAGCTTTTTGCCGAAAGAAACCACAAAATCGCTGACAAATTCCATCCAGTCAAGCTTTTTCCTGTCACAGGAGATATGTGTTGCGTGCAGTTTTCCCTTGTTTATAAAATCCTCCGCCGTTAGGGAATATCCGTACTTTTTTGCAAAATCATCAAGCATTTTGGGGCTTACGGTAAAGTCATAGGATGCCCAGTCGGTGAATTTGTGGCGGTTCCTTTCGTCGCTGCCCCAAATCCAAACGAAATTGTAAAACATTGAGGTGAATCTTACAACGGTAGTGGCGGGATGCGCCTTGCACCAGTTTTCCATCCATTCGAGCAGATATTCCTGCGTTTCGGGATAAACCGGGTCAATCTGCATTAAATGCTCCTTGTCCCAATTGTTTGTGGTATGGTTGTACATTGAGATTTCTTCCCAAATCCGCCAAGCAAGGAAGCTGACCGTGTACTTGTGGAAAGGGGCAATATTTTTTATCATGACTTTTCCATTTAAGTAATTCCAATTTTCCCGCGGTATTTCTGTATTTGAAGTCCTGTCCCATACCTGCCAGTATTTTATTGAATCCGACGTTTCGTTTATGCGGAATTGTTCGGGGAAAAAGTCTTTCATAAGCTCAATTTCAAGGGTATTGCTTTCGGCAACGATGGGTTCCGTCATAAGAAAGCACTGCTGAAGCTTGTCCGGATTTTTCTTTGCCCATTCATTGTGGTCGCGTATTATACATATGGTGGAATATATTCCGTATCCTGCATTTAATATTTCGTCGGAAAGCACGGTTCCGTCGCTGTCACGGATAACATCGGCGCCCCATTTTTCCGCCAGTTGCAGGGTAAGCTTTTCGTATCCCGATTCTCCGGGAAGAGTAAAGCTTCCTTTAAGCTTGCTCATAAAAATCCTCCTGAAATTTGGTTTGCATAATAATATTTTAGCATTATTTAAACACATGTCAATTTGTTTTCGTCAAATTGTATGGCATGAGTTTTGATATCAACAATTATTTTTGATAAAATAGCTAAAAATAAAACAGTAAACGCATTATCAAAAAATAGAATGTGCAATCCGGATTTATTTTTCAGTCAATTTTTAAAAGCATTATTGCCGATTTTACGGGATTTTTACCATTTGTCGCATCAAAAAATAAATTTTTTAACATTAAAACTTGCAAAAAACTATTGACATTTCGGAAAAGCGACTGTATAATTGTATACAATACAATTAGCGGAGGTAATAGCCATGATAGAGCTTAGCAAAAAGTCCAATCTTCTTGAGCAGGACCCTTATAAGTACAGGGTTCAGGATGTTGATGAGCCTAATCTTTTCAGGGATTTGTACCCGTATTCCGAAATCCCGAAGATACCGTTCAATTTCAGAAAGGTTCCAATGAATACTCCTGCCGAAATTTGGATAACAGATACGACTTTCCGCGACGGACAGCAGTCACAAGCGCCCTATACGCCAAAACAAATACTTGACATATTCGACCTGCTGCACAGGCTCAGCGGGCCAAACGGAATTATCCGCCAGACGGAATTTTTTGTTTACAGCAAAAAAGACAGGGAAGCCCTTGAAAAATGCATGGAAAGAGGATATAAATTCCCTGAAATAACCACATGGATAAGGGCGACGAAAAATGACTTCAAGCTTGTCAAGGATATAGGAATAAAGGAAACCGGAATACTTGTAAGCTGTTCGGATTACCATATTTTCAAAAAGCTCGGCATGACAAGAAAACAGGCCATGGAACATTACCTTTCCGTTGTTGCGGACGCCATTGAGGCAGGGGTGAATCCAAGGTGCCATTTTGAGGATATAACAAGGGCGGATTTCTTTGGCTTTGTGGTTCCATTTGCAAACGCATTGATGGATATGGGCAAGGAGGCCGGAGTTCCCGTGAAAATCCGCGCGTGCGACACAATGGGATATGGCGTTCCTTATACCGGCGTTGCTCCGCCGAGAAGCGTTCCGGGAATAATTTACGGACTCCAGCATTATTCTGAGGTTCCGTCAGAGCTTCTTGAATGGCATGGGCATAACGATTTCTATAAGGGCGTTGCAAATGCCGCTACTGCATGGCTTTTCGGGGCGTCGGCTGTAAACTGTTCGCTTTTGGGAATAGGCGAGCGCACAGGAAACGTTCCGCTTGAAGCAATGGTAATTGAATACGCATCGCTGCGCGGTACGACGGATGGAATGGATACAACCGCGATTACCGATATTGCACGCTATTTTGAAAAGGAAATAGGTTATGAGATTCCTCCGATGACGCCGTTCGTGGGCAGGCATTTCAATGTCACAAGGGCTGGAATCCATGCAGATGGACTTTTAAAGGATGAGGAAATTTACAATATATTTGACACGAAGAAGATACTTAACCGCCCGGTTGCGGTATCGGTCAGCAATACATCCGGCCTTGCGGGAATTGCTTATTGGATAAACAATTTTTATGACCTTTCCGAGGACGAAAAGATTGACAAAAAGGATGATATTGTTTTAAAATTAAAAGAGTGGGTTGATGCGGAGTATGAAAACGGCAGGCAGACTTTTATCAGCGATGAAGAGCTTGTCGATAAGCTAAACGAGCTTGCTCCGGGGAGATTCATAATAAAATAAAGGACGCAAGGTGAAAATGGAAAAAGCGGATGATTTTCGCAGCGGAACAAATTCTTTGAGGGAACAGGTTTTCAGGGAGCTTGAAAAAGCAATACTTGACGGGGTTTATTCTCCGGGCGACAGCCTGATTGAATTAAAGCTTTCCTCGGAGCTTGGTGTGAGCAGGACTCCGGTTAGGGAGGCACTTAGGCAGCTTGAGCTTGAGGGGCTTGTAAAAACAATTCCCAATAAGGGCGCAATAGTTATAGGCGTATCCGAAAAGGATATGGAGGATATTTATAATATAAGAATGGTGCTTGAAAGCCTTGCCTCAAAATGGGCGGCGGAAAATATAACCGACGAGGAGCTTTCCGAGCTTGGCGATGTGGTGGAATTGCAGGAATTTTATGCCGCGAAGGGCGATGCCGTAAGAGTCTGGCAGCTTGATACAAAATTCCACGAGATAATATTTTCATCCAGCGGGAGCAAGCCTTTAAAGCATACGCTTTCAAATTTCCACCACTACATTCAAAGGGCGAGGGAAATGTCGGTAAAAAGCGCCGGCAGGGCGGAATCAGTCACAAAGGAGCATAGAAAAATTTACGAGGCATTAAAGGCGCGCGATGGAGAGGCCGCGGCAAAGCTTGCGGAAGAGCACGTAAAATATGCGCTGGAAAACTTTATAAAAAATTGCAAAGCGGAATAATTTTGAAAAAACTATTGCAAAAAGGCTTTGATTGTGGTATAATAACTTTGATTTAAAAGCTTTTATGGAGGAATTTAAATGAGCGCTATTGAAATAGCCGGCGGCATTTTGTTGCTTATTGCGTGCATTTTTATAATAATTGTTACACTTTTGCAGGAAAACAAGCAGCAGGGAATGACTTCCGCAATCGGCGGCGGCAGCAATGATTCGTTTTACGGCAGAAACAGCAGCCGCACACGCGAAGCAAAGCTTGTGAGAATTACAAAAGTGATGATTGCAATATTTTTTATTGTGACGGTTCTTGTGAATTTGCTTCCAAGGTTTTTTAAGTAAACTAAATCCCCTGTTTTCAAACAGGGGATTTTTTGTTTTTAAGGCGGCAAAATAATAATGCTAAATTTTTTAAAAGAGGAATGCGTATGAAAGAAGCATATAAGAAGAGAATAGAGCTTTTTTTGAAAAAGAGCGGGAGGAAGGCGCTTTCTTATAAGGAGCTTGCCCAGAAATGCAAGGTCAAGAAAAATGAATATGATTTTTTTAATTTGGCGCTTGAAGAGCTTGAGGACGGCGGGATTATTGTAAAAAGGCGCACGGGATTTCTGCTTTCTGAAGTTTTTGGCGCGTTTCCTGCCCATGTCGACAGGATTAACAGGACTTTCGGCTTTTTGAAAAGGGATGATGACGGCTCCGAGATTTTTGTGCCGGGAAAATTTTTAAAGGGCGCAATGCCGGGGGATTTGGTGCTTGCAAAGCTTATACGTTCGCGCACAGGTTCGCCTGAGGGAGAGGTTTTAAAGGTATTGGAGGAAAACAATTCCCGATTTACCGGAGTTGTGGTGGATATAGAGGGACAAAAATATGTGCGTCCGGATTCTTTTGCGAAAAACCCCGTTGCAATAGTCAAGAGCAGGCATGCCTCCTGCGAGGTCGGGGATAAAGTTATGGCGGAAATTGCTTTCAGGGGAGAAAAGCACGCCGACCACAGGGCAAAGATAATTTCCTCCTTTGGAGAGGCAGGGAAAGCATCGGTTTGCGCAAAATCAGTGCTGGAGCTTAACGGGGTTTCGCTGGAATTTCCGCTTGAAGTCTTGGACGAGGCAAAGCGCGTTGCAGCTATTGGCATACCTGAGGACGAAGCAGAGCGCAGGCTTGATTTGAGGGACGAGGTCATTTTCACCATAGACGGTGCCGATACAAAGGATATTGATGATGCGGTTTCAATTAAGAAGTTTGAAAATTTTTACGAGCTTGGGGTTCATATTGCAGATGTTTCGTATTATGTAAAGCCGGGCAGCGCCCTTGACAGGGAGGCGTTGGAGAGGGGAACGAGCATTTATTTTGCCGACAAGGTCATTCCAATGCTGCCAAAAGAGCTCTCAAACGGAATCTGTTCGCTTAATCCGAACGAAGACAGGCTTGCTTTTTCCTGCATAATGATTGTCGGCAAGGATGGAAAGCTTGAAGATTTTGACTTCAAGAAAACAATCATCCGTTCAAGGGTAAAGGGAGTTTATTCTGAGATAAACCGGATTCTTGACGGAACGGAATCCCCTGAAATCAAGGAAAAATATAAGGAAGTAAGAGAAAGCCTTGTGCTTATGGAGGAGCTTGCCGAAATTCTGACCGCAAATAGGATTAAAAGAGGCTCCCCGCAGCTTGAAACCACCGAAAGCAAGATTATTGTCGATGAAAACGATGTTTGCATAGGCGTAAAGCCGCGTGAAAGAGGCAAAAGCGAACTGATAATAGAAGAATTCATGCTTATGGCAAACCAGTCTGCCGCAACGCTTGGGAAAATGCAGCAGATTCCATTCGTTTACAGAGTGCATGAAAATCCCGCGCCGGAAAAAATTGAAAAATTAAGGGAAACCATACTGCGTATGGGACTTTCTTTCCCGAACTTTACGCAAATCCGCCCAAAGCACTTGGCGGAGATTTTGGAGGGCCAAAGGGGAACAAAGCTGTTTCCGGTAATAAACAAGCTTGTTTTGCGCTCCATGGCAAAGGCAAAGTATTCGATTGACCCGATAGGGCATTTCGGGCTTGTGCTTGATGATTATGCGCATTTCACCTCCCCGATAAGAAGGTATCCGGACCTTTCCATACACCGCATTTTGTCGGATTTGATAAAAGGCGTACAGCCTGCATTAATCAGGAAAAAATACCTTAAATACGCTATGGAATCCGCAAATCATTCCACCGAAATGGAGCTTGTTGCCATGAGGGTCGAGCAGGAATGCGAGGATTGCTACAAGGCGGAGTATATGAATTCGCACCTTGGCGAGGAATTTGAGGGCGTGATTTCATCGGTTACGGAATTCGGGTTTTATGTGGAGCTTCCAAATACCGTTGAGGGACTTGTGCATATCGATAGCCTTGAAGACGGGCTTTACGATTTTGACGGACTTTTTTCAATAAACAGCATGAACGGCGGGGAAAGGTATTCCATTGGCGATACCGTAAAAGTAATCTGCGCAAAGGCTGATGTTTCAAGCGGAAAAATTGATTTCAAATTGATTGAAAAAATAAAGGATGCGCAGTAAAATTTAATTTTGCTATTGAAAAATTCAAACGGAAATGGTATTATAATGTTGGCAAAAGTGCGGCTTTAAAAAAGCTGCACTTTATCTTGCGAAAACTTTGTAAACGTTATCAAAGAAAAAGGGGATTTTATATGAAGTACGGCTATTTTGACCTTGAAAACAAAGAGTACGTAATTACAAGGCCGGATACTCCCGCGCCTTGGGCAAACTATCTTGGCTCGCCGGAGTATGGCGCGATAATTTCAAACAACGCTGCGGGATACAGCTTTGTAAAGTCCGGCGCAAACGGCAGGATAATCCGCTACCGCTTTAATTCAAACATGGCGCTTCCGGGAAGATACATATACATACGCGACAATGAAATAAAAGATTATTGGAGCGCGTCATGGCAGCCCGTCGGCAAGCCTCTTGACAAATACAAGAGCGAGTGCAGGCATGGAACGGCATATACCGTCATATCTTCCGAATACGAGGGGATTTCGGCGCAGACGACTTATTATGTCCCCATAGGCAAAACCCATGAGGTCTGGAACGCAAAAATCACAAACAACAGCGGCAAGGAAAGAAAGCTTTCCGTTTTCGGGTTTGTTGAATTTACAAACGAAAACAATTACGAGCAGGACCAAGTAAATTTGCAGTATACCTTATTCATTACAAGGACTTCATTTGAGGGCAACAAGATTTTGCAGCATATAAATGAAAACAGCGGCAAGCGTGCCGACGGCTCCAACGGCAAGGAAAGATTCTTTGGCATGGTTGGCGCTCCGATAAATGCATACAACGGCGACTTGGAGGCTTTCATCGGCCCTTACAGGACATATTCAAACCCGATTGCGGTTGAAACCGGTAGATGCGACAATACGCTCAACTATAATATGAACGCCTGCGGCGCTTTGCAGTCGGATGTCGTTTTGAAGCCGGGCGAAAGCATTACACTTACTTATGTGCTTGGACAGAAAACCAATGCCGAGGCTGATGCCGTGCTTGAAACATATAAGGTTCCCGGAACGGTTGAAAAGGAGCTTGACGAACTTAAAAGCTGGTGGCATTCAAGGCTTGGAAACTTTGTGGTTAAGACGCCGAGCGAGGAATTCAACAATATGCTCAACGTATGGAACGCATATCAGTGCTTCATTACGTTCATCTGGTCAAGGGCGGCATCATTTGTTTACTGCGGCCTCAGGAACGGCTACGGCTATCGCGATACCGTTCAGGACATACAGGGGATTATACATCTTGACCCGGAAATGGCAGCTGAAAAAATACGCTTTATGCTTTCGGCGCAGGTTGATAACGGCGGAGGCCTCCCGCTTGTAAAATTTGACCATAAGGCCGGACATGAAAATACTCCCGATGACCCGGAATATGTTCGTGAAACAGGGCATCCGTCATACCGCGCGGACGATGCTTTGTGGCTTTTCCCGACGGTTTACAAGTACATAGCCGAAAGCGGGAACAAGGCGTTCATTGATGAGGTAATCGTTTTCGCTAACGGCGGCGAGGGCACCGTATACGAGCATTTGAAGAGGGCAATACAGTTCTCAATGGAGCGTCTTGGCGAGCACAATATGCCTGCGGGACTTCATGCGGACTGGAATGACTGCCTGCGTCTTGGCAAGAAAGGCGAGAGCACCTTTGTTGCGTTCCAGCTCTACTATGCAATTAAGATTTTAAGGGAATTTGCAGTTCAAAAGAACGATGCGGATTATATAAAGTATCTTGATGAAATTTGCGCAAAGCTTTCAAAAACGCTTGAAGAATGCTGGGATGAGGACCGCTTTATCCGCGGAATCCGTGAGGACGGCGTGGTTGTCGGTTCAAGGAAGGACCCTGAGGCAAACATGTGGCTCAATCCGCAAAGCTGGGCGGTAATTTCCGGATTTGCATCAAAAGAGCAGGCTGAAAAGGCAATGGACAGCGTTTACAGGCTGCTCAACACAAAATACGGAATAAGGCTTTTGACTCCTTGCTATGTTGACCATTACTTTGACGGTGCTCTCATGCACATCTTCAATCCGTCCACAAAAGAAAACGGAGGAATTTTCTCTCAGTCGCAGGGATGGGCAATCCTTGCCGAGGCGCTGCTTGGACACGGTGATAGGGCGTTTGAATACTTTATGGAAACCTCTCCCGCCGCAATGAATGACAAGGCTGAAATTAGGGTGATAGAGCCTTATGCTCACGGTCAGTTTGTTGAGAGCGTTGACAGCCCATTTGAGGGCCGTGCCCATGTGCATTGGCTGACCGGAACGGCTTCAACTGTTATGGTTGGATGCGTTGAGGGAATCCTTGGAATGCGCCCGAATGCGGATGGGCTTGTGATTTCCCCGTCGGTTCCGTCAAGCTGGGAGGAATTCAGCATTGAAAAGACCTTCCGCGGCAAAAAGCTCTTTATTGAGTTTAAAAATCCAAACCATGCGCAATGCGGAGCAAGGGAAGTAATCCTTAACGGAGAAAAGCTTGAAGGGAATTTTGTCCCTGCCTCAAAGCTCAAAGACGAAAATAAAATTGTTGTAAATATGTAAAATAAACAAGACTCCCGCCGAATTATTTTTCGGCGGGAGTTTTTTACTTTTTAGAGAGCAAAATTTAATGATTTTTTCGCAAAAAATGATAAGCACTTTGTACAAAAATGCTGTAAAATTAAAATAATAATTTTGCTTGACAACCTGTTTTTTAAAATGGGTTTATTTTTTTGAGGAATGATTAAAATGATAAACTTTTTGGATAATTTTAAAATAAGGACAAAGCTTTTTATAATATTTGTTTTTTGCGTGTTTGTTCCTGTTTTGCTTACAAATGCGGGCATGTACTTTTTCATAAAGCAAAGCGCGGAGGAACAGCAAAAAATCCAGATGGAAAATATGATTGAAAGAATTGTTTATGATTTTGACAAAAAGATAAACGATGCTGTTGCGGTTTCAAACTACCTTTATACTGATTCGGTGCTTGATAATTTTTTGAGGTGTGAATATGAAAGCCCATATGATTATTACCGGCAGTATGTTTCGCTTATGCGGGATAACGTTATAAAGTTTTATTATACGGCCCAATCGGTTTTCAGCGTCCGCATTTATACGAATAATGAAAGCATGATAAAGGGCGGGAATTTTTTTAGCATAGACTATGCAAAGGCTGAAGGATGGTATAATGATTTTTGCAATTCCCCAAACTCTCTTTCTGTAATTTCTTATTTTAATCCGAAAAACAGGCTTTTAAAGCTTGAACCGTCAAGAAAAATCAGCATTGTGCGCAGGCTTGATTATTTTAATAAAAAAAATTGGAGCGTTCTCAAACTTGACTTGGATTATGCCCAGATACAGACGCGTATTTTGCAGGAAGGCAATTTTGCGGACATTTACATAACCGATGGGGAAAAGATTTTATTTGCCTCATCTGAAAAAAATACATTATATGATGAATTCCGTCCGGCAAGTGAAATCAAACTGAAAAGCAATGTAATTTCGCATCAGCTGACGTCAATCGGTTCGGGATGGCAGGTTATTGTAACCTATGACGGGCCGGAAATTGTTTTGGAGCTTAAAAATCACAGGCTTATCTGGATGCTGCTTACGGTTTTCAACCTTATATTTCCGACTGTTGTAATTATAATAGTAAACCGCTCTTTCAGCAGAAGGCTTCTGCTTACGGAAAAATACATATTAAAGGTTAGAAAGCAGCAGTTTGAGGTCATAGATTGCCGTGAAGGCAGGGATGAAATAGGCAACCTTATCAGGAGCTATAATTTGATGGTGACAAAAATCAGGGAGCTTATTGAGGTCGTTTTTAAGGAGCATTCAGAAAAACAGGCGCTTGAAATCTTAAAAAAGCAGGCGGAACTAAATGCGCTCCACAGTCAGATAAATCCTCATTTTCTTTTCAATACCCTTGAAAGCATAAGAATGCGCAGCGTGATTAAGGACGAGGACGAAACCGCTGAAATCATAGAGGAGCTGGCTTTGCTCATGCGTGAAAATGCGCATTGGGGCGAGGATTTCATTCCTCTTGAAAAAGAGCTTGATTATGCAAAGCATTATATGAACATACAAAAGTATCGTTTTGGCGATAAATTGGATTTTTCTTTTTATATTCAAGATGAATGCAAGGGGATAAGGGTTCCAAAATTCGGGATAGTAACCTTTATAGAAAATGCCTGCATACACGGGGTTGAAAAAAGCAAAGAGAACTGCATGATAAGCGTTATTGCGGCTAAAAACAATGGAAATGTAAGCATAGAAATAATTGACAACGGCAGCGGAATTGAGGAAGAAAAACTTGCGCAGATAAATAAGACATTAAGCAAAACTGAAACGACCGGTCTTTCAGGAAGCGAAAACATAGGAATTTTAAATGCATATTTAAGGTTTAAGCTTTATTATGGCGATGATATGGAGTTTTATATTGACAGCGCTCCGGAAGAGGGCACTGAGATATGCATTATTTTCCCTGAAGATATGAAAAAGGAGGATTGATTTTAATGTTGAAGGCAATTTTGGCGGATGACGAGCCTTTTATAAGGCAGGGACTAAAAAAGCTTATAGATTGGGGGAAATGCGGATACGAAGTCATAGCCGAGGCGGGCGACGGATTGGAAGCGTTTGAATTCATTAAAAAATTCCAGCCGGATTTGGTCATTGCCGATATAAAAATGCCGGGAATGGATGGAATTGAACTTCTTGAAAAGGTCAGGGGAATTTTCGGGGATAAAATTAAATTTGTCATTTTGAGCGGATATTATGAATTTGAGTATGCAAAAAGGGCAATACGCGGCAAGGCGGCCGAGTATATTCTAAAGCCGGTGAACAAAGAGGAATTTTCGGCTGTTTTGGAAAAAATACGTTTGGAATGCGATGCCCTTGAAGAGCAAAAGAAGATGCAAATCCAGAAAGAAAAATTTTTGGATATGCAAAAGCTTAAAAATATACTTATAGGAAAATGCAGCGCGGAAGATTTGGAGGATGCAAAGAAATTCCTTTCTTATTCGCCGTCGATGCGCTATATAAGCTTTGAATTTGACGATAGCAATGAAAAATTTGCCAATATGCCTCCCGAAAAGCGTGTCGAAGTGCAAAAGGAATGCTTTGAATTGCTTTCGCGATATCTTGGGGATTTTGAAAAAAATGTTTTGTTTGGACTTGAACAGGAAAGCAATATTTATGATGTCGGATTTGTATATACGAATGATATGGCACAAAGGGCAAATCTTTCGGAACAAGAATATATAAACAAGATTTACAGTTTCTTGGAGGAAAAACTTTGCTGCGGCATAGAGATTTATATAGGCCAAAGGGTTTGCAAAATTGAAGAGCTTTCGGAATCCCGCCGTTCGGTATCTGTTGCAAGGGCGTTTCATAAATTTTCGGAGGATGGTGCTCCGATATCCTATTATGACGAAGTTGCATATAAAAAATCCCGCGGTTTTGGGATAGAGAAAAATTTAATACAAAAGCTTATAGAATGTGTAAAGAACAACTGCCCCGAAGAAATTGAAAGCTGCATAGACCGGATTTATGACGAATTTAAAGAAAATCTGCCGGAACCGCAGTTTATACAGACCAGCATATATTACCTGCTTTACCGTCTTGCTGAGCTTGCAAAGGAATTTGACAAGGAAGCGGACCAGCAGGAGGCTATGAGGTATATAAGCCAAGAGGCCTTTGACAAGATTGCCGCAAGAGGTAGCGCCGTGCATTTTAAAAAATTTGTCATTGAATACGCCGCTTATCTTGAACAGCTTAAAAAGAGCGTTTCCGGAGGGGTTTTGCCTAAAATAGAAAATTATATAAAGGAAAATTACAATAAAAATCTTACCCTTAAATCACTTGGAAAGCAATTTTTTATAAACGAAGTTTATTTGGGACAGCTTTTTAAAAAAGAGTTTGGAGTGTCGTTTAAGGATTATTTGACTTCAATGAGGATAGCCCATGCGGAAAAATTGTTGGCTCAAACGGATGTAAAAGTCTATAAAATTGCGGAAGAGGTTGGATTTTCCAATCCGGATTATTTTATAAGCAAATTTGTACAAGTTAAAGGGGTAACTCCACACCAATATCGTTTAAAGTATAAAAAGGATTGCAGTGAAAAACTTTGAAAACTATATATTTTGATTTGCGCCGGTAAAAATACTTTAATTTTTACTGGTGAATTGTTTGTAGATATATGATATATTACAGATGGTTGTTAGAAATAATTTATACAGAATGACCATTCTGTTTTCGGCCGAAAAGGTTATTTCCAAACAATTTAAAAATAAGGAGGATAATATGAAAAAGCAAATTTTCGCGGTGCTTTCAAGCGCCGCAATCATATCTTCACTGCTTGCCGGATGCGGAGGAAACAGCTCGCAAAGCGGAGCATCCTCATCTGCATCTTCATCAGCATCTGCATCGTCTGAGGGTTCAAAGCAAATCAAGGAGTTTACAGCATTTTTTGACAGACAAGGAAGCGAACTTAATCAGGACAATGAAATTCAGCAGATAATAGCTGAAAAAATAGGTGCCAAGTGCAAGGAAACATGGCTTACCGGCCAGACCGCAGAAGAAGCGGTTGGAATGTATATAGCAAGCGGCGAATATCCTGATTTCATGAACTGGACCCCTCAGCTCCAGGAAGCCGGCGCGCTTGTGGCAATTGATGAATATCTTGATAAATATCCCAATATCAAGAACTTTTGGAGTGAATCGCAATGGAATTCACTTCGTCAGGCAGACGGACATATTTATTCCATACCTCAGTTTGGAAAAATCAATATAAAAGCAATGGATACTCAGCAAAACGGAGAAGCTTTCTGGATTCAAACAAGAGTGCTCAAATGGGCAAATTATCCAAAGGTAGAATCTCTTGACCAGCTTTTTGATTTGCTTGAAAAATATTATGCGGCAAATCCGACAATGCCCGATGGTTCTTCGGTTATTCCGTTTGAGATACTTGCGTATGACTGGTATTATTTCTGCCTTGAAAATCCGCCGCAGTTCCTTGACGGATATCCGAACAACGGACGCTGCATCGTAGACCCCAAGACATATTTGGTTTCCGATTACAATATAACTCCTACTGCAAAAAGGTACTTTAAAAAGCTTAATGAGGAATATAAGAAGGGCATAATCGACCCTGAATTCATGACCATGAACCATGACCAGTTCCTTGAAAAAATTGCTTCCGGACGCGTTCTTTGCATGGTTGAGCAGCACTGGGATTTCGCTACTGCAGAGGATTCAATCAAGTCCCAGAAGCTTGAGGGATGTACTTATGTGCCTCTTGGAATTACCATTGAACCGGGCATGAAGGAAATGTACTATGTTTCCGGCGAATCTGCAACGCTTAGCGGAGGATTAAGCATAACAAAGAGCTGCAAGGATGTTGAAGGCGCTTTGAAATTTGTCAATGACCTGCTTGATCCCGAAATTGTTACCCTCAGAAGCTGGGGCGTTGAAGGCAAGGATTATCTTGTTGATGAAAACGGCCTTTTCTATCGTACTGATGAAATGAGAGAAAACGCTGTAAATGCAGATTATAAAGCATCACACCTTTGCTCTTACAGCTATTTCCCGAATTACGGCGGAATGAACCCGGACGGCAAAAATGCTGCAACTCCGGATACTCAGCCTTCTGAATTCTTTAATGGTTTAAGACCTGAAGTTCAGGAATGCCTTACCGCATATGGAGCTAAAACTTATGTAGAAATGCTTGATAACAATGTAATTGACGGAAAAGACCAGCCTTGGTATCCAATGTGGTCGTTTGTAGGAACAATGACCAGCGAAACTCCCGGCGGCCTTGCGTGGACAAAAATGGAAGAAACAAAGAAGCAATATCTCCCGCAGGTTGTTGTAGCTAATGATTTTGAAAAAGAATGGAGCACTTATCTTGAAGCATACAAGAAGTGCAAGCCTGAGGATTTCTTTGCCGAAGTTCAAGAAGCGGTTTACAACAGAATTAAGCTTGTATGGGGCAAGGATGTAAGGCCGAAGTCTTAAAATTTAATTTCAGCAGAGGTTTTAACATATTATATAAAACTGCATGAGGGCGGCCAAACGGCGGAATTGCCGCGGCCGCCCGATTATTTTAAAGAAGGTGTAGGGGGTTAAATGATGGAGGCAAAGAAAACCAAAAAACAAAGCATAAATATCGCTTCCGGAGCAATAACATGGAAAGCCATAAAGAAACAAAAAGAATTGGTTTTGCTTTCAATTCCATTTGTGGCATATGTGCTTTTGTTTTGCTATGTTCCGTTGCTTGGCTGGATTATGGCCTTTCAGAACTATAAGCCGGGGCTTGGCTTTTTGCATTCAAAATTTATAGGGCTTGATAAATTTAAATTTTTGTTTGTAGATAATCCTGATTTTTTAAGGGTTATTAGAAATACCCTTGCAATGGGAGTCATAAACCTTGTGCTCAGCTTTGCGTTTGCGATAGCTTTTGCTCTCATCTTGAATGAAGTTGTGCATAAGGCGCCTAAAAAATTCGTTCAGACGGTTTCGTATCTGCCGCACTTTTTGTCAATGATTATTGTGTGCGGCATTTTGCAGGATGTTCTTTCAATCGACCATGGAATTGTAAATGAAATTTTGGTTAAACTGCATGTTCTGAAAGAACCGATAAATTTTCTTACATATAAGAGCCTTTTCTGGTGGATTGTAGGCTTTACAAATGTTTGGAAGGAAACAGGTTGGAACAGCATCATATATATTGCGGCAATTACGGCCATCAATCCGGATTTGTACGATTCGGCGGCAATTGACGGGGCAGGCAGATTCAGAAAAATGTGGCATATCACGTTGCCCGGAATAAAGCCGACTATTTTTATCCTGCTTTTAATCAACATAGGAAATGTTTTGAATGCCGGATTTGAAATACAGTACCTTCTTACCAATGGTATGGTGCAGAGTGTTTCCCAGACGATAGATATTTATGTTCTTAAATTCGGTATAAGCCAGTGTGATTATTCCCTTGGAACGGCGGCAGGTATTTTCAAAAGCGTAGTCAGCATAATACTGATTTTCCTTGCCAACTCAGCCGCTAAAGCTGCCGGGGAAGAAAGACTTTTCTAAGGAGGGTAAAGATAATGAGTTCTGCCGAATCGGTTTCAATTAAAAAACGCAAAAAATTCAAATTATCCGATTTTTTGTATTCGCTTGTGATAGGAATAATACTTACAATATTTGTAATAGTTACCATTTATCCGCTTTTAAATACCCTTGCCGTATCGTTCAACGACGCGATGGATGCCCTCCGCGGAGGGATATACCTTTGGCCGCGCAAATGGACATTGCAGAATTATATAACTGTGCTAAGAAAAGAAAGCATGGTTACGGGACTTTATATTTCGGTTTTAAGGACTGTTGTGGGTACGGTTTTGCAGCTTTCCGTAACGGCGCTTATTGCGTTTGTAATAAGCCGCAAAAATTTTGTATTTGCAAAGCCGATAGCGCTTTTGTATACGCTTACGATGTATGTAAACGGCGGACTTATTCCTTCGTTCTTGCTTAACAAAGCGCTTGGATTTACAAACAGCTTTTGGGTTTACATCATTCCGGGACTTGTCAGCGCATTTAATATGCTTGTAATCCGTACTTACATGAACGGTTTGCCGGATAGCCTTGAAGAATCCGCTATGATTGACGGTGCCGGATATTTTACGGTTTTTGTAAAAATTTATGTGCCTCTCTGCAAGCCGGTTTTTGCAACAATTGCCTTGTTTATTGCCGTAGGGCAATGGAACTCATGGTTCGATACCATGCTTTACAACAGGATGGCAAGCAATTTGACAACCTTGCAGTATGAACTTATGAAGCTGCTTTCTTCGGTAAGCCAGTTGAGCGGCGACCCGAATAAATCTGCTTCTGCTGTTACAAGCGCTCAGGTTACCACTACTTCCGTTCGTGCGGCAGCCACAATTTTGACATGTCTTCCTATCGTGGCACTTTATCCGTTCTTGCAGCGCTATTTTGTAACAGGGCTTACAATAGGCGGCGTAAAGGAATAAAATTTATTTGGATGAGGAAAGGGGGATTTTTATGGCTAAAAAAGTTGCGGTTCCGTCTGAGGGAAAGCCTTTTAAAAACAATGCGGCTTATTGTGTCGGAACCGGAAGAATGGGGCTTGCTCTTCAAAAAGAATATTTAGAGCATTTGGAAGTGGTGCAAAAAGCAATACATTTCCGCTACATACGCGGGCATGGATTGTTCTGCGATGATGTGGGAATTTACCGTGAAGAAGAAATGGACGGAAAGACTTATACATTTTACAATTTTACTTATTTGGACCGGATAATTGATTCTTATCTTGAAAACGGGATAAGGCCTTTTTTGGAGCTTGGCTTCATGCCTGAAAAATTAAAAACCGGTGAGCAAACGGTGTTTTATTGGAAAGGGAACGTGACTCCTCCGTCATCATATGAAAAATGGGCGGACCTCATTTTTGCAACGATAAGGCATTTAATTGACAGGTATGGCGAAGAAGAAGTTGCTATCTGGCCTGTTGAGGTATGGAACGAGCCGAATATTCCGTTTTGGGCTGGAAGCATGGAAGAATACTTTAAGCTTTATGATTATTCTGCAAAAGCCGTTAAAAAAGCTTGCCCAAAAATGAAAGTCGGAGGTCCGGCGATATGCGGCGTTGAAACCGAAAAATGGCTCAGGGGATTTTTTGAACATTGTGTAAATAACGATTCGCCCCTTGATTTTATAACCCGCCATTGCTATACCGGAAGTCCTACTACAAAACGTGGGCATTATATTTATCATACGTTTGCCGAACCCACCCGCATGATAGAGGAATTAAAGGAAACCAGAAGCATAATGGCCGATTATCCGAAAATTGCTGATATGCCTTTGCATATAACTGAATTCAACAGCTCTTATGTTCCCATTTGTCCGGTGCATGATACTGTTTTTAATGCCGCTTATATTGCGCGCATACTCAGCGAGGCCGGAGAATATGCGGATTCCTATTCTTATTGGACATTCAGCGATGTTTTTGAGGAAATGGATGTGCCTAAATCCGTTTTCCATGGAGGGTTTGGGCTGGTTGCAATGAATTCCATTAAAAAGCCGACTTTTTATGCTTTTGAATTTTTTTCAAAAGCCGGCGATGAGCTGTTATACCGTGATGAACATTTAATTGCAACTAAAAAAGGAAACAAGTATGTTATCATCGGCTGGAACTGGCATGATACGCATAGCGGAAAAGCTCCGTCTGAGGAAAATTACGAGCTTTCATTGCCATCCCTTGGCGAAAGGGCGATAATGGTAAAAAAAGAGGTAAGTGAACTCCACGCAAATCCGCTTCAGGCATGGAGCAATCTTGGCAAGCCGAGGAGCCTTAATAAGGAGCAGATAGAAATACTTAAAGCATCGGCTGAGCCCCTTCAAACCACCGAGGCCCTGCATGAAACAAACGGCATTTATGAAGTTAGCCTTGATATCCCTTCCAATTGCCTGTGCATGCTTGAAATCATGCCGGTAAAAGATGAAACAGATACTTATCTGGGCTTTGATTTGAATGAATTTTACGGCATGAAATAAATTTTTATGGAGAATAAACATGAATGCCTTTAAAACAGGAAAATATACAAATTTATTTTTGGAATGCGGCTATTCGGAAAGTGAAATAAATGAGAGAATAAAGAAAATATGGGATACCATGTTTTTTGGCAGCGATGATGAGCGTATTTACCATGAAACAGGGGATATGGGCTACATAGTTGATACCGGAAACTTTGATGTCCGTACAGAGGGTATGTCCTACGGCATGATGATGAGCGTCCAGCTTGACCAAAAGGATGTTTTTGACAGGCTCTGGAAATGGACAAAGACCTATATGTGGATGGATAAGGGCGACAATAGGGGATATTTTGCTTGGTCTGTTTCTCCGGAAGGAATAAAAAATTCTTATGGCCCTGCTCCGGACGGCGAAGAATATTTTGCTATGGCGCTTTTCTTTGCCTCCGCAAGATGGGGCGACGGTGAGGGAATTTTCAATTATTCGCGTGAAGCAAGGGATATCCTTCATGAATGTGTTCATAAGGGCGAGGATGGCAGAGGATTTTCTATGTGGAATCCCCAAAACAAACTTATAAAATTTATTCCTAACTGTGAATTTTCCGACCCATCCTATCATCTGCCGCATTTTTATGAGCTTTTTTCTCTTTTGGCGGATGAAAAAGACAGGGCTTTTTGGAAAGAAGCCGCAAAAGCAAGCAGGGAATATCTGAAAAAAGCCTGCCATCCTGTGACGGGGCTTGCAGCCGAATATGCCGAATATGATGGGACTCCAAGGATGCAGGAAGGCCATGGATTCTTTTACAGCGACGCCTATCGTGTGGCGGCAAATATAGGGCTTGACTGGGAATGGTTCGGAGCGGACGAATGGGAATGTGAATGTGCAGGCAAAATACAGGATTTTTTTGCCGCTAAAACCGGCGGTGAAGAAAATTTCATATTTAAGGTTGACGGAACAAAAATTGAGGAAAAGGTTCTGCATCCGGTTGGCCTGCTTGCAACCAATGCCCAGACATCTCTTGCTTCAAACAGCATCCATAAGATGGATTTTGTAAAAAGACTTTGGGAAACTCCTTTGCGCAGCGGAGAAAGAAGATATTACGACAATTGCCTTTACCTTTTTGCCTTTTTGGCGCTTAGCGGCAATTACAGGATATATATTTAATATTATAAAAATTCATGATTTTATTAAAAAGCCTCCCTTTGGCAAAACAAAGGGAGGCTTTTTAAGGCATTATTTTAAACATTCTTTAATATAATTCAAAAGGAACCATTGACAACTGTCGAATTTTCAGTTAAGATAAATTTATGGGGAAAGCATTTTATTTAAATTATTGAAAGGGGCATTTTGTATGGATGAACAGCAATTCTATTCTCCCGAGGACATTGAAAAAAGCAAGGTCGTTTCTGCACTCGCGTATCTTGGAATTTTATTTTTCCTGCCTTTGGTGGCATATCCGGAATCCCAGTTTGGAAGGTTTCACGCAAATCAGGGACTTTTATTGTTGATATTTTCCGCGGCAGGGAATATAATCCTCGGCATAATTCCCGTAATAGGCTGGATTCTTCTCCCGTTTTTTGGGATAGCCGTTTTGGTTTATTTCATTTTGGGACTTGTCAATGCCCTTAACGGCCAGGCAAAGGAACTTCCTTTAATAGGCAAAATAAGAATAATAAAATAGTACATAAAAAACGGACCTTTTAAAGGCCCGTTTTTTTATTATTAAAAGTCGGATTTGTTTTCTTCGCCGCCGTTTGGGTATGTGTCAGGGTCTTCAATAGGTTCTTCATAAGAATCAAGACCTTCGTCTTCTTCAAAATCCACAGCTTCAGAAGGCTCGTCGGAGGTTTCTCCGGGAACTTCTTCAATATCTTCATCGCCGTTCATTTCATCGCAGCCGTCGCATCCTTCGCAATCGCCGTCGCAATCTTCAAAGAACTTATCATCATCATAATCGTATTCATACTTGTTGCCTTCATCGCGTTTTTTCATGGCAAAAATAGCGGCAGCAGCTCCGGCAGCGGCGGAAACAAGCGCAACTAAGAACATTCCAAAACCTTTTTTCATTTTCAATCACTCCTGCTATATTAAAATTAAAACTGATTTCTACCAAAATTATATCATAACGTTATGCAGATTACAAGGATTTTCCTAAAAAAATCTGTTATTTTGCCGCATTTTAAATATCTCCCGCAATGTTCATTATTACAGCGGCGGCGGCAATGGGAGCCGTTTCGCAGCGCAAAATTCTTTTTCCGAGTCCGACGGGGATTATTCCTTTCTTTTTTGCAAGCTCTATTTCATCTTCTTCAAATCCGCCCTCGCTTCCAACCATAATGGAAATGCTTTTGCCGGGGAGGATTCCCACATTTTGCAGCCTTTCTCCTCCCTTTTCATAGCATATCAGCGCAATGTCGGAAGTTTTCATTTCTTCAAGTGCCTTTTTAAAGCTTATTATTCCGCAAATTTCGGGAATAATTCCTCTGCCGGATTGTTTTGCGGCTTCAAGGGAAATTTTTGAGTATCGTTCAAGCTTTTTGGCAAAACTTTTTTCATCGGGACGTGAAACGCATCGTGCGCTTATTACGGGAACGATTTTGCAAACTCCAAGCTCCACGCTTTTTTGAATAATCGTTTCAAATTTGTCCGCTTTCGGAAAAGCCTGAAAAATCGTAAGATTTACGCATGGTTCCGAAAGGCAGGGCTCTTTTTTTATTGTGCGGCAAACAACGGAATTATCCGGAAAGCTTTCTATCACACAAGTATAATCATACCCTTTTTTGTCGCAGATTATTATTTCGTCACCTTTTTTCATTCTAAGCGAGCGTGAAATGTGAAAAGCGTCGTCGCCGGAAATGATTATTGTTTCCCCTATTTCATCAGCAAAAAAACGCGGCATATTTACCCCCGAAAAGCAAGATGGATAAATTATATCATGTGCGCAGTCAAAAATCAATTCATGCTGTATTTGAACTTTGCGGAGTGCCTTGTGAATTGTACAGCTTTTTAAAATCCGTGGGAGTATAGTGTTTTACGCTTTTGAAAACCCTGTTGAAAGTGGATATGCTTGAAAAGCCGCACATCATTGCTATGTCGGTGATTGGCAGCGATGTGTCAAGCAGCATGGTTTCCGCCGCTCTTATCCTGCGCTTGTTGAGGTATTCGGGGAAAGAAGAATTGGTCACCTGCTTGAATATCCTTGAAAAATGAAATTTTGAAAAACCTGCCGCATCGGCAAGCTCTTCAAGGGTCAAATCATTCATATAATTTTTGTCTATGTAATCAAAAATCGAGTGGAATTTTTCAATGTATTTATTTTGCTTTAAAGGTGCGGCTTCCGGGAAAAGTATGGAGGAATCCATATATTTTTTGTTGGCAAGAATAAAAAACCGCATCAGCAAAGAATATATTGAAATTTCCCAAAGAGGAGCGTTTTCTATATATTCATTTAAAATAGTTAAAAGTATGTTTTTGGCTTTTTCATATATTTCCGGAGCGTTTTCGGCAGTAATAAGAGTTGGATTTGAAAGCGGGCCCCATAATCCCGAAAAACCTTTTATGCTGCTGATTACGGTATAATCAAAGACAATTATGAGCCTCATTCCGGATGGAGGAGCCAAGAGTTCGTGGAGTTCCCCCGGCGGGATAATCATTATGTCGCCTTCTTTCAAAACGAAGCTTTCATGCGTCAAGTTGACATAGTATTCATTGTCGAGCGGCATGATTATTTCCACAGACGGGTGCCAATGTGTTTCGAAGCCTGCTTTTTCGATATTTATCCAGCAAAGTACGGCAGAATCTTCCGGGTACCAAACTTTTTCACAGCCGCCGGAACTATTCCGCGTAAAGCGACTGTTTTTTCTTATTATTGCACTGATAGCGCGGTCTATGGGCGGAAATTCATTTTGACTTTCAAAACAGTCTTTAATGTTCAAATCAATCATAAACACGCCTCCTTTTAGCAGTGAATACTGATAAGCGGTTATTTTGCACAAATTGGAAAAACTAATCTCATAGAATACTACATATAGATTATATACAAAAAACATCATAAGGTCAATTATCTTTTGGAAAAAACAGCAATAAATGATAAAAACAAAGCAATGGATGATAGGCGGATTTTGTTAATGGGTTATATAATATTTGATATCAAAGGGAAAATATGTACAGATTCAACAAAGAGGTGGGATAATGATTAAACCCGTAACCAAAAAATATATTGCCGGAGCGGCGGCCATTGTCGTGGCGGCAAGCGCGCTTTTAGTTTTTTTGAACAGAGGGCCTGACAATTACCGCGATAAATATGAAGGCGTTGATTTGAGCGATTCCGGAGACCTTGGGCGTGATGATACTTATGAAAAGTATTTGGAAAAGCATTCTAAGGACGGCTATCCTGACAAGGATGTGGAAATTTCATACAAAAACTTGAAAGAATCCGATGGGGTAAAGGTGCTTTCGGAGTATGAAGGGCAAAAAAATATTGTTCTTGCCGATGAAGGTTCTCTTGCCGAGTGGGAGTTTGACGTTGAAAAAACGGGAATGTATGAGATTTACATGGAGTATTATCCTGTAAAGTCAAGAGGCGTTGACATTGAAAGAAAATTGTACATAAATAATGAAATCCCGTTTTTTGGCGCGGACTCATTGACTTTTTCAAGGCTTTGGACCGATAAGAGCGCTCCTGCAAAAGATAACCGCGGGAATGAGCTCCGTCCGACCCAAATTGAAAATGCTTCTTGGACGGGAGCATACTTTAAAGACCACACAGGGTATTATTCCGAGCCGTATTTGTTTTATTTTCAAAAAGGCAAGAATAAAATCGGGCTTAAAGCGGTAAATGAACCTGTGGCGATAAAATCACTTTCCCTTAAAGCTGTCAAGGAAGAGCCAAGCTATGATGAGTATATTGCGGCATCGCCTAAAATAGAACAAGCTGATGCGGCAAAGAATTTTAAAGATGTAATCCAAGGCGAGGCTTCGACACTTCGTTCATCGCCGTCGCTTTATGCAACCTATGACAGGTCTTCTTCAAAGACAGAGCCGTACAGCGCTTCAAAAATACGGCTTAATATGATGGGCGGGTATGCTTGGCGTGTGCCGGGGCAATGGATTGAATGGAAAATTTCGGTGCCGGAGGACGGATATTATTCAATTTATGTAAAGGGAAGACAAAATTACAACCGTGGGTTTGTATCAAACAGAATACTTTATATTGACGGCGAAATACCGTTTAAAGAGGCAAAGCAAATAAGCTTTAAATATGAAAATGAATGGAAATCAGTAACATTGAAGGACAGCAGCGGAAACCCCTGCAAGTTTTACATGACAAAAGGCGAGCATACGGTAAGGCTTGAAGTTTCCCTGGGCGATATGGGCAATATTTTAAATGAAATGGAGGACAGCATTTACAGGCTGAATTCCATGTACAGAAAAATACTTGTGCTTACAGGCACCAATCCTGACCAGTACAGGGATTATAAGATTGAGAAAGTTTATCCTGATGTTGTAACTCAAATGGGGCTTGAAAGCAAGCGCCTTTATAAAATTGTTGACGAACTTGTGGCATATTCCGGCCAAAAGGGCAGCCAGGTCGGCGCTTTGCAAACCCTTGCGCTTCAGCTTGAAAGGTTTGCGGAGCATCCCGAAAAAATACCGGTATCGCTTACAAGTTTTAGGGACAACATAAGCTCGCTTGGAACGCTTATACTTTCTTTAAGCGAATCTCCGCTTGATATTGATTCCATAACTGTTGTCGGTGAAAACCAAAAGCCTGATAATGTCAGCGAAACATTTATTGACAAGGCCGGTCATGAAATCCGTTCGTTCTTTATGTCGTTCTTTGGAAATTATAATACGCTTGGCAATGTTTATTCCGGCGATGATGTTTTGAACGTATGGCTTTTGTCTGGGCGCGACCAAGGGTCGGTGCTTAAAAACATGATTGATAATGACTTTACATCGCAAAGCGGAATCAAGGTTAATTTAAAGCTTGTGGATGCGGCAACGCTTTTGAATGCAGTTATAGCCGGCAAAGGGCCTGATGTCGCTCTTTCGGTTGGGCAGGGCGAGCCTGTGAACTATGCTTTGCGCGGTGCTGCCGAGGATTTGACGCAGTTTGAAGACTATGAGGAAGTTTTCAAGAATTTTTATCCGAGCGCCTATGAGCCTTACCGGTTCAATGGAGGAATATACGCCGTTCCTGAAACTCAGACTTATGACGTTATGTTTTACAGAAAGGATATCCTTGACGAACTTGGAGTAAAAGTGCCTCAAACTTGGCAGGAGCTTATAGAAATTCTTCCGGTTATACAGCAAAACAACATGACGATTGCCATGCCGTCGGTTGAAAAAAGCGATTTGACTGGAATTTATTCAATGCTTTATCAAAACGGCGGAAGCCTTTATGATGAAAGCCACAAAAAGACGCTTATTGACAGCGAAAGCGGAGTAAAAGCATTCCAGACATACACTAAATTTTTTACAAACTATGGGCTTCCTGTGGTTTATGATTTTGTAAACAGGTTCCGTTCAGGGGAAATGCCGTTAGGAATTCAGGATTACAGCACTTATAATACCCTTGTGGTTTTTGCGCCTGAAATCAGAGGGCTTTGGGATTTCACATTGGTTCCCGGAACATTGAAGAGTGACGGAACAATCGACCGTTCCTGCCCATCCGGAGGAATATGTTCATTGATGCTTAAACAAAGCGATGAAGCAAAGAAGAAATCAAGCTGGGAATTCCTTAAATGGTGGGCAAAAACTGATACCCAAGTTAATTTCGGCAGGGAAATGGAAAGCGTTCTTGGCTCTTCGGCAAGATATGCCGCGGCAAACCGCGAGGCCTTTGAACAGCTCTCATGGTCGCATGAGCAAATAGAAGCTTTAAAGGAACAGCGTGAGTGCACAATAGGCATTCCGGAAATAGCCGGCGGATATTATACTTCGCGCCATGTTTCCAATGCGGTGCGCAAAATCGTAAACCAGCACGAGGACCCGCGCGAGGCTGTTTTGGATTATGCAATAACCATAAACAAAGAAATTGAAAAGAAGCGTATTGAGTTCGGGCTGGATACGAAATAAGGGGGATTTACTTTGGATTTGCTGCTAAAATACGCAAAAAAGAAAAAGGCGGATATTTCATACTCATGGAAAAAAGCAAAGCTTTCAAAAACCTATTATTTGTTTTTGGCGCCGTATGCTGTTTTGTTCATTGTTTTTTACATCGTTCCTGTAATAACTTCAATTTTTTTAAGCTTCACATATTACAACATTTTGGAGCCGCCTAAATTCATAGGCTTTCAAAACTACATAAACCTTATCTTGGCGGATGATGTGTTTATTACCGCTGTAAAGAATACCTTCATCATAGCGGCGATAACCGGACCGCTTGGATATATTGCGGCATTTGTCTTTGCGTGGTTTATAAATGAGTTGCCGAGATATTTAAGAGCTTTTGCAGTGCTTGTGTTTTATGCTCCGACAATTTCCGGCCAGGTTTATCTTATTTGGGCAATCATGTTTTCCGGCGACGCGTACGGATATGTCAATGCGTTTCTTATGAAGCTTGGAATAATAAATGCCCCTGTGAGATGGCTCACGGACCCGACTTATATGATGCCGGTTTTGATAGTTGTAATTTTGTGGATGAGTCTTGGCACCGGATTCCTTTCATTTGTTGCGGGACTTCAAGGCATTGACAAATCAATGTATGAAGCCGGATATGTTGACGGCATAAAGAACCGCTGGCAGGAGCTCTGGTTCATTACCCTTCCGAACATGAAGCCGATGCTTTTGTTTGGAGCAGTTATGGCAATTACACAATCTTTCGGCGTCGGCGATGTCACCGTATCGCTTTGTGGGTTCCCAAGTACCGATTATGCGGTGCATACCGTTGTCACGCACCTTATGGACTACGGGTCAATCCGTTTTGAAATGGGATATGCCGCAGCAATAGCAACTATTTTGTTTGCCACGATGATACTGTGCAATAAAGCCATTCAGGCAATGTTGCGCCGTGTGGGAACCTGATAGGGATAAGAGGGGATTGGCAATGAGATACTTAAAACGCAGAAAGCCTAACCGTTCGCGGGCAGGCGACGTTGGAATCAATTTCATACTGATTTTTTTCGGAATATTTATGGCATTCCCGTTGGTGTATGCGATTTGCAGTGCATTTAAACCGCTTGATGAAATATTTGTATATCCGCCGAGGGTATTTGTAAGGCATCCGACGTTTGATAATTTTCAGGATTTGTTTGTAATCATGAAAAAATCATGGGTGCCGTTTACAAGATATCTTTACAATACGGTTTTAATAACCGTTGTAGGAACTTTTGGACATATAATTATTTCTTCCATGGGTGCATATGTGCTGGCAAAATATGATTTTCCGGGAAGCAGGACATTCTTTAAGCTTGTTGTTACAGCGCTCATGTTTAATGGTTATGTAACGGCAATTCCCAACTATCTTGTAATTTCAAGGCTTGGATGGCTTGACACCATATGGGCTATTGTAATACCTGCCTTTGCGGCGCCTATGGGATTGTTCCTTATGAAGCAGTTCATGGAGGGAGTGCCTATGGCAATTATCGAGGCGGCAAAGATAGACGGGGCAAGCGAATGGAAGATTTATTCTTCAGTTGTAATGCCGATGGTTAAGCCGGCATGGCTGACGCTGCTTATTTTTTCCGTGCAAGGCTTGTGGAATGCAAAGGCGTCAAACTTTATCTTTTCGGAAGAATTAAAGACGCTCCCTTATGCTTTGCAGCAGATAATAGGCGGAGGGGTTGCAAGAGCGGGAGTAGGTGCTGCCGTAACCCTTATTATGATGATTGTGCCGATAGTTACATTTATTTTGTCCGAAAGCAATGTAATTGAGACAATGGCAAGCTCGGGCATTAAGGATTAAGGAGGAAGCAATGAAAAGGGTAAAAAAGATTTTCACGTTTTTCTTCTGCCTTTTGCTTTGGGCAATGCTTCCGGTTTGGCCAGATGCAAAGGCTGTTGGAATGTATACATACACCTATGATTACTGGGGCGATGAAAGGGAGTCCCCTGCTGCTTATGCGGCAAGGACTTTTATTGCCGGAAATATGTTCGGCATAGGCGATTTTTCAGAGCCTCAGGGAATGTTTGTCAAGGATGGGAAGATTTACGTTTGCGATACCGGAAACAACAGGATTGTTGTTTTTGAACTCAAAGGGACCGAGGTAAAATTTGTTGAGGAATTCGGAGAAATTTCCGGTGATGTTGAGAACAAGACTTTATCGGGGCCAAATGATATTTTTGTTGCCAAAAACGGCGATATGTATATTTGCGACACAAAAAACCAGAGGATTTTGCATATTGACAAGAATCATAAATTTATAAAAGAGCTTACGCGTCCTAATGACGAAACAGTTGACCAGGCTTCGGATTTTTTGCCTCAAAAGGCTGTTGCGGATTCTTCGGGAAGGGTTTATGCCGTAGTAAAAAATTACAATAAAGGCTTTGTTGAATATGATGCAAGCGGAAAATTTTCCGGATATATTGGAGCAAACCAAGTAACATTTAAAATGTCTGATTATTTTTGGAAGCTTATATCCACAAAGGCACAAAGAGAGCAAATGGAACAGTTTGTTCCGACGGAATACAACAACCTTTTTATTGACAATGACGGATTTATCTACGCAACAACTTCGACTTTTGAGGAATACGATTTGCTTTCCGACAAGGCAAAGCCGATAAGAAAGCTTAATTCGCTTGGAACGGACATTTTGATTAAAAACGGCGAATACCCGCCAATAGGCGATATTGACTGGGGAAAAGCAGGCGGAATTTCAGGGTCGTCAAAATTGATTGACATAACCGTTTTGGACAGAGAGGTTTATTATGCCCTTGATATGACAAGAGGGCGAATATTCGGGTATGATTCTCAGGGCAATCTGCTTTATGCTTTTGGCGGGCTTGGAAATAAACTCGGATATTTCCAGTATCCTACGGCAATTGAACATGACGGCGACAATTTGCTTGTGCTGGATTCAAAAAATGCCGGAATTACAATATTTGAGCCGACTAATTACGGAAAGCTCATAAACAATGCGCTTGATGAGTATAAAAAGGGAAATTACGATTCATCCGCTGATTATTGGCGTCAGGTTTTAGCGCTCAACGGCAATTATGACCAGGCATACATAGGCATAGGGCGTTCGCTGCTCCGACAAGGCGAATACAAGCAAGCAATGCATTACTTTAAGGTAAAGAATGATGAGAAAAATTACGCCAAAGCTTTTAAACTTTACCGCAAGGAATGGATGGAAAAGAATATCGGCTGGATATTTGGAATTATTATTGCCGCAATAGTAATTTCTTCGTCGGTAAAAATTGCAAGGAGAATCATTTGGGAGGCGAGAAGGGCATGAAAGTAATTGATAGGATAGGAAATGAAAAAGTAAGGCATGTCCTTCAAACATTAAAATATTCTTTGTATGTCATAACCCACCCGCTTGACGGGTTCTGGGACTTGACTCATGAAAAGAGAGGTTCTGTTGCGGCGGCAAACATAATCATAGCGCTTGCTATACTTACGAAAATATGGAAATTAAGATTTACAAGCTTTCAGTTTATAAGGGTTTATTGGGAGCATGTGAATGTCCTTGAACAAATTTTGGGCATGATTTTGCCGATAATTATAGGCTGCATAGCAAATTGGAGCCTGTCAACATTATTTGACGGCAAAGGCACATTTAAGGACATTTATATGGCATGCGGCTATGCGCTTACGCCATATGTGCTTATACAGCTTCCTATGATATTCATAAGCAATATTATTGCCTATGACGAAGGCGCTTTTTATACGTACATAATCGGGTTTTCTGCAATCTGGTGCGGAATGCTGTTTATGAGCGCCATGATGATGGTTCATGATTTCTCTTTGGGGAAAGCTTTGCTTGTCATGGCGGCAACGCTTGTGGGAGTAATGGTAATTGTATTTTTATTGCTTTTGCTGTTTAGCCTTATAAGCGATGCGGTGGCTTATTTCGTTTCGTTGTATAAAGAAATAGTATTTCGACTTTACTGATGGGATGAATGCTTATGAAAAAAATAAAATCAGCGGGAATACTTTTTTTGGCGGCGGCATTGTTTTCAGGCTGCGGCGGAAGCAATGAGGCGGCGCAGGCAATAGAGGTATATTCCTATTCTGCCGGGGACAGCTTTTATTCAATAGAAAACGACCGCCTTAAAATGGAGATGGACCCCTCAACGACATATTTTACGGTTACGGATAAATCAAGCGGAGCCGTTTGGCGCTCCAATCCGGAAGGCGCCGCCGATGATGCCGCGGCCGATGAGCAAAGTAAAAATCTTTTGCAGTCCACATTGTCAATAGAATATATGCAAGCTGCTTCTGGTGTTGTAGCGGTGCTTAACAATTTTGAGTACAGCATACAGAAAAGCACTTATACAATAGAAGAGGGCAAGGACTACATTAAAGTAAATTACACAATAGGCGATACCAAAAAGGTATTTACAATTCCTCCGGCATTGCCTGAAAGCAGAATGAAAAAATTCCTTGACAAAATGGATAACAGCGGCAAAAAGGCAATAAAGGACGGCTATAAAAAATATGACATAAATAATTTGACTTCGGATGAAAAATCCAAGATGCTTGAAAGTTATCCGGAACTTGAAAAGGAATGCGTATATGTGCTTAGGGATGGCTTGCAGGACCATATAAAGCAAAAATTGCAGAGCTTTTTTGAGAAGGCCGGCTATACGCAAAAGGATTTTGAGGAAGACAGCGCAAAGTATTCAGGACAAAGTGATGAAGATAGTCCGGTTTTCAACATTTCCGTTGTTTACAAGCTTGAGGGGGATGATTTGGTCGTTGAACTCCCGATTGAAAATATGGAATGGAAAGATTCAAGTCCCTTGACAAAAGTGGATGTTCTTCCTTATTTTGGTGCCGGAGGCAAAGAGGATAACGGATTTTTGCTTGTGCCGGACGGTATGGGAGGAATTATAAACTTCAACAACGGCAAGCAAAAGCAAAGCAGCTATTATGCGGATGTTTACGGCTGGGATTATGCCATGAAAAGAACGGCGCTTATTGATGAAAGCCGTACAGCATTTCCGGTTTTCGGCGTAGCAAAGAACGGGAATTCGTTCCTGTGCATTTTGGAGGACAATGCATCCGTTGCCACCATTAAGGCCGATGTAAGCGGAAGGGGACACAGTTACAATTATGCCGGTGCAACTTATCGTGTTGTTCATGGCGATGCAATTGAAATATCTTCAAGGTCGGATAAAACCGTTATGGCTTTTGAAGAAGGGAAACCAACCGGTTCATTCAAACAAAGATATCGCTTTATTGATTCCGATGATTATTCAAAAATGGCGCAGAGTTATAGAGAATATCTGACTTCAAAATATCCCGGACTTAAAAAACGCAGTGAAACCGGCGTTCCGGTGGGAATAGAAATAATCGGGGCAGTGGATAAGATAAAACAGGTTCTTGGATTCCCGACTTCATTGCCGGAGCCTCTCACAACATATAAAGAAGCCCTTGAAATGCTTAAAGACTTGAATTCCAGCGGATTTGGCAATATGTATGTAAAATACAGCGGCTGGATGAATGGCGGAGTCAACCAAAGCTCCCTTGCAAGAGTAAGTCTTGTACCCGGACTTGGCGGAAGCGGCAATTTGAAAAAGCTTGCCGAATATGCTTCACAAATAAAGGTTCCGCTGTATCTGGAAGGTACGGTTGAGTATGCTTACAACCACAAGCTTCTTGACGGATTTTCTATAAATAGGGACAGCGCTAAATATACCAGCAGGGAAGTTGTAAAGCTGACTGATTTTTCATCGGTATGGTATGGGAAAAAGCCGGATGCGAAGCCTTATTACCTTGTAAAGCCGCAGGTTTCGGAACAGTACATGATGAATTTAAGCAAGGCGGCAGGCAAATATAAAGCTTCCGGAGTGGCTTTCTCCGATATAGGCTATGGGCTTGCAGCGGATTATAATCCTAAGGACCGTGTAACAAGACAGGAAAGCATGGAAATGCAAAGACAGGCATTGGCAAAGATTAAGGAATCCGGTAAAGGGGTAATGCTAAACACAGGCAATGATTATGCGATTGAATATGCCGATTACATAACTGAAATGGATTTGACGGGCGGACGCTTTAACATTATTGATTATCAGGTTCCTTTTTACGCAATGGCAATTCATGGCCTTGTAAATTATTCGGGAGATTATGTGAATTTGTCGCAGGATTATACCGAAACAGTTTTAAAAAGTGCTGAAACCGGTGCTGGACTTTCCTTTGCATTTATGAAAGAGCCGGCTTCGACTTTGCAGGAAACGAATTATACCCGCTATTTTGGGGCGGATTATGACGAATGGAAAGAGCTTGCAACGGAAATTTATTCAAGGTATGAAAAAGAACTTGGGTCTTGCTTCGGCCAGTATATAGAGAAACATGAAAAGCTTGCCGATGGAGTTTTTGCAACAACATATGAAGACGGCACAAAAGTTTATGTTAATTACAACGATTTGCCTTACGACAAATCCGGAGTAAAAATTCCGGCGCGTGACTATGCGGTGGAAAGGGGGTAATCGGCAATGGAGAAAAAGAAAAAGCGCAGCGATTTAAAAACTCAAAAAGCCATCAGCGGATATTTGTTTATACTGCCCTTCATCATAGGATTTTTGTCGTTTATGGTGAGCCCGCTTATAGAGTCGCTCAGGATGAGTCTTAGCAATGTAAAGATTGTTGCCGGCAGCGGTGGCTTTATCATGGAATTTATCGGGATTGATAACTTTAAGAGGGCTTTCTTTGTAGACCCGGAATTTAACCGTATGCTGGTTGATGAAATTAGAAAGATGGCTGTTGACGTTCCGGCAATATTGATTTTCAGCTTTATAATAGCCATACTTTTAAACCAAAACTTTAAGGGCAGAGGATTTGTGAGGGCGATATTCTTCCTTCCCGTAATACTTTCCTCCGGAGTGCTTGTGGGCCTTGAATACAATAACTCGCTTTTGTCGGGCATGCAGGAGGTTATTAAAAAATCCTCAGCAGTTGATTTGACCGAAGTTTTAAAGCAGATTCTTTTGTCCAGTGGTTTTGGTGAAAGAACGTTAAAAGTTGTATTTGATATCATAAACCATGTTTATGACATTGCCATTGCTTCCGGAATTCAAATTATAGTTTTCCTTTCCGGTTTGCAGACGATTTCGTCAAGCATGTACGAAGCGGCAAAGATTGAAGGCTGCACCGTTTGGGAAAGCTTTTGGAAAATTACCCTTCCGATGGTAAGCCCGTTGATTTTGGTAAATTTGATTTATACGATTATAGACTTTTTCATAAAGTCTGACAGCAAGGTTATGGATAAAATCAGCACAACCATGATATCAAAAATGGATTACGGCTTTGCTTCGGCAATGGCATGGGTTTATTTCGGGGCTGTGATTCTTATGATAGCGGTGTTTGGCGGAATTGTTTCAAGGTTGGTGTTTTATGATGACTAAGACAAAGCAAAGAAAAAAACAATGGGCAAAATTCCTCGAAAGGAATAAAAAATCCGGCGGATACTTGTTGAAAAGCATTGCTGCTGAAAAAACATATAAATTGGTCCGTGCCGTTCTTTTGTTCGGATTATGTTTTTTGATTTTGCAGCCGCTTTTAAATAAGCTTTCGCTGAGCTTTATGGAAGAGAGGGATTTGTATGACCCTACTGTGGTCAGCATCCCGAGGCATTTTACACTGGCAAATTATGTGCTTGTAAACAAGCTCATAGGTTTTTGGAAGGCTTTGTTCAATACATTATGGGTTGCGCTGCTTATAAGCTTTACACAGGTAGCTTTTGCAACTCTTGTGGGATATGGATTTGCACGGTTTAATTTCCCGCTTAAAAAATTTTGGTTTGCCTGCGTGCTGCTGGTGATAGTTGTTCCGCCTCAAACCATAATGTCCTCGCTTTATTTGCATTTCAGGTATTTTGATGTGCTTGGAATTATAAAGCTCATAACCGGACAGACAATAAATCTGCAAAATTCAATAATCCCTTATGTTTTGCTTTGCATGGGCTGCATGGGACTCAAAAACGGACTGTATATCTTTTTAATCCGGCAGTATTTCAGGAACATACCAAAGGAACTTGAGGAAGCGGCATATGTGGATGGCTGCGGAACTTTTTCAACATTTTTCAGGATAATGCTTCCGGATGCAAAGCCAATTCTTGTATCTTGCTTTTTGTTTGCTTTTGTATGGCAGTGGACGGATTCGTTTTATTCAAAGCTCTTTTTGGGCAATATAAAACTTTTGCCTAAAATGCTTACTTCAATAAGCGGGCTGCTGAGCGATTATATAAATTCAATAGGCGCGGGGGTAAAAGCAACGGTCGGCTATTCCCAGATGATGATTTCAACAGGCATGATTATGGCAATCATTCCTCTTATCATTATTTACATAGTTGCACAGAAAGGCTTTGTTGAAAGCCTCAGCAGGACCGGAATTAAAATGTAACGGCGGAAATGCGTGCGGTATTGCCGCACGGTTCCTATAAATTCCAAAATGAATTTTTTATGGAGGAGAATGAAAATGAACAAAAGGCTAATAGCATCAATTTTGGCAGCAACATGTATTTCATCATTTGTGGGCTGCTCTCAAAAAGCGTCAAATTCTTCATCATCGTCAAGCGCGGAAAGTTCTTCAAGCAGTGCAGAGACAACAACGGCAAGTTCTTCTGAGGAAGAAGCAAGGGACCTTGGCGGAATGGAAATTGTAATCGGCGACTGGTGGTCAAGTGATGAAGAAGCTGCACCGCAGAATGCAAAAGACGAAGCAACACAAGAATACAGGAAAATGATTCAGGAAAAGTACAACTTTAAAATCAAGCAGGTTGCAATTACCGACTGGGGAGGAATGCAGGAGCTTTTCACCACATCGGTAATGGCCGGCGACCCAAAAGCAAGCGTATTTATTTTGGCGCCGAACTGGATTGCACAGCCGATAGCTAATAACCTTGTATATGATTTGGCAACAATAAAAAGCCTTGATTTTTCACAGTCAAAGTGGAATAAGATGGTGACCCAACTTACAACCAAGGGCAAATCAATTTATGGCATGGCAGCAGGCAAGCCGGAACCAAGGCTTGGGGTTTTCTGGAATAAAAGACTTTTCAAAGAAGCCGGACTTGATGAAAACCTTCCTTATGATTTGCAGAAGAGCGGGGATTGGACATGGAGCAAATTTGAAGAAATATGCCAGAAGCTTACAAGAGATACGAACAACGACGGTAAAATGGATACATACGCAATGGCAAGCTTTTCAATTGAACTTTTCAGCGGTGCGGTATTTTCGAACAATGCCGAATTTATAGGCAAGGGTGATGACGGCAAATATTTTAACGCCACAAAAAATCCTGCATGTCTTGAAGGATTGCAGTGGGCTGTAAGCCTTATTCAAAAAGGGTATGAAATGCCTACTCCTCAAGATGCAAACTGGGACTGGTTTATTTCTGCTTTCCATGACGCCAAAACTGCGATGATTGTTTCAGAAGAATATAGAGTGGGCACATGGAAGGATATGAAGGATGATTTTGGCTTTGTTCTTTTCCCGAAAGGCCCCAAGGCAAGCGATTACAGAACTTATTTCTCGGACAACGTGGCTGTTATTCCTTCGTGCTTTGATGCTGAAACGGCAGACAAGATTGCTTTTGCATACAATCTTTACACAAACCCGACTCCCGGTTACGAAGATGATGACAGTTGGAAGGATTCGTATTACAGTGCATTTAGGGATGAAAGAGCGGTTGACGAAACTCTTGCGCTTATGTATAAAGATGGAGTGGGAACTGTAAATTATCTTTCAATGATACCGAATATAGGCCTTGGCGATATAGCTTGGGATGTTTACGCTCTTGCCAGCACTCCTGCTGAGAAGATTGAAGCTATTTCAGGCACATGGCAGGCAGCAATTGACGAAGCAAACAAATAATTTTATCAAAAGGGGCAGCTGCCCCTTTTGGCTTTTAGGGAATAGGGGTGCTAAAATGAAGAAAAATAAGGTTTTAAAGGGATTTGTATCCGCTTGCCTTATGCTTGGCTGGATTTTTGCCGTTTGCGGCTGCGGAACTGAAAAGAATAGTGAAAGCGCAAAAGAAACAAGCGCTGAAACATCGGAGACAACTACTATGGAAACTACTTCTAAAGCGGAAGAAAATAAAAGTTATTATGAAATTTACAACGAAACAGGAGAACTTCCGAGTTTGGCGGAAGTATACAAGGATTACTTTAAGATTGGCGTTGCCTTGTGCAGGGAAGACCTTGATACCCAAAAGAGAAAGGATTGCATAACGAGCCAATTCAACAGCATGACATGCGGCAATGAAATGAAGGCTGATTTTACGCTTGACAGGAATGCTACCATTGCGGCGGGAGATGAAACCTGCCCCGTTGTAAATATGGATAAAGCGGATGTTTTGCTTGATTTTGCCAAAGAAAACGGGTTGAAAATGCGCGGGCATACCCTTGTTTGGCATAGCCAGACGCCAAGATGGCTCTTTACAGTTGGATATGACAACAGTCCTGATGCTCCATTTGTAACAAGAGAGGTAATGCTTGCCAGAATGGAAAATTATATTAAACAGGTAATGGACCATGTAAATACCAAATATCCCGGTTTGATTTATGCATGGGATGTTGTGAATGAAGCCATTGACCCCGGGGAGGGCAGAGCGGATGGACTTAGAACCAAAAACGCTTATTGGTATCAGGTTGTCGGCGAGGATTATATCGAGCAGGCATTTGCCATTGCAAGGAAGTATGCCGCACCGGAGCAAAAGCTTTTTTATAATGACTATAATACATATGAAAAAAGCAAGCTTTCGGCAATATATAATCTGGCGAAAAAGCTTAAAGAGAAAAATCTTATTGACGGTATAGGGATGCAAAGCCATATCCAGCTTTCATATCCAAGCCTTATGGATTATGAGTATGCGGTGACAAAATACAGCGAACTGGGAGTTGAAGTCCAAGTTACGGAACTTGATATTGATACTACCGATAATACAAAAGAAACACAGGATAAACTTGCTTCAAGGTACAAAAGGCTTTTGCTTATACTGAAAAGCTTAAAGGAAAGCGGCAAAGCAAATATAACAAGCGTTACTTTTTGGGGACTTACCGATGACCGCTCTTGGCTTAACAATGACGGCAAGCCAAGCTGGCCGCTTCTGTTTGATAAAGACATAAAGCCTAAATCCGCATATTTTGGAGTTTTGCAGGACCCGTCGGTTGCGTTGAATTAACTTTAATAAATGTCCGTCGGATAATCGGCAATTGCATTTATTCGGCGGACATTTTTGTAAAAATTCAATATTTTTATATTTTTTAAAGGTAAAATCATCAATACAGTTGAATGATATTAAACAATGATGTAAAATAATTTAAAATAATAATCCGGAGGAGATTTTATGGTGACTGGCAATAAGTATGTTCTTTGTTACACAAGGCTGCCGCAGGAAGATATAATTTATGCAAACAGATTGGCTTTCAGCATGCATCTGGGGTACAGTGAAGACGGAAAATATTTTAAGGATTTGAATCATAATTCTGGTGTCCTTTTTGCAAAGGCTACTGAAAATGAGAACGGCTCACTTAACGCAAAAAGCCTTAAAAATCCCTATATTTTTTATATGGAGGACGGCAGTTTCGGCGTTGTTGCCGTTCGCACTGAGGCTAATGGCGAAAATGACGGGCAAAGCAAAGGGAAAATCCTTTTGTTTGCCTCAAAGGACCTTTTGCAGTATGAAGAAATAGGACTGATTGACCTTAAAACCGATAGCTTTGTGGATGACGTATCATGCTTTTACGATAAGGAAAACAAAACTTACGTTATTCATTGGAGCGATGGCGAGGGGAATTATTACAAGAACTTTATTTCAGACATTTTAGACTTAAATGGTGCGGCGCTTCCCCAAAAAGCGGAAGCTTTTTCTATGGAGCCTGTATGTGCAGGGATAGAGGGAGTTGTGGCAAGAAATGTGATTAAAGTTTCCGATGAAATAGCTCATAGGCTTGTCTGCAAGCTTACTGTTCCGTCAAATGTCAGAATGGAAGTTCCCGCAAGCGTGAAAGCGGCATCCAAAAAGGATTTGGAAGGTGTAAAGGCCGTTGCAGTATACAGCGATGGAACAAGTGCCGAAAAGCTGGTGGATTGGGATGATTCTGAAATAGACTGGAAAACTCCCGGCAAGTATCTTGCAAAGGGCATTGTGCATCAGGAAAGATATGTGTTTCCGATAGCAATCAACAGGGCAGACCCATGCATTGCCAAGTGGAACGGGAAGTATTATTTTATTGCCACTAATGACGCGGACGGCAATCACAGCTTGTACATAAGGGAAGCGGACAACATTCCGGAGCTTGTAACCGCCAAGGAGCATCTGTTGCTTGATTCTAATACTTATGAGGATATAGGCGGACTTTTGTGGGCGCCAGAATTTCACATCCTTGGGAATGATTTGTATATTTTCCACGGCGCAACGCCGGGAGAATTTTTCCGTGAGGAATCCCATATAATGAAGCTTAAAAAGGGCGGAAATCCGATTTGCGCATCCGATTGGTCAAGGCCGCAGCGCGTTTTGAAAAAGGACGGCACATATTTATGTGAAGCCGGAAAAACAATTTCCCTTGATATGACAACTTTTGAGTGGGACGGACAACATTATGTCGTTTGGTCGCAGCGTGAATTCTTGCCCGTTGATTTAGGAGCATGGCTTTACATTGCAAAAATTGACCCGAATGAGCCATGGAAATTGACAACTGACCCGATTGTACTTACAAAGCCGTATTATGGATGGGAAAACAACCATACCTTTGTTGTTGAAGGCCCCTTTGCTTTAATCCGCGGCGACAAGCTGTTTTTGACCTTTTCAGGCGCAGCCATTGATGCTACTTATTGCATAGGGCTTCTTGCCGCCGATAAAGGTGCGGATTTATTAAATCCCGAAAGCTGGCAGAAACTGAATTACCCTTTGCTTACATCAAGGAGCATGCCGGGTGAATACGGTCCGGGACATAATTCGTATGTGGTTGATGACAACGGAGTGTATTGGAACGCTTATCATGCAAGGCCGGGAGTGGAAGCTCCAAGGTCGTCCGGCCTCAGAAGGGTGCATTTTGACATTGACGGCTATCCGGTGTTGGATTTGCCTGAATATAGGGATATAAACAATCAACTGGCGAGAGTTTCAATGGAAGTTGTTGTAAAGTGAAATGCGAGGAAAGGATTAACTATGGGACTTAAATTGCCAAAACTGATAAGTGACAAAATGGTCCTGCAAAGGGATGCAAAGGTTAAGATATGGGGATTTGCCATGCCAGGCGAAGCGGTTGTTTTAAATTTTGCAGGCGGGCGCTATGCTGCCGTTGCCGGCAAAACCGGAAAATGGGAAATCCTTTTGCCGGAAATGAAAGCCGGCGGGCCTTATGTGATGGAAATAAAAACACATTCCGAAAGCGTGACTATAAAGGATGTGCTTGTAGGCGATGTTTGGGTTTGTTCGGGGCAATCCAATATGACCATACCCATGGAAAGGGTAAGCGTAATTTATGAAGATGAAATGAAAAATTGCAAAAATCCCTTCATAAGGCAGTTTTCCGTTCCGGATAAGTATGATTTCAATGCCCCGTGCGAGGATTTGGATGGCGGCTCATGGATGGCGGCGGATGAGGACACTATTTCCGATTTTATAGCGGTTGGATATTTTTTTGCCAAAGCTTTATTTGATAAGTATAAAGTTCCGATAGGGCTTATAAAATCTTGCGTGGGAGGCACTCCCGTACATTCGTGGATGAGCGCGGATGCGCTGAAACGCTTTCCGGAAGATTTAATGAAAACCGAAAAGCTCAAGGATGACAGCTACATAGAGAGCATTAAAAAGAGTGAGGAAGAAAAAATATCCGCATGGGTTAGTGATTTGAACAGCCGTGATGCCGGACTTCAAAAGGGGGCAGAATGGTTTTTGCCTCAAACGGATGATTTGGGTTGGGACAATGTTGAAATTCCGTTTGCGTTCAGAGAGAAATTCGGTAATTTTATCGGTTCGGTTTGGTTTAAGAAGGAAATTGACGTTCCTTCCTCAATGGTCGGAAAGCCTGCAAAGCTTTATCTCGGCACGATAGTTGACAGCGACTGGGCCTATATAAACGGTGTATTTGTGGGCTCGACGCCTTACCAGTATCCGCCGAGAAGATATGAAATCCCGGCAGGCCTTCTTAAAGCCGGCAGAAATGTAATTTCTGTGAGAGTTGTAAGCAATGGCGGATACGGTGAATTCATCCCCGAAAAGCCATATAAGCTTTTTACGGAAGATGAAGCCATTGATTTGCAGGGAGAATGGAAATGCAGAATTGGGGCGAAAATGGATTCTCCGATGCCGCCCATGACGTTTTTCATTTATGAGCCTATGGGACTTTTTAACGGCATGATTGCCCCGCTTTTGAAATTGCCGATAAAGGGCGCGCTCTGGTATCAGGGCGAATCGGATACTTGGCGTTCCAATGGATATTCCGAGAAAATTGTCGCTATGGTGGAGGATTGGAGAGAAAAATGGGGCGTTGGCGATTTCCCGTTCCTTTTTGTGCAGCTTGCAAACTTTATGAAGGCAAATGCCAATCCGTCCGAGAGCGGCTGGGCAGAGCTCAGGGAAGAGCAGAGAAAATGCCTTTCGGTTAAAAATACAGGCATGGCAGTTGCAATAGACGTTGGCGAATGGAATGATTTGCATCCGCTTAACAAAAAAGATGTCGGAGAACGGCTTGCCTTGCTTGCAAGAAAGATTGCATACGGAGAAAATGATTTGGTTGCCTGCGGGCCTTTGTACAAATCCGCAAAGCTTGAAAACGGCAGGGTAAAAATTGAATTTTCAAGCATAGGCAGCGGCTTGGCAATCAAAAACGGAAATGAATTAAAACATTTTGCCATTGCGGGAAAAGATAAGAAATTCATTTGGGCAAAGGCTGAAATAGAAGGGGATTCGGTTGTCGTCTGGAATGATGAGATAACAAGTCCGGCATTTGTGCGGTATGCTTGGGCGGATAATCCGCAGGAGGCAAATTTATGCAATAAAGAAGGGCTTCCGGCATCGCCATTTGAAGCGGAGATTTTATAAAAGGAAGAGGCAAGTATGGATATTAAATTTGATTTGTTCCCGGAAGGAAAAACAAAGGCTCTTACAATGAGCTATGACGATGGCCCTGTATTTGACAGAAGACTTGTTGAGATTTTTAACAAATACGGGATAAGGGGAACTTTCCATTTGAATTCCGGCAGATTGGGACAGGATGGAGTTGTTTCGCCTGATGAGGTTTCAAAGCTTTACAGCGGGCATGAGGTTGCGGCACATGCCAAAACACATCCTTTTTTGGATTCGATTCCCATTGAGTCAGTTGCAGATGAAATAATCGAGGACCGCAAGGCTTTGGAAACCCTTGTCGGATATCCGGTAAAGGGAATGTCCTATCCTTATGGAGTTTACAATTCTAAAATCATTGAGATGCTTGCGGCATTGGGAATTGAGTATTCAAGGACTGTGGTAAGCCATCATGGCTTTGAAATTCCTGAAAATTTTCTGGCGTGGCATGCAACTTGCCATCATGACGACAATTTAATGGAGCTTGGAAAGAAATTTCTTGATTTTGCTGGCGGCGGAAGATTAAAGCTTATGTATGTATGGGGGCATAGCTTTGAATTTGACGCTAAAAACAACTGGAACCTTATTGAGGATTTTTGCGCAATGATGTCCGGGAAAAAGGATATTTGGTATGCAACAAATATTGAAATAGCAAGGTATGTAAAAGCATTGAAATGCCTTGAATTTTCCGCCAAAAGGGATATGGCATACAATCCATCGGCTATTTCGGTTTGGATTAACGCCAACGGTAAGGCGGTTGAAATAAAAAGCGGGGAAACGGTTAAGTTTTAAAAAAGCATTGGAGGATTTGCGCAAGAATGGAAATCAAAAAGAAAAACCCTATAATCTGGTCGGATTTTCCTGACCCTGATATTGTTAGGGTGGAAGATACATATTACATGATAAGCACGACAATGCATATGATGCCGGGAGCGGTAATTTTGCGCTCCTATGATTTGGCAAACTGGGAGATAGCCTCTTATTTGTATGATACCCTTGAAGACAATCCGGCGCACAGGCTTGAGGACGGCAAAAATATTTACGGCGCGGGAATGTGGGCGGCATCGCTGAAATATCACAATGGCATGTTTTATGTTTGCTTTGTGGCAAACGATACGCATAAGACCTATCTTTTTACTTCAAAATCCATAGACGGGCCGTGGGAAAAGCGTGAAATCGACGGCTTTTACCATGATAGTTCCCTGCTGTTTGATGATGACGGAAAGGTATACATTGTATACGGCAACAGGGATATTTATATCACCGAGCTTAAAGAGGATTTGAGCGGGCCAAAGCCGGGAGGACTTCACAAAAAAATCATAACCGATACAGATAACGTTTCGCTTGGCTATGAGGGAGCGCATTTTTACAAGATAAACGGGAAATATTACATATTTTTCATCCATTGGCTTGCATATGGCTCGCACCGCAGGGTGGAGGCCTGCTATGTTTCCGATTCGCCCGGAGGGGAATATCGTGGAAAGAACGTTTTGGATGATGACATGGGATACCACAATGCCGGAGTTGCTCAAGGTGGGATTGTGGATACTCCCGACGGCGATTGGTATGCAATGCTCTTTCAAGACCATGGAGCGGTTGGAAGAATTCCTGTTTTGGTTCCTGTTTCGTGGGAGGATGATTTTCCTGTTTTTGGTGAAAACGGACAGGTACCTCTTGAAATTTCAGTAAAAAGCACGCGTCCGGATTATAAATATGCTCCGCTTTTTGAAAGCGATGATTTTTACTATAAGCCGGATGCGAACGGAAAAATATCATTGAAAAAAGTATGGCAGTGGAACCATAATCCCAAAAATGATTTCTGGACTGTTTTGGAAAAGCCGGGATGTTTAAGGATATATTCCGATAAAATATGTCCTGATGTGCTTAATGCGTCAAATGTGCTTACTCAGCGAACATTTGGGCCAAGGTGCACAGCCTCGGTTCAAGTTGACGGAACGAATATGAAAGATGGCGATTTTGCGGGACTTGTTGCATTTCAGGGCTGTTATGGAATGATTTCGCTTGCCCGTGAAAACGGGGAATATTTTCTTGTCATGAGGGCAAGAGAGGATGCAAATTCTGACAACAAGGGCATTGAATACGCAAGAATAAAAATTTCATCGCCTGAAATTTCCTTGAAAGCGGAATTTAATTTTATTGACAACATTGATGAGGTGGATTTTTATTACAAAGACAACGGCGAATGGAAAAAGCTCGGCAAAACGCATAAACTATGCTATATGCTTGACCATTTTATGGGATGCAGGATAGGACTGTTCTTTTATTCAACATCTCAAATTGGCGGGAATGCTGATTTCAGCCGATTTGAATACGGTTTAGATGTTAGAGATTAGAGGTTAGAAATTAGAATTTTTATCGTTTTACTTTATTTTGGAGGGAGCTTTGCCCTTTTAGTAGTTAGTTGTTAGAAGTTAGACGTTAGTTTTTGTGGTTTTACTTTTTTGAGAGGTGGGACGCTGTCCCCCCTCTTAATTTTTAAAGATAATTAATTTTTTATATCCCCCCTGCCTACTTTTCTTCACCAGCGAAGAAAAGTAGGCAAAAGACGCCGCCCTGCGGGGCTTTCATGCGTCCTCGTCCGCCTACCCGCCGGCAA
>JAIHAL010000017.1 GCA_020054675.1 Oscillospiraceae bacterium
TTTTCGGCAACGGGCGCCACGCTATCGCTTGCGCCCTGCACGACAAAGCTCGGCTGCTTTTCTTGAAGATTCCACGTCTTACCAAGTTAAAGGCAAAAAAGAATAGTACTTACGAACCCAAGGAAGCAGCTTATTTCGCTTAATAAGAAAAGATTTTCCGCTAATAAGGTTGCTAAGGCAAATTTAGAAAAAGACCTGCTTTTCGTAGTAAAATTGGAGTAGTGAGCACCAAGGCGAAAAGCAGGTCATCTTTTTGTAGCCGTCATTCGCCGAGCAGGACGCAAGCGAATGCGTGGCGTCCGTTGCCGGCGGGTAGGCGGATGTAGACGCATGAAAAGCCCCGCAGGGCGGCGTCTTTTGCCTACTTTTCTTCGCTGGTGAAGAAAAGTAGGCAGGGGGTGCATAAGGACTTAATTATCTTTAAATGCCAATGAGGGGGACAGCGTCCCCCTCTAAAAAAGTAAAAGAACAAAAACTAACGTCTAACTTCTAACAACTAACTACTAAAAGGTAGTCTGCCTTTCCGCAAGCTGAGGTTCAACTACAATATGTTCAAGTGTTGTAACCACACTTTTTGGTTTGGAACGCTTGCCCTTGTCCATTTGCTTTACAAGCAGTTCCATTGCGCTTTTTGCAATTTCAACTGTATTTTGCCGCACCGATGTCAGAGGAATGATTGCCTGTCTTGCCTGCGGGGAATCATCAAAGCCTATTATTTCAAATTCTTCCGGGATTTTTCTGCCGTCAAGGAAAGCCGCATTTAAAAAATCCACCGCAATTATATCGTTGCTGCAAAATATTCCTGCTTTTTTGCCGCAGCAAATCTCTTTTGCTTCGCTGTAAATTTCAGAAACCTTTTTAAAATAATCCTCATGATTGTTTGAAAGGCTTACAAAAAACTCTTTATTGGGAATGCCATGCTTTTTGCAAGTTTCTTCAAATCCATAGATTCTTGCATATGCGGGCATTTTTTTGTCTTCGGGATTATGGCTGTTTATGTGGATTAAAAATTCGCATCCGTCGCCAATCAGCTTTTCAACCGCCAAAACCGCGCCCTTGAAATTGTTTGTATTGACGCTTGAAATGAATTCATCCTCGCGTTCGATTGCAACCGCGGGTATGCCAAGCTGCTGCAATTCATGCGACGGCAAAGTATGGCTCAAAACTATAAGGCCCTCTATGTTGTAAGAGAGAAGTTCGCTTATGTATTTGCGCTCCTCCTCGGAGTTGTCATTTTCAAGGAAAACAATGAATTTGTACCCGTAATCCCTGTAAGTATCAAGGATTGAATTCAGCACAGAAGTGTAATAAGGAAAAAAGAAATTAGGCGCAATTACCCCTATAAATTCTGTTTTTCCGCGCGCAAGAATTTTTGCCACTTTGTTTTCATGGTAATTAAGCGCATCAAGCGCATCGCGGACTTTTTGCTTTGTTTCATCAGAAAGGCTGTCCGGATTGTTAAAATACCTTGAAATCGTAGTTTTTGAAAAATTAGTATATTTTGCTATGTCACTAAAAGTTACGTTTTTCCCCATTTGGCACTCCCCGTTTAAAATTCGGTATTCTTCAAATAAAGTATATCAGAAAAAAGTTCTTCCCGCAACAAAGATAACAACATTTCAAAAATAACCGGTTACATTTGTAGTAATTGCATAAAAATAATCTTGTTTTTTTATTTTAAAGTACAAAAATAATAATTATTTTTGGAAAATCATTGACACGCATTTGCAAATATGCTATATTAAAGGCACAGCTTAATGTAACCGGTAACATTACCGGTTACATATGCAAAGTGCTTAATGTTTTATTTTGAGAAGGAGGATATTTCATGAAAAAGAACAAGAAAATTGCAGCCATTATTGCAGCGGGAACTTTTGCGGCGGCCGCTCTTGCGGGATGTTCAAATGCAGCGGCATCTTCGGAAAGCAGCAACTCATCATCTTCATCATCTGAAACATCAAAGGCTTCAAGCAGTTCGGTTTCCATTACCATGCTGAATTCAAAAATGGAAATTCAGCCTCAGCTTGAAGAAATGGCAAAGAAGTACAAGGAACAGACCGGCGTTTCAATAGAGGTTTATTCAACCGCAAACGGAGCATCTCCGGCAGAAACAATTGCCCAAAAATATGCGGCAGGCGACCCTCCGACCCTTGCAATGCTTGACGGTACGGACATTTTAACCATTGCAAAGGAAAAGGCACTTGACCTTTCTTCCGAAAAATGGGCTTCCGATGGGGGAAGTACATACGGCATATCTATTGACGGCACGCTCTATTCATTCCCATTCTGCATTGAGGGCAGAGGCCTTATTTACAATAAGACAATAATCGAAAAACTCACCGGAAAAGAATTCAACCCCGATTCAATCAAATCAATGGATGCCCTTAAAAAGCTGATGGATGAACTCGTTGCGGCAGGCATGGAACATCCGATGGTTATAAACAAGGAAGACTGGTCGCTTGGAGCACATTACCTTGCAACAGTTTATGAGGAACAGGACGGCACCGCGGCAGGAGCTTACAAGTTTACCGAAGGGCTTACAAAAGGCACTGAAAAGCTTATTGAAAACAAGCGCTTCAATACAATCATGGATACCTTTGACATGCTGAAAGAATACAACATCAACAAGGCAGACCCGATGGCTGCGGATTATGACTTGAACGCTTCATATGTTGCAGAAGGAAAATCAGCATTCTGGTTCAATGGAAACTGGGCATGGGCTGAAATTTCAGAATATGTTGATGATTCCACTGAAATGGGAATCATGCCTCTGGTTCAGAATACTTCCGAAGATGACTTTGCAAACAACCGCCTTTGTGCTTCCGGCTCAAAGCAGGTTATGATTGACAAAATCAAGGCAACTCCCGAACAGCAGCAGGCAGCAAAGGATTTCCTCAACTGGCTTGTATATGATGAGGCTGGACAAAGCGTTTTGGTTAATGACTGCTCTTTGGTTCCGGCATTCAAGAACATCACCCTTGAAGTAAAAGACCCGCTCGGCCAGTCAATAAAGAAGTACGTTGACGGCGCAAACACAATAGAAGGCTTTAACGGATGCCCCGGCGACCACTGGTCAACTCTTGGCGCCTCAATGCAAAAATATCTTGCCGGACAAATCGACAGGGCAGGACTTGCTTCCGAAGTTGAAGCATACTGGGCAAAACAGGCAAAGTAAACAACGCAAGAACTTTTAAATAAATCGGGCAAGGATGGCTTTTTTGCCATCCTTGTTCCGTAAAAACTCAAAAATATCCGCCCTGAAAGGAATGGTGCAAATGAACGAAAAAACTCTTGCGGCAAAAACCAAAACATTTTTAATGTTTGCTGGCCCCGCTGTTTTTGTATTTATCGCCGTACTGATTGTTCCGCTGGTTTACGGCGTTTATTTAACTTTTACAAGCTGGGACGGCATTTCCAACAACAAGCCTTTCGTCGGGCTCAATAACTACATTGAAGTTTTTAAGGATAAAGAATTTTGGAATTCACTTGTTCTTACTCTTAAATATGTTGCTGTTTCAGTTGTTTTCATCAACCTGATAGCTTTCATCCTTGCTTTTCTTGTGACAAGCGGAATCAAGGGACAGAATTTTTTAAGGGCGGGATTTTTCACTCCAAACCTCATAGGCGGGGTTGTTCTCGGATTTATTTGGAGATTTGTCTTTGCAAGGGCATTGGTTTCATTCGGAACGGCTTTTGATATAGATATTTTTTCCACATCATGGCTTTCCGACCCGCAAAAAGCATTTTGGGCGATGATAATTGTTACGACATGGCAGTATTCGGGCTATATGATGCTTATTTACATAGCCGGACTTATGGGGGTTCCCAAAGACCTTACCGAAGCCGCAAGCATTGACGGGGCAACCGGATTTCAGGCCACAAGGCACGTTGTATTGCCAATGATGGTGCCATCGTTTGTAATCTGCCTGTTTTTGTCAATAACAAGATGCTTCATGGTGTACGACCTCAACCTTTCATTGACAGAGGGCGGGCCTTTTGCCGCTACAAGAATGGTTGCTATGCACGTCTACAAAAAGGCCTTTGAAGCAAAGCAATACGGAACCGGCCAGGCAGAAGCGCTTATTTTGTTTATCATTGTAGCAATTATCGGAATTACTCAAATTTATCTCGGAAAAAGGAAAGAGGTGGAGGCATAATGAAAAAGCAAGTTATCGGCGGAAACAAAACGCGCGCATTTTTGATTGTAAAAATGTTTTTTCTAATTGTTTTGCTCTTGGCATACATGGTTCCATTCTTTTTAATCCTTATAAATTCATTCAAAAGAAAAGCGACCGTTATTAAGGAGCCCCTTGTTTTAATCGACCCCAAAGGCATTACTTTTGAAAATTTTATAAATGCCTTCAAGCAGATGAATTATCCCCTTGCATTTTTAAATTCGCTCATCATAAGCGTTATAAGCGTAACCTTCATCATAATTTTTGCGGCAATGGCGGCATATGTTTTTGTCCGCACAAAGTGGGCGGCAAGCAAATTTTTCTTTGCGCTTATGATTGCCTCCATGGTAGTTCCCTTTCAGGTGCTTATGATTCCACTCGTGTCCATTTATGGAAGCTCGCTTGGAATGCTCAATTCCAAAAGCTCGCTTATTTTCTTTTATTTGGGCTTTGGCATGAACCTTGCGGTATTTATGTACCATGGATTTATAAAAAGCAGCGTTCCGATTTCTCTTGAAGAAGCGGCAAAGCTTGACGGCTGCACAAAATTCCAGACATTTTTCCTTGTTGTGCTGCCTTTGCTAAAATCAATAACCTCCACCATGATTGTGCTTGACGTGCTTTGGATTTGGAACGACTTCTTGCTTCCAAGCCTTGTGCTCGGCAAAAAAGAGCTTTATACGCTTCCCCTTTCAACATACAGCTTTTACGGGACATATTCCAACGATCTCGGAAAAATCATGGCAGGCCTTGTAATGACGGTGCTTCCGGTAATTGCCTTGTATTTGTTCCTGCAAAAGCACATCATCAGCGGAATTGTTTCCGGCGCGGTAAAATCATAACACGGAGCAGAAAAATGTTTGAAATCATCATAACAAAAAAATATCTTTGGCTTCCCGTAAAAAACGACGGCAAAAAGGTTTTTGCACAGGTTTTTCTTGGTAAAGAAACAATATACGAATTTGATATTGAAGTTTCCCTTAAAAGTGCGGATTTTTACGCCGCTTGGAACGTGGAAAATTACATAGGCAAAGCTTTTGTGTTTAATGGGGATTTCCCGGCCGGATGGGAGAAAAATATAAAAAATAAAGACACTCTGCCAAAAAAGGAAGGAAGATTCCCTTTCATCCATTTTGCACCGCAAATCGGCTGGATGAACGACCCAAACGGGCTTGTTTTTGCAAACGGGATTTACCATATGTACTTCCAGCACAATCCGTTCGGCATCAAGTGGGCAAATATGCACTGGGGCCATGCCTTCAGCAAGGACCTGCTCCATTGGGAGCAAGCCGATGAGGCGCTTCTTCCCGATGAAAACGGCACAATGTTTTCGGGCTGTGCTTTTTTGGATGAAAAAGGTTCTGCCGGTTTCGGCAAAAACACAATCCTTTATTATTACACTGCCGCACCTGCAAGCGGACGCTCGCACGGAAAGAAATTTCAGCAAATGCTTGCTTTAAGCAGTGATGGATTTAACATCAAGAAGCTTCCGACACCTGTAATTGAGCATATTGCAGGAGATAACCGCGACCCAAAGGTATTTTTCCATGAAGCCTCAAATGCTTATATCATGGTTTTGTTTCTGGATGGGAATGATTTTGCCGTTTTTCGTTCCCAAAACCTTTTAGAATGGCAGCTCACACAGAAACTCACCCTGCCCCCGCTTTGGGAATGCCCCGATTTGTTCCCCTTAACCAATGAAAACGGCGAACAGCGCTGGATTTTCTGGGCGGCGGACGGGTATTATTTCATAGGCGATTTCAACGGATATGAATTCATTCCAAAAACGGAAAAGTTAAGCGCATATGCAACAAAACTTGCCTATGCCGCGCAAACATATTCAAACACAAACGGCCGCATAATCAGCCAGAGCTGGCTGCGCACCAAAAACCACGGCACATCTTATACGGGGATAATGGCAATTCCAGTTTCCCTTTCATTGAAAAACACAAAAAACGGTGAGAGGATTTGCCTTGAACCGATTGAAGAAATGAAATCTTTGCGCAAAAATGCAAAAGTTTTAAAAAGCCCCGAAAACGGCATATTAACTTCGCTGAATGAAAATGCCGCAGAAATTATTTTGAACTTTTATCCCTGCAATGATGGGGTTTCAGTTCTTGATATTATAGGCGAAAAACTTTCCATAGATTTTTCTCTTGGAAAAGTTGCATTTAAGGGTGAAAATTTTTCTTTTTCAAATTCCGACAGCCTCCATTTGCGCATTTATATAGACTATGATGCACTTGAAATTTTTACGCTTGACGGAAGCATATATTTCCCTTGCGAATGGGATATGAAATCATTGACCGGCGAAATTTCGCTTGAATCCGGCAATAGAATGCTTGAAAGCGCAGAAATTTACGAATTAGGATAAACCCGTCAACAAGAAAGGCAGGATAACAATGAAACCGGTAGAAAACAAAATAATGCTTATAACCTATGCCGACAGCCTCGGCAAAAATTTAAAAGAACTGGAATGTGTGCTTGACAAGCACTATCAAGGCGCCATAGGTGGAGTCCATATACTCCCATTTTTCCCATCCTCGGCAGACAGGGGATTTTCTCCGACACGCTACGATATGGTCGACCCTGCTTTCGGGGATTTTGAAGACGTAAAGCGTCTTGGCGAAAAGTATTACCTTATGTTTGACTTTATGATAAACCATATTTCAAGGCAATCCGAATTTTTTAAGGATTTTCAAAAGAACAAGGACAATTCCCCCTACAAAGATTTTTTCATAAGATATAAGGATTTTTGGAAAAACGGTGAACCTACGGATGAAGAGGTTGATATCATTTACAAAAGGAAACCCCGCGCACCTTACATTGAAATAAATTTTGATGACGGAACATCTGAAAAGCTTTGGTGCACATTCAGCGAAGAACAAGTTGATTTGAACGTAAAATCCGAAACGGTCAGGAATTTCATACGCGACACCCTTGTTTCAATGTGTGAAAACGGAGCATCAATAATCCGTCTTGACGCTTTTGCATATGCTGTCAAAAAAGCCGGCACAAGCTGCTTTTTCATTGAACCCGATATATGGGAACTCCTGCACGAGGTTGAGGATATTTTAAAGCCTCATAATGTCTGCATACTTCCCGAAATTCACGAGCATTACAGCATACAGATGAAAATAGCCCGCCAGAATTTCTGGATTTACGACTTTGCCCTGCCGATGCTTGTGCTCCATGCCCTTTATTCAGGGAAAGGCCATAACCTTAAAAGATGGCTTGATATGTCTCCCAAAAAGCAATTCACAACCCTTGACACCCATGACGGAATAGGCGTTGTGGATGTGCGCGATTTGATGACGGATGAAGAAATTGAAGAAACCAAGGAAAATCTCTTTACAAAGGGCGCAAACGTAAAAAAGATTTACAATACAGCGGCATACAACAACCTTGACATTTACCAGATAAACTGCACCTACTACTCCGCTTTGGGCAACAACGACAAGGCATACCTCCTTGCCCGCGCGATACAGTTTTTTGCTCCCGGAATCCCACAGGTTTACTATGTCGGAATGCTTGCAGGCGCAAACGACATAGAACTTCTTGAAAGCACCAAGGAGGGCCGCAACATCAACCGCCATTACTATTCGCAAGAAGAAATTGATAGGAACTTTGAGCGCAAAATCGTGCGTGATTTAAGGGATTTGATGATTTTCCGCAACACTCATCCCGCATTCAATCTTGACGGCGAATGCATAACCGAAACCAACGGCTCCAAAATTAAAATACGCCGCATTTGGAACGGTCATGAAGCGCTTTTGGAAGCAGATTTAAAAACTCACGAATTTTACATCAACTCAACTCCAATGAAAAATTAAAGGAGGGCAAAATATGCTGGATTTTTTAGGCATGGGGGAAATTTTAATTGACTTCTCCCCATCCGGCGAAGCGGATACATATAAGGCAAATCCCGGAGGCGCGCCTGCAAACGTGGCATGCGCAATGGCAAAGCTTGGCTGCAAAAGCGCTTTTTCGGGAAAAATCGGCAATGACTCATTTGGCAGGCTTTGCAAAAAGGCTCTTGAAAATGCCGGCGTAAATACTGATTTTTTGTTCATATCCAAATCAGAGCCGACTACTCTTGCCTTTGTTTGCCTTGACGAAACAGGAAACAGGGATTTTTCCTTTTATCGCGAAAAAACCGCAGATGTAGGTTTAAATGCTGATGATGCAGAAAAGCTTTCTGCGGCTGATGCAAAAATTTTTCATTTCGGTTCGGTTTCGCTTACAAAGGAGCCTTCAAAAAGCGCCGTTTTAACGGCAGTAAAAAACGCTAAAAGCTCCGGCGCAATGATTTCATACGACCCGAATTTAAGATTGCCTTTATGGGAAAATGCTAAGGCGGCAAAAAGCACTATTTTAGAGGCAATGCCCCTTGCGGACATTTTAAAAATCTCAGAAGAAGAAGCCCTGTTTTTGTTTGGCGAATCGGATTTTAAAAAAGCGGCAATGGAAATCCAAAACAAGTACGGAACAAAAATAATCCTTATCACCCGCGCCGCCAAAGGCGCCTATGCCCTCATAAACGGAAAAGATTATTTTTCCGGCGCATATGACGTCAAAACGATTGATACCACCGGCGCCGGAGATTGCTTCCTTGCGGGATTTTTATATTGTCTTTTGAAATCTGACAAACCCATCGGCTCACTTTCGGATGAAGAAATAAGCCATGCCCTTGATTTCGCAAATGCGACCGGTTCGCTTGTGACATCAAAAAAAGGCGCAATCCCGGCAATCCCGACGCTTGAAGAAATACATCTTTGCATGAAAAACACAAAAAAGCTTTCTGTTTAAAACACTTGCAAAAAGCAGCTCTCCATAAGGAAAGCTGCTTTTTGCGCTATATGGTTATTTGATTCTGTTGAGTTCAAAATCAAGTTCTTTAAGCTTTTCATCTGTTATGCTGATGAAAGGCATATGCTTTATTTCAACAATAGTGCTGTCGGCAAGGGCGGCGGGAATTGCATTTGCATCAATCCCAAAAGAGGAAAGAACATCAATGCATTCCTTTTTTTGCAAGAGTTCGCTTATCGGGCTTGAAATACCATATGTCTTTATCAGCGGCGGACTTGGAAGATAACTGTATTCATAAACTCCGGATGTCAAAATTTCAGGCTCTTTTTGGGCATTTGGCAGTACAAGTTCCGCCCGGGCTCCAAAAGGAATTTCAACTTTAAGTTTAAAAAGTCCGTCATCTTCAATCTTCCAGCATATTTTATATGTTCCCATTGGGGAATCATAGGACATTTCAGCTTCTTTTATCCTGCAATCCGGTTTTGGAGCAATTATCGCCTCCTTGAAGCCGGGGGATTTCTCTGTCGGATTAAGTCCCGCAATGCTGCAGTACATCCACTCAACTACTGAGCCATAGGCATAATGGTTGAGCGAATTCATTCCCGTATCGCTTATTTTTCCGTCAGGAAGCACTGAATTCCATCTTTCCCATATTGTGGTTGCGCCCATGTTTACGGCATAAAGCCAGCTTGGGCAGTCTTCATTAAGCAAGAGCCGATATGCCAAATCATTATACCCGTTGTCTGACAAAACCTTGCAAATATATGCTGTTCCGACAAAACCTGTTTTAAGATAAACCTTATTGAGCTTTAATTTTTGGGCAAGGTCAGCAGCTATTCTCTCTTTTGCGAAATCAGGACAAAGCCCGAAGGCAAGAGCAATGACATATCCCGTTTGAGTATTTACCGCAAGGCGGCCTGTGGAGGTAAAATACTCTTTTCTTATTGCCGCAAGAATTTCGTTTGAAAGCTTCCCGTATTTTTGCGCATCGCCGCTTTTCCCCAAAAGCACTGCGCTTTTGGCAAGAATTTGCGCCGAATTGAAGTAATAAGCCGAAGCAATGTAAGTATCATCAGTTCCGCCTTTTACGTCGGTTCCGGTTTCGCTGTCAAGCCCAAGCCAGTCACCGAAATGAAATCCCGTCGACCAAAGCCTTTTCCCTCCGGTCTGCTCATCTAAGGAGTAAATATAATCCACCCATGCCTTCATGCTTTCATATTGTTCGGAAAGTATCTGAATATCTCCATAAAACAAATAAAGGCTCCATGGGATTATCGTTGCAGCATCTCCCCACACGCTGCATGAATCGTCCCGCATTCCAAACGCGGGAATAACATGGGGAACTGCTCCGCCGGTATGCTTCTGCTCGGAAGCCATATCCTTTAAATACTTGCGGTAGAAATTATAGGCGTCGGTTTGAAACAATGCTGTTTTGCAGTAAACCTGAGTATCGGCAGTCCAGCCCATGCGCTCATCCCTTTGAGGGCAATCCGTTGGGACATCCACAAAATTGCTCCTTTGCCCCCATTCCGAATTTTGTATAAGACGGTTTACCTTTTCATTTGAAGTTTTTATGCTTCCGACTCTTTTTATATCGCTGTAAAGTGCGACAGCTTCAAATTTTTTAAGAATTTCTTCATTGGATATTCCCGTTATTTTTGCATATCTGAAACCGTAATAAGTAAAATGAGGCGAAATTTCATGCTCGTTTCCATCGGAGATATAAGTGTATTCCGCCTTTGCGCTGCGAAGATTGTCCCTGTAAAAATTTCCGTTTTGCAAAATTTCACCGTATTGCAGGGTTACTTTTTCGCCTTTTGGGATTTTGCAGGCAAATCGCACAAAACCCGACATATTTTGTCCAAAGTCAAGCACGGTTTCTCCTGCGGGAGTTTTTATTATCTGAACAGGCGAAAATTTTTCATGGATGTACACAGGCTCGCAGTTTCTTGGCGTCAAAAGCTCAAAACCAATATTTTTAAGCACGGCATTTTCAAATTTTGGGCTATTCTTGATTTCAGGCTCATAAATTTCGCCGTCATAAATGGATGAAAAAGTTATTTCGCTTTTTCTTGCAAGCCATGTTTCATCTGTGCCGATTACAGTTTCATTGCCGGACTTGTCAAAAATATGGATTTCCGCAAGAAAAGCATAATCATCCCCATAATTGTTTTCCCGTCTTCTAAGGCCAAAACGTCCCTTGTACCATCCATCGGCAAGATATGCTTCAATTTTATGCGTTCCGGAATTTTTCAAATACAGAGTTGCATCATAGGTCTGATACTGTATGCGGTCCTCATAATTTGTGCAGCCGGGGGCGAAATATTCGTCCCCGACTTTTTGACCGTCAATATAAATCTCATACATCCCAAGTCCTGTTGAATAAATCCTTGCTTTTTGGCATTCTCCGAATGTTTCAAATTCCTTTGCAAAAACCGGAGGAGTATTTTTGCCAAGAGGAGAGCCTATCCATTTTGCCGCCCACACCTCATTTAATTTTGCTGTTTCAAACCAAAAAATTTCACTCTTGGCATATTCATTTGCATCCGACCATGATTCCACTTGAACATGGTACCGCGTGCGCGGCATAAGGTCAATCGGAAGCAAAAAGCCAAGATTGTCTATATCTTCTCTTGCCCCTGAATCATAAACCGAATCTGACATATCCGGATTTATTGAAACAAGGATTCTTGCTTGCTTTTGCTTTTTTCCAAGAGCATCGCAGATTTTATATGAAACGCGCAGGTTTTCAAGGTCGCATCCAAGCGGATTTTCATAGTGATTTATTTTTACTTGGGCAATTTTCATTGAGCCATTCCTTCTTCATTTGATTTCATTTTTTCTTTCATCTTTTCTATTTCAGGATAATATTTTTGCAGAGGATAGAAAATGCAAAGTATAATTACTATTGCTGCTGCAACTGACGGAATTAAAAATCTCAATGAATTTATTCCAAGCATTGCAGATTCCGGCTGCTGCCCTATTGCGCCGGCAACATATCCCGTTGCAGCAAGAACTGCAAGAATTCCGGCAGATTGCACCGTAGAGCCGCATTTGAATGCAAAGCCTTTAATAGATGAAAGTGTTCCGTTGAGCGATACTCCATCTTTGAGCTGGATAAAGTCTATCATATCCGTAAGCAGGAGATTTATCAGCGCACACTGCATTGAGGAAAGGCTTGTTGCAATAAAGGACAAAACGCAAAGGAGTATGAAGTTTTGGTTCCCTGTAAAGAAGAGTATCATGTAAAGGACAATCGTGCCAAGCAGCGACCAAATAAGGGCCTTATGGCCATACTTGAATATTTTCAAAGCAATCGGCATTACAACCATCATTGAAACAAGCGCACCTATTGAAATTACAAGCATATAGGTTGAAATCAAATCCGGACGTGCAAGATAATACATAACATAGTAAACCGATGTGGCAAACATAAGGCCATATCCAAGTGAACAAAGCATCCAGATAATAAAGATGGGGTAAAGCTCCTTGTGCCCGAAAATTATTTTCAAATCTTTCATTACAGGGCGTTTTTCGTTTTGAATGAGGTATCTTTCTTTTGATTCCTTAAAGAGCCAGAAATAACTTAAAATCATTAAAACGCCGTAAATAAGTATCATCGGAACCCAACTGCCAAAGAAATTTGCAATGTTAAGCGAATATGACGAGGCAATGGTAAAGGCAACCGCAGTTGCTATTGCTCCCCAAGTAAAGACTTTGTTTCTATCGGCAAAGCTTTTTACATGTGCGGGAACTATTGCCATGGTGGGCATTGTGCAGACGGTATTCATCATTCCAAAGCAGACATAGAAAAATGCAGCCCAAGCTATTTTCCCACCGCTTGAAAGTGATGGATTTAAAAACAAAAGCGCGCTGACAATCACAAAAATAACCGGAGCAAACAGGAAATAAGGACGATAGCGCCCCCAGCGGGATTTTGTCCTGTCGGCAATCACTCCCATAATCGGGTCATTGATTGCATCCCATAAGGAAGCAAGCCCCATTATTACAGAGGCAACTCCTGCCGCTATACCAATATGGTCCGTCATAAACATGGATATGTAGCTTGCAACCGTTGCTTGAATAAGCATATATCCGCCTCCGTTTGCAAGCGCCCAGGATATTCCGAAGCGCGTGTTTGATTCTTTGCTTTTCATGTTCATTTTTCTTCCTCCCAAATAAATTTAACAGATTTAAATTTTGCTTATGTCATGCCTATTTATGACCGAGGGTATTTCCTTTATATATTTGCGCAGTATTTCCTGCGAAAATCCGTTGTTTTTTGCTATTTCACCATAAAATTTGCCGCTGTCTTTGAGCTTTCTCTCAAAAGTTTTTCTGTCAACTTCCGCAAGCCCGAATTTAGGAAAATAGCTTCCCCACTCCCAATTGTCCAAAAGCGACCAGTGGAGGTATCCTATGACATTTGCTCCAAGGTTCATTGCCTCCCTAAGGCTTTGCAGGATTGCGGAAATGTAAACTATTCTCATTCTGTCGTCATTTGCCGCAATCCCGTTTTCAGTAATAAGGCACGGCTTGTCATTGCATCTCATAAGCATGTTTATTATAATTTCAGGATGTATTTCTTCCGTATAAAAAGGCACATCAAGATTTTTCAAATGGCTTGCTTTGTAAAAATCGGTTCTGACATCTTTGCTTCTGCCGTCAACCATTTGCCTTACATAAGTATTGAGCGACCAAAAATCACAGCTTCCCTTTACCTCCGGGACATACTTTGCATCTTTAAACGGCATGCAGATTTCGCCGGTTCTTATTGCGTGAAAGAAAAATTCGTTTTCCTGATAATCAAGAATTTGCGCCATCAGGTTGTCAATCGTATCATGCCGCCCTCTAAAAGGCCATTTTTCGGAATACGAATGAGAAGAGCTTGCCGGCTTGTCCGAGTATTTCTTGATTATGTGATAACCTATTGCATGGTATTCAATCATGTTGAGGCGCTGCTCTATGTTGTATTCATAAGGCAGGTTCATCTCATTGATGATAATCCAGAAATCAACATACTCTGCGATTTTTGGAATTAAGTATTCAAGATACTCTTCCCAATATTTCATGTTGAGGAGAGTGTTGAAAAATCCTTTTTTATGAAACCATACAGGATGCGACATATGGTGAAGTGTAAGGCAGAGCTTTATGCCGTTTTCTTTCAAAAGGCTGAACATTTTAAGATAACGCTTCAATGCGGTTTCATCAAAAATGCCTTCTTCCGGCTCTATTCTGCTCCATTCAATCGACATGCGGTAAATGGAAAGGTTCATGCTTTTCAAAAGCTCCAAGTCTTTATCAAACATTTCGAAGCTGTTGCAGGCCCTTCCCGCAGGTTCGTATGCAGTTCCGCCAAAAGCCGTTTTAGGCATAAACTCCTCGCTGTCAAAAAAGGAATTGTTGCCGCCCTCTATTTGCTGTCCGGCAGTGCTTGCTCCCCACAAAAAGTTTTCTGGGAATTTTATTTCAGAATAATTAAAAATATCAAGCATTGTTTTTCTCCTTCGTTTTTAAAAAGAGTATAGCATTAGAAACCCAAACATAACATGTATTAAACTTGATAAAATCCGACTTTTTTTGTCGTCGCAATTCTTTTATGATGCCGCTTTAATGTTGTACCAATCACATCATAGCAACCCTCTGCACGCTATTTCTCTAACCTTACAATTTGACTGTTAAATATAAAAAAATCCCGGTCTGGCTTTGCGCCGCCGGGATTTTTTATGGCAAAAATTACAGTTTGGAAACATATGGTTACAGTTTGGTTACAGATATTGACATTTGATAAAAAGGGGGGGTATAATAAAGAAAAAAGGAGGATGATAGAAATGAAAATAAATAAATTATTTAAATTTGTTTGTGTTTTATTGGTAATAATTATATCAATTAACTTTATACCCGTAGGTGCTTTTGCAATAGAATTAGAAAACAAATCATCATTTTCTGATATTAATATTAACGAAAAGCTTCTTTCTCAAAGTAAAGACTCTTTTGTTAGAAAAAATGATGATAAAATTATTCAAATAGTAAATAATCTTAATAATTTAAGTGTACAAGAATTAAATGCCTATATAGATAATATTACTTACAAATACAAATATCAGAAAAATATAAAATCTATTGATCCTACAATTCCTACAATAATCGAACTTAAAACTGCTTGGCTTGCAGCTGCTCAAATTGCTAAAATAAAAGGTTACACTTGTGCGGCAAAAGCTGTAGAATATTCTGTATTAGGATTAAATTATAATGAAGATAAAGGCGTCGGATGTCTTTTTAGAGATAAAATCGTAGGGACTTTTGTTTATAAAAATTATTTTTCAGAAACTCAAAAGAGTGGAGTAGCTCATGTTAGCAAAGTAAAAGAATTTACTAAAAGTGATAATGCAGATTTGTTTTATGCACTACATAATGCAACAATAACTTTTGATAAAACAAAGACATATTATAAGGTGCATTTGTATGATAGATTTGATTTTGCTTTTGATAATAATTATGATAGTCTTTTTACGTCAATAGTTAATAATTGGGCATGGTTATGTCAAAATACTAGGGACCCTCTGATTTAAAGAATTATTCACACCAGCTGGGGAGAAATATGGTATAATTTACATATTAAAAAAGAAATTGGCGGTGGATGATATGAAACA
>JAIHAL010000010.1 GCA_020054675.1 Oscillospiraceae bacterium
ATAGCGTGGCGCCCGTTGCCGAAAAGCCGGCGGAATAAGACTAAAATTTAGGCGCTTTTTGGTGACTTTTTGTCGCCGGACAAAAAGTCACTGGGGGTTTCTTTATAACTTTGTTTACTTTAATAGTAAGTAAGGGGGTGAAACCCCCTTCAAAATAAAACAAGGTAATAAAAACTAAATACTAACAACTATTTTATCACACGATTCCGCTAAATACAATAAAACTGCTTGACAAATCCTCTCAATGGGGTATAATTTAAGTAGCAGTATATGAAACTATGTTCCGTATTATGAAACTATGAGGTGAGCTTATGGAAATTATTGAAAAAATTAAAGCCATAGGAATTGTTCCCGTGATTAAAATTGACAACGCCAAGGATGCCGTACCGCTTGCAAATGCCCTTTGCGAGGGAGGAATCCCCTGCGCCGAGGTAACTTTCAGGACAAGCGCCGCAAAGGACGCGATAAAAGAAATTTCGCAAAACTGCCCGCAAATGCTTGTGGGTGCCGGAACTGTGCTTACTCCCGAACAAGCGGATGAAGCAGCCGCGGCAGGAGCAAAATTCATCGTAAGCCCGGGACTTAATCCAAAAACAGTAAAACACTGCATTGAAAAAGGCATACCGATTATCCCCGGAACGGCAAATCCCAGCGATGTGGAGCTTGCAATTGAGCTTGGGCTGAATGTGGTAAAATTTTTTCCGGCGGAGGCCGCAGGCGGACTTAACATGATAAAGGCAATGTCCGCTCCGTATTCAAATATGCTTTTTATGCCGACGGGCGGAATAGGGCCGCAAAATTTAAATTCCTATCTTGATTTTCCCAAAATAATTGCCTGCGGAGGAAGCTGGATGGCTCCGGATACGCTTATATCTGCGGGGGAATTTGACAAAATACGTTTGCTTGCAAAAGAAGCTGTGGAAAAAATGCTTGGCTTTGAGCTTGCGCACATCGGAATAAACGCGTCCGACGAAACAAAAGCGAATGAAATCGCTTCATCATTTGAAAATATTTTCGGATTTGCCAAAAGGGAAACTCCTGCCTCATTTTTTGCCGGGAACTTTATTGAGGCAATGAAATCCCCCTACCTTGGAACGCACGGACATATTGCCATAAAGACAAATTATCTTGACAGGGCCGTAAATTATCTTAAATTCAGAGGAATCGAATTTGATTCTTCAACTGCAAAATTCAACGATTCCGGAAAAATGACCGCAATTTATTTAAAAGAGCAATTTGGCGGATTTGCGGTTCATCTTTTGCAAAAATAATTTTTAATATGAAAGGAATTTTTTTATGCCAAAGGTTGTTGGATTTGGTGAAATAATGCTCAGGCTCTCGCCGCAGGGATATTGCCGTTTTTTGCAGGCGGAAAACTATGACGCTGTTTTTGGCGGAGCAGAGGCAAACGCAATAGTATCTCTTGCAAACTTCGGAATTGATACAAGTTTTGTCACAAAACTGCCAAAGCATGAAATAGGACAGGCGGCAGTAAATTCGCTTAGAAAATACGGAGTGGACACTTCATACATAGCGCGCGGCGGCGAAAGGGTCGGAATTTACTTCCTTGAAAAAGGCGCATCCCAGCGCCCGTCAAAGGTAATTTACGACCGGGCAGGTTCTGCAATTGCCCTTGCCTGCAAAAACGATTTTGACTGGAATGAAATCCTTGACGGTGCGGATTGGTTCCACTTTACGGGAATAACTCCCGCGCTTGGCGATGAAATAGCCTCCATTTGCCTTGACGCCTGCAAAACGGCAAAGGAAAAAGGAGTGAAAATAAGCTGCGATATAAATTACCGCAAAAACCTCTGGTCAAAGGAAAAGGCAGGCAAGGTCATGTCCGAGCTTATGCCGTATGTTGACGTGTGCATAGCCAACAAAGAGGATGCAAACGATATTTTCGGTATAAAATCCGACATCCCCTGTGAGGACGAGGATGAAATAAATCCCGAGGAATATGCGGACATAGCTAAAAAATTTGCGGACAAATTCGGCTTTAAAAAGCTTGCCTTTACTTTAAGGCGCTCCATTTCCGCAACTGACAATTCATGGGGTGCCATGCTGTTTGACAGCAAAGAATGCCATTTCAGCAGGAGATACCTAATCCACATCGTCGACAGGATAGGCGGAGGCGACAGTTTTTCCGCAGGACTCATTTATGCCATGCTCAAAAGCATGCCGTCCAAGGATGCAATAGAATTTGCAACCGCGGCAAGCTGTCTTAAACACTCCATCGAGGGCGATGCAAACCTTGTTTCGGTTGATGAGGTTTTAAGCCTTGCAAACGGAAGCGGCTCCGGCAGAGTTCAAAGGTAAATAAAAGATATGATGAAAAATGCTCCGGTCAAAAAACCCGGAGCATTTTTTGTCAGTCAAGCGCAGCAATCCCGCTTCCCCAAAGAGAAACACCCTTTTCGGATTGCACGGTAAAGGTCATTACATTTTTAAGTCCGTATTCATCCCATTGCTTTAAGAAAACGCCGCTGTATTCTATTCCCTTTATTGTGATTTTAACATTTGCACCGTTTGTGATTTCCCATGTGCCCTCTGCATCTCCGGAAATGGTATGGTCGCTGTTAAGCCAAATAACGCTTGAACCTCTTATTTCCTTAGTTGTATCATTCATATGATTTATGAACTTATAAGGGCCTGTTATTTCCTTTTCTTCATATGAGGAAGCTATCGTTTCGCCTGCATATCTGTAAGGAGCCACGATAGGCCAGCCGTTCTCATTGAAAAACATCTGATGGACCCTGACTTCATGAGCTTCTCCGCTGTTTTCAAACCTTGTATGGAAAATAAGAAAATATTTTCCCGTACTCTCGTCAAATATTGCGGAATTATGTCCGGGAGAAACAAGGCCTTTTCTTATTTTTCCGTTCTCGCCCTCAATCCAGTTCCATCTGTAATTGCCCATAAGCTTCACACCGTATTTTGCTGCGGCGGCATCATTAAAGAAAGAACCGTTCGGGCCTTTGCAGTTTATCATATCCTGATTTTGTGAATCATAATAAGGCCCATCGGGATTTTTTGAGCGGCATACCCTTATGTTGTATCCCCCGTCGGAGGCAAGCCCGCCGTAAGAAAGGAACATATAATAATAATCCGTTTGGGGATTATACATAACATAAGAACCCTCTATCCTCAAATGGTTTGCGCCGAGGATTTTTTTGCCGTATCCCTTTTGCAGCGGCATTCCTGTCTTAGGATTAAGTTCAAGCACGAAAATTCCGCCGGAATATGAACCGTAGCTCATCCAAAGCCGCCCGTCCTTGTCATAAAAAACACATGGGTCTACCACATTGGGCTGAACGCTTGCGTTGTAAGTATCCCCATCCTCGCTGGGAGTATCTGCTCCCATGCCGGATTTAAGGATTATGCCAAGGTTCTTGTAAGGCCCCTCGACATTGTCGGAAACGGCAACTCCAAGCGCCGAAAGCGGAGAGCTTCCCTCGCAGTTGCAGTAATACATGTAAAATTTTCCGTCTTCAAGCTGTATTACATCCGGAGCCCAAAAAGTGGTCGTTTTTGCCCAATCAAAGGCCTCTTTCATTTCCGTCATGGCATCCGGGATAATTTTATTATCCTTTTTTACTCCGGAATCTATTAAAGTCCAGTGCATAAGGTCGGTGGTTTTTGCCGCCGCAAGGTGCGAACCGAATATGTAATAAGTATCCCCCACCTTCAAAACGGACGGGTCATGCACCGAAACATCCATAAAGCTTTTCCTTACGTCAGTATCGGCTTTAAGTTTTATTCCTTCAAACAAATTTTCAGCATCCTCCTTTGACGTTTCTTGTGATGAGCTTTCAATTGACGATGAAGATGCCGAAGATGAAGCGCTCCCGCCGGCACATGCCGAAAAGGACAGCGCCGCGCAAAGTGCAAGCCCCACCAAGACAGTTTTTTTCACATGAAATCCCCCTTAAAACAAATTATTTTTGCTTCATATATTCAAACCGAGGAGTTCCATCGTCATTCCACTTAATCTCCAATATATATGTATGTCTGTTCGGGTCGCCAAGCGCAGAACCGATAAGTCCGGGATACTGTCTTGCATGAAACACCATAAGTTCTTTCCCCGTTTCCGAAACAGTGAAGCTGTTATGTCCCGGCCCGAAAAATCCCTTTTCTTCATCCGTTTTAAGCACGGGATATCTGCTTTTGTTCCATGAGCGCGGGTCAAGAAGGTCATCGTCCTCATTTGCCCAAAGCATTCCAATACAATAGGATGCGTCCGTTGCGCTTGCGGAAAAAGTGACAAAAATTCTTCCGTTCTTTTTAAGCACGGCAGGGCCCTCATTAACCCAATAGCCATTTCTTTCCCAATCGTAATCCGGTGTCGAAAGCAGCACCTGAACGGTTTTGAGCTTGCAGGGATTTTCCATTTCAGCTATGTAAAGATTTGAAATTTGCTTTCCGACTCCAACCTTTTCCGCCCAAATATAATAGCGTCTGCCCTTGCTTTCAAAAACGGTTCCGTCGAGCGAAAAATCTTCAAAGGAAAACTCATCCTCATCCGCCCTTTGCATTTTCCCTTTTTCAATCCATTCGCCCGTTACAGGGTCATCACCCTTGCATTCAAGGACATATGGTCTGATTTTCCATTGATTTTCGGCTTCTCCGGCGGCAAAATAAATATACCATTTGCCGTCAAGGAAATGTATTTCCGGCGCCCATACGTTATTGCCCATTATTCCTGTTTCATGCTTTTTCCATAAAGTATATTCCTCAGCGCTTGCAAGTCCCGCAATGGTCTTTGCGCGCCTTAAAATTATCCTATCAAAAGCCGGAACGGATGCAGTGAAATAATACCACCCATCGGTATGCTTATAAATATACGGGTCAGCCCTTTGCTCAATCAAAGGTTTATTATAGTCGGTTTCACTTATCTTGATTTGTTCGTTTGCCATTCATTTTTCCTCTCTTTGCTGTTATATAAATAATTCAAGTTTTTATAAACTATTTTAATTATATATAAATTATACTTCATTCCATTTCATTTTGCAAGGTTTTTTTAAAATATTTTAGAATCTCCTTTTAATTCTCCGTAATACTCAATTTTAAAAGAATTCTTTGGCATATATGACTACATTTCATGAAAAAACGGGCAAAATATTTGAAAATATCTTTATCCTTCAAGAATATTTTCATAATATCCGACCAAAATAATGGTGAGGCAATGATTTGCAAATCATTCAAAAGCTTTTGTTTTCCGCCGGAAACAAAAGCGTTTCCCTGCCAAAATCCATGCCGGCGGAGAAACGGGGTTAACAAATGAGGAAAATAAACTTGAATCAATCCAAAGCAGCTAATTTTTTAAGAGGAAAAGGATTTTATGCGGCGCTGTGTCTGAGCATTGCAGCGGTTGGCGCGGCGGGATTTTTTGCTTACCGCCAAACCGCCGACAAACTGAAAAATCAGCTTGAAAACCTTTCAAGCGCACAAACCACCGCCCCCCAAGAATGGGGCTACGATGACCTTGCTGAAAATGCAAATGCGGACAAAAACAATGTTCCGCTTGAAACATCCCAAACTTTGCCCGAAGAAACCGCTCTGCCCGAAACAGAGGCCAAAGCCGAAAGCAAACCGGATGCAGAACAGGTTTCAGCCCAGCCGTTTATAATGCCTATAAGCGGAGAGGTTATAAATGCTTTCAGCAACGGCGAGTTGGTAAAATCAAAAACACTCAACTGCTGGAAAACCCATGATGGCGTTGACATAAAGGCCGATATTGGCGCACAGGTAAAATCAATGACTTCCGGCACCGTAACCGATGTAAAAGATGACGCTCTTTGGGGAGTATGCGTGGTAATAGACCACGGCAACGGATTTGAGGGCTGGTACTGCAACCTTAACAAAGTCATTCCGGTAAAAGTAGGCCAAAAGGTAAGCGCCGGAACAGTTATTGGAGCAGTCGGAGATACCGCTTTATGCGAAGTATCCGAGGATTCACACCTGCACTTTGGACTTAAAAAAGATGGTGCATGGGTTGACCCCATTGCAACGATACAAGGCAACTAAAAGATCCCGCGGTTTTATCACCGCGGGATTTTTTAGAAGTTAGAGATTAGAGGTTAGATGTTAGAATTTGATATTTTTACATTAAAGGTCTTATCTTCAATTTGCCAGCCTCTAACATCTAACTACTAAAATGGCAACGGGAACCACGCATTCGCTTGCACTCTGCTCGGCGAATTACTGCTGCAAAAATATGACCTGCTTTTCGTTTTGGTGTTCACCACTCCAATTTTACTACGAAAAGCAGGTCTTATATATTTTTTGTCTTAATAGTTTTTTATTATAAGATATTTTAATTATAAGATTATATAAATTTATTTCTTTGAAAGTATTTCATCAAGATTCTGGTCAGGGCTTGTAACAGGCTTTAAGCCGTATGCATCAACCAGAGTCTTTACGATTGCCTCAGACATGAACGCGGGAAGTGTGGGGCCTATATAAATATTCTTTACTCCAAGCGACAGAAGGGTAAGAAGTATGCAAACCGCCTTCTGCTCATACCATGAAAGCACAAGCGTAAGCGGAAGCTCGTTAACCGTACAGCCGAAAGCATCCGCAAGAGCAAGGGCAACCTTTACAGCGCCATACGCATCATTGCACTGCCCCATATCCATAATCCTCGGAAGCCCGCCAATCTCTCCCAAATCAAGGTCGTTGAACCTGAATTTTCCGCAGGCAAGAGTTAAAACTATCGTATCCTTTGGTGTTTTCTTTACAAATTCAGTATAATAATTTCTGCCCGGATGCGCTCCGTCGCAGCCTCCCACAAGGAAGAAATGCTTTATTGCGCCAGCCTTTACAGCCTCGACAACCTTGCCGGCATTTGCAAGGATTGTTCCATGGCCAAATCCCGTTGTAAGCACATGCCCGCCGTTTATGCCGCTCATGCTGTGGTTTTCGAGATAGCCGCCAAGCCTTAACGCATGCTCAATGATTGGGGTGAAATCCTTATGCCCGTTTGCATCCGCTCCGATGTGCACAAGTCCTTCATAACCAACAACGGAAGTGGTGTAAATCCTGTCCTTGTAGCTTGGACGCGGCGGCATAAGGCAGTTTGTGGTAAAGAGCACCGGAGCTGGAATGTTTTCAAATTCCTTTTGCTGCGACTGCCATGCTGTTCCGAAATTGCCTTTAAGATGCGGATATGCCTTGAGCTTTGGATATCCATGCGCCGGGAGCATTTCACCATGAGTGTAAATATTTACGCCCTTGTCTTTTGTTTGCTCCAAAAGCTCGTAAAGGTCCAAAAGGTCATGTCCGGAAATCACTATGAACGGGCCTTTTTCAATATCGCACGGAACCTTTGCCGGAACAGGAGTGCCGAAAGTTTCAGTATTGGCCTTGTCAAGAAGCTCCATGCACTTGAAGTTCACTCCGCCGAATTCCATATTCAACGAAAGCCATTCCTCAACCGTATGCTCGTTTGCAATCTCGGAAAGGCCCTTATAGAACCAGTTTGTAACTTCCTTATCCTCATAGCCAAGATTCATTGCGTGATGAGCATATGCCGCCATGCCTTTCATTCCGAAAAGCAATGTTGAACGCAGGGAAACCTCGTCTTCCTTTTCACCCTTGAAAAGCCTGTCCTTATCAAATGCAGGGGAATTATCCCCAAGCTTTGCGCGCGCATCCTTAACACGCTTGATAAAGTTTTCTATTGCCGCATTGTCAAAATTTACATTTGTAAGAGTTGTAAAAAGTCCGTCTATAAGAAGCCTGTCAATTTCCTTGCTTACCTTTCCGCCTATTGCCGCTTTGGCAAGAGAAATAAGTTCGCAAACAAGCTCGTCCTGAAGATTTGAGGTTTCAGGCTGCTTGCCGCATACGCCTACCTTCACGCAGGCCTTTCCACCCGCAGTCTGCTGGCACTGATAACAAAACATTTCACTCATAAAAAATCCTCCTTTTAATCCTCTGTTTTATTTTAAATAAAATTTGGGGCTTTATTCAATGATTTCGCCGTCGGTTGAAATTGTCACAACCTGCCACGGAATCATCTTGCCGCTGTTTTTGAGCGCAGTTGTAACCGCATTTACAATTCCGCCGCAGCATGGAACTTCCATTCTAACCACAGTAATGCTCTTTATATTGTTTCGTTTAAGGATTTCTGTGAGCTTTTCGGAATAATCCCCCTCGTCAAGCTTCGGGCAGCCGATAAGAGTTATCCTGTTCCTTATAAACCTGTTATGGAAATCCCCAAAGGCAAAAGCTGTGCAATCTGCGGCAACAAGGAGGTTTGCGTTTTCAAAGTAAGGCGCATTCACCGGCACAAGCTTAATTTGAACTGGCCACTGTCCAAGCTGTGATACAGGCACCGAAAATCCACTCGATGGGATTTCCATTTTGGGAGCAGCCTTAGGCTCAAGCTTTTTTGAATGTGTTCCGGGACATCCGCAGGCAAGGGTTTTGGGCTGATGTGCATTTTTTGCCTCCTGTGCGGCTTTTACGGCTTCTTCGTCATAAGCGGCAGCTTCCCTTTCCTCAAACGAAATGGCATTTGTCGGACAAACCGGCAGGCAGTTGCCAAGCCCGTCGCAGTAATCGTCCCTCAAAAGCTTTGCCTTTCCGTCAACAAGACCTATCGCGCCCTCGTGGCAGGCATTTACGCAAAGCCCGCATCCGTTGCACTTTTCTTCGTCTATTTTTATAATTTTTCTTATCATTTATAATTCTTCCTTTCTTTTTTAAAATAAAATTTATTTTGGATTGACTTTATGCTTTGATTATAATATACTCTAAACAAAAAATCCGTTGCATTTGCAACAAGGAGAGGCTTTTATGGAAAAATATTATCCGCTTTTAGAAAAAACTCCGCTTTTTAAAGGAATTTCGCCTCAAAATCTTGAAAGCATGCTCAAATGCCTTTCGGCAAAAACAAAAAGCTATGAAAAAGGCGAAGCGATAATGCTTGCGGGTGAAGATGTAAAAAACGTGGGAATTGTCCTTGATGGAAAAATACAAATACAAAAAGAGGACATAAACGGTGAGAGGATTATTCTTGACGAACTTGATGCCGGAGGCATTTTCGGAGAGGTTTTTGCCTGTGCCGGAATAGAAAAAAGTCCTGTAACCGTCTGCTCAATACTTCCATCGGAAATACTTTTTGTCGATTACAGGAGAATTATTACCCTGTGCCCTTCAAACTGTTCTTTTCATTCATCGCTAATCAGAAATATGCTGATGCTTATTGCGCAAAAGAACATTATGCTAAATTCAAAGCTGGACATAATTTCAAAAAAGACCACCCGTGAAAAGCTTTTCGCCTATTTTAAAACGCAGGCAAAAAAGGCCGGCGGAAAAATATTTGAACTGCCGTTTTCCCGAGACGAGCTTGCGGATTATCTTTGCGTAAACCGCAGCGCCATGTCGCGTGAGCTTTGCAAATTAAGGGACGAACATTTTATTGAATTTGAAAAAAGGACAATTAAAATCTTAAAATGGCCTGTTAGTTTTTAGTCGTTAGTTGTTAGACGTTAGATAATAGGAAACCAAGATAATACCTTTAATGTAAAAAATAACATATTCTAATTTCTAACATCTAATCTCTAACTTCCAACAGCTCCACAAATTTTTTAAGAAGTTCCACAGTGCCGTCTATGCCGAGCGCCATGCTGTCAAGGCAAAGGTGATAATTCTCCGCCCTGCCCCATTTCTGCGAAGTATAGAAATTATAATAGCTCATTCTTTGCTTATCCACCCTTATAATAACCTCATTTGCCTTTTTATCGGGGATGTTAAGCTCCTTTGAAATCCTCTCAATGCGCTTTTCTATATCCGCATGGATAAACACATTAAGCACATTATTAAAATCTTTAAGCGCATAATCGGCACATCTTCCGACTATTACGCATGGGCCCTCGGAGGCAATTTTCTTTATTGCCGAAAACTGGGCAAGAAAAAGCTTATGGTTAAACGGAAGCATATCATCCGAATACTGCATTCCAAGTATGTATAAAAGGCTTCCCGGATTTTTTTCATCATTTGCCTCAAAAAGCTCCTTGCCTATTCCGCTTTCCTTTGCGGCAACTTCAAGCAGCTTGTTGTCATAAAAAGGAATCCCCAAAGTATTTGCAAGTTTTTCACCTATTTCCCTTCCGCCGCTTCCGTACTGCCTGCTTATGGTTATGATTGTTTTGCTCATACAAAACCCTCCTTTATTAAAAACGCTTAATTCTATGTTTTTATTATACATCGTTTTGTTTAAAATTACAACAACAATTATGAATTTTTTTGCAATTTTTCTTTCTTCCAAAAAACATTATATTTTCGACTGCCTATCATATTTTTATCACATTCGAGGGTAAAATAGTAGACAAAGAAAAACAAAAAACAACTCAACTGAAAGGATGGGTTTTATGTACGACTACAACAACTATAACGAAGAACATAGACCGGCTGAAATTACTTATTATCCGGAGGATTACACTAAAAAGAAAAAACCACATATTTTCCTTAAAATTTTAGGAGGCCTTTTATTTGCGGCGGTAATTTCCGCAAGCTCGATAGGCGGATACATTGCGCTTTCTGGAGATACGCCTAAATTTTTAGCGTCAAGTTCGTCTTCGGCGCAGACATCCTCATCAAGTTCTGACAGTTCATCTTCATCCGAAAGCCAGAGCCTGATTAAGCTCGCATCCAAAACAAACGCGCTTTCAATTCCTGAAATCGTCAAAAAGGTGACTCCATCGGTAGTTGGAATTTCAAGCGTTTTCCCCTCAACTTCATCAAACTTTAATTTCCAAGGGATAACCCCTTCAGAACAAACCGCTACCGGAACAGGAATAATAATGTCGCAGGACGGCTACATCATAACCAATGCGCATGTTATTTCCAACAGTGATACGGGCCAAACGGCATCCGCAATAAACGTTGTGCTCAATGACAAAACGGAATATCCCGCAACAGTAATCGGATGTGATACAAAAACCGACCTTGCGGTAATAAAAATTCAGGCAACCGGACTTACTCCCGCCGAATTTGGAGATTCAAGCGCTCTTGAAGTCGGAGAGCTTGCGGTTGCAATAGGAAACCCGCTTGGCTTTGAGCTTTCAGGCTCCGTTACAGCCGGCATAATCTCCGCCGTTGACCGCAAAATCACAATTGACGACAGAACAATGACATACATTCAGACCGATGCGGCAATCAATCCCGGAAATTCCGGCGGACCTCTCCTCAACTGCTACGGTCAGGTTATCGGCATAAATTCCGCAAAAATATCCTCAAGCGATGTTGAGGGTCTTGGTTTTGCAATACCGATAAACAGTGCTACTCCAATAGTAAACGACCTTATTAAAAACGGCTATGTGACAGGAAGACCTCTTATCGGGCTTTCCGGCGAGGATATAACGGAAGTCATGGCTAAATATTACAACATCCCGCAAGGAGTTTATGTACGCTTTATAACAAGCGGTTCCAGTGCAGAGGCTGCCGGAATCAAAGTCGGCGACATCATTGTCGGAATCAATGGAACAACAATCAAAACCATGAGCGAGCTTAACGAAATCAAGGATAAATTCAAACCCGGCGACAAAATCACCCTAACAATTTACAGAAACGGTAAAAACCTTGACGTATCAGTAACTCTTGCGGAAGCCAAAAATTAATCCGCCAATTTCAATTCTTTCTCATTTTTTCATATATATTTCTCCTTATTTCCAAATAAAAACAGGCGCCTGCAAAGGCGTCTGTTTTTATTTTTTCTATTTAAGCCTTTTCCGCCGCATAGGCAATAATTTTTTCTTTTGTAACTTCGCTGCGTGCAAGGTCGCAGACAATATTGCCATGCGCCAAAACAAGCACGCGGTCGCACATTCCAAGGATTTCCTCTATATCGGAGGATATGAACAAAACGCTTCCGCCCTTTCGCGCTATATCGGTAACGGCATTATAAATGTCAATGCGCGATGCCACATCCACTCCCCTTGTAGGCTCGTCAAGAATAAATATTTTTGAGCGGCTCATCATCCACTTTGCAACCATAAGCTTTTGCTGGTGGCCGCCAGATATCCTGCTTATGTTTTCTTCGGCTTCTCTTACGGGAATGTTAAGCTTGCTTATATAATCGCAAACCACGTCGGCAAGGATATTTGTGTTCAACGCAAATCCTTTGCCTAAAAACCTCCTCAGCGAAACAAGAGATACATTTTTTTCCACATCAAGGCAGTAAAAAAGCGAATCCGTAAGCCTGTTTTCCGGAATCATGCCTATCCCGTTTTGTATGGCATCATATGGGCTTCTTATTTTTGCTTCCTCGCCGTTTATAAAAATTTTGCCCTCATCATATTTTGCCGCACCGAAAATGCAGTTTGCAAGCAAAGTCCTCCCCGAACCGGCAAGTCCTGTTATCCCCAAAATCTCGCCCTTATGCAAAGAAAAGGAAATATCTGACAAAAGTTCTTTTTTGCAAAGCCCCCTTACGCTGAAAACTTCTTCACCGATAGGGATTTCAAGCTTTGGGTATCTTGTAGTATACATAAGTCCGGAAATCATTTTTATAATTTGCTCGTCATCCGTGCCGTCAACCTGTCTTGTGCCTATTACTGTACCCTGCCTTATCACGCTTACTCTGCTGCCTATCAACCTTATTTCATCAAGCTTATGGGAAACATAAAAAATGCCCGCGCCGCGTTTCCTTATCTTCTCAATTATGCGGTAAAGGATTTCCCTTTCCACTTCGGTAAAAACCGCGGTCGGTTCATCAAAAATAACAATTTCGGCATTTGAAGCGCACGCCCTGCAAAATTCCACAAGCTGTCTTTGCGCAAGCCCAAGCTTTGAAACCGGCAAATCCGGGTCAATGGAAATTCCAAGCTCTTCAAAAAGGTCAACGCATTTCTTCTTCAAGAGATTATAATCCACTGTTTTGATAATTTTGCCCTTTATCGGCATATCGTAAAAAAATATGTTCTCTGCAACCGAGAGCTGTTCCAGCAGATTAGGCTCCTGCATTATAAAAACTATTCCCATCCTGCGCGCGTCAGGCAAGGACGGCACAACTGTCTTTTTGCCGAAAAGCTCTATGTTTCCGGCATCCGGCTGCAAAATCCCGCTTATCACCTGCATTATGCAGCTTTTGCCGGAACCGTTTTCCCCTATTATCATATGGACTTCCCCGGAATAAAGGTCGAGGTTTATATCTTTAAGCCTAAACCCCTGGGAAATTTGTTTGTATATTCCTGAAAGCTTAAGTATCGGCCCGCCCATGGCATTCTCCGTTCCGAAGGGATTTTACGCAAATCCTTCATACATATCGATAGAAGTAAAAAGCTGAACCTCATTTTCAAAAATATAATGCTTATATTCGTCGCTGATGTCGTTATTGGTTATTATCTTATCCGCAAGGCTTATCGCCCCAACCGCATAAAAAGCCGTTTTGTTTATTATATCCGATGTAAAGACAAATACGGCAGTATTTGAATTGCTTATTATCTGATGTATAAGCGATGCTTTTTCAGTGCTGTTTACGGTAAATCCTATATTGCGGTTTATTCCATCAACCTCTATAAAAACCTTGTTCACAAAAAAATTGCTGAGGTTTGATTCCGCAAGACGGCCGAAAACAGCTTTTGAAGCGCCGTCAACATCCCCGCCCAAAAGCAGAACCTTGACTTCCGGATTGGAGCAAAGCTCGGACGCAAGGATTATATCATTGGTCAAAACGGTAAGATTCCTTTTGCCCTTTAAAAGTTTCGATGCCGCACGGTTAATTTCACCGTTAGTGAACATAATAATATCGTTGTCATTTATCATTTGCACTTCTATTTGAGCAATTTCGCCTATTTTCGCATCAATGCCCTGCGGTCTTGCAATCTGCGGCATGGGGGAAGGTTTTTTCTCATACTGCGGATTTATTACAGCCCCGCCGTGGGTTCGCGTAAGGAATCCTTCCTCTTCAAGTTTTTCAAGGTCTCTCCTTATGGTCACCTCCGAAACTCCCAAAGCTTCGGAAAGAGTTGAAACCTCAACTTGATTGTTTTCGATTAAAAATTTTTTTATTATTTTTATTCTTTCCAAAGCAAACATAGAAACATTCCAATCAAAAGCAAATTTCTAATAAACCTATAATTTATTATACCATTCCAGCGAAAAAATGCAACAGAAAACAGCTTGTTTTTATAATCATTATATGCAAAAAGACATTTAGTTATTCAACAGCAAAAACGAAAACGAAACTAAACGAAAGCATTAGTAAATACAAATAAAACAACCTCACACAAGTTATACACAATAAATAAATTTTTATTGAAAGTGATTGTAGATATTGACAAAGGATTTTCTTTGTGCTATCATATGAGCACAATCAAAAAACAAACTGCAGTTGCGTTTTTGAGCTTTTAGAACAAAACCGAAATCGGTTTTGAAAATGACGCACATTTTTAATCTTAAGCGTAAAGCCACGGATACTGCCGCGGTTTTATCAATAATTAAAACGAACTCTAAAAGATGAGAGGAGAAAGATTATGAAAAAGTTTTTAGCACTCTTATTGTCATCAGGCCTTTTGGTTTCAATGGCATCCGGCTGCAAGGCAGCAAAAGGCGACCAGTATTTTGTAGGCGTTGCAATGCCCACAAAGTCTTCCGCACGCTGGATTGACGACGGAAACAACATGAAAAAGCAGCTTGAAGAAAAAGGCTACAAGGTTGACCTCCAATACGGTGAGGATGTTATTGAAAATCAGGTTGCACAAATCGAAAATATGATTACAAAAGGCGTTGACTGCCTTGTAATTGCATCCATCGACGGCGAATCACTCACAGACGTGCTCCAAAAAGCAAAGGATGCAAACATCCCCGTAATAGCATACGACAGGCTTATCAGAAACAGCGATGCCGTAAGCTATTATGCAACATTTGACAACTACCTCGTAGGAAAACTCCAAGGCTCTTACATTGTTGAAAAGCTTGACCTTGCAAACCAGGCAGGACCTTTCAACATTGAGCTCTTTGCAGGTTCTCCCGACGACAACAACTCAAAATTCTTCTTCAATGGCGCAATGGACCAGCTTAAGCCGTACATCGATTCCGGCAAGCTTGTTGTAAAATCCGGCCAGACTTCTTTTGAACAGGTTGCAACACTCCGTTGGGACGGCGCAACCGCTCAAACAAGAATGGACAACATTATTACTTCTTCCTATGCCGACGGAAGCAGGGTTGATGCCATCCTTTCTCCGTATGACGGAATTTCAATCGGCGTGCTTGCATCGGTTAAGAACGTTGGCTACGGCAAGAGCGCAGACCTCCCGCTTCCTATCATAACAGGACAGGATGCAGAGCTCGCTTCTGTTAAGTCCATCCTCGCCGGCGAACAGACTCAAACCGTATTCAAGGACACAAGAGTTCTTGCCGCAAAGGCAGTTGAAATGGTTGATGCCGTTCTTAAAGGAACAGAGCCGACAATCAACGATACAAAAACTTACGACAACGGTGTAAAGGTTGTTCCCGCTTACCTCTGCGAACCTGTTTCCATTGACAAGGAAAATGCAATAAAGGTTCTCGTTGAAGAATCGGGATACTACACTAAAGACCAAATTAACGGATAATTTCTCTTAAAGCATAGCGGCGGCTTTAAACAAAAGCCGCCGCAATATGCGAAAAATGCCCTCTGCTGGGGGCTTGAAACTGGATAAAGGGAGGGCGAATGGTTAATGGAAAATGTAATACTTGAAATGAGAAACATAACAAAGCTTTTCCCCGGAGTTCGTGCTTTGAATAATGTAAACCTTAAAGTCAAGGAAAACCAGATTCATGCGCTTGTGGGAGAAAACGGTGCCGGAAAATCTACCCTTATGAACGTGCTCAGCGGTGTTTACCCGCATGGAACATATACTGGACAGATTTTTTTCAAAGGCGAAGAATGCATCTTTAAAGATATAAAAGACAGCGAAAAAAAGGGAATTGCTATCATACATCAGGAGCTTGCTCTTGTGCCCTATCTTTCCATTGCGGAAAATATGTTTTTGGGCAATGAACAGGCAAAAAACGGAATAATCGACTGGGGACAGACAATCTCAAAAGCCTCGCAGTATCTCGCGAGAGTGGGACTTAAAGAAAATCCCAACACACTTATAAAGGATATAGGAGTCGGCAAGCAGCAGCTTGTTGAAATTGCAAAGGCACTTGCAAAAGATGTAAAACTTTTGATACTTGACGAGCCTACTGCGGCTCTTAACGAAGAGGATTCAGCACACCTTCTTGATATCATTGTGGATTTGAAAAAACACGGCATACCTTCAATTATAATTTCGCACAAGCTTAATGAAATTGAACAGGTTGCCGATGAAATAACGGTCATCCGTGACGGGGCGACAATAGAAACCCTTGTCAAGGGAGTTGATGACACAAGCGAGGACAGAATCATCAAGGGCATGGTCGGACGTGAAATTACAGACCGCTGGCCGCAAAGGGAAAGCGAAATCGGTGATGTATACTTTGAAGTTAAAAACTGGAACGTATATGACCCCGAAGATGAAACAAGGCTCTTTTTAAAGAACATAAACATGAATGTCCGCCGCGGAGAAGTGGTCGGAATTGCCGGACTTATGGGCTCCGGAAGAACCGAGCTTGCCATGAGCATCTTCGGCAGGGCTTTCGGCGGAAAAATTACCGGAAGCATAATAAAGGACGGAAAAGAGCTTGATATTAAAGACGTCGGCGACGCAATCGAAAACGGAATAGCTTATCTTACTGAGGACAGAAAATCGGCAGGTCTTATACTTATAGACGATATTAAAAACAACATTTCCCTTGCCGCCATGAAAAAGATAAGCAACAACTTTGTAATTGACTCAAACCGTGAAATACAGGTTGCCGAGGAATACCGCAAAAAGCTCAACATAAAAACGCCGAGCATACTCCAAAAAACAGGCAACCTTTCAGGCGGAAACCAGCAGAAGGTTATGCTCAGCCGCTGGATTTTTGCCGACCCGGATGTGCTTATTCTTGACGAGCCGACAAGAGGAATCGACGTCGGCGCAAAATACGAAATTTATACCATCATAAACAAGCTTGCCGCAGAAGGCAAGGCAATCATAATTATTTCCTCCGAGCTTCCGGAAATCCTTGGCATGAGCGACAGGGTTTATGTGATGAACGAGGGACGCATTGTCGGCGAGCTTGACAAAGCAAATGCCTCTCAGGAAAGCATTATGAGATGCATTATGCAAAGTAACAGGGAGGGTTGAAAATGGATAACATTAAAACAATGTTTAAGCAAAACATCAGACAGTACGGAATGTTCATAGCTTTTGTTTTCATAATGATTTTTTTCCAGTTTCTTACCGGCGGGGTGCTTTTAAAGCCTCTTAACGTTTCAAACCTTATCATGCAGAACAGCTATGTGCTTATTCTTGCAATAGGAATGCTCCTTACGATACTTACAGGCTACATTGACCTTTCGGTAGGTTCTGTTGCCGGATTTATCGGAGCAATTTCAGCGGTGTTCATCATACAAATGAACATGCCGGTATGGCTTGCAATCATAATTTCCCTTGCCGTGGGAGCTTTAATCGGCGCATGGCAGGGCTTCTGGATTGCTTACATCAGAATTCCGGCCTTTATCGTAACCCTTGCGGGAATGCTTATTTTCAGAGGACTTACAATGGTAATCCTCCAAGGACAGACTCTCGCTCCGTTCCCGGCTTCCTATACAGGGGTAAGCTCCGGATTCATCCCCGATTTCATCGGTTCAGCTCTCGGTGTTTCGGGAATCAACCTGCTTACCATTCTTGTCGGCATAATAGCTTCGGTATTGTATGTATTTTCGGAGCTCCGTTCAAGAAAGGAAAAGCAAAAATACAAATTTGACGTTCCATCAATGCCGTTTTTCATTGCAAAGATTGCGGCTGTGGTCTTCCTAATCAATCTCTTCACCTACTGGCTCAACCTTTACAAGGGAATTCCCAGCGTACTCGTTCTTTTGGGAGCATTGATACTCATTTACTCCTTCATCACATCCAAGACCATTGCCGGAAGACACATTTACGCTTTCGGCGGAAACGAAAAAGCCGCAAAGCTTTCCGGTGTAAAGACAAACAGAGTGTTCTTCTGGGTATATGTAAACATGGGAGTTCTTGCCGCTGTTGCCGGAATAGTATTTGCCGGCCGTCTTAATGCGGCAACTCCAAAAGCCGGCGTAAACTTTGAGCTTGATGCCATTGCAGCCTGCTACATCGGCGGAGCTTCCGCTTCCGGCGGTATCGGAACCGTATTTGGCTGCATAGTCGGCGGTCTTATAATGGGCGTTCTCAACAACGGTATGTCCATCATGGGAATTTCGGTTGACTGGCAGCAAACAATCAAAGGCTTCGTGCTCCTCGCAGCAGTTGCATTTGATGTCTTCACAAAGAAAAAGAAATAACAAAAAGCTTTTTCAAAATAATTTTCCTCCCACACACTTCCGGGCTCACCATGCTTTGCATGGTGAGCCCGGAAGTTTATTATTCAATTTCCTTGTTTGCTTCAACCTCCACCCTAAGCAGTAAAATCCTCTGCTCGTCGGTTTTAAGCACAGTTACTTTAAAAATCCCGTCCGTTATAACGTCGCCTTCTTCGGGAATTCTTCCGAACAGCTCCATTGCCCAGCCGCCCATGCTGGTGCTGCTGCTTTCTATAATGTCTTCAGGAAGCTCAAGCTCTTCAAGCATATCATATATTGAAAGCTCGGCAGAAACCTCGTATACATTATCAGAAACCTTTTTAAGCATCGGGGTAATTTCGTCGTTTTCGTCATAAATCTCGCCGACAAGCTCCTCTATTATGTCCTCCATTGTAACAATCCCCTGCGTTCCGCCATACTGGTCAAGAACGACAGCCAAATGAATTTTTTTCTTCTGCATTTCCCGCAAGACTTCGGAAATTGGCCTGAGCTCTGAAAAATAAAGGGTTTTTGAAATAATCCCCTCTATTGAATTCCCCCCGCCGGCTCTCATTTTAAAGAAATCTTTTTCGTTGATTATGCCTATTATCTTATCGATGCTTTTTTCATAAACCGGCATCCGGCTGTACATTTCGTTTAAGAAAAGCTCCTCTATTTCAGAAACAGGCTGATTTTTTTCAACCGCAACAACATTTACCCTCGGCACAAGCACCTCGCCAACAAGGATTTCGTCAAATTCAAGGGCATTCCTTACAAGGTCGCTTTCCTGCTCTTCAAGCACGCCCTCATCCTCTATTTCATCAATGATGTATTTAAGCTCATCCTCGGTCACGCTTGGACGTTCCTCGCCGGAAAAAACAAGCTTTGATGCGAACAGTTTTATTTTGCTGAAAATCCATGTAAGCGGAGTAAGAAGCATTATTGCCAAATTAAGTATCCCCGCAAATGAAAGCGCTACGCCCTCGGCATTTTCTTTTGCTATGGATTTCGGAAGAATCTCCCCGAAAACAAGCACCAAGACAGTCATTGCAGCAGTTGCAATCCCGACTCCGCCATCCCCGAAAAGTTCAGTGAAAACAATGGTTCCAAGAGATGCCGAAGCTATGTTTACTATGTTGTTGCCGACAAGTATTGCCGTTATCGTGCGGTCATAATTTTCGGAAATTTCAAGCGCCTTGGCGGCCCTTTTATCACCCTTTGCGGCATAATTTTTAAGCCTTATGCGGTTTACGGATGCAAAGGCCGTTTCCGATGCCGAAAAAAATCCCGAAAGCAGCAGTAGCACGACAATAAGTAAAAAATTAAAAAGCATTTTTCCTCCCTGATTTTGCAAAAATAATTAATATGTGCTATTATATAATAGCAATTTAAAAAGAAAGGCAAAAATAAATGGATAAGCTTATTGATTTTGTAAAAAGAATGTATGAAAAATATGAGGCAATCATCCTCTACGTCTTTTTCGGCGGACTTACAACGGTTGTGGATTTTACGGTATATTTCAGCACTACAAGACTTTTCGGGCTTAACGAACAGATTGCCACTTGGCTTGCATGGTTCTGCGCCGTGCTGTTTGCATTTTTTACAAACCGCAAATGGGTTTTCAAGGCCGAGCACCCCGGATTTAAAGCCTTCGCATGGCAGGTGGGAAGCTTTTTTGCGTCAAGGCTCTTTTCCGGCTTTATAAACTGGCTCATGATTTTTGTTTTCGTAAGTCTTATGGGAATCAGCGACATAATTATAAAATGCGCCGCCGCAGTAGTCGTTATAATTTTAAACTACATACTCAGCAAGCTTATAGTTTTCAAGAAAAAGGACTAAACCTTTTCGCGCGGCTTTACTTTAAGCACCGTAACTCCTTGATTGAGGGATAGAATCCTTCCGCCGATTCTTTTGTGCTTCAAATCCTTCCTGACAAGGTTTAAAAGCGCCTGACCGCCCGTATAGCCGTGGATGACTTCAATTTCATTCACATCGTTCCCGCAGGTGTTCAGCAGCCTTTCAAGCTCCCTTTTAGCCTGCTGAACCGTCATCCCGTGTATATCGACCTGAATTGAAAAGCCAAATTTTTTAAGTGTCACTTTCCATTCCTCCCGCGCGGCGTCTTGCCTCGCCTACAAGATTTATTAAATCCTCATATGTGCAAAGCGAGCCGCAGGCATTTCTGAATGCGGCCGCATCCGGCATACCTTTCAAATACCACGCCGCATGCTTGCGCGCCTCTTTCATGCCAATCCTTTCTCCTTTGAACTTGATTATCATGGAAACATGGCGCAGCAGCACTTCCGTTTTTTCTTCAAAAGACGGCTCTTTGGGGATTTTCCCGGTTTCAAGGAAATCCTTTATCTGCTTGAAAATCCACGGGCGGCCAAGACTTCCCCTGCCTACCATTACAAGGTCGCATCCCGTCTGCTCGTACATTCTCACGCAATCCTCCGCCGAATTTACATCCCCGTTGCCTATCACGGGAATTTTTACCGCCTGCTTTACTTTTCTTATGATTTCCCAATCCGCCTTGCCGGAATACATTTGATTTCTTGTCCTGCCATGAACGGTTATTGCCGCGGCTCCGGCATCTTCAAGCATTTTTGCAAATTCTACCGCATTTATGCTGCCCTCATCCCACCCGCTGCGGATTTTAACAGTAACCGGACATTTTGCCGCCCCAACAGCCGCACGGACAATCTTTTCGGCAAGCTCAGGATTTTTCATAAGCGCTGAACCGCTCCCGTTTCCGGCTATCTTTGGAACCGGGCATCCCATGTTTATATCTATTATACTTGGGGTATATTTTTTGCATAATTCTACTGCTTTTTTAAAAAACTCCGGGTCTTCGCCAAAAAGCTGCAAAGCGGCCGGATATTCCTCCGGCGAAATAAAACAAAGCTCGTCGGTTTTTTTATCGCCATAGCAAAGCCCCTTAGTGCTTATCATTTCGCTGACAACATAAGCGGCTCCGAACTGCTTGCACAAAAGTCTGTATGCCCCGTCCGCCACAGACGCCATAGGTGCAAGGCAGGCGGTTTTTTCTATTTCAACATTTCCTATTTTTATGGTTTCCATTTAGCCTCCGTATTTGATGCATTTAGAAAATTATATCATATTTTTATAAAAAATAATAGGGTTTCAATTTAAAATGTGCTATAATAAAAGAGATATGATTTTTAGGGGGAATAATTTTGCGTTTTCTTGCAATTGACGGCAACAGCATAATGAACCGCGCATTTTATGGGATAAAGCTGCTTACCAATAAAAAAGGTGAATTCACAAACGCAATTGTCGGGTTTATGAACATATACCTTAAAGCGGTTGAGGAACTTCATCCGGATGCGGTTGCGGTTGCTTTTGATGTTTCTGCGCCGACTTTCAGGCATGAAATTTCAACGGCCTACAAGGCAAACCGCAAAGGCATGCCTGAGGAACTGCGCGGGCAAATGCCAAGAATAAAATCAATCCTTTCCGCGCTGGGCATAAAAATAATTGAAGCTCCCGGTTTTGAGGCGGACGACATACTTGGCACCGTTTCAAGGCTTTGCTCCGAACAAGGGCACGAATGCTGGATACTAACCGGCGACAGGGACAGCTTGCAGCTCCTTGACGAAAAGGTTTCGGTAAGGCTTGCCACCACAAAGGAAACAATAATTTTTACTCCCCAAAAATTCAAAGAGGTGTACGGGCTTGAACCTTTACAGCTTATAGACCTAAAAGCGCTTATGGGCGACAGCTCGGACAACATCCCCGGCGTTGCGGGAATAGGCGAAAAAACCGCCTCCGCTTTGATTTCAAAATTTGACAGCGTTGAAAATCTCTACAAAAAGCTTGAAAATGATGAGATTCCCGCGGGAGAAATTTCCGCATCCGTATTGACAAAGCTTAAAAACGGAAAAGATGCGGCATTTGAAAGCAAATTTCTTGCCGCAATAAAAAGGGATGTCCCCATTGAACAGGATTTGCAAAGCTATGTCCCGTCACCTCCAAATGCTGAGGAATGTTCAAAAATCCTTACGGAGCTTGAAATGTTTTCACTCCTTGAAAGACTTGATTTTAAGCCGTCCGCATCTGTTGAAGCTCCAAAAGAGGAAATCCCGGACATAGAAGCACAGGATTTGACAAATGAAATTGTCGAAAAACTTAATAACGAAGAAATTTTCACCTATATTATTTTTGACGGCCAAAAGTTAAAGCTTTTGTCGGAAGATAAAGTTTACATTGCTGAAAGCAGGGAGCTTATTTTAAAACTCCTTTGCGGAGGGGCAAGAAAAACTGTTTTTGATGCAAAACCTTGCTACAAATTTGCCTTTGAAAACTCCCTTGAAGCAAAAAATATCATTTTTGACTGCTATATAGCCGCCTATCTTTTAAACCCGTCCGCAGGGCAATATACCGTAGAACGCTTATGCTCCGAGTATAAAATTCCTTATTTTCTACAAAAAGGTGAATTATCGGACATTTTAAGCCTTAAAGCGCTTTCGGCAAAGCTTGCTGACGAGCTTAACAAAACCAGAATGGACAACCTTTTCTATGAAATAGAACTCCCGCTTACCGAGGTGCTTGCCTCAATGGAGCACGAGGGATTCCTCATTGACGCAAAAGGAGTAAAAGATTTTGGAGAAATGCTCAAAGGCGATCTTGCTTCGCTTGAAGAAAGGATTTATTCCCTTGCGGGGAAAAAATTCAACATTCTTTCGCCAAAACAGCTTGGCGAGGTGCTTTTCGAGGACCTTAAACTTCCGCCGAAAAAGAAAACCAAAACAGGATACTCAACTGATGCGGAAGTGCTTGAAGAGCTTTCCGGAAAGCATCCGATAATCGAGCTTATATTGCAGTACAGACAGCTTTCAAAGCTCAATTCCACCTATGTTGAAGGACTTTTAAAGGCTGTGTCCCCGGACGGCAGGATACATTCAAGCTTTAACCAGACAGAAACAAGGACGGGCAGGATTTCCTCCACCGAACCGAATATGCAAAACATCCCCGTAAGGACGGAGCTTGGCAAGAACATGCGCAAATTTTTTGCCGCAAAGGACGGCTTTGTGCTTTTGGATGCGGATTACAGCCAGATTGAGCTTAGAATCCTTGCGGCTGTCTGCGGCGACAAAACTATGCAGGAGGCATTTGCCGAGGGGCATGACATCCACGCAATAACCGCATCGCAGGTTTTCGGCCTGCCGCTTGAAATGGTAACTCCGTCAATGAGACGCGCGGCAAAGGCTGTAAACTTTGGAATAATTTACGGCATCGGCGCATTTTCGCTTTCAAAGGACATAGGCGTTTCGGTTGCCGAAGCGGACAGGTATATCAAGGAATATCTGCGCCATTATCCCAACGTAAGCAAATACATGGAAAGAACCGTTGAGGATGCCGTCAAAAACGGATTTGTAACCACTATTTTCAACCGCAGGAGATATATTCCCGAACTTTCATCAAGCAACAAAAACATACAAGCCTTCGGCAGAAGGGCGGCAATGAACGCTCCGATACAAGGCTCCGCGGCGGACATAATAAAAATAGCCATGGTAAAGGTCTATAAAAGGCTTAAAGGTGAAAAGCTTGACGCAAGGCTGATTTTGCAGGTGCATGACGAACTTATTGTCGAGGCCTCCGAAAAGGATGCCGAAGCCGCCGCAAAAATACTCAAAGAGGAAATGGAGGGCGCCGCAAAGCTTTCCGTTCCGCTTACCGCAGAAGTAAACAAGGGGAAAACATGGTATGACGCAAAGGACTGACGTGAAAATAATCCCCATGGACAGGGAAAATGCCGAATTTGTTGCGCAAATAGAAGCTGAATGCTTTTCACAGCCTTGGTCAAGGGAGGCTTTTTTAAAAGAGCTTGAAAATCCGGCGGCAATCTCGCTTGCCGCCGTTTCGGATACGGTTTGCGGCTTTATCAATGCGCATAAAATCCTTGACGAAGTCTATATAAACAACATTGCCGTAAAAAATGGATACAGGCGGCTGGGAATAGGCTCCGCCCTGCTTGATGAGCTTGAAAAATGCGCCGGAAAGGTTTCTCTTATAACGCTTGAAGTGAGGAAATCAAATTTTCCGGCAATATTCCTGTATGAAAAGCATGGCTATCAAAAAGTCGGAGAGAGGAAAAATTTTTATTCTTTTCCAACGGAAGATGCAGTCTTAATGACAAAATATTTTGTTGAGAGGTAATTTTAATGAGGATTTTAGCAATAGAATCATCCTGCGACGAAACCGCCGCCGCAGTTGTTGAGGACGGAAAAAAAGTGCTTTCATCCGTCATAGCTTCACAGGTCGAGGAGCATAAGCTTTACGGCGGCGTGGTTCCGGAAATAGCTTCAAGGCGGCACAGCGAAGCCATACTTGGGGTTGTCAAAAAGGCGCTTGACGATGCCGGAATTTCCCTTTCGCAAGTCGATGCAATAGCTGCAACCTTTGCCCCGGGGTTAATCGGGGCTTTGCTTGTGGGTACAAGCTTTGCAAAGGGACTTGCCATGGCGGCAAACAAGCCGCTGATTCCCGTCCATCACATAGCCGGCCACATGGCGGCAAACTATCTTGCTCATCCGGAGCTTGCCCCGCCATATCTTTGTCTTGTGGCAAGCGGCTCGCACTCGCATATTGTCGAAGTTTGTGATTATACTAAATACCGTGTGCTGGGCAAAACGCATGATGATGCCGCAGGGGAATGTTTTGACAAAGCCGCAAGAGTGCTTGGATTTCCATATCCGGGAGGAATTCACATAGACCGTGCCGCAAAGCTTGGAAATGCGCATGCTTATGAACTGCCGAAGCCGAAAGTCGCGTCAAATCCTTATGATTTTAGTTTTTCGGGACTTAAAACGGCTGTTATAAATATTGTGCACAACGCAAAGCAAAAAAATGAGGAAATAAATAAAAACGACCTTGCCGCAAGTTTCCAGCGCACGGTTTGCGAAATACTTTCGGAGCGGACTTTCCTTGCCGCACAAAATCTTGGGCACAAAACAATTGCCCTTGCAGGAGGAGTCAGCGCAAACAGCGCCTTGCGTGAAGTTTTTGAAAAAGAATGCCAAAAGCGTGGAATGAAGCTCTTCCTTCCGCCGCTTGAGCTTTGCGGCGACAACGCGGCAATGATAGGCTGTCAGGCTTATTATGACTTCCTTGCAGGAAAAAGGGCCGATGAAGGCACAAATGCCTTTGCCACATTTCCGTTGGAGGAGAGCGAAAATTTCTGCAAAAAATTTTGAAAGTTATTTTTGTCTAAAACATCAAAAACAAATAAAAAATTTTCGGCATATGCCGCTTTAAATTAAAATAATGAAAGTGAAAATCATTTTTCCTGCAAAAAATGTCAAGAAATTCACAAACAACCTATTGACTTCTTGACAAAATAAGTTTATAATGGTATTTGAGGAAAAATTGTTTTTCCGGGCTAAATGTCGAAAAATGAAAGGGGATTTTGAAAGTGTTGACAAACAACAAGAATGTTTTGGCTTGGGTTGACGAAATGGTCGCCCTTACAAAGCCGGACAAGGTAGTATGGATAGACGGAAGCGATGAACAGCTTTCGGCTTTGAGGGAGGAGGCTATCTCCACCGGGGAACTTATAAGGCTTAATCAGGAAAAACTCCCCGGCTGCGTATACCACAGGACAAATCCTAATGACGTTGCGCGCGTTGAAGATAGAACTTTCATCTGCTCCAAGAAAAAAGAAGATGCCGGCCCGACCAACAACTGGTGCGATCCGGAAGAAATGAAAGCAAAGCTTATGCCAATGTATGACGGCGTTATGAAGGGACGCACAATGTACGTTATCCCTTACTCCATGGGCCCTATCGGCTCCCCGTTTGCAAAGGTGGGCGTTGAGGTTACAGACTCCATTTACGTCGTTCTCAACATGGACATCATGACAAGAATGGGCAAGCAGGCTTTTGAAAACCTCGGCGAAACATCCAATGACTTCGTTCGCGGACTTCACTCAAAGGCTCAGATTGACCCCGAAAACAGATACATCTGCCACTTCCCGGAAGAAAATACGATTATGTCCATAAACTCCGGCTACGGCGGAAACGTTCTCCTCGGCAAGAAATGCTTTGCGCTTAGAATTGCTTCCTACCAGGGCAAGAATGAAGGCTGGATGGCTGAACACATGCTCATCCTCGGCGTTGAAAAGCCAAACGGAGAAGTTAAGTACGTTTGCGCGGCATTCCCGTCCGCTTGCGGAAAGACCAACCTCGCAATGCTCATTCCGCCGGAGGTTTACACAAAGCAGGGATACAAAGTATGGTGCGTGGGCGATGATATCGCTTGGCTCAGAATCGGTCCGGATGGAAGGCTTTGGGCAATCAACCCCGAAAACGGATTCTTCGGCGTTGCACCCGGAACAAATGAAAAATCCAATCCGAATGCTTTGGCTACAGTTCAAAAGAATACAATCTTTACAAACGTCGCTCTCAACAACGACGATATGACCGTTTGGTGGGAAGGCCTTGACAAGAATCCTCCGGAAAACGCAACCGAATGGACCGGCAACAAGGTAAACGGTAAAGAATACAGCGCACAGGGCGGCAAGCTTGCACACCCGAACTCAAGATTTACAGCCCCTGCAGTTAACTGCCCGTGCCTTAGCAAGGAATTCAACAACCCGAACGGAGTTCCGATTTCAGCTATCGTATTCGGCGGAAGACGCGCAAAGACTGCTCCGCTGGTATATCAATCATTCTCATGGCAGCATGGAACATTTGTCGGCTCCACAATGGCTTCCGAAACAACCGCGGCAGCTATCGGTGCAGTTGGAGTTGTCCGCCGCGACCCGATGGCTATGCTCCCGTTCTGCGGATACAACATGGGCGATTATTTCGCACATTGGCTTGAAATGGGTAAGAAGCTCGGCGATAAGGCTCCTAAGATATTCCATGTAAACTGGTTCAGGACCGACGACAAGGGTCACTTCATTTGGCCGGGATTCGGCGACAACATGAGAGTGCTCGATTGGATTATCAACCGCTGCGAAGGAACTGCCGATGCAGTTGAAACTCCTATCGGATATGAACCGAAGCCGGAAGATATCAACATCAGCGGCCTTGAAAGCGAAGGCGTAACTGTTGACGTTGTAAAGGACCTCCTCAGCGTGGACAAGGAACTTTGGAAGGAAGAAACCAAGGGCATTCACGAATTTTACGCAAAATTCGGCGACAGGCTTCCTAAGGAGCTTAACGAAGAACTTGCCGCTCTCGAAGCAAGGCTTGCAAAGTAATAAAATTAAGTTTAAAAAACCGCTCCGCATTAAAAATGCGGGCGGTTTTTTTGTTACTCTTTAAACACGCAAAAGCCGAAGGGAGAAAGCGAATTTCCGGAAAAACCATCGCTTAAAAGAATTTTTGCATCCGCCGGAACAGGATTTGTAATTTTTTCTTCTCTTTCTCCGGCATTTAGAATTACATATATTTTTTCATTTCCATAGCAGCGCGAAAAGGCATAAAGCTTTGAATACTTTGGCGCTGAAAAAGAACGGTACTCGCCTATCCGAAGTGCAGTATTGTTTTTTCTTAAAGCTATTGCATCCTTATAAAAACTGTACATTTCATCATTGGGGTCATTCCATTTCATTGCTCTGCGGTAATCTGATTCCCTATAACCATCTATTCCCTGCTCGTCGCCGTAAAAAATTGAAGGAACCCCAACAAATGTCATCTGGAAGAGCACCGCCAGTTTCAAACGTCTTTTATCGCCTCCGCAAAGCGAAAGGAAACGTGAAACGTCATGGCTGTCAAGAAGATTTAGCAGTCCATAGGATGTATTTTTATTATACATCATAAGAGCATCGGAAATCCTTGCGTCAAATTCAAACGCATCAAACCTGTCAAGGGCAAAGAAGTCGCGGCAGGCGTTTCTAAAAGGATAATTCATAACCGAATCAAACTGGTCGCCTTTGAGCCATTCTCCTGCCGGCTCCCAAATTTCGCCGATAAGAATGCAGTCCGGATTGGCCGCTTTTGCCGTTTTTCTGAATGCTCTCCAAAAATCGTGATTTATTTCATTTGCAACATCAAGCCGCCAGCCGTCTATGCCGAAATTTTCAATCCAATGCCTGCAAACCTTGCAGAAATATTCAACCACTTCCGGGTTTGAAGTATTCATTTTAGGCATTTTCTTTTCATAGGCAAAGCAATCGTAATTTGGATAATCTCCCGCCGCATCAGACTTTATTAAGGGAAAATTAATTCTATAAAACCAATCCTTGTATTTTGAATTTTCACCATTTTTTATTACATCTTCAAAAGCAAAAAATTTCCATCCGCAGTGATTGAAAACCCCGTCAAGAATTACTTTAATGCCATTTTGATGGCACTTTTCAACGAGCTCTTTAAAATCATCATCAGTTCCAAAGCACGGGTCAATGTGGAAATAATCAATCAGGTCATATTTATGATATTCCCCAGCAGCAAATATAGGATTTGTATATATGCAGGTTGCTCCAAGCTCCTTAATATAATCGATATTTTCAGTTATTCCCTTTATTTTCCCTCCGCGCAGGCTTTTTGTTTTGTTATGTTCATATGGAGCATTACAAGGTTCGCCGCTTATGTACCTTCTTGAAGTTGCAAAGCTGTCGGGAAAAATATTATAAACAACGGCATTTTTAAACCATTCAGGAATTTTTACTATATCCTCCCTTCTGTTAAATGGAATTTGATAATATTCTCCCCTTTCGTCAGGCTGCTGCTTTGAAAAATTATCCGAATAATAAAAAATAGTTTCTTTTCCATCGGTAATTTCAAAAAAATAGCAAATTCTTGTATAAGGAATTTCAACGCAAATTTCAAAATAATCAAAAAGTTCATCCGAAGCTGCAAGCTCCATTTTTGCCTTTGTAAGAGCGATAGGATTTGAACAGCAGTATCTGTCGCCAAAAAAAAGCGCAGCGGACTTTAAATCGCCTCTCGCGGCCCTTAAACGAAATACTATATGGTTTTCGTCTACGGCATTGGCATAGTTTGAAAGCGGAATGTGCAGTAATGCTTCTTTTATCATATTGCAGGTCCTTTCTTTTGATTTAAGCATATAATTTTCTTTACAATCAATACTTACTAAAAATATTTAAGAAAACGTTGTAATTGAAAATAAGCAAATTAAATTGTTTTACATCCAATTTATCGCTATTTCCATGGTTATTATATATACATTTTTCCTTTAAGTCAATAGAAATCATGCATAATCTATTGATTTTTTTAGTAAAACGTTGTACTATATATTTAGCAAACAGCTTTAAAGGAGTGGTTTTATGTCGGTTACCATAAAAGATGTCGCCAAAGAGGCAGGGGTTTCAATTTCAACCGTTTCCAAGGTCATAAACAATTCCTATACCATTTCGGAAGAAACAGCAAAAAAAGTCCGCGAAGTTATGGAAAGGCTGCACTACCATCCAAACCTCACGGCAAGAAATTTTGTAAAAGGCTCCACGGGGAACATTATATTCCTCACAAACCTTGAAAGAAACTCGGCTTTTGCAAATCCGCATATGTTTGAAATCATATGCGGAGCGCAAAAATCCCTTGAAAAGAAAGGATATTCGCTGCAAATTTTAAACGCTCCGACAAACGAGGCTCAAATCGAAGCGGTTGAAAGGATAATTGCCCAAAGGAATGCCGATGGAATAATTCTCCACGGCTGTGCCGACAACAAAGAACTTGCCCCTTTTATTTTAAAAGCATCCTTCCCGCATATGCTGATAGGCTGTCCTAATTTTGACAGCCAGCTTTGCTGGGTGGATATAAACAACTGCCTCTCGGGTGAAATTGCCGCAACCCATCTTGTCGAAGAAGGATACAGGGACATTGCTTTTATAGGCGCTCTTGAAACTGATTTTATTTCCGTCCACAGACTGCAAGGGGTCAAAAAAGCCCTTAAAAATCTTGAAATCCCTATAAATCAGGCTTATATAAAGCAATGCGCAGATAATGTTTCAAAAGCAAAAAAAGCTATGGCGGAGCTTTTGCAAAATGAAAATCGTCCTGATTCGGTAATATGCGAAAATAATCTTATCGCCCTTGGAGCCTTGGATATTATAAAGCAAAACGGGCTTAAAATCCCCGATGACATTGCCGTAATAACCTTTGATGACTATCCTTTTTCGCAAATAACAGAGCCGAAGCTCACCGTTGTGAACATTGACGTTTACGAAATGGGCGTTCAGGCCGGCAATATGATAATAAGCAAAATCAAAAAGCCCAATCTGCAAATACAATCCTATTCCACTCTGCCGGAGCTTATAGTCCGTGAATCGACTAAAAAATAATTACAAGGCTTCAAACTATGTTGTAGTTATAGACAATGCCCCTCTTGGCACGACACTTTCAGTTGGCGCTCCCATATCCGATACTGTTCAAGAAATAACAATTGTTAAATAATTTCAAAAATAAAAATCCGCCTTGAAAGACTTTAAAATCTTTCAAGGCGGATTTTTTAATTAAAGTTCAATTTTATAAATCCTCGAACTATCGCCCCATGGATGATAACCTGTGCCGATATGTTCAAAACCAAATTTTTCAAAATAGCCTATATGTTCCGTTCCAAGATAAAGCGTGGAAAATCCGGCCTTTTTAGCATCCTCTTTTACATGGTTTATAAGGAGGGAGCCAAGCGAATTCCCGCGCCTGCCCTCATCTACATAAAGCGACGAAAGCCATGGGAACAAATCCATCCTGCTGATAAAATCGTTTATCAAAAGTCCGGCGCAGCCGATTATTTCTCCATTGTCTTCAAGCAAATACCAGCGTGGAAGCGGGTTTTCAATATTTATGCTGTGTTCAATGCAATCGTGATAGCAAAGGTAGTTGTTTACATTCCCCCATTTGCTGAATATGAAGTGTATTGCCTTGTCAAGATACTCCGGATGCTCCCTGAGTCCTATAATTTGCATAAAAAGTCCCTCCTTCATTTTTGTCTATTCTATGCCAAAAAAATCTTTAAAATTACCTGCAAGAATTTTTTGATTTTCTTCAAAAGAAAGCTTTAAGGCAAAAAATCTATCAAGTTCCGCCAAAGGTTCCCACATTGGAAAATCAGTGCCAAATAAAATATTTTCGGTTCCATAATGATATATAAGTTTTCTTGCATATTCCTTAGGAATTATTGCAAGCGAACTGCTTGTATCAAATTTTAAATTGGGATGCCTTAAATATTCCTCGGCCTCACGCCATCTCCTATATCCGCCAAAATGTGCGGCTATGACATTTAAACGAGGAAAATTCTTCAAAATCCGTGCAAGCTTTACAGGACTTGAATATTCATACCTCTCATCGCCCATATGGATAAGAATGGGCAACTTCCCCTCAATTGCCGAATAAATTTTAAACGCTTCTTTGCAGTCAATATCAAATTTTTGAAAATCCGGATGGATTTTTATCCCATGCAATCCCAAATTTTCAATTCTCGCAACCTCATCCTCAAGGTTTTCCATCAGCGGATGAAGCGTTCCCAACCCCCAAAATTCAGGATGTTTTCCGCACTCTTTTGCAATAAAATCATTTATGCTCCTCACCTGATGCGGAGTTGTGGCAGTTGAGCACACAAGGCACTTTGATATTCCCGCTTTGAAGCTTTCATCCAGCAGTTTTTTTGATATGCCTTCACAATACATAGGCAAATCATAAAAATCGCCTATTGCGTCCGTTGCCTTTTGTGAAATTTTTTCGGGGAAAATATGCGCATGAGCGTCTATGATTTCATACTCCGCCCGCATTTCAACAGCTTTTTCAAATTCAGGCGGATTTAAAGTCTTGCATTCCCCGTTTTCGTTTTGATTCAAAAATGAAGAACTCCTTTTATTTTATCTTTTGCGAAATTTCTTTAAGAAGCTCTGCAATGCTCCTTGTATATTCAATATTTTTTTCCACAATTTCGCTTGTGGTCTTTATGTAATGGACTATTTCATCGGTATCCGCGCCGATTGCCTGAATTGTATCGACAATTTTATCTGCCGAGGACTTGCTGACGTCCGCAAGGCTCCTCACTTCTTGGGCGATAACGCCAAAGCCTTTTCCGCTTTCTTTTGCGCGCGAGGCCTCTATGGATGCGTTAAAGCCAAGAATTCTTGTATTCATGGCTATATCCTGTATAACCTTTACGGTATCCTTTGTATCGGTTACTTTTTTTACGGAGTTTTCAGCAATTCTTGTAAGGTTTTCAAAGCTCTCATAAAGCTTTTGGTTGTTTGCGGAATTTGCCTCAATCAATTCTTCTATTTCCTTGATTCTTGCGGAAAGGTCCTTGCAATCTCCGGAATCAAGGTTTATCAAAGTATCGTTGATTGTATCTACGGGTTTTATTGTGTTCATTAAAAAGCAACTCCCCACGATAAAATTGTATGAAATTAAACAAAAACGCTATATTTTCATACCTTAATTCTATATTTTTTTCTGTATTTTGTCAATAGATTTATCATCATTTTCTTTCTCCAAAAATGACTTTGTAAACTTGTACAAATTTATTATGCAGGTTTTATTATTGAAATAATTTACTTTTAGGTGTATAATGTAGAGGTTAGAAGTTAGATTTTTTTCATTATTTTATGGGGCTCCGCCCCATAAGTAATAAAAAAGCTTATTAAATCTTATTAACCCCCGGTAACTTTTTGTCCGGCGACAAAAAGTTACCAAAAAACGCCTAATTTTTATGCGTCTTAATCCGCCTATTCATTTAGAAGTTAGAAATTAGAGGTTAGAAATTAGAGTTTGATATTTTTACATTAAAGGTCTTATTTTGATTTACCAGCATCTAACATCTAACGTCTAACAACTAACGACTAAAAGGGCAACGGCAATTTGCTTACATAAAAATTTAAACCGCAAATTGCCTGCCAGGCGAATGACGGCTTGTTTTTGTTGACCTGCTTTTCGCCTTGGTGCTCACCAATCCAATTTTACTACGAAAAGCAGGTCTTTAAGCCCATTTCTCTTAACAATTTTTGATTTTAAATAAAAATTAAGACTAACTACTAACAACTATCTTGCTAACAACTAAATCGTGAGGTCTTATGTATTACTGCTGTGGAATTTCAGAAACAGGCAACACCAGAAAGCACAATGAGGATGCCTTTTTAATAAATAAAATAGTAATGAGCCATGCAAAAATGGAAAGCTTCGCAAAAGAGCCTTTTATAACAGCCGTTGCGGACGGGGTTTCCGGAGAAAGGTCGGGCGAAATCGCTTCAAAGCTTTCTTTAAGGCTTTTAGCGGATGTTAATTTCTCCAAAAGCGCCGATATAAAAAAGGAAATAAACAATATACACAAAAGCTTAATGGAATATGGAATGTCGCACAGCGAGGCGCTTAATATGCAGACCACGCTTTGCGCTCTTGCGGTTGACGAGGAAAACTTGGCATATTCAATAAATATAGGAGATTCGAGAATGTACCGTTTTTTTGACGGAAAGTTTGTCCAGATTACAAAGGACCAATCCCTTGTGCAGCTTTTGTGCGATGCGGGAGCAATCACCGAAGAAGAGAAGTTTTCCCACGAGAAAAAGAATTTTATTTTTCCCGTACTTGGCGACATTATGTCGCCGCCCTGCACGGATATAATAAAGATAGGAAAAATAAATCCCGGCGAGCTGATTTTAATTTGCACCGACGGTTTGTCGGATTATGTAAGGCCGGAAGAAATCTCTATCGTATTATCAAGAAAAGAAAGGCTTTTAAACAAGCTTTCGGAGCTTGTAAAGCTTGCACTTAAAAGAGGCAGTCTTGACAACATAACAATAGTTGCCGTTTCTGCCGGGGAGGAATAGCTTTTATGAAAAAGGGCGATTTGGCGTCTTACATCCTTTCGCTGATTTTGGTTTTTGCCGGCATAGCGTGCGGATTTCTTGTTTCAAAAGGAATTCTGCCTCAAATTTGCTGGTTTGCGGCGATTTTTTTGATTTCCCTTGCCACATTTGTTTACAGCCGAAGGAATTATATAAACATGAAAAATGAAATTGAGGAAAGGCGCAAAAAAAGCGCCGAACGCAAAAATCAGCGCAGCGGCAGGTATTTATAAGCCATTTTGAGGAATACTGTCTTTGAAAATTTATTTTTCGGAGGCGGTACTATGAACATATCAAAAGGACAATATCAAAAAATGGCAAAAGAAGCTTCGCCAAAATCAAAAAGCTTAAAGGACATTTTTTCGGCATTTGCAATCGGGGGACTTATATGCACGCTTGGCGAATTTTTGCTTAATTTTTACGGAAGTCTTGGTTTTGACAAGACTTCTGCCGGCGCTTGGACTTCCATAACGCTTGTATTTTTAAGCGCCCTGCTCACCGGACTTGGACTTTATGAAAAAATTGCAAAGCGTGCCGGTGCCGGAACCCTCGTGCCAATAACAGGTTTTGCAAACGCCGTTGTTTCCCCTGCGCTTGAATTCAAGGCGGAAGGCTTTATACTTGGGCTTGGCGCAAAGATTTTTATAATCTCCGGACCCGTCATCCTTTACGGTGTAACAGCATCTGTCATATACGGGCTTATTTATTATTTTTTCCTAAAATAACAGCACTTGTACTGTTTTAAGCTTTGTGGTAAAATTTATTTTGAGGTGTTTTTATGCTTAAAAAAATTTTATCCTGCAAAGCTTGCGCACAATGCAGAATCTGTTGTGTTTTTGACGATTCGGATATTTGGGAAGCCCCGCTTATATCTGACGAAACAAAGGAAAATATCCTTAAAATAAATCCAACGCAAGAGTTTCAAACCATCGGTCCATCAAGGATTATGAAAATGGAAAAAGGCGAAAACGGACTTTACTTTTGCCCAATGCTTGGAGAAAACGGCTGTCTGCTTGGCGATGAAAAACCGTTTGACTGCAAAATATGGCCGTTCAGGGTAATGGAATTTTGCGGCATGAAAGTTATAACTCTTTCACCGGTATGTCCGGAGCTTTTTAAAAAGCCAATAGGCGAACTCATGTCGCTTTTGGAAGATGGGCTTGCGGAAAGGATTTTTGAGGAGGCTGAAAAATTCCCGCAAATGGTAAAAAAATATATTCCCAATTACCCTATTTTGGCTGTAAAGTAATCCTTTTATGCAAACAAAGCTAAACTTGTATTCTTTTAAGCTTGCCCGAAAATAATAAAACCCCGCTGCAAAAAACAGCGGGGCAATTTTAATAATTCAAATAACAAGGAGCCGTACTAAAAATATGACAAACGATATGACAAAGGGAAATCCCCTAAAACTTATAATTTCCTTTTCAATACCGCTTTTTATAGGAAACCTTTTTCAGCAGCTTTACAGCATAATAGATACACTTATAGTTGGCAGAACAATAAATGTAAAGGCCCTTGCGGCGGTCGGAGCAACCGGTGCGATTGCTTTTCTCATAATAGGCTTTGTAATAGGCTGCGCTTCCGGATTTTCCGTTGTTACCGCACAATTTTTCGGGGCGGGAGATTATGACGGGGTAAGACGTTCGGTTGCGTCGGCAATAATGCTTTCCGCCGCGTTTACGGTTATTGTAACGCTTTTGAGCGCACTTTCCGCAATGCCGCTGTTAAAGCTTATGGATACTCCGCAAGACATCATAAACGATGCATATTCATACATAATAATAATTTACTGGGGAATTTTTGCAAGCGTTTTTTACAACCTGCTTGCAAGCACCATAAGAGCGCTCGGCGACAGCCGGACACCGCTGATATTTCTTATAATCGCCTCTATTTTAAATATAATCCTTGATTTTGCCCTTATCCTTAATTTTAAAATGGGAGTTGCGGGAGCCGCTTGGGCAACTGTAATTTCGCAGCTTGTTTCCGGACTCTTATGCCTTGTTTATGTATCTAAAAAATTCCCCATATTAAGGCTTAAAAAAAGCGACTGGCAATTTGATATTAAAATCGCCAAAAACCAGCTTAAAATAGGGCTTCCTATGGCATTCCAGTTTTCAATTATTGCAATTGGAATAATTGTTTTGCAGTCGGCGCTCAATTCCTTTGGCTCAACTACCGTTGCCGCATACACAACAGCGGCAAAGATAGAGCAAATTGCCACTCAAGTTTTCCCGGCGCTTGGTACGGCAATGGCAACCTATTCCGCCCAAAATTACGGCGCCGGCAAATATGACAGAATACGTCAAGGCGTTGCAAAGGCAAGCCTTATTTCTCTTGTATTGAGCATAATAGGCGGATTTATAATATTTTTCTTTGGGGGAAATATTGCCGAGCTTTTTGTCGGAACCAACCAGCCGGAAGTAATAGAACAAGCCAATGTTTACCTGCATCTTGCTTCGTCTTTATTCTTTATCCTTGGAATGATTTTTGTTTTTAGAAATACTCTGCAAGGAATCGGAAAATCTACAATGCCTTTTTTGGCAGGGATACTCGAACTGTTCATAAGAATCGCAGCAGCCCTTGGACTTTCAAAAATTTTCGGATACTTTGGCATATGCCTTGCAAACCCTATTGCATGGGTTGGAGCAGCTTCGTTTTTGATGATTTCATACCTTTACATGAGAAAGCAAGGAGTGTTCAATTCGCCTCAAAATCATTGATAAGCCTATAAAACCCTGTGTTTTTAAGGGATTTTATTATTGCAAAGGCAAGCGGCACGGAAACCGATACGGCTATAATTGCATTTACAAGAGATACTGCTCCCTTTACTCCGGTATCGGCAAGAGCCGTCAAAGGAGCATTGCCCACAAGCACGCTTTCAATAAAGCTCTTTGAAAGGTAAAGCAAAATATACGCAAGCTGTCCGCAAATCCCACCGATAATGTTCATTTTCAGGTTTTGCCCGCTTGCCTGTCCTTTGTGGGAAATTGCTCCGCAAATAAATCCCATAAGGAATTTAAACGCAAAAGTAAATGGCGCCGATGAAATGTAAAGCGGATTAAACAGGTCAAAAAAGCAAGAGCCTATTCCCGCTGAAAGCCCGCCAAGAATTCCACCGAACAAAAGTCCGGATAAAAGGCACATTATATTGCCAAGGTGAATCCTTGTAGTTCCCCCAAGCAGCGTAAAAAGATTGATGCTTACATTTGACGCCGCAAATACAAGAGCCGACATAACTCCCACAGCCGCAATTTTTAAAACATATTTGCTTGTTTTTCCCATAATTATCTTCCTCCACTTGAAATTTTATTTTATTATACTACTTGCTTAGGTTTTTTGAAAATTCCTGATTTTTTATTGCAAACAAAAATTTTTTGTTTAACTTTAATAATTAAAGCTATAAAAATCTTTTTGTTTTATGGGATTGTTATAAATTTAAAAGGAAAATTTTAAAACTTTAAAAATAATTTTGGCATTATGACTTTTATAAAAAAGTCTAAAAAAGGAAAATTTGTGAAAATTGCAGAAAAAGTCCCGAAAAGTTTTCGGGACTTTTTATTCTTTCTCCGCCTTTGACTTAATGTTTTGGGTAAGCTTTATGAGCAGAGGAGGGAGCTTTACGCCGATGTCGGAGATGTTTTCAAGGATGCTTATGATTTCGTTGCAGATGAGCCATATTGCGACAACGGCGGCGGCAAGGAAATTCAGCCTGATGTCAATGCCGATTTGCTCACCGGCATATTTTAAAAGCCAGTCAAGGACTGCTCCGATTACCACAAGCAGCCACATGCAGACCTTTTTGATTATGCCCTGCAATCCGACATAGGAGCTTATTTTCTGCCCGCGGTACTTTGCGGCGAAAATCCCCGTAATATAATCGGCAACGTTTAATCCAACAAGCACATAAAACGGTATCGCAAGCACTCCAAGCCATGCCGTGAGCGCTCCGAATACCGCGGAAACCGCTATTTTGATTTTTTCCATTTATCTGACCTCCACAATAACATGATTTTTGTAGCCGTAAGCGGCGGCAATCTTTGCCGCAAGCTCCTCGGCCTCGTCCCGGCGCGAAATGTCCGTAAGCGAAAGGGTATAGGTGGGCTTTCTGTGGCCGGGCAGGGAGCAGGTGAGTGTGGGATAATCCCGATAGCAATAGTTAAGGTCCACATTGCCGGAAATTCCGCTTATTTGCCCTGTGGACGAATACTGCCATATGCCGTAATTCCCCGTCCATGTGGGAGCGGAGGCATATTGCGCCAGCCAGCAGTCGAATCTTTTCAGGCGGCTGTAATCAAGCACGCTGGAAAACCAATACTTGCTTGCGTAAATCCCCGCATAATACCCTGCCGCCTCGACAGCGGAGCCGAAAGCTACCGCCATGTCCGTAAGGACCGTCTTGCCAAGATTTTGGATTGACGGGTCCTCAATATCGTAAAAAACCGGATACGACGGCTTGTAGGATTTTATCGCGCTTAAAAAATGCTCCGCCTCTTTTTTGGCCTCGTCGGCGGTGGATGCGTAAGTGTAATGATAAAAGCCATATGGGATGCCTGCCGCCTCACATCCCTGAACATTTGCCGCAAGGCGCGGGTCAACATAGGATGTTCCGCAGGTTGCCCTGATTATTGCAAAATCCACCGCCCCGCTTGCTTTCACCTTTGCCCAGTCAATCACGCCCTGCCATTTGGATACGTCGATGCCTTTGAGTTCCATAATAATTCCTCCATTTAAGAAATTCCCCTCAAACGCATGCCGAAAAATAGGGTTTCTTGCATTATTTTATGCAAGTTTTATTTATGTTGTGAAATAAAGACCTCCGGCGCATGGTTTTTGCCCATGCGCCGGAGGTTTCGGAGGTCTTAATTTTTTCTATCCCAAATCACTTTCACTTTCAAGACTTATAAAATCTGCAGCCTTACCCTCGGTTTCAAAAATCACAATCTCATTTTTTCCGGTTTTAATCAGCTGCGCCGGAACATAAAGCCGCTTTTGAGGCCCTATTTCCCAAAAACGTCCCAAATTAAATCCGTTTATGAATGCACAGCCTTTTCCCCAGCCGGAAAAATCAAGATATGTATCCCCTGCTTCATCTGCAAAAAATTCAAAGAGGTAAAACGCGCTTTCTCCTTCCTTGCAGCCTTTTGAAAAATCAATTCCGTCAAGGCTTTCAAGTTCAAGGCAATGATGTTCCCATCCAAACTGCATATGTCCGTTGATTTGAACGCCGCCGTCAATGCCCTTCCTTTGCTTTTCAAGCTTTGGCCCGAAATTAACCCTTCCCATATTTTCAACCAGTATGTCTATCCTGCTGTCCGGAGAAAGTTCTATATCAAGCTCATGCTCGCTCAAAAGCTCGCGGTCATAAAGTGTTAATACACGTTTCCCGTCAACAAAAACTATCGCCCTGTCATTTGTATCCCAAAAACGTATCTTTTCAAGCTTTTTGCTTTGTGAAAGCTTTGAGCTGTAAAGTATGTATCCATAATTTTGTCCAAGCTTTTCCATGCAAAGAGGATAGGAATTACACTTTGGTTCTGAAATGCTTTCAAGGGTTTCAAAAAGTCCAACCTTGTCTTTAACGGGGATTTTTCCATATGCCTTGGATTTAACCTGTTCTCCAAGTTTTACTTCGGGAATTTCAGCATATTTTGAAATTACTTTCTTGAATGCTTCATATTTTGGAGTTATTGCTCCGCTTTCTGTCAAAAGAGCGTCATAGTCATATGAAGTAACGTCAGGAGCAAGTTTATCGTAATAATTTGCCCCGTTCATAAAGCCAAAATTAGTCCCGCCGACAAACATATAAATGTTTACACTGCCGCGCGACAAAATTGCATCAAGCTCCTTTGCGCAATTTTCGACATTGGTTGTCATATGCCCGCCGCATCCCCAAGAATCAAACCAGCCTATCCAAAATTCCGTGGACATAAGCGGCTTTTTGCCGACAAATTTAGACAGAATTTCAAATTGCTGTTCTGCTTTTGAGCCGAAATTGCCAGTCGGAAGCGCTTCCGGAATACTTCCGCATGCCAAAGCATCTCCCCAAGGCCCGTCGGATGTTATAAGCGGAACGCTTAACCCGTTGTCAAGCATTATTTGCCTAAGCTCATACATATAGTCGGAATCATTGCCGTAATAGCCATATTCATTTTCAAGCTGCATTAAGATAATCGGCCCGCCGTTTGTTATTTGCAGCGGCACAAGTATCTTAAAAAGCTCCTTGAAATAATCGGAAACATGCTTTAAGAAAGGCTGGTATGAACAGCGCAGCTTCATCCCGTCTTCCGCCAAGAGCCATGCCGGAAGCCCGCCGAATTCCCATTCGGCGCAAATATACGGCGACGGCCTGACAATCACCCAAAGCCCAAGCTCAGCGGCAAGTTCGATAAATCTTTTTATGTCATACCTGCCATCAAAGCAAAATGAGTTTTTCTTTGGCTCATGCACATTCCACGCTATATACGTTTCAACCGTATTGCAGCCAAGCGCTTTCAGCTTTTCCAGTCTGTCGCGCCAGCACTCCGGCAATATCCTAAAATAATGCATCCCGCCGGATATGATTTTAAAAGGCTTGCCATCAAGATAAAATTCTTCTTTTATTTCAAATCTGCACATTAAAATTATCCTTTTGTTTGAATTTTTATTTGTCTATCATTTGGTTGTTTATTTAGGCACAATATGCGGATAAGCGGATTTACCGCTTATCCATTCTATTATACTAAAAGTATCTATGTTGTTTTTTCACCTGCATTATTTGGGACCACGTTTGCATCCTCCCAATTCAATCTGTATTCCATTTGAGAAAGCGGTTTCAAAATAAAACAAAATCAAAAATAACTTTATTTGACATTTTGAAACCGGTTGAAACAAGTGTAAAAAACTCATTGTATAAACCGTGCACAATATAGTTTAAACAATTTCTTTTGTATTATTAATTATAACTATATTTTTCTCTTTTGTCAATAGCCTTTTAAACAATTTTATAATTAAAATATTGTGCATTTTGTTATATCTGCTATTATTGTAAAGACCTTTGTCACTTATTATGAAACCCTTTTCAATAAGTTTCACTGTTTTATGACATGAAAATGCCTTGAAACGGCTTTTGTTCCGTTTCAAGGCTGTCTATTTAATCCCCAAACGATATTCCAAGCGCTTTTGCAGTCTGCACAAGCTGATGATTTTCAGGAACAAATTTAGTCTTTCCGGCAATTTCCGAAAGCGGATTTGCTCCCACAATCCCGTTTATCATTGCAACCGTATTGCCATAATCCTCCTCGGCGATAAGCTTTGCAGCATAAGCTCCAAATTTCGTTGCAAGCACCCTGTCATATGCCGAAGGGCTCCCTCCGCGCAGCATATGCCCCGGAACGCAGACCCTCGATTCAATCCCCGTGGCCTCCGTAATCTGCGCCGCAATTCGTGAAGTTGCGGTAATTATTCCTGCCTCTTTTCGGATTTTCATCCGTTCTTTCTTTTTAAGCTCAGCTTCTTCTTTATCAAAAGCACCCTCGGCAACCGCAATTATTGAAAAATTCTTGCCGGATTCAACACGCTTTCTAACCGCCGCAATAACCTTGTCTATATCATAAGGTATCTCCGGAATTATAATTCCATCAGCCCCTCCGGCTATTCCAGCATAAAGCGTAAGCCATCCTGCCTTGTTGCCCATTATTTCTACCAGCATGATTCTGCTGTGGCTGCAAGCCGTTGTATGAAGCCTATCTATAACATCCGTAGCTATATCTACCGCAGAATGGAATCCAAAAGTCACGTCAGTGCCAAAAATATCATTGTCTATGGTTTTAGGAAGCCCTATTACATTAAGCCCTTCGCTTGAAAGAAGATTTGCGGTTTTATGGGTCCCGTTCCCGCCAAGTGTAAGCAGACAATCAAGCTTAAGGGATTTATAAGTTTCTTTCATATTTTTGACTTTATCCACGTTGTCGTCTTCAATCACAAGCATCTTTTTATACGGCGTGCGCGAAGTTCCGAGAATTGTTCCTCCCCTTGTAAGTATCCCCGAAAAATCACTTGGCTTCATAACCTTTGCCTCATTGTTTATAAGTCCGCCAAAGCCATCCGAAATGCCTATGATTTCTACATTTTCCGTGCCCATTTTTTCATAGCAGGCCTTTGCAACAGCGCGGATAGTTGCATTAAGTCCCGGGCAGTCCCCGCCGCTGGTTAAGATTCCGATTCTGCGTTTCATTTAAACTCCCCCGTTCATACCTCTATGGGCATTTTTGATTTTAAAAACTCCTTAAAGTCTTTTGCAGGCATAGGGCGCCCAAAGAAATATCCCTGCGCAAGGTCGCATCCGGAGCGCTTTAAAATTTCCGCCTGTCCTACCGTTTCAATGCCTTCCGCAATTGTTTCTATTTTCTTTGATTTTGCTATTTTAATTACCGCCGAAACAATTTCCCTTGAAACCTCATCTTCTTCAAGGTACATTATAAACGAGCGGTCAAGCTTCAACAGCGTAATCGGCAAAACCTGAATATAGCTCAAAGACGAATATCCTGTTCCAAAATCGTCCATTGAAAGCTTTACGCCAAGCTCTTTAAGCTCTTTCATCTGATGTATTGCCTGTTCAATATCTTTAAGCGCAAGTGATTCAGTAAGCTCTATTTCAAGGTATTTAGGTTCAAGACCCGTTTCTTCAAGCACACGGTGTATCGTTTCCTTTATATCTGTCTGATAAAAATCCACCGACGTAAGGTTTATCGAAACCGTAAGCTTTGGCAGCCCCTCATCCTGCCACTCTTTATTTTGACGGCAGGCCTCGTACATTACAAAGTCGCTTATTTTTGTAATCAGTTTTGAGCTTTCCGCAACAGGAATAAATGCCCCCGGAGGAACTATGGTGCCATCCGGCTTAATCCAGCGTATCAAAGCCTCCATGCCTATTATTTCACCATTGGAAAGGTTGATTTTAGGCTGATAGTAAAGCACAAGCTCATTATTGTCAAGAGCAAGCGCAAGCTCTTTTTCAAGATTATTGCCGGCAATTATCGCATCATGCATTTTCAAGTCATATCTTGTTATCGTGCCGCGGCTGTCATCGGCAAAGCTAAGAGCAAATTCCGCATGGTCAAGTACCTTTGCAAAATTATCGCTGCCGTCCGGCATTTTGCAGTATCCCGCCGAGCATGAAATAGTTTGGTTTGCGTATATCCCCGATGCCAGCTTTGACAAATCATCCTGTATGTTCTTTATGATTTTTACGGGAAGTTCCTCATCTCCGTCATCTTTGACTATAAGGGCAAAATTATCCCCGCCGATTCTTGCGCCAAAGCCGCCAAGGGTAAGGTTTTTAAGTATTGTTATAGCCATATCTTTCAAAAGATTGTTCCCGTTTTCATAGCCGCACGTATCATTTATAATATGGAACTGGTCAATATCCAGCACAATCACCCAATATGAAAGGTTCAAATCAAGGCTGCACTCAAGTGTTTCCTGCCCTATCATCATAAACCTGTTGCGGTTGTAAATTTGGGTGACTTCGTCTATATACGCCATTTTTTCAATAAGCGAATCTTTTTCCTTTTCCTTGGTTATATCTATAATTGCTCCGCCGATATTTATATCCCCGTTAATATCATCCCTTGATACTTTATATCTGAAAGAATACCAATGATATGTCCCGTCAGCGGAAAGAATCCTTAAATCTATATCATGAATTTTATGCGAATCGGCAGAGTCGGCATCAATTTCGCAATAATTTTCAAACAAAACCCTGTCGCTTGGATGTATTTTTTCTTTCAGCTCATCAACATGCATTACATCCGCACCGTCAATTCCAAGCATATTTTTAAACTGCTGTGAAACAAAAACTTTATTGCTTCCCCCGCGCCTAAGTATAAGGCCTATTTCGGAAAGCTCCATTGAAAGGCTGTATCTCCTTTGAGTTTCAGCCAAATCATTTGAAAACTCGCAGATTTTCTTTTCCATATCCGACGTTTTTGAAAAATCAATGCCAACGGAAAGGTAAACAGGCTTTCCTTCAAACCCTTCAATAAGGGAAGTGTTCCAAACGATTTCCGTTTGTGTTCCGTCTGCATTATAAACAATTTTATGGACATCCTTTTTGGATATTAAAGTTCTTGCGCCATCTTTTGAAAAAGCCTCATCCGGAAGTATTTTTTCCAAAACCGCCTTATTTTTCAGTTCTTCAATAGAAAATCCGGTTGAATGTGCAAGTGTTGAATTTGCAAAGGTTTGGGAAAAATCTTCGTTCCAAAGAACAGCCATGGTCTCCATTTTGTCAAATATGCTGGTAACGATTTCTTTGTGCATATCAAGCTTGCGTTTTTTTATTTGTTGATATAAAATGATATTAAGCACGACAGCAATAGCCATAACAACAAAATATCCTGCAATTATTGCAATATAATGCTCTTTGAATAATGCTGCAAAAACGATTGTTAATAAGGTTATAAGTCCGTAAAATAATGCAAAAAACAATGCTGTAATTTTCTTCATAACAAAATCCGCATTCTCACTTTCTCCCTGAAATATCCGGTAGGCACACAACTTTAAAATGGATTATACCAATTTAAGTATATAATTATTTATATTTCTTGTCAATAAATTTGAGCAAATATCAGCCCATTCTGCCAAAAGTTTCACATATTTTACACATGCGCATGTTAAAATGTTTTCAAAATGGGATGATTTTAACAATCCATTTATTAACAAAAGGAGGCAAAATAATGGCAAAGATTCTTATAGTTGACGACGAGGATAAAATCAGAAATGTCGTGCGCGAATATGCCGATTTTGAGGGCTATGAGGTTGAAGAAGCCCGGGATGGCATGGAGGCTGTTGACATATGCAAAACCAAGGATTTTGACATAATCATAATGGACATAATGATGCCAAGGCTTGACGGATTTTCGGCGTCAAAGGAAATCCGTAAGAAAAAGCAAATCCCAATAATAATGCTTTCGGCGCGCGGCGAGGAATATGACAAGCTTTTCGGCTTTGAAATAGGCATTGACGATTACGTTGTAAAGCCGTTTTCGCCAAAGGAGCTTATGGCCAGAGTCCGTGCTGTGCTTAAAAGAAATTCTCAGCAGGCGCAGGGGGATGTTTTGAAATTTGAAGGGCTTGAAATCAACATCGCCGGACGCGAAGTTATCGTTGACGGCGAAAAGGTTACAATGACTCCAAAAGAGTACGACCTCCTCTTTTACCTTGTAAAAAACAAAAATCTTGCCCTTACAAGGGAAAAACTGCTTGAAGAGGTCTGGGGCTTTGATTTTTACGGCGACGACAGAACAGTCGATACTCACATCAAAATGCTGAGGAACAGCCTCGGCGAATACAGAAAGTTCATCGTCACGCTGAGGGGAATGGGGTATAAATTTGAAGCAAATTAAAATCCCGCCGCCCTTTCGCTTTAAAAGGCATGAAGCGCCTCACCAGAAACGAACTTTAAGGTACTCCATATGGCTGTACTTCATGGCATTCATCATAACGATAATCGTTCTGCTTTGGTTTTTTCTGATTGTCTTTCTGCCGGCAAACTACCAAAAAACTAAAACGCGCGACATTGTCCGCGTGGCAAGCACGGTTGCGGGCCGTCTTGTAAATGGAGCAAGCGGCACTGAATTTTATCAGGAGCTCAGAAAGCTTGCTTATGACAACAACATGAGCATTGAAATTTCCAATGCGGCGGGGATTTCACTTTATTCCGTGGACATGATGGCGGGAGGCGGAGAGCTTAACGGCAAGAGCGAACTGAGCGAACTTAAAATGATGCAGTACCGGCAGATGATTCTCAACAGCGAAAACGGGATTATTTACTACACCGTGATGAACGAGCGCTACAATACAAAAACCTTATTGTTCGGAATGCTCATAGGCTCACGGGATAATCCGCTTTTTCTGTTCATCAACACTTCCGTTGAGCCGCTGGATTCCACAATATCCATTCTTGCGGAGCAAATGGTGTACATCACGGTTGCGCTGTTGATTCTTGGGCTGATGATTTCCTTCTTCATGGCGCGCAGCATTGCAAGGCCGATTGTCAAAATTACAAAATCGGCGGAGGTGCTTGCGCAGGGAAATTACAACATCACCTTTGACGGAAAGGGCTATGACGAAGTTGAAAAGCTTGCCGCGACGCTGAATTATGCGTCGACTGAAATTTCCAAAGTCGATAATTTGCGGCGCGACCTCATTGCAAACATCTCGCACGATTTAAGGACGCCGCTGACGATGGTAAAGGCCTATGCCGAAATGATACGCGACCTTTCGGGGGACAATCCTAAAAAGCGGAGCGAACATCTTAACGTCATCATTGAGGAAAGCGACCGTCTTGCGGGGCTTGTGAACGACATCCTCGACCTTTCAAAGATAGAAAGCGGCAACAATGAGCTTAACCTTTCCGAATTCGGAATATCGCAAAAGCTTGAAGAAATCCTTGACAGGTACAAGCTGCTTTCGGAGCAGAAAGGCTATAAATTCATATTTGAGCGTGACGAAGAAGTTATTGTAAAAGCCGATGTAATCAAAATCGAACAGGTAATATACAACCTAATCAACAACGCGGTAAACTACACCGGAGAGGACAAAACCGTAACCGTAAGGCAAATAAACAAGCCGGCATCCGTAAGGATTGAAATTTCCGATACGGGCGCAGGGATTCCTCAGGACCAGCTGCCGCTGATATTCGACAGGTATTACCGCACTGAAAAGAGCAAGCGCGAAGTTATCGGTTCCGGCCTTGGGCTTTCAATAGTAAAGGCAATCTTGAAACAACATTCTTTCCCCTTTGGAGTTCATTCGGAAGTCGGCAAAGGCAGCACATTCTGGTTTGAAATACTCTTAAAATGACTTTCAGAAAGCTTTCGCTTAGTTTTCACAAAGCTGTCACATGGCAGGGGTACACTATAAACGTACCAAGAAAAGGTACAAATAAGAAATCGGAGGTATGCTATTCAAGAAAAGCTGTTTTGTTCATGTTGTTTATTTTGCGAATGTGGCAAAATAAGTGTTTTCCCCCTTTTTTAATAAGCTGTTTTTGCACAATCAACCCCTGTGCAAAAATACCCCCCAATTCAATCTTATCTTTCTCCATATCATAAGATTAGCCCTCGGAAAAATTCCGAGGGCGCTTTTTTGTGCTTTCAGTTTCAGGCATAAGAAAACGCCACCCGCTCTGCATACAGGTGGCGTTCTTATTATTGATGTTAGAATAACGTATAATGTTAATCTAATCAGTTGAGAGATTAGCCTCTCTTCTTAGCAATGATAGCAGCAGCTGCGATAGCTACAGGGATAACTGCGAGAGCTACAGGAGCGTTGCCAGTCTTCGGGTTGGAAGCAGCAGCAGTTGTAGTTGTAGCTTCAGTAGCAGCAGCGGTTGTTGTAGCAGCAGTTGCAGCAGTTGCGGATGTGATAGCTGCAGTTGTGTCAGATACAGATTCACCAGCGGAAAGAACTTCTGCTGATTCAGCAGGGCCCTTAACTGTGATGGACTTGAGGTAAATCTTAGAGCCGTTTTCATCTTCAGAATCAACAGCAACACGGATATCTTCAATCTTGTTGGAAACATCGCCAAGTGTGCTTGTGCCGGAAGTAGCGGACTTAACGATATCAGCCCAATCAACAGTAGCTGTCCAGTTGGAAGTATCCATCTTTACAGTCTTCTTGAGTATGCCGAAATCTGCAGTTTTAAACCATACAGTTACATAAGTTGTATCGTCATCATCCCACTTCGGGTCATCAAAGTTGAAGATAACCTGTGCTTTAAGTCTGCCTTCGATAGCTTCAGAAACAGCGTCAACTACGTCTTCGCCATTCTTAAGAACTCCGTCCTTAACTCCGGAAGTCCAATCAAGAACACTGGCAGCGCTCTTGTAAGAACCATCATTGCTTTCAACGATTTCAAGGTACTTGCTGCCATCAGCTGACTTTACTTCAAAAGAAGCTTCAAATGAGTCAACAAGTCCACGCATTGCTTCAAACAAAGTAGTTGTTCCAGTGCCAGTAACCACATCTGTAGCCGTAGCACTTACAGTAACTGTCTTATTAGGATTTGCTTTTTGAGCTTCGCTCTTGTACTTAAATACAGAAGAATCAGGAGCCTTAACATCATAGCTCATGCTAACAGAATAGCTATCAGCAGGAAGAGTAATTCCTTGAATAGTTATAACCTTGCTATCAGCAGACATCAAAATTCCATCATTATCATTTTCATCCGGCTTTGCTTCAGACAAAGTAACATCGCCATACGTGCCAGCAGCATCAAATGTAATCTTGAAGTTTGCTATCGACTGGCTGAAAGAAAGAGTAAGTGTATCAGCAGCTGAAACATCTTTATCAATCTTATTAACAACAGTAGTAGTAGTAGTAGTAGTAGTTAAATTCCAAACAGTACCATTCGCCAAGCCGTTAGGTGTGCCTGAAACATCGAAAACATTCTTCAACTTATTCAATGCAGTTTCAATATCAGTAGTAGTAAGAGCTGTTACGTCTGCAGCATTGATTTCAATTTTTGTATCGCTCTCGTAATGAGCAACAGGAGTAGTGACACCCGCTACATTAACAAGTTCAATGACATAATTTACATTGTCACTAGCTGTAATTGTAACGTCAGCAGCAACACCAGATGTAGCTTTCTCTTCTTTAAGCCCATCTTTTGCAAGAAACTTAGTTGTAGTCTTAGCATAATCCGAAGCCTTGTATCCCTTTACGCCAGAGAGTTCAAATGTCTTGTCAATAGCCGCATAAGAAACAGTCTTAGCGGAAGCCATTGTTGTAGCTACTGCAGAAATAGCCACTGCGCCAGCAAATACGCCAGCGATTGCTTTTTTCATGTTCATGAAAAAAATCCTCCTTAGTTTTGTTTTAATTTTTTATTTTATTTCCATATGGAATGGAAACCTTAAAAAAGTGAGGAAAGATTTCCGGATTGTTTCTCCTTTCCGTACAACCCTTTCCAAATATCACGCTATTAGTTTACCATTTCAGGCGGAAAGTGTCAAGCAACCAACCTAACAAATTTAAAATTGTTTTTGCTCATTTTTTAGGCATCTTGTACTAAAACCTATGCTTTCTTAACAAAAAAGGTTACATTTTGAAAACAACGTTCACTTGCGGTAAATATTCCCGCGGTTAAAAATACATGTGATGGAAAAAATTAATTCACCTTGTCTTTATTTTCCTTGTCAAGCTTTTCTATTACCGCCTGCGCGGGCATTGAGCCAAGGTCGCCGTCTTTGCGCGAACGGAGTGAAATTTCCCCAGCCTCCTGCTCCTTATCGCCTATGACAAGCATATAGGGAATTTTTTCTACCTGTGCGGAGCGGATTTTATAGCCGATTTTTTCGTTCCTCGAATCTATTTCGCACCTCAGCCCCTTTTCGCGCAGTTTCGCCAAAAGCTCCTCGGCATAAGCCTGCTGTCTGTCGGATATGGGAAGAATCCTCGCCTGAACGGGTGAGAGCCACAGCGGAAGCGCTCCGGCATATTTTTCAAGCAGCAGCGCAAGAGTCCTTTCGTAGCAGCCTATCGACGTGCGGTGGATTACATAAGGATATTTTTTGCTTCCGTCAGCGTCAACGTATTCCATGCCGAATTTCTTCGCAAGCTGGAAGTCTATCTGCACGGTTATAAGGGTGTCCTCCTTGCCGTAAACGTTCCTTATCTGTATGTCAAGCTTGGGGCCGTAGAATGCCGCCTCGCCGTCAGCCTCGGTAAACTCTATTCCGATATGGTTGAGGATATTCCTCATCAGATTTTGCACGTTTTCCCATTCCTCGGCGGAGCCGATGTATTTTTCCTTGTTGTTCTCATCCCATTTTGAGAAGCGGTATGAAACATCTCCGTCAAGGCCGACCGTTTTAAGCATGAACCTTGCAAGCTCAACGCATTGCCTGAATTCTTCCTCCACCTGGTCCGGACGGCAGGCGATGTGCCCCTCGGAAATGGTGAACTGCCTTACCCTTATAAGCCCGTGCATTTCCCCGCTGTCCTCGTTCCTGAAAAGCGTGGAGGTTTCGTTGAACCTCATCGGCAATTCCCTGTACGAACGCAGTCTTGAAAGGTAAACCTGAAACTGGAACGGGCAGGTCATAGGCCTGAGGGCAAAAACCTCCTCGGTTTCTGCCTTATCGGCATCGCCCAGCACGAACATCCCGTCGCGGTAGTGGTCCCAGTGTCCGGAAATCTTATAAAGGTCGCTCTTTGCAAGGAAAGGAGTCTTTGTGAGCAGATAGCCCCTCCTTTCCTCCTCGTCCTCGACAAATCTTTGCAGAATCTGTATTACCTTTGCTCCTTTCGGCATGAGTATAGGAAGCCCCTGTCCTATATAATCCACCGTCGTGAAGTATTCAAGCTCCCTGCCTATCTTGTTGTGGTCGCGCAGTTTTGCCTCTTCAAGGGCTTTGAGATGTTCTTCCAGCTCGCTTGCCTTTGGAAATGCCACGCCGTAAATCCTTGAAAGCTGTTTGCCCTCTTCAGCCTTGCCCCAGTATGCTCCGGTGCATGAGAGCAGTTTTACCGCCTTTATGGGAGCAATGCTCATAAGGTGCGGACCGGCGCAGAGGTCGACAAAATCCCCCTGCTTATAGAACGAAAGCGTTTCGCCCTCGTGCTTTTTAATAAGTTCAAGCTTGTATATTTCGCCCTTTTCCCCCATAAGCTTTTCCGCTTCTTCGGGAGAAAGCTCAAAGCGTTCAAGTTCAAGGCCCTCTTTTGCAAGGCGCTTCATTTCATCTTCGATTTTTTTAAGGTCATCGGCGGAAAAAGGCTTTTCCACGCCAAAGTCGTAATAAAATCCGTTTTCGGTTGCAGGCCCTCTGCCAAGCTTTGCGTTCGGGTAAAGATTTTTTACCGCCTGCGCAAGCAAATGCGATGCCGTATGCCAGAAAGTCTGCCTGCCCTCTTTATTTTCAAACGTAAGGATTTCAAAATCGCAATCCTCGGCAACGGTCGTCCTCAAATCGCAAAGCCTGCCGTTTATCTTGCAGGCGCATGCGGATTTATAAAGTCCCATGCCGATTCCCTTTGCAATCTCCGCCGCTGAAAGTCCGCTTTCGACTTCCCTCACGGAGCCGTCTTTAAGTTTAAGCTTTATCATTTCCAACTCTCCCTTTCAAAAACGCCGGTCATATTCTGTTGTCGTCGTCAAAAATTTCCGGATTGTCAACCCTGCTCATTAAGATTGCCCCGCAGTCCCCGCAAATCAGGTGGGAAATCCTGCAAGTCTTGTTTCCCATAAAATCGCTTGACATCTCTCCGTCGCCTATCTGATAGCCGACTTTAATTTTAGTTGAGCCGCAATATTGGCATGTTTTAATTTCGTTCATACAAAACACTCTCTTTCTGAAATTTATTTCATCACGGAAACAAAAAGCCGCCCCTCAAAACAAGGGACGGCAAAATTTCCGTGGTTCCACCCTATTTACGCCGGACCAGAACATAATCCGGCATCTCATGGCCGCCCTGTAACGGGAGCACCCGTCGTGCTTGCGCGGAAATCCGCTTCACACGCGCTCAAAGGCGGTATCCCTTCCGCTTGTCCCGGCGCGCTTTCAGCAAATGCGCCGCCTCTCTGTGGGGATAAATTGCGGAAAGACTTCCTTATCAACGCTTTAAAACCATATTTATACTTATTATAATATCACTGCTTCACTCTCTTGTCAACCGTCGATTTTAACATTGAATCTGAATTTTTTATGTGTAAGAGTGTCAAAATGTATAGTATTTTCTTGACATTGCCTCTGAAAAAGTATAAAATATTATAGTATTGCAAATTCTGCGTTGCAATTTATTTTTAATTTTATATTTAAATATCATTAAAAAAGGAGGAATGCCGGTTTATGCCATTGCACATAACCATAATTATATGTGTCCTTGCCTTCGCCGCGGGTGCTGTTCCTGCGGGACTGATAATGTTCAGACAAGGCATTGCATATAGAAAACGACAGGCGGAAACGACAATCGGCAGCGCCGAAAAAGAAGCCGAAAGAATTATTGAAGATGCGGTAAAAGAAGCTGAAACCAAGAAAAAAGTTGCTCTGGTGGAGGCAAAGGATGAAATCCACAAGGCCCGCACGGAAGCCGACAGGGAAATAAAAGACCGCCGGAACGAAGTGCTCAGGCAGGAAAGAAGAATCCAGCAAAAGGAAGAAAATCTTGACAAAAAACTTGAGAACCTTGAAAAGAAAGAGGAGCTTGTAAACCTCAAAACAAAGCAGGCCGAAGAAAAACTCAAAGAAGCCGAGGTTATAAAGAAAAGCCAGCTTGAAATCCTTGAAAGGATTTCGGAATTCACAATGGAGCAGGCAAAAGAGCATTTGCTCTCCATGGTTGAAAAAGAGCTTGTCCATGAAAAGGCAATGAAAATTGCCGCTTACGAGCAGCAGCTTAAAGATGAATGCGAGGAAAAGGCAAGAAATCTTATATCCCTTGCAATTTCAAAATGCGCGGCCGACCAGGTTTCCGAAAGTGCGGTTTCGGTTGTTCCGCTGCCTAATGATGAAATGAAAGGCCGCATAATCGGCCGCGAGGGACGAAACATCAGAACGCTTGAAACCCTTACCGGGGTTGACCTTATAATAGACGATACTCCCGAAGCAATTACACTTTCATGCTTTGACCAGGTGCGCAGAGAAGTCGCAAGGATTGCCCTTGAAAAGCTTATTGCCGACGGAAGAATCCATCCCGCGCGCATTGAGGAAATGGTTGAAAAGGCAAAGCGCGAGGTTGAATACAAAATCCGCCAGGAAGGCGAAAGGGCTGTGCTTGAAACAAACGTGCACGGCATAAACCATGAGCTTGTAAAGCTCATAGGCCGTCTCAGATATCGTACAAGCTACCGCCAGAATGTGCTTGACCACTCCATTGAAGTTGCTCATCTTGCGGGAATCATGGCTTCCGAGCTTGGAGTCGACGCAACGCTCGCAAGAAGGGCCGGGCTTCTCCACGACGTCGGAAAGGCGCTCAGCTACGAAATTGAAGGCTCACACGTTCAAATCGGCGTTGACGTCTGCAAGAAATACAAGGAAAGTCCGGAAGTCATCCACGCCATTGAAGCCCATCACGGCGACGTTGAAATTAAAAGCGTCATAGCGGCGCTTGTTCAGGCGGCGGACGCAATATCTGCGGCAAGGCCGGCGGCAAGAAGCGAAAATTACGAAAACTATATCAAAAGGCTTGAAAAGCTTGAAGAAATCTGCACCTCTTACGAGGGCGTCGATAAATCCTTTGCCATACAGGCAGGACGTGAAGTCCGCATAATGATTTGCCCCGAAAAGATAAATGATGAAAAGATGATTATCGTTGCAAGGGATATTGCAAAGCGAATAGAAACCGAAATGGATTACCCAGGACAGATTAAGGTTCACCTTATCCGCGAAAGCAGAGCAATAGAATACGCAAAATAATAAAATCCCCCGCGTCTTTGAAAAACGCGGGGGATAATAATATGCATTACTTTGTATTGGCAAGCTTCCATCTGAATGTTGCAATTCTTTGCGCCTTGGTGTTGTCAATGCTGTGGTTGCTGAGAAGGTCGGCGAAATCCACATAGCGGTAATCGTTTTTAGGCTTTTTGGGACCGTTCGCCGAATCATTCACCGAAGCCTTTTGAACAACATTGCCAAGGTTGTGGAATTCCCTTTCAAACATTGCAATTTCCTTTGCAGTAGTTGGTTTTGTGTCGCAGACGTTGTAAATTCCCTCGTAGTGGTAGGAACCATCCTGGCTTAAAATACCTGAAATAAAATCGACAATGTTGTATATGCAGCAGAACGTGGTTCCATACTCGCCGTCCCTTACAAGGAATGCAGTGTTTTCCTTATAATCAAATATCCTGTCGTGAAGGTTTGGTATGTAGCTCTTGCTGTAAACCGGAGCCACGCGCATTATCGTCGCCCTTGCCTCGCCTTTTTTAGTCAATGAAAGAAGGGCTTTTTCGCTTTCGTACTTCATCTTTGCATAAACGGTGGAAGGTTTTTCATCATAAGTTTCACGCACAGGCTCCCTTGTTTTCTGCGGAGCGTAAATTTGTGTCGTGCTGAGCAGTATGATGTCTTTTATTCCGCCGGTAATGGCAGATTTATATATGTACTTGTCGACGTTTTTGCAGTCATCTTCTTCTTTGCGGTCAACTGTTGCAGGGATGTCGTTGTCAACCGAGCATGCAAGATGTATCAGCGCGTCTATTTTCCCCGCTTCAAGAATCGGAGCTATTTTTGCCTTATCTGTTATATCCGCCTGCAAAAATTTGAAATTAGGCGCTCCGTTGAACGGTGAAGGATTTTTGTCGGTACCTATAATGTTGTAGCCTTTTTGGAGCAGGATTCCTGTTACTTCTCTTCCTATTACTCCGCTGGAACCGGTGATGAATAAAGTTTTCATTTTTCAATTCCCCCGTGGTTTGTCATTGGTAATCAACACGTTTATTTCATTATACCATAATGTTTTCTAAAATCAATATGCAAATTGTCCAAAGTCTACAAAGTGAACCCATATTTTACATTATAAGCACTTTAAACACCCAAAACTGTGCAATTCCTACAAAGAAAGGAGAACCTTTATATGGAAAATCCTTTTCCTTTTTCTGATGACAACAAGAGATATCACACCCAAAATTATTATTTAAGGCACCGTTTCGGAGGAAAGGTATTTAAGGTTTCGCTTAATGCAGGCCTTACCTGTCCAAACATAGACGGCAGCAAGGGAATCGGCGGATGCTCTTACTGTTCGGCGGGAAGCGGCGATTTTGCCGGAAATCCACTGCTCTCCATCCCCGAACAATTTGAGGAAGTAAAAAACAAGATGGAAAGCAAATGGAGCGGAAAATACATTGCCTATTTTCAGGCAAACACAAACACCTATGCCCCACTGCCAAAACTGCGGGAACTTTTTGAATCCGCCCTTGCGCAGGAAGACGTCGTGGGGCTCAGCATTGCAACAAGACCGGATTGCATTGAGGATGACGTTGCCGATTATCTTGCCGGGCTCTCAAAGCGCACATATCTTACCGTGGAGCTTGGTTTGCAAACCGTGCATGATATTACCGGCGAACGCATAAACCGCTGCCATACTTATTCCGATTTTTTAAAAGGATATGAAAAGCTTCATGGCCGCGGAATAAATGTCTGCGCACATATAATAAACGGACTTCCCGGCGAAACCCACGAAATGATGCTGGAAACGGCAAGGGAGCTTTCGCGTCTTGACCTGCACAGCATTAAAATCCATCTTCTGCACGTCATAAAGGGCACAAGAATTGCGGATGAGTACCTGCGAGGCGAATTTTCCTTATTGTCGCTTGAAGATTACGTTCAAATCGTATGCGACCAGATAGAGCTTTTCCGCAAAGAGGTAATAATCCAGCGTGTTACCGGCGACGGCAACAAGGAAACCCTTATAGGCCCGCTTTGGAGCCTTAAAAAATTTGTCGTAATGAATGAAATAGACAAAGAATTTGTCCGGCGGAACAGTTTTCAAGGCAAAAAATATCCTTTTTATTAAATTTAAAAGGGGGGGACGCTGTCCCCCTCCTTATTTTTTAAATATATTTATGTTTTTAAATCCCCCCTGCCTACTTTTCTTCACCAGCGAAGAAAAGTAGGCAAAAGACGCCGCCCTGCGGGGCTTTTTATGCCACATTCGTTTGTGCCCTGCTCGGCGAATGACGGCTACAAAATATGACCTGCTTTTCGCCTTGGTGCTCACCACTCCAATTTTATGACGAAAAGCAGGTCTTTTTATTTACTTGTCTTAATAACCTTATTTTGCGGAAAATCTTTCCTTATTAAGCGAAATAAGGTGCTTTCCGAGGTTCTTAAGTGCTATTCTTTTTTGTCTTCAACTTGGTAAGACGTGGCATCTTCAAGTAAAGTAGCCGAGCTTTGTCGTGCAGGGCGCAAGCGATAGCGTGGCGCCCGTTGCCGAAAAGCCGGCGGAATAAGACATATAAAATAGGCATTTTTTGCTTCCTTTTTGTTGCCGGA
>JAIHAL010000018.1 GCA_020054675.1 Oscillospiraceae bacterium
TGTCTTATTCCGCCGGCTTTTCGGCAACGGGCGCCACGCTATCGCTTGCGCCCTGCACGACAAAGCTCGGCTGCTTTTCTTGAAGATTCCACGTCTTACTCAGTTAAAGACAAAAAAGAATAGTACTTACGAACCCAAGGAAGCAGCTTATTTTGCTTAATAAGAAAAGATTTTCCGCTAATAAGGTTGCTAAGGCAAATTAAGAAAAAGACCTGCTTTTCGTCGTAAAATTGGAGTGGTGAGCACCGAGGCGAAAAGCAGGTCAATATTTTGTAGCCGTCATTCGCCGAGCAGGGCATAAGCGGATGCGTGGCGTCCGTTGCCCTTTTAGTCGTTAGTTGTTAGACGTTAGATGTTATATAATGGAAAATTAAAATAAGACCCTTAATGTAAAAATATCCAACTCTAATTTCTAACCTCTAATCTCTAACTTCTAAATGAATAGGCGGACGAGGACGCAAAAATCAGGCATTTTTTGCTTCCTTTTTGTTGCCGGACAAAAAGGAAGCAGGGGGGATTCAAAAACATAAATATATTTAAAAATTAAGAAGGGGGGACAGCGTCCCACCTCTTAAAAATTAAAAGAACAAAAACTAACGTCTAACTTCTAACAACTAACTACTAAAAGGACAGCGTCCCCCCCATTAAAAAAGCAGTTTAAAAGATTTAATAGTTATTTTCGAAAAAACAACATGTTTTTTTCCGATTTTTTTGGTAAAAAATAAGATTTTGCTATTGACATTATAAAAATAAAAACATTATAATATTAACACATCATGAGTTGTTAAAACAGTGTCTAAAAATGTCTAAAACCATGCTGACAAATTTTGTTAAAGTTTGAGAAAAACTATTGCAAAACAAAATTATTTATGGTAAAATATGGAAGTAATAAAAATACATACGGAGGTTTTAATCATGTCAGGTAAAATTAAAGTGTTAATTGGCGACGACAGCATGGAAAGCGGCATAGCAACGGCAAATTATTTAAGGAGCTGCGGCTTTTTGGTTTCAACAAGACCGAAAGACGGACAGGCAATATTTGATGCCATAAAAACCGAGGCTCCGGATGTTGTCATCATTGACGCGGTTCTTCCGCACCTTGACGCGATTGAGCTTATGAAAAAGACATCGGCTGGAATTTACAAAAAGCCTAAATTTATCGTTTCCACTGCTTATGACAATCCTTTTATGGAAAAGCAGCTTATGGAAAACGGCGCAAGCTTTTATATGCTTAAACCCTATGAGATGAAAACCCTTGCCGACAGAATTCTTGCCGTATGCGGAAGCGGCGGAATACTTATTTCCAAAAATTCCGAAACCGAGGATATGGAAGTAATTATAACCGACATTATCCATCAGATAGGCGTTCCGGCGCATATAAAGGGCTATCATTATCTCAGGGAGGCTATTTTGCTTTCGGTTTACGACAGCGAAATGCTTGAAAGCGTAACAAAGGTTTTGTATCCGACCGTTGCAAAGAAATTTTCAACCACGTCATCAAGGGTTGAAAGGGCAATACGCCACGCCATTGAAATCGCCTGGGACAGAGGAGATATAGACACTCTTAACGCCTTTTTCGGCTATACCGTGAACACCGGCAAGGGCAAGCCTACAAACAGCGAATTTATAGCTCTTATTACCGATAAATTAAGGCTTAAATTCAAAAATCTTGTAATGGCTCAATAGGCAAAAGAAAAAATCGGCATCCGCGGCGTAAATGCCATGGATGCCATTTTTTTATTCTTTTTCAAGGATTTCAAGTATTTCACCGATGAATACAACGTGGAATGTATCTGATTTGTAGTATTCAAAAAGGCTGTTGTCTATAAAGCTGTTTTCATCTATTTCTCCGCGGTAGATTTTTTTGCAGATAAAAATTGTCTTTGCTTCCTCGAAAGCGGGAACGCCGTCAATGAATACCGGATTAAGGCTTGTGTGAGAGATTTTGTCCTCGTTCCTTCCGGAATGTGAACCGCAGTACTTTAAATCATCGCGGTTTGAATTTCCGAAAAAGCAGGCGGAAAATTTATTATTTTCCTCCATGAATTTAAATGTATGTCTTGAAGGCCTTATAACTGCGGTAAAGACGTTCCTGTTCCACATTACGCCCATTCCGCCCCATGCGGCGGTCATTGTGTTGAAGTCATTCTCTTTTCCGGCGGAAAGCAGGAACCATTCTTCGCCGATTCTCTTAAAAGGATTGAGTTCAAAGGAAGAAATGTCTATTTTTTTAAACGGCATTTTTTAAATCCCCTTTCATATTGAGTTTAAAATAAGTATACCATATTTTTTCTAAAAATCAAATATTTCCGGCGTTCTGCTTGTATATTTTCCTGATAGGAAGTATAATGTTTTTAAGGATTTTCCAAAGGAGGTCAGAAAGCTATGGAAAAAAGAATCCCGCCGCAGGTAAGCGGGACTTTGAGAAAATTTGCTCTTAGAGTTCCGGAAGTCATTTCGGAATGCAGCGGCATAAAAATTTTTGGAAAGCTTATAAAATCGCTTGTTTTTTCAACCGATGTAAGCATAATAAAAAATGTGAACGCAGATGCGGTAATTGCGGTTTATCCGTTTACTCCGCAGCCGATAATCACCCAAGCGCTTATGCTTGCGGCAGATATACCCGTTTTTGCGGGAGTTGGCGGAGGACTTACGCAGGGGATAAGAGTTTACAACCTTGCCTTGCACGCCGAATTTCAAGGCGCTATGGGAGTTGTGGTGAATGCTCCGACCTCAAATGAAGTCTTAAAAATGGTTTCAAAGGCAATAGATATCCCCGTTGTGGTGACGGTTGTCAATGAAAACGAAGATATAGGCGAAAGGCTTAAATCCGGCGCAACGATACTTAACGTTTCGGCGGCGGCAAAGACGGCTGATGTTGTGGCAAAGATACGGGCATCTTTCCCTGATGTTCCCATAATAGCCACCGGAGGACCTACCGACGAGAGCATTTTAAAAACGATTGAGGCGGGAGCAAATGCAATAACTTGGACTCCTCCGTCAAATGGCGAAATTTTTAAGGATATAATGCAGGCATACCGCGAAGGGAAGCCGCATCCGTAAAATGATTGTATAAAATCATAAAATATACAGTAAAAAATGCATAAAAACAAAAAATATTCAAGAAAATTTGCATAAACCCTTGACAAAAGCGTATAATCGTGTATAATATGCTTATTACTAAAAGCTAACGAAAAGAGGAAATATATTATGGCTGAAAAAATTAAAAAGGTTGTCCTTGCATATTCCGGAGGACTTGATACTTCAATAATCATTCCATGGCTTAAAGAAAATTACGAGGGCTGCGAGGTTATTGCCGTTGCTGCTGACGTCGGACAGGGCAAGGAGCTTGAAAGCCTTAGGGAAAAGGCAATTAAGACCGGCGCTTCAAAGATATATATTGAAGATTTAAAGGATGTTTTTGTAAACGAGTTTATTTTCCCGACACTTAAAGCACAGGCCGTTTACGAAAACAGGTATCTTTTGGGAACCTCCTTTGCACGCCCGATTATAGCAAAGAGGATAGTTGAAATAGCAAAGGCTGAGGGCGCGGACGCAATCTGCCACGGCTGCACAGGAAAGGGAAACGACCAGGTCCGCTTTGAGCTTACTATAAAGGCTTTTGCGCCGGATATGAAGATTATCGCTCCGTGGAGGATATGGAATATAAAATCCCGCGACGAGGAAATAGATTATGCCGAGGCGCACAACATTCCGCTTAATATAACGCGTGAAACAAATTATTCAAAGGACTTGAACCTCTGGCATCTTTCGCACGAGGGACTTGACCTTGAAAATCCGGCAAACGAGCCGAACTACGACAAGATTCTGGAGCTTGGGGTTTCTCCTGAAAAGGCTCCCGACAAGGCGACATACGTTACGATAAGCTTTGAAAAGGGAATTCCGGTTGCGCTTAACGGCGTCAAGATGGGCGGAGTGGAGCTCATAAAAAAGCTTAATGAAATCGGCGGAGCAAACGGAATAGGCATTGCAGACCTTGTTGAAAACAGGCTTGTCGGCATGAAGTCGAGGGGAGTTTATGAAACACCCGGAGGAACAATCCTTTATCATGCGCATGAAGTGCTTGAAACAATCTGTCTTGACAAGATGACGAGCAGATTCAAGCAAAAGGTTGCAATTGAATTTGCGGATTTGGTTTACAACGGACAGTGGTACACTCCTTTGAGGGAGGCTCTTTCCGCTTTTGTCGACAAGACTCAGGAAACAGTTACCGGAGATGTAAAGCTCAAGCTTTACAAGGGCAATATAATCAATGCCGGAGTTACTTCGCCTTATACCCTTTATGACGAGGAAGTTGCAACGTTTGATGAGGACAATGTTTACAATCAAGCCGACGCAACGGGATTTATCAACCTCTTTGGCCTGCCGATAAAGGTTAAGGCAAAGCTTGACGAAAAGCGCGGAAAATAATTTGCTTTGTTTCGGGCGGACGCTGTTCGCCCATGATTTTTATTTGAGATTTCAAATGCTGCAAAGGAATGGTAAAGATGGCAAAAAAGCTCTGGGCGGGGCGGTTTTCAAAGGAAGTGGATGAAAAGGTAAATGACTTTAACTCCTCAATTTCCTTTGACGCAAGGATGTACAGACAGGACATAGAAGGCTCCATAGCGCATGCGGGGATGCTTGGCGAAACCGGAATAATAGACAAAGAGGAAAGCAGAAAAATCATTGAGGGGTTAAAAGGGATTCTTTCAGATATTGAAAGCGGAAAGCTGCAGTTTGACCCTTGCGCCGAGGACATCCATATGTTTGTGGAGGCAGAGCTTACCGAGAGAATCGGGGATGCAGGAAAGAGGCTGCATACCGCAAGAAGCAGGAATGACCAGGTTGCGCTTGACATAAGGATGTATTTAAAGCATGAAGCAAAGGAAATCACAGCGCTTGTTAAGGAGCTTGTGAAAACGCTTTGCGGGATTGCCTCCGAGCACCTTGAAACGGTGATGCCGGGATATACCCACTTGCAAAGGGCGCAGCCGATAACATTTGCGCACCATCTCATGGCCTATGCCCAGATGTTTTTAAGGGATATCGGCAGGCTTTCGGATGCTTGCGGCAGGATGGATTTTATGCCGCTTGGCAGCGGGGCGCTGGCCTCGACGACATATCCGATAGACAGGCGGATGGTTTGCGAGGCGCTTGGATTTGAAGATATAACGCAAAACAGCCTTGACGGCGTTTCTGACAGGGATTTTTGCATAGAGCTTTCGGCGGCGCTTTCAATACTTATGATGCACCTTTCAAGGCTTTCGGAGGAAATCATCCTTTGGTGTTCGTGGGAGTTTAAATTCATTGAGCTTGACGATGCCTATGCAACGGGCTCTTCGATAATGCCGCAGAAGAAAAATCCTGACATAGCCGAGCTTGTCAGGGGAAAGACGGGCAGGGTCTACGGAGATTTGATAACCTTGCTCACCATGATGAAGGGGCTTCCGCTTGCCTACAACAAGGATATGCAGGAGGATAAGGAAGCGGTCTTTGATGCGCTTGATACGGCAAAGCTTTGTGTATCCACTTTCATTCCAATGCTTAAAACCATGAAGGTGCTTAAAGAAAACATGAGGAATGCCGCTGCAAGAGGCTTTATAAATGCAACTGACTGCGCGGATTATCTTGTAAAGAAAGGCCTTGCGTTCAGGGATGCCTATAAAATCACCGGAAGGTTGGTGGCAATTTGCATAGACAATGGGCTTACGCTGGAAACTTTGCCGCTTGAAGAATACAAAAAGCTTTCTCATGCCTTTGAGGGCGATGTTTACGATGCAATAAAGCTTGAAGCCTGCGTGAACGGCAGGAACGTTCCCGGCGGGCCTGCGCCGGATGCGGTGAAAATGCAGATTGATTTTGTAATGAAAAAATTGCAAAAAGAGGAAAAGGAAAATGAAGCATAAGGTTTTTATAGACGGAAAGGAAGGAACTACCGGACTTAAAATATATGAGCGCTTTGAGGGGCGGGACGATATTGAAATTCTGCTTATAGATGAAGATAAGCGGAAGGACCCGTCTGAAAGGGCAAGGCTTATAAATGAGGCGGATTATGTGTTCCTTTGCCTTCCGGACGATGCGGCAAGGGAATCCGTTTCGCTTGTTAAAAATCCGGATGTAAAAATAATTGACGCCTCTACGGCTCACAGGACCGATTCCGCTTGGGCATACGGCTTTCCGGAGCTTTCAAAGGGACACAGGGAAAAGATTGCTTCCTCAAAGAGGGTTGCAGTGCCGGGATGCTATGCAAGCGGGTTCATAGCCATTGTGTATCCTCTTGTTGAGGCGGGGATAATAGCTCCCCACCAGCCGGTAAGCTGCTATGCGGTAAGCGGATACAGCGGCGGCGGCAAAAAGATGATAGAGCGCTATGAGGCTCCGGATAAGCCGAGCGAATTCTTTTCGCCGAGATTTTATGCCCTTTCGCAAAACCATAAGCATCAAAAGGAAATGCAGGTCATTTCCGGACTTTCCTATAAGCCGATGTTCAATCCGATAGTGGATGATTATTTCAACGGGATGATTGTTTCGGTGCCGCTTATAAAAAGGGCGCTTTACAAAATGACTTCGGCTGAGCACATTTGGGAAATCATGAAAGAGCATTACCAAAATGAATATTTTGTGAAAACAATGCCTTTTATGGGCGAGGGAGTGCTTGAAGACGGATTTATGGCGGCAAATTCACTTGCCGGCACGAACCATATGCAGATTTTTGTTTTTGGAAATGACGAGCACATACTTTTATGCGCAAGGCTTGACAATCTTGGCAAAGGTGCTTCCGGCGCGGCAGTGCAGTGCATGAACATAATGATGGGCATTGATGAAAAAACAGGACTTGAATAATTGCTTGGAGAGTTTTATAAGATGGAACAGTTTAAGTTTATAGAAGGAGGAGTATGCGCTCCTCAGGGATTTTCGGCAAGCGGAATGCATACCGGACTCAGCAGGAACCCCAACAAAAATGATGTGGGAATGATTTATTCGGAAAAAATCTGCTCCGCGGCGGCAGTTTACACTCAAAACAAGGTAAAGGGCGCTCCGATACTTGTGACGAAAAGAAACCTTGAAGACGGAAAGGCAAGGGCGGTTATAGTTAATTCCACAAACGCAAACACATGCAATGCGGACGGCGAGGAAAAAGCATGGAGGATGTGCGAGATTGCCGCAAAGGCGCTGAATATAAATCCCAAGGATGTTATAGTGGCATCAACGGGGGTTATAGGGCAGATTTTAAACATAAAGCCCATTGAGGAAAATGCCGAAGCGCTTGCTAAAAAGCTTGATGCGGGCAAGGACGGCAGCGATGCCTGCGCAAGGGCAATCATGACGACGGATTTGCGCAAAAAGGAAGTCGCGGTTGAATTTGAGCTTGGCGGAAAGCTTTGCAGGATAGGCGGAATTGCAAAGGGCAGCGGAATGATACATCCCAACATGGCGACAATGCTTTGCTTTATGACTACGGATGCGGCAATTTCGGGAGAAATGCTTGGCAGGGCGCTTTCTGCCGTGACCAAAAGGACATTCAACCGCGTCAGCGTGGACGGTGATACCTCCACAAACGACATGGCCTGCATAATGGCAAACGGTCTTGCGGGGAATTCCGAAATAAAGGATGATTGTGAGGATTTTGAAATCTTCAAAAGCAACCTTTACACCATCATGATGACGCTTTCAAAGGAAATTGCCCGTGACGGCGAGGGGGCGACAAAGCTCCTTGAATGTGTCTGCACCGGCGCAAATGATGAAGAAACCGCCGAAAAGGTTGCAAAGTCGGTAATTACCTCCAGCCTTTTCAAAGCGGCAATGTTCGGCGAGGATGCAAACTGGGGCAGGGTGCTCTGCGCAATAGGCTATGCGGATGCTGATTTTGACATAAGCAAGGTGAATGTTTCGCTTGCGTCAAAGGCAGGCAGGATTGATGTATGCAGAAACGGCTCCGGAATTGATTTTTCGGAGGAATTTGCAAAGGTTGTGCTTGCAGAGGACGAGATACAGATACTTGTGGAGCTTTGCGACGGGGATGAAAGCGCTGTTGCATGGGGATGCGACCTTACTTATGACTATGTTAAAATCAACGGGGATTACAGAAGCTGAGGGGAAGCAAAATGAACGAAATATCAAACAGCATGCGCTCAAAGGTACTTATTGACGCGCTGCCTTATATACAAAAATACAACAACAAAATAGTAGTTGTTAAGTACGGCGGGAACGCTATGACAAACGACGAGCTTAAACAGGCCGTAATGAGCGATATCGTGCTGCTTTCGCTTGTTGGCATAAAGGTTGTGCTTGTGCACGGCGGAGGGCCGGAAATAAACGAAATGCTTTCAAAGCTTGGGATTGAAAGCAAATTCATCAACGGGCTAAGATATACCGATGAGGCAACCGTTGACGTGGTGAAGATGGTGCTTTCAGGAAGGGTGAACAAGGAGCTTGTTTCACTGCTTGCCCAGCATAAGGGCAATGCACTCGGACTTTGCGGGATTGACGGGCAGATGCTCATTGCCGAAAAGATGAAAAGCGAGCCGGACCTTGGATTTGTCGGCGAAATAGTAAAAGTCAACACAAAGCCGATAACGGACGCTCTTGACAACGGGTACATCCCCGTTATAGCAACCGTTGCGTGCGATGAGGACGGGCAAACCTACAACATAAATGCCGATACCGCCGCGGCAAGGATTGCCGCCGAGCTCAAAGCGGAAAACCTCATACTTATGACCGATATAGTGGGGCTTTTAAAGGATAAAAACGACCCGTCAACGCTTATCCCGACCGTTCAGGTAAGCGAAGTGCCTTTCCTTAAAAGGCAGGGGATAATATCGGGCGGGATGATTCCGAAAATAGACTGCTGCGTCGAGGCGGTAAGGCGCGGAGTTTCAAGGACTTCAATAATCGACGGCAGGATACCGCATTCAATTTTGATAGAACTGCTTTCAAACGAGGGGATAGGCACGCAATTCATTTGATTTGCGGCTTTTGGGAGATGATTTTTTATGAACACGATAGAGCGTTTCAACAGCCACATAATGCCGTCATACGGCAGGTATGACCTTGTGCTTCAAAGCGGGAACGGCAGGACGGGAACCGATGAAAACGGGAAAAATTATGTGGATTTCGGCAGCGGGATAGGTGTGAATTCCCTTGGATACTGCGATGAGGCATGGGTTGAGGCAATATGCGCTCAGGCAAGGAAGCTCCAGCACACATCAAATTACTACTATACCGAAATTCAGGCGGATTTTGCCGAGAAGCTCTGCCGGATGACGGGATACTCAAAGATGTTTTTTGGCAATTCCGGAGCCGAAGCAAACGAATGCGCCATAAAGCTTGCAAGGAAATACAGCTTTGACAAATATGGCAAAGGAAGACACAATATAATCACGCTTGTGAATTCGTTCCACGGCAGAACGCTTTGCACCCTTTCCGCAACGGGGCAGGATGTTTTTCATAATTACTTTTTCCCGTTTGTTGAGGGATTTATTTATGCAAAGGCAAACGACATCGAGGATTTGCGTTCAAAGATTGACGACAGCGTTTGCGCGATAATGTTTGAATACATTCAGGGCGAGGGCGGAGTTGTTCCGCTTAATCAGGACTTTGTGGATGAGATTTTTAAAATCTGCAAAGAAAAGGATATCCTTGCAATTGCTGACGAGGTGCAGACAGGAGTCGGCAGGACGGGAACTTTCCTTGCCGGGGAGCAATTTGGAGTCAGGGCAAACATAACCACCCTTGCAAAGGGCCTTGCGGGCGGAGTGCCGATTGGGGTTTGCCTTGCGGACGAAAAATGCTGCGATGTGCTTTCAAAGGGCACGCATGGTTCGACTTTCGGGGGTAACCCGATTTCCTGCGCCGGAGGTATGACGGTGCTGGAGCGCCTTTCAAGCGGGGATTTTCTTGCTGAGGTAAAGCAAAAAGGGGATTATATAAAGGAAAAGCTTTTGAAAATTCCGGAAGTTGAGGCTGTTGACGGAATGGGGCTTATGCTTGGGATTTCTCTTAAAACCAAAAAGGCGCCGGAAATTGTTCAGGTGGCACTTGAAAACGGCCTTTTGCTTTTGACGGCAAAGGAAAAGCTGAGAATGCTCCCTCCGCTTACAATTTCTTATGAAGAAATAGACAAAGGGATAGATATACTTGAAAAGCTTTTAAAATAACACGAACGGAGTGAATAAGAATGAAACATCTGCTCAAAATGCTTGATTTGTCAAAAGAGGAGATAACGGATATTTTAAATCTTGCCGACCAGCTTAAATATGAGCTTAAACACGGCATACCGCATCCGCATTTAAGGGGAAAGACTTTGGGGATGATTTTCCAGAAGGCATCCACCAGAACGCGCGTATCCTTTGAAGTGGGAATGTACCAGCTTGGAGGCTATCCGCTTTTCCTTTCGGCAAACGATTTGCAGATAGGCAGGGGAGAACCTGTTCAGGATACGGCAAGGGTTCTTTCAAGGTATATTGACGGCATTATGATACGCACTTACGACCAGGCGGAGGTTGAGGCGCTTGCCGAATACGGAAATATCCCTGTAATAAACGGGCTTACGGATTTCAGCCACCCATGTCAAGTCCTTGCGGACCTTATGACCATACGCGAGTACAAAAACAGGCTTGACGGGCTTAAGCTTTGCTATATAGGCGATGGAAACAACATGGCAAATTCACTTATTGTGGGCGGGCTTAAGGTTGGCATGAGCGTCAGCGCCGCCTGTCCGAAAGGCTATGAGCCGCATAAAACCGTGCTTGATTTTGCAAAGGATTTCAAGTGCTTTGAGCTTACCGACAAGCCGCTTGAAGCCGCAAAGGATGCCGATGTGGTAATTACTGACGTTTGGGCATCAATGGGTCACGAGGCTGAGCGCGAAAAGCGTATAATTGCATTTAAGGGCTATCAGGTAAATGATGAGGTTATGGCTGCGGCAAAGCCGGATGCAATGGTTATGCACTGTCTGCCGGCCCACAGGGAAGAAGAAATAACTACAAAGGTCTTTGAAGAACATGCCACAGAAATTTTTGATGAGGCTGAAAACCGCCTGCATGCCCAAAAAGCGGTAATGGTTAAACTGATGGGATAATTATTTTATAAACTAATATGCCTTGCGGATAATTTTCCGCGAGGCATTTGTTTTTTTATGGATGTAGTAAAGGGCTAGTGTGCTTTTTAGTGAACATTCTTAATTTTTTGTGAGACATTGATTTTTAAGCAAGTGGGAGATAAAATGAAAGTAAGTTTAAAATTTTAAATAAAAGGGAGCGAATAAAATGGCTTTTTTGCAGGTGAATTTTTATTCAAAATCGTTAAAGAGGCTTACTATGTTCAATGCGCTTGTTCCGCTTGATGCATGGGGCGAGGAGCAGCCTAAAACACCTTTCAAGGCAATATACCTTTTGCATGGCTATTCGGGAAACCATATGGACTGGATATGCGGTTCAAGAATACAAGAGCTTTCCTCAAAATATGGAATTGCCGTTTTCATGCCATCGGGTGAAAATAATTTTTATCTTGATGATACCGACAAAGCGGAACTGCATGGAGAATATGTAGGAGCAGAGCTTGTGGAATTTACCCGCAAAATGTTCCCGATTTCCGATAAAAGGGAAGATACTTTCGTGGGCGGTTTTTCCATGGGCGGATATGGAGCAATCCATACCGGCCTTAAATACAACTTCAATTTCGGGAAAATCATTGCGCTGTCCTCAGCATTGATAATTCGCGATATTTCCGGAATGCCGGCGGACTTTAAAGGCCCGATTGCCGACTATGGCTATTATAGAAGAGTTTTTGGCGACTTGAACGAAGTTGTCGGCAGCGATAGGGACCCGGAAGCTCTGGCGGAAAATTTGAAAAAGGAAGGCAAGGAAATTCCTTCAATATATATGGCTTGCGGAACTGAGGATTTTCTTATTGCCCAAAACCGCGCATATCATGATTTTTTAACTTCCAGCGGCATAGAGCATACTTATGTTGAGGGGCCGGGAGTGCATGATTGGAGATTCTGGGATGAATACATAGAAAAGGCCATTATTTGGGCTCTTGGATAAAAGGCGGCAAAGCATATGCAGTTGGAAGCAGAACTGGTTCTTGAACTTAATGTCGAAATTGGAGAAGCAAAAGAAGTCGGAATGACTTCAGAGGGTTTTCTTAGACTTATTCCGATTACCGGCGGTACTTTTTCAGGCAAAGGCATAAAAGGCAAAGTAATCCCTGGTGGATATGACTGGAATGTAACAGTAAATGATAAATTATCGCATTTGCTTGCAAAATATGCCATTCAAACAGATGACGGAGATTATATTTCTGTTGAAAACGAGGGGTATATTGATTTTACCCAAAACGATTTTATAAAGACAACGCCAAGATTTCAAGTGCAATCCGAAAAATATGCTTGGCTGCAAAGCGGCGTTTTTGTAGGAAGCCTTATGCCGTTGGACAGCAATGTGCCCGGTGTAAAGATAAATGTTTATAAATTAAAATAATTTTATTCGGATGTCAGGGTTGATGGTGGAGTTTATTCTGTTTCTTGACATCCGTTATAATTATTTTTTGAAAAAAGGGAAAAATCTATTGACAAACAAAAAAAATTATGCTAATATAATCAAGTCGCTTTCGTGGGGCCGTGAGATAACGGCTGGGAGGGTGAGAGGTCGAGAGGCTGGTGAGAGGAATAAAAAACCTCGAAAAAAGCACTTGACAAACTCAAAAGAAAGTGATAAAATATAAAAGTTGCGTCTTAGAAGCCTAATGAAAAGCGCGAAAGAGTTTGGAAGAAAAAAACTTTAAAAAAGTGCTTGACAAAAGCGAAAAGATGTGATAAAATAGCAAAGCGCTCTTGAGGAGAGAGAACTTCAAGAGAGTGTCGAGGACCTTGAAAATTGAACAATGTACTGCAAAGAAGAACCCTTGAGATTCCAAAAGCGAAAGCTTTTGAATTTAAAGAAAAATGATTAGCCAAGCATA
>JAIHAL010000004.1 GCA_020054675.1 Oscillospiraceae bacterium
ATAAAATAGCCTAAAAGACCGTTTTTATCTCTTAAACTCCATAAAAACCCATTTTATTTCATTCAAAGGCTGGAATAAGGTGATTTATTCAGAGGATCCTTAGTATTTGTTTTTATAATATAATCATTATTTGTTATCACGCTATCGTCTTCTTTTTTATCATTTCCAGCAACATAATTAAAATTTGATTTATTTATTAAATTGTTAATTTCTTCTGGATTACTTGCATAAGCCACAAATAAATTTAAAATTAATATCCTTCCATATTCTTTAGTCTTTTCATTATAATATATGTATTTTATTATTTTATTAATAGTCCTATCAGAAACCACTTCATCTGCTTTACTCGGATTCATTGCTATTACAACTACTGGCTTTTCATTATCTTTATTTTTCAATTTAATATCAAGCAAAAACCTTCTTTTAATACCTTTACATAAACACTCATCTTTTTCAATTTTTAATATTTTGTCCACTAACTTTCCATCGTATGAAATGTTCATAATTTCTCACCTTTATCTTTGAAATCTATAGTAATTAAAATTTACCATTCTATTCCTTTGGCCGCATTACATCTTCCAGTACATATTTGTTAATATTTAGTAAAAAGAATTTAAAACAACTAAATTCTACTTAACCATATTTACCTTTTTTACTATTTCTTTTTCCTTGCCAAAGAAGGGGGACATCCTTTGATTTCTTTGTAAACCTTGCTGAAATAAAAAACATCCTCAAAACCGCAAAGCTCGGCTGTCCTTGCGGCAGTTTCCCCTTGTGCAAGAAGCTTTTCCGCCTCATTTACGCGAACAGTATTCAAATACCTTTTTATGCTTACATTCATATTATTTTTAAACAATACGCCAAGATATACCGGATTTAAATTCCACATTTCGGCAAGACTGTTTACGGTTATCTTTCGGGCGTAATTTTTATTTATGTATTCAACCATTTTTGCCACCCTTAAGTCCATAAACGCAGGTGAATCCGGAAAATAAAGCTGCTCCAAAATTTCATGCAGAATCATCATTAAAATTGCGCGGCATTTTAATATATGCCCGCTCCTTTTTTCCATCCAATCATGGTTAAGTTCTTTAAAAAGCTCTATAACTCGGCTTGGATTCGGCAGCTTTGAAACTATCGGCAAAGGCAGGTCTACAATATCTCCGGAACTGCCGCTGAAATTAAATAAAAAAGCATTTACGGCAAAGCTTTTCATTGGATTTTTAGCATTTGTAAAAGCTTTCCTCTTGCTTCCATGAGGAATGCAAATTAAATCGCCTTTTTTTACTTCATATGCAACATCGTTCACAACATAAGTTGCTTCGCCATCCAGAATATAGGTTATATCAGTAAAATCGCAAAAAGATTCCCCTATTCCCCATTCAGGAGTGGCCTCCCTGAAAATTGAAATCAATATATACGCAGAAATGTATTCAAGGTCATAATATTTGGGATTTTCAAGAACATATTTGTAATTGTCGTTTCTTTCCATTCAAACCAGCCTTTTGAAAACTAATTTTGCATTTAAAATCTACAAATTAAATAAATTTTTTATATGGAACTGAATTTATTTTAATGATAACATTATTAAGATAAAAAATCAATTTCAAAGGTGAAAACATGCGGAAAATTTTATATTCTGAATGCAACACCTGACTGCAATATACCAAAAAGGCTGAAAAATACCAATGAAATAAAAAATCATTTTAACTTAAATCCAATTATATTAAAAAATCAAATTAAAAGCGCTAAAAATTACATTGATTTAAATTTGTAAGTATATTATAATAATGGCAATTGTAAACATTGGAAAAATCAAAATAAAACTGCCAATTTACTGCTCCCATAATAATTTTATTTTGAATTTGCAGCAAAAACAAAAATAATAATTATAAAATTTGCTCCATGTAAAATTTGAAATTTAAATTAAAAAGAGGTATCTTATGAAAAGCTACAAGGAAAATTATGAACTTTTCAGACAAAAAGCAAAAGAACTTGTTTCAAAAATGACGCTCGAAGAAGCGGCATCCCAGCTAAGATATGACGCTCCGGCAATAGAAAGGCTCGGCATTCCTGCTTATAACTGGTGGAATGAAGCCCTTCACGGCGTCGCAAGGGCCGGAACCGCAACAATGTTTCCTCAGGCGATTGCCATGGCGGCAACCTTTGATGAAAATTCCGTTGCAAAAATGGCGGAAATTATCGCTGATGAAGCACGTGCAAAATACAACGAACAATCCAAAAAAGGCGACAGGGATATCTACAAGGGTCTGACATTCTGGGCGCCAAACATAAATATTTTCCGCGACCCGAGATGGGGACGCGGCCATGAAACCTACGGCGAGGACCCGTTTTTAACATCCCGGCTTGGAGTTGCATACATAAAAGCACTTCAAGGCGATGGAGAATACATGAAGGCCGCTGCATGCGCAAAGCACTATGCCGTACACAGCGGGCCTGAAGCTTTAAGGCATGAATTTGATGCAAAAGCCTCTCCAAGGGATATGTGGGATACCTATCTTCCCGCCTTTGAAGCTTGTGTAAAAGAAGGCGGCGTTGAAGCTGTCATGGGAGCATACAACCGCACAAACGGCGAACCTTGCTGCGGAAGCAAAACGCTCATCCAAGAAATACTTGTGAAAAAATGGGGATTTAAAGGGCATTTCGTTTCGGATTGCTGGGCAATAAGGGATTTCCATACAAGGCATATGGTTACAAAAACTGCTCCGGAATCCGCTGCTCTTGCCCTTAAAAACGGTTGCGACATAAACTGCGGAGTTACTTATCTCCATCTTATGCAGGCATATGAAGAAGGCCTTGTAACTGAAGAGCAAATCCGCGCAGCAGCGATAAGAGCATTCACAACGCGCTTTAAACTTGGACTTTTTGATGAAAACTGCGAATACAATAAAATCCCATACGAAGTCAATGACAGCAAAGAACACAATGAAGCCTCACTTGAAATGAGCAGAAAATCCCTCGTGCTCCTTAAAAACAATGGAATTTTGCCGCTTAAAAAAGAAAATATAAAAACAATAGGCGTAATAGGCCCAAATGCAAACAACATAGGCGCGCTTGTAGGAAATTATTTTGGAACGGCATCACGCTACACAACAAACCTTATGGGCATACAGGATATGGCATGGCAGGAAGGAATCCGCGTGCTTTACTCCGAAGGCTGCCATCTTTTCTCAGACAGGACAAGCAACCTTGCCTGGGCAAACGACAGGCTTGCAGAAGCAGTAACGGTTGCAGAAAAATCCGATGTCGTAATCCTTTGCCTTGGCCTTGATGCAACAGTTGAGGGCGAAGAGGGCGATACAGGCAACTCTTTTGCCGCTGGCGACAAGGTAAGCCTTGAATTCCCGCAATCTCAACAAATACTACTTAAAGCGGTTATTGAAACCGGCAAGCCGGTAATCCTTGTAAACAACACCGGAAGCGCAATGGATTTGCGTTTTGCCGACAAGCATTGCGATGCCATAATCCAAGCATGGTACAGCGGCGCTCACGGCGGAAAGGCTCTTGCGGAGCTTATTTTCGGCAAATTTTCTCCATCCGGCAGGTTGCCTGTAACTTTTTACGAAAAAACTGAAGATTTGCCTGCGTTTGAAGATTATTCAATGGAAAACCGCACATACCGTTACTTTAAGGGAATTCCGCTTTATCCGTTTGGATTTGGTCTTTCCTATACGAATTTTGAATATTCAGACTTAAAGCTTCCCTCTAAAACTATTGGCATTTCCGATGACCTCGAACTTGAAGTAAAAATAAAGAACACAGGAAATTTTGACGGCGAAGAGGTTGTGCAAATTTATGTAAAAGATTTGCAAAGCAATCATCCCCTTCCAATACACAGTCTTTGCGGATTTAAAAGGATTTTCCTTGCAAAAGGCGAAGAGAAGGCTGTAAGCTTTAAAATCCCAAGCAAATGCTTTGAAGTGGTTGATGAAAACGGAAACCGTTTTGTAGAGCCCGGAGAATTTAAAATTTATGCCGGTCCATCCCAGCCTGATTCAAGAAGCACGGAACTTTCAGGTAAAAAATGCCTTGAAGCTATTTTTGAAATAAAGTAATAAAATCCAATATAAAAAATCTCCTTGACTTTTTACAGTCAAGGAGATTTTTCTTATTATTGCTTATTATTGTCCTGTTCCCTAATCTGAACCCTGCGGATTTTGCCGCTTATGGTTTTCGGAAGCTCATCGACAAATTCCACTATTCTCGGATATTTATACGGAGCAGTCGTCCTTTTTACATGCTCTTGCAGTTCTTTTGCAAGCTCGTCCGAAGCCTTATCCTTATATTGCTTTGACAACACAATGGTAGCCTTTACAACCGTTCCCCTTATCGGGTCCTTAGCTCCTGTAACAGCGCATTCCAAAACGGCGGGATGCTCCATAAGCACGCTTTCTATTTCAAAAGGCCCTATCCTATATCCGGAAGATTTTATTACATCATCAGTTCTTCCGACATACCAGATATATCCATCCTCATCCCTCCATGCCGTATCGCCGGTATGGTAAATATTATTATTCCATGAGGAATATGTTCCCTCCTCATTTTTATAATATCCCTTAAAAAGTCCCTTATGAGTTCTTCCGTCGGTTCTTATAACTATTTCGCCGACTTCCCCATTTGGCACGCTATTGCCGTCTTCATCAACAATATCAACATTATAAAGAGGCATGGGCTTGCCCATTGAGCCCGGCTTTGGATTCGTGCCCGGCTGGTTTGCTATTATAACAACACTTTCCGTTTGTCCGAACCCCTCCATAAGCTTTATTCCGGTATACTGATAAAACTTATTGAATACTTCCGGATTTAAGGCTTCTCCTGCTATGGTAGCATATTTAAGCGAAGAAAGGTCATAGTTTTCAATGCCTTCCTTTATAAAAAATCTGAACATGGTCGGAGGAGCGCAGAATGATGTTATTTTATAATCCTGAATCTTCTTTAAAATATCCGCAGCTATAAATCTGTCAAAGTCATAAACAAAGATGCTTGCTCCAAGGGCAAACTGGCCGTACATTTTGCCCCACATGCATTTCGCCCATCCGCTTTCGGAAATCGTAAGATGGAGGCTATCCTCATTTATATTGTGCCAATGCTTTGCCGTCATTATATGCGCGGCAGGATAATAATAGCTGTGAACAACCATTTTGGGATATCCCGTCGTGCCGGAAGTAAAATACAAAAGCATATCCTCATCAACTTTTGTAGGAAGCCTGTCAAGAGTCTTATCGTATTTTTCAAATTCAGCATCAAACAAAATCCAGCCGTCACGGCTGCCGTTTACAATAAATCTTTCCTTTATGCCGTTATAAGATTCCTGTGCCTGTTCTATATGTTCCGCCGTTTCACCTGTTGCGGTGGCAATAACGTACTTTACTCCCGCAGCTTCAAAGCGATAGATATAATCCTTTACCATGAGCTGGTTTGTTGCCGGAATCAAAACAGCTCCTATTTTGCAAAGGGCAATTGTTATAAACCAAAACTGGTAATGTCTTTTTAAAACACAAAGCACCTTATCGCCTTTTTCAACACCATGAGCAAGCAGCATATTTGCAATTTGATTGCTCTTCTCCATTAAATCGCCATAAGTAAAAATATGCTCCTCACCGGCTTCATTGCACCATACCATAGCCCTGCGGTTTGGCTCAAGCTTTGCTATTGCATCAATAATGTCATACCCGAAATTAAAATTATCGGGGCAATTCAACTCGAATTTATTTAAAAGTCCGTTTTCATCAAAGCCCTCTATGCAAAATTGTTTATGCAAATCTTTTACTTCCATTGAAAATATCCTCCAAAATTATTTCTTCACAAGGACAGCCATGAATTTGCAGTCTTTACCTCCAACGGCAATCATTCCGTGCGGAGTGGAAGAATCATAATAAACGGCATCGCCGGCATTAAGTATTTCTGTTTTATCGCCAAAGACGCATTTAAGAGAACCTTCAATAATATAATCAAATTCCTGTCCGTCATGGGAAGAAAGCACTATCGGTTTGTCCTGCGCTTCTTCCTCATATGGCGCTACAACCATCAGAGGCTCTATCCTTTTGCCTTTAAAAAGATATGCAAGATGCTGATAGGCAAATCTTTCACGCCTTTCAATCGGAAGTCCCTGTCCGTTTCTGACTATCTCATACTTATTAAGCTTGGGATTTTCTCCGGTAAGTATTTCAATCAAATCCACACCAAAAGCTTCGGCGCATTTATACAAAAAAGAAACCGAAAAATCCATTTCCCCGTTTTCAATTTTTTCGTAAATCTCTTTTGATGTTGAAGTTTTCTCACAAATTTCTTCAATCGAAATATCAAGGCTTTCCCTTAACCCCTTTAATCTTTGCGCTGTTTCCTTAATGCTGTAATTCATCAGTCGATCCCCCTTTTAATATTAAAAACATCAAGCATTTCACAAGGTTTGGACAATATGTAATCCGCACCGGCCTGATTCAATTCATCAAAATCCCTAAATCCCCACAGGCATCCGACAGAAATTATTCCCGCATTCTTTGCAGTCAAGACATCCACATTTGAATCACCAGCAAAAACACAGAAATTTTTATCAACGCCAAGCTCATCCACTATCTTTAACGCAATATCCGGAGCCGGCTTTTTTGGGAGCAAATCCGTTTTGCCCAAAATAATGTCAAACATATCTTTAAAAAAATATTTTACTATTATTTTTACAAAGGCATCAGGTTTATTTGAGGCCACCGCAAGTTTTATCCCGTTTTCTTTAAGTTCCTTTAAAAGCTCCGGAATCCCGTCATAAGGCCTTGTTTTATCGCAATAATGCTCATTATAATAAAAATCAAAATCGGATTTTATTGCCGCTTCGGTTTTTTCATCACGAAACTCTTCCGGCAAAACCCTTTTTATAAGCATTGCCAGTCCATCGCCCACAAAATATTTATACTTAGCGGTTTCATGTTGCGGAAAACCGTTCTTTTTCAAGGCATAATTTACTGCGTCCGCCAAATCTTCAAGCGAATTTACAAGTGTTCCGTCCAAATCAAAAATAGCCAGTTTAATCAAAATGCTCAATCCCATTCAAATATTTAAACATTAATTATATGAATTTTACCATAAAAAAATCGATTTTTCAATATCATCCGCCAAAAAAAGTATGTTCTATAAAAATCTTCAAGCCTATGCCTATTAAAATAATTCCGCCGGCAATTTCAGCTTTTCGGGTAAGTACTGCGCCAAAGCGTTTGCCTATGAAAACTCCGGCAAAGCAGCATACAAAGGTTACCAAAGCAATAAAAGCCGCAGAAGCAACTATATTTGCACGCATTGCCGAAAAGCTTACTCCAACCGCAAGAGCATCTATGCTTGTGGCAAGGCCCTGAACCAAAAGTGCATTAAGCGTAAGCTTCATCCCCACTGAATCGCAAGCATCACTGTCTTTTTCCTTTATGGCTTCAAAAAGCATTTTGCCGCCTATAATTCCCAAAAGCACAAGGGCAATCACATGGTCAAAATGTGTTACATAAGCCGTAAAGGTTTGCCCTAAAAAATAACCTATCGCAGGCATTATTCCTTGAAACAGCCCGAAAGTCAAGGCAATCATAAAAGTCCATCCAAGCTTTACATTTTTAGCGCACATTCCGTTTGTAACCGAAACCGCAAAAGCATCCATCGAAAGCCCCAAAGCTATAAAAAATAATTCTATAAACCCCATTTATTTCCTTATCCCTTTATCCTTATTTTAAATTAAATTCTTGTGCTGAGAAGAGGTGAATATTTCTCACGAAATTTTTCAAAATTATCGCTTTCAATTGCCGCGCGTATCCTTTCCATCAGCGTATTGTAAAAATAAAGATTGTGCATAACCGCAAGCCTGCCCGCAAGCTGTTCATCCGCTTTAAAAAGATGCCTTAAATAGCTTCTTGAAAAATTCCTGCACGTCGGGCAATCACATTCCTCGTCAACCGGTCTCGGGTCTGTTGTATAGCATTTATTCGTAACGTGCATTATGCCTTTCCATGTAAACAAGGTCGCATGTCTTGCATTCCTGCTTGGCATTACGCAGTCAAAAAGGTCAACTCCCCTATACACCGCCTCGATTATATTTTCGGGAGTCCCCACACCCATAAGATACCTCGGTTTATTCTCCGGCATGATTGGTTCAACCGTTTCAATAATTCTATACATTTCCTCCGCCGGTTCGCCCACCGCAAGTCCGCCTATGGCATATCCGTCCAAATCAAGCTTTGCTATTTCCTCCATATGCGACATTCTTAAATCATCAAATGTACAGCCTTGGTTTATCCCAAAAAGCATTTGCTTTTTGTTTATTGTATCATGCAAGGAATTAAGTCTTTCCATTTCCTCCTTGCATCTGTAAAGCCATCTGGTGGTTCTTTCGCAGGATTTTTTGGAATACTCATACTTTGCAGGATTTTCAACACATTCATCAAATGCCATGGCAATGGTAGAGCCAAGGTTTGACTGTATCTGCATGCTTTCCTCAGGCCCCATAAAAATTTTTCTGCCGTCCACATGGGAGCTGAAATACACGCCCTCCTCCTTGATTTTACGCAGAGAGGCAAGCGAAAAAACTTGGAATCCACCGCTGTCGGTAAGTATGGGACGGTTCCAGTTCATGAATTTATGAAGCCCGCCCATTTCCTTAATAACCTTATCCCCCGGCCTTACATGCAGGTGGTAGGTATTGCAAAGCTCAACCTGACATTTAAGTTCAACCAAATCAATTGAAGAAACTCCGCCCTTAATTGCCGCGGAAGTTCCAACATTCATAAAGCACGGCGTCTGAATCACCCCATGCACTGTGTGGAATTCCCCGCGTCTTGCCTTATTTTCCTTTTTTAAAAGTTTAAACATCCTTTTACCATTCCAATCATAAAATAATCATTGCATCGCCAAAGCTGAAAAAGCGGTATTTTTCATCAACGGCAATTTTATATGCGTTCATTGTTTTTTCATAGCCAAGAAAAGCGCTGACAAGCATTATCAAAGTGCTCTCCGGAAGATGAAAATTTGTTATAAGCCCGTCAAGAGCCTTAAATTTATATCCCGGGCTGATGAAAATATCGGTATACCCCTCCCTTTCCGAAAACTCGCCGAAAAACGTCGCCACGCTTTCAAGTGTTCTACATGAAGTGGTCCCGACCGCTATCACCCTGCCGCCTTCAGCTTTGGTCTTATTTATCAAATCGGCGGTTTCCTTTGGCAAAAAATAATGCTCGGAATGCATTTTATGCTCTGATATATCCTCAACCTTAACCGGCCGAAAAGTTCCAAGTCCCACATGGAGAGTAACGTATGCAATATTAACTCCCATTTCCTTAATCTCATCCAGCATTTCAGGCGTAAAATGAAGTCCCGCCGTCGGCGCCGCAGCCGAACCGGGCTCCTTTGAATAAACCGTCTGGTATCTTTCGCTGTTTTCAAGTTTTTCCTTAATATAAGGCGGCAAAGGCATCTGCCCTATCTTTTCAAGCACGTTAAAAAAATTCCCGTCGCAAGAAAATTGTACAATGCGGTTCCCACTTTCCAAAACCTCAATTACTTCCGCAGTCATAATCCCATCGCCAAAAGAAAACTTGGTTCCCACCTTTGCTTTCTTGCCGGGACGGCATATGATTTCCCAAATCATATTGCCCTTTTGCTCCAAAAGCAAAAACTCAATAAAAGTTTTATTATCGCATTTTTCCCCGTAAAGTCTTGCCGGCAGGACCCTTGAATTATTAAGCACAAGCAAGTCACCTTTTTTCAAATACCGGCATAGATTATAGAAACGGTCATGGATTATTTCTCCGCTTCCCCTGTCGATTTTCATAAGCCTTGATGCGTTCCTTGGCTCTATCGGAGTCTGGGCAATAAGCTCTTCCGGAAGTTCATAATAAAAATCTGAAGTTTTCATTAAAAAATATTCCCTTTCCGTATGTTTTAATGCTGTATTTTAAAAGAAATTCAAAATAATCATTGACACGTCAAAATAAAAATGATATTATAAAAACATAAATATTCGGATAGAGGCGCGGCCGCGAAAAGTAATTTCTCTGAGAAAGCCTTATTTCTATGACGGGAAACGAAAGGCAAAGCCGCCGAAGGATGTCGGTTTAGGGCGCCGGCAATCCTGGTTGCAAGCCGAACAGGTTTGCAATTGTCATCATGCGGTATGATGGAGAGCTATCGACATATGGTTGCCGGATTTAACATCGGCTCAAAGTGTCAACATTTCTATTATATTGTATGATGAACCGGTTTTCAACCGGTTTTTTTAATATTTATAAAATCCGTTAAAAATTTTAACCAAAAGGAGCATACTTATGAAGCAATTTAAAGTCGGCATTATAGGCGCTACGGGAATGGTAGGACAGAGATTTTCCATCCTCCTTGAAAATCATCCTTGGTTTAAGGTGGTTGCAGTTGCGGCTTCCCCGCGTTCAAAGGGCAAAACCCTTGAAGAGGCAATAGGGGACCGCTGGGCTATGCCAAAGCCTATTCCGGAAAGCATGAAAAACCTTATCGTTTATGATGCCGCTGCGGATATAAAAGAAATAGCAGCACAGGTCGATTTTGTATTTTGTGCGGTAGATATGAAAAAAGATGAAATCAAAGCCCTTGAAGAAGCTTACGCCAAGGCGGAATGTCCGGTTATTTCAAACAATTCCGCACACAGAGGCACTCCGGATGTTCCTATGATTATCCCGGAAGTAAATCCTGAACATGCGGAAATAATACACTCCCAGCGCAAAAGGCTTGGCACAAAAAGAGGCTTTATAGCGGTTAAATCAAACTGCTCAATACAAAGCTATGTTCCCGCCCTTGCTCCCCTTATGGATTATGGCGTAACCAAATGCCTTGCATGCACATATCAGGCTATTTCAGGCGCAGGAAAAACTTTTGAAACATGGCCGGAAATGGTTGACAATCTCATACCCTTCATCGGCGGGGAAGAAGAAAAATCCGAGCTTGAACCTCTCAAGGTTTGGGGCAAAATTGAGGGCGATAAAATCGTAAACGCAACATCCCCGTCAATTACAACACAATGCCTTAGAGTTCCTGTTTCTGACGGACACACCGCCGCAGTATTTGTTTCCTTTGAGAAAAAGCCTGCAAAAGAAGAAATATTAAAGCTCTGGAAAGAATTCAAAGGAGTTCCCCAAGAATTGAATCTCCCCTCGGCGCCAAAGCAATTCCTTAACTATTTTGAAGAAGACAACCGTCCTCAGGCAAAGCTTGACAGGGATTTGGAAAACGGAATGGCAATCTCCATAGGCCGTTTAAGGGAAGACAGTCAATATGATTACAAATTCGTATGCCTCTCGCACAACACGGTAAGAGGTGCTGCCGGCGGAGCCGTTTTAATGGCTGAACTTCTTGCCGCAAAGGGATTTTTAGACTAATATTTTCAATACATTTAAAAGGGTGATATTATGAAAAATACCGTTTTTACAGGAGCCGGAGTGGCAATCGTCACCCCTATGAACGCCGATGGAAGTGTAAATTACGCAAAGCTGCGGGAACTTATAGATTTTCAGATTGAAAATTCAACGGACGCAATAATCATATGCGGAACAACGGGCGAATCCTCAACTTTGACGGACAGCGAACACGTTGAATGCATCCGCATTGCCGTTGAACAAACAAGGAAAAGGGTTCCGGTAATTGCCGGAACAGGCAGCAACGATACAAGATATGCAATAGAGCTTTCAAAAGAAGCTCAAGGCTTAGGCGCGGATGCTTTGCTGCTCGTAAGCCCGTACTACAACAAAACCTCGCAGCGCGGTCTTATTGCCCATTTTACGGCTATTGCCGACAGTGTTGACATTCCTATAATACTTTACAATATCCCTCCGCGGACAAATGTAAACATAGCAATCGATACTTTCGTTGAGCTTTCAAAGCACAAAAACATCGTCGCCGTAAAAGAGGCCGGCGGAAGCATAAGCTATGTTGCCGAAATAATTGCCGCCTGCGGCGAAAACCTTGACGTTTACAGCGGAAACGATGACCAAATCGTTCCCATAATGTCGCTTGGCGGAAAGGGAGTTATTTCGGTTCTTTCAAACATAATGCCAAAAGAAACCCATATTATGACAAAACTTTGTCTGGAAAATAACTTCCACGAAGCGGGTAAAATGCAAATAGAGCTTTTAAAGCTTATAAACAATCTCTTTATTGACGTAAATCCGATACCGGTAAAGGAAGCCATGAACCTTATGGGCATGAACGTGGGCGAATGCAGGCTCCCGCTTATAAGGATGGAGCAAAAGAAAATTGATGCCCTTGCCGAATCAATGAAAAAAGCAGGACTTATCAAATAATTTTATTAAGGAATGATTGATTTGACCGATATAGCTATATGCGGCTGCAACGGAAAAATGGGAAAAGTAATATACGGCATCATAAAGGACCGCAGCGACTGCCGCGTTGTTGCCGGAATTGATGTGAATACCAATCAATACGCCGATTTTCCCGTCTTTCCAATCCCAAATGAAATGACCGCTAAGCCGGATGTGATAATTGATTTTTCACATCCTTCCTCCCTTGAACCGCTCATTGAATACGGGCTTTCATCAGGCTGTGCAATAGTTTTTGCCACAACCGGATATTCCGCCGAACAGATTGCCAAAATTAAAAAGGCCTCGGAACAAATTCCCGTATTTTTTACATTCAATATGTCGCTTGGAATAAATTTGCTTGTGGAGCTTGCCAAAAAAGCCACCTCGGTTTTGGGCGGACAGTTTGACATTGAAATCATTGAAAAGCACCATAACCAAAAAATTGATGCCCCAAGCGGCACCGCTTTAATGCTTGCGGATGCAATAAACGAAACCCTTAACAATTCATGCCAATACATCTATGACAGGCATTCGCGCAGGCAAAAACGTGACAAAAACGAAATAGGCATCCACGCAGTCAGAGGCGGAACTATTGTCGGCGAACATGAAGTCATTTTTGCCGGCCGCGATGAAATCATCACCCTTTCCCACTCTGCCACATCAAAAGAAATCTTTGCGGTCGGTGCGGTAAATGCGGCGGTTTTCCTTAAAGGCAAAAAAAGCGGGCTTTACAATATGTCAAATTTGATTTGACAAAACAGCTTGCGCACATAAAAGAAGCGGACTGATTTTGTTTTCAGTCCGCTTCTTTAATTATATTTCGGTAATTGCAATTATTTCTATTTTATTACAAAATATAATGTACAGCATTTACATGATTTCTTATTAAAGCTTTTAGCAATGACTAATCGGCTTTGCCTAAATAATAAGTTTCTGTCGGGCCCAAATAGCTTGGCGCCGGCTTATTGCCTTCCTTATAAATAACCAGTTTTTCCAGCACAAAGCCCGGACTTACCGCATACACCTTTAAAGTATTTAATCCCTCATGGCAATGAATCTTTACAGACTGCTTATGAATATTTTCAAGCACTCCTGTTGCCCAAAAATGACTATTTACTCTTTGTCCTTCGGGTATGGCGTTAACCGTGGCAATATCATCGTCATTAGCCTGAATGCCATAAAACAAAGTATTTTCATTAGTAACGGCATTTGATGGCTGCATATACAATTCAACCTCATATGTGCCGGTTTCTTTTACCGTAAAATAATATTCCAAATAAGGAGCATCCTTGCCTGCCGTATAATATGCCGTTGTTGGAAATGCTTTTACGGCAGATAAAGTTTTTCCATACCCATGTATAATTTCAAAACGGCACAATTCACCTTTATCATTGACAAAATCTTTCTTTTGATAAAAATGCTCCGCTTCTATAGATATGTATCCGTTTGTTTCAATAAAGGTTTTATCAGGCAATCCTTTTATATCAGGCAAAGATGCCTTAACAAATATCGTGCAAGTGCCGCAAGGCATTTTTATCACTATTTTTCCGTCAGTTTCTCCATCTTGCAAATTACGGTCTATCTTTACCTTGATTACTTCAAACGTATTATTTATTCCATCCAGGGTGCCTTTTTCTTTTGAACATTTAAGCCATTTATTATTGCAGCTAATTGTATATTCGGCTAATTTATCACTTATGCTGAATATTGTAAATGAAGCTTCGTCCACATCCGGCCTGAGAAAATCATTCATAAACAAGCTATGATGGTCCCAGCCGCCCTCACAGTGCTGCTCGGTTCCATCCAAAGCCACAGACAATCTCGGCTTATTGGCAGGCAAGACATTCATCAGCACGGGCTTTTGACATTCATCTTCGTTCCAGCAAGTAAAGCCCATATGTTCAGAAAGCCCCATGCCATACCATTTTCCATTGTCAATGGTATGATATTCCTCTATCAGCTCTTTATCCCGCTGCAAACATTCCTTAATTTCATCTATTAACTTATTAGCTTCCATATACCCAAATTTTGCATAATAATGATTTTTGCCGTTAAGCAGCCACATTTTCTGCAAATTTAAATTTCCCACAACAGGATAATAAACAAGAGAAAAATAAGCCGGCAGGTTATTTTTATCCACAACATTATACAATTCATCAGCAACATCAAGCAAATAATGAATTTCCTGCAAAATATTATCAGTTTCCTTATAATTTACAGGATGATATACATCTGCATTCATGGCCTCAGGTCTGCGCTTATGGGCAATTTTTGTATAGCCGGTAATCAATTCATAAACCTTATCCATTTGCTCATCATTAAACACGCCGTCAAACTGCTTTCCAATCCATTGTCTTGTATAATCATCCGTTTTATTGATTGCGTTTGTACCCCATTTGTCAAAATCATATGCTAAATCCAAGAAAAATGATAATGGAAATTCCTGTGTGCAAATATCACCTACATTTACAATCCAAAGCTCACGAATCCCAAAATCATATGCCATAGTCATTTGTTCCCATATTTTAGGTAAATAGGAACTGTTAATCCATTCATATGAAATTGGCCCTCCATGATAATCAAAATGATAATACATGCCGTAACCGCCCTTATGACTGCGCATTTTTTCGGTCGGCAGGGTCCTTAAATTCCCATGATTATCATCGCAAAGCATAATAATAACATCTTCAAGCTCTTCATACCCCATTAATCCCGGAGTATTTTCATCCCCATAAAAGAATGGCTCTACTTCCTTATATAATGCAAGCATTCTCGGCACTTCAGAAAGGTTTTGATTAACGCATTCCTTTATAAGACGGTTTTGCGTTTTAATTACATCACGAAGCAAGTTAATATTATCGGCCAGTGTAGCATCGTTGCCCATAATTGCCGTATCAGCTTCACCACGCATGCCAATAGTGATAACATTTTCAAATTTCCCGCTGCGTTTTAAGCCATCTTCCCAAAACTTAATAATTCCCTCTCTGTTAGTCTTAAAATTCCATGCATCTCCGTATATCGAATCTTTTCCTCGCAAATATTTATACTCCTCGCCATATCGCAAACACGGCTCATGATGGGAAGCTCCCATTATTACTCCGTATTCATTTGCCAGTTCATGGCTGGCGAGTCCGGGCCCGTCATCGCTGAATCGTGAGGACCACATTGCCGGCCAAAGATAATTTCCCTTTAACCTTAACAACAACTCAAAAACATGGTCGTACATATTTGCATTGAAGCCGCCAAAATTTTTCATCGTCCAATTGCCAAATGCAGGCCATTCGTCATTTATAAAAAATCCCCTGAAACGCACAGACGGCTCTTTGGAAATATACTTTAAATTTTCGCTTAAAGATACCACAGACTTTGGTTTTGGCTTGACATCGCACCAATCAACCAATGGAGAAACACCAAGCAATTCGGACAAGTGAAACAATCCGTATATCGTCCCTCGCTTATCGCTTCCAGCTATGACAACAGCCTTTTCAACGCCTTCAAACGGATTATCTATTACTTGAAACAAATAAACCTCCCTTTTGCCTTCAATAGCCGAAAGATTTATTATCTTTTTTTCATTAAGTTCATCAAGGACAGGAGAATGGCCTATCGTGCCATACACTATTGAATTCTTTGCCAACTTTTTTCTATCATAAGTTGCCTGCGGTGAAGCTCCAAAGACCAGCTTCACATCATGCATTACCTTGCCGGCAATTTTATTTACACCGCTGAAAGCTTCCTTTTCCTGATAAAATAATGCCTCTTCACCATTTTCTAATGCAGTCCGGCTAATTACAAAATCCATAAATAAATCGCTCCTATATATTGATTCTATAAAATGCTACCATTTTATAGAATCAAATTCCATGCAAAAAGCTTATTTAATTTATAAGTTTTAAATATAAAAAATGCCGGCTTGCGGCATTTTTTTATTTGCAATTCAATTCAATTTTGATACATTCCTCATGCAATCCTCTATTTCTTCCAAGGAAGGCATGGCCGGAATCGCACCGTATTTTGTGGAACAAAGAGCTCCGCTTGCATTGGCAAAATCGGCAAATTCTTTTAACTGCGAAAAATTTATCTCCCCGGGAAGCTTTTGGCTTTCTGCCACCTTAAACAGAAAAGCTCCAAAAAAGCTGTCGCCGGAACCGGTTGTATCAACCGTTTTTACAGAATAAGTCGGCAGGCGTTCTATTCCTCCGTTGTCGGCAATTATGCATCCTTTTGCGCCCTGTGTCACAACCGCTATTTTTATTCCATATCCAAGCAATTTGGCAATTCCCTGCAAAAACTGGTCGCAGTCAGTAAGCATTTTCAATTCATCTTCCGAAACCTTAATTATATCTACAAACGGCAGAACGCTTTTCATTGCAGTTTTTGCCTTTGAAACATTCTCCCAAAGCATCGGCCTGTAATTTGGGTCATAGCTTATTGTTTTTCCTTTTTCTTTTGCAAGCTCCAAAAGGCTTAATGTAGTCGAACGGCTCGGCTCGCATGTCATTGAAATGGACCCGAAATGAAATATCCTGCATTCATCCACGAGGCTTAAATCCACCTCGTCATACCTTAAAAGAGTATCCGCACCGGGTTTTCTGTAAAAAGTAAAATCCCTTTCTCCGTTTTTGCCAAGATGAACAAAAGCAAGCGTGGTTAAAGCCTCATTATCCACAACAAGCCCTTTTGTTGATACTTTATATTCTTCCAAAGTATCTTTTAAAAATTTTCCAAAATTATCGTTCCCGACTTTCCCTATAAAAGCCGATTTCGCACCCAAAAGTGCAGTCTGCACCGCCACATTGGCAGGAGCTCCTCCTGCATTCTGCTTAAAAACATCCTCGCCTTTCGCGCCTGAATAAGGGGTGAAATCTATAAGCACCTCGCCCATTGACAATATATCAATCATTCCATTACCTCTTTCATTTGTTCTCTAAAAAATAAGAAGCCTCCATATCGGCAGTACAAAGCGCAAAAGCAAGCGGAAACTGCTCAAACACCCTGCCTATTGTATTTTTCTCTTCGATTCCGGAAAAGCCCATATGATATCTTATTGCAAAAGCTTCTTCCCTTGTAAGCCTCATGAAACCTGATATTATGTAAACCGATTTTTCTCCGTGCCCATAAGGAAGCCTGTCATCTATCGTATAATAGGGGACTTTTTCCCAAACGCCCTCATCGTTTTTTGCATTTCTGTAATCGGTCTTATAAAAATTTATCTTGCACAAGTCATGCAGAAGGGCAACTATTGCTATTGTTTCATCTGACGGATTTATTTTATACTCGCTTTGCACCCTCGGCCTTTTAAGATAATCTTTAAGGCAGTGGTAAACATTTACGCTGTGCAGAACAAGCCCTCCTTCAAAAGCGCTGTGATATCGGCAGCTTGCCGGAGCTTTGAAAAAATCGCTCTGCGGGGAAAGAAGGTATTCAAGCAGCTTATCGGAGCCTTCCCTATTTATATTATTCCTGTATATGTCCAAAAATTCCTCTTTATAATTTCTATCCATATCCATTCAAGCCACTTCCTATCAAACATCATTCTTTTTTAATAATTGTACAATACAATTTAAAAATTGGCAAGAAAAATGTTTGTGCAAACTTTTCATATTATTTTTACAGTAGCCGTGGATTGTCTGACAACAAGCTCCGGCCTTAAAATCAGCTTGTTTATCTTCACCCCGTTCATTATTTGCAAAAGAGCATAAAATGCGCATCTGCCTATATGAATCCTGTTTTGAAAAACAGTGGTCAGCGCAGGATTCGAATATTTAGCCAAAGGTATGTCGTCATATCCCGTAACGCTTACGTCGTAAGGCACTCTAAAACCGCTTTTCAAAAGCTCATTCATGCAGTTTATTGCAATAATATCGCTTGCGCATATTATTGCAGTCGCGCCGCTTTTAACAATGTCCCTCAGTTTGCTTGGAGCATTTTCGGCATAAAAAGCGCTGTAATCAACAAATTTTTCGTTATATTCAAGTCCGTTCTTCTTTAATGCCAGAGCAAAGGCGCGATGTCTTTCGGCTGTAACCATGCTGTCCTTTTCTCCGCCTATAAATGCAATTTTTTTATGCCCAAGGCCGCAAAGATGCTTTACAATAAGATTTATTCCGGTCTTGCTATCGCTGCCCACCCTTGCAATGGCATCTCCGTCAACATCATTGTCAAGCACCACCGCAGGGATTCCGGATTTTGCGGCTTTCATTACAAATTCATCACCCGGCTTAAATCCCAAAATAAAACTTCCGTCATAGTCGCCGTTTTTCATTATTTCTTCATAATTGTCAATGCTTTCAGTTCCGCCTACCGAAATTATATTAACTCCGTAATGAGCCTCTCCTGCCGCGGCTTGAAATCCCAAAAGCAATTCATAGCCAAAATGGTTTATGTTTTTATAATCAATGCCTTCGACAAAAGTAACCACCTTCCCCTTTTGCAATACCTTATTCCTTTTTATTTCATAGCCAAGCTCGGAAGCGTACATAAGCACACGTTCCCTTGTGGCGGCATTTATATCGGTTGCATTGCCAAGAGCTTTTGAAACCGTGCTTTTGGAAACATTGGCCCTTTTTGCTATTTCCTGTATTGTTACTTTTTTAGGCATTTTTAGAGCCTCCAAATTATATTTCGAAACTAAATTCATGTTTCGAATTTATTATAGCACAAAAATATGCTTTGTCAATATAAGGATTTATTGACTTTAAATATGGCAAAGTGTAAAATTAAAGCAACGGGGGTGTTTTTATGCTGAATTTTTATATAGGCGAAAGCGGCCACGGCAAATCATATGCAATGGCCGAGGAAATTTCACGCCTTGCCGAGAGCGGCGAAAAAATTTTGGTTATCGTACCAGACCAGTATTCCTTTGAATTTGACAAAAAGCTTTACAATGCAATAGGCCCGCAAAAATATAATTCCATTACGGTCTTAAGCTTTCAAAGGCTTGCAGAGGATATAATGATTAAATACGGCGGAAAATCCGGCGAATACATAAACGAAACCGCCAAAACCGCGTTTGCATATCTTGCCGTTGAAAATGCAAGAAAAAAAGAAAGCCTTTGCTTTTTTGAAAAACAGCTTTCTTCTCCCGCATTTGCCTGCAATATGCTCCAAACAATAAAAGAACTCAAAACCTCTGACATATCGGCGGAAATGCTTGCGTCAAAAATTGCTTTGCTGCCATCAAATCTTAGGGAAAAGGCAAGCGACATATCAATAATTTTTTCCGAATATTCAAGGCTGCTTGAAGAAAACGGATTTAAAGATTCACTTGACGACATTTCTTATGCCGCAGAAATTGCAAATCTTAACGGATATTTTGAAAATCTGAATGTTTTTGTCGATGAGTTCAACAGCTTTTCCGGCAGTGAATTCCAAATGCTTGATACAATTATTTCAGCGGCAAAAAGCGTTTGCTTTTCTATTGTATCGGAAGGAATCCCCGACGGCAAAAAGCTGCTTTTTGCAACCACATCTGATACATATTTCCGTCTTATACGCATAGCGGAAAAATATAACGCAGATGTGAAAAATCATATCTTTGAAAAAGCATTCCGTTTTGCTTCAAATGATATTGAGCATTTGAGCAAAAATATCCTGCGACCGGCAATAAAAACAAAGGAAAGCTGTTCAGATGTAAAAATAGTCGAGGCCCCGGATGTTTACGCGGAAATTGATTTTATATGCGCCGAAATCAAAAGGCTTATAAAAACTTATGGCTGGAATTATTCCCAAATTGCCGTAATCGGAAGAAACCTTGAAGACTATTCAAGCATAATCGAAAGCGCATTTGAAAAATATGAGATTCCTCTTTTTTTAGACATCAAAAAATCTGTCGCAAGCAGGCCGCTGATGCTTTTTGCCGTATCGGCGTTAAAACTTGCCTCTATGCAAAATCCATCAACTGAAGTTATTTTGCAGTACCTTAAAACAGGCCTTGCGGGAATTCCTTTTGAAGAAATTTCAAGGCTTGAAAATTACTGCTATAAATGGAACATTGACGGGAAAACTTGGTTTGAGGATTTTCTTGAAGAAGACGATGAGCAAAACAAATGCCCCATAAACGAAATCAGAAAAAAAATACTCTCGCCTATTTTAAAATTCAAGGAAAATGTCAAAAACTGCACCGGAGGAAAAATTTGCAGCGCATTTTTCAATTTCCTTGAAGAAATAAATATAAAAGCAAACGCAAGCTTTTTCATCGGCTCCGAAAAAATTGGCAACGAGGCCGAAAGGCTTGTTTACATCAGAGAATTTAAGCAGATTTGGGAAATAATGCTTGATATCTTGGAAAGCATCCATTGTGCATTTGAGGATGTCAAAATAAGCCTTTCTGAATTTAAGGATTTATTTTCAGCAATGGTTTCACAAGCGTCATTTTCAGCTCCACCGCAGACCCTTGACTGTGCAACTGCTTCAAATGCCGAAAGGGCGCGTCTTTCATCCCCAAAAGCAGTATTTGTAATAGGGGCAAACGAAGGAATTTTTCCTCTTGCACCTAAAAGCAGCGGAATTTTAAGCGAACGGGAAAAGGCCGCATTTAAAGAAATAGGGCTTGAAATTTCCATTGACGCCGAACAAATGACAAATGCCGAAAGGCTTGTTGTTTATTCCGCTCTCTCTTCCCCCTCGGAAAAGCTTTATATCTCCTATCCGCTTTCGGATTTTGGCGGGAAAAGCGTTTTTCCATCCCACATAACAGAGCAAATTTCAAGGATGTTTGGCTGCGACATAACCATCAAGACTTCTCAGCTTGGAATTGCTTACTTTTGCGCCTCTAAAAAATCGGCATATTACACCTATGTGCAGAATTTCAAGAAAAATGACGAAGAATCCGAAAGCTTAAAGGCATTCCTTCAAGAAATTCCGGAATATTCGGGCAGGATTTCAATGCTTCAAAATATAAACGAAAATGCCGGATTTAAAATAAGCAACAAGGAAACCGCAGAAAAACTTTGGGGCAAAAAAATCAGGGTATCCGCAAGCCGTTTTGAAGATTTCCAAAAATGCCCGTTTGTCTTTTTTTGCAAAAAGGGACTTAATCTTTATCCGATACAAAAAGTTGAAATAAACGAAATGGAGCAAGGCAACGCCATCCACCAATGCCTGGCAGAAATCCTTAAAAGCTTTTTTAGCGGAGTTTCAGATGATGAAATATTGAAAAGCAGAAAAAATGAATTTATAAACTTCAAGGAAAAGGATTTTAGGGAAAAAATAGAAAAAATTCTGAATGCGCGATACGAGCAGGTTTTGGGCGGAAATTTCAGCAAAAACCAAAGGTTTATAAAAAATTACTATGCAGTTGAAGATATCGTCATTGAAATACTCCTGCATATGCAAAAAGAAATTGCGCAAAGTGATTTCATTCCGTCGGATTTTGAAATTAAAATTTTCGAGGACGGAGATGCCGTTCCATTTACTGTAGAGCTTGAAAATGGAAAAAAAGAAATTTCTTTCTGCGGAATCGCCGACAGGGTTGACATTTTATCAAATGACAAAAAAGGAACTTACATAAGGGTGATTGACTACAAGTCCGGCGAAAAAAAATTCAACCTCTCCGATTTGATTTACGGACTTAATATGCAGATGCTTATTTATCTTTTTGCGCTGAATGAGCAAAAAAGCGGAAAATATGAAGGTTCAAAACCCGCCGGAGTGCTTTATATGCCGTCAAAAGAGCTCGAACCGGGACTTGGAAGAAATGCTGATGATTCTGAAAAGGAAGATTTAAAGCTTAAGCAATTTAAAATGAACGGGCTTCTAATTGAAAATGAAGAAATAATAAAAGCTATGGAAAAAGGAGAAATCATACAGGGCAAATTTATTCCTGTAAAGCAAACAAGTGGAGGTTTTCATAAAAATTCTTCTATTATCCCCGAAAATGGTTTTAAAAGCTTAAAAAATTATGCAGAAAAATTGCTTGCCAAAATGGCAGAAAAACTTTACAACGGCGAAATTGACGCTTTGCCTTTGGGAAAAGGAACAAATCTGCCATGCGATTACTGCGACTATTGGAGCGTATGCGGAAATGAAAACAAAAAATCAAGGCCATATGTTCAGTATTCAAAAGAACAAATAGAAAACATAATCAATGAAATCGTTGGAGGCCAAGAAAATGGGTAGAAGTTGGACTGATGAGCAAATTAAGGCAATAAACGCGGCCGGCGCTTCAATTATTGTTTCGGCCGCGGCAGGCAGCGGAAAGACATCGGTTTTAGTTGAAAGGCTTTTAAGGCAGCTTGCCTCCACAAACCCCAAAATACCTGCGGACAGGCTGATAGTGGTCACATTTACAAACGATGCCGCTGCGGAAATGAAGCAAAGGCTTGCAAAGGGTCTTTCCAAGCTGATTGAAGAACAGCCGGAAAATCTTTGGCTTGCAAAGCAGCAGGCCATGCTGCAAAATGCAAAAATTTCTACAATACACTCTTTCTGCCTTGATTTGATAAGGGAAAATTTTCAGTTGCTTGGAATTTCCCCAAACATAAGGATAATTGACGAAACCGAAGAAGAAATCCTCCGCGTTCAGGCACTTGAAAATACTTTTGAATTCTTTTACAAGGAAAAAGAAGATGACATAAAGACTTTAAAAAACTTCTTCTGCACAAAGGGCGACAGGCAGCTTGAAAAAATATTGCTCTCATTATACAGATTTGCAGTTTCTATGCCGTTTTACAGCGATTGGCTTGAAGAAAAAACAAATAATTTTTCTTTGGGCGAAAAGAAAAAAGAAATGCAGAATGAGTATTTTAAAATAATAGCCAAAAAATTTGAATTCCTTAGCAAGCAAGCAACAGCCGCAAAAAAACTTGCCGAACAAATTAAAGCAGAAAATGCCGAAACATTGCTAAAAAAAGAAGCGGATAGCTTCTCTGAAATAGCAAAAAATATTTTAAACAAATCAAAAAAATGGAAAGATATTGTTAATGAAATAAGCAACCTTTCTTTTGACAGAATGACATTTTCCAGAAAAAATATGAGCTCAGATGACACTGAAATTGCAGAACAAATAAAAAACATCCGCGAAAGGTACAAAAAAGAATTCAACAAAATATCGGAGGAATTTCTTTTTACCCCTGAAGAAATAGAAGATGATTTTACAAAACATCATGACATCCTTTTAAAACTGACCGGAATGTTAGGGCATTTTGAAGATGAGCTGAACAAACTGAAAGCCGAAAAGAATGCAATAGGCTTCTCGGACACCGAACAGCTTGCCGTTAGGCTTCTTGCCCAAAAAACTCCGAACGGAATTATAAAAACTCCTCTTGCCGAAGAACTTTCTAATTACTACAAGATTATCATGGTGGATGAATTCCAAGACGTAAACAACACGCAGGATTTAATATTTAAAATGCTGTCCCTTAACGGAACGGAAAAATGCAACGGGGAAAACATCTTTGCTGTTGGAGATGTAAAACAGTCCATTTACGGATTCAGGCTTGCAAACCCGTCAATTTTTATTGAAACCTTAAACAATTCCGAAGACTACTCCGAAAATCTTAAAACAAAAAATGCTAAAATTCTGCTGAATAAAAATTTCAGAAGCAGCAAAGAAGTAATTGATTTTGTAAATTACGTTTTTTCAAACATAATGTCAAAAGAAACCGGAGAAATTGAATATGGAGAAAGTGAAAAGCTTGTACAGGGAGCCGATTTTAAAAGCCATGACAATCCTGAAATGAACAGAAAAACTAAAATTTTACTTGTAGAAACCAAAGAGTCAATAATTAGCGAAGACGAAAACGGAGAGCAGGCAGAAAAAGAAATTTCAAGCAGTGAAGCAGCCGCCGTTGCGCAAGAAATAAAGAAAATGCTTGAAGACGGATATCCGGTATGGGAAAACAACGCTTTCAGGCCATGCAGAAAAAAAGACTTCTGCATACTTACAAGAAACAATTACTCGGGTGTGATTTTTCTAAAAGAGCTTGAAAAATGGGGAATAAAAGCCCATATTGAAGAAGTTGAAGGATATTTGAAATCAAGGGAAATTTCCGTACTTTTGAATCTTTTAAAAGTCATTGACAACCCGCTTCAGGATATTCCACTTGCATCGGTGCTTATGTCGCCCATGTTCCTATTTTCCGCCGATGAAATGGCCGAGCTTCGGCTGAATTTTCCAAAATGCAAGCTTTTCAGCGCACTTTACAGAATTGCAAAAGAAAAAACTTCGCCGGATGATAAATCCAACATATCGGACGGGCTTTATCAAAAAACATTTTATTTCATTGAAACTTTTGAAAGGCTTAGAATTCAGGCGGCAAATTGCGGTCTTGAAAAGCTGATTAGGATTATTTACGACAGCACGGATTTTCTTTCGGTTGTACAGGTTTACAAAGACGGAGAGCAGAAGCAGGCAAATTTAAGGCTGCTTCTGGAATATGCAAGAAATTATGAAAAGAATTCAAACGGCGGGTTCTCGGGATTCATCAGATACATAAACAATGTGTCGGAGCAAGGCGGGGATTTCAAGCAGGCAGGGAAAATTTCCGCCGCTGACGATGTCGTGCTGATAAAAACCATGCACAAATCAAAGGGACTTGAATTCCCGTTTGTTTTCATTTGCAGGACTGCCGGCTCTTTCAATTTGCAAGACTTAAATGCGCAAATGCAGCTTAATCTTTCTTCCGGAATAGGTTTTAAAATCCAAGATAAGCAAAAATTGAAAAAATACTCATCCATGCCATATTTGATAATGCGCGAAAAAAATTTAAAGGCACGCATAAGCGAGGAAATGCGTCTGCTTTACGTTGCTTTGACAAGGGCAAGGGAAAAATTATTCATAACTTTCGATGTGAATTACAAAGTCAAGGAAAATTTAGACCTGTTTGCAAATTTGATAAAAAGCGAAAATAAAATTTCCCCCGAAACTGCGGCAATGGCAAAAAGTATGCAGGACTGGCTGATGATGTGCATGCTCCTTGATTCAAGCGAAGATTTTATCAAAGAAATTTCAGATAAAAATTTCACTTTTCAAAACGAATATTTTGAAGTTAAATGGTTTGATGAAACAAAAATCAACGAAATTAAAGAGCAGGATGCCCCGCAAAAAGTTTCACCTAATCCTGAAATAATTAAAGCTTTAAAGGAAAATGTATTTTTTGAATATGACGACAGGCTTTCAAAGTTGCCGTCAAAGCTCGCCGTTTCTGAAATTTCAAAAGAAGATAAATCCACATCCACAACCGAAAAGACAATAGTCTTAAAAAAACCCTCGTTTTATTCCAAAAAACTTTCCGGAGCCGAAAAAGGTTCGGCAATGCATATATTCATGCAGTATGCCAATTTTGAAAATGCGCTTCAAAATCCAGAACTTGAGCTTAAACGCCTTGTGGACAAAGGATATCTCTCCAAAAAGCAAGGCGAAGCGGTCGACTTGCAAAAAATCAAGAACTTTTTCAGCTCCGGCCTTTATGAAAGGATTAAAAATTCATCAAACGTATACAGGGAAAGAAAATTCTTAATGAAAATATCCGATTTGGATTTAAACGATGAGCTGCATGAAAAATATGCCGGAACCGATGGCATGATACAGGGCATCGCCGACTGCATATTTGAAGAGGACGACGGAATGGTGCTTATTGATTACAAGACCGATTATGCAAATCAGAAATCAGAGCTTTCCGAAAAATACTTCCGCCAGCTTGAGCTTTATAAATATGCTCTCGACAAGCTTTATACTAAAAAAATTAAGGAAATACGAATTTATTCCTTCCATTTTGACGAAGATATATTATTATGGAATGAATAAAGCATTTGCATTATTTATACAACAAATTCTTATATAATTTTCAGGTTTGTTAAAAAAATATCTTGATAAACCGGGTAAATTGTTTTATAATATCATTGTATGTTAAAAAGTCGAATTTCAAAATGGATGGCTTAACATGAGGCGGCAGATTCTCCCGCCTTAAAAAACCGAAAGGAGTACAGATATGAACTATTCTCATGAAGTTGAGAGAATGTGTGTTCTCAAAAAAGGTCCGAACCACGGTCCAGCGCCAATCCCCGAAGAGGGCAAATGGGTAAAAGCTTACGAAATTAAGGATATTTCCGGTCTTACACACGGAGTGGGCTGGTGCGCTCCCCAGCAGGGAACTTGCAAGCTTACCCTTAACGTTAAAGACGGAATTATTGAAGAAGCTCTTGTTGAAACAATAGGATGCTCGGGAATGACTCACTCCGCAGCTATGGCGGCTGAAATCCTCCCCGGCAAAACAATCCTTGAAGCACTTAACACAGACCTCGTATGCGACGCTATTAACGTTGCTATGAGGGAGCTCTTCCTGCAAATCGTTTACGGAAGAACACAGACCGCATTCTCAGAAGGCGGCCTTCCAATCGGTGCCGGCCTTGAAGACCTTGGAAAGGGACTTCGTTCTCAGGTGGGAACAATTTTCTCAACAAAGGCCAAGGGCGTTCGTTACCTTGAAATGGCCGAAGGCTATATCCTTGAACTTGCAGTTGATGAAGACAACGAAGTTTGCGGATATAAATTTGTAAGGGTTGGAAAAATGCTTGAGGACATCCGCCGCGGTGTGGACCCCAAAACTGCTTTTGAAAAGAACATAGGCACCTATGGACGTTTTGAAGGCTACAAGCATATCGACCCGAGAGAAGAATAAGCTGAAAGGAATGGTTTAACAATGGCTAAATTTGAAGGTCAGGAAAGAAGACTTCCTAAAATCAATGCCTGCTGTGCCGAATACGGTTTTAAGGATATAGACGAAACAAGGGAATTCTGCCTCTCAAAGGGCATTAACGTTGAAGAAATAGTTAAAGGCGTTCAGCCCATTGCTTTTGAAAATGCAGTTTGGGCATACACTCTCGGAACAGCTATTGCTCTCAAGAAGGGCATAAAGAAAGCTGCTGACGCCGCTGAAGCAATTGGAATCGGACTTCAGGCATTCTGTGTTCCCGGCTCTGTTGCAGAGCAGCGTGCTGTTGGCCTTGGTCATGGAAACCTTGGCGCAATGCTTTTAAGGGAAGAAACAGACTGCTTCTGCTTCCTTGCGGGACATGAATCCTTCGCCGCTGCGGAAGGCGCTATCGGGATTGCAAAAACCGCAAACAAGGCAAGGAAAAAACCGCTTAGAGTTATCCTCAACGGCCTAGGAAAAGACGCCGCTATGATTATTTCAAGAATCAACGGCTTCACTTATGTTGAAACTGAGTACGATTTTGCTACCGGCGAGCTTAAAATCGTAAGAGAAAAGGCTTACTCCGATGGAGAAAAGGCAAAGGTTCGCTGCTATGGCGCAAATGATGTGCTTGAAGGCGTTGCAATAATGAAGCTTGAAAAGGTTGACGTTTCCATTACAGGAAACTCCACAAACCCCACACGTTTCCAGCATCTTGTTGCGGGAACTTATAAGAAGTGGGCTATGGAAAACGGAAAGAAATATTTCTCCGTTGCTTCCGGAGGCGGAACAGGACGTACCCTCCACCCGGACAACGTGGCAGCAGGCCCTGCTTCCTATGGTCTTACCGACTCAATGGGAAGAATGCACGGCGATGCTCAGTTTGCAGGTTCTTCTTCCGTTCCTGCCCATGTTGAAATGATGGGTCTTATCGGAATGGGCAACAACCCGATGGTAGGCGCAACGGTTGCCTGCGCGGTTGCTGTTGAAGAAAGCTTTAAATAAGCTGATAAGTTTTTTAAGCCAACTCCATAAATTTATACCTCTTTGCTCCCGCATAACATCAATTATGCGGGAGCTTTTTATTTTCCCTGAATAATAAAACCCAAAAAGGGAAAAATAACCCCGAGGTGATTATTATGTCCAAAACCAGCCGCGAAAACAAAAAGAAGGCCGCAAAGCAGCAATCAGGGCAAATCAACCAAAACCACAACACCAAAAAAGAATCTCTTGGGAAAAATACGAATCAAATCATGTAAAATGTGCGTTTGCCGGATGCAACAAATAAAATCCCTGCGGAATCCACATATCCGCAGGGATTTTATCATTTAAGTATCCTTCTTGTACTGCCGCGTACGATAACCTTTGTTTTACTTGGAACTTCCGTTTTGCTGCAAGTTTGGTTTATGCTGTCGATTAGCATTTGACATACCTTGCGCGCAAAGGATTCATACTCGACCTGTATTGTAGTTATCTGCGGATAAGCCGCTTCGCATATATAGCTGCCGTCTATGCCGGTTATCAAAATATCCCCCGGCACGTCAATATTGTTTGTATGAGCGTAATTCAAAGCTCCCGCCGCAACCATGTCATTTATGCAGCATACCGCATCCGGCACTTTGAGGCACTGGCTCAGCTTTGTCATTGCCTTTATTCCGCCCTCAATTGAAAAATCTCCGTCTACAATCCATTCCGGCCTCATTTCAAGCCCGTAAAACTTGCAGGCCTCTCTAAACTGTTTCCGTCTTATAAATGAAACATTTATATCGTCATATCCGCAAAGCAAACCGACAGATGAGCAATTTTGGCTCTTTAAATGCGAAACAAGGTCATATATGGATTGCTCTTCATCCAAATAAACTGTCGGGACTTTTATATTTTCATTTTTTGAGGTTATAACCACAGGGGCGATTTTATTTATCTCTTCAATTTCTTCATAATACTTTTTATCGCAGGAATTTGTATCCACTCTTCCGCCCATAAGCACGATACCGTCCACTCGTTTTTCAAGGAACATATTAAGAAGCTGGCTTTCGCGCTCATAATTGCTTTGGGAATTTGCTACAAGGGCCGTATAATTATTTTTTAAAGCGTATTTTTCAAACTCGTAATAAACTGTTGAGAAATACTGGTTTTTTATATCTGGAACAATGAAACCGATTGTAAATGATTTGTTTACCGAAAGTCCTCTTGCAAGAGCATTGGGTTTAAAATCATACATTTCAATCTGTTCCATTATAAGCTTTTTCTTTTCTTCCGAAACCCTCGCATTGCCCGTAAGCACCCTTGAAACAGTCGCCGGTGAAACATTTGCCGCCTTTGCGATATCATAAATAGTCACATTCTTTTTAGGCCTATTCCCCATTATTCTCCCACCTTTTTGGAAACCGATTTCATCTATTCGTTATATTAACACAATTTCTTCACTGTGTCAATGACGATAGAGCAAAACTTTCAAATATAAAATTATATAAAATACCCAAACTGATTTTTTTAAAAAAACATGTAAAATATAAAAACTTTTACTCAAAACAATGGATTTTATACCGGATTTTATGTATAATTAAATGTATATTGTATATAGAAACCGGAGGAAGAAAACATGGATACCGTTATTCATGCGATTGTCTTGGCATTGTACCTGCTTGCAATGCTGCTGATTGGGGTGTATTTTTACAAAAAAAGCAAAAACCAAAGCGATTATTTTTTAGGGGGAAGAAATCTTAACGTTTGGGTAACTTCCATGAGCGCCCAGGCATCGGACATGAGCGGATGGCTGCTTATGGGACTTCCCGGAACGGCATTCCTGCTTACGAAAAACAACAGTCTTGCAGAAGCTTTCTGGACTGCGGCAGGACTTAGCGTGGGAACATACCTGAACTGGCTCATACTTGCAAAAAGGCTTAGGAAATACTCACAAAAGGCCGATGACTCCATAACCATACCAACATTTCTTGAAAACCGCTTTAAAGATAAAAAACACTTAATAAGAATAATATCCGCAGTATTTATAATCATATTTTTTATGGTATATACAGCGGCGCAGTTTTCTGCAGGAGCAAAGCTTTTTAACACTGTATTTGGGCTTGATTACAATGTTGCCCTTCTCCTCGGCGCCTTTATTATAGTTTCATACACATTTTTAGGCGGATTTCTTGCCGTTTGCTGGACTGACCTCGTGCAGGGCATTTTAATGTTCCTTGCAATTATTACACTCCCTATTATTGCTCTTGTCAAAATGGGCGGCGCCGCAAAAACATTTGACCTTGCCGCGGCAATTTCAAACATTCCGGGAGGATTTGGGGCAAAAGAATGGATGGGAATAGGCTCAATGAGCATACTTGCCATTTTATCCACTGCCGCATGGGGACTCGGATATTTCGGACAGCCGCATATACTTGTACGTTTTATGGGAATCAAACGTCCAAAAGATATAAAACCAGCACGCAGAATAGCTATGGGATGGGTTATAATTTCACTCAGTGCGGCAGTTTTGCTTGGAGTAATCGGAAAAGCATATATGTATACGGTTCTTCCCGCCGACCAGTTTGCCGCTCTTGAAGGCGAAAAAATATTCATCTATATGATTCAGCATCTATTAAAAGGTCCGTTTGCAGCAATCCTTGCCGGACTTTTGCTGACGGCAATCCTTGCGGCAATAATGAGCTCAGCCGACTCGCAGCTCCTTGTAACGGCATCTGCGGTATCTGAGGACATCTGCAAAAACATATTCAAAAACAAATTCAGCGAAAAGGCATATTCGCAAATAAGCCGCGCCGCAGTTTTAATAATTTCCGCAATTGCAATTTTCCTTGCATCAGACCCAAACAGTTCTGTTTTTGATTTGGTTTCATATGCATGGGCAGGCTTTGGGGCGGCATTCGGACCGGCAATACTGCTTTCGCTTTACTGGAAGCGCATGAACTGGCAAGGCACTCTTGCAGGCATCATATCAGGCGGGATTTCAGTAATTGTATGGAAAAACTTCATTAAACCTTATATCAACCTCTACGAAATACTTCCTGCGTTTATCATATCTGCGGCAGCAATCATTATCGTAAGTCTTTTGACACAAAAGCCTGATTCTGAAATTGAAAAAACCTTTGATGAGTTTGCTGCAATGGAAGATTAAAAAATTGGCTGAACCTTAATTTTTAGGTTCAGCCGATTTTTTATCCTTTTAAAAACAAATCCATTATTTCATAGCCTTTTTCAACAAAAATACCAGTTGAGGCGGCATCTTCCTCGGAAAATCTTTCTGTTCCATCCTCTGTCTTGCTTTTTGAATAAATCAAAAACGGAACGGGGTCGTTAGTATGCGTTTTAAGGGCAAGCGGAGTTGCGTGGTCGGGCAAAATCATTATCTTATAATCCCCATATTTTTCAAGGCCTTTCAGCACAGGCCCAAGCACAAGTGAATCAATAAGCTCTATGGATTTTACCTTATTGCTTATTTCATGCCTATGGCCGCATTCATCCGGAGCTTCAATGTGGATATACACGAAATCCTGCCCCTTTTCAAATTCCTCAAGCGCGGCGGCGGCTTTTCCCGCAAAATTCGTATCTATATATCCCGTTGCGCCTTCAACATTAACAACGTTCATGCCGCTGAATTTTCCTATCCCTTTAAGCAAGTCCACCGCGGAAATCATTGATGCCGAAAGTCCGTATTTTTCTTTGAACGGAGCAAGGCTTGCCTTTTTGCCCTCTCCCCAAAGCCAAATGGCATTTGCAGGGCGAAGACCCCTTTCCCTCCTCTTTTGATTTATCGGATGGTCCTTTAAAAGGTCATAGGATTTAACCATCATTTCATAAAGCTTTGCCGCATTATGATGGGACGGTATGTATTCCCGTATCTTTTTCCCAGTTATATCATGCGGAGGAGTAAGCGTTCCCACATCAAGCGTGCCATTATGCCAAATAAGGCAATGGCGGTAGCTTACACCGCTGTAATATTCAAATTCATCATTATTGAACTTGCCTGCTATAAAATCCACAAGAATTTTTGCCTCTTCTGTGGATATATCATCGGCGCAGTAATCCAAAATAGTTTTATCATTATAATCTTCCTCATCCGAAAGAGTGACAAGGTTGCAGCGGAACGAAACATCATCCGGCGCCATATCGATGCCTATGCTGCCAGCTTCAAGCGGAGAGCGTCCGGTATAATAAATTTCAGGGTTATATCCCAGCACGGAAAGGTTTGCAACATCGCTTCCCGGTTTCATTTTATCGGCAACGGTTTTTACAAGACCTGTTTTCGATTTCCGTGCAAGCATATCCATATTGGGCTTGTTTGCCGCCTGCATGGGAGTTTTTCCTCCAAGCTCATCAACAGGATAATCCGCCATTCCGTCGCACAAAAGAACTAAATACTTCATATTAAGCCTCATTCCATAAAATTTTGCTTTTTTTATTTTAACACATTGGCAGGGCAAATGCAATAAAAAGAGGAGGACAAAAATCCCCCTCTAAATTTATACTCACCTTGTCTTCATAAGCTTGTATTCAATACTGTCCACAAGAGCCTGAACGGAGGCGTTGATTATGTCTGTCGAAGCTCCGACCGTAGTCCAAACATCCTTGCCGTCGGTGGTTTCGATTAAAACACGCACCATTGCCGCTGTCGCGGAGCTTGAATCCACCACGCGGACCTTATAGTCGATAAGGCGGACTTCGTCAAGCTCAGGGAAAAATATTTTAAGTGCCGTACGCAGCGCCTTGTCAAGGGCATTTACCGGACCGTCGCCCTCATCGGCGGCAATTTCGTTCCTGTCCCCAACCTTTACCTTTACGATTGCGCTTGACGGATTTTGCTTTTCGCCGGATTTTTCCCCTATCACCTTAAAATATTCTATTTCAAAGAAGCTTGAAAGCTTTTTAAGATGCTTTTTAACCAAAAGCTCAAAGCTTGCCTCCGCCGCCTCGTATTGATAGCCCTTATATTCCTTTTCTTTCAAAAGCTCTATGATTTCCTTGGTTTCCGGACTATCCTTTGTAAGCTCTGGAGCTATCGCCGAAAGCTTTGAAAGGATTACCGTCCTTCCAGAAACCTCGGAAAGCAGGAAATTCCTTTCGTTGCCCACAAGCTCCGGAGGGATATGCTCAAAGCTTTTGGGATTCTTATTGACCCCGTCCACATGCATTCCGCCCTTATGCGCAAATGCGCTTTTGCCTACATACGGCTTATTGTCGGAAAGAATTACATTTGAAACCTCGGCAATGTACCTTGCCGTTTTGGTAAGTGCGGAAAGATTTTTTATCTTTTCGCATTCATACCCCTGCTTCAAGCAAAGGCTTGGAATAATTGAAGAAAGGTTAGCATTTCCGCACCTCTCCCCTATTCCTATAAATGTTCCCTGAATCTGCAATGCTCCGGCCTTTACCGCAGATATGCTGTTTGCAACTGCACAATCCATATCGTTATGGCAATGTATGCCGACAGGAGTTTTTAAGGCTTCAATTGTTTTTTTAGTAATTTCAAAAATTTCATCAGGAAAGCATCCTCCGTTTGTATCGCAAAGGACAATCCTTGATGCGCCTGCGGCCTCGGCAGTTTTAACCACTTCCAAAGCATATTTTTCATTGTTTTTAAATCCATCAAAATAATGCTCGGCATCAAAGAAAACCTCTTTGCCCTGTGAAACAAAATACTTTATCGTATCTGTTATCATTTGAAGATTTTCTTCAAGGGTCGTTTTTATAATCTCGGTAACGTGCATATCCCAGCTCTTGCCAAAAATTGAAACTATCGGCGTATTTGCTCCTGCAAGCGCACGCACATTGGCATCCTCTTCGGCGGATATGCCTTTTCTGCGGGTGGAGCCGAACGCCACAAGCTTTGCGTTCTTAAATTCATACTCGGATGCCATTTTAAAGAACTCCACATCCTTCGGGTTTGAGGACGGATTTCCAGCCTCAATGTAGTCAACGCCAAATTCATCAAGGGCTTTCATGATATTGAATTTATCCTGCGCGGAAAAATTTATATTTTCGCCCTGCGCTCCGTCACGGAGCGTGGAATCAAATATTTCAACTTTTTTCATAGCCAAAACTCCCTTAATCAGTCGTCTATTTCAATTTCAAGTATAGGATTGCTTATCGGCGCTCCCGCCGGAACCATCGGAAGAACGTTTATATCCTTGTCTATCTTGCAGTCAATAAGCGCGGGGCCTCCGTTTTTAAGCGCCTGTTCAAGTGCCCCTCTTATATCGCTGCGCTTTTCTATCCGGTAAAATTTAATGCCGAAAGCCTTTGCAAGCAATTCATAATCGGTTCCCCTGTCAATATCCGTCTGTGAAAACCTCTTGCCGTAAAACAGTCTTTGCCACTGTCTAACCATTCCAAGCACATTATTGTCAAAAAGCAATTCTATTACCGGAATATTGAATTTTGCAAGTGTGGAAAGCTCATTCAAATTCATGAAAAAGCTGCCGTCGCCTGCTATATTTACAACAGTCCTGTCAGGATTTCCTATTGCGGAGCCCATCGCAGAACCAAGTCCAAAGCCCATTGTTCCAAGTCCGCCGGAAGATACAAAGCTTCTTTCCTTTTTAAAATTATAATATTGCGCCGCCCACATCTGATGCTGGCCGACTTCGGTTGAAATTATCGCCTCTCCGTTTGTAAGCTCGCAAAGGGTTTCAATTACCTCCTGAGGAAGAACAGCATTTTCATCGCTTGAAACCTGCTTTAAAGGATATTGCTTTTTCCACTCCATAACCTTTTGCATCCATTCATCATGGCTCTGCTGAGGAAGAATGCTGTTAAGTCTTTGAAGAACGTATTTTAAATTTCCAACCACCTTATGGTCTGCGCAGACGTTTTTATTTACTTCGGCAGGGTCTATATCGATATGCAGTATCTTTGCGCCCTTTGCAAAAGTATTTATATTGCAGGTGACTCTGTCAGAAAAGCGTGAGCCAAACACAACCAAAAGGTCACATTCGTTTATGACAAGCGAAGATGTTTTTGTTCCATGCATCCCAAGCATACCGATATATTTTTCATCGGTATTGTTAAAAGCGCATTGTCCCATAAGCGAAAGCGAAACTGGCGCATGGAGCAAATCCGCAAAGGTTTTAAGCTCAGCAGAAGCATTTGCCGAAACCACACCTCCGCCTGCGTAAATAAACGGCTTCTTGCTCTCTTTAAGCATTAAGACCGCTTTCTCTATTTCTTCATCTATATTTGCAGGCTTTTCCCAAACGATTTCCCTTACAGGCTTATTTTCAAATTCACATTCCTGCTGAGTTATATCTTTTGGAATGTCAATAAGCACAGGGCCCTTCCTGCCTTCGTTTGCAATATAAAAAGCCTCTCTGATTGTATCGGCAAGCTTTGTCACATCTTTTACAATGTAATTATGCTTTGTAATAGGCATTGTTATGCCGGTTATATCAACCTCTTGAAAGCTGTCAAGCCCCAAAAGATGCGTTGCGACATTTCCGGTAATGGCAACCAAAGGTATAGAATCCATATACGCGGTCGCTATCCCCGTTACAAGGTTTGTTGCCCCCGGTCCGGAGGTAGCTATTACAACTCCCGTTTTCCCAGTTGAGCGTGAATATCCGTCCGCCGCATGGCACGCGCCCTGTTCATGGGCAGTTATGATATGCCTTATCTTATCGCTGTACTTATAAAGAGCATCATAAATATTCAAAACAGCCCCTCCGGGATATCCGAATACATTCTTTACTCCCTGTTCCAAAAGACACTCAACAATTATTTCAGCTCCGGTCAATTTCATTTAAAAACTCTCTCCTTTAAAGTTTTTTGGCAAACAAAAAAGCCTTCACCTCTTTTTAAGAGGTGAAGGCACAAAGCTCTCCACGGTACCACTCTTATTGCCCGCAAAAGCAGGCCGCTTTAAGCACATCAAACAATGCGCATCTCTGTAACGGGAGAACTCCGGTCAAGCTTAATCGCTCACGCTTTAGGCCGACTGCTCCGAGGTGATTTATTCACAAGGACGTTTTACCGGCTCACACCGCCCGCCGGCTCTCTGGAAAAACGGACACCATGCTTTTTTCCTCATCATCGCATTTAATTATTTTCAAGTGTACCATAAGAATCCTCTTTTGTCAATAGTCATATTTTAACCGCATCTATATTTTTTATTGAACTTGTTTTAATAAATGTGTGAAATTCTTGACAAGCATGGCATTTTTATTATACAATGAATAATAAATGTCTTTTAACGAAAGGAACGATATTTTAATGGGACTCACTTTAACCGAAAAAATACTCAAAGACCACCTTGTTGCTGGAGATTTTGTCAAAGGCTCTGAAATCGGCATAAGAATAGACCAGACTTTGACTCAGGACGCTACGGGCACCATGGCATACCTTGAATTTGAGGCGATGGGAGTCCCAAGAGTAAAAACAGAGCGCTCGGTTGCTTATATAGACCACAACACTCTGCAATCGGGATTTGAAAATGCCGACGACCACAGGTTTATAGGCTCGATTGCACAAAAGCACGGAATTTATTTCTCACGTCCCGGAAACGGAATCTGCCATCAGGTTCACCTTGAAAGATTTGGAATCCCCGGAAAAACCCTTATAGGCTCTGACAGCCACACTCCCACCGGCGGAGGAATAGGCATGATTGCCATAGGCGCCGGAGGCCTTGACGTTGCCGTTGCAATGGGCGGCGGTGCTTACTACATCACCTACCCGAAAATAGTTAAAGTAAATCTTACAGGAAAACTTTCTGATTGGGTTTCCGCAAAAGATGTTATCCTTGAAGTTTTAAAAAGGCTTTCCGTAAAGGGCGGAGTCGGAAAAGTAATAGAATACTGCGGAGAAGGCGTAAAAACGCTTTCCGTTCCCGAACGTGCAACAATTACCAACATGGGCGCAGAACTTGGCGCTACCACTTCCATTTTCCCGTCGGATGAAATCACAAGGGAATTTTTAAAGGCGCAGGACAGGGAAAAAGATTGGATTCCCCTTTCTGCCGATGAGGATGCGGTTTACGACGAAACCATTGAAATCGACCTTTCATCGCTCGTTCCTCTTGCGGCATGCCCGCACAGCCCTGACAATGTAAAATCAATTGAAGAAATAGGAAAAATAAAAATAGACCAGGTCTGCATAGGCTCATGCACGAACTCCTCTCTTGTGGACATGCTTAAAGTTGCGCATATCCTTAAAGGCAAAACCGTGCATGCCGATGTAAGCCTTTCAATTGCTCCCGGCTCAAAACAGGTATTCAATATGCTTGCCCAGAACGGCGCGCTTGCCGATTTGATTGCCGCCGGAGCAAGAATCCTTGAATGCGCCTGCGGGCCTTGCATAGGCATGGGACAATCCCCCAATTCAAAAGGCGTTTCGCTGCGCACATTCAACAGGAACTTTGAGGGACGCTCCGGCACAAAGGATGCACAAGTTTACCTCGTAAGCCCGGAAGTTGCAGCTGTTTCCGCCATAGAAGGCGTGCTTTCCGACCCAAGGGCTCTCGGCAAAATGCCAAAGTTTGAAATTCCGGAAAAATTCCTCATAAATGACAACATGATTGTTCCTCCGGCTCCAGAAAGTGAAATGGACAAGGTTGAAATTTTAAGGGGCCCAAACATTAAGCCTTTCCCTACCTCACAGCCAATGGAGGAAAGCATTTCTGCCGCCTGCGCGCTTAAAGTCGGCGACAACATAACAACCGACCACATAATGCCTGCCGGAGCAAAAATACTCCCCTTGCGCTCAAACATCCCCGCAATTTCAAAATACTGCTTCTCAGCATGCGACGAACAGTTCCCGGAACGCGCACAAAAGCTTGGAAAGAGCATAATCGTCGGCGGTGCAAACTACGGACAGGGCTCTTCAAGGGAACACGCCGCGCTTGCCCCGCTCTATCTCGGAGTAAAGGCCGTACTGGTTAAATCCTTTGCAAGAATACACCGCGCAAACCTCATAAACGCTGGAATAATTCCACTTACATTTGCAAATGAAGCGGATTATGAGCTGATTTCCCAAGGCGACGAACTTGAAATGCCGAATATAAGGGAAAAAATCAAAAACGGTGAGGACATTGTAATAAAAAATAAAACCACAGGCAAAGAAATCCTTGCTAAATGCGAGCTTAGCGGACGCACAAAGCAGATTCTTCTTGCAGGAGGACTGCTCAACTTTACAAAAGAGGGCGGAAAGTAATGGAGATTGCCGCAAAGCAGGGCCGAATAGGTGCAAATACTTTAAAATTCATTGCAATAATTGCAATGCTTATAGACCATATTGCATGGGCTTTTGTGCCCTTTGCCTCTCCTTTGGGGCAAATCATGCACATAATAGGAAGAATTACCGCTCCAACAATGTGCTTTTTTATTGCGGAAGGGTATTTCCATACAAGGGATGTAAAAAAATATGCATTAAGGCTTGGAATTTTTGCAGTCTTATCCCATTGCCCGTTTATATTGTTTGAATTTGGAAAACCATTTGTGAATCAATTCTATACAAGCGTGATTTACAGTCTTTTTATGGGACTTATGGCGCTTTGGGCATGGGACAGAATTTCTAACCCTTTTCTTAAAATCGGCGCAATTTTACTTTGCTGCATACTTGCCATGCCCGGCGACTGGGCATGCTTTGCCGTTATCTATGTGCTTATATTTGGCGCAAACAGAGGAAATTTCAAAAAACAGGCAATTGCTTTTTCAATTGTTTCTTTTTCAATGGTATTGTTAGCAATGTTAATGAGCAAACACCCATACAGCCAGCTTTTCCAGCTTGGAGTTTTCCTGTCGCTCCCGCTTATAGCCTTATATAACGGCCAAAAAGGAAAAGGCGGGAAATTTGCAAAATGGGCTTTTTATATTTTTTATCCCCTGCATTTGCTCATAATCGGGCTTATTGAAATTTATTTAGGAGGTTTTTAAAAATGGCGGAAAAAATTAAAATGCGCACCCCCCTCGTCGAAATGGACGGGGACGAAATGACAAGAGTTATCTGGAAAATGATTAAGGACATCCTCCTCTATCCATACATTGACCTTAATGTTGAATATTATGATTTGGGACTTGAAAACAGGAACAAAACGGGCGACAAGGTTACTTTCGACAGTGCAAATGCTACAAAAAAATACGGCGTTGCGGTAAAATGCGCAACTATCACCCCAAATGCCGAAAGAATGACCGAATATAACCTCAAGGAAATGTGGAAATCCCCAAACGGGACAATCAGAGCCATCCTTGACGGAACGGTATTCAGAACTCCAATAATCGTAAAGGGAATCACTCCTTTTATTCCATCTTGGAAAAAGCCTATCACCATTGCCCGTCACGCTTACGGGGATGTTTATAAAAATACCGAAATGACAGTCGGAGCAAACTGCAAGGCTGAACTTGTTGTTACAGATGAAAACGGCAAGGAAACAAGGCAGCTTATCCATGAATTCAAAGGTTCCGGAATTATTCAGGGCATGCACAATACGGACAAAAGCATTTCCAGCTTTGCAAAGTCCTGCTTTAACTATGCTTTGGATTTAAAGCAAGATTTATGGTTTGCCACAAAGGATACCATATCCAAAAAATACGACCACAGGTTTAAAGATATTTTTAATGAGATTTACGAAAAAGAGTACAAGGAAAAATTCAGTGCTGCAGGAATAGAATATTTCTATACCCTTATTGACGATGCCGTGGCAAGGGTTGTTCGCTCGGAGGGCGGATATATCTGGGCTTGCAAAAATTATGACGGCGATGTAATGTCTGATATGGTTGCAACGGCATTTGGAAGCCTTGCTATGATGACTTCGGTGCTTGTTTCCCCTGACGGAGTATATGAGTATGAGGCTGCTCACGGAACTGTGCAAAGGCACTACTACAAATACCTTAAAGGCGAAAAGACCTCCACAAATCCCGTTGCTACAATCTTTGCATGGACAGGCGCGCTTAAAAAGCGCGGCGAGCTTGACGGCACTCCTGAACTTTGCAATTTTGCCGAAAGCCTTGAAAAGGCAACCGTGCAGACCATTGAGGAAGGCATTATGACCGGAGATTTGGCATCCCTTTCTTCACTTGAAAATAAAAAGACTGTTGATACTGAAACCTTCCTCCTTGAAATAAACAACAGGCTTGCAAAATTGATTGAATAGGAGATTAAAGATATGTCAAAGAGCGGTTCTATTTCGGTTTCGGTTATAAAAAGACTCCCCCGCTATTACAGATTTTTGGGAGAGCTTATGAAGCAAAACGTAATACGCATTTCCTCAAGGGAATTGTCGGAAAAAATGGGGCTTACCGCTTCGCAGATACGCCAGGATTTAAACTGCTTCGGCGGATTTGGGCAGCAAGGCTACGGGTACAATATCGAAGAGCTTCACAACGAAATAGGAAAAATTCTTGGCGTTGACGCCGGCTACAAAACTATAATCATTGGCGCCGGAAATCTTGGAAAAGCAATAGCCACACATATGAATTTTGAAAAAAGAGGCTGCAAGCTTATAGGAATTTTTGATATAAACAAAGCTATCATAGGCGATATCGTTGCAGGGCTTCCCATACGCCACATGAATGACCTTGAAGAATTTTGCCACGAAAACAAGCCTGTTATAGCAATTCTTTGCATACCCAAGGATGCCGCTCAGGAAATAGCAAATACCCTTGTAAATTTGGGAATAACGGCCTTTTGGAATTTCAGCCATTATGATTTGAAGATGGATTTCAAAAATATAGCGGTTGAAAATGTACATCTCGGCGACAGCCTTATGACACTTACCTATAATGTAAAAGCACTTTTAAATGAGAAAAAATAAAAAAATCCGTCCGCAAGGACGGATTTTTTTATGTCAAAATAGCTAAAAAGCCTTTGCTTAAAAGTTTTGAAAGCTCTATGTTTTTGTGCAAGTTTAAAATCTAAAACGTTTATTGTTTAAAATATTTTAGCATTTTCAGAATTAAAGCTAAAACTCGAATTAGGTTTTATGTGCAAAATGTACTAATAAACGTTTAAGTATTTTGCAATTGCACCAAAGTTTGGGATGAGTTTATAAAAACTATTGACATTGCACAAAAAACGTTGTATATTAAGCATATCGAAAACGTTTAGTATATAAAAATAATTGACAATAAATTTTTTAGAAGCAGATTTGCTTCTAAACCAAGCAGGGTGAAATATGATTTCAATTAAAACAATAGCCGCTGCATGCGGCGTTTCAATAGCAACAGTAAGCAAAGCGCTTAACGACCACAGCGATGTAAGCGAAGCAACAAAACAGCTTGTGCGCGAAACGGCAAAAGAACTTGGTTATCTGCCAAACTCGCAAGCAAGGGCGCTTAAAACAAACAAGACTTTTAATCTTGGCGTACTTTTTGTGGACAAGGCCGAAAGCGGTCTTACCCATAATTACTTTGCTTCGGTTTTGGACAGCTTTAAAGTAGAAGCTGAAAAAATGGGGTATGACATAACATTTATAAGCAAAAATTTGGATTCATTCAGCATGACATATCTTGAACACTGCAAATACCGCAATGTGGACGGGGTTGTAATTGCCTGCGTGGATTTCAGCCAGCCGGATGTGCTTGAGCTTATAAACAGCGATTTTCCCATAGCAACAATAGATTTTACCGGCCACGAAAAAATTTCAATAGTATCCGACAACATAAACGGGATGCGTGAGCTTGTAGAATATATTATTTCAAAAGGCCATAAAAAAATAGCCTACATATACGGCGACCTTTCGGAAGTTACTTCCAATCGTTTGGACAGCTATAAAAAGGCCCTTTCTGATGCGGGAATCGAAATCCGCGAAGATTATTTGGTTAAGGGAAAATTCCATGACCCGGTTTCAACGGAAGAGCATACAAAGAAGCTGCTTTCACTGCCGGACCCGCCAAGCTGCATAATCGCGCCGGATGATTTTTCAGCAATCGGCACAATAAACGCAATTGAAAGCATGGGTCTTTCAATTCCAAATGACATTTCAATAGCAGGATATGACGGAATTTTCTTATCGCAAGTTTTAAAGCCAAAACTTACCACGGTAAGGCAGGATACAAAAACCATCGGCAAAGAAGCCGCAAGTTTGCTGATAAATTTAATAAAAAAGCAAATAAAATGCCCTTGCCCGCCTAAAATAGTCAAAGGCGAGCTCTTAAAAGGCGAAACCATTAAAGACCTGACGAAAGAATAAAGCCTTTCAAAGGTTTTTAATTTGCGCTTTATTTTAAACGTTTACTTCATTTTTCAGTTAAAATCTAAAACGTTTAAAATTTGACATAAAATCCATTAAACGTTTTAGATTGCCGCCAGTGCTATTATATTTTATAAAAATATAATAAAAATTTAAGGAGGAAATTATACCATGAAAAGCATCAAAAAAATACTTGCTGTCAACCAAAAAATATTTGCAGCATGCGCCGAAACAAACGATTATGAAAAAATTGCAAAAAAATGAGTTGCCGCCGGCATCAAAGTATTTAAAGAAATTCTGTATATAATTTTGCAAACTAAAAATACATATAGAATTTCTTTATATAATTATTTCAATTTATGACGCAACAACAAGGGGGAAAAATAATGAAAGATTTTTTAAGCAATACGTGGAAACACAGAGTGCATTTTATTATGTGCATTCCTGCGGTTCTGGTTTTATTCTTTTTCAGCTACATGCCTATGGCCGGTTTGGTTATGGCGTTCAAAAATTTTGATTACAACTTGGGAATATGGAAAAGCCCATGGGTTGGATTTGAAAACTTCAAATTCCTGCTCGCTTCCGGAAAAACTTTTTGGAGGATGACATTTAATACGCTGGAATATTATCTCATCTTTACAATACTTGGCACCATATTCAATATTGCCTTGGCAATAGCTATAGACCAGCTTATTTTCAAAAAAATCGGAAAAGCATTCCAAAGCATTATGATTGTTCCTGTATTTATTTCATATGCGGCAGTGCAGTTTATCGTTTATGCGTTTTGCAGCAACAACGGCATGGTGAACAATATTATCTCATTTTTTGGAGGCGACCCTGTCCGCTGGTACACAAGCGCAGAATACTGGCCTTACATATTGACAATAGTTAAAATGTGGAACAGCATTGGATATGGCTCCGTACTCTATATGTCAGTCCTTGCCGGAATTGACCAGCAGTTATATGAGGCTGCTGTTATTGACGGTGCAAACAAAAGACAGCAGATTTTACATGTCACCCTCCCCTCACTCATTCCTATGATTACTATTATGCTTTTGCTCAGCGTCGGCGGAATAATGCGTTCCGATACTGGTCTTTTCTATCAGGTAACAAGAAACAGCGGAATTTTATATTCCACCACCCAAGTTATTGATTCCTATGTTTTAAATGCTATTTTAACAACTCCTGATTATGGATTTACGGCTGCAACAACATTCTATCAATCGGCTGTCGGACTTTTGCTGATTTTAATTGTCAACGGAATTGTCCGCAAGGCCGCTCCTGAAAATTCATTGTTCTAAACTTTTAAAGATTGGAGGAAAAAACATGAAAACCGCAACCGAACCTAACGTTAATTCAGAGCTTATCAGCTCCGATTTGCCGGCAATAAAAATTAAAAAAAGAAAAAAGCCAAGAATAGGACAATACATATTGACGCTTATTCTCGGATTATATACCCTGTTTTGCCTTTTGCCGATTATTCTTGTATTTGTAATCGCCTTTTCAGACGATGAAAGCATCGCATCAAACGGATTCAGTTATTTCCCTCAAAAATTATCCCTCAAAGGATTTCAATATGTATTTAATTATGGAAGACAGCTCTTTGTTTCTTATGGTGTGACGATTTTTATCACAGTGGCAGGAACTGCCTTAGGTCTTTTGATTATGAGCCTTTTTGCTTATGCTTTAAGCAGAAAAGACTTCCGTTTAAGAAAATTTTTATCCATTTATTTGATGATACCAATGCTCTTCTCCGGAGGACAATTTGCAAGCTATATGATATTCACCACCATGTACCACATGAAAGACAGCATTTGGCTATTGATTTTACCGCTTACGGTTTCAACAATGAATGTAATTATCATGCGTACCTACATCCAAACAAGCGTGCCAAACGAATTAATAGATTCTGCTCACATCGACGGCGCAGGCGAAGTCAGAACATTTTTCCAAATCGTTTTCCCGCTTATGAAGCCGGTTCTTGCCTCAGTTGGCTTTATGATGGCTACCGCCTTTTGGAATGACTGGCAGAATGCGTTGCTTTATATTTCCAGTGATAACAAGGTACCTTTGCAGCTGCTTCTTGTCCGTATTCAAAAAAATATTGAGTTCCTGCTCAACAACAAAAACATTTCAAGCTCGGCATTGGTCGCAATGCAAGGCAAAATTCCTGAATACTCCGCCACAATGGCAACTGTGCTTGTAGTTATCGGTCCCATTATGATTGCTTATCCGTTCTTCCAGAAATACTTTATAAAAGGGCTGACCGTCGGCTCTGTAAAAGGTTGATATTCATGATGCATTATGCATCTTGAAATATAATATCATTTAGGAGGATTATATAATGTTAACGGTTAAAAACTTGGGGAAGAAATTCCTCGCAGGCTCTTTAGCTGCCGCTATGCTCGCAGCAACCGGATGCGGCACTACTTCAAACAGCTCTGTATCATCAGAGAATAAAGAAACTTCGTCCGCCACTAATAGTGAAAGCTCCTCTTCAGGGAAAAAAGTAACCATATCGGTTTACAGGCCATCATTTAACATTGCTTCGCCCGATACCAATGAAGTAAAAAAAGTTCAAGACGAAATCAATGCCTACATAGGCGACAAAATCAATGTTGAAATAAAGCTTAACGATATCGGCAGCGGCGAATACACCGACAAGTGCAACCTTGCCCTTGGAGCCGGAGAAGTCGTTTTGTTCTTCACGGCAAACTGGATGCAAACAATCAAAACAGATGATGTCGTAAAACAAAATGCAGTTTATGACCTTACAGAACTCCTCCCAAAATACGATATTTACAAGGCAATTCCGGATTGGGTATGGCCAGCATCTTCATTTGGCGGAAAGAACTACTTCATCCCCTGCTACAAAGAATCCGCCGAAGGCTATAACCTTATGTTCCGCAAGGATTTGATTGACAAATACGGTTGGGATATTTCAAAGGTTAAGAGCCTTAAAGATATTGAGCCGATGCTTGCAGACTGCAAAAAAGAAGGCTTAAAATATCCTTATCTTACACAAAAGACAGCAATGTTCTATCGTTACTATTTGGATAAATATGATTTCTTCAGCGGCGACAGCTTTATCGCAGTTGATAAAGACAAGGATGCCGTTGTTGATACGGTTCTCTCCAATGAATACAAGGAATTTGCATCACTTATGGGAGATTGGGCCGATAAGGGCTATTTGAGCGAAGATGACCTCACAAAGACCACTACTGATACAACAATCCAGACAGCTGACTGGGGTATTTCCTGGTGGACTGACGTTCCTAACAACGATGAAGCAGATACACGTTACAAGAGAGAAGTTGAAATGGCAAAAGTTACCCAAAACTGGATTATGTCAAATACAACTTTGGGCTCTTGCTATGCTATAAGCTCCAAAGCTAAGGAAGAAGAAGCTATTGCCGCTCTTAAATTCTTGAGCTTGCTCTACACAGACCAAAAGCTTGCAGACCTCTACACATTTGGCATTGAAGGAACAGACTATACACGCAACAGCGATAAAACAATCACCAAGAGCGATAAGGGACTTTACAACCACAGCGCATGGGAATCTACTTCAGTTACTATTCTTTCACTTGAAAAGGGCGAACCCGCAAATAAAGTTGAACTTTACAGCAAATTTAACGACAATGCAAAGAAATCCGTTGCAGCAGGCTTCAGATTTGACAAGTCTTCTGTAGATGCAGAATATGCGGCTTGCGTACAGGTATTCAACGAATTTGGTTTTGCACTTGAAAACGGCGGATATTCCCCGGCAGATGTTGACAAGGCTATCCAAGATTATCAGAAAGCTCTTGACGATGCCGGCTATCAGAATGTTCTTGCCGAAGCACAAAAGCAATATGAAGATTGGAAGAAAGTAAGATAATCCCCTCCTCCTCTTAAAATTTTAATCAAAACAAAAACCGCCTTTGTTATTTGCAAAAGGCGGTTTTTTGTTTTCCCTTTAAGATGTTGATTTATTGTCTGGATTTGGTTATAATGTTTAACAGGATATATTCAAATTTATTAAGTTTTTACGCAAGCACGGAAGTTTTTAGCGAAAATACAAGCTCATTAGAATGTAAAAAGCGGAATATTTTTATTTAAAATGTTGCGCTCATGGGAGGAATGGCATGGGTCAGGAAACAACAGAGCAAATTTCAGCGGAAAATACAGTAAATTACAATGTGGCAAATTTTAAATGGCTCAGAAAGAAAAACATCCCATATGTCTTGATATGGATTCTTTATTATACTTGGGTAATTGCTTTTGCAACATGGTGGACGGCCTCTCCTTTAACCGAAAATGTTTTTAATACACAACTGCGTGAGCTGATGCATGCCGTAACATTGATTTCCTCCGCTGTGTTCGTATTTGCAATCCCTTTTGCGGTTTTGCTTGGAATCGGCAGTACAATCGGCATGATTAATATGTACTACATCCTTGGCGTTATCGGTAAAAAATACGACAGCATGCGGTTTGTAAGGCTGTATATTTTCTTTGTAGGAATCTTTGGAGGAGTGTCGGGAATTGCTGTTGGAGATTTAATCAGCCGTATCGGAGCCTTTCAGTTTTCTGTACTTGCTTCTGTATTTTCAGTAGTAGTTATGATTGCTTTCATGTTTATATCCCCCGTCATGGAACGCGAAGAGTATGTGAATGTTTGGGGGCTTGATTCCCAGTTTTCGGAAATAGACAACGAGCAGCTTAATATTTTCTTAAAATACAAACTGAGCAGACGTGAAATTGAAGTATGCAAGCTCCTTTTGCAAGGCTATACCCTAAGGCAAATCTCCGGAATATTATCCATCGGGTATTCAACTGTTAACACATATTGCACCAATATTTATCGAAAAACAAAAATAAACAGCCGAACCGAATTGATGCAGGTTTTTAAGGATTACAGGAATAAATAGCGAAATATCGGCAAAAACAGTGCCTCATTAGAACTAATGAGGCACTGTTTTTCTGCGTTCATGTATGTTAATGAATAGACGGCGGGCGTCTTACCGGATAAAATGATACTGTAATTTAGCCGATACAGGCATATCAAAAGGAGGCATGGTCATGGCAAGCTACAAGCAGCCCTGTATTCACTGCGGAACTTATATCGAGCCGGATTCGCGTTTTTGCCCCTCCTGCCAAAGCCAAAGCCCGTTTGGATATCTCTGCCCCGCCTGCCTGCGTCCAATTCAAAAGGGCCAGTCTATATGTTCCGCCTGCGGCAGGCCGCTTTTTACCGCTTGCCCCGTTTGCGGAAAGCAGACTTTTGTGCAGGAAAAATGCGAGCAATGCGGCGCATCACTGATGATTCGCTGTCAAAATCCACGCTGCGGCGTACTGCAATTCTTTGAAAATACAAAATGCACCGCTTGCGGCAAAAAAATCAAATCAATTAAAAAATGAGGTGAACACTTATGCTGCAATCTTTTACAAGAAATTATGAGGACAACTCCACTGAAGCTGGATTTCAATTTACTTTTTACTGCGACTTATGTCAGGATGGATATAAAAGCAGTTTTGTAGAATCTGAAACTTATAAAAAGAATAAAGGCATTAGCGGGCTGGCGCGCGGAATCGGCGCTCTGGGAGGACTGTTCGGCGGCAGATTGAGCGAACTTGCCTATTCGCTGGAACGCGGCGGGGATATCCTTTCCGAGCGGTTTAATGATATGAGCCCCGAATGGCACAAGGAGCATGAAAAAGCATTTGAAAGGGCCCAAAATGAAGCGCAACGGCATTTCCACCGCTGTCACGGCTGTCATCAATGGGTATGCGATTCATGCTACAACGAGGATGAAATGCTTTGCACAGACTGTGCTCCCCGTCAAGAGGTGGCAGTTGCCAAAGCACGAGCAGAGGCCATGCGCCGCAATATTGAAGAAGCAGCCGAAAATGCTGACGTATGGAAAGGAAAGCTTGAAAGCAAAACAGTAATTTGCCCATCCTGCGGAAAGCCGGCAGGCACCGGAAAATTTTGCAACAACTGCGGAGCATCGCTGACATTGGCGGTTTGCCCGCAATGCGGCGCAAAAAACGCTCAAGGAGTACGTTTTTGCAATCAATGCGGAGCGCCTATGAGTGCGCCGTCTAAACATAAGTGCGCAAATTGCGGAGAAGAAAATCCGCCCGGAACCAAGTTTTGCGGAAACTGCGGCGGCAGGCTGTAAATCCGATATGCCATTGTCTGTCAGGCATTGGCGGCAATCATTCCGGCAAAAAATTATTTCTAAATATACAGCATACGGAGGGTAAAAGGATGGCGCTATTTGAAAAGCTGAAAAAAATAATTGCTTTCTGGCAGCGGCAAAGCGCTCAAAAAGATATTGCTTCACTGCATGGGACAGTTGAGAACGGCGCTCCCACTTCTTTTGCCGGAACGGCCGGAATATCCGAAGAAGAAAAACAAAAAAGGGTCTCGCGGCTTACTCCACGTGAACATGAGCTATATCTCCTCCTTTTGGAAGGATTTACATTACGTGAATCCGCAAAGCAGCTTTCAATAAAATATTCAACGGCAAACACTCACATGACAGGTATTTACAAAAAATTAGGCGTCAAATCCCGTGCGGAGTTGATTATCAATTATCGCAACATAAAAGGAAAAGACGCACAATCGCCATGACAGGCAAAACAATTATAAAAATATTAAAATCAGGAGGTAATTATGATGGCCGAGCAAAATAACAATTTTAACAATCAGGAACAGACAGTGGGAATTTCTCAAATCACAGAAGATGCCTACACCGCTGAAGATATTGAAAAAGGAAAAACTATGGCAGGGCTTTCCTACTTGCTTTTCTTTCTTCCGCTAGTGGTTTGTCCGGAATCCAAATATGCCAGATTTCATGCAAATCAGGCGCTGTTGCTTTTGATTGCAGCCATTGCAGGAAACATAATATTAAGCATCATTCCAATTGTCGGATGGATGCTGATGCCGATTTTTGGAATATGCATTCTTGTGCTTGGCGTTATGGGCCTTATTAACGGCTTTGGCGGCAAAGCAAAACAATTGCCCATAATCGGCAAGTTTACCCTTATAAAATAATGGACATTCATATTTTAATGGAGGTTTTTATGAAAAAATATTTAACATTGTTTTTTGCATTGATTATGGGTCTTTCCTTATGTTCTTGCGGGCAAAAAAATCCGGAGCTTATTTCAGAAGCTTCAGATACACCCGCCTCTAAAACTGAAACAGAAGCTTCAAGCGTTGAAACCGATACCGACACAGCTTCCCAGGATAAACAAGGTGGCGCTGTGACAATTGAGATTGCGCCTCCTGACGGCTGGGTGCCGATGGAAGGCTCAGTTGCCCCTGTTCATTACATGAAAGGCACGGCAAGTTTTATTGTAAAAGAAGAGCCTTTCAATAGTTCCAATTTGGATGATGTTGTAAATGAGGCCATTGGAATTTATCAGAAATCCTTTGAAAATTTCAAAGCTGATGGAGAGGCTGAACCTCTTACGATTGATGAAAAAGATGCAAGAAAGCTCACATTTACCTGCACCATCAGCAAAATAAACATGAAATTTCTTTATGTCTATCTCTTTGCCGCAGATAAAACCTATGTCATTACATTTGGCGACCAGGAAAGTACTTTCGATGCTCTGTCCGCCGATTATGAAACTATTTTAAGCAATATCAAATTCAATGCGCAATAATGGCAGGGGCACAAAATCCCCCTGCCACTAAAAAGTCTGTTAATCATTATATAAATCTTAGAGGAGCAAATGAGGAACTTTTCATTTCATCATGACTGATGTGGGGTTTATGGCGTTGGAAATGGAAGTTGAAGATGACGGCATGTCTCTTGACGTACCATTTGAGGTGACGGTTACTGGTGACAAGGCCGGAATCAGTTTCAATTCGCCTGACGGACAATTGCTTAGTTTTCAGGGAAGATTTTGAAATAGGTGATATTCTTTATTCAGGCATGTTATTAAATAGTTGCATTAACAAGGTTCCATTTCCTTTATCCATTTTTTGCATTGCTCAACTCTTTTGCCGGGAGGGTTGTCGCCGTGATCCGGGTCGGTGTAGGAATATGCGTGGAGTTTGCCGCAAGTAGTCTTATCGCATGCTTCGCATAGTGTAAAGCCATTTGCATTTTTCTTTTGGCAATTACTTACCCCGCAAGCTTCAGGAATATCAGGACATTCGCCGCAATGATTATACCCTTTATCCTGACAGCATTTTGCCACAGGACATTCGCCATGGAATGGATGCCCATTTGTTTCAATACAGCCGCCGCAATTGCAGCTTTCTCTAAAATCGCATTCACTGCAAAGCAATCCGCAACGAGATTCAATCATAATTCATTACCTCAGTTTTATATAAAAATTTAAGAAAGCTCCGAATTAAGACTGTAAAAATTAAATCCCAAGTAGACATTCGCTCCCAGAGATAAAATAAAAATTCCCGCAAGGGCAATTGAAATTATTTTCTTCTTGTTCACAAAATCATCCCCTTTGGGATTATTATACCTCCTCATGAAAAAAATGTCAATAAATGCGGGAGAAAAACAAGTGTAACCTTTTAACTATTTTTATAGCGGTTTTTCAAAGGGGAAAGTGATAAATATCATGAAAAACAAGAAAATATTGATGATAAAACCGCCTAAAAGACCGTTTTTACTTATAAAACTCCATAAAAAACCATTTTGTCTCAGTTAAAGGCTGGAATAAGGTAATTTATTCAAAGGTTCCTTAAAAATAGTATTTTCTAATCTCATTTAATAGTTCTTCTTCATCTTGATTATTATAAATATAATCTATATACTGATTTCTTCCTGTTTTCAAATATGATAACCATCCCTGCAATGATGAAATATAATTATCGTCTAATGTCGACAGCTCTGAGTATTTACCGACATATACATTACCAGCATCCCATGATTCATGTCTTACTGGATATAAATACCCATATCCTTCGTTCTTGATTACTTTAGCATAACCATCCTCATCAATAATAAGTTGATTATTAACCCTATCGTCAGCCTTTCTCATTTCTTCCTCTATTTCTTGTTTAGTAAATAAATGAGAAGGTTTTCCGTGTTTTATTAATTCTATCGAAATATAGTTTTCAAATTTATCCAAAGAGTAAAGGCTATTTTGATAAAGGATTTGGTTAATATACTGAATAATATCATCTCTCAGGTTTATAGCTTTTATTCTATCATATATATAATAGCAATCATCGTCCAACGGCGATTTTAATTCCTTTATACTACCATCTTTACAAATGTATTTTCCAGATTCATCAAATAAATTCATCCCCTTATTATCATTTGGTATTTTAAATTTAAAGCAAAACTTTATTTTTGAATTACTATAACTATCAAAATCTAATATCTCCTTAAAATTCCATAAGTAATAATTATTTTCTATATAACTATCTCTCCTTTCTCTTTCTTCATTTTCAACATTATCGTTTTGCAACTGATAATTCTCTTGATTTATAAACAGATTTTTATTAAATATATCTAAACAAAGAATTATTTTTTCTAATTCACAATCATCTAAATCATTTAATTCTGAATCTTGTTTCGAACGAATGTTTGAACGAATGTAGGAATACATTTTTATTAAATTTTCAATATACTCTCAAAACTTTAAGCTGCTGCACATCCCATGTCTTCCATCATATGTATCAAAAATTTTGTTATAAGGTCCATTTTTCATAACAATTAAAAATTTTCCTTTTAAGTACCTTCTTACCGGTTTATATCCTTGCGGTAGCGGTATCCCAGTATCATAATCATAGACACCATACTGAGCATATGTGGCATCTACATAATGTGCTGGGGTATCTTCAACCAAATATTCATGATCAACTATATCACTTTCCTTAATTATCGAATCCATTTTATCAAGCTCAAGTAAAAAATAATTCCATCTATAATTTTCTCCAAATCCTTCATAACACAAACATTTTGGTTTAACAACAAAACAAAAACCAAATGTAGTATGTAAATAAATACACCCTTCTTCAGCCGCTAATTCCGCATAATTAAAATCCAAACCTCCTGTATCTGAAAAGATCATATGATTATATGCAGGCGTAGTTCCTACAACCTTTAACACCTTAACTATTTTATTGATATCTTTCCATATTGAAGATTCTGGAGAAACTAAACCAAATAATTGCTTATTTAAGAAATTCCAATCACTAGCCTGAGATTTGCTATAATCGGAATAAATATCAATCCATTCTTTTAATCTTTCTTTAAACTCTCCTATATTTGGGCGTAAATCTGGACTATTATTAGTAGCATCTTTAAGCAACTCTTCTAATTCAACTAAATGGGTATTTTTATATTTTTTCATATATCGTAAACTATGGCTACTATCTGAATAATTATAAACACCATCAAAGCCTTTTTCATTTCCTGAGAGTAACATCCACATTGTTTTTGCTAGTGAAAAAACATCAGCTTTCTTTCCATCCGCATATTTTGGATTTCTTTTCATTTCAGGAGCTATAGTGAATATAGCTCCTAACCCTTTATCTGATTTTGTAAGATCATCGGGATTATCTGGAAAATCCACTAACCCAAAGTCGCCAAAAGAATATCTGTTATTATAATAATAAATATTTGAAGGTTTTATATCTCTATGCGAAATTCCCTTTTCATGAAGTTTTTCTAATGTTTCAGAAAGCTGAATAACTCCTGATACTATTTCATTTATTTTATTATCTTTCACATGATTAAGTATTGGAGCAGCTATTGGCATTGTATACCAATATTCTTCTTCATTAAAATTAATTATTGGAATAATACCTGAAATATTAGTTGCATTATCTCTTGCTACCTTTATTTCATTGCTAAACCTAGTTTTCTTCTCTGGACTTTTATTATATAGTTCCTTTAATGCCAACCTATTTCCGGTAGATTTTTCTTCTACAAGATATACCCTAGCATTTCCACCTTCTCCAAGTGTATCAATAACATTGAAATTCTCATGCCAACTATTTCGTTTTTCCATATATGCCTCCTTTAATAAATTCTCAAATTCTTCATTTATCTCTATTTTTCTATGAAGCAATTTGAGCAAATTGTTCTTTTTTTATTTCCATACAACCATTACACCATATTTTATCCTTTAATTCAATAGTGTTAACGTATCCCCTCCATCATCCGTATCTCCTCATCCATCCCGCGTCTGGCGGGGATGATGGGAACGTGGTAAAATAAAATCAGTCAATGAAATCGGCTGCTGTAATTGATGTATTTTGTGAATGGCTGAGTTTGTTTTTGCTTAAAACCCCTTTATTTTATATAGTAATATTCCGGCAGACTTGCCCAAGGAAGGAGCTTTTGCAAATCTTCTTCAGATGGAGAATCCCCAAGCTTCGGGAACTCTGTCAACAGGAAAACCAGATAACCGTAAACATCAAGCCCGTTCATTTTTGCGCTTTCAATGATGGTAAAGCACATCGCGCTGGCAGCTGCACCTTTGTCGGTATCAGCGAACAAAAAGTTTTTTCTTGCAATTACAAAAGGCCTTTGGGCATGCAGTCAACCCATTTTCGCCTTGCATGTGCCCAGCACCCCACATGAATCGCATTTATGGCGGCATGGATAATGTCTTCCAACAGCAGTTCCTTTGCCATTAACTCGCACAACGGAACAAACCATTGCGAACTGCGGATAATCCAGTTCGCCAGCATGTTGGTGTATAATAAAATCCAGCAATTTTGGCACTTTTTGATGTAGAATTATTCTGTTGGATATTATGCAAAGTATTCCTCAAATCAAGGGATGGGATGTTGAAAACTTCAGACTGCATCGCTTGGGATTTTCTTTTTAATTGCTCTTGGTTGATTTATTGAAAGTCCCTGCATTAGCCACACAAATTGTTCCTTTGAAAGCAATCTTGCTTCCTTTTCATTTCTCGGCCATTGGAATGCGCCATTATCAAGACGCTTGTACAGCAGCAGGAATCCGTCTTCATCCCATAAAAGAGCCTTCATTCTGTCACTCCTTCTGCCGCAGAAAAGAAACAGGCCTCCTCCAAATGGATTTAATCCATAATTTTGCTTTACTATTGCGGCAAGGCCGTCAATTGAAAGCCTCATGTCCGTATATCCGCAAACAAGATAAACTTGCGGAGCGTTTATTCCCCCTAACATTTCAGCGCTCCTATATACCATGCGCAGCGTTTCAGGTGAAACATCAACCGGAAGTTCAAGCGTAAACCCCGCTGTCCTGATTTTTATTTCCCCATTGGAACACGGCATTGAAATCGGAACTATTGCACGGACTTCCTTTGTCCGGCGCAATTTTCTCATCCGATAATAGTATGTCTTTATATTTATTCCATTCTCCCTGCACCATTCAGACACCGTTAGTCCGCTGCTTTTGCAGGACTTTATCATTTCCTCCCAGCGTCTTAAAATTTCTTCCTTTTCTTTCATCACTCTTAGCTCCTTCCTTTGGAGCTATTCTACCACACTTTCCTCCCTCACGCTAGACGCGGGGTGAATGAGAGGATACTATGTTTTCTCATCAAAATTTCAAAATAAAACAGGTGGCAGTCTGATTACCACCACCTGTCTTCTCTCATTTTTTTCGGATTTACCACAACTATTGACAAAGAGCCAAAATGTCAATAAATGAAGATGGAAAGGAATCAAAAAAGACGGCCGAAAGTTTCGACCGTCTTTTTGAAATTATTGATAGAATTCAATAAGTTCCTTTTGAGAAAAATTTAATATCAGCGGTTTGCTGCTGCCTGTGCATGCTCCAATGCTTCGTTCTTGACAACTTCAACATTGTTGTAAATATCCATGCCGGTACCGGCAGGAATAAGTTTACCGATAATAACATTTTCCTTAAGCCCCTGCAAGTAATCGCTCTTGCCCCTGATTGCGGCATCGGTAAGCGCCTTTGTCGTTTCCTGGAAGGATGCTGCCGAAAGGAACGAATCGGAGTTTGAAGATGCCTTCGTAATACCTTGAAGAACAGGAATATAAGAAACAAATTCCAAATTTTCTTCTCCGGCATCCATACGCGCCCTGATTTTTTCGTTTTCCTCTTCAACTTCCCTCTTGTCAACAAGAGCACCCGGCAGCAGATAACTGCTTCCGCCATCCTCAATCTTAACTTTTCTAAGCATCTGGCGGACTATTACCTCAATGTGCCTGTCATTGATATCAACACCCTGAAGTCTGTACACCTTTTGAACTTCGCTGATGATATAATTCTGAACGGCCTGCTCGCCCTTTACGGCAAGTATGTCATTGGGGTTGATTGAGCCTTCGGTAAGAGGATCGCCGGCGTTAATCTTATCCCCATCCCTTACCCTTATCTTATAACCGTAAGGTATTGGATAGCTTTCTTCAGTCATGTCATCAGCAGTAACTATAATTGTCCTTATTTTCTTTATGTCCTCTATGCGGACGCTTCCCGCTATCCTTGAAATTATTGCGGCATTCTTCGGACGGCGGCTTTCAAAGAGCTCTTCTACACGCGGCAGACCCTGTGTGATGTCCTCCGCGGAAGCAATTCCTCCCGTATGGAACGTTCTCATTGTAAGCTGTGTTCCGGGCTCGCCGATTGATTGTGCGGCGATAATTCCTACCGCTTCTCCGACCGCAACAAGGTTTCCGTTTGCAAGGTTCGCACCATAGCACTTTGCACACACGCCATGCTTTGCCTTGCAGGTAAGCACTGAACGTATAGCTATGCTTGGAATATTGTTTTCTTTAAGGTAATCGGCAACCTTTTTGGCATCATCCTCAGTCATAAGCTTATTCTTGGACATTACAAGCTCGCCTGATGAATTCTTCAAATCCTTTGCCAAATAGCGTCCGGCAAGACGTTCTGTCATTCGCTCGATTATTTCGTTGCCGTTTTTGATTTCATAAACTTCTATTCCGTCGCCTGTGCCGCAGTCATGCTCACGGATGATAACATCCTGCGAAACGTCTACAAGACGTCTTGTAAGATAACCGGAGTCCGCGGTTCTGAGTGCCGTATCAGCAAGTCCTTTTCTTGCACCACGCGAAGAAATGAAGTATTCCAAAACGTTAAGTCCTTCACGGTAATTTGCACGAATCGGAATTTCAATCGTCGTACCGGAAGTATTTGCAATAAGTCCGCGCATTCCGGCAAGCTGCCTTATCTGGTTTATGCTTCCGCGCGCTCCGGAATCAGCCATCATGAATATCGGGTTGTATTTGCCCAAATTGGATTTAAGCGCACCGGTCACCTCATCGGTTGCCTTATTCCAAATTTCAATGACTCTCTTGGATTTTTCGGCGGAAGAAATATAACCTCTTTTGAATTGGGCGTTGATTTTTCTTATCTGCTCATCCGCTTGGGCAAGGATATCCTTTTTCTGCGGCGGAATTGTCGCATCGCAAACGGCAACTGTTATTGCCGCCTTTGTTGAGAATTTAAAGCCCATTGCCTTTATTTTGTCAAGCACTTCCGAAGTGGTGGTAGTTCCGTGGATTCTTATGCACCTTTCGATAATATCCGAAAGCTGTGATTTTTTTACAAGGAAGGAAATTTCCAAATCAAACTGCTTGTTGGAGTCTGTTCTGTCAACAAACCCCAAATCCTGAGGGATGTTTTCGTTAAAGATAAGTCTTCCCACCGTGCAGTCAATAAGCTTGGAAATCTTTTTATCGCCGATTTCCTTTGTCATCCTGACCTTTATTGCCGCATGAAGTGAAACTGCGCCCTCATGATATGCCATGATTGCCTCATTGGGGTCACGGAACACTTTGCCTTCTCCAAGTTCGCCTTCTTTTTGCATAGTAAGGTAATACGAGCCAAGCACCATGTCCTGCGATGGAACCGCAACCGGACGTCCGTCTGACGGCTTTAAGAGGTTGTTTGCGGCAAGCATCAAAAATCTTGCTTCCGCCTGCGCCTCCGCCGAAAGCGGAAGGTGAACGGCCATCTGGTCGCCGTCAAAGTCGGCATTATAAGCCGTACATACAAGCGGGTGAAGCTTTAAAGCCCTGCCCTCTACAAGCACAGGTTCAAATGCCTGAATTCCAAGCCTGTGGAGCGTAGGAGCACGGTTGAGCAGCACCGGATGCCCTTGAATTACGTTTTCAAGTGCGTCCCAAACCTCGTTCTTTGCCCTTTCAACCATCTTTCTTGCGCTCTTTATGTTGTTTACAAGTTTTGTATCAACAAGCCTCTTCATTACAAAAGGCTTGAAGAGTTCAAGAGCCATTTCCTTCGGAAGACCACACTGGTACATTTTAAGTTCCGGCCCTACGACGATAACCGAACGTCCCGAATAGTCAACACGCTTTCCGAGGAGGTTTTGACGGAAACGTCCCTGCTTTCCCTTAAGCATATCCGAAAGAGATTTAAGTGCGCGGTTATTAGGGCCCGTAACAGGCCTTCCGTGTCTGCCGTTGTCTATAAGGGCATCAACAGCCTCTTGCAGCATTCTCTTTTCATTTCTTATAATTATGTCAGGAGCTTCAAGCTCAATCATTTTCTTTAAACGGTTGTTTCTGTTTATAACCCTGCGGTAAAGGTCGTTGAGGTCGGAAGTAGCATACCTTCCGCCGTCAAGCATTACCATAGGGCGAAGCTCCGGCGGGATTACCGGAATAACGTCAAGAATCATCCATTCCGGTTTATTGCCGGAAAGTCTGAATGCCTCAACGATTTCAAGCCTTTTCAAAAGCTTTAATTTTTTCTGTCCCGGAGGAAGGTCCTTTATTTCCTCTTTAAGCTCAGCCGAAAGCTTATCCAAGTCAATTTCCTGCAAAAGCTTCTTTATTGCCTCGGCGCCCATCTCCGCCTTAAACTCATCCTCATACTTTTCGCGCATGTCAAGGTATTCCTTTTCGCTGAGGAGCTGTTTTTTGGTAAGAACGGTATTGCCGGGGTCAATTACTATATATTTTGTAAAATACAAAACTTCTTCAAGGCGCTTTTGCGATATTTCAAGCATCTGCCCTATTCTTGAAGGAGTACCTTTAAAATACCAGATATGGGAAACGGGAGCAGCAAGCTCAATATGTCCCATTCTTTCACGCCTAACCTTTGCGCGGGTAACCTCAACACCGCATCTATCGCAAACCTTGCCTTTGAAACGGATTTTCTTATACTTTCCGCAATGACATTCCCAGTCCTTTGTGGGGCCGAAAATCCTCTCACAGAAAAGCCCGTCGCGTTCAGGCTTTTGAGTACGGTAATTTATGGTTTCCGGCCTTTCAACCATGCCGTGCGACCATGCCCTTATCTGTTCCGGCGAAGCAAGGCCTATTTTTATAGATTCAAAAGCATTAAATTCCAAACTGCAACCCCTCTTTCACAATAGCCGAGATATTAAATGCCGTCGTCGTCAAAGTTGAACAAATCTTCGTCATTCATGGCATCGCTGTCAATGTCCTCAAACTCATCATCGGAATTTTCCATTGAATATCCCTCGTCAAGGTCACCCTCGTCAATGACATCTTCCGCAAATTCCTCATCCGAAACAGGCTGTGGTATGATTTCGTCGTCTTCCTCAAAGGTTTGCTTCAAATCAATTTCCTGTTCATTGGAATCAAGCACTCTGACATCAAGGCAAAGCGATTGAAGTTCCTTTATCAATACCTTGAATGATTCCGGAATGCCCGGCTTAGGCACATTCTGTCCCTTTACTATGGCCTCGTAAGTCTTTACGCGTCCAACAGTATCGTCGGATTTAACGGTGAGTATCTCTTGAAGCGTATAAGCTGCTCCGTATGCTTCAAGCGCCCAAACTTCCATCTCTCCGAATCTCTGTCCGCCGAACTGCGCCTTTCCTCCAAGCGGCTGCTGGGTGACAAGCGAATACGGTCCAACCGAACGCGCGTGTATCTTATCGTCAACAAGGTGGTGGAGTTTAAGATAATACATATATCCGACGGTTACGGGATTGTCAAACTTTTCCCCTGTACGTCCGTCATAAAGCGTAAATTTTCCATCTTCCGGCATTCCCGCCGCTTTAAAGCATTCGCGGATATCCTCTTCGCGCGCGCCGTCAAATACAGGCGTCATAATCTTCCAGCCAAGAGCCTTTGCCGCCATTCCAAGATGGACTTCAAGCACCTGACCGATATTCATACGCGAAGGAACGCCAAGAGGATTCAAAACAATGTCAAGAGGGGTTCCATCCTCCATAAACGGCATATCTTCCTGCGGGAGAATTCTTGAAACTACACCCTTGTTTCCGTGACGGCCAGCCATCTTGTCGCCGACGGAAATTTTTCTTTTCTGGGCAATATAGCAACGGACAAGCTTGTTTACTCCGGGAGAAAGCTCATCGCAGTTTTCCCTTGTAAACACCTTAACGTCAACAATAACTCCGGCTTCGCCATGAGGAACCCTAAGGGAATTATCCCTTACCTCCCTTGCCTTTTCGCCGAAAATAGCCCTCAAAAGCCTTTCCTCGGCGGTAAGCTCGGTTTCGCCCTTGGGAGTTACCTTTCCGACAAGTATATCGCCGGCCCTTACCTCGGCGCCTATGCGGATAATTCCGTTTTCGTCAAGGTCTTTAAGCGCATCCTCACCGACATTCGGAATATCCCTTGTTATCTCTTCGGGTCCAAGCTTTGTATCCCTTGCCTCGATTTCATATTCCTCAATATGAATGGAAGTATAAACATCCTCGCGGACGAGACGTTCATTCAAAAGCACCGCGTCCTCGTAGTTATAGCCTTCCCAAGTCATAAAGCCAATAAGCGCATTCTTTCCGAGCGAAATTTCACCGTTTGCAGTTGCAGGGCCGTCGGCAATAACATCGCCGGCTTTAACCTCGTCGCCCTTATTTACTATCGGTTTTTGATTTATACAGGTGCCTTGGTTGGAACGCTTGAATTTAGTAAGCTTATAAGAAGTAAGCTTTCCTGTTCCTTCCTTTACAACTATTTCATCAGAAGAGACCTTTTCCACTACTCCGTCATTTTTTGCGACAATGCAGACTCCGGAGTCAACCGCAGCCTTGTATTCCATTCCCGTTCCGACAATCGGGTTTTCCGGCTTTAAAAGCGGCACTGCCTGACGCTGCATGTTTGAGCCCATGAGCGCACGGTTTGCGTCGTCGTTTTCAAGGAACGGAATCATTGATGTCGCAATGGATACCATCATTCGCGGCGAAACATCCATGAAATCCACGCGTTCCCTTTCGCATTCTATAATCTGGTCACGGTAGCGCGCGGTAACATAATTGTTCTTGAATTTATTTTCTTCATCAAGAGGTTCATTTGCCTGGGCGATTATATAATTATCCTCAACATCGGCGGTCATATAGACAACCTCGTCGGTAACAACGCCTGTCGCCTTGTCCACCCTCCTGTAAGGAGCTTCTATAAATCCATATTCGTTTATCCTTGCAAAACTTGCAAGATAGGAAATAAGTCCGATGTTCGGTCCTTCAGGGGTTTCAATAGGACACATTCTTCCATAGTGGCTGTAATGAACGTCACGAACTTCAAATCCGGCGCGGTCTCTTGAAAGACCTCCGGGGCCAAGGGCGGAAAGACGCCTCTTATGCGTAAGCTCGGCAAGAGGGTTTGTCTGGTCCATGAACTGGGAAAGAGGTGACGAACCAAAAAATTCCTTGATTGCAGCGGTTATCGGCCTTATATTTATAAGCACCTGCGGAGTGATTACATCCATATCCTGCGCCTGAATGTTCATTCTTTCGCGGATAACCCTTTCCATTCTGGCAAAGCCTATCCTGAACTGGTTCTGCAAGAGCTCGCCCACGGAACGGATTCTTCTGTTGCCCAAATGGTCAATGTCATCAACCATTCCTACGCCTTCGCAGAGGTTTATAAAGTAACTTACGGTAGCATATATGTCATCAAGTGTTATATGCTTTGGCACAAGGTCATCCACACGCTTCTTTATTACCTCTTCCACATCCTCAGGAGCGGTTTGTTCAAGGATTTCCCTTAAAACTTTAAAAGATACTTTTTCGTTTATTTCGCATTTTGATGCGTCTATGCCATAAAGCTCAAGGTACGGCTTTATTTCAACCATGCCGTTGCCTATGATTTTAACTTCCTTTTCCTCGGTTTTTGTGGTGGTTTCACCGGTCGGGGATGTATGTGTTTCTTTCCTCTCAACCCTTACAAACACCTCGGATACACCGGCCTGTTCTATTTCGCAGGCCTTATCGTATCTTATCGTTTCGCCTTCCTCGGCAAGTATTTCTCCCGTCAGAGGATTTACAACCGGTCTTGAAAGCGTATGCCCGGCAAGTCTTGAAGCAATTCCAAGCTTCTTATTATATTTATAACGTCCGAATTTGGACAAATCATATCTCTTTGCATCAAAAAACAAAGCATTAAGATGTGCAAGCGCACTGTCAACCGTTGGCGGTTCTCCCGGGCGAAGCTTTTTATACACTTCAAGCAAAGCTTCCTCGGTATTTTTAGTAGAATCCTTTTGCAGGATTGTCTGCTTAAGCCTTTCATCAGTGCCGAAAATTTCTTCAATTTCGGCATCGCTGCCGCAGCCCAATGCCCTTATGAAAGTGGTAAGCGGAATTTTTCTATTCTTGTCTATCCTTACATAAACAACATCGTTTGAATCCATTTCATATTCAAGCCAAGCGCCTCTGTTCGGGATTACGGTTGCCTTGAAAAGGTCCTTTCCGGTCTTGTCCTTCTCAAAAGAATAATAAACGCCCGGAGAGCGCACAAGCTGTGAAACTATAACACGTTCCGCACCGTTTATAATAAAGGTTCCGCTGTCCGTCATCAGCGGGAAATCTCCCATAAAAACTTCATTTTCTTTTACGTCGCCGGTTTCCTTGTTCCAAAGGGTGACTTTGACTCTAAGCGGAGCCGCATAAGTGACATCCCTTTCTTTGCATTCGGCAATAGAATACTTAGGTTCCTCGTCAATCCGATAATCAACAAAGTTCAGCACCAAATTCCCGTTGTAGTCGCTTATTGCCGACACATCACGGAATACTTCTTTCAGCCCCTCCTCAAGAAACCATTTGTACGAGTTCTTCTGCACCTCGATAAGGTTCGGCATATCAAGAACTTCATTGATTTTCCCGAAACTCATCCTTACGTTCTTACCAAGCTGCTTCGGCTTGACATTCACCATAGGCTCAATCACTCCTTTATTTATTTGCGGAAACTGAATCCTGTGTATCATGACAGAATATCTCAAAACGGCAAAAAGGTTCGCACATTTTTCAAAAAAAGTATTGAAATCAAAGCTGACATATGATATACTAAATAAAAAATCAGGCTTAAAAGTCTAAAATTCCATTATGATACAGTATATTATTATACTATATTAAATCCCTTTTGTCAATCAAAACAAAAATAATCAGCACATTAAACCGTATCCCTTTCCAAAGGGATACGGTTATTGTTGTTTTTGCATAAATTGATTCAATCCATTCGGGAAATCTCCCCATTTTCCGGCTTTTTTCCATTTTCGCCGCCTTTTTTCTTAAAATCGATTCTGTTTACCAGAACTCCGAAAATTATGCCTATCGTCGTATCTATCATCCTGTTCAGGACATAAAGAAAAGCATCGTGGCTGTCCCTGTCAAAATTTGTAACAAGGTTTAAAAAGACTATGCAGGCAATCGTGGTGGCCTCTTTTACGCCAAAAAAATTGCACACATATATTACAATGATAACTCCGACAGAATTTATAAAAATAAAAAGCCAGTTTATTTCCTTGTTTACCGCCAAAAGCAATTCAAGTGAAAAATACCCTATCAATCCGCCTATAAGCGAGCCTATAAAGCGATTTATGCCGACATTTTTGCTTTTGTCGAAAGTCGGCTGGACACATATAACCGCCGCAATTACAGCATAAAACATGCTTTCCCTTTTTAAAGCATACCCGGCAATCAAGCACAAAAGCACGGCAAAAGCGCTTTTTATGGCCCTCATCCCGGGCTTGTAATGAAAATTAAGCTTAAATTCCATCTTTGACCTCTCTTTGTTATCCGCCCCAATATTTGCGGTCAAGGCTCCTGTACTGCACCGCCTGAGCCACATCCTGTTTCCTTATGACTTCCTTGCCGGACATATCGGCAATTGTCCTTGAAACCTTTAAAATCCTGTCATACGCCCTTGCCGAAAGGCCCATTTTATCAAAAACAGCTTTCAGCATTTCCACCGCATCCGGCTCAAGAGGACAAACATCATGCAAAATATCGGGAGTTATCCTTGCGTTGCAGGTTATCCCCGTTCCCTTATATCGCCTTGTCTGTATTTCCCTTGCCGCCTGAACGCGCTCCCTTATCCTTTCGGAGCTTTCCTCCTTTTGCTTTGATGAAATGCTTTCAAATTCAACCGGAGCAACTTCGACATGAAGGTCAAATCTATCAAGCAAGGGGCCGGATATTTTTGCTAAATAAGAAGAAACCTGCTTTGGCCCGCAAGTGCACTTTCTTGACGGATGTCCGAAATATCCGCAAGGGCATGGATTCATTGCCGCGATAAGCATAAATGAACAAGGATAGCTCACTGTTCCGGAAGCCCTTGAAATGGTTACCTTTTGTTCTTCAAGCGGCTGGCGGAGTATTTCAAGCGCCTGTCTTGAAAATTCGGGAAGCTCGTCAAGGAACAAAAGTCCGTTATGCGCAAGTGAAATTTCCCCCGGATGCGGAACTCCTCCTCCGCCCGCAAGTCCCGCGGGTGATATGGTATGGTGCGGCGCGCGGAACGGCCTGACTGTGACAAGCGGGGTCCTCTTGTCAAGTATTCCCGATATTGAATGTATATTTGTGGTTTCTATCGATTCCTCAAAAGTCATTTTGGGAAGTATTGACGGCATCCTTTTTGCAAGCATGCTTTTGCCGGAACCCGGGGAGCCTATCATAAGGACGTTATGCCCTCCCGCCGCGGCAATTTCAAGGGCCTTTTTAGCATTTTGCTGCCCTTTTACATCGGCAAAATCAAGGCTTTCAAGCACACCGTCATCAGGCGGCTCGTATTTGCCCTGTGGAGTGATTTTTTCCCCTCCGTTAAAATGGGAAAGCAAAGCAGCCAAATCCCTTACGCCGAAAATTTCTATCCCGTCGGCAACGGATGCCTCAAAAGCATTTTCAAAAGGCACAAAAACCTTTTTTATCCCCTCTGCCCTTGCAAATATGGTCATCGGCAGAACACCGTTTATTCCCCTTATCGCCCCGCTCAAAGAAACCTCGCCGACAAATGCGGAATCCGACAAATCAGCATCGATATGCCCCATTATTTTAAGCATGGCAACGGCAATTGCAAGGTCGGTTATGGAGCCGGTCTTTTTTGTGTCCGCAGGAGCAAGGTTTACCGTAACCTTTGCAACCGGAAAAGAAATCCCGCACGACCTGAGCGCCGCCCTTATTCTTTCGCGGCTTTCCCTTACTACCGTATCGCCAAGCCCTATTATGTCAAAAGACGGCATGCCCTTGCTGACTTCTATTTCAGCATCCACATGAAATGCGTTCAGTCCGAAAAGCCCGAGGCTGTTTACTTTTTCAAACATGCTTTACCCTTCTTTTGCAAACAGTTTTTTGTAAAAACAATCCATTTAACATTATACTATTTTTTTACCTAAAAAATCAACCATGCCGACAAATTAAAACAATATTTTTACATGAAAAAATTTCAAAAATCCTTTTCAAAGAGTGTTTTTTATGATATAATTTTTTTGTTTAAAATAAAAAGCTTATTAGAAGGTGAATTTATGTCGGAAATGGAACTTTATAAATTATGGTGCGAAAAGGCAACTGAAGACTGCGACCTGCAAAAGGAGCTTGAAGCTATAAAAAACGATGAGGAAGCTATAAAAGACAGATTTTACCGCGACCTTGAATTCGGGACCGGAGGACTCCGCGGAGTTATCGGCGCCGGAGCTTTCAGAATGAACATTTACACCGTTCGCCGCGCTACTCAAGGACTTGCCGATTATGTAAACGAAACCTTTAAAAATGGCAGCGTGGCAATTGCCTACGATTCAAGAATAAAAAGCGATGTGTTTGCAAAAGAGGCCGCATCTGTTCTTGCCGCCAACGGAATAAAGGTTTATATTTATCCGGAGCTCATGCCGACTCCCATGCTTTCATTTGCGGTAAGGCATTTGAAATGCAGCGCCGGAATAGTTATTACCGCAAGCCACAATCCCGCAAAATACAACGGATACAAGGTTTACGGTTCGGACGGCTGCCAGATGACTCTTGAAGCCGCTGAAATCGTACTCGGAAAAATAAACAAGGTGGATATGTTTGACGGACCGAAAACAATCAAGTTTGAGGACGGCATTTCCAACGGTTCCATTGAATATATAAAGCAGGAAGTAATTGATGCTTACCTTGAAAAAGTATACGAGCAGGGCATACACACAAATCTTTGCGCCACAAGCGGGCTTAAAGTGGTATATACTCCCCTCAACGGCGCCGGAAACAAGCCTGTCCGCGCCATATTGAAGAAAATAGGCATAAACGATGTTGTCGTTGTTCCTGAGCAGGAATTCCCAAACGGTGAATTTACCACCTGTCCTTATCCGAATCCTGAAATAAAAGAAGCCCTTGCGCTTGGACTCAAGCTTTGCGAAACCGTAAAGCCGGACCTTCTCCTTGCAACCGACCCTGACTGCGACCGTGTTGGAATTGCAGTTCCCTCCGATGACGGTTATGTGCTTTTCACGGGAAACGAAGTAGGCGCAATGCTGTTTGAATACATTTGCTCCGAAAGGACAAAAATGGGCACCATGCCGCAAAATCCGATTGCGGTGAAAACAATCGTAACAACCGACATAACCAAGGCAATCGCAAAGGAATACGGCGTAAAGGTAATTGATGTGCTTACTGGCTTTAAATTTATAGGCGAACAGATAGGTTTCCTCGAAGAAAAGCATGAAGAGAACCGCTATATCTTCGGTTTTGAGGAAAGCTACGGGTACCTTGCAGGCTCTTACGTCCGCGACAAGGATGCGGTTGTGGCGTCAATGCTTATCTGCGAAATGGCAGCCTATTACAGGACAAAGGGCATAAGCCTTTTGCAGGCAAGGGAAAATATGTACAAAAAATACGGCGTATATGTGCATACCCAAAAGAGCTTTACCTGCGAGGGCGCAGCCGGCATGGAAAGAATGAAGGAAATCATGGCTTCCCTGCGCTCAAATACCCCCAAAACTATTGGAGGGCTTAAGGTAACAAAGCTTGCCGATTATGTTTCAAGCATTGAAACCGACCTTGAAACAGGCTCCAAAGCGGCGATAACTCTTCCAAAATCCGACGTGCTCACCTTTGTTTTAACCGACGGCGCAAGCGTTGTAATCCGTCCTTCCGGAACGGAGCCTAAAATTAAGGCTTATTTTACAACCACAGGCAAAACAAAAGAAGAAGCCGAAATGCTTGAAAAGAAAATCTCGGAAGATTTTACAAAGATTTTAGGTTTTTAAAAAAAGTGCTTGCATTATTCTTGATGTTGTGATATAATGTTAATTCGTTAAGTGATTTTTAAATAGCACTTTGCTGCTTTGAATTTACGAAGAATTGCTATGTGTGCTTTAACCACAGTTGATAGAAAGAGGTGAATTAAAATGAAGGAAGGTCTTCACCCAAATTACGAGGCTACTACCATTACCTGCGCATGCGGCAATGTAATTGAAACCCGTTCGACCAAGAAAAACATCAAGGTTGAAATCTGCTCAAAATGCCACCCGTTCTTCACCGGAAAACAAAAGCTTGTTGACTCGGGCGGACGCGTTGACAGGTTCAAGAAGCGTTTCAATTTGGACAAGTAAAAGCCACTATTCATGGAGTTCACGTTTTTTAACGTGGACTCTTTTTGTCATTCAAAAAAGCAAAAATTTTGTCGAAGGAGCGGTGCCATCTGGACTTTATTACAATACGCTCGCCCGCCTCTGCGTCTTTTATTGAAAGAAAATCTGAATTTATAGGATACATCTCGCCTGTTAAAACACAGGACGAAGCCATTGAATTTATAAATAAAATCAGAGCCGAGCACAGAAAAGCCACTCACAACGTATATGCTTACATCCTGCGCGAAGGCAATGCCGCAAGATATTCTGACGACGGCGAACCTCAGGGCACGGCAGGAGTGCCTGTTTTGGATGTTTTGCAAAAAGAGGGCCTTACCGACGTATGCTGCGTGGTGACAAGATATTTCGGGGGAATTCTGCTTGGCGGCGGAGGGCTTGTCAGGGCGTACACCCATGCGGCAAAAATTGCAGTTGATGCCGCGCAAAAAATGATAATGTGCAAGTGCCACAGAATAGATTTTAAAACAGATTATGGTCTTTACGGAAAAATCTCTTACATTCTGCCTGAATTTGAGGTAAAAGTTCTAAACACCGATTTCGGAAGCGATGTCGGGATATCTCTTCTTGTTAAAAAGCAATTATTAAAGCCTTTGACTGAAAAGCTTACGGACATTTCCTTAGGAAACATCGAGATGTGCATAAGTAATGAAATGTTTGAGGATTTTTCGTAAATTTTTATTTAGGTCTACAAAATTTAAATTTTATAAAGCAAAAATAAAGGAGAAAAGAGTAGTAAATCAGTATAAATTAGTGTCATGCTGCTTGGAGGTGGTATCGTGTCAATAAGGGAACAGACCGAAGCGCTTGAATATGGCTTTTTATGCGAATACGCCTGTTTTTCGTCAAAAGGCGGAAAAAGGATGCGCGAAGAAAAAAAATGTGAAATACGCACCGAATTCCAGCGCGACCGCGACAGAATACTCCATTCAAACGCGTTCAGAAGACTCAAGCACAAAACACAGGTTTTCCTTGCTCCGATAGGCGACCATTACAGGACAAGGCTCACTCATACGCTTGAAGTTTCCCAGATTGCAAGGACTATTGCAAAGGCTTTAAGGCTTAATGAGGATTTGACGGAAGCCATTGCAATGGGGCACGACCTTGGGCATACTCCTTTCGGACATTCCGGAGAAGCGGTGCTGAACGATATCTGCAAACACGGATTCAAGCATTACCTTCAAAGCGTAAGAGTAGTTGATTACATAGAAAACGGCGGCAAAGGACTTAATTTGACTTATGAAGTCAAAAACGGCATTGCATGCCACACAAATCAAATTGCCGCGACAAGAGAAGGCTACATAGTCCGGCTTGCGGACAAGATAGCCTATATAAACCATGACATAGACGATTCCATTCGCGCAGGAGTTTTAAAAGAAAGCGATTTGCCCAAAAATGCGGTTGAAATTCTTGGCCATACAAAAAGTCAAAGGATAACCACGCTTGTTTCGTCTATTATAAAAAACGGACCTGCGGACATACGAATGGACGATGAAATAAAAAAAGCTCATGACGAGTTAAGGGCATTTATGTTTGAAAGAGTTTATACAAATCCTACCGCAAAAAGCGAAGAAGAAAAAGCAAAGGCTCTTGTGGAAAAACTTTACAAGTATTTTTTGAACCGTCCGGATAAAATGCCGATGGAATACAAAAACATTATGGAAAGGTTTGATGTGGAACGCGCGGTATGCGATTATATTGCCGGAATGAGCGACGCATACGCCATAAATCTCTTTTCGGAGCTTTTTGTTCCCAAGGGCTGGTCCGGAATTTTAAAATAAAAGCAAAAAGGGGGTGCCGTTTTGCTTTCGGACGATTTTTTATACCAATTAAAACAAAGCAACCGCATAGATTCAGTAATGTCATCCTATGTGAATTTGCACAGACGCGGAAGAAATTATGTGTGCCTCTGCCCTTTCCATTCCGAAAAAACGCCATCCTGCACTGTTTATACCGACACCGACAGTTTTTACTGTTTCGGGTGCGGAGCCGGCGGCGACGTAATAGCCTTCATCAGACGCATTGAAAACCTTGAATACATCGAAGCGGTGAAATTCCTTGCCGAACGCGCCGGAATTCCCATGCCGGAAGATGCAAAGGACAATGAATATTCCCGGCTTAAAACAAAAATACTTGAAATAAACCGCAGTGCCGCAAGATTTTTTTACAATTCGCTTTTATCCAAAAACAACGAAAAGGCTTTAAGATACTTGGCATCAAGAGGCCTTTCTCCAAATACCATAAAAAAATACGGGATAGGCTATGCCCCAAACAATTGGGACAGCCTGAAAACGCACCTACTTTCGCAAGGATATTCGGAAGAGGAGCTCCTTGCCGCGGCAGTCTGCACAAGGGGCAGAAACGGAGGGATTTACGACCTCTTCCGCGACAGGATAATGTTTCCCATAATAGATTTAAGGGGCAACGTAATAGCTTTCGGAGGAAGGATAATAGACGGTTCCGGCCCGAAATACCTTAATTCTCCGGATACTCCCGTATTTAAGAAAAGCCGGAACTTATTTTCCCTTAATTTTGCAAAGGGGGCAAAATCAGAGCGTCTTATCCTTGCAGAAGGATATATGGACGTGATTTCAATAAACCAAGCCGGATTTGAAAACGTTGTGGCGACCCTCGGAACGGCGCTTACATCAGAACAGGCAAGGCTTATGGCGCAATACGCAAAGGAAGTTATAATCGCTTATGATTCCGACGGCGCAGGCCAGCAGGCTACACATCGTGCAATAAACATTCTCGGACAGGCCGGAATAAACACTAAAATAATCAAAATGGAGGGGGCAAAAGACCCGGACGAATACATTAAAAAATACGGTGCGATAAGGTTTAAAGTCCTGCTTGAAAATTCAGGCGGAGCAATCGCATTTGAGCTTGAAAAATGCAGGGCCGGAATTGACATAGAAACCGAAACAGGCAAGGTTGAATACTTAAAACGCTGCGTTCAGGTTCTTGCAGACATTTCCTCGCCTATTGAAAGGGAGGTTTACATTTCCAAAATTTGCTCTGAACAAAATGTTTCAAAAGAAATAATCAAAGCGCAAACCGAGGCTTTAATCAAAAAGCGCATCAATACGGAAAAAAAGCTTGAAACCACAGCAATTTTTTCCCGTGCCCAGACACAGGACAAAATAAATCCGGAGGCGATGAAGTTCCTCAAGGAAAGCAAAGCTGAAGCAGGGCTCATAGCATATCTTTTCTTTAATCCGGACAAGCTTGATTATGTGCTTTCAAAGCTCCCTCCGGAAAAATTCGTAACATCATTTAATAAAAAAGTTTACGAAAAACTTGCAAATATTATTAAAAATTCACATGATTTTTCGCTTTCGTCCCTTAACAGTGAATTTGATGTCGATGAAATGGGCAAAATATCCGAAATAATAGTTAAAAATAAAGACATTGCCATTTCCGAAAAGGAGGCCGACGATTATATAAACGTGCTTTTGGGGCATAAAAATAATAATGCGGCAAATTCGGATTTATCCGATGAGGATTTTATAAATTTGGTAAACGAAATAAAAAAGTCACAGCACAAAATGAAAGGGGATTTTTATGAATAAAGACAAAAAAGCCACAATAGAAAGCCTTATGGAGCAAGGCAAGGCCACAGGAAAACTTACCACAAAAGAAATTACCGACGCGCTTGAAGAGCTTGATTTTGACGTTGAGCAAATGGATAATTTCTATGACAGCTGCGCAAATTTAAACATAGAAATCATTGAGGATTTCAATCTTGACAGCGACCTTGACCTTCCGCTTGACTTATCGCAAGACGATTTGGAGCTTGCACTCTCAACTGAGGGAATAGCAATTGACGACCCGGTCAAGATTTATCTTAAAGAAATCGGACGCGTTCCCCTGCTTACGCCTGAGGAGGAAATAGAGCTTGCCCAGCGAATGGCAACCGGCGACCCTTATGCAAAAAAGCGCCTGTCCGAAGCAAACTTGCGTCTTGTGGTTTCTATTGCAAAGCGCTATGTCGGCAGGGGCATGCAGTTTTTGGACCTTATTCAAGAGGGAAATTTAGGACTTATAAAGGCGGTTGAAAAATTTGACCATACAAAGGGATTTAAGTTTTCAACCTATGCCACATGGTGGATACGCCAAGCAATAACAAGGGCCATTGCGGACCAGGCAAGGACAATCAGAATCCCTGTGCACATGGTTGAAACCATAACCAAAGTTAAAAAGGTTTCAAGCCAGCTTCTGCACAAAAACGGGCATGACCCGAGTCCGGAAGAAATTGCCGCCGAGCTTGAAATGCCGGTTGAAAGAGTTCAGGAAATCATGAGGATTGCACAGGACCCTGTTTCGCTTGAAACTCCTATCGGTGAAGAAGAGGACAGCCATCTTGGGGATTTTATTCCAGACGACGACGCTCCGGCCCCCGCGGAAGCAGCTTCGCTCACGCTCCTAAAAGAGCAGCTTAACGAAGTCCTATCAACTCTTACGGACCGTGAAGAAAAAGTCCTCCGCTTGCGTTTCGGGCTTGAGGATGGGCGTTCCCGCACGCTTGAAGAAGTCGGCCGCGAATTCAATGTCACAAGAGAAAGAATCCGCCAGATTGAGGCAAAGGCTCTGCGCAAGCTGCGCCATCCGAGCAGAAGCAAAAAAGTAAAAGATTTTTTGGATTAGAGGGTTTAAAATGCATATCACATTGGAATCCGACTATGCCTTGCGCATTGTTTTATGCCTTGTGCGTGAAAAAAAAAGGCTTGACGCCAAAGCAATATCCGAACGCACCTGTGTAACTTTAAGGTTTGCACTTAAAATTTTAAGGAAACTTGTTGCCGGCGGGATTGTAAAATCTTTCAAAGGTACGCAAGGCGGCTATGAACTTGCCAAAAAACCCGAAGAAATTTCCCTCAAAGACGTTATTGAAACGGTGGAGGGTACATATTGCCTGAGCAGGTGCCTTCAAGAAGACTATGAATGTTCAAGGGGCAAATCAGGGATATGCTGTTTCCAAAAAGCATTTGACGAAATTTCAACGCTTGTGCAGGAAAGGCTGCAGCATTACAATTTCGAAATGTTAAAAGATGATATTTAAAACTTTGCCGCCGCGCTTTTAAGCGCGGCGGCAGGTTTTATATTAAAGTATTTGTAACCGTCACTGATATATCGCTGTTTTTAACAGTAACGGTTTTAAGCGACTGGTCTGCGCTGTAAAGAGGAGGCACCTGTGATTCATTGTATTGATATTTAATTCCTAATGGAGTTGAAGCTAAATTCCCAAACGACACCGTATTATTTGCAATTGTGGTTTCCGGCGACTCAGCAAGTTCAATCGTTCCCGTCGAATCCCACAGCTTGAATCTTGCCCCGCAAGAGGAAGCCCACTCTGGTCGGTTTTTGTTATCGAAAGAGTCCTTGGATTTGAAGGAGAATTGGTAAGATTTATTTTTTTATCCGGCGAATTTATTATAACGGTCTGAGGAGATATTGAATTGTATCCCTGCGGGGCTGTAAGTTGGACAAGGGTGTAAGTGCCTGGCGGGATAAATCCAAAGTCCGCAATGCCTGAAGAGTTTGTCTTTGCAACATAACTTCCCATAAAAATCCACCTTTAACAAAATGCCTGCCTATCGGCGGGCATTTTGTTTGAATATAAACGTCAGTTGTAAATTCTGAATTGCGCTGCGGCAAGTTTGAGGGCATTGTATGCGGCGTCGGAAAGTTCAAGCGAGAACTGGCCTTCGGCAAGTGTATTGGTAATTTGTGTTGCAATATCGTCCGTTACATTTATAACAACCAAATCCGTATTGCCTGAATAGTGCGCCGGAACGACGGATTCCCTGTATTGATACTGCTTTCCGGTCGCGGTTGATGCAAGGTTTGGGAAAGTCAGTACATTTCCGCCGGGGTTGGCTGTCGTTGTTTTGGAATCAAGAGCAATTGTGCCCGTTGAATCGTAAAGCACGAATGTTGCCCCTGCAAGAGGCTGGCCGTCCTGGTCAACTTTTGTAATTGTAAGGGTTTTGGGGCTTGTCGGCGAATTGGTTCTTGAAATGGTTTGGCTTATAGAATCAATTATGACCTGTTCGGAAGTAATGATATTATAACCGTCTACTGCAACAGTTTGTTCAAGTGTATACGTTCCAAGCGGAACATATCCGAAATCGGCTACACCGTTGGCGCCTGTTGTTGCGGTGTATTCAGCCATATTCTAAACACTCCTTCTTTAAGTTTATAGTTCGGATAATTTGCATCGCTGAGAATGAGCCGGAATCTTCCCATTCTCACCGGACACCTTATTTTGTCAAAGCAAAAGCAAAGACCGCATTTTTTGCAGACATCAAAATGCGCCCATCGAAAGGCTGTTTCCGGTGCAAAACCGTTCGGAGGGCTTGCCGTCACACGATAATATTTATTGTCCGGCACTTTTAGAAAGGCAAGGCCTTCCATATCGCTTGTTGATGAGGATATTAAAGTCCCGTTTAAATCATACAAGCGGACAAGGCACCCTCTCAATGGAGAATTTTCATACAGGCATAATATTTTTACCATGTTTTCTTCCCTATGCATCACACCATCCCCTGCAAAATATTGCGGCCACTATTATTATATTCAATTCGGCAGGATTTGACATGGTGGGGATTTGAAATCCTCTATATATCTCGTTTAAATCCCCATCCGTCTATGCCGGCGCGGCGCATTGCGCCGAAAAGCCGGTCGGTAAAGCCGGGGTCCTCTTTTTCACGGGACATGAGGAATTCCTTTGTCCTCTGCCTTGAAGTGTTCCCGTCGGCGGGGCATTTGGATTTTACTATTTTAAGCCCGTTTTTTGCCGCGGCTTTTCTTATTTCCTTTTCAGGGGCAAACACAAGAGGCCTTATAAGGGTAAGGTCCTTTCTCGAAAGATAGCTTTTAGGCGAAAAGCAGCCTATCCTCCCCTCATTAAAAAGGTTCATCACAAATGTTTCAACCGCATCGTCATAATTATGTCCAAGCGCAATTTTGTTGCAGCCCGCCTCCTTTGCCGCATCGTGAAGAGCTCCTCTCCTCATCCTTGCGCAAAGGCTGCACGGGTTGCTTTCTTGTCTTACATCAAAAACAATCGGTCCTATCTGCGTACGCTTCAAAACATACTCTATGCCCATTTCCTCGCACATTTGCGCAACGGATGAATAATCCCCCTCCTCCCCGCCAAAGCAAGGGTCAAGAGTTATCGCAACCATATCGTAATCTATACCTATAAATCTTTTAAGCATAAAAAGTCCCTTTAAGAGCACAAGGCTGTCCTTTCCTCCGGAAACCCCGACCGCTATTCTATCACCGTCTTGTATAAGGTCAAATTCCTGTATCGCCTTGCGCATATAGCCAAGTATTTTTTGCATAAAAACCTCCGATTTTTTCTTTTTATAATTATTTTCATCAATTCATATTATAAATTATTTGATATATAATCTCAACAAATTATAATGAACATTTGCAGAGCAGACCCTCTTAAAAATTAATAAATTCGTTGACAACTGTTAAAAAAGGATATATAATATAATTTGAGTAATTTTAAGAGGTATAAATTGTTAGAATGATAATTTATGCTGTTGAAAAAATGATTTGTTACCAAAAACAGTAAAGGCGGAAAATCTAATGAGTATACTTGATACCATTTTTGGCAGTTACAGCAAAAGGGAACTTTCAAGAATAGAACCCATAAAACAGCGTGTTCTTGACCTTGAAGATGAATATAAAGCAATGAGCGAACAAACTCTGCGCTCACAGACAAAAATTTTGAAAGAAAGGCTCCAAAACGGCGAAACACTTGACGATATCCTTCCGGAAGCGCTTGCAACCTGCCGTGAAGCGGCAGACAGAGTGCTTGGAAAGCGCCCCTTCCCCGTTCAGATTTTGGGAGCTATTGTGCTTCATCAGGGAAGAATAGCCGAAATGAAAACCGGTGAGGGCAAAACCCTTGTGGCATGCCTTGCCTCATATTTAAATGCCCTTGAAGGAAAAGGCGTTCACGTTGTTACGGTAAATGACTATCTTGCAAAATTCCAATCCGAAGAAATGGGAAAAATTTATCGCTACCTTGGCCTTTCAATAGGCGTGATACTCCATGATATGGACAACACTCAAAGGCGTGCGGCATACGGCTGCGATATAACCTACGGAACAAACAATGAATTCGGCTTCGACTATTTGCGTGACAACATGGTCACCTATAAAGAGGAACGCGTACAGAGAGGGCATAATTTTGCAATCGTTGACGAAGTCGATTCAATACTCATAGACGAAGCAAGAACTCCTCTTATAATTTCCGGCAGGGGCGACAAGTCAACCGATTTGTATGTGCAGGTTGACAAATTTGCAAGGACACTTACTCCCAAAAAGGTAGTAGAGCTTGACGACAAGGCTGACCAGGAAGAAATTAACGAGGATTGCGACTACATCATAGACGAAAAGGCAAAAACTGCCACAATTACAAGACGCGGAGTTAAAAAAGCGGAAAAATACTTTAATGTAATAAATCTTATGGATGCGGACAACATCACCCTGCTCCACCACATAAACCAGGCAATCAAGGCACATGGCGTAATGCAGAGGGATATAGATTATGTGGTAAATGACGGCCAGGTAATAATCGTCGATGAATTCACAGGACGTCTTATGTTCGGAAGACGCTTCAACGACGGGCTCCATCAGGCAATTGAGGCAAAGGAAGGCGTTGAGGTTGCACATGAAAGCAAAACCCTTGCCACAATAACTTTCCAGAATTATTTCCGTCTTTATTCAAAGCTCTCCGGCATGACCGGAACGGCTATGACCGAAGAAGACGAATTTAAGGAAATCTACAAGCTGGATGTTATAGAAGTCCCCACAAACAAGCCGGTTATAAGAAAAGACCACCCCGATGTCGTATACAAGACCGAAAAGGCTAAATTCAACGCGGTAATCGAACAGGTGCTTGAATGCCATCAAAAAGGACAGCCTGTGCTTGTCGGAACTATCTCCATTGAAAAATCCGAACATTTAAGCGAAATGCTTAAGCGCAGGGGAATAAAGCATAATGTCCTCAATGCAAAGCATCACCAAAAGGAAGCTGAAATTGTCGCACAGGCGGGACAACTCGGAGCCGTTACCATTGCCACAAACATGGCCGGACGCGGAACGGATATCCTTTTGGGAGGAAACGCCGAATTCCTTGCCAAAGCCGAAATGCGCAAGCTTGGAATTCCAGAAGAAGTTATAAGCGAAGCTGTGGGATTTTCTGAAACCGAGGACGAGGAAATCCTTTCCGCAAGGGAAAAATACCGCGAGCTTTATGCAAAATTTAAAGCGGAAGTCGACGAAAAGGCCGTTTCCGTAAGAGAGGCCGGAGGACTTTTCATAATCGGCACTGAAAGGCATGAATCACGAAGAATAGACAACCAGTTGAGAGGACGTTCCGGACGTCAGGGCGACCCGGGAGAAAGCAGATTCTTCCTGTCGCTTGAGGACGACCTTATGAGGCTTTTCGGCGGAGAAAGGCTTCAAACAATGATGACAAACTTCAATGTTGACGAAAATATGCCAATCGAAAGCAAAATGCTCACAAAAGTAATCGAATCGTCGCAAAAGAAAATTGAAGGCAGGAATTTCAGCATAAGAAAGAACGTCCTCAATTACGACGATGTAATGAGCAAGCAGCGTGAAATTATCTACAAGCAGCGCTCAATGGTGCTTGACGGCGAGGATATCCACGAATACATCGTCAAGATGATAAAGGATTTGATTTCCGAAACAGTATTAAAATACCTGCTTGACGAAAACATCCGCGATGATTGGAACTTAAAGGGATTGCGCGAGCACTTCATGGGAGTAATTACCGTTCCTACGGATTTTGATTATACAACCGAGGAATTGCAGAAAATCACGCGCGATGAAATTATTGCAAACCTTACCAACCGCGCGCTTGAATATTACAAAATACGCGAAGAGGAATTCGGCCCGGATGTGCTTAGGGAAATCGAAAGAATTGTACTCCTTAAAATCGTTGACACCAAGTGGATGGACCATATCGACGACATGGAAGAGCTTAAAAAAGGCATCGGCCTCAGGGCTTACGGACAGAAAAATCCTGTTGTTGAATACAGATACGAAGGCTTTGAAATGTTTGACGCAATGATTGAGTCCATTCGCGAGGATACGGTAAGACTGCTGTTTACAATTCAGCTGAAGAAAAATCAGCCCCTTCCCAAGCGTGAACAGGTGGCAAAACCGGAAGAACCAAATGCCGGAACGCCCGGCGGGGATTCCCCCGCGCCGAGAACCGTTCACAAAGTCGGCAGAAATGACCCTTGTCCGTGCGGCAGCGGCAAAAAATACAAAAAATGCTGCGGGGCAAACGAGCAATAAAAAATTTTGAGAGGAGCGCATAAATGGCAACAATAAGAGGATTTCGCGGACTTCGTTTTAAAGGCGGGGATTTGAACACTCTTGTGTGCCCCCCTTACGATATCATTTCGGAAGAACAAAGGAAAGAATTTATAAATAAAAACCCGCATAATATAGTAAGGCTGGAGCTTCCCTCCGGCGGCGAAAACCGCTACAAGGAAGCCGGCGAAACCTTGAAAAAGTGGATGGACGAGGGAATCCTTGAAAAGGATTCAAAAGACGGAATTTATGTTTATGAAATGGAATTCCGTGCAGGCGGAGTGAAAAAATCCGTAAAAGGATTTGTATGTCTTGTAAAGCTTGAGGAATTCTCAAAAGGGGTTATCCTTCCGCATGAGGAAACTCTCTCCAAGGCAAAAACAGACCGCTTTAACCTTATGTCCGAAACATTTTGCAATTTCAGCCAGATTTACTCACTTTATATGGATGAAAATTCAGGCGCATATTCGCTGGTTGATTCCTGTTCTTCCGGAAAGCCGGATATGGAGGTCGTCGACGGCGACGGAACCATCCACCGCATGTGGTGCGTTTTTGACGAGGATGTTATTTCAAGGCTTTCAAAAATATTTGAACAAAAAAAGCTTTACATTGCCGACGGACACCACAGATACGAAACCGCTCTTAATTTCCACAAACATTTATGCGAAAAAGGAATTTCAAACGAGCTCAGCGGATATGTCTGCATGATGCTTGTAGACATGGAAAACGAAGGACTTGAAGTATTCCCCACTCACAGAATAGTCAGAGGGCTTACAGACTTCAATCCAGAAAAACTCCTTAAAGCATGTGAGGAATATTTTGATGTTATCAATGAAAACGAAGTTCAAAATATAGAATCCCGTCTGCGTGAATTTTATCAAAAAGGCGAAAAAGCTTTTGCTTTCTATGCCGGAGGAAATGATTACACCCTCTTGGCGCTTAAAGATAAAAATGCCGTAAAGAAAATGCTCCCATCCATGTCCGAAGCATATTGCAATCTGGATGTAAGCATACTTCATACGCTTATCCTTGAAAAGCTTTTGGGCATAGACAAGGAAAATATGGCAAATCAAAAAAATCTTATTTATACGCGAAATTTTGACGAAGCAATTTCAGCAGCAAAGAAGGACGACATAAACTGCGTATTCATACTTAATCCGACACGCGTAAGCGAAATTAAAGACGTAGCACTTGCAGGAGAAAAAATGCCACAAAAATCAACCTATTTCTATCCAAAGTTGATAACCGGGCTGGTTATGAATAAATTTTAAAAAATTAGAAAAGGTGGTTAATTTAATGGCACTCGTGAACATGACGGAAATTATCGTAAAGGAAAGGCTTGAGGAGCTCCTGAAAGAATATGATTGCTGCAAGTGCGAAATATGTTTTATGGATATGCTCGCAGTGGCTCTCAACCAAATAAAACCACAGTATGTAAACACGAAAAAAGGAGAACTCTTAAAGAGAATTGACGCGGTCTCAAAGCAAAATTCGGTAGACATCGACATTGCCATTATAAAGGCAATAGAAATCGTCCGCAATTCCCCACATCACGAAAATAAAGAAGAGGGATGACCATCCGGAGGTCTTTATCCGGTTTTAACCAGCCTAAAAATCAGTATAAAAAATGACCTGACGTTTTTATTTGGCGTCAGGCCTTTTTTTGTATGTTTAAAGTATAAAGCAAATCAATCCGCTGCACCCTTCGTTGATTATTCTTTCAAGTGTTTCCTGCAATTTCATCCGCGCCTCAACCGGCATATGGTGCAGTTTGTTATGCAGTCCTTCATTTACAAGGGCATGCAGGCTTTTGCCAAATATGTTGGATTCCCAAATTTTTTGAGGATTTTCCTCAAATTCCTTTAAAAGGTACATCACAAGCTCCTCGGATTGCTTTTCGGAGCCTACGATTGGGCTTACCTCAGTATTTATCGTTGCTTTCATCATGTGTATAGACGGAGCGCTTGCCCTGAGCCTTACACCATATCTTCCGCCCTGCTTCATTATTTCAGGCTCTTCAAGCGAAAGCTCATCAATGCTTGGCATAACTATGCCATAGCCCGTTGCTTCGACTTCTTCAAGCGCGCTTTTTATCTTGCTGAATTCCTTTTTGATTGCCGTAAGCTCGCGCAAAAGCGGAAGAAGGTCGCTCTCACCTGTGATTTCAATTCCCGTTTCTTCCCCAAGCACCTTAAAGAACAAATCGCCGTTCAGACTTACCGAAATATCTGCGCTGCCCCGTCCTAAATCTATGCCCTCAATTTGTGCGCCGGAAACTTCCTTGCATTCACATATCTCCTCGGCAACGCCTTTAACCTCACGCACATGATTCACTCCCATGGCGGCGGTTTTTATTGAAGAAAAGATTTCCTCTTTAAGCCAATGCCCTTTCTTCAAGTTCGTTATCCATTTTGGCATAATAACATTGATTTCCTTTACCGGAAAGGCAAAGAGCACCTGTGTTATTATATCCTTAATGTCATTTTCATCAAGGTCAAGGCAATTTACCGGAATAACCGGAGTTTGATATTTTTCCTGCAAGCTTTGACAAAGCTCCTTAACCTGCTTTGTATCCGGTTCAACGCAGTTCATAAGGATTACAAACGGCTTGTTTATTGCCTGCAATTCTGAAATTACCCTTTCCTCGCATTCCTCGTATTCCTCTCTCGGAATATCGGAAATGCTCCCGTCGGTAGTGACAACAAGGCCTATTGTCGAATGTTCGGAAATTACCTTTTGCGTGCCCACTTCAGCCGCCATATTGAAAGGAATTTCATCCTCAAACCACGGCGTCATAACCATGCGCGGAGCTTCGTTTTCAATGTATCCAAGTGAGCTTGGAACGATATATCCAACGCAATCAATCATCCTTACGTTGAATTTAGCCTTATCGCCAAGCCTTACTTCAACAGCCTCCTCGGGGATGAATTTTGGCTCTGTCGTCATTATGGTTTTTCCGGCGGCGGATTGGGGCAATTCATCAATTGCCCTGCCTCTCATATATTCGCTTTGTATATTAGGGATTACAAGGGTTTCCATAAACCTTTTTATAAATGTGGATTTGCCTGTTCTTACCGGCCCGACAACTCCTATGTAAATGTCGCCGTCCGTCCTTTTGGCTATATCGCTGTAAATATCATTGCTTGGCATATTATACCTCCAAAAACATATTTGCCTTTTGGGCTTTAAATTTTTACCGGATATCTAATTTTTAATCAACTATCGGAATTAAAATCATTCCATGCTGCGAAAGCACTTCGCTTTCAAGCTCGTTTTCCTCCATTATTGCGTTTACGGAGGTGCTGTATTTTTTTGCAATATCCCAAACCTCTTCGCCCTCATCGGCAAAATAAAGCTTTAAGGCATAATCCCCTTCCCTTGCTTTGGATTTCGTCCCGTCAACGCTTATTTCGGAAACTATTTTTGCTTCTGTTATTTCCCTTAACATTCCGGTTATTTTTATTTCGGATTTAAGCTCCACAACATTTGTTGAAACCAAATTATACGAACACGATACCACTGCTGCCTTTGCGTCAAAGATACTATAAGGCGAAACCCTGCCAACGTCTATAACATGCTCAAACGGGATTTCGCTTTCAAGCATAACCGGTACGCCTTGGTCATTCTTTGCAAGCACAAGATAAAGCACGCTGCCCATTATTTCAATTTGTCCCTTATCCGATAAAATCCTTGATATTATGTTGTTTATTTTGCTCCAAACGTCATATATCCGCTCAATATTGCCATCCTTGTATTCAACGCTTGCTCTGGACAAATGGCTTTCGCAGAACTGTCTTGGGAATTTCTCTATTCTTGCGTTTGAAAATTCACATTCGCATGGATATGTAGTCGAATAGGCATCCGTAACTATATCTGCAATCGCATTTCTTGCCGCAATGCAGTTTATCAAAAGCATCAGTTCACATTCAAGCAGCTTGTTCTCACCATCCGCATTTGCTTTCGGAATAATTTCGCAGCTTATTGGAGTGACATCCGCAATGCTTTCAAAGCGGTCATCTATGCCGTTCATATCCATAATCTGGCTGAAAGGAACCGTAAACTGCATTGCCTCCAAACTGTCCGCCCCGTCTTTTTGGCATGAGTAAAGCAGATTAACCTGTGCCTCCCCTTTTACCATTACCTTATTGGCAATTATTTTTTTGTCAAAGCTCGGAATTACGGCATCGCTTCTTATTATGCTTATAACTTCCGGCTTTGAATATCCAAGGTCGATTTCTTCTGTTACGGTTATACGCTTTTCTGCAAAAATTTTCTTTGAGGCGTGCTCAAACGGAGTCTTTTTAAGCTGCACATTCATTCCGTAAGCATCGCATATGATGTTTTGCTTTTGCTCATGGCATGCACGGATTTTTACCGAAACCGCTCCCCTTAAATCAAGCCTGCGCTGGTTTACCGCCCTGCAATTTACATAATCGGTCTTAGGTCTTAAAACAATCTCCGGATTCTCAACCGTCTTGCCCAAATCAACGGTCTTTGAATAGTTCATCTTTTGCTCAACACAGTTTACAGCGCTGCTTCCCTCGGAGCAGTAAAGTATTTTTATGCACACCGCCAAATCATAGCACAATTTGTCCCCCGATACGGAACACGAAACAATCATAGGCTCCAATCGGCATTTTATCAGCCTGAATATATCGGGATAATAATCCGGCAAAATGCAGTCCAATTCAACCGACTGCTCCTGTACGCTGTCAAATATCACCTCGTTTGCCGCCAATATTTCACGGTTAACTTTAAAATCCATATTTTCCTCCTATCGCCTTTTCTAAGGCTAAATAAAATTTTAACGCAAGGGCTTATACCACCGGCTTTGCTAAAACATTTATATTCATTTTGCAACGCTTGTATGCACACAGATTTTTTTAAAAAGACAAATTTATTTTTAAAAAAGCCCTTGATATTTTTTTGAATTTATTATACAATGTAATCAATTACATAAGGAGGTTTAAGCTATATGAAATTTTCAGACGGCTTTTGGTTAAATCAAAAAGGCTTTGAAGTAAATTATGCAAGCGAAGCCTATGAAACGGTTGCAAATGAAGACTCCATCTCAATCCTTGCAACACCGTACCACATTTCAAACAGAGGGCAGACCCTTGCCGGGCCCATTCTTGACATTAATTTTTCGTCCAAAAATGAAAACGTTATCAAAGTGACGATAGACCACTACAAAGGCGTTTTAAACAAGGGGCCGCGCTTTGAAATCAATGAGGATAAAAATTTTAAGCCGCAAATCATAAACAATGAGGATTATGCCGAGCTTATTTCGGGAAAGACACGCGTCCGCATAAGCAAAAAAGGCGGCTGGCTTGTTGAATACTTTTACGGCGACAAAAAACTCACTTCATCCGGATGGAGAACCACTTCCGTGATAAAAGAAGACAAATTGAGAATGCAAAAACGCCTTGATTTTGCGGCTGCTGATGAATTCTGGTCATACCCGCAGGAGGCCGTGACTTCCTATATCCGCGAGCAGCTCTCGCTTTCCGTAGGCGAATGCATTTACGGCTTTGGCGAAAAATTTTCAACCTTTGTAAAAAACGGCCAAACCGTTGAAATTTGGAATTCCGACGGCGGAACCTGCTCCGAACAAAGCTACAAATCAATCCCTTTCTATGTTTCTTCAAGGGAATACGGCGTATTTGTAAACCATCCCGAAAAGGTTTCATTTGAAGTTGCTTCCGAAACGGTTTCAAGGGTATCTTTTTCTGTTCCCGGGGAACATCTTGAATATTTTATCATCGGCGGAGAAAATCTTACAGAGGTAATTTCCAATTACACAACACTTACCGGAAAGCCTGCACTTCCGCCTGCGTTTACTTTTGGGCTTTGGCTTACAACTTCATTCACAACAAAGTACGACGAGGAAACGGTAACCTCATTCATTGACGGAATGGCTGAAAGAAAAATCCCATTGCAGGTATTCCATTTTGACTGCTTCTGGATGAAAGAATACGAATGGTGCAATTTTGAATGGGATACAAGGCAATTCCCGGACCCCAAGGGAATGCTTTCAAGGCTCAAACAAAAAGGCCTGTCCATATGCGTTTGGATAAATCCGTACATTGCTCAGCGTTCAAAGCTTTTTGACGAGGGCGTAAAGGGAGGATATTTCATTAAAAATCCCGACGGAAGCGTTTTCCAGACTGATATGTGGCAGCCGGGAATGGCAATAGTGGATTTTACAAACCCCGCCGCCTGCGAATGGTATGCCTCAAAGCTGCGCGTGCTCTGCGAAATGGGTGTTGATTGCTTTAAAACCGACTTCGGCGAAAGGATTCCCACCAAGGCGGTTTACTTTGACGGTTCCGACCCGGTTAAAATGCACAACTACTATACATACCTCTACAATCAGACGGTATTCAATGTTCTCAAAGAATATTACGGCGAAAATAAAGCTTGTCTTTTTGCAAGAAGTGCAACCGCCGGAAGCCAGAAATTCCCTGTACACTGGGGCGGCGACTGTACGGCCGAATATTCCTCAATGGCGGAAACAATCCGCGGAGGACTTTCTCTTTGCCTTTCCGGCTTTGGATATTTCAGCCACGACATAAGCGGATTTGAATCTACCGCAACTCCGGATATTTACAAGCGCTGGGCGGCATTCGGACTCTTCTCATCCCACAGCAGGCTGCATGGAAATTCCTCATACCGTGTTCCGTGGCTCTTTGACGAAGAATCCTGCGATGTTTTAAGATTCTTCACAGAGCTTAAAGGAAAGCTTATGCCGTACATCTTTGCCCAAGCGGTAAAAACTTCAACGGTTGGAATACCCATGATGAGGGCTATGGTAATGGAATATGCAAGCGACCCTGCATGCCTTTATCTTGACAAGCAATATATGTTTGGCGACAACATCCTTGTTGCCCCGATTTTAAACGAAACAGGCGATGCTGAATACTATCTGCCGGAAGGCACATGGACAAATATTATCTCCGGCAAGGAAATTAAGGGCGGAAGGTACATAAGAGAAAAGCATGATTACTTCTCTATTCCCGCGCTTGCAAAGCCAAATTCAATAGTGGCTTACGGAGATTTCAAAGGCAATTTTGAATATGATTACCTCGACGGCGCAAACTTTGTAATTTATGCCCTTGAAGACGGGAAAACGGCCTCCACAACCGTTTACGACAAGGATGCAAACAAAATATTTGAGCTTTCGGCAACAAGAAAGGGAAATAAAATTCAAATCACCCATACTCCCACTGAAAAAGCCTTTACAGTAACTGTTTCCAACGGCCCGTCCGCAAAAATTTCACCAAACAGCCACGAAGCTATCGAAATAAATCTTTAATACCCCATAAAACAAACCATCCGTCAAGACTGCTGTAAACAGTCTTGACGGATGGTTTTATTCTTAAATTTTATTTACCACGATACTTGCTTGCAAATGCATTAAACCAAAGCACAATAATTATTATGCATCCCAAAGCAATTGGTTTAAGTATTGACGGAAGTATTCCCTGCCCCGAAAGAACCAGAACAACCACCATTACGGCTATTACGGAAAGCTGGGTTATGTAGGCCGTTAAAAACTTTTTAAACTCTTTATCCTTATCCAACGCAAACCCTCCGGAAATTTTAATATTCTCCCGTCAGTTCCCTGTAAAGCCCAAGATAAAGCTCCGCCGAATGTCCCCAGCTGAAGTCCTGCCTCATGGCGTGGGAAACAAGCTTGCCCCACTGCATCCTCTTATCGTAATACTCCTTTGCCCTCCTGCAAGCGTCAAGCATGTCATGAGCATTATAACTCTTAAACGTAAATCCGTTCCCGCCTTTTTCACCGGCATCCTTAATGCTGTCGCGCAGACCTCCGGTTTCCCTTACAATCGGGATTGTGCCATACCTTAACGCGACCATTTGTGCAAGGCCGCAAGGCTCGCTTTGAGATGGCATCAGGAACATATCCGCTCCCGCATAAATCTTCCTTGCAAGTTCAGGAACAAATCCAAGCGTAACGCTTACCCTATCGCGATAGCGCCATGACATTTCATTAAAAAAATCCTCATAAATTTTTTCGCCTGAACCAAGTATTGCAAATTTATAGCCAAGCGCAAGAATATCTTCAAAAACGTGCTTTATTAAATCTATTCCCTTATGCGACACAAATCTGGTGACTATTCCGATAACAGGTTCATTGCCCCCGGCAAGGCCCAATTCTTCAAGAAGCTTTTGCTTGCAGATTGATTTGCCTTTTTTGTCCGATGCCGAAAAATTAGCCGGAATAAACGGGTCGGTTTCAGGATTATAATTATCGGTATCTATTCCGTTTAAAAATCCGCAAAGCTTGTACTGTTTCTTGACAAGGATTCTGTCAAGTCCATGAGAAAACCACGGGTCTAAAATTTCCCAAGCATAACTCGGCGAAACGGTGGTAATCTTATCGGCGCATTCAATTGCACCTTTCATCATATTTACACAGCCGTCATATTCCAAAAGGCTTGAATGGTAAGTAGGAATCCCAATTACTTCTTTGATAAGTTCCAAGCCATATTTGCCCTGATATTGTATGTTATGTATCGTAAACACGGTCTTAATATTTTCATATTCCGGCTGGTAGCGGTAAAAAACATCATAATAAACCGGAACCAAAGCAGTCTGCCAATCATTTGCATTTATTATCTGCGGCATAAAATCAATATGTTTAAGCATTTCAAGTATTGCCCTTGAAAAGAAAACAAATCTTTCCGCATCATCATAAAAGCCGTACAGGCCATCCCTGCCAAAGTAATATTCATTGTCAAGAAAATAATATGTAACTCCATTGACAATAGAAGTCAAAATCCCGCAATACTGCTTTCTCCAAGAAACATCAACCGTAAAATTCGTTATATACGTCATGCTCGCCCTTAAATCGGGTTTTATGTTCTTATAGAGCGGCATTACGACGCGGCAGTCATGACCAGCCTTTACAATTGCCGAAGGGAGCGAACCAGCTACATCCGCAAGTCCGCCTGATGCCGCAAAAGGAAGAGCCTCGCTTGCTGCATATAAAATCCTCAATATTTTTCATTCCTTTCCCAAAAGAAATAAAACATCCGCAAAACCAGCTTAAATTCATTATAAAACAATTTTTATTAAAAAGCAATTGACACATGGAATAAATTTACAATATTTTCTATTTAATTTATAGCAATTTCGCTATATTGAAGCTCCCTTTCCGACAAAAAGAGGATAGAATTGCGAGCCGGTAAGCAATCTGTAATTTCCTATTGCAACATTTTTATCCGTTATTACATAGTTAATATCGCATTTTTGCCCTATTTCGGTATCCTGCATAAGAATTGAATTTTTAACAACCGCACCCTTGCCAACCTTTACTCCTCTGAAAAGCACAGAATTTTCAACCGTGCCCTCAATTATGCATCCGTCGGCAATAAGCGAATTTTTAACCGAGGACTCAAATCCAAATTTTGCGGGAGCACTGTCGCGAATTTTTGTATAAATAGGAGTTTCCTCCAAAAAGAGCTTCTCACGCACCCTTGGGTCAAGCAATGCCATATTGGCCTTATAATAGCTGTTCATGCTGTCTATTTTGCTGAAATATCTATCATGCCTGTATCCGATGACTTTATAATCCCTTACCCTTGCCTGCAAAACATCCCTTTCAAAGCTGTAAAGGCTTCTGCTCATAGCCTCCATTACAATATTTTTAAGGAATTTCTTTGAAATAACATACATATTAAGGCTTACATCGCAGGCACCGCTTATTTGAGGATTTATGAGAACATCATATATCCTGCCGTCCTCATTTACGGCAAAAACGGTTGCGCACTTTGCCTGTTCCATTGAAACTATGCATCTTCCGTATACAACGGTAATATCGGCAAGGGATTCAATATGCTTTTTTAATACTTCTTCATAATCTATCGTAGTAACAATATCGCAGTCGCTTAGCAGAACATAGTCGGCAATGGAATTTTCAACAAAATCCCATATGCCGTAAAGGGCTTCAAGTCTGCCGCGGTACATTCCGCTGCCCACATGGCTGAATGGCGGCAGGAGATGCAATCCGCCTTTTTTCCTTGCAAGGTCCCATTCCCTCCCTGAACCAAGATGGTCAAGAAGCGATTGATAGTTTGATTTCGTAATTACGCCAACCTCGTCAATTCCCGAATTAACCATATTTGAAAGCGGAAAGTCTATGAGCCTGTATCTTCCGCCGAAAAGTATCGAACCCATAGTTCTTGCCTTTGTCAAATCAGCCACATGGCTGTCATGCATATTTGCAAAAATAAGTCCAAGCACACTGCCTCTGTTCGTCATAATAATTCCTCCGTTAAATGCTTTCAGCAATATTTTGCTTTGGAAGAATTCTTGTATTTTCGGAAATGGTCACATTGTGGCCAACTACAGCAATTCCCCACTCGCTTTTATTTATTATTGATTCCGGCCTTGCCCCTATTACGGCATTTGCTCCGATTGTGCAATCCTCGCCGATAATTGCATATTCAACCACAGCTCCGGATTTAATGACCGAACCCGGCATGATTATGCTGTCCCTGACTATTGCGCCCTCCTCTATTGTAACTCCCGGGGAAATTACAGAAAAATCGACACTTCCATAAACTACTGCGCCCTCGCATATCATGGAGTTTTCAACCACTGCATTCGGGCCTATGTACTGTGGAGGCATTATGGGATTTCTTGCGTATATTTTCCACACAGGGTCATAAAGATCAATCGGTATATTGGGATTTAAAAGGTCCATATTTGCCTCCCAAAGGCTGTCGATTGTTCCGACATCCTTCCAATAGCCTTCAAAAGGATAGGCAACCATTTTTTGCCCGTCTTTAAGCATTGTGGGAATAATGTCCTTTCCAAAATCCTTTGTAGCATTTTCATCATTTTCATTTTCAATAAGATATTTTTTAAGCTTCTCCCAGTTGAATATATAAATGCCCATTGAGGCAAGAGTTGATTTCGGCTGTTTTGGCTTTTCCTCAAAATCCACAATCACGCTGTCCTCATTTGCCGTCATAATGCCGAAACGCGGGGCCTCTTCAATTGAAACATTTAAAACAGCTATGGTGCAGTCGGCTTCTTTTTTCTTATGGAAATCCAGCATTTGCGAATAATCCATCTTATAAATATGGTCACCGGAAAGTATAATCACATATTCCGGTCTGTATCTGTCAACAAAGCTCATATTCTGGTAAATCGCATTTGCCGTGCCCTTATACCACTGCGCTCCAAGCGCAGTCTGAAAAGGAGGCAGGCTATGCACTCCGCCGTGGATTTTATCCAAATCCCACGGCTGGCCGGTTCCTATGTAATCATGGAGAACAAGCGGCTGATACTGGGTAAGGACTCCAACCGTATCAATGCCGGAATTGATGCAGTTTGAAAGCGGAAAATCTATAATTCTATATTTCCCGCCATAAGGAACGGCAGGTTTTGCCATATCCTGCGTCAGAGCATAAAGCCTGCTGCCTTGACCTCCCGCAAGCAGCATGGCTACGCATTCTTTCTTTACGTACATATAAATTCCTCCGTTTGGCATGTTTTAAAAAATACATACACGCCGCAAAAATATTTTTATTCTCCGGATTTGCTGTCATTTCCGGATTTCTTTCTTCCCGTCCTTTTGCTTTTTTCTTTTTCTGCATCCTTTGCCGTCACATCAGGAACACTTTCGGTTCCCGTCAAAGCTTTTTTGCCGGCTTTCGCCTTTTTCTGCAAAGAATTTTTCTCGGAACTCGGCTTGGCTTCGGCTTCGGGAGTCTTTTTTCTCTTTGCCGGAGGCACAAATTTAAAATACATAACCGACAAAGGCGGAAGAGTAAGGCTTATGCTGTTTTCATATCCATGCATTCCCTCTTTAAGCGTTTTTACTTTCCCGTTATCCGTTCCGCTTCCGCCGAAACGCTCTTCGTCCGTAGAAAAAACTTGCAGATAATAGCCTTTATAAGGCACTCCTATTTTATAATCCTCCCTCTTTACGGGAACAAAATTGCAGACAACGACAATTTCATTTCCGCTGTCGTCAATCCTTCTGAATGAAATTACGCTTTGGGTATAATCGTCATGTGAAATCCATGAGAAACCTCCCCATGTAAAATCATTTTCCCACAAGGGCGAATTTTCAAGGTAAAATTTATTGAGCTCTCTTACAAAATCCTGCATTTTGGAATGATTTTCGTACTGCAAAAGCATCCAATCAAGCTCGTTTTTATAATCCCATTCCTTAAACTGGGCGAATTCCTGCCCCATAAACATCAGCTTTTTGCCCGGATGAGCCATCATATAGCACATAAACGCTCTCAAAGAAGCAAATTTATGCTCTACCGGTCCCGGCATCTTCTCAATCAGTGAGCACTTTCCGTGAACCACCTCGTCATGGGAAATAGGAAGTATATAATTTTCCGAAAAGCAATAAAAGAACGAAAATGTGAGCTTGTCATGGTTAAACGAACGGAAAATCGGGTCAAGCGACATATATTTTATCATGTCGTTCATCCAGCCCATATTCCATTTGAAATTAAATCCAAGACCGCCTATATCAGTCGGTCTTGTGACAAGGGGCCATGCGGTGGATTCCTCAGCAATCATAAGCACATCAGGATTTCTTAAAAACACCGTTTCATTAAGCTTTTTTAAGAATTCAACAGCTTCAAGGTTTTCTTTTCCGCCGTAAATATTCGGACGCCATTCTCCGGGCCGTCTGTCGTAATCAAGGTAAAGCATGGATGCAACGGCATCAACCCTAAGCCCGTCAACATGGAATTTCTCAATCCAATAAATTGCATTTGAAATAAGGAACGAACGCACCTCAGGCTTTCCGTAATCAAAAACCCTCGTTCCCCAAGCCACATGCTCGCGCTTCAAGGCATCCGCATATTCATAGCAACAGCTTCCGTCAAATTCATAAAGCCCGCATTCATCCTTCGGGAAATGCGCCGGAACCCAGTCAAGAATTACGCCTATGCCTTCCCTATGGCACATATCAATCATTTCCATCAAATCATACGGGGTGCCAAACCTCGATGTCGGAGCATAATAGCCTATTATCTGATAACCCCATGAGCCATCATAAGGATATTCAGCAAGCGGCATGAATTCAATATGCGTATAGCCCATCTTTTTTACATACGGAATAATTTCCTCGGCAAATTTTACATAGCTGAAATAGCTGCCGTCCGCATATTTTCTCCATGAGCCTATATTCACCTCATAAATATTTACAGGGCTTTTATAAATATTTTGCGCGGCTTTCTTTTTATACCATGCGCCGTCATTCCACTTATATCCGTCAAGCTCAAGGTATTTTGTGGCAGTTCCGGGCCTTGTTTCCATATGTACGCCATAAGGGTCGGATTTCATTACAACCCGTTTGTTTTGGAACTCTATGCTGTATTTATAAGCAAAATACTCCTCAACATCGGTCATGAAAAGTTCCCAAACGCCATAGCCGATTTTTTTCATCGGGTCCTTGTCCCTATCCCATTTGTTTTTGTCGCAGACAACGGAAACCGACCTTGCATTAGGCGCCCAAACCCTGAATACAACCCCTTCCTTCCCGTCAACCACTGCCTTATGCGCTCCAAAAAAATCAAACGCTTCACAATTTGTTCCTTGGTGGAAGGTTTCAAGGATTTGTTCATAATTTGTTGATAAAATTTCATTCATGGCTACCACTCCTTTATGTTATCTACATTTTAACAGATTATGTACCTAATTTCAAGTGGTTTTGTGATAATTTTATAAATTTGAAGTAAAAATTTTCTGTGATTTGTTGTTATTTGCAACAAATTGCAAAATCGCTTGATATTTTTACCTTATTTTTAAATCCAAAATTAAATTAGTTTAGATTTTACATAAACTTTTCATTTGATATTTTTTGAAATTTTTATTACAGCAACCGTTGCATCATCCTTTTTTGCGCAACTTTCTTCATCAAAAGCACAGCGCATTATTTCATCAGCTATCTCCTGCGGGGATTTTTCACCGTTTTTAAGCAAAATTTCTCGTATCTTTTTATGTCCGTCATCCCTTATTCCATCGCTTGCCATAACCAGAATATCCCCATCCTTTAAAAGAATGGAACGCTTGTCCGCATTCAAATCGCTTAAAATCCCTATCGGAAGTGAAGATGCCTCCACGCTTATAACTCTGCCGCCAATTTTAACAAAGCTTGGCGCCGCACCAAGTTTCAACAAGTCAAGTCTGCCGGTATAAAGGTTGATTGAGGCAAAATCAAGGGTAGCAAAGCTTTCGTCATTTGATTTAACCGAAAGCGAGGAATTTATCAGCTTTACCGCCGCCGGAAAACCTATTCCTGCCTTTAAAAGCCGGATAAGCAGCGAAATCGTCATAAAGCTGTCAACGGCGGCTGTTTTGCCGCTGCCCATGCCGTCTGAAATTATAATGTAGCTCCCGCCTTGTCCATCGCTAAAATGTTCACAGCTATCCCCGGAGGTTTCCTTATTGCTTCCCGCTCTTTTGGATATTGCAGTTTCAATCTTATACTCCGCCTTTTCCATAATGCAAAGCTTTGAAATTTCGCCTGCCCTGAAAATTTGTGGAATTTCAAACTCCCTGTCGGCAATTTCGGAAATATATTCGGATACTTCCTCCGGCGGGCATTTTAATTTTCCTTCGTAAAATGCCTCTATTTGGATTTTATTGAGGCTATTGAAAAAAACGCAGGCCCTTGCGCAAATCGCCCCATTGTCGGCAAGAAAATCCTTAACCGATTTTGAAAAATTCTCATCACATTCCTTTGAATAAAAAATATCCCTGCCGATTTCTTCAAGCATATTGCCCATTCCGTCAAACTGCTCGAAAAGAAGAGTCCGCATTTCTTTAAGCCTTTGGTTTGCTTTCCTTTCAGCAATTTCATCCGCAAAAAATTCATTGAATGCAATGACAATTTCATCCCTTTTAAAGCATTTGTCAAGGCTTTTAGGCAAATCGGCGGCTGAAATTTTGCCTTTTTCGTCAAGAGTTTTTTTGATTTCCGAAAAAGCATCAAAAAACTTGTCAAATTCATTTTCCCAGCAGTACAAGTTATTGCGGCATTTCCCGCAGACCTTATCGCAAACGCAGATTGCAGGGTCATTTTCCTTATTCCGTTTTTCAAGAGCCTTTGAAACCTGTTCAACACTTTTCTTAACATCAAAAATTGTTTTTGCGGCAAATCCAAGCTTTGACGCCGCAAGTTCAACAGCCTTGGCATTGCTTTTGCAGGAAGCACCAAGTCCTAAAAAATCATTTATAATTTTTTCAGGAACCGCAACAAAAGCAATCGCGGCAACGGCAGAATCCAAAAGAATTTTTGCCGTATTCAAATCCGCTCCTATAAGAATTACACCAGCAGCGGTTGAGGCAATAAAGAAAAAGCTCATTGCAAGCGAACCAAAATCGGCAAAAAGTCCGGCTACTATACCTGATATAGCAAGCAGCATTGCCGCCTTTCCCGTTTCAGCCGAATAAATCACAGTGCCGCAAGTCACAAGCGCACCGCACAAAGCTCCAGCGGCATGCTTATTTCTCCTTGCCGCAAAAAGTATTGCAAAAATCCCAAAAATCCTTCCAAAATTTAAAAATTCAAGCTGTATGGAACACATTGTGGCAACCAAAAAAATAAAAATTATTCCAAGGGAGGCGCCTGCCGTTCCGCTTGTGGCAAGCCGTCCCTCTTCCTTTGAAGAATTATATGCCAAAATCATGAAATATGCGGCACAGGCGCATATGATTCCCTTGCAGACCGCAACAAAGGATGCCGCACCGCTTTGAGAAACCGTAAAAAATATTATCGTAAGACTGCAAATTATGTAAGAAGTTCCCGTAACAATTGCCGAACCAGCCGCTTTTAAATTTTTATGAAAAAATTCGGATGAAATTATCTTAATAAAAAGAATCATCACAACCGCGCTTATTTCAATAAGGCATTGACTCAACTTTCCGCCAAAAAAATAAGCAAGCATTGCGCCTATAAACGCAAAAATTGCCTCAAACGGATTTAATGCTCCAACAAGCGCGGCTATAAACGGAGACGGCGCTCCGCCCAAAGTTGAATTTGCAACAATAAATGCCGCAAATGCCGCACCAACCGTTCTTGTGAAAATACTGATTTGCTTTGAATTTTTTACCGCCAATTCCTGAGTTTTCAACATCTTCATCACCACAAGCTTTTATTTTTTATCCCTGTCTTAAAGGGCTGATAAAGTTATTATACATCTTATTGTCTGGAATATATTGTCAATACACTGTCAAAAAAAGCTTCTATTTTTGGCGATAAATAAATTAAATTCCGCTAATAAAAAAGCAAAGAGGAACAAAATGTTCATCCTTGCAAAAAAATCTTTAAATTTTTAGAAACGTTAATAAAATCCTCCATTTTTAATTCCTCCGGCCTTACTGTTTCCGAAAGTCCGGATTTTTTTACGGCATCAAGCACAATATCCTTGCTTATCCCCAAAAATGCCGAAAGGGAATTTAAAAGCGTTTTCCTCCTTTGAGCAAAAGCTCCCCTTGCAACCTTAAAGAAAAATTCCTCATCTTCAACGCCAACCGGCGTAGTTTCGTTTATATCAAGCCTTATTACGCAGGAATCAACATTGGGAGGCGGCATAAAACTTCCCCTTGAAACCTTGAAAAGCATTTTCGGCGTGCTAAAATATCGGACCGCAACAGTCACAGCTCCCGCCTCGCGCGTTCCAAGCTCGGCGCAAAACCTGTCCGCCGCCTCCTTTTGAACCATGACCGTTATGGATTTTATCGGAAGCCTTTTTTCAAGCAGCAACATTATAATCGGCGAAGTTATATAATAAGGCAAATTTGCGCAGACTGCAACTTCAAGCCCTTCAAATTCCTCTTCTATAATTTTCAAAAGGTCGGTTTTCATTATATCGGCATTTATTACCTTTACATTCTTATGCTCGGCAAGGGTTTCCTCCAAAATAGGAATCAGCCTTGAATCTATCTCAACCGCAACAACTTTTTCGGCACGCTTTGCAAGCTCATGCGTGAGGACTCCTATGCCTGTTCCAATTTCAATTATTCCAAAGCCCTCTCTTGCGTTGCCCATTTCAGCTATTTTAGGGCATACGGATGGATTTACAAGAAAATTCTGCCCCAAAGCCTTTGAAAAAGAAAAGCCATGGCGTAAAAGGATGTCTTTTATTGTGCCTATATTTGAAAGGTTTTCCATTTTTTCTCCTTAAATTACATTAAAAATAAGCCAAACTATGCCATAAATAACAGGCTGATGAATTATATACACAGTAAGGCTGTTCCTACCGAGGAAATCTATCGGCTTGAAAGAAATTTTATAAAAAAGTTCCGGCGCCTTTTTCTCCAAAACAGGTTTTGAAAGAGCTGTTCCGCAAAGGAATACAAAAAACCAAGGTATCAGCGAAAAATAATCCGCAGAGTAAAAATCATCAGATTTTATCCCCAAAGGATAAAGATATTTTATTTCATACAAAAAATCAGGAAGCTTGAATTTTACCAAGAACAGGTTTATAATTCCGTTCTCATCAAAGCTCCAAAATACAACCGAAAGAAAAAACCATATGAAAAATTGCCAAAGCCAAGGAATTTTGTCAAGAAAAGGCTTTATCGTTCCGTATGCAAGCATGGAAATCCCAAAAAACGAAAGCACGCCGAAAACCACTATATTTTCCGGCATAAAAACCGATGTGGCAAATGTTATAATTCCTCCAAGGATATAAATAAAAGCTCCCCTTTTAAAAATATTCCTTGAAAAAGCTGTGCATATTCCAGAAACTGTTATCAGTATCACAAGAAAAAAATTATGCACGGCCTCCATAAAAAAAGAACCAAAGAAAGGAACATCTACACCAAACAAAATTATATCATACAAAAAATGGTATAAAACTACATAAATTATTGAAATTCCTCGTAAAGTATCAAGGAAATTTATTCTGTTGTTTTTATTAAATTCGGCAATTTCCATCTAAAACCTCTTTATAATATTATTAATTCAATTATAAAGATAGACCCTGCTGTTTGTCAACTAAAATACAAAAAGCGCCCGCTTTTTTGCAGGCGCTTTGAAATATTTTAAAGTGAAATGATTTTAAAGGAACTCAAAATAGATGTAATTAAAATTATAACCAAAAATACCGGCGCCACATACTTGATTATGACATCATAAAGCTTTCTTCTTTTAAAGCTTTCGGATTCGCTGATTTCTTCCGCAATTGCGCTTGTTTTAAGGAAATATCCTACAAATATGCACATAAGCAATGCAACTATCGGCATTAAAACACTGTTGCTGATAAAGTCAAAGAAATCAAGGAAGGACATGCCTATGATGTTTACTCCCGACAAAGCGCCAAATCCAAGCGCCGATGGAAGTGCCAAAGCAAACGAAAAAAGTCCGGTAACTATGCAGGCAGTAACACGTTTCCATCCGGTTTTTTCTTCAACCATAGCAACTATGGTTTCCATAAGCGAAATTGAAGATGTAAGCGCCGCAAAAAACACCAATATAAAGAAAACAATTCCTACAAGCCATCCAAGCCTCATATTTGAAAATACTTTCGGAAGGGTTATAAACATAAGGCTTGGCCCGGAAGTCAAAAGCGACTGCTTGTCGCCATTAAAAGTAAATACCGTCGGAATTATTACAAGTCCCGCAAGAAAAGCAACTCCGGTATCAAAAATTTCAATTTGCTTTACGCAGGTTTCTATATTATCTTCTTTTTTCATATAAGAGCCGTAAGTTACCATAATTCCCATTGCAAGCGAAAGCGAATAGAAAAGCTGTCCAACAGCTGCGGCAACGGCATTAAAAGAAAATTTTCCAAAATCAGGCTTTAAATAATAAACAAGGCCTTCAAGAGCTCCGGGTACGGTAAGTCCATAAACCGCCACAAGAACCATCATAACAACCAAAATAGGCATAAGCAGCTTATTTGCCTTTTCAATTCCCTTTTGAACGCCAAAAGCAACAATTACTGCTGTGGCCGCAAGGAAAACAAACAAAAATGCAACAGGCTGGGCCGTTCCTGTAATAAATCCGGTAAAGTAATCCGCCGAAACCGCTTTTTCTGACTCTCCCGCAATAAAAGTAGCCATATACTTTAAAACCCATCCGCCTATAACGCAGTAATACGGGAAAATAATCACCGGTACAAGTCCGGACAAATAACCTATGAACTTAAATTTTTTATTAAGTGCACCATATGCTCCAAGTATGCTTTTGCCGGTTTTTCTTCCGATTGCTATTTCGGTAAGCATCATTGAAAAGCCAAAAGTAACCGTTAAAATAAGGTAAATCAAAAGAAAAGTGCCTCCGCCGTATTTTGCGGCCAGATATGGAAACCTCCAAAGGTTGCCAAGTCCCACTGCCGAACCCGCCGCGGAAAGGATAAAGCCTATTTTGCTTGAAAATTTTTTATCCCCCATAAACAAAAAAATCCTTTCAAATCTTTTAAAATATGTTTTGCCGTTTTAAAAAAAATATGCTTTTGCCTGCAAAAACAGCCCCCAACATAAAATTGAGGGCTGTAAAAAATCCGGCAGATTATCTCTTTGAGAACTGCGGAGCACGGCGGGCAGCTTTAAGACCATATTTCTTTCTTTCCTTCATTCTCGGATCGCGAGTGAGGAATCCGGCCTTTTTAAGAACCGGCCTTAATTCAGGATTGTAAAGAAGGAGAGCCCTTGAAAGACCGTGTCTTATAGCTCCTGCCTGACCTGTAACGCCTCCGCCTGCAACGGTGCAGACAATATCAAATTTTCCAAGCGTATCGGTAAGTGCGAGGGGCTGTCTTACAATCAATTTAAGGGTTTCAAGTCCAAAGTAATCGTCAATGTCCCTTCCGTTTATTGTAATGCTTCCTGTTCCGGGATAAACTCTTACCCTTGCAACAGAATGTTTTCTTCTTCCTGTTCCGTAGAAATATTGAAGCTTAGATTCGTACATTTATGCCGCCTCCTTATATATTGTACATTTCCGGCTTCTGTGCAGCCTGCTGGTGCATAGCGTCCTTATAAACTCTAAGGCGCTTTAAAGCCGCACGTCCGAGCGTATTGTCCGGAAGCATTCCCTTTACGGCAATCATCATAGCCTTTTCGGGGGCATTCTTCATCAATTCGCTGTACTTGATTTCTTTAAGTCCGCCAATCCAGCCGGTGTGCCACTTGTAAGTTTTCTTTTCAAGCTTCTTTCCGGTGAGGATTGCCTTTGAAGCGTTTATGATTATAACATGGTCGCCGCAGTCGGCATTAGGGGTAAATGTGGGTTTATGTTTGCCGCGCAAAATGGAAGCGGCAAGAGAGGCAACGCGTCCAAGCGGCTTATCTTGTGCGTCAAGAATATACCACTTACGAGTGATATTGCCTTCGTGTGCCATATAAGTTGACATAGATTTAACCTCCATAGAAAAATTTTCGTCAAGAACTGCCGGTTCGGGTCAAAACCGGTCCAAATGCTTTTCGCAAGCCTTTTTTAAAGGAAAAACCAATAGGAACAAAATCCTGTTCTCGACACGCAAGAATTATTATATATTCTATTTTTTGTTATGTCAATAGTCATTTTACCGAATTTTTAATTTATATCCCTCATACGCTTTATTTCTCTTTAATTTGCTTGTATTCTCTCGATTTCTCATTTTTCATTTTAATTTTAGAAAAGGCAATTTTTTCTCCACATTATTTTTTTAGCATTTCATCATTTTTTTATCACACAGCACAGGCATAATTAAATCAATAAATTTGAGGAGGAATCCCCATATGGCATTTAAACAAGTTGTAAAAATAATTCTGGATGCGGCTATGACACTGCTTTTTATCCTTTTGATAAACGCATTCGGGACAGGTCTTGAATTCCATGAGGTTGCCGGCCTTGCAGTCGGAGCAATGGTGCTTTTTCACATCATCTTAAATTTCAATTGGATAAAGGGCATAATTAAGAATTTTTCAAAAGCCACATTAAAAACAAAATTCATGTTTATTCTAAACACCGTACTTGCCTTAGGCACAGCTTTAATCATCATAACCGGAGTCCTTATATCAAAAGTACTTTTCCCACAGCTTGCCGTTCAAGAACAGGATACTTTAATTGCAGTGCACAAATGGTCTTCATACATACTGCTTGGATTTATAGGCGTGCACCTTACAATCCATGCAAAATATATTTTAAATGTAATAAAGAAAATGTTCCAGCAAAGGAGAGAAAAAGTTGTGAAATACCCTATCATCGGCATGGGAGCTTTAACATTAATTTTGGCAATAGGGCTTATATGGCATCAAATTTCAGCCATGAAAATTGACGATTACGTTTCAGAAAATTCTTTAAGCGAACAAACCAGTATAAATTCACAAAGCCAAACCACTACCGGTGAACCGCCATTACCGTCTGAAACTGAAACCACTACACAACCGGCAGAAACAACATCGGCAGAAACCATCACAAAAAATGAAACTTCTACTTCAAAAGAAGAAACTTCAATTCAAACTTCCGAAGAAACATCCGCTTTAACTACAAACGATACTACCACTTCGCAAAGCATTCAAACAAGTGCACAAACAGAAAAAATAAGCCTTGAAGAATACCTCGGCAGTCTCCACTGCACGGCCTGCCCAAAGCATTGCCTGCTTTCAAATCCACGCTGCGGAAAAGGCGAAGTTCAAGCCGAAAAGGCAACAGAAAAGTATTACAGCATTTATGCTTAAAGCAGTTAGCAGGATAGTTGTTAGTCGTTAGAACTCGTACCCTTATTTTCCCAATATTATTTCAATGTTCTATAAACTAACAACTAACTGCTATTTTCTAACAACTAATAGGGATGCGCTTCGGCAGCTTTTAAAATTCCGCCGCCGGTTTTGCAAATTGGGACATATTTTTTTATAAAATCAATTTTTTGCCGATTCCAAAGCTTTTTCCACTGCATCCATTATTGCTTTGGAGCTGTATGTCGCTCCTGAAACCGCATCAACATCGCAGTTTTGTATATTCAATATTTGAGGAATCACATAATCACGCGCCTGCTCGTAATACCATGGGTCACTTTCTTTTGTTTCTCCGGTTATCATGGCTATCACGCCGTTTTTTATTGTTACCGTTACACTTATCTCTCCGTCATAGCCATATGCAGATGCTGAATACATGCCGTCTTTATATTTTGCATTTTCAGTTTGCGAAAGAGAAGTCTGGCTGCTTTCATTAGCAGTTGTTTCTGCTGATGTTGTTTTAGCTTCTGATTGCTCAGTTTCAGCAGAAATTTCAGCAGAAATTTCAGTTGATTCTTCAATGACGGATTCCGTTTGTTTTTCCCTTTTTTCTTCCGGAATTGATGTTTCCGCTTTTTCATCACTAATCAAAATTTCAGCAGAAGTTTCCTGCGCAATTTGGCTCTGAACATTTTCTTTTTTCACATTTTCAGCAATTGCATTTGAATTTATTTTATTTGCCGGCGCTGACAGCATTACCGTAAAAATCATTCCGAAAGCAAACGCTCCGGAGCACACTGCATTCAAAAGCTTTTTACCCGCAGGCTTCTTTTTTAAGATATACCATTTTCTTATGCGGAATACTGCGTATCCAATAAAAACAAGGCTGTAAGCAATTATGCTGAAAAGATATCCTTCCCTTCCTGCTCTTGCCATAGGTACAAAAATAATCATTATATGCACGTATATCAATGCATAAAAAATATATGCAGCCTTTTGAATGTTTTTCCATAATTTCGGATTCATTTTTTTACGTATTTTAGGAAACGATATCACAGTTAAAGGAAGCATTATCGCAAGCAGGATTATTACAACTATGCAACTCCAAAGAAAAACCGCATTTATTGTTTTTGGCAATGAAAAAAGTTTTAAAATGTAAGTTTTCCCATAATATATCGCATGCGACAATGTGAGTATTGCAGCTAAAATTGACAATTCGGCTCGTATAGGCATAAGTGCTTTGATAAGCTTTGAACCGTTGGGCAAAGCTCCCGTCCACATTACCATACACCAAAAAGCCGTGCCTAAAACACCGCTTCTGAAAAGTTCAATTACATAATCATTTAAAAATTCAGGTGCGCCTTTAAAATCAAACATACTTGTAAAAACCACTGCAACAATTGCAGGGACAAAAAATAGAAACGGATATTTTTTAAGCGGATTTTTAAAGAAATATATGAATATGCACGCAAATATTAAAGCTATAACAAAAAGCATTTGCATCCTCCGTTTATTGGATTTAAAACTTGGCATGCAAAGCAAAAACTCCGCATGCCAAAAAATTTATCAATAAAATTTTTATTTGATTTTCTTTCTCAAAACCAAAGCCGCAGCCGATAATGCCGCTGTGAGCAACGCCAGTTTCGGAGCTGTGTCTGCAACACCGGTTTTGGGATTTGAAGCTGTTTTATATGCGCTTTCAGACGATGCGGGAGTGCTTTGTGATGACGCCGCAGACAAAGCAAATGTCAAAGGAGTATTGTATCCCGTTGCGGATACCGAAATGCTGTAATTTCCACTTCCATCAAATACATTTGTTTTGTCTGGAGCTGCTGCCGCAAAATTTATAGTGCCATCCTCATTGATTATTTTTACTGCACCTTTTCCGGAAGCTTTATACTCTTTTCCATTTATTGAAACCTTTGATATATTTTTAATATAATTTTTAAAATCCGCATCAGATGCGCCTTCCGCTTTTACAAGTTTTTGTTCAGAATATTCCACAGGAAGCGCATTTGTTGAAAGAACAAATGATGCGCTCATATCTGCATAAACGCCGTTTAAATCACTTGCCGTAAGAACATATGAACCGGGCTGGGCATTGCTGAATTTTATTTCTCCTTCGCTTATGGAAGCCTCCAAATCCTTAATGCTGTATTTTTTTGCATAATCAGAAGGAAATCCGCTCAAAGCAAATGAAGTTTTTCCGGAAGAGACATCCGCATTGCTTGCAGAAATGCTGCCTTTAAATTTTACAGGAACGTAAAGCGATGTGTTTATTGTATAATATCCATTTTTGGTAATATATACAATCTCAGTAACCGTATCTCCCATAATGCCCACATAATTTTTATAGCTTAAAATATTTCCGTGCGGCTCAGAAGTCACAAATCCCGTTGACCACGAAAGCTCATCCCTCCATATGTTTTCGAGATGGCGCATTGCATAGCTCTCATTTGTTTTAGTCTTTAAAACAACGCCATAAACAACTCCCAAATCTTTCGGCAAGCCGTTTGCTTTAATAAGATAATCTCCCCATGGAGTGCTTGTGCTTATTGTGGCTGAAACTTCTTTTGCAGCATCGACATCACTTCCCTGCACTTTTGAAAACGAAACATCCCCGCCTTCAACGGAAACAATTTTATATGCCGCCGGTTTTTCGGAAAGCTTGACAAAATTATAATTATTTCCTCCAAGCGATTCAAGGTTTTTCTGTGTCAGCGCAACAGGATATTTAACTCCCAAAATAGTTCCTGTCGAATCGGCATTAGCTTTATTATACGTGCCTTCAAAAAGTTCTCCTTCCTTATTTTTTGACCATTTGCTTGTCGTCGCTGAAGATACTGCGTCCACTTCATATTCATTAACGCTTCCTTTCAGTTCAGCTTCATAAAAATCGGCATATGGAATATCCATTATTCCATAAACATATGCATCCGTTTCAGCATGGATGCTTGCCCCAAAAGGCACTGACACCATAAAAAAGGCGGCAAATGAAATTGCGCAGATAATTTTGTTTGTTTTTTTCATACTATTCTCCTTTTATTTAATTATATTTTATTTGCTCCCGCCGCTTTCAAACAACAAGGTTAGCAATTGCTAACCTTGTTGCGGAGTCGGACGCAAAATTAAGCGTTTCACATCATTGGGTTAGCTGTGGCAAACCCAATGCTATAAAAAATTAAAAATTTTTGTTTTTAAACAATTTTATTCTGCTTGCTTTTAATATTAAAAATTGCGCTGAAAGGCCCGTAAAAAGGCCGGCCGCAATGCCTCCTGCAATAAGAACAGGCAAATAAAATAAAACATTTTCTGATTTCAAAACAAACATTGCAATTAAAATCTGGCCAAGATTATGGAAAATTCCACCAATAATACTTGTAAACCACAAATTTTCATTTTTTAAAGCCAAACTTGCAACTGACATTGCTGCAAAACACAAAAGCCCTCCGGCAAGAGAATAAAAAAATGACATTGCCTGTCCTGAAAATATGCTGCCAAGGACAATCCGCAAAACAAGTACGACAAAGGCATCTCGCTTTGCATATTCAGAAATCAGCAAAAGAGTTGTTATATTTGCAAGGCCAAGCTTTATCCCCGGCACAGGAACAATTGGAGGAAGTTGAGCTTCTATTGCAAAAACAGCAAGCGCAATAGCTGTATAAATCCCCAAAAGCACCATATGCTTTGTATTAATACGCTTTGTCATCAAATTTTTCTGCATCATCTTCCCCCTCAATCTCAATTACTACATGATGCGGAAGGCAAACCACAGGCAAAAGTCCGCCGTTTATCCACCCCATTCTGACACAGGTTCCATCCGGACAATTTGCTTCTTTCATTCGGATTTTGCCCTTATCTACTTCAATTACATTTATTTCGCCGTTTTCGCCTTTTATCTCTATGGTATAAGCCTGATTTACATCATCAAGGCTTATACTGCAAACAAGTTTTTTATCTTTGTAAATTTTGGCAATAGTTTTGCTTTTCTTAAATGAAAATATAAAATATGCTCCAAGCAATGAAAAGACAAGCAAAGCCAAAACAGTCACCACAAGAAAAGGAGTTTTTGATTTCACTTAATTAAGCTCCTTAAAATGGTATTTTGAAATCCCGCTTGTATAAGTTATATCTCCGTTTTCAGAAATAAAGATTGCTTCCACCCCGTCAAGAGATTCGATAAGCTTAACAGATTTTTCAACTCCGAGAATGAATGTTGCTGTCGAAAGAGCATCGCAGTCTGCCGAAACAGGAGATATTACAGTGGTTCCGGCAAGTCCGCTTTTTGAAGGAAATCCTGTTTCAGGATTAAGAATATGATGATACCTCACTCCGTCTTCTTCAAAATATTTTTCATAATTTCCGGATGTAACAACCGAACAATCGGCAACCTCAACAAAAGCAATATTGCTTGAAGGATTAAAAGGATTTGCAATCCCAATCTTCCATAAAGAACCATCAGGCTTTTTGCCAATTGCCAAAACATTTCCGCCAAGGTTTAGCAATGCGCTTTTGACCCCATGTTTGAGTATTTCCGATTTCATTTCATCAGCTATGTATCCCTTTGCTATTGCTCCAAAATTCAGCATTGCAGTATCTGTTTTAAATTTTATTTCATGGTTTTGAGAATCAATAACAATATTTTTATAATCATGCAATCCTACAAGAGGCTCTATTTCAGAAATTTTTGGAACACGCGCCCAATCGTTGCCGATTCCCCATAAATCTATAAGTCTTTCTATGGTGTAATCAAAGGCACCGCCGCTCAAACGGCTGAAATAATCTGCGCGACAAACAAGATAAAACATCTCGTCAGAAACTTTTACTGCATCTTTAAAGGCATTTTGATTTACATAATTTATCTCACTGTCTGAAATAGTTAATGAAAAAATTTTTTCAAGTTCCTTTGCCTTTTCCAATGCTGCAAAAACGGCCTCTTCTGCATTTTCTCCATAAGCTTTGACAGACACTATGGTCCCAAAAATTTCTTCTGTTTTTGATGCTTCCTGCATATCCGTCCTGCATCCCGAAAAAGAAAGGCTTGCTGTTAAAATTAAAATCCATGCCAAGTTAAGTATTGAAATTTTTTTCTTATCCATTAATGCAAATCCTTATATTTTATTTTCATATTAACATCAAGTTGGTTAGCGTAAGCTAACATACAAGATTATATACTAATCACCCAAAAATGTCAAGCATAAATTTAAGAATCAAACAAAAAAAGAGTGCCAATACTCTATCACTGAACGAGTATGGCACAAGTACACTGCAAATTACTATTTTGTATTAATAAACGAAAACAGATATCTAAAAATTTTCCATCAACTCACTTTTGCTACCAATCTATTGCATCAAGAATCCTTGCGGCATTCTCGACAAGCTCTGCGCAAGGACGCTTTTTATAATAACTTTCGGTTCTATCCTCCGGAACAGGAATGTCAGCCTTTACCGAAAGTCCTAACAGTTCCCTGCATATAATTGAACCGTTTTCTTTTTCAAATTGCTTTGCCAAATCCTGAATAAGCTTGTAATGCTCTGTTTTGGCTTTTTTGTCAAACGGGTCCGTATAGCCGTATTTCATGCCGACGACCATAAACATTCCGCTGACCGCTCCGCATACCTCACGCAGTCTGCCCATCCCGCCGCCAAAAGACGATGATATTTTCAGCGCCGTATCAATATCCAGTCCCGTTTCATCGCAAAAAGCCGCAAAAACAGATTGGGAGCAATTATAGCCTTTACTAAATAATTCTTTTGCCAAATCCGAATGTGCACTCAATTGCTATTTCCCTCAATTCTTTCTTCAAGTATTTTTGCCGCAGAATCAAGCCAATCTCCGTCAAAAAGCTCTATCACGCCCTTATCGCAGGCAGCGGAAATTTTGGGGTTGATTGGAAGTTTTGCAAGAACCTTTAAATTATGCTTCCCGGCAATTTCATCTATATGGCTGTCGCCGAAAATTTTATGCTCCTTCCCGCAATCAGGGCATTTAAAATATGACATATTTTCAACCAGCCCTAAAATAGGAATATTCATCATTTCAGCCATTTTTACTGCCTTTGATACAATCATCGAAACCAGCTCCTGCGGCGAGGTCACAATGATAATTCCATCAACCGGTATGGATTGGAATACCGTAAGAGGCACATCTCCGGTTCCCGGAGGCATATCAATGAACATGAAATCCACATCGTTCCAAATAACATCGGTCCAGAACTGCTTAACCGTACCGGCAATTATCGGTCCCCTCCACACAACGGGGTCGGTATCGTTTTCCAAAAGCAAATTAACGGACATAATGTCGATTCCCGTTTTTGTTTTAACAGGGAACAATCCCATTTCACTGCCGGCAGCCTTTTCCTTTATGCCAAATGCTTTTGGGATAGAAGGTCCCGTAACATCCGCATCAAGAATGGCGGTATGATAACCCTTCCTATTCATTATAACAGCAAGCATTGAAGTAACGATTGATTTCCCTACTCCTCCCTTGCCGCTTACTATACCTATGACTTTTTTAATGCTGCTCATTTCATGCGGTTTTTCTCTAAAATCGGTTTTTGCCTCTTTTCTCTCCGCACAATTTTCTGTGCAGCTGCCGCAGCTTTGATTGCATTTTTCGCTCATTTTTCTTGCTCCTTATCCTTATATAATTATTTGCTAATTTTCATCAAAACCTTTATTGCATTTACGCCATCTGCAACCGTCTTGGCAGCAGCCTGTTTCATTGCCATTGCAAATCCGGTATTCCCCGCCTTCGATTAAAAGGACTTTCCCGTTCACCAAAGACATTGCCAACTTTTTTCTTGCACTGTCATAAATACCTTGCACCGTAGTACGGGAAATATTCATTTGTATGGCACATTGCTCCTGCGTAAATCCGTTTAAATCAATCAGCCGTATCGTTTCATATTCGTCAACAGTCATGGTTACAGTATCATTTGCGCTTACATCCAAAGGGCCAAACCGGCTGCTTTCGGGAAGGCGGCATATTTTTCTCCATTTTCTCGGTCTTGGCATGCAATTTCACCTCACTGCAATTTCCGACATATGAAACTTACTATTTTATTATAATCAATTTCAGACATATGTCAATAACCAATTTAAAATAAAACAAGGCACCCAATGCTAAAACAGCGCAGAATGCCTTGTTTATTTCTCCTATTAAAAGATGCTTTAATATTTAAGTCCCACCACATCTTCTTCAAGCGGTATATATGAGGGAATTGCATATTTTTTAGATTCAAACTGTTCTTTCCCGACGGTAGGTTTTTTTACCAAATGCAGGCTGCTCTTTAATTTGAATTTCCCTACCGCTTCATGCAAGCCTTTTGCTTGGGCCGAAAGCTCCTCGCTTGCCGCGGCGCTTTGCTGCGATGTAGCCGAATTTGTCTGAACCACTGCTGAAATCTGTCCTATTCCTTGTGAAATTTGAGCTATTGCCGCCGCCTGCGAATTTGAAACCTGCGCTATTCCGTCTATTGCCTCTTTTATGCTTTGCGCTTTTTCCGAAACTTTTGCAAAAGACTGCGCGGTCATTTCGGCAATTTTTACTCCCTCTTCCACATTTTTTATTGAATCTTCAATGAGTTCAGTGGTTTGCTTTGCCGCACCTGCGGATTTTGATGCAAGATTTCTTACTTCATCCGCAACAACTGCAAATCCCTTTCCTGCCGCGCCTGCCCTTGCCGCCTCAACTGCGGCATTAAGCGCAAGCAGGTTTGTTTGAAATGCTATATCGTCTATAACTTTGATTATCTTTGAAATTTCACCTGATGAACTGTTTATCCTCTCCATTGCAAGCAGCATTTCCCTCATATGGGCATTCCCCGCTTCTATTTCTTCGCCTACTTCTCCCACATAGCCTGCTGCTGAAGTGAGATTCTCAGCATTTTCAGTTATTTGTGTGGATATTTCTCCAACCGACGCCGAAAGCTGCTCTATTGCGCTCGCCTGTTCGGTTGCTCCCTGAGAAAGCATTTGAGCGCCGTCCGACACCTGTTTTGCCCCAATTTCAACCTGTTGCGACGAAAGATTTATGCCGGAAAGAGTATCGTTAAGCGATGAGGAAATTTTTATCAAGGATTCCCTTATCGGTACAAAATCGCCCTCATATTCAGCCTCAAAATCCGCAGTCAAATCGCCGTCCGCCATTCGTTCAAGATTATGGGAAATATCTGAAACATAAAATTTCAGATTTTCGGCTATTTTTCTTAAAGCTTCCTCAATCGGAGCAAAATCGCCAACATATTCCTGAGTTATTTCTATATCCGTCTTTCCGTTTGAAAGCTTTGAAAGCTTATCCGAAATGTCATCAACATAAAGCGCCATGGTCTTTGAAATTTTTTCAATTGATTCCCTTATCGGCATAAAATCTCCGACATATTCGGCATCCGGCGAAATTTTCAAGCTGCCGTCCGACATTTTGCCAAGATTTTCTGATATATCCGATATTATAAACTTCAAATTCCTTGAAGTGGCATTAAAGCAGTCCGCCAAAATGCCAAGCTCATCTCCGGATTCATGACTCACATTAACATCAAGCCGGCCGCTTGCCATTTGTTTTGACGCCTCGGCCATTTCCCTTACCGGCTTTGAGACCATTTTATTTATCATGAAAATAAGGACTGCCGCAGCCGATGCCGCAAAAATCGCCGCCGCCGCAACCGAAAGCAAAATGGTCTGCGTTTGCAGAGCTTCAAATGAATCTATCGGCATAAGGCAGGCATAAAGCCCTATTGCTATTCCGTTTGAATTTAAAACCGGCGAATATGCGTTGTAATAAGTTTTCCCGTTTATTTTTACATTTGCAGTTATAGAACGCCCCTCTTTGACAACTTTCTGATAAATATCCTCACTTATTTTTGTTCCGGCAAGGCTTTGCCCATTGTTTTCAAGAGTCGTGGCTACCCTTTCATCCCCAAGGCAAAAGGTATAATCCATATTTGTATAACTTTTAAGCTTTTGCAAAAATTCCCCGTCAACCAGCGAATGGCCTGCAAGAATAGTTCCCATGATTTTTCCGTCAGAGCTTATAATCGGCGCCGACACTGAAACAGCAAGCTTATATTTGTCGACTGTTCCAATTTCAGATGCGGTAGTGCCGTAAAGCGCCTTTCCCACAAGAGTGTTGTTTGCAAGCGAATCCCCTGTAACCGTTCCGTCGCTTCTTGCTATAACTGTTCCGGACATATCGGTGAAAATCATAAAATCCACGTCATATCCGCTTTTTGAGGCCAGATATTTAGCACGGTCGGTTATTTTTCCGGCATTTTTTTCTTCCAGCCCAGAAAATACCGTTGAATCTTTTGCCAATGCCGATGAAAGCTTTGTTAAAGAAGATTTAAATGAATCCAATTCAGACCTCATTACAGATACTCCATGCGTGGTTTTGTCTATAAGCACGCTGTCAACGATTCTCCCGCTGCCGAAATTCATAACCAATATTGCCGCTATTACCGCCGCAACAAGGCATATCGATGAGGCTAATGCAAGCTTTGTTCCAATCTTTTTCACAGAAACCACTCCGTTCCGTTTTTTAATTCCGGTTTATTGAGTTTCAGAATTCTGTCTGCGGCTTCATTATAGCAAGGGCAATTTTAAAAGTCAATAAATTTTAATAAAATATACACAAATTTCACGCTATTTTGACGGAACATTTTCCATAATTTTATTTTAAAATTTGAATTTTTTTCTACGGAATCAAAAAATTGTGCCCAAAAACAAAAAAAATTGCTTTTAAACACAATATAAAGGATAAATTTTCTTTACACAAAAAACTCTTAATATAAAAATTTTATCCTTTTTATGCCACAAAAAAATCATCTGCATAAGCAATAAATACTTTAATTTTATGAAAACAAAACTTAAAAAACAAAACACCCGATGCGCTAAAATCAAGCCGCACCGGGTATTTTTCAGCTTTTGGTTCTTTTGTACTTTATAGCCAGCATTGCCGCCGAGAAAAACAGCGCCGCAAAAAGAAGCTGCACAAGCATGCAGTATAATGCCGGGGAAAGAGTTTTTAAATTAAAGGTTGAGATTGAAAGGATTTCATTGTTTGCTTTTACAAACCAAAAGATAGGGTCTATCACAGCAATATTTTTTACCGTTTCGCTCAAAAGGCTTTGGGGAACAAAAGCTCCGCCAAGGAAGCTTCCCCCAAGGGCAATCACGTTGCAAACAGCATTTACGGCATTCTTTGGAACTAGATTTCCTATCAAAAAGCTCATGCCAAGGCAAACTAATGTGTAAATCAAAATATTCAATGAATACCATGCTCCGTAAATATTGAAGAAGTCCTCCCTGAAAATAGCTATTACAAGCAAAATTATCATTCCGCAGCATATGAGCGAAACAACCGCATTGCCAAGAAAAACCTGCAATCCGATTTTTGATGCGCTTATCGGAGAAGCAAGATTTCTTTTCTTTGCATCGCCCTTTTCAATTGCAAGCATTGTCAGCGAAACGGATAAAATTACCATGCAAGTAATTGCATATGCCACATAATCAACTGTCCTTTTTAAAGACCCAGTATCCGATTTATTTATTGAAACTATGCTTGTCTTTGTTTTTAAGGCAAGGTCCGCTTCCACATTTTCCTTTGCCTGTTCAAAAGAAAAATTTCCGCTTTTTATATACAAATCAAAAAGTTTAAGATAACTTTCTGCCATGCGCTGCGCATATACCGCCCTCATTGAATTCGGCAGAGAGTAGCTTTGAGGCCTTGCATTTCCGTCTTTAAGAAAATCCTCGCCAAATCCTTTTGGGATTATAATAATATAATCGGCATCATTGAAAAACAAGGCATCTTTTATTGCCTGCTCACCCGTTCCCAATTCAACAGGCTGCGAATTCTCATTTATATATGAAGCAAAAGCTTTGCTGAATTTGGAATTATCATTATCTACAACCGCTATCCTGCTTCTTTGCGCTTCAAATCCCATATCGGAAGAACTTTTAAAATTTAAAGCAAAAAGTGCTACAATCAAACCAAATATCAGCAAATAAAGCAACACCATAAAAAAAGCGCTTCTTTTAAATATTTTAAAATACAGCTTAAATGCTTGCATACTTTTGCCTCCTTAAAACGAAATACGTCACAGCCGAAAACAATATCCCCATTGCCGCAAGAATGGAAACATTCAGAAAATACCTGTCAAAAGTATCGTAATAATAAAGACTGTAAAATCCATCGCAAACAAGGCTTACCGGATTTATAAATGCAAGGGCCGGTGCATTCTTTTGAATTATATATTTCATATTTTCATACATAAGTCCGGACAAAAAGCTGAAAAATATCGTAACAGAAACAAGCACACCTATTTTAAACTGTTCCGGCTTTTTTACAACCGCGCCAATCATTGCACCAAGCGAAATTCCGGCAAAGCATCCTGCCGCGCAAAGCAAAAGTATGAATCCCATAGAAGTTCCAAAATCAATCCTAAGCACAAATTTTATATATGCCGTCACAATGAGTGTAACAAAAAATTCAAAAATAAAAGCCGCGCTTATGGATGCCATAAAAACTTTAAGCTTATGTGATGGAGAAATATTTATCCTTGCGGCGCAAGTGGATTGGTCCGCCTGTATCTTGATAACTTCCGAACATCCATAAGTTGATGACAATATGCAAACCATTGCAATAAGAGAATAAAAATAAATAACCGTACTGTTGCCATTCCCTGACGGCATTTCATTGATATAGGTTTTTTCTTCCGAAAGTGAGTTTATAACATCTTTAGCCGATGCCGGATTTGAAGCTATTATTTTTTCCGCAGACGAATAGCTGCTCCTGTAAGAGTCCAAAAACATCTTTATTATCGATTCTTCAAAATCGGACTTTTGAACAAAAAGCTCAAAATCATTTGCATCCTTGCACTCAATATACCCTTTTATATTCCCTTCGGACAAAAGCTTTTTTGCCTGTTCCAAATCCGTCTGCGAAACCTCGAAAAGTCCGGAGTTCCGAAGTGCCGCATTAAAGCCATCCCCAGCTTTTTGAACATCAGCAACGGCAATTTTTATCTTTTCAAATTCATCTATTTTATTTAAATTTGAAAAGGCAAGAAAAAACAATGTGGACAGGATTAAAGGAAAGGCAAGGGTCCAAAAAAAGCCGGATTTTTCCCTTAAAAGGCTCTTAAAGCGGCATTTGAAAATATCAAAGAACATAACCTCTCCCCCTTTTAATCCCTGAACGTTTTTCCGGTAAGCTCAAGGAAAACATCATTAAGTGTCGGAAGTTCGGATGCAATCCTGCCGTAACCAATATTGTTTTCATTTAAAAATTCAATTATTTGGGCAATTCCTCCTGATTTCCCATTCATGCTTATGCTGATTGTCCCGTCTGCAAAATCCGCTCCCGCCACTCCGGGGATTTTAAGCATTTTTGCAAGCTGCTCCTCCGAAATGCCGTAAACCTGAACGGAAATCTTTTCGCCCTTTGAAATCATATCTTTAAGTTCTTCCTTTGTCCCCTGTGCAATCACTCTGCCCTTGTCTAAAATTGCAATCCTTGAACAAATCTGCTCGACTTCCTCCATGTAATGAGAAGTGTAAATTATTGTCGCACCCTCGGAATTAAGTCTTTTTATTCCTTCAAGTATGTTGTTTCTGCTTTGAGGGTCAACCGCAACCGTTGGTTCGTCAAAAATTATAAGTTTAGGCTTATGGGCAATGCCGCAGGCTATATTGAGTCTTCTCAAAAGCCCGCCGCTTAACTTTTTAGGCCTGAATTTTATGAAATCGCCAAGGCCGACAAAATCTATCGCCTCATCCACAAGCTTTTTGCGCTCTTTTTTATCATACACATAAAGCCCGCAAAAATAATCAATATTTTCATAAACAGTTAATTCGTCAAAAACTGCAACATTTTGAAAAACCACGCCGATTTGCCTTTTTATGTCATATGCTGTCGGAGTCATTTCTTTGCCGAAAATTTCAATTTTGCCCTTGTTGAATTCAAGCAGCGAAAGCATGCAGCTTATTGCCGTCGTCTTTCCGGAGCCGTTCGGACCCAAAAGTCCAAAAATTTCACCGCTTGCGATATTTAAATTCAAGTGGTCCAAAGCAACCAATTCGTCATATCTTTTTACAAGATTTTCAATCTTTACTACCGTTTCCACACAAATTCCTCCGCAAATCAATTTATCCTTACAAATTTATTTTAATGCCCGGCACTGTTTTTGTTAAGTGCCAAATGTCATTAAACCGTGTGACATTTGTCAAAACCGGATTTTTTGCTCTGCACATGAACGAAATTTTCCCGTTTTCATACTATATATAAAAGAGCCATTTCAGCAAACGGAAAACGGAGGAATCCTTTATGAATAAAAACAAGACTATTCTCGTCGCGGGAGGAGATTTAAGGCAGGTTTACACGGCGCAAATACTTGCAAAAGAAAACAAGGTTTATACTCTTGGCTTTGACAAAAGCCTTTTGCCATCAGATAAAATAAAACCAATAGAAAGCCCAATCATGCTTGAAGAAAGGGTGGATTTTCTCATTTTGCCGCTTCCTGTCAGTACGGACGGGATTACGCTGAACACTCCTTTTTTCAAGTACAGCATACCGGTCGAAAGTCTTCCCGGAATGATAAAGGACGGGGGGATTGTGTTCGGCGGAAAATTCTCCGAAAAAATAAAAGATGTTTTTGCGAGCAAGGGAATAGAAACCATAGATTACTTTGAGCGTGAGGAGCTTTCAGTGCTTAATGCCATACCCACTGCCGAGGGTGCTGTCCAAATTGCGATGGAGGAACTCCCCTGCACGATTTTCGGGCAAAATGTCCTTGTCACCGGCATGGGCAGGATTTCAAAGGTGCTTGTAAGGATTCTAACCGCCCTTGGCGCAAAAACCACAGTTGCGGCAAGGAAGTATTCGGACCTTGCCTGGGCTGAAATTTACGGATGCCGCGGGGTACATATTTCCCGGCTTGACGAAAGTCTTGGGGAATATGACATTATTTTCAACACCGTACCCGCACTTTTGTTTGATGAAAAAAGGCTGAAAAAGCTTAAAAAATCCTGTCTTGCAATAGACCTTGCCTCAAAGCCGGGCGGATTTGACCTTGATGCGGCAAGCGCCAACGGCGTAAAAACAATATGGGCCCTTTCCCTGCCAGGAAAAGTTGCCCCGGTAACCTCCGGCGAAATCATAGCCCACACGATACTCAACATCTTAAACGAAAGGGGCGAGGATAATGGCTGACCTTGCCGGAAAAAAAATAGGCTTTGCCATTTGCGCCTCTTTTTGCACATTTGACAAAGCCTTCGCACAAATAGAAAAGCTTATTGGCCGCGGCGCGGATGTGACTCCGATAATGTCGTTCAATTCATTCAGCATTGACACGCGTTTCGGCAAAGCCTGCGACCATGTGGCATATCTTGAAACTCTTTGCGGTAAAAAAGTAATTTCCTCCATTGAAGATGCCGAACCGATAGGCCCCAAAAAGATGTTTGACATTCTTGTTGTGGCTCCCTGCACAGGAAACACGCTTGGAAAGCTTGCAAACGGAATTACGGATACTCCCGTAACCATGGCGGTAAAATCGCACCTGCGGAACCAAAAACCGGTGGTTATTGCCGTATCAACAAACGATGCTCTTGCAGGCTCCGCCAAAAACATTGGGATGCTTCTGAATTACAAAAATTACTATTTTGTTCCCATGTCGCAAGACGATTGCATAAACAAGCCGACATCCCTTGTTGCAAATTATGCGCTTATTCCGGATACTCTCATACTTGCCCTTGACGGCAAGCAGCTTGAACCGATATTTATATAATCCATACAAATAAAAATGCCGCCCAAAAAGCGGCATTTTTATTTAAATAAACAACGACATATCCGATTCTTCGGCGTTTGCAATCATTGCGGCGGCTCCGCCAAGCTTTACTCCGTCGATAAGCTCTTCTTTCTTAATTCCCATAACATCCATGCTCATGGAGCAAGCAACAAGCTCTACGCCGTTTTTCTGGGAAAGCTTTATTAAATCTTCAAGGCTGTCAATGTTCTTGTTCTTCATGACACCTCTAATCATTTTAGCTCCCATGCCTCCCATGTTCATTTTTGAAAGGGGAAGTCTCAAAGAGCCCCTCGGCATCATCATTCCAAACATTTTAGACATAAAATCTTTTTTGAGCTTTACCTTTTCAGGCTTTCTCAAAATATTAAGTCCCCAAAACGTAAAGAACATGCTTACATGCCTGCCAAGCGCCGCGGCGGCATTTGCAATTATGAAGGAAGCTATTGCCTTATCAAGGTCACCCGAAAAAACTATAATATTTTTGGAATCCTTTTGCGGCAAGTTTTGGGAATTTCCTGCCGCAATCAATTTTTCATTTTTTTTTACTCTTGCAACCGAAATTCCGCCCTTTTGGCTTATTCCCTCGAAAATATTCCCCGTTCTCTTGCAAAAGCCCTCTATATCGGCGGCAAACGCAGGGTCGGTAGTTGAAATTTCAATTACGTCCCCATCATTTGCATCTTTTAAAGCTTCCGAAAGTTTTACAATCGGCCCGGGGCATTGAAGTCCGCAGGCATTTATTTTAATTTCCTTGACATTTGCATTTTCGCCGGCGCTTTTTTCCTGCGGAAGCTGTGTTTCAGGATTAAAAGCCTTTGGCGACGGAACAGGCTCCATACTGCCGAAAATTGATTTGTAAAGCCTGTATCCTCCGCTTAAATTATAAGCATCAAAGCCGTTCTGCATTAAAATCCTTGCGGCAACATAGCCCCTCAGGCCTATCTGGCAGGTAACATAAACCTTTTTGGATTTATCCAGTTCGCCAAGCCTTGAACGCAATTCATCAAGAGGAATATTTATAAATCCGTCAATAGTTCCATTTGCATATTCAATCCTTGTCCTTGTATCAAGAAGTATTACACTTCCGTCCCTCGGAAGGTTTTCTATATCATGCCAATGGAAATTTTTTACCTTTCCGGTAAGGATGTTTTCAATAACATAACCAGCCATATTTACAGGGTCTTTTGCCGATGAATACGGCGGAGCATAGCAAAGCTCAAGCTCGGTAAGGTCGTATGCGGTCATTTTTGCCCTTATTGCCGTGGCAAGAACGTCACATCTCTTATCAACCCCATCATAGCCGACAATCTGCGCTCCTAAAATTTTTCCTGTTTCCTTTTCAAAAATAACCTTTATTGACATGTTCACAGCACCGGGATAATAGCTTGCATGTGAACCTGAATAGGTAAAGCTCTTATCATAGTTAAGATTTAAAGCTTTTGCGGTTTTTTCATTTATTCCGGTGGTCGCAACAGTCATATCAAAAACTTTAAGTATTGCGCTGCCTTGAGTATCCTTATACTCGCTCTTTATGCCGCAAATGTTGTCGGCGGCAATTCTGCCCTGTTTATTTGCAGGTCCGGCAAGAGGAATAAACGCTTTCTGCCCGGTGACAAAATCTGTAACCTCTACGGCATCTCCAACAGCATAAATATCCTCTTTTGAAGTGAGCATGTTTTTATTTACGATTATAGAACCTCTTTGGTTTACTTCTATCCCTGCGGCTTTGGCAATTCCGGTTTCAGGCTTTACTCCTATTGCCATTATCATCATGTCCGCCTCGACTTTTCCGCTGTTAAGAAGTATTTCAAGGCTTGTGCCGTTATCTTTTATTTCCTTTACGCCATTGTTAAGAATAAGATTTACTCCCTTGCTTCTTATATGGTTATGCACATCGCATGCCATATCATAGTCAAGCGGAGCAATTACCTTTTCTGCAAGCTCGATTATGGTTACGTCAAGCCCTGCATTTTTAAGGTTTTCAGCCATTTCTATGCCTATATAGCCTGCTCCCACAACTGCCGCGGACCTCGGGCGGTTGTTTTCAATATATTCCTTTATCCTATAAGTATCGGGAATATTTCTGAGCGTAAAAACTTTTGGGGATGAAATTCCGGGTATATTAGGCTTTACAGGCTCCGCGCCCATTGAAAGGATAAGCTTGTCATAGCTTTCGGCATATTCTTCTCCGGTTTTATGATTTTTAACCGTTACGGTTTTCTCATCCGGATTTATTGCGGTAACCTCGTTTAAAATCCTTACATCAACATTAAATCTTGCGTTAAAGCTCTTTGGCGTTTGAAGTGTAAGGGCGGATTTTTCAGTAATCTCTCCGCCTATATAATAAGGCAGGCCGCAGTTTGCAAAGGAGATATATTCCCCTCTTTCAAACATTATTATTTCTGCTTTTTCATCAAGTCGTCTAAGTCTTGCCGCCGCAGAGGCTCCTCCGGCTACGCCGCCAACTATAAGCACTTTCATTTCAAATCTTCCTTTCTTTCTTTTCTTTTGCGGAGAAATATGGTATAATTTAAAAAACACAAATTTAAATTTAGGGGTGGATTATGTTTAACGAAAAAGATGAACAATTTATACGCACGGCACTTTATTTTTGGGACAAGCTCTCGCCATCCGAAAAGGAGCTTTTAAAAAACGGGATAGAACTTGCAAAATATAAGGCCGGACAAACCATACACAGCCCCGAAAGCGACTGCATAGGCGCTTTTCTTGTAAAAGAAGGTGAAATCAGGGTATATATGCTTTCCGAAGACGGAAGGGAAATCACCCTGTACCGGCTTGGGAAAGGCGAAGTGTGCATGCTTTCGGCTTCATGCGTACTTAAAAGCATCACTTTTGACGTCCACATAAGCGTTGTGCGCGACAGTGAAATTTATCACATAAGCACAAGCGCTTACCAGAAACTGATAGACAGCAACATCTATGTTGAAAATTTTTCTTATAAAATTGCCATGGACCGTTTTTCCGACGTTATGTGGGCAATGGAGCAAATACTCTTCATGAGCTTCGACAAGCGGCTTGCAATTTTTTTAATAGAAGAATCCCGCAAAAACAATTCCGAAACAATAAACCTTACACATGAGCAAATAGCAAAATATATGGGCAGTGCAAGGGAAGTTGTTTCAAGAATGCTCAAGCATTTTTCAAACGAAGGGCTTGTCGAGCTTTCAAGGGGCGGAGTGAAAATTTTAGACAAAAAACGGCTAAAAGCCTTAACCGCATAAAGCGGCCTGTAAAGCCGCTTTATGCGATGTATAATTTTATACATTCAAAAGCTTTAAGATTTCCTGCTTTGGCCTTGCGCCTACTGCGCTGTTTACGATTTTGCCGTTCTTAACTACAACAAGTGTCGGAATGCTCATTACATTAAAGCTTGATGCAAGTTCCGGCTCCTCGTCAATGTTTATTTTCCCCACCTTTACGGTTGCGGAAACTTCATCGGCAATTTCATCGACAATCGGCGAAACCATTCTGCAAGGTCCGCACCACGGTGCCCAGAAATCAATAAGAACCGGTCTGTCAGAATTCATAACCTCGGCATTGAAATTTTCTTTTGTTATTTTAACTGTACTCATAAAATCCATCTCCTTGTTTTTGGTTGTTTGTTTATTGCTTATGCTTTTATTATAACCTTTTTTAAGTGTTTTTCCGTGATTAAGTTACATAAATTTATTTTTTTAAATCATTGCAAATAATACAAAAATGAAATATAATAAAATTAAACTATACCTTAAAAGGGGTGTTTAATATGAAAACGGTATCCATAGGCATGATTGTTGAAATCAACAGCATACTTAAAGGCAAGGGACTGCCTTATAAAATCCACCTTCATGATGCCTGCGGGGCACAGGCAATGGAAATCGAAAGCCTTGAAGAGGATAATGAGCAGTTTGAAGCCGCCGTATCCGCAATAAACGAATACTTTTCCCTGCACGGAATGGAAACCGTATTCATCCCGGGCGGCAAAAATTTTACGGTAAAATAATTTTTTAAAGCTTAAAAAATCACCCCTTGCCGGCATTTAGGCAAAGGGTGATTTTCTCTTCTCAAAATTTTATATTCAATATCTGCCTTTTTAAAAGGCAGATACTGATTTCAGACATTAAACCTGAACAGGACAATATCTCCGTCCTGCATCACATAATCTTTTCCTTCAAGTCTTACAAGGCCTTTTTCCTTTGCAACAGTCATGCTGCCGCATTCCATAAGGTCACTGAAAGAAACCACTTCCGCGCGGATAAATCCCTTTTCAAAATCGCTATGGATTTTCCCTGCCGCCTGCGGCGCCTTTGTACCTTTTTTTATCGTCCATGCCCTTACTTCCTGAGGACCTGCGGTAAGGAACGAAATGAGTCCCAAAAGCGAATAGCCTTCCTGTATAATCCTGTTAAGGCCGGAAACTTTAAGCCCTAAGTCGGCAAGGAACATCTCCTTATCCTCCTCGGACATATCGGAAATTTCAGCCTCAATTTGGGCGCAAATAGGAAGCACAGCCGCTTTTTCTTCTCTTGCTATTTCAAGAACTGTTCTGTAATGCGGATTTGTATCAATATTGTTCCTGAAATCATCCTCGCAAAGATTTGCCGCAAAAATAACCGGTTTTGCCGACAAAAGCGGCGTTGTTTTTATAATTTCCTGCTCCTCTTCCGTAAACGGATAAGAACGCGCCGATTTCCCGCTTTCAAGGTGAGCTTTAAGGCTTTCCAAAAACTCCGTTTCGGCAACATACTTTTTATCGCCCTTTGCAAGCTTTTTTGTCCTGTCGATACGCCTTTCAAGCATTTCTATATCTGAAAAAATAAGCTCAAGGTCAATGGTTTCTATATCCCTCTGCGGATTGATATCCCCATCAACATGGACAATATCGGAATTTTCAAAACACCTTACCACATGAACAATGGCATCAACCTCACGAATATTGGCAAGAAACTTATTCCCAAGGCCTTCTCCCTTTGAAGCGCCTTTGACAAGGCCTGCTATATCGACAAATTCAAGGGTTGCGGGTGTGAATTTTTCAGGATTATACATTTTTGCAAGCGCTTCAAGCCTTTCATCAGGAACAGAAACAATTCCAACATTAGGCTCAATCGTGCAAAAAGGGTAATTCGCCGATTCCGCACCAGCGTTTGTAAGAGCATTAAAAAGAGTACTTTTTCCGACATTCGGAAGACCAACCATACCTAATTTCATTTTGCAAAATCCTTTTTGGCTAAAATTTTATTCCTCGGTTTCAGATTCATCTTTCCCGCTGTTGTAAACGGTAGTATTGCCGTTATTGTTTCCGCAGTGTACCCCGTCTTTAATCGGAGAAAGCAAAAATCCGGCAATTACTCCCATAAGAAAGCAGCAGAAAGAAAGCAAAGCGGCGGTTGATTTTTTCATAATATCCTCCTTTATCCCATAAACGCACTATAAGCGACTTCATATGCTATTTTTTTATTCCTGTTGAAGAAATCCTCATCAACAGGATTGGGATAAGTCATTATTTTAAGTGGAACAGCCTTTTGACCGGGTTGGAGCGGCGGCTGGAAGTATTCAAACATATTCAGGTGAAATCCCAGCTTCTTGTAAAATTCAATTCTCCTTACGGAAATTTCATCCTTTGGAGGCTCAACTTCAAGAATTATAGGCTTTAGAGATGTGCCCAAATATTCTTTAAGCATCTTCGAGCCTATTCCTCCTCCTCGAAAAGATGAATCAACGGCAAAATGCTCTATAAAATTCACCTCGTCAAACTCCCAAACAGCAAGAAAAGCAATTATAACACCGTTTTTTCGTTTTACATAAATTTTATAGCAGCGATGGTCAAGCAAGCCAAGCTGTCCCTCATAGCTGCGCATTTCGCTTTGAGGGAAAGAGCTGCTCATAATCTCATAAATTCTTGGGAAATCTTCTTTTTTAGCCGTTTCCAAAACCGCACTTTTTAACATAAAATCCCCGTATGCAAATGTAGGGCACAAAGTTGTGCCCTAAAATTTTAACTTTTAAAAATCCCACCGTCTTTTATGGTGCGGATGACAGGATTTGAACCTGCACAGGGTCGCCCCCACTGGTACCTGAAACCAGCGCGTCTGCCGTTTCGCCACATCCGCAAGACTTTTAAATTATAGCACATCTTTTCATTTCTTGCAAGATGTTTTTTGAAGGCAAGAATAATTTTTACGCAAAAATGCTTGCGGAGAAGCTTTTAAATCTTCTCCACAAGCATGAATTCTTACTGCAAAACATCTTTCAGCTTTTCAAGTGAAAGATTATTTTTCGGATTAAATTCATCAGACTTGGCATACGCAAGAATGCTGTTATAAAATTGCTTTACCTCAGGCAAATCCATATGGGAAAGCACATCTGCCGTGCATACCAAAAGTTTGCCGTTAAAAAGCGCCGTTTCAAAAAGCAGTCCAAGCTTATGGTTGCGCTCAAAATTATCAATAACCTGCACAATCGGGCGAAATTCAGGGGATGTTCCATCAAGAATTGCCGGACGCGAATAGTAAGCAATTCCATGCCACTGCCATTCCGAATGATTTTTCGTAGGAAAAAGCTTTAACGCCGGATGCTTTTCATCACACAAAAGTCCCATTGTTCCCGGAGCCAAAGGAACGCCTTTCCTTTCACATCCAAGCTTAAACATAGAGTAGCACCAAAAATCCGGTGTAAAAAAGCCCTCCACGCTGTTTTTGCAATCAGATTTGAAAAGCACCACCCTGCCGCCGTTTTGCAAAGTTTCTATTGCGGAAGAATCAAATTCTTTTGCAACCAGCACATTTTCCGCCTCTTCCTTTTTGCAGGGGTAAACCCATATTGGATAGCGGTTTATGATTTCTTTGCAAGAAAGAACCATTTCAAGCCGGCATGGAACATCTGCACCGGCAGTTTTAAGCGAAACGGAAGCTACTTCCGAAAGTTTTCCGCGCGGGGCAAGAATTTCAGGAATTACTGCCTCATCAATAATCCTTCCATTCTGCAAAAGCGAAACGGTCAATTTTCCCGACAACTCATTTTCCCCATAATTGTACACGCTTATCGTTACAGGAATTTCTTCGCCTAAATTATACACATACTTTGGGAACTGTCCTAAAATCACCTGCGGAGCGCAAAATTCACGCCACCTTTCCGGTGAAATCAAGCCCTTTGAATCCAAAAAGCAATCAAGAATCCCAACCAAAGCAGTTCCTTGTCCGGGGAAATCCTGCAAGCTGAGAAGCTGAAAGCCGCCCATTCCCGGCGTTCTTAAACTTGCTTCTATATCCTCCCGATAACATTCAACCGCAAGGCCTCCGCTGGCCTTAAAGAAATCATCCGCCAAATCGCCCATTCCCTTTTCTTCCAAACGCTTTTTAAAAATCCTAAGCGCCGTCGGACTGAATATTCCTTTATGCTTTTCAATTTCTCTATAATCCGGATAAACCTGATACTGTCCTACCTCATGCGAAATCACCGGAACATCCGATTTTTCAATTGCCGACGAATAATTCCAAAGCGTTCCCGGAGAATGTTCTGTTTGAATGTGCCCAAGCGGCTTATCTGCATGTGAAAAAGAGCCGCGGACGTTATCCTCTTTTGTAACACGCATAGTAACCCAAAAATCATCTTCGGGACAGCTTATGGGATTTTCAAAAAAATTATTTGAGCCTTGCGAATAAAACTTGTCGGGCCGTATGGTCTTTAGCTTTTTCACAAGTGATGAAAACATTTCAATTTCTCCAATCATTTCATTTCCCACCGCAAAAAGAAGGAAAGACGGATGATTGCCATACTCTTCCAAAACCTTAACGGACTGTTCATTGAGGTATGCGTTCAGCGCAGGGTCGCATTTTTCATGCCCTTCCGGATAAAATCCGTTTCCAAAGCATGAAAGTTCTGTCTGCAAATACATCCCCAAGCGGTCGCCGGCCTCAAAAGCGGCTTTGGGCGGGCACCAGCTATGGAAACGAATATGGTTCATCCCATACTCACGCATAGTGCGGAAAATGTACATCCAACTGTCCAAATCCATCGGGCATGCGCCTGTTTTAGGATAAATGCAGCAATCAAGATTCCCGCGCAAAAACAGCGGATTTCCATTAAGTACAAGTATCTTATCTTTTGTTTTAATCTCACGGAAACCTGTAATTTCCTCCCATTTGCAAATGGAATTTCCTTTGCGCAAAAGCTCAAAACGCAATGTACAAAGATTTGGATGAAACTCATCCCATAAAGGCAGCGGCTCGGGCGTTTCACATTGTATTTTTACACTTGAATGACCTTTTTCAATCCGCACCTGAAACTCTTTGCTTGCAAGCGTTTTATCATCATGTTCCACGGAAAAAGCAAGCAAAAATTCCGTTTCATCCGTAGAATTTTCAAAATTTATTTCCGCAGAAATCGTATTGCTATGTATATCTGCAAAAATTTTTGTCTTAACCGGTCTTGCGCAGTTAAAAGCATAAAGCGCAATTTCGCCTATAATGCCGTTCCAGTTGGTTTGGGTATGTTCGGTATATTGATGCCCGCCTAAAACTGTTTTGGGGAAATTTTTGTCTGCTGCAAGGTCGTTGTCCACCACAATCATCAAATCATGTTCCCCGGGGCAAAGTGCGGCAGTCAGGTCATGCTTTTGCGGAATAAGCGTTTCCTTTGATGAAGATATTTTCTTTCCATCCACAAAAACTTCGGTATATTTCGTACGTTCCAATAAAAGCTGGACAGATTTATTTTCCCATTCCGGCGGAATGCAGACTTTCTTGCGATAAAACGCCCTCCCTGTAAAAGGATAATTTTGGCTTAAATAAAGAGTTTGATTCGGGTCGGGGCTATATGTCCCTTTAAAATTTTGCTCTGTTGTACCGGGAAGAAAAACAGCATCCTCAAACTTTTCGCAAAAAGAAAATTCCCATTTGCCGGACAAATCAATTTTCATATTCATAATTTTACCTCATTTCTACTTAAAAATATCAACATCTGCATGAAAATGCACGCCTGCGTGATTCGGGTCTATCTGTTTAATTTCCTCCAAACAGCGCATCGCCTCATCCTTTTCGCCCTTTCCAAGATGGCCTAACAGCATCATGAAAAGGCAATGCAAGCGGTTCCGGACATTCAAATCCTCGTCAAAAATCATTAAATCCGGAAAAGACACCGCAAAATAATCAAGCCGCACTTCATCATAATAATGCTTTTTGCCATAGGCAATCAGCTTGTTAAACCGGCTGAAAGCCGCATCTTTCCTGCCAAGCTTCATTAAAGCAAGGCCTTGATAATAAATCATTTCCGGAGGCTGGTCATTGTAAAACATCATCCCTGCCGGTTCTGAAAGCCCTACCGCCGCTTTTTCAAAGCATTCCGCGGCTTTATCCGGCAAATTCATCCCCTCATAAGCACAGCCAAGAATATAATTAAGATTGTTTTCTTGCGCACCGTAAAGCTTGCCTTCGCCAAGATTATGCGGATATTCGCCCAACGCCTTTTGCATCAGTTCGGCTGCCTTTTCAAAATCCCCTCTTTTTATTGCTTTTTTGGCAAGCTCGGCATGCGCCAGAAGGTATTGTGCCGGAACCTTGCCTTCTCCGCCTTCCCATGGATGAAAATTGCGTGTTTCCAGCATGGATTTTGCCTTTTCGTTATTGCCTGCGAAATTATGCAAAGTAATATATTCAAGGTACAAATCATCCCTGAAACTTACAACATCAAAATGCTTTTCCAAAAATTCCAATCTTTTGGCGGGGGATTTTCCAATCTTTTTATAAAGCTGGTCAAGTTCAAGCAAGACTCTCGCATCGGATTCATCAAGCGCATACGCCTTTTCCATTTCAGCAAGAGCTTTTTGAGGGTCTTTTTTCTTATTGAAATAATACAATGATAAATTCCTATGTGCTGTCGGGAAATTATCATCAAGGGTGCAGGAAATTTTCCAGCACTCCGCCGCCTTATCATACTGCTTTTTATCGTACCACAAATTCCCAAGATAATACGGAGCCTTTGAATCCCTTGGTGAGGCTTGCATTGCATATTCAAGAGGCGCAATATCCTCCAATCGGTGAGGGAAACAATAAGAACCGTCCGCTTCAAAGGCAAGCTTCAAGGATTTTTGCGCCTTATCCGAATCTCCAAGTTTGGCGTAATTTGCCGCCAGATGATAATAAACCATCGGATATACCTGTCTTTTATCTTCAAATTGTCTGCAAAAATCCTCCAAAATTTCTATTGCTTCATTATAAAATCCGGCCTCGGCATAATCAATTGAAATTTCTATGCAGGCATTGAAATTCCCGTGCAAAAGCGTATGGAGTTCTTTTAAAACCGCCGACTTGGCTTTCCCATCATTTAAGGCAAGAAAAGCCGATTCATAACGGCTGCCAAAATCCATACGGTCAATGGAAATAGTTTCGGCAATAAAGCTCTTAGCCTTATCATAATATCCAAGTTTGCGCAAAAGTGCCGTTTTTAAATTGCGGCTTTTCATATTATGCTGTCCTTTTATAAGTGAGCGTTCAACATGTTCAAGCGCGGTTTTATAATCTCCCGTCATGCTGTCAATGCACGCAAGCTGATAAAATCCGCTTTCCTGCCATGCTCCGCTCCATGTTGCCTTATAAAACGCATCGTAAGCAGCTTTTATTTTCCCCTGATACTTAAGTGAAAGCCCAAGGTTATAAAAAGGCTCGCTGTCATACGGGTTTGGATTTGAACGGGTGGATTTTTCTATTGCCGCTCTGAAATATTGTTCGCTTTCCGCAAAAAGTCCGCGGTTCAGCAAAAGCTTCCCGTAAGCATTATTTAGGCGGATGTCCGTTGCATCCCTGCGAAGCCCCTCGCGGTAATAATCCGCCGCATCATATGTTGCGTGGCGGTACTGTTCTATATGCAGACCATATAAGTACAAATCTTCCAGTGTCTTTGCATCCTGCGGAAGCGGCGCGGCCTTAGCTGGTTCGGGAATTTTATCAATCCCCTTTTCTTTCGGCGTATAAGAAACAAGCTCGCGTCCAGTGCAATCCAAAACCGAAAGAGTCAATAATGTTTCAGCCGTGCCGTCTTCCAAAGGACAAGCCGCTTCAAAAGTATTTTGCGGCGAAAGGAGAACAGTTTCATCAAGATAAATCTTTTCACCGGCGCTTAAAATCACTCTTGCATTTGGATATTCCGCCGTAGCATATGCCTTTGCATAAGCAAAATTTTTATCGACTTCAAGTCCGACAGCAGCTTCAATCGTTGCGTTTTTTACCATGCCGACGTTTTTATACGGCATAAAGTATTGTTTAAAAACCTTTTCCTCATATGGTGCAAGCCATGTAAAGTCAGGTTGATTATCGGTAAAGCATCCGGTCATAAGTTCAATATAAGGCCCGTCCTCGTCGGTAAGATTGCGGTACCATGCTTTTCCGAATTCGCCGCATCCCCATGTCCATTGTTTTTTTCCGGGAGAAACATGATGATTCGCCACATGAAGAATTCCTGCCTGTTTTCCATAATCATATCCTCCGACAAAATCATAATCCGAATGATATGCCATATAAGAAGTCGGAACCGGAATATTTTTATAGCGGGATATATCCACTCCGGCAGAATAATCCATTTTATAATATGTTCCGGTTGCAATAGGGAACGTTGAAACATCGCGTTTCCCATGGTCCATTACTGCGGTCACATCCGGCGGAAAGACAGATTGGGTATAGTCATTGACCGACACCGCAGGATTTGCCCACCATAAAAATGTTTGCGGAAGAGGTGTGCGGTTATAAAGCTGCACGGAAATTTCAAGATATGCCTTATCCGGATAAAGTGTAAAGCCTGCCATGCCCTTTGTCCGGAACATATTTTCAATTTCGCCCATCCAAACGGTGCAGCTCCCATCAGAATTTTCCTCAAAATAATAATCCACCGGGTCAAATGTGCTGGGGCGGTGATGCTGCGGCCAGTTGAATTCAATTCCTCCGGAAATCCATGGGCCTGCCAATCCTACCAGTGCAGGCTTTATAACTTGATTATAATAAACAAAATCATAGCCGTTGGTTTTATCTGTGGCACGCTGGACCCTTCCGCCAAGTCCCGGCAAAAACATTATTTTAAGATATTTGTTTTCAAGAAATACTGCACGATACGTTTTTTCAATTTTTTCATCATAAATCTTATCAATAACGCTATGAGGATAAACTTTGCCGCTGCTTCCCTGATAAACGCGTTTTTCCAAAAACATCGGATTTTTATCCGGAGCTCCAACAGGGTATGTCGGAATTGCAACATCTTGCTCCCAAACCTTTGCTTTTTCAAAAACCTCTGCCATTATAAAAAACATCCCCTTTATAAAGCAATTGCTTTTATTGCGCTTTTATTATATACTAAAAGAAAAGCAATTGCATTAGGGGATTTTGCTATAAAGTTTTGAATTCTTGCTTATTTTTGGAGGCCTCAATGAAATGTCTTGAACCGGGAGTTTTAAAAAATTCCGACCACTATTTTTCAACACCTTCGTTGCTGGCGCAAAGGTTGTTTTTTTACCTGATTAGCGCCGGACATTTTTACTGCCAAAAAGGCTATCACGTCCGGCGAAAAAATTTTAACAGTTTTCTTTTGATGCTTATTTTAAATGGGGAATTTACTGTTAAAGTCGATGAAATTCCCCAGCAGGCCGGCAAAAATGATATAATTTTGCTCAACTGCTATCAGCCGCACGAATACTATACCAACTCCGAAGTTGAATTTGTTTTCCTGCACTTTGACGGCAATGTTTCAGGAGATTATTTTGACATCATTTCAAAAAATCAGGGTTTAATTTTCAGCTCAAAAAATCTGATTTTTCTTAAAAATAAATTCTTTGAAATCCTTTCGGGATTCGAGCAAGAAAATCCGCTAAGCGAAGCCATGGTTTCCTGCATATTGCAGCAAATGCTTTGCGAATTGATTTATGGCAGCACGGCGTTAAATTTCGGCGAAGACAATACAATTTCCAACACAATGAAATTTATTTCAGAAAATTGCAAAAATCCTCTAAGTGTTGAAGACATGGCAAGGCAGGCAAGCATGAGCAAATTTCATTTTTCCAGACAATTTAAACGTCAAACAGGATATTCCCCTTACGAATATCTAACCAAATGCAGAATCGACAAGGCAAAGCATCTGCTTAAAAAAACATCGTCGCCAATCAAGGACATTGCCTTTCAAGTAGGCTTTGAAAGCGAATCCAATTTCATTGCCAGTTTTCACTCAAAAACCGGAATGTCTCCAAATAAATTCAGGAAGCTTCCTTTTTAGAAAATTAAATTGCTTCTTTCTATTATTAATAGTTTTAGGCTATATAATATTAAATTGCACCTATGATATGTGCGCAATAAAAAACGGAAGCTCAGAATATTTCAGAAGCTTCCTGATTTTAAGCTATTATTTGCTTTCCCGATACTGAATTGGTGTTTGTCCTGTAACCTGCTGGAAAACATGGCTGAAGTAATTACGAGTGCCAAATCCTAGTTGGTCGGCAATTTCCTGAACAGTCTGGTCAGTACTTTTCAGCAGCACCTTTGCCCGCTCAATTTTTGCAAAACGTGCATAGTTTATTACGCTAAGGCCGGTTTCTTCCTTGAACTTGCGCGTTAAATAATACTCTGTATAGCCCACCAGCGAAGCCAGCTCTGCGGCAAGAATTTTCCGATCAAGGTTCATTTCAATGTAATCTACACATTGCTGAATTTGTGGGCTTAATCTGGGATTAGTGCGGCATTTGTGCACTCGATGAATAAAATCATTATACATCATAGCGCCCAGCGGATTCAAATCATCCAGAGTATGTGCTGATTCTGCTTTCTGGATATAGCTGTCTCCCAGTGAATATGCTTCTTCTGGAGAAAGCCCCCCTTCAATGGCAGCGCGGCAGACAATTGAAGTAAACACAATAATGGAAATCTTGCTCTGACGCAAAGCATCATCGCTGTACACAGGAACTCCCGCACTGAGCCCTCTGCTAATGGAAAACGCTTGCTTATAGTTCAAATCGCCAGTGCGTACCATCTGCAAAAGCCCTTGCTCCGCCATCCAAACTTTGTGCCTGTCGTGATGTACAGGCAAATTCAGCCTTACGGCAGGAATCAACGTGCTGCTATCAATGTCGCTCAAAGCGAGATGCTCATTGGTTAGACAGTAATGCGCCATCAGCATATATCGTTGCATAATCGTATTTTGGAGCACAGGCAAATTTTTGAGTGCCGTGTAAAACTGCATCGTCCATGCAACACCTATTTTAAGTCGATTGTAATATTTCAGCCCCTGTTCAATGCCTTTCATTGAAACATCCTGATAAAATGCCGGCCCAATGACCCATGCCCGCCGCAGCACACCGTCCTCTTTTTCAAAACAGGCTCCCCATTGTATGCCAAGTGCTGTTCCCAATGTTACGGGGCGGCTGTGTTTCTTACCATATTCAAGCATTTTCTGCTTGCATCCAAACAAGTCAAAGACACCAGCTAAAAATGTTTCATCTGGGCAGTTGCTATGAAGCAGAGTGCCGTTTGCATCATAGCACCAAAGATAAACATCGCCGCCACAACGAATTAGCTCGGCGAAAAGCTGCATATTCTGTTCAACATCCATCTCCGGCACTGCCTTTCATAATTTGATTTGTATAATTTAATTATATCACATCTTTACTGTTTATGAAAGACTGCAGCTATAGCCAAACCACTGCGGAACAGTTTCTCCTTTTTATTATATTTTCCCGATAAAATCACAAATTATCCAGCTCCGCTGTCAGATTTTGCAAAGCATCCTCATGCAGGCCCAACATGGAACCAATCTGCCTAAAAGTCATACCATAAGCCGCTTTTACTTGCTCATTTGCAGCAAAACCAGGTAAAAACTTCTCAATCACTGCCTTTGCAGTATTATCTTCCAGCAGGGCGGCAATGGTACTCTGGCTGCTCAGCTTTTCGTCAGTCAGAATTTCCGGGTGCTTCCAGCTGCTGATACTCTGGTGCCCGGCAGAAAGAGCGCCATCTACCGGAATGGCAGCACCGGTGATGTAGCGTGCCAAATCGCTGGCAAGGAAAAGAGCCAGTGCAGCACATTCCTGCGGCTCTCCCATATGCTTGGCCGGGCAGTCCGATGCAAAGAAGTCCATAGCCGAGGCAGGCGCATCTTTAAAAATTGCAGTGCGGATATAGCCTGGACAAATAGCGTTAACTGTTATGCCATAAGCTGCATAATCCAGCGCAGCGGCACGAGTCATGCCTATTACGCTAAATTTTGTGGCACTGTATAATGCCTGTCCACACTGGGCTACAAGTCCCGCAACCGATGCCACATTGATGAGAAAACCGCCATCGGAACGGCTTTTCAAAATTGCTTCTGCACCATATTTCATACCGGCAAACACTCCCTCGCTGTTCAGCGCAAAAATTTTTTCATAATCGGCCACATCATATTCGTGCAAAGGTGTGCCGCCCATTCCGATACCTGCATTACTCACCATGCCGTCCAGCCTGGAATAGTGCTTCACGGTCTGCCCTATCAGTGTTTTAATTTCCGCAGGATTGCTGCAATCGGTCTGAATAAAAATCGCATCCCCGCCGTTTTTGCAGATGCTGTCTGCAACAGCCTCTCCCTGCTCCGTATTAATGTCGGCGCAGACCACTTTCATCCCGTGAGCACCATAACATTTCGCAATAGCTTTGCCAATACCATGGCCTGCACCGGTAATAATAGCAACTTTGCCGTGCACACTGTTGAAATCCATTTTTATAATCTCCTTTCGAGTTTAAATATTTTTGGTTTCTTGTACATTATAACTGCCAAGATGTGCAAGGCTTGGTTTTGCAGTCCGCTCCAATGTCTTGCGGTTTACGGCAATTAGGCCAAATTGCATGGCGTATCCTTTCTGCCATTCAAAATTGTCCATTAAACTCCAGTAACAGTAACCCTTGACAGGAATACCGTCAGCTATACATCGCTGCACACCCTCCAGTGCCTGCTCTATAAAAGCCACACGTCGGCCATCATCCGCAGTGGCAATGCCATTTTCAGTAACAAGAATCTCACCCTTGAATCCTTCGGCTACTTTACGAATAACATGCTCCAGTGCAACGGGATAAAATTCATAATCCATCTGGGTCAACTCGGCGTCCTTAGGCGGCGGCAACTGGCCCTGAGGGCCATAGACGGTGCGGGTATAATTTTGTACTCCCAAAAAATCGTCATCTTTGATATACGGCAGATAGTGAGTAAATTCCTCCTGCCATGCGATTGCTGCAATGCTTTCGCCTCCGGGTTGGCTTTGAACATCATGCAGGGAAAGGGTTAGACCGACCTTTAACTGCGGACAAATGGCCTTGATGGCATCACGAGCAGCAACGTGAGCACGCATGACAAGCAAATCGCCCTCTGGGGTTCGCTCGCTGACAAAAATTTTAGGCTGCGGTGTTCCAAATATTTCAGCATTTTCGTCAGCGGCAAATTTAGCATTCTCTATTATCTTTTGAAAGTTCATGCCTAGCTGTACACTGCTTTCGGCAGATTTCACCTGTTTTGCAGCTTCTTCTGCCATAAGTCGAAATCGGCGCGATATGGCAGCCAGCTGCAGACCTATGTTTGCCTCGTTGATGGTACAGACATAGTGCAGCTTGCTGCCAAGTTTCTCAATAACATAAACACAATATCTCTTGAAATATTCCACAGTAGTCTCAGCTTCCCAGCCGCCCTTGCAGATAAGCCACTTAGGGCTAGTAAAATGCATCATGGTAACAATAGGTTCCACGCCATGTGTCTTGCAGCAATCAATCACTTTGCGGTAATGTTCAACCTCTGCCGAATCAAATTTGCCCTCTTCCGGCTCAATGCGCGCCCACTCTATGGAAAACCGGTAAGCATTCAGCCCTGCATTCGCCAGCATTTTAATATCCTCTTCATAACGATGATAATGGTCACAAGCCAGACCGCTCGGTTCAGTAAAGCTTGTGTGAGGCAATTGCTCCTGTACCCAGTAATCGCTGTTGGTATTATTGCCCTCCACTTGATGAGCGGCAGTAGCAGCACCAACCAAAAATCCCTTTTCAAATTTTTGCATCTATGCTTCCTCCTTGCAGATTTTAATTCTCTGAAAATACTATAACATAAAAACTTCCTCATCATATGTATAAAAATTAATGATTTGGGACGCAAATTAAATATCAAGTGCAACCTGTGCAAAATACCATCCCTAAAAGCTAAAAATCATACCATTTAGACCTTTCAAAGCTGTTATAATGAAGTCAGAAAAAATGCTATTTCAGCGGAATTTTAAGGGGGAAAATCAAATGTTTAAAAAGAAACCTTCCCAGAGTGAAATTGATGGGGTGCAATATCGCCGCGCCAAACTCTGGCAAATCATTTTTTGCTGCTGCAACTCACTGCTTGGTTCTACCGTGTACATGCTGATTGGCATGGCCAGTTATTCAGCCAGCATCGGCTATGGCATTGCCACAGCCAGTATCGGCATCATTCTGACTGCCACACGTATTTTAGACGCTATTACTGACCCGATGGTTGCTTTCTTGTATGACCGTATAAACACCCGTTTCGGCAAAATCCGTATTTTAATGATTGGCGGATTCCTTATAGAAGCATTGGCTCTATGGCTGATGTTTGATGCTATGTCCAGCAAAGGTTTCGGCTTTCTGACATTCACACTTTTATATGTTATATACATTATTGGCATGACAATAAACAACATGACCGTGCAGACTATCAACCCCATTCTGACAAATGACCCTAAACAGCGTCCTACACTGGGCGTATGGAACACAATATTCAATTATTTGGTTCCTATGGCCTTTAACATTGTACTGAACGTTATCCTGCTGCCAAGATTCGGCGGAACTTATAATCAGTCATTCCTGACTGCCGCTGTGCGCGTTGTAATTCTGGTTGGCGCCTTAGGCACTATCCTTGCAAGCATAGGCATTTCTGCTTACGACAAGCCTGAAACTTTTGAGGGAACCAAGAAAAATGAACCCCTGAAAGTCAAGGATATGATTGAAGTACTCAAAGGCAACCGCCCGCTTCAATGTTATATCGCATCTGCCGCATCCGACAAAATTGCCCAGCAGGTAGGCAGTCAATCCATAGTCAGCACTATGCTGTTTGGCATTATTATCGGAAACATGGGGCTTTCAACTATTCTTGGCGTTATAGCAATGCTGCCTTCCATCATCTTTGCTGCATTCGGCGCTAAATATGCCGGCAAGCATGGCAGCAAAAAGGGCATCGTAGTGTGGAGCGCAATCTGCATTGTCATTGCCATTATTATGCTAATCTACTTTATTGTCATTGACCCCACCAAAATCGCAGCATTTGGTCCTATTATGATCATTTACGTCATCCTGACGCTTGCATTCAACGGTGCTAAAATGTGTGTATCTACCTGCAACGTCGCATTTGTTTCCGATGTCATTGACTACGAACTGGACCGAAGCGGCAAATTTGTTCCGGCTGTTGTAACCGGCACTTACAGCCTGCTGGACAAACTTATCTCTTCCTGCGGCGCACTGATTGCAAGCGGTGCAGTGGCTCTGCTGGGTTACACTGCTACCGTTCCCCAGCCCGGTGACGCCTGCACAATGGCACTGTTCTCAATGACCATGTTCCTTTATTTTGGTCTGCCTATCATCGGCTGGATTATTACACTCATCGCAATGAGATTCTGCGACCTTGACAAAGAAAAAATGGTTGCCCTCCAAAAACGCATTGCAGAAAAAAAGGCTGCTGCAAAGGCAGAAATCATTGCCGAAAACCTGAAGTGATTGTTTATTCAAAACCGAAAGGGCAGAATTGTCCTTTCGGTTTTTAAGATTACCAAATAAAATAAGGAGTTTTATTATGAAAACCATTCTGCTGGATAAAAATTGGACCTTTATCAAAGAAAATCATAGCGAAATCATCAGCCTGCCCCATACATGGAACGCTTTAGACGGCCAAGACGGCGGCAACGATTATTATCGCGGCACTTGTACATATACCTGCATGTTTCCTCGGCCGAAACTGCCGGATGGAGGTCGTGCTATACTGGAATTTGATGGTGCAGCTATGACTGCAAATGTCAGTCTGAACAATCAAGTTCTTGCCGAACACAAGGGCGGTTATTCGGCTTTTCGTGTAGATATCACCAATGCGCTGCTGGAACAGAATTTGCTGGTCGTAACTGTGGACAATAGCCGCAACGATACCGTTTACCCGCAGCAGGCTGATTTCACTTTCTACGGAGGTATTTATCGGGCGGTAAAGCTGCATATTATTCCCGCAGAACACTTCGTATTGGCTGCCAACGGAGCACCTGCTCTAAAAGTAACACCTATCGTAACAAACCTTGACACAAAAACAGTAGAGATAACTGTGGAAGCATCAGTCGAAAATGCATTTAAGGTTCATTTTGAGCTGAACGGTCAGACCATCAGCGCTCCGGCGGAGAACGGCACAGCCAAGGCTGTGTTTAAGCTGGAAAAGGCTCATCTGTGGGACGGTCTTAATGACCCATATCTCTATACCGTTACCGCAAAGCTGGATAACGGAGAAGAATCATCTGCTCGCTTTGGCTGCCGCAAATTCGATATTGACCCGCAAAAAGGCTTTTTTCTAAACGGACGCAGCTACCCTTTGCGAGGCGTATCCCGCCACCAGGACCGCAAGGGATTTGGCAACGCCCTGACCCGCAAGGAACATGAGGAGGACATTACCCTTATTTTAGAAATTGGAGCCAACTCCATCCGTCTGGCCCATTACCAGCACGCACAGGAATTTTACGACCTGTGTGATGAAAAAGGTCTGGTCGTCTGGGCAGAAATTCCCTATATAAGCCAACACATGCCTAATGGCCGCGATAATACCATTTCTCAGATGGAAGAATTAATCGTGCAGAATTACAACCATCCCTGCATTGCAGTGTGGGGACTTTCCAATGAGATTACTGCCGCCAGCGCAGTGAATGAAGACCTATTGGACAATCACCGTATCCTAAATGAATTGGCGCATAAGCTCGACCCAACCCGCAAAACTGCCATGGCCAATGTGTTCATGCTTGAAATTGACAGCCCTATTCTTGAAATTCCTGACGTGAACGGCTATAACCTCTATTTCGGCTGGTATGTAGGCGATGTAGAACAAAATGATGAGTTCCTTGATTCTTACCACACCAGATATCCAGACCGATGCATCGGTTTAACCGAATACGGAGCAGACGCGAATCCTCAATATCAGAGCAGCCAGCCCGAAAAGGGTGATTACACTGAAACATATCAATGCATCTACCATGAGCACATGGCTAAGATGATTGCTGATCGCCCGTGGCTATGGGCATCTTATGTGTGGAATATGTTCGACTTTGCTGCCGATGGACGTGATGAAGGCGGAAAACACGGCGAAAACCAGAAAGGCCTTGTCACCTTTGACCGCAAAATAAAAAAAGATGCTTTCTACCTATACAAAGCCTATTGGAGCAAGGAGCCCTTTGTGCATCTGTGCGGCAACCGCTATGTAGACCGCCCGGAAGATGTAACTGAAATAAAAATTTATTCCAACCAGCCGGAAGTTTCTCTCTATAAAGACGGCGAACTGGTAGGAACCAAACATGGCGATAAGGTTTTTGTTTTCCATTTGCCCATCACCGGCAAGCACATCATCACCGCACAGGCTGGTGAATGCCGCAGCGAAATCATAGTACAAAAAGTAGACAAACCCAACCCGGATTATGCCATGGATAACCGCAAGACCATAATCAACTGGTTCGACAAAGACTATGACGAAACCTGTTGGTCGGTTATGGACAATATGCTTGCTGCTATTCAGGATTCCAAGGTCGGCCCTATTATCAAAGAAATCAGCGACAAAGCTGCTGCTTCTCGCGGAGATGTTGCCATAGCCGTCAAGGACAATCCCGCTTTGCAGGACATGATCCAGCGCGCCATGCAGCGAATGACTATTGAGGGAATGCTCAAGCAGGCCGGGGCAGATTCCCAAAGCATTAAGCAGCTCAATCGCATTTTGCAGACTTATAAAAAGGAGCAGTAGTATATGAAAACATATTGTAATCCGCTAGATCTTGGCTATCGTTACCAGCACATGAACGAAGGCGGCAAGCGTACCGCTTTCAGGGAGGGAGCAGACCCGACGCTCATACGCTTTAAAGGCAAATACTACCTATTCGTTTCCATGTCGGCAGGTTTCTGGTATTCTGATGATCTCTTACATTGGAACTTTCACGCCGATTCTGACTTGCTCATTTATGACTATGCACCCGACGTACGGCAAGTGGGCGAATATCTTTACTTTTGTGCAAGCCGCAAGGATCGCAACTGTCCAATCCTGCGCACAACCGATCCCCTTTACGAACCATTTGTGCAGGTTAGCGAACCGTTTGCTTTTTGGGACCCGAATCTGTTTCAAGATGACGATGGCCGTGTATATTTATACTGGGGCTGCTCCAACATTACGCCAATTTACGGTGTGAAAATGGACCCGGAAACCATGACGCCTATCTGCGAGCCAAGAGAACTGATTTTCGGACATGCAGAAAGCCTCGGCTACGAGCGTCCTGGCGATAATGGAATCGTAAATCGTGAAGCAAGTGTTGTTTATCAGGCCATGAAGCAATTTTATAACCCTGAAACGAACAAGCTGGAACTGCCGCCCCAAATGGAGCAAATGAGCGGCTTTTCCGCTGAGGCAATGACAGCCATGTTCAATGCTGTGGGCAAGCCCTATATTGAAGGAGCATTCATAACAAAGCATAATGGCATCTACTACCTGCAATACGCATGCCCAGGCACACAGTTCAACACTTATTCGGACGGCGTGTATATATCCCAAAGTCCGCTTGGTCCGTTTACACTACAAAAGTCAAATCCATTCTCATCAAAACCCGGCGGATTTATAACCGGCGCTGGCCATGGCAGCACTATTAAAGATGAATACGGCAACTGGTGGCACGCCTCTACAATGCGTATTTCCATCAATCACGATTTTGAACGCCGAGTAGGATTGTTTCCTGCCGGATTCGACAAAGATGGCATACTCTACTGCAATCAAAACTTTGCTGATTATCCTCATGCTATCCCTGCCTGTAAATTCGATGCCGCCAGCCAGCAGCCCGAATGGATGCTGTTAAGTTATGGCAAATCTGTTACAGCTTCCAGCACCGCCAAAGGCAGCAGCCCGGCATTTGCCGTCAATGAAAATTGCCGCGACTGGTGGAGTGCTGCCGATGCTGCACCAGGCCAATGGCTATGCGTAGATTTAGGCAAAGAGAGTGATGTTCGCGCCATTCAAGTCAACATCGCAGACGAAGGGCTGGTAGTGGACTTTCCACCTGAAAGCTGCGGCGATGCACGCCATACCCGCCACATTAACACCACCCCGCAAATCAGCAATTACACGCTGGAAGCAAGTGCCGACGGCAAGCACTGGCGAACGTTGGAAAATGTCAGCCGAGAGTGCTCCAATGGCTACTATGAGTATGCAAATGGCATCCGGGTGCGGTATATACGGGTTACCGGCGGCGTTTTGCCCTATGGACAGGTTCTGCGCATCAGCGGGTTGCGGGTATTCGGCAATGGCGAAGGCGAAAAACCTCCACAAGCAAAAGCCAAAGCTCAACGTATAGGCCCACTGGATGCAAAAGTCAGCTGGCAGCATATCGAAACTGCACAAGGCTGCAACGTGCGCTATGGCATTGCACCTGACAAACTTTACCACAGCTGGCTGGTATATGGCGCGGATGAAGTAACCCTTTCCACTCTTATCAAAGGACAGGAATATTACATATGCGTAGACAGCTTTAACGAAAACGGCATTACGCCGGGTGAAATTTTAAAATTGGAGGCATAAACAATGCCGATAAAAGCAGTTCAGCAATTTATGCTGGGTACGGTATTAAGAAGTGAACAGCAGGCAAAAGAAACTCTTTCCGCCATTAAGGCGGCCGGATATGACGGCATTGAGTTGTGTAATTTTATGATTCACCCCATTGGTTTGATGGTTAAGCTGATGACCAGGGCTGCCGGGATGCCAACTGGCAATGGAGGCAATCTGGACTGGCGCAAGTTGGTCAAAGAAGCAGATTTGCATGTGGTCAGCCTGCATACTGACCTCGGCAGTCTGGAACGAAATGCAAATGATATAGCAAATGAAGCCAAAAGCTTTGGCACAAAGTACGTAGTCATTACTGGGATGTACCGCTTTGACTATGGAAATGAATCTACAATGCATACACTTGCAAAACGGTTGAACAACGCAGGTGAAATGCTGCAAAAAGATGGCATAGCCCTTCTCTATCACAATCACAACTGCGAGCTGCGCTATGTAAATCAAACTCAGCGAGCTTATGATATCCTGCTTGAAGAAACAGATCCGCAATTCGTCAACTTTGAGTTTGACAGCTACTGGTTCACCGAGGGCGGAGCCAATACTCTTGCATGGATGCAGCGTCTTGGCTCACGCATGAAGCTGTGGCACATCAACGATCGCGGGGCCCGCATAAAAGGAAGTGCAGTTGCTCCTATCTTGAAAACGGACAGCATGGAATTGGGCACTGGCAACATGGACTTGGACAGCTTGATGCAGCAGGCGCTCTCAGTTGGTATAGATGCAGTAATTCTTGAAAGCCACCGCAACTGGGTAGATAACTCCCCTATTAAAAGCTTGCAAGTAAGTGCAGAATATTTAAATCGTAAACTTCTGTAAAAATATTTTTTAATTTTATTAGCAAAAACAATTCAGTCATCTTTGGTCAAGAAGAATCAAAACGATTAAAGCACCTGCCGAAATCCGGCGGGTGCTTTATTATGATGTATTTTATATATTATTTTATAGATTTATGCTATATTCTACCGCAAAAAATCCAATATTCTACTTACATGATATAAGTGCCTGACTGTAGAATAGCCGTACGCCCATCCGGAAGAATAACATTTGCAGTCATATTACAAGGTACGGTAAATTCATAGATTGGCGCTTCACCATTATAATACCAGCCGCTTTTGATTCGCCCGCAGGGAGAATCATACACAGCCTTTGCCCAGCCCAGCGACTTGTCGGGAACAGGGGCAATGGTAAGCACATCATCTGCCAGATGAATTCCACATACCCCTTCAAACAACCAGCTGCAAATGGCTCCGTAGGAATAATGATTCAACGAATCATGAGGCTTACCCTCATCATCAATTCCCGTCCATGTTTCCCAAATGGTCGTAGCTCCGCGCTTGACTTCATACAGCCAGCTGGGTGCAGTATCCTGCAAAAGCAGCTTGTAGGCAGTGTCAGTATGCCCATACTTAGCCAGAACGCTGCACAGATGAGGCGTAGAAAGGAATCCAGTATTTAAATGATAGCCATTTTCCTCCACCATCCTATTAAGCTGATCAGCGGCAATTTTGCATTCGTCTTCGGTCAGCAGACCAAACCGGATAGCGCGAACATACTCACACTGACGCTCAGAGGTGATTTTCCCATTCTCTGTAAAGGCAGCACGGTAAGCAAGACGGGCCTTTGCAGCGTTATCACGATATTGGGCTGCATCCTCCGGTTTGCCAATCACCTCTGCAATCTCGGCCAACAGCTTCCCGGAATAAGCAAGATAGGCCGTACCTACGCTCTTACGTGGATTCATCATGGCCTGCATTGGTGTGATGCCCGGCTCACACCATTCACCATAGTCCAGCCCATTCAGCACAGTATATTTTGCATATTCGCCTTCCTGTTGTTCCGGAGTAGTCTGCTGTGCACGCCCCAGCAAAAAGGCATACCAGCGCTGCATCATCTCATAATTATCGGTCAGCAGCTTTTTATCCCCAGTACGCTTATAAATAGCGTAAGGCACCAAAATAGAAGCATCGCCCCAACCCGCTGACATGCACAGCATCGGCGTCATGCATCCGGGACGGCTTGTAGGCGGTGCAATGTTAGCCATACGGCCATCCGGGTATTGGTTCAAGCGGCACTCTTCCAGCCACTTTTTCACCACCGGCACACAGTCCATCAATGTCAAAGCGGTGTCTATGAACACGCACATATCTCCTGTCCAACCTGCCCGCTCACGAGTGGGGCAGTCGGTTGGAATATCGCAGAAATTGCTCTTTTGGCTCCAAATACTGTTTTGAACCAGCCGATTAAGAGCTTCACTGCCACTCTCAAAATGTCCTAAAACCGCCATATCGGAGTAAACTGCATGAGCTGTAAATTTTGCTCCGGTCAAATCGGCATCCGTTTCTACTTTAGCATACCTGAATCCCATAATTGTAAAGCTAGGCTTATAATGATTTTTGCCCTCTTTACAAATTAACTCCAACATTTGTGCTGTCCCACCCTCTTTGTGGCGGGAACGGTCTTGAAAATTTTCCTGCGTGAAATTACCGTTTTCATCCAATGTTTCACCGCAGAGCAGTTTTACTTTTTGGCCTTCATGAGCAACAAGTTCAATTTCAATATAACCTGCCATATTCTGCCCAAAATCCAGCACCATCTCACCATTTGGCGTTGTAAACAACCGTCCGGCAAAAGATTCTTGCTCCCGAATAGGAACGGTATTCATGCCGAAAATCGGCAATGTATTGGGACTGGTTTTTACGCTATGCCATCCGTAAAGCTCCCCTTCCAGCCTGGCATCGTACACTTCACCTTGCTGCATATCGTTTTGACGAATAGGGCCATTCTGAGTGGCTTCAAGCTCATCATCCGAAACGCAAATGACTTTACCGTCTATTTCCAGCTGAAACAGTACACCTAATTCTTTGCCAAACAGCTCTCGGTCACCATCCACACCAGAAGTGCTGCGATACCATCCATCGCCCAGTGCAATAAGCAATTCGTTTTCACCCTCTTGCACAAGGGAGGTCACATCATAAGTCTGTGCACCCAAATGTTTGTCGGCAGTAAATCTGCCGGGAGCCAGCACCATATCACCAACACGGTTACCATTCAGCCATGCCACATACAAGCCTCTTGCCGTGATATATAAACGCTTACGGCTGCCTGCTGGAGCTATAAACTTTTTGCGAAGATAGCTTGCCGGCTGATGTGGTTTATACGGCTGAGATTTATCTCCCTTGCCGGAAGTTTCCGGAGTATCCTGCCTGCGTTCCCAATTTGTACGGGCAAAAGCATTGATAGCATCAGTGCAGGGGCATGTATCCAGCGTCAGTAGTTCTATTTCCGGCTCTGCCCACACACCCTGCCATTCATCTTGTGCAAGGCCGGTTTCAAAAACAGCTGTGCTCCATTCTCCGGGAGCATCACTTTCATCCCACAGGCGCACCTGCCACTGCCCAATGATACGAGACGGCAAAGCAACGGGTACAGAAACATGCATAATACTGCCCGGTATTTTGCCGCTGGAATATATTGTTTTACCATCCGTTGTTATAATAATTTCGTATGCGGTCTGCTTCACACAACCCTCGCACTGCCACGAAAGAAACAGCTCCTCGACGTCAATTCCGATTGGTGCAATAAGGTGATTTGTTTTCAAATTAGTTGCCTGTATCAAAAAAAATTCCTCCTGAGAAATTTGTTTTTCAATTTTATTATAGCTTAAAATGCCAAATAAGGCAGGATGAAAATTCGATATTAAGGATTATATTTTGTCAAGTTTACTTTACGCTCTATTTTAAAAACAAATATTGCACAAGGAGGAAAAATGATGTAAACTGATAATATTGAGAAATGCAAATATAAAATAACTGATAAACAATTGGGGCAAATTAAAAAGATGCTCCTGCGAGGGCATCTTTCTATGCAAATCTTTGTGATATAATTTAAACTCACGAAAGGGGTACTAAACATGATACCGAATCAATGGTATGCAATACTCCCATCTAAATCTGTGGGAAAAAATGAAATCGCAGCTGTAAGAAGGCTTAATCTGGATTTGGCATTATTCAGAAACAGCAGTGGCGAGATTTGTTGTGTTGTTGACCAGTGCCCGCACAGAGGCGCGGCTCTCAGCGCCGGCAAGATTGAGGGAGATTACATCAGATGTCCTTTCCATGGGTTGGAATTTGATAAAAACGGCAAATGCACATTTATTCCCGCAAACGGAAAAGCGTCAACTGCAGATATCAGCCGTTATAATGTCAGGCATTATCTTGTAAAGGAATTAAACGGAATTATTTATCTCTGGTATGGTGACGCGGAAAAAGCTGCCGAAAAACTTCCGTTTTTTTATGATCAAATTGATGAAACATATTCTTACAGCGAAATTGAGGACCACTGGAATTCGCATTATTCACGTTGTATTGAAAATCAGCTTGATGTGGTTCATGTCCCTATTGTGCATTACAATACCATCGGCAGAGGCAACAAAACCTTGGTTAACGGCCCAAAAGTATTGTATGAGAACGGCATCCTTCAAACCAGCGCAAACAATGAAACGGATAACGGTCAAAAGCCTAAGCCTCCCAGTGAATGTATAATTAAGGATACAAACCTTAATTTTATTTTCCCGAACATTTGGCTGAATCATATAAGCTCTAAAATAAAAGTGCTCATTTATTTTGCTCCGGTAGATGATGAAAATACAATATTATACATACGGTTTTATTGTAAGCTTACAAAGATAAAAATCATTAACAGCTTAATAGCTTTTACCGGTAAGTTTGCAAACAAAATTATTGAACGACAGGATAAACGCGTTGTAATTACGCAAAAACCTAAGGCGTCTTCTTTTAAATCCGGAGAAAAACTGCTTATGGGCGATGGTCCAATTATAATGTATCGCAAGATACGTGACGAATTAAAAAATCATCAAGACAACCAACAATAGCTTCCGTTATTGTATTAACAAAAGAGGTCTTTAATACTCTGAAATCGCCAAACATGGATTTCATTACTGTTTCAGCATATCAACGCAATGTTTTAATATTTCAGCCAACGGGTATATTTTATTGAACCATCTCATCCATGCCAGAAACGATGACGCAGAAAAATTTTACTTAAAAATTACCTAAATATGATAGACAGAAGAAAAAATAGACTCTAAAATAAAATTGTACATAGCCCCTGCTATAATTCGGAAAGGAATGAAGTCAAAATGAAAAAAACTGTTAAAAAATTACTATCATTGCTTTTGATTTTTTCATTTGTTATTGTAGTTCAAATTCCAGTATTAGCTAAGAACGTAACAGAAAGCACTGCGACTGGCACACGCACAAATCTCGTCTTCCAAGAAGGGAGGCCAGGAGATGCACATTTGGTTTATACATATGACCAAGATAATAAAAGTTTTAAAGTTGAAGAAAATTTCTCAGATGACTTGACAAATGGCAATAGCACAGTCTATGTAAAAAATTCTGATGGAAATTACGTTGTTTTTTCTACTCAAAAAGTATCAACAACCTCTAACGGCGACTTGAATATAACAATTACAGACATTAAAAAATCTATTGAAAAACATGTTATACCAGCCAACACAGTAAGCAAAAAAATAGCTCCTAAAGTAACCATTGATGGTGATGAGTGGATAACTTTATATAGAAGTGGAAGCACAAATATTAAAAATTTTACAATCAATGCCATCATTGCAGCATGTGGAGCTATAGCAACGTATTATTGTAGCAGTGCAGGTGGTCAAGCAATAATTGCAGGTTTAACTTCTCTTGCTACATCGCTTTTCAATTATAATGTTACAACTGCATACTATAACACGATATATAACTGGCGGAATAGTCCACGCAACTGGCTTGTTATTGATGAAACTGAATGGACAGATTGGTACTCTGACTCCGCACATAATAACTGGATTAACTATACTTACTATGAATATATTTATTAAAATTAATTTTTGAAAGATAATAATGACATCCAATCGTAATTCAATGTTGTGTTTTATAAACTGAAGTATCAGCAAAAAAGGATATGCACTTATATGTCAATTTTATTCTTTGTAGAAGCATTAATATATACGGTATTTACTATACTTTTAAGTACAAGTACAGTAAATGTCTTCGCAGCTACTGTAACGTGGCGAATTATGGGAGCAGTTTCTATATTTGGATTAGTACTTTCAATATATTTTCAACTGCCAATACAAAATAAAACTTTTATTTTTCTTTCATTGCTTCAATGTTTTGTGCTGGTGCCGTTATTTTCACCATTTAGCGTTTGCCATGTCTGCGGCAAACGCATATATTGGAAGCCGCTAATCTCAAACCACTGCCAACATTGCGGCGAAATATTATATAAACAAAAATTTTAAAAGCAAACAGGTGGCAGTTTTATAACTACCACCTGTTTGCTTTCATTTTTTCGGATTTACCCCATCTATTGACAAAGAACCTAAAACAATGCTATTTCTCTGTACGTTTCCATTTTTTATAGTTATATATAAGTTGAATCAAAAATATCACTAATAAGATAATTGAAATAGCAACAGCGTAGACAATATTCAGCGGAGAAACAAAAATTAATATAATTGTACCTAATAAAAATGGAGTCATCCATAATGTCCTGATAAATTTTCTGCGATAACTTAATCTCCAATACATCAATTCAAATCCTTTATCAACTTTATTATCCATAAACTTCCTCCCTTACCGCACATGACTCTTCATCAGTCCAGTAAGTACACTCAATATTATTTTGTAAATGCAATCGCTTAGAACATAAAAAACGGCTAATTTATATAAAAAATTAAACACTAAACTACTTTTCAATTATATGTTGGTCACAATAATTATAATATAGCATATGGTAAATATTACATCTATCATTTCAACGTAAAAACTTAATCATATTTTTGTAAAATCGCTCAATGCCATTTATCTCTGGAAGCATTGTATCCCCTCCCGCCACTTCCCACAGCAAAAACTCCCGAATCTTTTATGATTCGGGAGTTTTTTTAAATGGCTCCCCAAGTTGGACTCGAACCAACGACCCTGCGGTTAACAGCCG
>JAIHAL010000011.1 GCA_020054675.1 Oscillospiraceae bacterium
GCAAGCGATAGCGTGGCGCCCGTTGCCGAAAAGCCGGCGGAATAAGACATATAAAATAGGCGCTTTTTGGTGACTTTTTGTCGCCGGACAAAAAGTCACCGGGGGAATAAGCAAATTGATTATTTTTATAAAGGTCAAGCGGGGGCAGAGCCCCCACTGGTAAAAATAAAATTACAAAAATTAACAATTACCTTTATGCCGCATTTTTAAGACCTATGCTGTTTGCGTATTCATACATGGTGTCGCAAAAAATGCCATATCCTTTTGTCGGGTCGTTTACAAACACATGAGTTACAGCGCCTACAAGCATGCCATTTTGTATTATAGGGCTTCCGCTCATGCCCTGCACGATTCCTCCCGCGGCATCTAAAAGCCTCTGGTCAACAATCCTTATAACCATATTTTTGGACTTTCCGGTATCATTGAGGTCTATTTTTTCAATTTTTATTTTGTACTCCTCAGGCTTGTCTCCGCTTATGGTGGAAAGTATGGTCGCATCGCCAAGCTGAACTTCCTGCCGCATTGCCATTGGTATCGCCGAATTCAAATTCGGAGCGGAATTGAGTTTCCCGAAAAGCCCCGCTTCATTGTTAAGCGTAATTCTGCCAATCGGAAAGACTGAGGTGAAATTTCCGAGAAGCTCACCCGGTTCGCCCGGTTCGCCCTTATTTATGCCGTTTATAGAAACATTAACCACTTCGCCGCTTGAAATCGGCATTATCTCCCCTGTGTCAACATCGCATACGGGATGTCCAAGGCCTCCGAAAATTCCTGTTTTAGGGTCATAAAAAGTTATTGTGCCTATTCCTGCCGTGCTGTCCCTCACATACATTCCCGCAACATAGCAGCCGTAGCTTTCAGAATAAACCGGTTTGAGGGAAATCTGCATTTCTGTCTGTCCTCTTTTAAGAAGAACTGTAACCTCTTTGCCGTTGCTGCCGGATATTATTGCGGCAATTTCGGAATTTGACAAAACCTTCTGCCCGTTTACGGAAATGATTATGTCGCCGGTTTTTATTCCGGCTTCAAGCGCCGGGGATGGCACTCCGTCGGCAACATCGCCCATCCCGACAACCATTACTCCGTCTGTTAGGATTTTTATCCCGAAAGGATTTCCTCCCGGAACAAGCACGGGCCTGTCAACCGTTTTTACGTCAACTTCTTTAATGGGTATCACGCCAAAAAGCTTCAACGTTGCTTTCTGATTTAAAGGTGTCGGCGAGGCGTTCAACGACTGCATGGTTTCTTCCCCACGGCTGGCGTCAATGTTGAAAAAACAGGAAATTTTAAGCGTATCGCCTTTTGATACATAATAATTGTCCGGAAGCTGCACAAAATAATAAACAATAAGCGCAGCAAGAGCTGCAACGCCAATATCCAAAACCGATGTCAAAAATTTTACAGCCTTTCTCATACCATGCCCTTCCTTTTCCGGCGCTTTTAAAAACCGCCTCCATTTTTTATTTTCCGCAAGCGGCAAAATAATCCTGACTTTAATATGAGATTTATTTGCGGCGCTTAATCATACTATTCTCATTTTGAGCTTAAATATCATTGTTTTTTATTTGCCTTTTTAAGAAGCTCTGGCTGTTTTAACAAATACACACTTGAATATCCTGATGCTTGTATGATAATATGAATTCATATTATTAAATTATATTATCTGGAAGTGATTTTATGCCGCTTTTGCAGGATTTGTCCGAAGCTATACAAAAAGGTAAAATAAAGAATGTAAAGGAACTCGTTGAACAGGCAATTTCGGAAGGATTTTCCGCAAAAACCATTCTTGAGGAAGGAATGCTTCCCGGAATGGCAATAATCGGGGAAAAATTTTCAAAAAATCAAGTTTTTGTACCCGAAGTTTTAATTGCCGCAAAGGCTATGAATGCCGGCACGGAGCTTTTAAAACCGCTTTTGGTAAGCGAAAAAATAGAATCCAAAGGAAAGGTCTGCATAGGTACGGTAAAGGGCGACCAGCACGATATAGGTAAAAATCTTGTAAAAATGATGATGGAAGGCGCCGGACTTGAAGTAATAGACCTTGGAGTAAATGTGCCGCCGCAGAAATTCATTGATACGGCAATAAAGGAAAACTGCCAAATAATAGCCTGCTCGGCGCTGCTTACAACGACCATGAACGTAATGGGCGAAATCGTAAAGCTTTGTGAAGAAGCCGGAATCCGCGACAAGGTTAAAATAATGATAGGCGGCGCTCCTGTTACGCAAGAATTTTGCGAAAAAATCGGGGCTGACTGCTACACTCCCGACGCGGCATCCGCAGCCGCGCGTGCCGTTGAGCTTTGCGCTTCAATTTAATTTTTCATATTTTTCTTAAAAAAATGTTTAAAAAGCTCTTGAAATGGTTTTCATTTTTGATATAATAATTATTATGTATTATTATGTTAAGAGGTTGAAAAGATGAACGCTACCATAAAAGACGTCGCAAAAGCCGCTGGCGTTTCGGTTGCCACGGTTTCAAGGGTTTTAAACAAAAGCGCAGTTGTTTCCCCCGCCGCGGCGGAACAGGTAAACGAAGCAATAAAAAAACTTGGATACAGCCCGAATTTCTTGGGACGCAATTTGAGAAAATGCGAAACCAACGTAATACTTACCATAATCCCCTCCACAGAACAGGATTATTACGGCAAAATAATCCACGGGATGCAGGATTGCGCCGCCGAATACGGCTATGATATTCTCCTCAGCATAAGCGCCGGTTATCTTGAAACGGAAATGCGCCTGCTGAATATGCTTTTCAAGCGAACTGTCGATGCGGCGATATTGCTTGGGACGCAGCTTGACGCCTCCGCGCTGAATGAACTCAACCAAAAATACAATATAGCCCTTTGCTGCGAAAGGGTTGAGGGTGCAAAGGTGCTTACCGTTACGGTTGATGATGAAAACGGGGCATATTCCGCTGTTGATGCGCTTATTAAAAAAGGGCACAGAAAAATCGGGATGATTTCCACCACAGGGCGGGCACACTCCTCAATAGACCGTGAAATAGGCTATATACGGGCGCTTAAAGACAATGGGATAGCTCCAAACGACGAGTATATGTTTTTAAATACTTATGATTACCATAACGGCATGGCGGCATTTGATTATTTTATGGGATTAAATGACCCTCCGACCGCAATTTTTGCCATTTCCGACCTGCTTGCCGCAGGAGTTATAAAAAGGGCATCCGAAAGAGGCTTCAAAGTGGGCAAAGATATTGCAGTAATAGGATTTGACAACATCTCCCTATGCGAAATGTACATGCCGACCATTTCAACCGTTGCCCAGCCATGCTATGAAATGGGCAGGACCATCATAGAAAAGCTTATAGGCAACATAACCGGAGATTCAAAATGCTCCGAACGGATTTTAATGCCCTACAAGCTGATTTTAAGGGAATCTACGGGAGATTGATTTTTCGTTAAAGCAAATTTCCTTGTAAAAAATTTAAAGTCAAGCCAAAAAAATGAAATTTTGGCTTGACTTTTTGTTTAATTGTGCTACAATAATTAAGTAATTAACTAATTATATTGGGCGGTTGATATGGAAAACAAGCCCCTTATGCTGATGATACACCATACCCATAGGGAATGGAAAAAATATATGCAAAAGCTTGCCTTGGAATCCGGCATACCGGATTCTTACAGGATGATTATAATGTACCTTGACAGGAATCCGGGGGCAAGCCAAAAGGATTTGGCGGAACATTGCCAAACGACATATGCCTCAGTCAGTCAAACTATAAAGGATATGCTGGCCTCCGGCTACATTGTAAAGAAAAACGGCGAGAAAGACCAGCGCTATAAAAGGATTTATTTAAGCGAAAAAGGTCAGGCGGGGGTAAACCGCATAAAAAGCAAAATCCATGAGGCGGACCAGATTATTACATCCGCCCTGACTCCCGAAAAAGAAAGTGATATGATTAAACAGCTTGAACTGCTCTGTGAAACAATCCGAAAGGAATTTACAAACTTATGATGTCGTATCTGAAAAAATACTGGTATTGGTGTTTGCTTGCACCGGTTTTTATGATGGGCGAAATAACCATGGATTTGCTTCAGCCCGATTTCATGGCAAACATTGTTGACAATGGTGTGTTGAAGCACAATATGCCGCTCATACTGTCAATGGGGCTGCGCATGATTTTATTGGTGATGTTTGGAGGAGTTTGCGGATTTTTATCCGGATGGGCGTCCAACATTGCGGGACAAAATTTCGGGAACGACCTTCGCAAAGATTTGTTTTCAAAAATTATGAATTTGTCTTTTCAGCAGACCGATAAAATATCGACAGGCTCATTGGTGACAAGATTGTCAAACGACGTCACTCAGGTTCAGAATATGGTCATGCTTGCCGTGCGCGGTTTGGTGCGCAGTTCTATAATGTTTATCGGCGGAATTTTTATGCTGTATATGCAATCGCCTAAATTTGCACTGATAGCAATTCTGGCTCTCCCGTTTGTGATTTTATCCGTATGGTTTTTCATGCGCAAAGCTTCACCTATGTTTACCGCAGTTCAGCAAAAAATTGACGGAATAAACAACATCATGCAGGAAAATATCGCCGGAGCGCGCGTGGTAAAGGCATATGTCAAGGAAGATTATGAGCTTGGCCGCTTTGAATCGGCAAACGGCGAACTTTGTGACGTCAATTTGCGCGTTCAGTCGCTTTTGGCTTTTATGGGGCCGTGCATGAACATCATACTTAACTTATGTGTGGTCGCCATTATTTTAATCGGCGGTATTACCGTAAAAAACAACGGTGGAATTACAACCGGCGAAATAATGGCGGCAATCACATACATAGCCATGATTCTTATGAGCGTTATGTTCATGGCGAACATCTTTCAGACTTTCACGCGTGCAAAGGCATCGGCAGAGCGCATTAACGAAGTGCTTTCATGCGGACATATCATCCGCAGCGGTGATGTGTCTGAATCCCATTCACAGGGCGGAGAAATTGAATTCCGCAATGTTTGCTTTGCTTATCCGGATTCCGGCAAACGCAGCGTGCTGGAAAACATCAACCTAAAAATACACAGCGGCGAAACATTGGCAATACTTGGCGCGACAGGCAGCGGAAAATCCACGCTGGTAAACCTTATCCCGCGGTTTTATGACGTCACATCAGGAGAAGTCCTGCTTGACGGAATAAACGTAAAGGAATACGATTTAAAGCATTTGCGCGATAAAATTTCAATTGTTCTTCAAAAAGCCGAGCTTTATTCGCGCTCTATCGAGGAAAACATCAAATGGGGCAAAAAAGATGCAACTCCATGGGAAATTAAAGAGGCCGCGCAAATCGCACAGGCGGATAATTTTATTTGCGCCGCGCCAAACGGATATTATACTCCGGTTTCCGAGGGAGGACATTCTCTTTCGGGAGGGCAAAAGCAGCGTATTTCCATTGCGCGCGCTTTGCTTAAAAAAGCTGAAATTTTAATTTTTGACGATTCCACCAGTGCTCTGGATTTAAAAACCGAGGCTAATTTATATAAGGCTTTGAACGAAAAATTTCCTGAAACCACCAAAATCATTATTGCGCAAAGGATAGCGTCCGTGCGCGGCGCCGACCGCATCGTCGTGATGGACAACGGAAAAATAACGGCATGCGGCACACATGACGAATTGCTGGAAACATCCGAAATTTATAAAGACATTTACTATTCCCAACTAAAGAAAGAGTAGGATAGCTTATGATGAAACAAACGGAAGAAAAACTGCCGGAAGGTTTTAATGCCCCGGCAGATGAAAAAATAAAATATCACAAGGCCGAGCATGACAAAGCCGCCAATCTTAATTTTATGCGCCGCGGAGGCCCTCCCGGTCCAAACATGGGGCTGCCGGTTGAAAAACCAAAACAGACCAAACAAACTGTTTCCAGGCTCATAAAGTATTTTAAAAACGAAAAAAAGCTACTTGTCTTTTTAATATCGGCTGTTTTGATAAGCACCATAGTTTCGCTGTTTGCGCCTGCCTTGCAGGGAAGCGCTATAGATATAATCCTTCAAGGCAAATGGGCCGATTTATACGGGATGGTTGCCGTTCTTTTTGCCGTATATGCGCTTTCAACGGCATTCTCATTGGCCCAAAGCCTGCTTTCGGCACACTTAAGCCAGCGGATTGTAAGCAGCATGAGATATGATTTGTTTGCAAAAATCAATCGCCTTTCCATTAAGTATCTGGACACACATTCAAACGGCGATGTGATGAGCCGAATGACAAACGATGTTGAAAACGTTTCAAATGCTGTGTCGCAAAGCATTGGCTCATTGGTTTCCGGAGCTTTAACGGTAGTTGGCACAATTGCAATCATGTTTTATTATTGCTGGCAGCTGACTTTAATCACTTTGCTGACTGTCATCATAACGGTTGTAGTAACCAAAGAGCTTTCTCAAGCCATGCGGCGCATATACAAAAAGCGCTCCGAACTTCTCGGCATGCTTAACGGGCATTCCGAAGAAATGATAACCGGATACAAATCGGTTGTTGCTTACAACAAGCAGCAGGATGTCATAGAGGAATTCAACAAAGCCTCTGACGAACTGACAAAAGTATCAATCCGTGCGGAAATACTCGGCGGCTCAATGGGGCCTATCATGAACTGCATTTCAAATATAAGTTTTGTCATTGTTGCGGCCTTTGGAGGATATTTCGCTTTAAAAGGAATGATTACCGTTGGAATCATTTCAGCGTTTATCATATATGCCCGGCAATTTTCAAGGCCTATCAACGAAATCGCCCAGCTGTACGGTTCACTGCAAACCGCGGTTGCCGGCGCGGAACGTGTTTTTGAACTCATTGACCAGCCAGATGAGGACAACAGCGGAAATCTTCCGATAAAAAATATCAAGGGCAGGATTTCTTTTAAAAACGTCAATTTTTCATATACGCCGGACAAACAGGTTTTATTTGATTTTAACCTTGATGTTGACCCTGGTCAGAAAATCGCCTTGGTAGGCGCCACAGGAAGCGGAAAAACAACGGTGGTAAATCTGCTTACGCGGTTTTATCCCGTGGATTCGGGCGAGATTTTAATTGATGGCGTAAACATCATGGATTTAAACCGCGATGAACTCCGCCGCAACATTGCAATAGTTTTGCAGGATACTGTTTTGTTTTCGGATACGATAGAAAAAAATATAAAATATGCCAACCATGAGGCCTCCGACGAAGAAATGACATATGCGGCGCACATGAGCAACTGCACTTACTTTATAGAACGTCTGCCGGAACAATACCAAACATTTTTAAAGCATGCAGGCTCCAGCCTTTCCCAAGGTCAGCGTCAGCTTTTGGCAATCGCGCGCGCAATTTTGGCCGACCCTAAAATCTTGATTCTGGATGAGGCAACCTCATCGGTAGACACAAGAACTGAAAAGCACATACAGGATGCCATGGTAAACCTTATGAAAAACCGAACAAGCCTGATTATTGCGCACAGGCTGTCAACAATTCAGGACGCCGACAAAATTGTAGTCATGGACAAAGGAAGAATTGTCGAATCCGGAACCCATGATGAGCTTTTAAAGCAGAAAGGCCGTTACTATGAGCTTTATATGACTCAGTTCGCAGGAAATGCAATATGACAGCATAAAAAATCCAGCCGTAAAAGGCTGGATTTTTTATGTTTTTTGTCCCTACTTTTTGCCTTAGCTTATTTAAGCTTTGCTTTAAGCTTTGCCATAGCGTCTTCGTGGCACTTGTTTGCCTTTTGTTCAAGGTCTGCCACAAGGTCATGAGCATTTACGCCGTTGTTGATAACCTGCTGTTCAACAGTTGCGCCGGATGTTGCATCGTTGTAAACATCCCTGATGAATGTTCCAAAGCCGGGGATTGTTGTTCCGCCGTAAGGAATAGGTTCCTTGCAGTTTGCAAAGAATGCGTCAAAGTACTTGCCTCTGCCGTATTGGTCATCGTCGCCGGGGAAGAACTTTCTTACGCCGTCCCAGATTTCCTTGTCAAGAGTAATCGGGAGGTTGTCAACAGAGAGTTTGGAGCCGTCTGCATTTGTAAGTGTAGCATAAGCGTTGAGTTTTTCCTTCCATCCGTCAACGCCCCATGTCATCCATTTAAGAAGCTCATATGCCTCTCTCGGATGTGCGGTATTGGAGGAAATTCCGCCAAAGTCCATTGTGCCTATGGCATGTTTGCTGTCGTTGCCCTTAACCTGAGGAATTGCGTAAGGAACGTAAAGAAGTCCCTTGTCAAGGTAATCCTGTGTTGAGAAGAGATTGTTGAATGTCCACCAAGCGTCAAGCTGGTAAGCAATCTTTCCGGAATAAGCTGCCCAAAGTTTTCTGTCGCCGAATACAGCTTCAGCTTCATCAGTATCAAAGAAAGGAGCATGATATTTTCCGTTGATGAGAGCAGCCTGTGTATTAAGCCCTTCTGCCCAGTTGTCCATGTGGAACGAAGTCCCGTCAAATCCAAATTCACCCCAGCAGTTGCCGTCTGCGGCAATCGGGTACCATGTGATGATTGTACGGAAATCGTTGTAACCGAAAATGCCCTGTTCCGGAACAGTCATGTCCTTGATGGACTGGATGAAGTCCTCCCATGTCCAGTTGTTGGGGTCGGGCATTTCCTTGTTGAGCTGCTTGAATACGGTCATATTTGCGTAAATGCAGTCCGGAAGGTACTTGACCGGTGTCGCCCACTTCTTGTTTGTTCCGTAATAGCCGAATTTGCCGTCATTGATTGTAGTAAGTATATTTTTGTTTTCCGGGTCGTTTTCCCAGTATTGGGTCATGTCGCCAAGGAGCTCGTTTTCAATAGCAAAATCGCATTCGCCGAGAATCCAGAAGCAGTCCGGAGTCTGTCCCGCATTTACAAGGTTCAAAAGGCTGTCATTGTAAACATCGGTGCCGTAATAAATCGTTTCAACCGTGATGTTCGGGTATTTTTCCATGAACTTCTGGGCCATGTATTTTGTAAGTACATCATTTTCCCAAGAAGCGTAAGTAAGGGTTATTTTGTCGGTGGTCATTGCAGGAAGAGTGCTTGCAGATTCGGAAGAAGACTCGGCCGCCGAGCTTTCTTTTGAAGAAGCCGAAGAATTTGCCGAAGAGCTTGATGCAGAGCCGCCGCCGCAGGCGCTAAGCGAACCCGCGCAAAGGGCAAGAACAGATGTCACGCTGAGAATTTTTTGCCATTTCTTCATAATAAATCCTCCATCCAATTTATAAAAATCATTTTTATAATAACATTGCGGAAGCCCGCAAGATTATTCGCCGGTAATACCTGTTCTGTCAACGCTTTCAACGAATTGCTTTTGCATAAAGGCATACATAAGCAGCAGCGGAAGTATGCTCAGCATCGTGCCTGCCATCTTTATGGATTCGTTTATGTTGCCCATCTGCTCCTGTCCGGACTGGTTGTATGCCTGATAGTTATCGTCAAAGTTTTTAAGCTGAACCACAAGGGTTGCAAGGGATGTGTTCCTTGCCGAACCTGTTCCTGTAATATAAAGAGTTGCAAGGTAGGATTCGTTCCAATACCACACGACCGAAAAAAGGAACACCACAAGGATTGCCGGGCCTGCCGAGGGAACGGCAATCCTCAAAAACGACTTGAAATATCCCGCGCCGTCAATGAGCGCCGCTTCAATGAGCGCCTGCGGCACCTGTCTGAAAAACTGATAGTAAATCAGGATGAAAATCTGGCTTTTAAGTCCCTGCCCAAGTATTGCCGGAAAGATGAATGATTTTACCGAGCCTATAAGCTTCAAATCGGTGTAAAGCACATAAGTGGGCATCATCGTTATCTGCGGCGGAAGGATAAAGGAAAAAATAAGTATTGCCATCATAATCTTTTTTCCTTTAAAGTCAAAGCGTGCAAAACCGTATCCGACAAAAGCGCATACAACCATTTGAATTAAGGTGGGAATTCCCGCAATGACTATGCTGTCAAGCAATGAATCGAAAAATTTCATTGCATTCATGGCTTTCCTGTAATTTTCAAGGTAAAACTGCGACGGAATCCAGTGCACCGAGGTGTCAAGCAAATCTTCCAGCGGCATGAGGCTTGTGCTTATCATATAAAGCAAGGGATAGATGTAAATAAATCCTATGCCTATAAGGAGCACATATTTTACAACCTGCGGGATGATTCCCTCCCTGTCCTTTGAGCCAAGGAGGTACTTCCTTGCCTTTTCCCTGTTTGGCTTCAAATCCGAAAGTGAAAATTTTGTTTTTGCGGCCATTGGCTTCATGCCTTAACACCCCCTATTTTTTTGGCACTTGCCTTTTGCCTGCGCCTTAATTTTTTAAGCTCCCTTTCCTTTTGCTTTTCGCGCTTTCTTTCACGCTTTATGGCATCTTTCAAATTATCCTTCTTGGGGCGAAGAACCAGCGCGGTAATTCCGACTATAATCGTAACAATGACCGCATACATCCATGCCATTGCCGATGCAAAGCCATATCCTCTTGATGCGGCGAACATATTTGTATAAATGAGATTTATAACCGAATTCTGCTCGTTGTTGGAAAGGAAAATCACAGTATAAATCGCATTAAGCAAGGTCATAGGCTTTATCATAGGCAGGGTTATCTTCCAAAAGCATTCCCACCCAGAGCCGCCGTCAATCTTTGCCGCCTCGTAAAGGGATGTGTCTATCTTTTGTATTGCCGCAAGATAGATAAGGATTTGCACCCCTGAATACCAGAGAATCATAATCATGTTGGCAAAGAGGTTTACTATTGGCGTTACCATAAAATCCGGCAGCATGCTGCCAAGAATATTTGTTATTACGTTTGTGTTCATTGACGGTATCGTAGCGGCTCCCTGAGAGGCAAGCTGCGACATTACAGGGCCGCTCACTATAATCACCGGCAGGAAGTAAACCGTTCTGAAAAAGCCTTTAAGCTTGATTTTGCCGTTGAGCAAAAGCGCAATGATAAGCGAAAAAACCACTATTACCGGCATTGCCAGAAGCGTGTTCAAAAGATAGCTTAAAAGCGACTGCACAAAGTAAAGGTCCTGCAAAAATATGCCCTGATAGTTGGATATGCCCGCAAATTCAAACACTCTTCCGGAAGGCTTCATTTTAACATTGCAAAGGCTGTAATAAAACGACTGCGCAAGCGGAACCAAAACAAATATCAGCGCGCCGACAACCCATGGTGAAACGAAAAGATATCCGTAAAGGGCTTCCCTTGATTTAAGCTTGCTTGTTTTCTTTTTCTTTATCATTTCACTTCACCCACCTTATACGACATAGCTTCTATTTCAAGCCCGTCGGCCATTGCCGGTGCATCGCCGTAATTTACATAAATCTTTATCCCATTGCTGTAAGCAACTTTTACAAGCCCGTTGGGGAAGCTTTCGTGCCGGGTTATAGTCGCGCCAGCAACCTTTTCGTGCACGGCTTTAAGCTCGTTATAATATTTTATTATATTGTCCTTGTAAACTCTGAACTGGGAGCTGAAAACATCCGATGAATTGGTATTCTGCAGCTTGGCGGGGTCCTCATAGGTAATGTAGAATGATGGATTTATCCCCATTTCAACAAGGTTTAAGAAAAATTCGTTTTTGTTCGCCTCAAAATTTGCATACTCCCCGTACATAGGGATTATCCCTTTCAAGGCAATCGAAAGAAAAGGAACTTCCTTGTCCACATAGGTATAATCCGACGAACCCACCGGCATATCTATTATTGCTCCCGCATACTGCCAAAGGTATGAAAACGGCTGTTCAAGCGCCAGATTAAAATTCTTTGAAAGGTCCGAAACAATCCCCTCATAGCTTTTTGCCGTATCCACCCTTGAATATATCTCGCCCCTGTATGTGTAGGTGAACAAATTGTCCGTAATCCCGGAAAGCATAATGTTCTTTATGCCCTTGTCAAGGTACTGGGAGCTTGTTTTTTCAAGGTTTGCCCTGCTTATGTCCGGCATAAGGAAATTAAACCTTGTGAAGACCTTTTTGTAGGTATCCTCTTCATAAACACGCTTTGTGATTTTCTTTACGGCGCTGAAAGTCGTATTGTTCGTGTCGGGATTTATTCTAAGCGCATCCTGCGCAAGATAGAGGTCTATCCCCTTTTCGCCAAGCTCTTTTACAAGGGATGTCAGTCCCGAAGTACCGCCTATCGCCCTGTCCGCCGAATAGCTTGTTATCGGCAGGGCATTTATTCCGCCCTTCTGCCAGCCCTTATAGACTGCAAGTATATCCTCGACCCCGGCATTTTCAAGCTCCGAAACCATTTCCCTTATGTTGTCCTCAGTGGTCATGGCTACAGTTTTTTTGAAAAGCAGCCAGTTTTCCTTGTCTGTTCCAAGGAAATCAAGGCGGATTTTAAAATCATCGTTCTTTTTGGAAACAAGCCCGCTGCCAAGAAGATAATTTCTGTATTTTATGGCAAGTCCCGTATAATTTGCATCTTCCCCGTCGGCAAAAAGATACCTTACCCTTATGTCAAATTCATTTCTTGTCTTTTGCCGTGTAAGTATCGAACCCGATGAATTGCTGGTAGGCTGGTTGTAAATCTGCCTTAAAATGAATTTTGAAGTTATCCAGTTGAAATCCGTATAGGCGCTGTTTGGATATGCTTCAATCTTTGCGCTGTACTGCCCGCTTTCTATGACCCCAAGGCATGCCATCTTGGAGTCCGTATGAACCATTCCGAACACCGGCGCAATTATCTTCTCGGAGTCGTTTACCGTCTGGAATTCTTGCCTGAAAAGCGAAAGTATTGCCGTTTCATCAACACCTGCATTCTTGCCGTAAACATATTCGGAAAAAGATGTTCCGGCAAACTTGCCCTCGTTGTCTTCAAGATTTATGATTGCCCCGTTCCCGTCCGGGATGAGCATATATCCCTGCCTTTCCCCAAGCTTCGTATGCCCAAGGAACGGATAAATATAAACCTCGCCTATCTTGAACTGGTCGGAATCTTCTTTTATGGAGGAACTCGGTATTTCAGCGGTAAAGCCATCCTTATCAAGCGACACGTTAAGCGTGTAGCCTATCTTGAAATTGTCATAATAAACTTCCGCGCTGAATCCCTTATCATTGAGAGTGACTTTCTTTTGGGCCTTTCTTATGTCGGCGGTTGTAGGCACAACGTTTATGCCGTTAAGCACCTGCAAAACAACTCCCGATTTCATAAAAGCCATCCATGTTTCGTTTGCCTTTTCGCTGTCGCTCTCAACCACTGATTCCATTATGGAGCCGGTCTTTTTGTCCCTTATTATGACGGAAAGCGATTCTTCCTTAAAATAAAGCTGATAATTGTCATTTTGAGCAATGAGCTTGTGCCCTTTTATGGTGCTGCCGGGATTTTGCACAACTCCCTGCGCCGAAGACGCCGAGGTGTCTGCGGGAGATTCCCCGTCAAGGGCAAGCGCCCCGCCCATTGAAAGCTGTGAAAAGGCAATCCCCGCGCAAAGCAGCGATGCAACAATTTTAATGCAGACATTATTTTTAAATGCTTTCAATTCTGTACACCACCTCTCCGGCAATTGCCTGAATGAAGTCAATTACCTGCGAAACAAGAACGTAAATTATAAATATCAGCAGAAGCGCTATAAGCACCGTAAACAGCGTAAGGCAAATTGTCCTTATGGTTTCCTTTACGGAATAGTTGTTTATTTCCTTGATTGAAAGGAATACCAGAATAACAATCCAAGCATAGGTCAAAAAGTCGGAGAACTGCACAAGGAAGCTCTCGTTGTATGTAACCGCATTGCTCAGCAGAACTATGAACGGCTTTAAGGCTATAAACGGAGCAAGCGAATATGCAAACGAACAGTAAATCTGCTTGTAGCTTCCCTCTCCGTCGGTAATGGTGCAGACAAGGTATGTGCATGTCGAAAGCATCACAAACAATCCAACGACATAGGCAACATCTGAAAAGAATTCATACCTGCCCTCTTGAACCGTTTTAAATATAAAGCCTATGGCATACTTGTTTATCAGATAAAGAACCATAAACGCCAAAAGCAAAATGTTTGCCGAAAGGTATGAAACCCTTTTTTCGCGCTTTATGCCATAGCATCCGTCAATCGGATGGCGCATGAAGTAAAACATATAGCTTATCTGGCTGACCAGCTTGTTTGAGGAAACGCTCCTCTTTAAATTCGCCGCCGGAGCAAGAATTCCGGTCTTTCTGTCGACCGCCTTTAAAATCTTCCATGCAACAACTGCAAATATGATTATCAAAATAACCGAAACAAGGTTTCTTTTAAGCCAGATGTTCCTTACTTCCCAAAACGCATCCGAATATCCGTCCTTGTCCTTTGCAAGGCGGAAATATTTAAGCGCCTGCGGATAATTCCCCTCTTGCAGATATGCCTGCCCCATTGCAAGGTTTGCATAGTCAAAAAGGCTGTTCATTTCAATGACCTGCGAAAGAGGCTCCTTGCTTTCGGTATATTTGCCGCTTTGGTAAAGATACAGCGCCTTGTGCACAAGGTCTGTGAATTCTGTCGGCTGGTAAACCTGAATTTCGTTCTTTTCCGAATCAAGCACATATATATTGTCATTCTGGTCGACATCTATTGCAGATGCCTTTTTGAAAAGACCTATCCTGTGCCTGTCGTCATCCCTTCCTCCGAATACGAACAACAGGCTGCCCTCTTTGTTGTATTCATAAATGTACCCGTTTTCGGAAAGCACAAAGATATTTTCGTAATTTCCCGTTGAAACCGCCGCGGGAAGTTCATCCCAAGCGTCCGGCTCAATGATGTTTTTGCCTGCTATCGTCAGCTTTTTAAGGCTTGTTGTCTTTTCTCCCTGCGTGACCGTATAGACAAGCCCCTTGCTGTCAATGCAAAGGTTTGTAGGCGTTGACGGGATGTTTGCCGCCATCCTTGCCCTTTGCTCGTCGGTGAGAATTATTCTTCTGAGCAAATCCACCGGACTTACCCATGTGTAGTTTGTTCCAAAGTAGCCAAGGAAGGTTCCGCCCTCCGTGGGAGCTATGTGCACTATTCCGTTTGTGTTTCCCTCGCACACTATGTACATATTCCCGCTGTGGTCAACGGTAAGCTTTGTCGGCTTAAAATCATTCCCCTCGCCGTAAAGCGGATGGTTCGGCTTTGTGTATTCGTTTTGCACTTCTCCTGAGGCGTTAAAGACAAAAACCTTCTTTTTTGCTTTGTCTGCAACATAAAGCGTTTTGTCTTGGGCAACAAAAATCCCCGTCGGCTGGCCAAGAACATCCTCGCCGTATGTGGCAATCAATTCCCCGTTTTTATCGCCGACCAAAATCCTGTGGTTCCCCGTGTCGGCAATATAAATCCTGCCGTCGTCGGTTATTTTTAAATCGGAAGCGCCGGAAAGCGCCAAGTTTCCGATTTTAGTCATTGTTTTAAGCGGCGTGTACGCCGTCTGGGTTTCCACTATCCTGCCGTAGCCGTTTTCGGTATAAGTCTTATACGGAGTTGCGGCATTGGTTTGGAGCAGCGGATTCATGAAACACATCAGCATCACAATCGCCGACGCTATCATGGATATCCTGAATTTCCTTTTCATGTTAACCTCCTCCGATACGGTCTTGAAATTAAAGCTATTTGATTCCTGAATGGGCCATTGTGTTCATAATATTGCTTTGAAGTATGATGAACAGCACCAGATTCGGTATGAACATGATAAGCGACGCGGCGGCGGCAACTCCCTGCCCCGCAACGCTGTTGTTTGCATTTGCAAGCGAATTCATATAGAACGCAAGGGTTTTAAGCCCCTCGTTGTTTATATAAATGTTTGAACTTTCTATGTTCACCCATGCCTGCTGGAAGGCAAGTATTGCTCCTGTTGCAAGCGCAGGCTTTATCATAGGAAGTATTATCCTTGTGTAAACGGTAAAATCCCTTGCACCGTCCATATATGCCGCCTCAATCAGGGCGTTGGGCACCTGGTCGATGAACTGCTTTATGAGGAAAAGGCTCACCGGCATTGAAATAAGCGGAAGTATATGCGCCAAAAACGTGTTTGTAAGTCCAAGGCCGTTTATTACAAGATACCTTGGAATCATTACCGCAACCGGCACAAACATCAGCGCCATGTTGTTTATTTCAAAGATTGCGTTTTTGGTCTTAAATTTAAGCTTTGAGAGCGCAAATCCCGCAAGCGATGAAATAAACGTCGAAAGAAACACCACCGCCAAAGTAACTATGATGCTGTTGTAAACATAGCGGCTCATAGGTATTCCGGAGGCTCTGGCCGATTTAAACAAATCCCTGAAATTATCAAACGTAGGGCTTTTTACAAAAAATCTCGGAGGATATGCAAAAAGCTCATCCATCGGCTTAAAGGCATGGCAGAAAATGAATATTATCGGCAGCAGCATGAAAATTGCAAGCGGCAGTATCGCCAAGAAAATCTTTATCTGTCCCCTTTCAAACCTTTGGGGATTTATCCTGCTTCCCTTGTATCTTGCCATTTTCAATCCTCCTTGAACAGCTTCTTGGAAATCGTTGAGAACAGATATACAATTCCAAGCAATGCAACCGAAACAGCCGCCGCATATCCCATCTCATACCTTATGAAGCCGTAATCCTCAATGTGGTTTACTATAAGCTGTGCCGAATAGTTTGGCGTCGGGTTTGCTCCGGCAAGCTGAACGCTTATCGCGCCGTTCTGGAAAGTATTCACTATTGCCATTACCGCGCCGAAAAGCATCTGCGGCTTCATGGTCGGAATTGTTATGTAAATCATTTCCTGAAAACGGTTCTTCACGCCGTCAATGGCAGCGGCCTCGTAAAGCGATTCATCCGAATTAAGTATTCCGGCAAGCATGGCAAGGAAGCCCACTCCCATGCTGCTCCAAAGTCCTACGATAATAACTATCGGCAAAAGGAACCTTGCATCTGAAAGCCATATTATAGGCTCCGTTATAACTCCAAGCCTTATCAGAAGGGAATTTATGTATCCGGTCTGGTCGCCGCTGAAAAGGATTTTCCATAAAACCGCCATGGCAACGCCGGAGGTGAGGCTTGGCGAATAAAAGATAAGTGCAAGTACCGTCCTCGGCCCTTTCGTAAGCTGTGAAAGAGCCCACGCAAGCAAAAATGAAAGCATGTATCCGCCCGGCCCCACGATAACGGCATAAACCACCGTGTTCGGAAGAACCTTCTGCATGAACACTTCATCCTGCGTGATAAGGTTTATATAGTTTAAAAATCCTATGAATTTCGGGAACTGTATGGTATTGAAGTTTGTAAACGAAAGTATTATCGCTATTGCAATAGGAACGACTATGAAAGCTGTGAAAAGCAATATGTACGGCGCAAGGAACACATATGCACTTCTATTGCTTTTTTCAAGCCTTCTAATCTCTTTTCTGCCTGATTTCATCCTTTGCGCCTCCTTTAATTGCTCTTTCCAAGTATTTTCCTGACCGTTTCAAGCGTCGGAACCTTGTATTCCTTGATAACATTGCCGTTTTGGTCCATATATCCGAATTCCTGCAACTTCCTTTCAGTTTCACGGTTTACGTTCTTTGCCGCCTCGTCAAGAGTCGTACGCAGGTTCTTGCCGTCCACCACGATGGAATTGTAAGCGTTGCTCATTTCACGCTCAAGCATATATGTGCCCAAAATCCTCGGGGCCTCAAGCGTCCATTTGGACTGTTCAAGGATTACCTCCTTGTCCTTTGTCTTCCACGGAAGCTTTTTGAAAGCCTCGGTGTTTGCGGTGCTCCAAAGGAATTCGCTTCCATAGGAGATTTGCAGCGTCTGGCCGAATTCAACCTGAACATCTGCCGACGACCACCATTTCATGAATTCCCACGCCATCTTTTCCCTTTGGCTGTCGCTCTTGAACATGACCGTGCTCTCCATTCCGGATGAGGTGTATCTCAAAATATTTCCGTTTTCATCCTTTACGCCGGGAACATTTGCTATGCTCCATGAGTTTGCAATTTCCGGCGCGGCGTTTGTCAAAAGGTTGTACATTCCGTACTCGGCAATTCCTATCGGCAAATCCCCGTTTCTGAAATGCTGATAGAAATTAGGCACGTCAACGGGAAGATTGTAAATCGTGAAAAGTTCGGTAAGCTCGGTAAAGCCTTTTATTGCCGCATCGCTTGTAATTTTTGTCCCCTCGGAGGCATTTTCGCCGTAAAGCGTCGCCCCATATTGAAACAGCAGCGGGGTTGTTCCGTGGAAGGTTTTCATTGTGGTCATTCCGGCGGTAGGATAATAGAAATTGTATCCCCTCCTTTGAAGCTCGGGAAGCATATCCTTTACATCTTCAATCGTCTGCGGGACCTCAAGCCCAAGCTTTCCAAGTATATCCGTCCTGTAATAAAGCACCCAGAAGTTCATTGTTTCAGGAAGCGCATAAATTCCGTTGTCTATCGTTGCGGGAATATGCAGGCCGTCATTAAATCGTGAGGCCACTTCTTTGAAATCATCAAATTCGGTAAGGTCTTTTATAGCCCCCCTTATCGCAAGGTCAAACGGAATTGCATAGTTTATTGACGTTGCAACATCGGGCGCGTCGCCGGAAGCATTTGCAAGAATAAGCTTGCTTTGGTCAGGCATAAGCGAAAGGTCAACCTGTATTCCGGTCTTTGGAGTAAAATCCTCGTCAATCATTTTTTGAAGTATTTCAAGGTACTGCTTTGACCTGTTCATCCAAACCTGCAAATGCTCGGGATTCACGCTGCTTGCCGAATACGACTGGTCCGTAAAGGAATTAAAAAATCTCTGCACGCCCTTTGCGGCCTTTACAAAAATATTTGTCTTTCCGGGAAGCTTTGCCCCGTTCTGGTAAATATAAATCCTGTCAAAAGAAATATAGTTTTTGGTAACCACATCCACAAACTTTGCTATAAAGTTGTTGACGGAGTTCGTGCTCTGTGAAAGCTCCGAAAGACGGTATGTAAGCTCATCCGGCTTCTCCGCAAGGCTCCTCAGCTGCTTTGAGGCGACTCCAAGGCTTGAAAACGCCGAAATCTGGCTGACCTTGGGATTGTATTTCTTTGCGTCATCCCTTATGGCATCAAGCTCGTCTGCCCAGCCATAAAGCTTTTCGGCTGCATCAGGCATGTATTTGAGTACATCAAAGTCCCTGTACTTATCCTTGTTTGTTCCGACAAGCTTTGTGACTTCAAGCGTCATGTCGCTTATCTCGCTCATTATCCTGTCAACTTTTTCAAGGTACCCCCTTATTTTGTCCGCGTTTATAGTAAATGAAACCGTATGTTTGCCTTTTTCAAGATAAACTGAAAGGGTTTCGTTATTTTCGCTGTTTTTAAGTATTGCATTTTGAAAAGTTTTATTGTAAGCTAATGGATAGGAATAAAAAGCGCTGTCCGGTATTTCTCCATCCACCCTTACATCTATGAATACCGGAAAATCCTTTTTATCCATTTGGCGGTAATTTAAGGCAATATTGTAATATCCTGCATTTTCAACCTCAAATTCATATCCCACCATTTGCCCGGCATCTTTAAACGAAGCGCTGTCAATTACATTGAGCACCTTGCTGTCCGGCTGATATGGCGACAAATCCGGGTCATATTCGCATGATGCGCGTATTGAGGAATCATTTCTGAAATCCATGTCCTCCGCCTCAATGGTTATCAGCGCATTGCCGTCGGCAGGCTGGGATGCTTCATGCGCTTTTATTTCCGGCGGAGCCGAAAGATATATCCCTCCGATAAGGATATTCCCCTCAGCAACAGAAAGGGTTATGGTGTTTTCGCCTTTTTCAAGTTCAAGCAGGAGAGGAGTTGAATATCGGTAGCTTGCATCGGTTATGTACTTGTTCTGCCACTGATAAATCTTTTCCGGAACGGGCACAATCTGGTCGCCGTACCTGTCATAGGAAGCTTCTTCGGGATTTTTCCACATGCTTTCAAACACAAGGCGCCTTGCCTCGTAAAAAGGATAATCCCCGTTGAGCTTTAATGACATTTCGGCCGGCAGGGTTGAATCGTCATAAGAATAATAGTCAAAGCTTACCGCATACTGCGCCTTTTCGGGAGCATCAACGGCAAAAGAGGTGGTCTGTCCTATTTTCAAATCCACAGCCGTATTTTTATAGCCGTAAGAATCCGCGGCAAGCTCTCCGCCGTCTTTTTTCCATGCCTTTTCGGCGGGAAATTCAACCGTTTTCCCGGAATACGGCTCCGAAGTATATTTTGCGCTCATTGCGGTATAATTGCTGTTTATCACTTCATTTGAGTATTCTATTGCTGTTGTTTTATCCGAAGAAACCTGCGCGGATTTTTCCTCATCTTTTGCAAAGGCAGTCCCTGTGCCGGTGCTTAAAGCAAAAACCAAAGCCATTGCTGCCAAAGCCGGTTTTTTAAATTTGGTAAACCTCATAGCTTTCATCCTCCATAGGCCGAATCCGTATAGCCTCATCCTGCCGACTATTGTAAAAAACTTGCTAAACTAATTTAGCAAAATCGAATTAGTTTAGGTTTTTTTAAACTATTTTTATTATATCTAACACCATACTAAATGTCAATACGTTTTTTGAATTTTTTTGTGCGTATTTAATATTTTCTAATTTTGTTTTCAGGGATTATAAAGTTGAAGTTGACAACGACGCACAAAATTATTTTTAAATGACTTGATTTATTTGTAAAATAATATTATAATATGTTTAATAAGAGAAGTTGAGATATAAATTAAAATGTTTTAATAAAATCTAAATTATTATGCAGTGCTTTTCCTTTTTTGATATACTTAATTAAGGACGGTGTCGCAAATGCTCCATATCAAAAATCTTGACGACGGGCTTGAGATTTTTAAGGCCCTTGGCTCAGAGGTCAGAGTTGAAATCATCAAGCTTCTTTTGCAAAACAAGGAAATGAACATGAACGAGCTTGCTTCAAGCCTCAACATTACCAACGGCGCGCTTACAAGCCACATCAAAAAGCTTGAAAGCTGCGGGATTATTGCTATTGCAAACGAATCATCAGGACACGGCAACGAAAAAAAATGCGTTGTCCAGCTTGATAAAATCCTAATTGAGCTTGGGCTTGAAGAAGAATCCAAAAACGTGTGCGAAACAGAAATAAAAGTAGGGCATTACTGCGACTACAACATATTCCCGACCTGCGGGCTTGCAAGCTCATCAAAACTTATCGGGGAGGTTGACGACGCGCGCTATTTTGCACATCCGGAACGCGTAAACTGCGATATACTCTGGTTTACTAAGGGCTATGTCGAATACATAATCCCGAACTTCATCCCAGCATACAATAAAATCGACCAGATAACCATTTCGGCGGAACTTAGCTCGGAAGCTCCCGGAGTAAACAGCAACTGGCCATCCGACATATTCTTTTATCTCAACGAAATTAAAATAGGAAAATGGACAAGTCCGGGGGATTTCGGCGATGTAAAGGGCATTTTCACCCCAAGCTGGTGGTATCCGAACTGGAACCAGTACGGAATGCTCAAACTTATAGTAATCAACAGCCACGGAACTTTTATTGACGGCCTTAAAGTATCGGATGTCACAATAAAGGAATTCAATCTTGATTATAAGAGCACGATAAAATTCAAGTTTGAAGTCCCCGAAGATGCTGAACACGTCGGTGGACTTACTATTTTCGGCAGAAATTTCGGAAATTACAATCAGGATATAAAGGTGAGAATAAATTACAGCCCCATTGCCGAAAGTGAAAAATAAGGAAAAAATCTTAGCAGGTTAAAATGCTGAGATTTTTGCATATAATAATAAAAGCCCGCCTTTTTAAGGCGGGCAAATCTATGTAAATCCGGTTTTCCGGAGGATTGCTTTTGAAGACAAGTATATCTGCCCTTTGTGACAGCTTTTTGAAAGACGCTTGATAAAACGGGGAAAATAAGCCGTCAAAATTTTGACAAAGCGGCTTTAATGGTTTATAATTTTTATTAAAGAATTTCGAGAGGAATGAAAATATGACCGCTGAAATACTTTGTGTCGGAACGGAAATTCTGCTTGGGGATATCGTAAACACCAACGCGCAGTTTCTTGCAAGGGAACTTGCAAAGCTTGGGATTTCAGTGCATTACCAAACCGTTGTGGGAGATAACGCCCAAAGGCTCAAATCCGTTCTTCAAATTGCTTTTTCACGCGCGGATATGGTTGTTTTGACAGGAGGGCTTGGCCCTACAAAGGATGACCTCACAAAAGAGATTGTCGCACAGTATTTCGGGCTTGAGCTTGTTTTTGACCAAAAGGCATATGATATGCTTGAAAAAAGGATTTTAAGCTACGGACTTGAAAAAATAAGCGAAAGCAACCGCAAGCAGGCCTATGTTCCGAAAGGGGCCATAGTGCTTTACAATGACAACGGAACGGCTCCCGGCTGCATAATAGAAAAGGGAGGAAAAACCGCCATACTGCTTCCCGGCCCGCCTAACGAAATGGAAGCAATGTTTGCAAAGGCGCGCGAGGCTTATCTTAACAGCATAAGCGAAAACACCATTTTTTCCGTAAACATAAAAATAAAGAGCCGCAAGGAAATCAGCGCGCAAGACAGCGGGGAATCCGCCGTTGCCGACAAAATTTCGCATCTGCTCGACCTTGCCAACCCAACAGTTGCAACCTACGCAAAAGAAGACGGGGTCCTTATAAGAGTGACCGCCTGCGCCGAAAACAAAGAAAAGGCTCTTGAAGCAATAAATCCTGTACTTGAGCAAATAAAGTCCATTTTGGGGAACAGCATAGCACATATCAGCGAAGCGGAGTAAATACAGCATAATAAAAATTCCATAAAAATTAAGATTATATTGTCTTGATTTTTATGGAATTACAACATATAATTTATATGGTTTTTATGCTCAAAATAGAAAACGTTTAATCGGAGGAGTGTGAGGTGGAAAGGCCATTTAAGCTGATATCCTATTTCAATAGACTGAAAATACGAAAACAGCTTTTTTTAATTTATTTTTTTGCGGGAATCATCCCGGTTTTCGTGATAGGAATGTACCTTTTGCTTGTCACGCAAAGGCTTGTAATGCACCAGCATCAGACCCAGCTCAATGCCGAAAACGTAAGAGTCAGCAATATAATATTCAATGTCACAAGCTCCCTTGTAAACATATCGGATGAGATTTACAAGGATGACGATTTAAAAAGGATAATTTCAACGAAATACTCCTCTGAAAGCGAATTTTTTGCCGCCTGCCGCTCCTATGCAAAGCTTTCGAATTATCAGCAGTATTATGCCGAAATAGCCTCAATAGATTTATACACCACGAATAAAACCATGCAGGATTATGAGCATTTTAAAATTGCCACGGATGAAATCAAAGACACATTTTGATACAAAAAAGCTATGAACAGCGTTTATGAATCCTTTTGGGTGACAACAGAATATGTTGATGACTTCAAGCATTCCTCGGCAGCGCTTACGCTTGTAAGGAAAATCCCCCTGCAAGGCTCCAACGTGACGGCAATTTTAAAAATTTGCGTAAGCGACAATTATTTAAAGCTCCTAATAAACAACAGCTCGCTTAAAACCGAAGCTTCCGTGAGCGGATACCCCGTTTTTTTCACAAACAACGCAAAGAACAACCTTAAAAGCCTTGGATTTGAATTCCCTGAAAGTTCTGTAAACAAATATGTTTCTTTTTCCGGCATAGGAGTTTATGACGGCAAGGAAGTGCTTTACAAGGTTTCGACAATGCGCCCCTCTCTGCCGGCGCGCCAACCGGACAAAATACATATTGTCACGTTGGATTATGAAGCCCTGCCGGACCAGCAGAAATTTAATGTTATATGCATTTGCATAATGTCTTTTTCGCTTTTGGTTCCTCTTATAATGATTTTGCTTTTCTCAAACGCATTCAGCCGCAGGATAAATCTGCTCAGGAACCAAATGCACCAGGTCAGCAAGGGAGATTACAACATTATAGAAAAATTCAACGGCAATGATGAGGTTTTTGAGCTCTTTTGCGACTTGCAGACCATGATACGTGAAATAAAAGAACTTGACGCCCAGATTTTCACCCAAAAGCTGAGGCAGGAACAGCTGATAAACCATCAGCAGGAAATCAAATTCGAGCTGCTTTCAAGTCAGATAAACCCGCATTTTTTATACAACACCCTTGAAAGCATAAGGATGAAGGCGCACAGTGCCGGCGACAAAGATGTGGCCAATGCAATAAAGCTGCTCGGAAAGGCAATGCGACATTCGCTTGAAGTGCAGGGCAAGCCGACAAGCCTTTCATCGGAGCTTGAATATATACAAAATTACCTTGAAATTCAAAAATTCCGCTTTGGGGATAAAATACACTATGAAATAAAGGTATCCCCGGAAATAAACTGCGAAAAATATATGATACTTCCGCTGCTGATACAGCCAATAGTTGAAAACGCAATTTCCCACGGGCTTGAAGATGTGGACAGCGGAGGATTTATAAGCATAAAAATCGAAAAGGAAAATGATAAAATAAAAATTTCCGCAAGCGACAACGGCTGCGGAATATCTGAAAGGAAGTTGAGGGAGCTCCTTGAATGGATAAACATCCCCGAACCCGAAAACAAGACCGGAAGCATAGGTCTTAGAAATGTAAACCAGCGAATAAAAATTTTTTATGGGGAAGATTATGGTATAAGCATAACAAGCATCCTTGGCAAGGGCACCACCGTAAAGCTTACTTTGCCGTTTGATTTGGAGGGTAAAAAATGAATTGGAAAGTTTTGATTGCCGACGACGAAGCTGCTGTGCGGGAAGGACTTAAAACCATAATTGACTGGAACGCTTGCGGGTTTGAAATCTGCGGCGAGGCCTCAAACGGAATTGAAGTTGTGCAAAAAACTTCAGAACTGGGTCCGGATTTGATTATGCTTGACGTTAAAATGCCAAAAATGAACGGAATTGATGCCGCAAAGCAGTTGAGGGAGTCCGGATATTCCGGCAGCATAATAATACTCAGCGGATATTCAGATTTTTCTTTTGCGCAAAGCGCCATCTCATCCGGGGTTGATTATTACCTTTTAAAGCCGATAGACGAGGATGAGCTTATCCTTGCCGCGTCAAACGTGCGCAAAAAGCTTGAAAACAAGCACCGCCAGTCCGCTTATCTTGCAAGGGCCAAAAATACCTTTTTAGCGGATATAATAAGGGGAATTTCATCTGAAAATTCCGACGAAAGCTCTTTTGGCTTTTCGCTTTCTGCGGATGCTTATCAGGTTGCAATAATTGAGGCAAAAGGAAATTCCGAACACGAAATGGAGGACATATGCCTTGTGCTTAAAAGGCTCTTATGCGGCAGTACCGCTGTGGATATGGCCTTTATACACGAGCGCGGGGTATTTTTAATAAAGGGGCTTGAAGCCATAAAAAAACTGCCTTCCGTTGTAAAAAATCTGGAAAAATATACGCGTGATGAAAACAGCCCGCCTATTTTTATAGCCGCCGGAAGAATCGTCGATAATGCAAAAGACATTCCTCTTTCGTATGAAGATGCGCTAAGCATTGACAAAAAGCGCTTTTTCTGCGATGAAAACCAGCAATATGTGAGCCATGAAATATTAAAGCTTGCCTCCGGAATAAAGGAATCCAATTCAAAGCCGGACATAAACAAGTATGCCGATGAGCTTTTGGGATACATAGAGGCCTCCAATACCGATGAAATAGGGCTTGCAATGGGCAGGCTCTATGACGATTTAAGGTTTGTGAATCTCTCCCCCGAAAGCATAAGAAGTTTTTTAAGCAATATCTATATCAGAATAAAAACAAAAATAAACGAGAACCACAGGCACTTAAGTATCAATTTCCCGTCAGATGAGGAGATAATTTCAACCGTCTGCGGCATACCCTTGCTTTATAAAATCCTGCAATACTTAAAAGGCGAATTTCTGCGCATTGCTGAGGATATTTCAGCATCTTCCGCGCAAAGCTCAATCAACAAGGTTATAAATTATGTAAACCGACATTACCACGATTCGTTAAAGCTTGAAACGCTTGCAAAGACATTCGGCTACAACAGCACATACCTCGGCAAGGCATTTAAAAACGCAACCGGAGAAGCCTTCAACCTGTACATTGAAAAATTAAGGGTGGAGGAGGCAAAAAGCTTCTTCTGACCAATTTAAAGGTCTATGAAATAGCCGAAAGAACAGGTTTTAAAGACATAGACAGCTTTTATAAAAAATTCAAAAGGAACACCGGGAAAAGTCCGGGAGATTACAGGAAAGAAGCCGGAGTTTCAACCTCCGAATGAAAAATCCCCCTTGTTTGGGAAATCCAAACAAGGGGATTTTTATAATGAGAGGAGAAGTATAAAACAGGCTGTTCTTACTTTGCAGCGGCTTCTGCTGCCTTGGCATCGTCGCGAGCCTTTTTGAGGTTTGCGGCAATCTTCTTGTCAAATTCAAGAACTTGGTCATAGCCAAGACCCTTTGCCTCATCCTGCATTTTCTTGAGGAGAGAATTGAATTCAGCCTCATCCTTAGCAAATACCATCTGCCATGAATACGGCTTGATTACATTTTCTCTTATCTGGTTGCGGAGATTGTCTATATCGGTCGGAGCAGCTTCGGGAACGTAAGTATTTCCGGGAGCAACTGCAACCATATTGTTCTTTTGGAGATATTCAAGAGTTGTCTTTGCGCCCATTTTTTCCTGCCATGACTTGTCAAGAGCAGTTGTGTTTGCGGCAAGGGTTGTTTCCCAAAGAGATGGATTGTATGGAGCATTGTTGTCGGGATTGATATCCGTTGTTACAACCGTATTGAAGTTGAGCTGGGAAATACCTTCTTTGTAGTTTCCTCCGCCGTATTCGTCGGGCATTGTAAGGGTTGCATCGCCGGAGAATGCCTTTCTTCCGAAATCAAGGAGCTCAGGCTTGCCTTCGGAATTGAAATCCCAGAAGAGGCCCTTGATTCCGCAGGTGCTTGCGGTTTGTGCGCATGAAAGTTCAATTCCCTCAGGTGAATAGAGCCAGTCAATGAAATCAACCATTCTATCCGGGTCCTGAGCTTCGTTGCCGACTGCTATAACATACTTGTTTGCAGGTGCGCAGCCGTATGAGTATATCTTCATATCCTTAACGGGAGCAAACATAAAGCCCTTTCCTGCGGCCTTGTTGTCAACAGTGTTGTAGGCTGCCTGACCAAGCCACGGCCACGGCGAGAAGAGAACCGCGCCATCCTGATATTTTGCAAAGAGAGTGTCATAGTTTTGTGTTGTGGAGTCAGGGTCCATAAGTCCCATTTGATTTGCCTGGAAGAATAATTTAAGGCTTCTTACATAAAGGCTGTCGCTGTCAATGATGCTCTGCACATCCGAGCCGTCGGCGGAAACAAGGGTAAATCCGTTTTCATCAACACCGTACATGCAGGCAGGCTGTTTTGCAAGGCACATGAGGTTGCCGTCCCAGTCTTTAAAGAGGGAGAAAGCATAGGTCTTCTTGCCTGTATCGCTTGTAGGATGCGCATCCTGCATCTTTTTGAGTACAGGAAGCAAATCTTCAAGCGTGTTCATTTCGGGAGCGCCTGCTTCCATATAGTAATCCCAGCGGATATAAGGTCCGAATGTAAGGTCAAGGCCTTCCGACGGGGTTGTGCAGGATTGTTCTGAAACGCTTGACGGTATGCAGTAAATTTTATCTTTTGAAACTAAATCGTTTATCGCACGGATTCCTATCATGTACTTTTGAAGGTTTGTCTTGTCCTTCACCTTGTCGGTGATGTCCATAATAAGTCCTGCCTCAACACAGTCTGCAAGGCGTCCGTTTTCGGAGCCGATTGTAATAAGCTCGCCGAGCTTGCCCGCAGCCGAACGCGTCTGGAAGAGGGTATCTCCGCCGCCTGCAACGTTAGGGGCAATAAGGTTGATTTCCATGTTGAATTTTTTCTTTACGATGTTTGCGAACCATCCTGACATAATGCCTTGATAGTTTGCCTGTGTGTTGAACATTTCAACCGTAATGAATTTGTCATACTTCTTTTCGCCTGAAGCTGAGGAATCGGAAGCGCTTGAGCCGGAGCTTGAGCTTGATGAAGAACTGCCGTTTCCGCAGCCCGCAAGACCGGCAACCATGGCAAGAGCCATAAGTCCTGCCGAAATTCGGGTCAACTCTTTTTTCATAATTATCCTCCTTAATTTAAAAAGCATTTATAAATGGAATTCCCGCAAGGGAAATGCCAATCTGTTTAATCATCCCTTTACCGCACCAATCATTATACCCTTTACAAAGTATCTTTGGAAGAACGGGTATACAAGAAGTATAGGGAACACTACTATTACCGAAACGGTCATTCGTATTGAAACCGGAGTTTGGGTCGTGGCAAGGTTTGCCGCAATTGCCTCTCCCGAAAGCCCGCTGCTGTTTTTGATAAGCGATGCAAGCGAGTTTGCCTGATTTATATATGTGTAAAGCACATATTGAAGCGGATAGAGCTTTTGGTCTGTAACATAAAGCAACGTATCCTGGAACGAGTTCCACTGCCCTACCGCCGCAAAAATTGCAATGGTTGCAAGTATTGGCGTTGAAAGCGGCAGAATAATTTTAAAGAATATCGTCAGCACGCCCGCGCCGTCTATTTCAGCCGCCTCTTGCAGTGATGCCGGAATGGATTCAAGGAACGTCTTTACAAGGATTATATTGAACGGCTGAACGATTGCCGGAATTATGTAAACCCAAAACGTATTTGTAAGGTGCAGATTTTTCATTGTCATGTATACAGGTATGATTCCGGCATTAAAGTACATGGTGATTATCATAAACCTGTACCAGAATTTTCTGCCCCACATTTTGTTCTGTGTGAACATAAACCCTAAAAATCCCGACGCAAGCACGGTTGCGCTTGTTCCGACAACGGTTCTTGCCACAGAAACAAGTGCGGAATTAGCCAGCCCGTTGAGCTTTAATATGTCAATGTAATTTTTAAAATGTATTCCTCTCGGATAAAACATGATATCGCCGTTTTTGCTGAGGTCATTTGCGCTTATCGTGTTTATTATCAGGTAATAAAACGGATATATGCAAATCAAAGTGAAAAGCCCGAAAAACAAATAGTTGAGTATATTGAATATCACGTCGTTCGGAGTCATTTTAATTGCGTTTTTATTTCTTATTGCCATTCTCCACGCCTCCTTAAACAATGGTTTCTCCGCGGAATGCTTTTGAAAGTCCGTTTACAACGGCAAGAAGCGTAACGCTGACAAGGCTCTTCATAATTCCTATTGCGGTAGCAAGCGACATGCTGTGGGACGAGCCCATTGCAATGTTATAAACATAAAGGTCAAGCACCTGAATGTGCTCCCTGTTGAAAGCGTTTTGGAACACGTAATACTGCTCCATTCCGTTTGAAAGAATGTTTGCTATTGAAAGGAGCAAAAGCACGAAATATGTCGGAAGTATTCCCGGAAGCGTAACGTGCCTCATAAGCTGGAACCTGTTTGCGCCGTCAACCCTTGCGGCCTCGTAAAGCGACTGGTCGATTCCGCTTATTGCGGCAAGGTACATAATTGCGCCCCAACCAAGGCCTTTCCATATGCCCCAAAGGCACATCATAAGCCATACATGGTTGTCGCTGTCAAGGAATTTTATAGGTTCTTCTATCCAGCCGAGATTCATGAAAAGCTTGTTGAAAAATCCCGAGTTTGTAAAAAGGGAATATGCAAGCGAATAAACAAGCACCCAGCTTATGAAGTTCGGCAGAGTTGTCATCGTCTGGACGAATTTTTTGTACCGCGCGCTTTTTATTTCCGTAAGAAATATTGCAAACGCAACCGGAAGCACGGAAGTAAGTATTCCAAGCCCGCTCATTGCGAATGTGTTTATAAGCGCATTGCCGAGCTGTTTTAATTGGGTTGCATTGGTAAACAGGGTTGAAAACCATTTAAAGCCTACAAATTGACATTGTTCAAGCTTAAGCGGGGCCCTGTAATCATAAAAAGCATATATCCATCCGTAAAGCGGATAATACGCAAAAAGGAAAATAAGCACCAAAAACGGCAGCACAAGCAAAAACAATTTATAGCCTTGCATTTTTTGGTTAAACGTTTTCTTTTTTGTGGAAGAAGCATTTGTTAACGCCGCCATAAATATACCTCCTGATTCAAATGTCATTGGCGTGCCCGCATTTTTGGATTTTTCGTGCATACGTTTTCTGAAAACCTTTTCAAAACCGGGGCCGCCTTTTCTTTTGTATATATTGTAGCATGGTTTTAAAAGCTTCACTATATTAAAAATCCGATATTTTTTACCGTAAAAATTAGACATTATGCAGCCAAACAGCCGTTTAATATTATGTATATTATATAATTAAATGTTTAAGTTGAAGAAGAAAAACAGCATAAGTTGCCATTTGGAATTCTTTTGTTCAGCCTGACAAATCCGGTTTTTCTAAAATCATTTGTAGAACATGCACAAAAATAAAAACCGGCTTTTTAATCCGCAGATAAAAGCCGGTTCAAAAAATATTTTATATTTAAGTTTTTTTGAAATTTTTATTTTTTCTCCTTTGCTTTTGCAAAAAGGCTTTGCAGCACTATGAAAAACGCCAGCAAAGCGGCTATTGTAATTCTGGTCCACCACGATGACAATGTGCCTTGGAATGTGATAAAGGTTTCTATTGTTCCCTTTATAAGCACTCCAAAAAGACTGCCTATGACATTTCCGACTCCTCCGGTCAAAAGCGTTCCGCCTATTACCGCCGAAGCTATAGCATCCATTTCAAAACCCTTTGCCTGCTCAACAAAACCGGAGCATGAATTAAGCGCAAAAAGCACCCCTCCAAGCGAGCACAAAAAGCCATTCAGCACATATGCTTTAAGCTTTACCTTTCTTACGTCAAGCCCCATAAGCATTGCCGACTGCTCATTGCCTCCGACCGCATAAAGCGACCTGCCGAATTTTGTGTATTTAAGCATTGCAAACACAAGCACAAGGGCAATAAGCGCAACCACTACGCTGGGATAAATATACGGATAAATCATTGTCCCTTTTTTGTTGACGTATCCCCCAAAAGGAAGATATATTTTTGCCGTTGCCCATTTTAAGAAAAGCTCATTTTTTATGCTTATCATTTCCGTGCTTATGATTGCAGTCATGCCCCTTGCAAAAAACATTCCCGCAAGGGTGACTATAAACGGCTGTATGCCAAAATACGAAACCAAAAATCCCTGAACCAAACCAAAAACAAGACCGGTCAAAAGGCATATAAGCACCGCCGCGGGAGCGCTGATTCCTCCCTTTTCCATAAAAGAAGCAAGCATCATGCAAATCATGGCGACCACAGAGCCTACCGATATGTCAATCCCTCCGGCAATCATAACCACAGTCATTCCGGATGCCACAACAATAAGTCCCGCATTTGAAATAAAAAGATTCAAAAATACCTGCAAATTTGAAAATCCCTTTGACGCAAAAACAATCATGCCGATTATATACATTACGGCAAAAAGTCCTATTGTAACGGAAAGCATAAAGCTTTGCCCGTTTACCTTCTTAAAGAAATTTTCAAGCTTCATTTATGCCGCCCTCCTTTGCGAATTCCCGGACAAAAGCCTTGATTTAAGCTTCTGCAAAAGCTTATGCGCAAAGGGAGATTGCAGAGAAACAATCAGCACCACAACCACTGCCTTGTAAACCGGAAGCTGGTCCGCCGAAACATTCATTGCATAAAGCGTTGTGGTAAGCGCCTGTATGGTATAAGCACCTATTATGCTGCCAAGCAATGAAAATTTTCCTCCCGAAAGACTGTTGCCGCCAAGCGCCACGGCAAGAATTGCGTCAAGCTCCATGTTAAGCCCTATGTTGTTGGCATCGGCGGAATAAATTCTTGACGAGGCTATAAGGCCTGCCATTCCGGCACAAAGTCCGCTGAAAACATATGTGAAAAATATTATCGCTGAGGATTTCAGCCCCACAAGCCTTGAAGCTTTTGAATTTATCCCAACAGATTGGATGTAAATTCCAAGTGCTGTCTTTTTAAGTACAAGCGCAGTTATCAAAGCCACAAAAACCGCCGCAAAAACAGGAAGCGGCAGCGGGATTCCCGGTATTGCCGAACCTAAAATCTTGTATCCCGGAACTCTTATGTAAGTGATTTGCCCCTCCGTAACCAGTTGGGCAATCCCCCTTCCGGCGGTAAAAAGAATAAGCGTTGCCACCATCGGCTGGATTTTAAGCTTTGCCACAAGCAAGCCATTGAAGCATCCGCAAAGCAAGCTTGCCAAAAGCGCAAGGATAATGCCAAGCGCAAAGGGATTCTGATACTGTGAAACCGAATGCTCCCCTCCGGAAAGGATAAAGCAGCATATTGCCGCCGCAACCGACATTACCGCCCCGACTGAAATATCCGTACCGCCCGATGCGGCAACCACAAGCGTCATTCCTATTGAAAGTATCACAAGTTCGCTTGCGCGGTTGATTATATCAATCGTATAGCCGTAAAGCATGCCGTTTTTTATGCTTATTTTGAAAAAATCCGGAGTTGTTGCAATATTAAACAGCAAAACAAGCGCAAGACACAACAGCGGCAAAAAAAGCCTGTGTGAAGTTATTTTTTTGATTCTTCCCTTAATTTCCGGCATTTCCCGCACCTCCGGCAATAGCTTTCATTATGTTTTCGGAAGAAAGCTCCTCACCGGAGATTTCCCCGACCTTTTTCCTGTCGCGCAGCACGGCCATTCGGCCGCAGACCCTAAGCATTTCCTCTATTTCGGAAGAAATGAACATTATGCTCATCCCCTCGTCGGCAAGTTTTGCTATAAGCTTTTGTATTTCGGTTTTCGTGCCAACATCAATTCCCCTTGTGGGTTCGTCAAGTATCAAAAATTCCGGATGTGTGAGCAGCCATCTGGCAAGAATGACCTTTTGCTGGTTTCCTCCGCTCAACTGCTTTATCGGAGTTTCAGGACTTGCCGTTTTAATCTGCAAAAGCTTTATGTATTCGCTTGTGAATTCTTCCTGTTCCTTTCTGCCGAGCAGTTTAAACACTCCCCTTTTGGCTTGAAGGGCAATCATTATGTTTTCCCTTACGGAAAGGTCTGCAATAATGCCTTCCTCCTTGCGGTTTTCGGGAAGATAGCCCATCCCGCATTTCATTGCGTCAAGCGGGGATTTTACAGCCAGCTTTTCCCCTTTCATGCGGATTTCTCCGCAGTCCGCCCTGTCGGCGCCGTAAAGGCTCCTTGCAAGCTCCGAGCGTCCGGAGCCCAAAAGTCCGGTAAGTCCTATTACCTCGCCCTTTTTAATCTGCAAGTCAAATGGCTTTATAGTGCCTGTGCATCCAAGCCCCTTTGCCTCTATCAAGGGATTTTCTCCGCTGACATCCGGAATGTTTCCCCTTTTGATTGCTTCAAGGTCGTCGAAGCTCTTTCCAAGCATCTTTGCCACAAGCTCAAGCCTCGGCAGGTTTTCAATTTCATATTCCCCTACAAGCGCGCCGTTCCTCAGGACTGTAATCCTGTCGCATACCGCATAAACCTGCTCCAAGAAATGAGTTACGAATATAATTCCCGTACCGCCTGCTTTAAGCTTTTTCATAAGGTTGAAAAGCTTTTCCACTTCATCATCGTCCAGCGATGAAGTCGGCTCGTCAAGAATGAGTATTTTTGCCGACATGTTAACTGCGCGCGCAATGGCGACCATCTGCTGGACAGCTATGGAATAGTTTTCAAGGTTTGCCGAAACATCAATGTTTATATCAAGCCCCGCAAGAACTTCCTTTGCTCTTTTTTTCATGGTTTTCCAGTCGATAAATCCGCCTTTTTTAGGCTCCATGCCTATAAAAAGATTTTCCGCAACCGAAAGGTTCGGGCAGAGGTTGACCTCCTGATAAACCGTGCTTATTCCGTTTTTCTGCGCCTCTTGTGGGGAACGGTTCACAATCCTCTGCTGATTGTCCCCTATGTATATTTCTCCGGATTCAAAATCCACCGCACCGGTCAGAACTTTTATGAGCGTGGATTTGCCCGCCCCGTTTTCCCCCATAAGAGCATGTATCTCGCCGGCCCTGAGCGTAAAATCAACGTTGTCCAGCGCCACAACCCCGGGAAAGGTTTTTCTTATATTTCTCATTTTCAAAAGGATTGCCGGCTCCATAACTTTGTTTCCCCTTTCTGAAAAAATAGCCGGAGGAAGTCATTTTTCCTCCGGCCGATTCTTATGGCAAAATTACCTTGCAAGCACAAAACATCCGTCAGTATGCGCGACCCACACGGTCTTTTGCCGCCGTTTCAGCGGGGAATATACCCTCAGCGACATATTGCAGCTTTTCAACCTTTTCTCCGGCTTCAAGCTTTTTGATTATTTCAGCCACGCGCGGACCATGCAGAGGATTGCATTCGATATCTACGTTTATATCTCCTGCTTCCATAGCGTCAAATGCAGCGGATACCGCATCAAACGAGATAATGGTTATATCGCCATTGGGGCCGCAGGTCTTGCCTGCCGCTTTAATGGCATCAATTGCCCCGAAAGCCATGTTGTCATTTTCGGCAACAACAACGTCTATATCCGGATAGGATTTAAGGAACGATTCCATTACTTCCTGCCCTTTGGCCTGTGTAAATTCTCCGGTCTGCTGGGCAAGAATCTTCCAGTTCGAGTGTTCCTTGGCAACCTTGTTAAAGCCGTTCGTCCTTCCTATCTGTGCTGAAGAACCAATCGTTCCTTGAAGTGTAACAATGTTTACATCCTCGGAATCCTTTCCTTTTTGTTTCAAATAATCCGCAAGCCAATTTGCTGCGTCGGTGCCTTCTTTTTCAAAGTTCGAGCCTACCCATGCGGTAAAAAGGCTGTCGTCTGAAACTTTAATCATTCTGTCCACGATGATTACCGGTATTCCGGCATCTTTTGCCTCTTTAAGCACCGTATCCCAGCCTGTTTCGGTTACCGGCGCAAGGACTATGTAATCAACATCCTGCTGAATGAAATTGCGTATTGCCTTGATTTGGTTTTCCTGCTTTTGCTGTGCATCGTCAAATATCAGCGAGTAACCGTTTGCCTCTGTAAAGGTCGATTTCATGGACTCGGTATTTGCGGTTCTCCAATCCGATTCAGCGCCAACCTGCGAAAATCCAACGACTACCAAATCGCCGGAAGCTTTATCTGCCGCCTTAGTAGTTTCTCCTGCTGCTGAAGAGCTTTCCTGTGTCTTTGAACACCCTGAGAAAGAAAGGGCGGCAAGCGCGCCAATCAAAAACATTGCCAGAAACTTTTTCAATTCATATTCCTCCTTAATAACAGCATAGCCGCTGTTTTCTTGCAATATCAATTTACCATATGCCGTTTCATTTTTATACGGAAAATTTTATTTTCATTTGTGCAATTTTTTTTGATGGCAAGTTTGTTTTTTTACGGCAAAATTTTATAGCCTAAAATTTTCCGCTTAAAGCCGGTATTTTTACAAAAACGCTCGTGCCCTCCCCCAAAACGCTTTCAAGCCTTATCCCATAATTTTCACCGTAATTAAGCTTAATCCTTTCGTCAACATTTGAAAGCCCAAAGCCCTTGCCTCTTTCAAGAGAACCTTTTTGAAGCCCGCACGAAATCCTTTCAAGTTCTTTTTCAGGAATTCCTGCCCCATTGTCGCTGACGCAAAAAATAATATCTCCATTCTCAAACCGGCCGGAAATCCTTATAAGCCCCTTGCCGCGCTTTTCTTTAATCCCATGGTAAAGCGCATTTTCCGCAAGAGGCTGCAAAAGCAGCTTTAAACAGGAATATTCATGCAAAGACCGGTCAATGTCAATTTCATACTCAAGGATGTCCTGATACCTTGCTTTCTGTATTTCAAGATAGCTTCTTACATGAGCCTCCTCTTCCCTTACGGTAATAAAATCCCTGCCCTCGCTTAAAGAAAGCCTGAAAAAGCGTGAAAGCGAACCTATCATCTCAACCACTTTTTCATTCTGCCCGCCCTCTGCAAGCCAACTTATCGCATCAAGCGTGTTGTAAAGGAAGTGCGGGTTTATTTGAGCCTGCAAAAGCCTTAATTCCGCAAGGCGCTTGTTTTCTTTTTCGGTTTTTATATCCTCTACAAGCATTCCTATTCTTTCGGTCATTTGGTTAAAGCTTTCCGCAAGTCCTGAAAGCTCATAAGTCCCGCCCTTTGGCACTCTTATTGAAAAATCTCCCGCGGACACTTTTTTCGTAGCCTCGTAAAGCCTTCTGACAGGCCTTGCTATGCTTTGGGTAACAAAAGCCGAAACGGCAGTTCCACCGGCTAAAATAAACGCAAAAGCCGCAAGGCTTACGGTTATGGCGGTTTTAAGGTTTTTTTCAAGCTCGCTTCGGATAATTTCAAAATTTGACGCCTCGTAATATATGTAATCCTGTATCTGCTCTTGAATTATCTCGGTCAAGATATATACATTCATTTCCAAAAGATTTATATTTTCATCGTATTTTCCGGAGGCCTCAATGTTTGCCATTATATCATCAATCCTGTCGGAAAGCGTATCCAAGTCTTTGAGCAGCATATCTATGCGCCTTAAATTGCTTTTTGTCACCGTTATGTTTTTAAGGTATTCGAATTTTCTGCGTGCATCATCTATAAGCTCGTAAGGATTCTGTATATCGCTTTTCTTTTCAAGCTTATCCCTTCCCACGGCGCCTATCACGATTTTATACATACTGTAATCGACTTGGTCCTTGAAATTTATGTTGTAGCTGTTTGCTATAGTTATATTTTTTACAATCTGATTATAAGCATTGCCGAAATGTATAAGCGAAAAAATTAAATATCCTGTCAAAACTCCAAGAGGAATCAAAATTATAAATGAATTGAAAAGCATCTTTTGCTTCAACGAAAAAAACGGCTTGATTTTTTTCATTTTATTCCCTCCTTTTGCCGACGCGGTATTCTTTCGGCGTACAGCCAAAAGTTTTCTTGAATATGCTGGCAAAATAATGGGAATCCCTATATCCTATTTCAAAACCTATATCCACTATCTTCATGTCGGTATCAGATAAAAGCTGAGCCGCTTTTTGCATTCTTACATCGGTAAGGTACTCTATAAAAGTGCATCCCGCCTCTTGGCTGAAAAGCGCGCTGAAGTAGCTTGGACTTAAATTTACGCTTGCCGCCGCCAAGTTAAGGGAAATATCCTCGTCAAAATGATTTTCTATGTATTCCTTTGCCTTTTTAACAATATCTGAGCATTTCCCTTTTTCCGATTTTTCCCTGCCTTTTATTCCTGCAAGAAGCAGCTTTTTTATTTCGCAAATCGCATCTTCAAGGGAATAAATATGCTTTGAGGCCTCGCCAAGGCTTATCCCCTCATCCTCAAAAAGCTTTTCCATGCCGCATTTCTGCAAAAAGCCGAATGTGCAAAGATAAACCTCGGTAAGCACATACTGCCTGAATAAAACGGATTTTAACCCCTCAAAAACCTCCGGATTAAAATAGTTTTCAACAAAAGGCTCTATTTCATCTTCAATGCCGTTGTTTAAAAAATTCATCACATACGAACGCTCAAAAGGATGTGCAGCCTTAACATCAAAATCTTCACATTCAATATCCCCATAAAAAACAAATTTGTTTGTACCGGGAAAATGCCTTCTTGCGCAAGCTTTGCCGCTGTCATGATAAGACTTCCATATATCGCATAGCCTGAAAACAGGATTTCCAAAGCCGCCGAAATATTCATAACAGCCGCTCTCCATTATCCTTTTGAGCTTTTCGATGCAATCTTCGGCGCATTTTCGCAGCATCTGCTCCGATTGCGCTTTTATAATAAAAATCCACCAATCTGCGCTTTTTTCAAAAAAACAAACTTCATTAACTTCCTTAAAAGCTTCTTCCGCCTTTTGGGAAAGAGCACAAATTGCAAGCAAATCTGATGAAAAATCTTCTTTAAATGAAATATGAAATGAAAGCACGCAATAGCAATGGGCAATTAAATCCAGCCCCAGCTTTTCCGCTTTTTCCAAAAGTTCGGCAGCAGAAGCGTTGCTTCCTTGAAGCAAAAGGTCAAAGAATTTAAATCTTTCAAGCTTTTGATTCTCGCGCATCTCCTGCTCGTAATAAAGCAAAAGCTGTTTTTCTTCACGTTCCCTTTCGATTCTCTCAGCCACTTGTTTTATTGCCAAAAGCAATTGCGATGACGAAACAGGCTTTAAAATATAATCCGCAGCGCCGATTTTAATAGCCTCTCTTGCATATTCAAATTCGCCGTATCCGGTAAGTATAAGTATTTTTATCCCCGGAAGCTTTTTAATGGCAAGCCTGCTCAACTCAAACCCGTCCATAAACGGCATTTTTATATCTGTAATCAGTATATCCGGCTTTAAATCCATTATCATCGGAAGCGCTGTTTCTCCGTCACCAGCCTCGCCGACAAAAGAAAAACCTTCTTCAGCCCAATTTATGTTGTTTTTTATGCCTTCCCTGACAACATACTCATCCTCCGCCAAAAAAATTTTAAGCATTTTTCCTCCCCCTCAGCATTTTATACAAATAATTCCTAAAATATTATTTTTTAATATAACATCTGCCGATGGAAAAGTCAAATTTACATTTGTTTTATATATTTTGAATGTAAATTAATTTTTCTTTCCTTGTGATAAAAAACGCCTGACGAAATTATTTAATATTACTAAAAGTTGTGGGTTTTAGTAAAAAAATCTTGCTTTTTGCGAGGCTGAATGGTATAATTTTGTCAGAATTATACCATGGTAATTTATGTTTTCGTCGGGAGGAATAGTCATCAATGAAAACACTCAGAACTAAACTCATTTTATTTGTGCTTGCTGTATCATTTGTAATCACGGTCACAATATCGGCAGTGGGGCTTATTTCAGTATCCTCAACAGCAAACAACACCTTAACCGAAATGGTTTCCCCGCTTGCGGTGCAAACAGCCGAATCGGTTTCCTCAAAAATAAGCTATTATATGAAAATGGTTGAAAACGCCACCAGCAACACGATAATAAGAAACCCTGAAAGCACTTCCAGCCTTGTTACAAACCAAATGACTTATCAAGCGGCCACGCTTAAGTGTTCAGGCTATGCTATTTACGACAAAAACGATAAAATTTTTGTTTCCCTTTCCAACAATAAAATAAATGAAAGCGTAACAAGCTCAGATTTTTATCTGAAAGCAAAAAATGAAAAGGTAACCGCCGTTTCCGACCCGTTTGTCGGAGAAAACGGCACAAAATACTTTATAATTGCCGCTCCGGTTTTGAATATTTCAAGCGGCGATGTGCTTTATGTCCTTACCGCATATTACAGCTTTGATAAAATCCAAAGCGTTATAGAACAGGTTGAATTCGGCGATACAGGACACGGATACCTAATAAACAAATCCGGACTTACCATTGCAGATAAAATTACTGAAAATGTGGATAAAGGCTTCAATGCAATAACAGAAGCTCAAAAAAACAAAAAATATAAAGAACTTGCCGAAATTTATCAAAAGGCAATAAACGGCGAATCCGGCTCAAAACTTATCCGGCTTGACGGAAAAACACAGGTAGTAGGCTATGCTTCAGTGCCGGACACCGATTGGATACTTATCACCGTTGCGCCTAAAAATGAATTTTTAACGGGTACAGCAAGTACAATTGCCACTTTTGCGATAGCAGCCGTTATACTTTTTGCGGCAGCAATATTTATTACAACAATTATTGTAAAGAATATCGCGCTGCCGATTATAAAGACGACCGAAAGACTCAAAGCCCTTTCGGAAGGAAATTTAAGCGACCCTGTGGAGGTTTCCCGCCAGAAGAACGAAATAGGGGTTCTCTCGTCATCGCTTGAAGAAACCGTATTTTCACTTAAGCAGTACATAGACAAAATTTCAGAGGCTCTCAACAATATTGCGGAAGGCAACCTTTCTTTTGAAATGACCGGACATTTCAGAGGGGATTTTGTAAAAATAAAAACCACATTCAATTCCATCCTTGCATCGCTTAGAAATACATTTGAAAACATCAACGGAGCCGCAGACCAAGTAAATACCGGCGCCGTACAGCTTTCAAACGGCGCGCAGGCATTGTCGCAGGGCGCGGCGCAACAGGCAAATTCCATAGATATGCTCTCCGAAAAGCTTGTTGACATTTCCGATAAAGTCAATTCCAGCGCCGAAGCCGCAGCAAAGACTGAAAATCTTGTTGACAATATAACAAATGAAATACATTCCTGCAATGAAAAAATGAACAATATGCTTTCCTCCATGGACGACATAAATAAATCCTCGGCGGAAATATCAAAAATCATAAAAGTAATAGACGATATAGCGTTCCAGACAAATATACTCGCACTTAACGCCGCAGTTGAGGCCGCACGCGCAGGAAGCGCCGGAAGGGGCTTTGCCGTTGTTGCCGACGAGGTAAGAAACCTTGCCGCAAAAAGCGCGGAAGCTGCAAAGCAAACTACCTCGCTTATTGAAAATTCAATTTCAAGCGTAAAGAAAGGCACAAAAATCGCCCGCGATACTGCTTCTTCGCTTGACGTGATAGTTGACGGGGCATCGCAGATAAGCAAGCAAATCAAGCTTATTTCTTCCGCTGCACAAGAACAGGCTGATGCCGTAAACCAGATAAACGACAACGTAAGCGAAATTGCCGCAGTCGTGCAAACCAATACCGCAACCGCCGAAGAAAGCGCCGCCGCAATCGAAGAGCTTTCAAGCCAGTCCAACATTTTGAAGGAAATGCTCAGCAAATTTAAATATGATGCAAACTTTGAAAAAGAAGAAGATGATTACGGCGATTATAACAATTCTTTTGCATCCACTCCGACATTTGATTTTGGAGCCCCTTTAAATGAAGATAAGCCGTTTGATTTCGGCAATGCGCCACAGGAAAATAAACCGTTTGACTTCGGCCCTCCCTTGGAAGAAAACAAGCCGTTTGATTTTGGTGCACCGGCCGAAAGCAAGCCTTTCGATTTCGGCGAACCCATGCAGGAAAACAAGTCTTTTGACTTTGGCACATCAGCTGAAAATAAGCCTTTCGATTTCGGTACTCCGGCTCAAGAAGATAAGCCGTTTGATTTTGGTACACCTGCTCAAGAAGATAAACCTTTTGATTTCGGAACACCTGCCCAAAATGATAAACCGTTTGATTTCGGTACGCCATATGATTTTGATAATGCTCCCCAGCCGACAATAAATCTTGATGACGATGAAAACGGCTTTAAAAACGATGATGGAAAATATTAAAAAAATCCCGTTCCTTAATGGAACGGGATTTTTTTAGTGCTCTGCCGAAACGGCCTGCAATTTTTTGTTGTATCTTGAAAGTTCGGTTATCCTGCCGATAAGCCTTAAAGGCTTTGATTCTTCATCAAAAATCATTGTAGTATGCACATTGCACGGAATAAAATTTCCATCGGCATCTCTTATTCTTAATTCTTCCTCGTAATCCTTAGCACCGCTTGCAATTGCGCTGTAAAAACGCTCAAATTTTTCAACATCATCGGGATGAATTAAATTTTCCTCAATAAAATAATCCGGAAAATTCTCGCTTGAAGGAAAATATCCGAAAACCCTTCTGTAAGCCCTGCTGAAAACCACTTCGCCCTTTGAAAAATCATAATCAAAAACAATGCAGCCTATTTGATTTATTATAATCGAATATCTTTCGTTGCTTATTTCAAGCTCGCGCCGCTGTTCTTCAAGCTTTCTTTCAACCTTTTTAAGCCCCGTTATATCAACAAGCACGCAATAAATAAAACTGCCTCCGTCTTCATTAACGACAATCTGACCCTTGTTGAGGACCCAGATTTGAATTCCGTCGCGGCGTATCATGCGATGCTGCATTTCAAAAAATCCGCCGCAGTTTTTTATTTTTTTGCAAAGCGCCTGCCTGTCCTGCGGATACACCATTTTCATAAATGCATTTTCAAAATTTATTTCAATTTCTTCACGGCTGTATCCGGTAAGCGTCAAAAAACCCTCGCTTATATGCTTCATGGCAAGCTGTTCACTGTTTTCACAGCAAAAAAATCCACCCGGAACATTTGAAGCAAGCGCATCAAGGCAATTTTTCTGTTCTTTTAGGGTTTCTGTTTTCTTTCTTAAAATAGAAACTATGTACAAAACAAATACAAGAAATACCAGCATAAGCTTTATTCCTAAAAACACTGCCGAGCGCTGCACCTTTTCATACTGATTTGAAATAAAGCCATTCAGTTCTTCAAATTTATATTTTCCTGCCAAAACTCCGACAGTTTTCCCGCCAGCCAAAACAGGAACCGCAATCAGGCTATAATCCTGTCCGCCGATTCTTTCGCTGTAAACTGCCGTTTCTCCTGAAAGAGCCTTTTTAAAATAATCCATGCCGCTTAAATTTTTATTTTCTCCTGCAACTTTTCCGTTTGAAAAAATAAACATAAGCTCTTTATGGTCTTTAATAGCATCAGATACAGAAGCCTCATTAAAATTTTCTTTTGCGGAAATGTTTGCGGCAATATTTTTAAGCTCGCCGATTTTTTCCTTTAACGGCGGAACACAATTTTCCTCTTCCGCGCAACACTGGACTGCTATCATGTTTGCGGTATTGGAAATATCGCTCTTTAAATCACTAAAAAAGCTAATAAACGAAAAAACAGCCACCACAGCGCAAAAAGAAATAAAGCCTATGTCAAAAAACCTTATGTCGGGACGTTTCAACTCCCACACCTCCTGATGTTAAAAATAAATAAAAACTAAATAAATTTTTTGCCGCATTTTGTTAAATTTAATAGTTTTCTTTATTATACCAATACATATTTAGAAAATCAATAGGTTTTTGGAAGTTTGTACAATAAATTATATTTTAATCTGTTTTTTTAGTTATAATTTACTAAAATGTTTTAGCTGGAAGTCAGGAGTTTTTAAAATAAAAAAGGAAGGGCATGCCCTTCCTTTAAAAAATCAATAATTTTCAGCTTTTCTTTCAAAATAAGCTTTGGGATGCCGGCATACTGGACACATTTCCGGAGCCTTGTTTCCAACATGGATGTGCCCGCAGTTCCTGCATTTCCAAACAACGACATCATCGCTTATGAAAACCTTGTCGGTTTCAAGATTTTCAAGCAGCTTGCGGTAACGTTCCTCATGTTCTTTTTCAATTTTGGCAACACCCTCAAAAAGAGCGGCTATGTCATTAAAGCCCTCTTCCCTTGCGACCTTTGCAAAATTTGCATACATGTCGGTCCATTCATAATTTTCACCGGCAGCCGCATCGGCAAGATTTGCCTTTGTATCCGCTATTTCTCCGCCATGAAGGAGCTTGAACCAAATCTTGGCATGTTCTTTTTCGTTTTCAGCGGTTTCAAGGAAAAGCGCGGCTATTTGCTCATAGCCTTCCTTCTTTGCTTTGGAGGCGTAATATGTATACTTGTTCCTTGCCTGCGATTCGCCAGCAAAAGCCGCCATCAAATTAGCTTCTGTTTTTGACCCTTTAAGTTCCGGCATAGATTTCCCTTCTTCCTTTTAATTTTTATGGATAAATCCATCCATATTATGATTATACAATATAGACAACCTTTGTCAAGTTTTCTTCCTTAATTTTTTATTGACAACAAAAAATTATGTTATATAATAAAAGTATACTTTAAATGTATAAAAAGGAGGAACCTATGAGCGAAAAATCCTTTAAAATAGAAGGCATGACCTGCTCGGCGTGCGCGGCACGGATTGAGCGTTCAATAAAAAAGCTTGACGGCGTAAAAGAAGCATCAGTCAATTTTGCTTCGGAAGTTTTAACCGTGGATTTTGACGAAAAATCCCTTCCTGCCGCAAAAATAGAAGAAGCTGTGGCAAAGGCGGGATACAAGGTCGCAAAGGACGAAAAAAACAAATCCGGAAAGAAAAATCCGCTGTTTTACAGGCTTATTGTTTCGATTGTTTTTTCAGTTCCGCTGCTTGTTGTTTCAATGGGACATATGCTTGGAATGCCTTTGCCAAAAATAATTGACCCAATGGAAAATCCTCTTAATTTTGCTTTTTTGCAGATGCTTTTAACCCTGCCGGTAATTGCCGCAGGATATAAATTTTTCACCGTGGGGATAAAAAATCTTTTTTCCCTTTCGCCAAACATGGACAGCCTTGTCTGCATCGGCACTTTTTCGGCTTTTCTCTATGGAATTTACGCCGTATTTAAAATTGCCTTGGGCGATACGCATTACGCAATGCACCTTTATTTTGAATCGGCGGCAATGATACTCACTTTTGTGACGCTCGGAAAATACCTTGAAGCCGTTTCAAAGGGGAAATCCTCGCGCGCCATTGAAGCGCTGCTTCAATTATCCCCCAAAACCGCAACGGTTTTGAGAGGAGGGAGAGAAATTCAGGTAAAATCTGAATTTGTTGAAATCGGCGATATTATCCTTGTACGGCCGGGAGAAAAAATCCCCGTTGACGGCGAAGTAATAGAAGGCTCGACCTCGGTTGACGAAAGCATGCTCACGGGAGAAAGCCTGCCTGTTGACAAAACTCCGGGAAGCTTTGTTACCGGAGGCTCGATAAATAAAACGGGATTTGTAAAATATCGGGCGACAAGGGTTGGCTCTGAAACCGTGCTTGCGCAGATAATAAAGCTCGTTGAAAAAGCGCAAGGCTCAAAGGCGCCCATAGCAAGGCTTGCCGATAAAATTTCCGGCATTTTTGTGCCTGTTGTAATTTCCCTTGCCGTTATTGCCGCGGCGGGATGGCTGCTTGCAGGGAAAAATTTCGACTTTGCTCTTAACATATTCATATCCGTAATGGTAATTGCCTGCCCTTGCGCGCTGGGACTTGCAACACCCACCGCAATAATGGTCGGCACGGGCAGAGGCGCTCAAAAGGGAGTGCTGATTAAAAACGGCACCGCGCTTGAAAATGTCTGCAAAACAAATATGATAATTTTTGACAAGACCGGAACTATAACCGAAGGCAAGCCAAAGGTTTCAAACATGGTCACTTACGGCACTTTCCCACAGGACGAATTGCTTGCGCTTTGCGCCTCGGCGGAAAGTGTTTCGGAGCATCCGCTCGGTTCGGCAATAGTTTCCCTTGCAAAGGAAAGAGGCCTTGAGCTTAAAACAGTTGAAAGCTTTTCGGCGCTTTCCGGTTCAGGAATTTCCGCTCAAATTGACGGCAAGAAAATTCTTGTCGGAAACAAAAAGCTTATGAATGATTTCGGCATAGCGCTTGGAGATTTTGAAAAGCAAGCCGAAAAATTTTCGCTTGAAGGAAAAACATCAGTATTTTGCGCAATAAACGGCGAAATAAAGGGCATAATCTGCATTGCCGACACTATTAAAAAAGAAGCTCCCGCAGTCATAAAAGAGCTTGAAAAAATGGGCATAAAAAGCGCAATGATTACCGGCGACGGAAAAAATACCGCCGCGGCAATTGCAAAACAGGCGGGAATTGATTTTGTCCTTGCCGAAGTCCTTCCTCAGGACAAGGCAAAGGAGGCTGAAAAGCTTCAAGAAAAAGGCTTTAACGTTGCAATGGTGGGCGACGGAATAAACGATGCTCCCGCTCTTGCGCAGGCCGATACGGGAATTGCAATAGGCAGCGGAACTGACGTTGCCATTGAAAGCGCCGACATAGTGCTTATGCAGGGCAATTTAAACGGCGTAATAACCGCAATAAGGCTCAGCCGCGCCACAATGAGGAACATAAAGCAGAACCTCTTTTGGGCATTCGGCTACAACGTGCTTGGAATTCCCATAGCAATGGGGGTTTTGCATCTTTTTGGAGGGCCGCTTTTAAATCCCATGATAGCCGCCGCCGCAATGAGCCTCAGCTCGGTTTCGGTGGTGACAAATGCTTTAAGGTTAAGAAATTTTAAATAGGAGGATTTATTATGAAAAGAAAAATAACCATTGAAGGAATGTCCTGCATGCACTGCGCTGCGCATGTAAAGGAGGCCCTTGAAGAAGTCGGGGCAAAAAATGTTGAAGTAAGCCTTGAAAGCGGAATTGCCCTTGCCGAAACGGAAAAGAGCAATGAAGAAATCCGCGCGGCAATAGAAGATGCCGGCTATGAAGTAAAATCAATAGAATAATCCAACAATCCCCTCCATATTGATGGACTTTTTGCATTGACATAAAATTAAAAGCATAATATAATTATTTTATGTCATAAAAGCAAAAATGATATGGAGAGAAAAGACAAAATGAAGAAAAGCGTCGTTGTTTCGGCACTGCTGTTTTCGCTTTGCCTGATTTTTTTCTCGGCTCACATCGAACAGACAAAACCGGTGTCCGGGCAAATTGCTGTTGCACAAAGCACAAAAATTTCGTTTCCGCTGCAAAGCACCAAAAAAATTTCGGAATCCCCTAAAACAAAGCCGGAAACCACTTCACAAACTTCAAGCATGACGGAAACCCCAGCTTTGCCGCAAAGCGAATCATCAACAACTGCCCAAAGCGATTTGCTGGGGCAGGAAATAGATAATATTTGTCAAAAATACAATGCCGTAGGAATGTCACTTGCGGTTTTTAAAGGGCAGGATGTAATATACCTGCATTCATACGGCTATGCGGATGTGAAAAACGGAATAAAGGCAACCGAAAACACAAAGTACAGGATTGCCTCAATTTCAAAGACAATAACAGGAATTCTTGCCATGCGGCTTGCCGCGGCCGGAAAGCTTAATCTTGACGCCGACATTTCGCAATATATGGGAATAGAAGTGAAATCGCCGTTTTTTCCGGATGTGCCAATCACTTCAAGAATGCTTATGACGCATACCTCCGGAATTGTCGACTCCCCCGCATATGAAACCATTACTGACGGATATGACTATCCCTCGCTGACGGAGCTCATGAGCCTTGGCGGAATGTTCACCCAGTACAGGCCCGGAGAAAAATACATTTACTCAAACCTTGCGGCAGGGCTTTTATGCGGAGTGATTGAGGGGATCTCAGGAGAAAGGTTTTACACATATGCCGAAAACGAACTTTTTAAACCTCTTGGGATTGATGCGGGATTTTTAAGGACAAGGATTTCCGATGCCGAAAACATAGCCCTTATTTACAAGGACGGCAAAATAAGCGCCAATACAAAAAGCTGGGGCAGAGTTGAAAGCGCTTATGATAAAATCCCGCTTGGACAGATGTATCTTCTTGGGTACGGGGATTTGTTTATAACCGCAAAAGACCTTGCCAAGTTTGGAATTGCACTTGCGGGCGATGGAACATGCGGCGGATTTGAAATTCTGCCGAAAGAATACGTTGACCAAATGAACAGCCTTCAATTTTCTTCCGCAAAGTATAAAAGAGGCCTTTGCCTTTCAATTGAGGATAATCTTGTAAGGGGCAGGAGGCTTTACGGGCATCCCGGACAATCTTACGGAATGGTTTCGGGGATGTACTACGACCCGTCGGATTCCACCGGAGTGGTTTTTATAACGAACGGCTGCTCTGTTGCAAAAAATTCGTATGGGATTTATACCATATCAAACGATATTGTAAATGCAGTTTACAAGGAATTTTTCAATTAAAAGCGGCTCCGCCTTTTGGCGGGCCGCTTTTTACTTAATGCATGCCGGACTTTCATCTTCCGTTTCAGCAATAGGAGGGAAAGGTTCGGCATTATACTTTTTTGCATAACTTTTGCAGTATTCTGATGGAGTTATTCCAAACTGCGCCTTAAATGAACGGTAAAAAGTCCTCATGCTGTCAAAGCCGGAATTAAGCGCCGCATCAATCAGCGGCATTGATTCCTCGGCAAGCAGGGATGCGGCCTTTCTGCACCTTAAAGAGGATATGTACTGGTTTATCCCACAGCCAAAAAAGCTGTTGAAGATGTGCGAAAACCTGCTCTTGCTGTATCCGAAATGCTCCGCCACGCTTTCAAGGGAAAGCGGGGAAAGAAAATTTTCCTGCAAATAAACAAGGATTTCCTTTGCCAAATCGTTTTGGCGGTTGGGCTCTTTTTCTGAAAGCCCAAGCTTTTCCGTTAAAATCCCAAGTATTGTATAAATATAGCCTTTAACGGTCATGTTCTGCATTTTGTCCATTTCCAAAAGCCGTTCAAGGCAATGCAGTATTTCGCTTTCCTCGGGATTTTCATCCGTGCAGACAAACTCGGCAAAGCTCTTGTTTTCAATGCTCTTTGAATACATCGGCACAAAATCAAGAGGTATTACAAGCACTATTGATTTTGAGGTGCTTTCGGTCATATAGTTGTGCACATAATAGCTTGGCGACAAAAGAAGCTGGCCCCTTTTGAGAAAATAAGTCCTTCCGTTTGAAATTGCCTTGATTTCCCCGTCAAGCACATAAGTAAGCTCCACGCTGCTGTGAAAATGCGGCAGGCACCCGTCATTTTCAACCATCCAGCAGGTTGGAACTTTAAAATTATCCCTTGTATACTCATAGCTTCCGCCCGAACTTGCATGCATAAAAAATCCCCTCTTAACATAGCTACTTTTGTCACTTAAATAATTTTCGCTGACACGACAAAAAACTTTATTTTAATTATAATCTACTTGTAAGCAAAGTCAATAACCACAATAAATATTTTAAAAAGGGGATAAATTTATGAATAAAATAAGAGCAGGCATAATCGGCTGCGGAGGAATTGCAAACGGAAAACACCTTCCGGCCATGAAGCAAACAGGAGAATTTGACATAATTGCCTTTTGCGACCTCATACCTGAAAAGGCTCAAAAGGCCGCAAGCGAATACGGCGCCGAAGGCGCAAAAGTATTCACCGACTACAAGGAGCTTTTAAAGGAAGACCTTGACGCGGTTTACGTGTGCACTCCAAACCGCTCGCACTCATTTATAACCGTTGACGCTCTTAATGCCGGAAAGCATGTAATGTGCGAAAAGCCAATGGCAATTAACTACAAGGAAGCTGCGCTTATGATTGAGGCGGCAAACAAAACAGGGAAGCTGCTTACAATAGGCTACCAGAACCGTTACAGACAGGACAGCATCTACCTTAAAAAGGAATGTGAAGAGGGCGCACTTGGCGAAGTTTATTTTGCAAGGGCAAAGGCAATCAGACGCAGGGCCGTTCCCACTTGGGGAGTTTTCCTCAATGAATACGAGCAAGGCGGGGGCCCGCTCATAGACATCGGCACCCATGCCCTTGACCTCACGCTTTGGATGATGGACAATTACCGTCCGAAATACGCTGTTGGAACAGTTTACCATAAGCTTAACTCCGAAAAGGAGCCCGGCAATGCCTGGGGAGCGTGGGACCCGTCCAAATTCACCGTTGAGGACAGCGCTTTCGGCTTTATCGTAATGGAAAACGGGGCCACAATAATGCTTGAATCAAGCTGGGCGCTCAATTCCCTTGACGTAAGGGAGGCCCAAACGGAGCTTTGCGGAACAAAGGCAGGCGCAGATATGATTGACGGTCTTCGTATAAACGGCGTAAAGCATGACAAGCAATACGTTTTAAAGCCGTCATTGGCAAGCGGAGGAGTTGATTTCTATGCCGGAGAAAGCGTTGACCCGCCGGTGCTTGAACAGCTTACTTTCATTAAAGCAATCCGCGGCGAGGGCAAGCTTACCGTTCTTCCCGAACAGGCCGCAACCGTAACGAGAATTCTTGACGCAATATACGAATCAGCAAAAACCGGCAAACCGGTATACTTTGATTAAACGGAGGTCTTTTAAAATGAAACTTGGAGTATTTACCGTTCTTTTGGGACATATGTCAATAGATGAAACACTTGCCTACTTAAAAAGCCTTGGCGTGCAGGAGGTTGAAATAGGCTGCGGAGGATATCCCGGCACCGCTCATGCCGATGCAAGGAAATTCCTTAAAAATCCTGAGCTTATAGATAAATTCATGGAGGCCGTAAACCGCCATGGAATTGGAGTTGCCGCACTTTCCGTGCATGGAAATCCCGTGCATCCGCAAAAGGACATTGCAAACGACTATCATGAGCAGTTTGAAGCGGCTGTTTTGCTTGCCGAAAAAATCGGAGTAAAAACCATTGTCACTTTTTCGGGATGCCCCGGCGACAGCGAAAATGCAAAGTATCCGAACTGGGTTGTCGCAACATGGCCTGACGATTTCCAAAAAATAAAGGAATGGCAGTGGAATGAAGTGCTGATTCCATATTGGAAAAAGGCCGCCGCATTTGCAAACGAGCATGGAGTAAAGCAAATCGCCCTTGAAATGCACCCGGGATTCAGCGTTTACAATCCCAAAACCCTGCTCAGATTAAGAAATGCAGTCGGAGATACCATCGGGGCAAACTTTGACCCATCCCACCTTTTCTGGCAAGGAATCGACCCGGTTCTTGCAATAAGGGAGCTTAAAGGCGCAATTTATCACTTCCACGCAAAGGATACAAAAATAGACAAATACAACTGCGGAATAAACGGTGTGCTTGACACTACAACATTTGACAAAATGGCTGAACGCCCGTGGATTTTCCGTACGGTAGGCTATGGCCACGGCGAGGAGGTTTGGAGGGATATTTTCAGCGAGCTTAGAAAAGCCGGCTACGACGGAATTATTTCCATTGAACACGAAGACGGGCTTATGACGACAAAAGAAGGACTTGAAAAGGCAATAGACATCCTTAAAAAGCTTATGATATTTGACAGCGAGCAAATCAATATGTATTGGGCATAAAAACGTGAAAAGGAGAACTTGAATTGTACAAAATAGGCTTGATAGGCTATGGCGGAATGGGAGCATGGCACTGCGACATGCTCCTCACCCTGCCGGGGTTTGAAATTTCCGCCGTTTATGACATAAATCCCGCACGTGTCGAAAAAGCGCGTGAAAAGGGACTAAACGGCGTATCCTCACTTGAAGAGGTTTTAGGCGACAAAAACATAAACACCGTAATAATAGCAACTCCAAACAACTTCCATAAGGAGCTTTCCATTGCGGCAATGCAGGCAGGCAAAAACGTAATCTGCGAAAAGCCTGTGATGATGAACAGCCGCGAGCTTGAAGAGGTAATTTCCGTAAGGGACAAGACGGGAAAGCTTTTTTCAGTGCACCAGAACAGGCGCTGGGACAGGGATTTTCTTACCGTAAAGAAAATACTTGAAGACAAAACCATAGGCAGTCCGTTCTATATAGAATCCCGCGTGCAGGGCTCAAAGGGAATTCCCGGCGATTGGAGATGCGTAAAAGAGGCCGGCGGAGGAATGCTGCTCGACTGGGGCGTGCACCTTATCGACCAGCTTATGTGGATGATTGACAGCCCCGTTGTTGAAGTTTACGCGCATATGCTTTCGGTAAAATTCAAAGACGTTGACGACAACTTCAAATTGCTTTTGAAGTTTGAAAACGGAATTTCAGCACTTGTAGAAGTGGATACCTATACGTTCATCCCTCTGCCTCGCTGGCATATAAGCGGAGATGGCGGAACAGCGCAGATTGACGATTTTTCCTGCACCGGCAGGATTGTCCGCGCCAACACCGTTGAAATGAAATGGGACGAGGGAATCGTCTACACCGCGGCAGGCCCAACAAGAACAATGGCTCCGCGCCCGAAGGAAAGCCTTGAAGAGCTCCCGCTCCCGAAAATTGAAAGCGATTCAAGGGATTATTACAAAATGTTCAAGAGCGCTGTTGAAGGTTCAAATCCCCTTACCGTCACACCGGAACAGGCTCTCAGGGTTATGAGGGTTATCGACGCCGCTTTTGAATCCTCCCAAAAAGGCTGCGCCATTTCAATGAAAATATGAGGTGAAAATTATGAAGCTTGCATTGCAGCTTTATACCATAAGAGATTGCTACAAAAACGGCGAGGAATTTATTTCGGCGCTTAAAAAGGTAAAAGAGCTTGGCTTTGACGGGGTTGAATTTGCCGGATTTGCAGGCCTTAAAGCAGATGAGCTTAAAAAAGCGCTCAATGAAATAGGACTTGTTCCCCTTTCATCCCATGAATCGCCGGAAAGGCTTCGCGACAACATTGACGAAATTTTAAGCTATTGCGATGAAATAGGGTGCAAAAATGTGGTCTGCGCCTTTTCTCCCGCAAAAACAAGGGAGGATTTGCAAAGCCTTGAAAAAATCCTTAAAAGCGCAAAGGAAAAGGCAAGGCCATTTGGTATAAACATCCTTTACCACAACCATTCGCATGAGTTTGAACCCATGGAGCTTGGAATCCCGCTTGATGTAATAAAGGGATTTTGCGGCCTTGAGCTTGATACCTATTGGGTATTCAACAGCAAAGTAAACCCTGCGGCATACATAAGGGAAAATGCCGAAAAAATAGGGCTTATCCACTTAAAGGATGGCAAAAACGGAACTCCCTGCGCTATCGGAGAGGGCGAAAACAGCATTTCCGAAATCCTTGACGCCGCAAAGGAATGTGGTTTTGAATGGATTATCGTAGAAAATGACAATCCCGTTCCCGACGGAATTGAAGATACCAGAAGGTCCATGAAAAATTTAATTGGCAAATATTAGTTTATATTATTTTGCTTTATTTTAGAGGGGGTTTCACCCCCTCAACTTGCTTTTAAAGCAAATAAAGTTATTAAGCAACCCCCAGTGACTTTTTGTCCGGCGACAAAAAGTCACCAAAAAACGCCTGTTTTATATGTCTTATTCCGCCGGCTTTTCGGCAACGGGCGCCACGCTATCGCTTGCGCCCTGCACGACAAAGCTCGGCTGCTTTTCTTGAAGATTCCAC
>JAIHAL010000012.1 GCA_020054675.1 Oscillospiraceae bacterium
CGGCTGTTAACCGCAGGGTCGTTGGTTCGAGTCCAACTTGGGGAGCCATTTAAAAAAACTCCCGAATCATAAAAGATTCGGGAGTTTTTGCTGTGGGAATAAGCATATAAAATGCTTGTTTTTAAAAAAGGATATGGTATAATATAGATAAAAAAATAGGGCGGGTGAATGCAATGTATGTTTTTCCGAAAAGATGCGAGGGAGCGGAAGAATTGAAATATATCTTCCCTTCTATGCAAAGGGATGTCCAAAGCTTGATTGAAACTGCAAAAAAAATTGATAAAATTAAAAGGATTATTGTTTTCGGAAGCGCTGTTACTATGAACTGTGGAATCGGAAGCGATTTGGATTTTGCAGTAGATGCTCCTGATGTGCATGATGAGGATGAATTTTTGGAAATCGTGCGCCCGCTCCGACGCGCTGTACGTGCAGAAACGGATATTATCCATTACAACAGCATACGCAATCAATTATTGATGAATGAGATAAATTCAAAGGGGGTTGATGTCTATGTCAACAGGAATTTCTGATTTAATCAGGCTTGGCGAATATGACTATATGGCCTGCAAAGCAATGGAGCAATATTTCCCCGATGAATTTGCAATAAGAACGGCAACTTATCATTTGCAGCAGGCAATTGAAAAAATGCTGAAAGCTATTATTCTTTTTAGAGGAGGATATCCTCCGTTTACGCATGATATTGAAAGGCTTGCAGAAAATTGCAGAAAGTTAGGGGAAACATTTTCGGATAACATGGATATGATTGCAGATACTTTGACATTGTGGGAATCAAAAAGCAGATATGACCCTTTTATATCGTTTTCCGCTGCAAAATATGAAAAGGCCAAAAGCCTTTATGATGAAATATATAAGAAAATAATGATGCAAATACAACCGGTTATTGAAAAAAATGAGGAACAAACTTTTTAAAACAAGAGAATAAAAATTCAACAAGTCTGAACTTTTAAATGTTCGGGCTTGTTGTTTTAAAGCATAAACCTATGAAATTTGCGAAAAATAGTTTTTAAAACTTTTATTAAAAACTTGCTTTTCGCATGGCTCTATGATAAAATACTAATGTTATATTGATGAATTTTGGGGGATTTTTATTATGAAAAAAATAAAAAGGATTCTTGCCGCACTTGCAGCAGGAGCGCTTTGTGTTGCAGCACTCTCTTCTTGCGGACAAAGCGGAAGAACGCTTGACGATATTAAAAAATCAGGAAAAATCGTAATGTACACCAATGCCGCTTTCGCTCCGTTTGAATACAAGGAGGGCGAAAAAGTGGTTGGCGTGGATGTCGATATTGCCAATGAAATAGCTAAGGATTTGGGCGTGGAGCTTGAAATAAAGGACGTTGAATTTTCAAGCGTGCTTGCCGCCATTCCGTCGGGCAAGGGCGACTTTGGAGCATCCGGCCTTTCGGTAACTCCTGAAAGGGAAAAGCAGATGGATTTTTCGATAAAATACGTAAAATCCGTACAGTATATAATTGTGCCGGAGGATGTTAAAGTGACCGTCTTTGAAGACCTTGCCGGAAAGAAAATAGGCGTGCAGACCGGAACTACCGGAGAAACGATAGTCAATGACGAAATAAACGGGTATAAAGATGACAGCGGCAAGGAAGTCAAGGGCGTTTTGCAGGACTCCGGCGCTTCTTGCAGCGGATATTCAAGCGCTATGAATGCCGTACAGGACTTGCAGGCCGGAAGAATTGACGCTGTCGTAATCGACAAGCTGCCCGCAGAGGCTATTGTAGCAAAAAATACCGGCATAAAGTGCCTTGAACTTGTTTATGCTGACGGCTCCAAAACCGAAGAAGAATATGCTATTGCAGTAAGGAAAGGCAACAAGGAATTGCTTGACCAGATAAACAGCACTCTGCAAAGGCTGATTGACGAGGGCAAAATCGACGAGTTCCTTGTAAACCATGTGGCAAAGTAAAATTTTTGCGGCGTTTCTTAAAGTGGGGATATGACCTTATCCTCACTTTTTTTAAGCAAATATTTTTGAAAGGCTGAAAAAAATGTTTGAACTTAAAATTTTTACCGCAAGCTTTATTGCGGATAAGTTTGTGCAGACTTTTATCGAAGAGGACAGGTGGAAAACCTTTGCAAGCGGACTGGGAGTTACGCTTCTTATAACCTTTTTTGCCGCGATATTGGGAATTATTATCGGAATGACCGTTGCGGTCGGAAAAGTCTGGTGCTATCAGAGCGGCAGGCTGAAAATTCTCGACAGGATTTTTGACGTCTACCTGACCGTTATAAGGGGAACTCCAACCCTTGTGCAGCTGCTTATAATGTATTTTATAATACTTAAATCCGTGGACAACGGAATCATAATAGCCATACTTGCTTTTGGAATAAATTCCGGAGCTTATGTTGCTGAAATAGTGCGCGGCGGAATACTTGGAATCGACAAGGGACAGATGGAGGCGGGACGTTCGCTTGGACTTTCAGCATGGACAACCATGAGGAAAATCATTCTTCCTCAGGCGATAAAGAACATACTTCCCGCACTGGGCAACGAATTTATAACTTTGCTTAAAGAAACTTCCGTTGTGGGATATATAGCGATAACGGACCTTACCAAAGCCGCGGTTGCCGTTCAGGCAAGGACGTATGACGCAATGTTCCCGCTTGTTTCAATTGCGCTTATTTATCTTTTGCTCGTTACGGTTATGACTTGGCTGCAAAGAAAGGTTGAAAGGAGGCTCGCAAAAAGTGATAGACGTTAAAAATCTTGAAAAAAAATACGGAGAAAACATTGTTCTGAAAAACATTTCCGAAACCATATGCAAAGGCGAGAAAGTCGTTATCGTCGGGCCGTCCGGTTCAGGCAAGTCGACGTTTTTAAGATGCCTTAACCTTCTTGAAGTTCCAACCGGCGGAGAGATTTGGTTTGAAGGGAACCTTATCAACAGCAGGGAGTGCAACATTGACGCCATAAGAATGAAAATGGGAATGGTTTTTCAGCATTTTAACCTTTTCCCGCATCTTACCGTAATGGAAAACATCACGCTTGCGCCGGTGCATTTAAAGCTTCAAACAAAAGCGGAGGCTGAGGAAAACGCAAGGCGGCTGCTTTCGCTCATAGGGCTTTCAGACAAAGCGCAAGCCTATCCGCAGATGCTTTCAGGCGGGCAAAAACAAAGGATTGCCATAGTCCGCGCGCTTGCAATGAATCCCGATGTAATGCTTTTTGACGAGCCGACATCCGCCCTTGACCCGGAAATGGTCGGAGAAGTGCTTGAGCTTATGAAAAATCTTGCCAAGCAGGGAATGACAATGGTCGTTGTCACCCACGAAATGAGCTTTGCAAGGGAAGTTGCCACAAGGGTGCTCTTTATGGACGAGGGCGAAATAAAAGAACAGGCTCCGCCGTCGGAATTTTTTACAAATCCAAAGCATCCAAGGCTTAAGGATTTTCTTTCAAAGGTGCTTTAAACTTGTCTTGCCGCCGCTAATCAAAAGTGATATAATATATTGTGTCATATTTTTGTCAAACAGCGTTTGCCGTTTTAAATAGAGAAAGGATTTTGGTATGGCTGAACTTGTTTACGATGAAAAAGGGCGGCTTCTTTTTACCGAAGAAATGCGCAGGGAATATACGATTTTAATTCCTATGATGCTGCCCATACATTTTACGCTTTTAAGCAGGATTTTCAACACCCATGGCTATAAGGTGGAGCTTTTGAGGACAACGCACAGGGGAATCGTTGACGAGGGGCTTCAAAACGTGCACAACGATACCTGCTATCCGGCGCTGCTTGTAATAGGACAGCTTATAGATGCGCTTAAATCGGGCAAATACGATATAAACAAAACCGCGCTTATGATTACCCAAACCGGTGGCGGATGCAGGGCATCAAACTACATCCATCTCCTTCGCAAGGCTCTTAAAAAGAACGGCTTTGAGCATGTGCCGGTGGTATCACTTAATCTTTCCGGAATGGAAAAAAATCCGGGATTTAAACTTACAGTAAAACTTATGTACCAGCTTGTCGCCGCCGTTTGCTATGCGGATGTTCTTATGTGGCTTGCAAATCAGGTAAGGCCTTATGAAATAAACAAAGGCCAGACCGATGAGCTTGTGGACAAATGGGTTGAAAAGCTTATAAAATCCAAAATAGGCATAAGGGACTTTGATGCAAAGGTAAACCGGATTGTAAAGGATTTTGAAGCGATACCGGTAAACATAGTTCCCAAAATAAAAGTGGGGATAGTAGGGGAAATTTACATCAAGTATGCTCCCCTCGGCAACAACTGCCTTGAAGAATTCTTGCAGAGCGAGGGCGTTGAAGTCGTTGTGCCGGGACTTTTGGATTTTATCCTCTTTATGTGCGACCATCACATAGTCGACACGCAGATTTATCATGTAAGGTACAAAAAATTTGTTGCATCCGCAGTCCTTAAAAAATTCCTTTTAAGAATGCAGAACAAAATAATAAAGGGAATCGAGGGCAGCAGGTTTAATCCTCCGCAGCATTTTGAAAAGACAAAGTCCCTTGTAAAGGGATATCTTTCAACCGCAAACAAAATGGGCGAGGGCTGGCTGCTTACCGCGGAAATGCTGGAGCTTATACATTCCGGAGTGGAAAACATCATATGCGCGCAGCCTTTCGGATGCCTGCCTAACCACATCGTCGGAAAGGGCATGATAAGGCGCATAAGGCAGACGCATCCAGAGGCAAACATAGTTGCAATAGACTATGACCCCGGAGCTACAAGGGTAAATCAGGAAAACAGGATAAAGCTTATGCTTTCAACTGCAAGGGAAAATTTAAAAAGGAAAAACGAAAAGGCTTAAAGCGTTTGCTTTAAGCCTTTTCCCATTCAATTACGGCAACATCTCCGTCTTGCAGGATGTCGGTATAATTTGCAACCCTGCCGTTTAGGGTGAGTATTATGTTCCCGGTTCCCTGAGGCCTTGAAGTGTCAAGGTTTGCAAGGGCGGTAAGCTCCAAGAACAAGTTGGGGGAGCCGTCCTCATGAGGTTCAAGCTCTATATATCTGCCGTTAAGCCGAACCCGTATTCCCGGTTTCCTTGTCTGTTTTGGAGGTTCCGGTTTTGGAGGTGGATTTTCCGCTTTCGGCTCTTCTTTTGGCGGGGCGGGGATTTCATTCTGCTCCTCTATTTTCGGAGGGGCCTGCAAAGCAGGCTGTGAAGACGGCGCGGGCTCAATGATTTCCTCGACCGTCAGCATATCGCCATCCCTTAATATATAGTCCGCTGAAAGCTTCAATTTGCCTTTATAAAAGCGCATATTGCTCATGTCAAACGGCATGGAAAGAATCAAATCGCCAAGGGTTGATACGGTTTTGATTTCAACCTTGTCAAAGTTTTGAATCTTATAGCCTCCCTCGGCTCTTGTGCCGTTTATATAGGCAATTTTTCCGAATTTATAGTCTATGCCGGATATGCAGACGTTTTTGGGACCTTCCCCGCCGGTGAGCTCCGACACGGTGATTTCGGCATTTTTGCCGTTTTTTGCAGGGATTATGGTCACGTTGTCGCCCTGCGAAATGGGAGTATTTATGTTTGCCGGAGAATCGTTTACTGTTATTACAGCCGGAGTTGCCGGTTCTCCGTTTACCGTCTTAGGCTCCCCGTTTAAGGTGAATGTAAGGTTCCTGCCTGTCCTTCCGATTATATTTGAGGATTTGTATCCCGCTATCGTCAAAAGGTCAAGCACGGTCAGGGATTTTGTATTGAATATCCTTATTTTCTTTTTGTTAAGCGTTACAATGGAGAAATCATAGCCTTGCTGTGTGGCGGCTGTTACGGCAATTCCAAGCGGAGTTACATATTCGGGCCCGTTTAAATTGAAATCGCCCGTTATGATGTTTTTAAGGAAATTATGCCCGCCGACCGCAACACGGTTTTCCGGAATCGAAAGCTTTTGCGAAACTGCCTGTGAAAGGCCGGGAATTTTGCTCCCTCCGCCGACAAGGAATACCGCCGCGGGGGCTTCTCCATTCACTTCGACTATATTTGCCGATATGGTTTCCGCAAGCATGTCAAGTGCCGGATAAAGGGACTTGAAAAATTCATCCCTTGAAACGCTGTGCTCAAACCCGAGGATGTCCTTATATGAAATTTCTTCCGAATTTGCGGCAAGCTTCATGTTTTCGGCGGTTTCAAAATCCACAAGGTAGCGTTTTATTATTTCCTCGGTAATTTCATCGCCCGCAACCGTTGCCATTGCATAGGCCACAATGCTTCCGTTTTTGGAAATGGCAATATCGGATGTTCCGGCGCCGATATCGACAAGGGCAATGTTTATAAGTCTTACTTCAGGCGGGATTATTATGTTCATTGCGGCAATAGGCTCAAGGGTAAGGCTTGCAACCTCAAGCTTATTTTTTTCCATTACTGCGTAAAGGCTTTCAACGACAATGCTCGGCAGGAATGCGGCAATCATATCTACCGCCGCGGTTTTGCCTTTATGTCCCACAAAGCTTTTTATCGGATAGTCGTCAAGATAATAATTTACAATGCTGTGTCCGACGCAATAAAAGGAAACAGGTTTTCCTTTTTGCGCCTCATCAAGCTGGGCTTGGGCCTGCGAAACGGCTTCAAGCTCAAAGCTGCGCACCATTTCCTCGGTAATGGAATCCTTTCCCTCGACGTCTATCTCAACTCTTACATGCTGGGTTTTGAGAGCGCGTCCCGCCGCCGCTATCGAAACGTGCGAAAGCTTTATGCCAAGGCGCTCTTCAAGCTCGTCCTTGACGCTTTTTACAACCTTTGCAACCTCGTCTATATCTTCAATCTGGCCGTCGCGCATTGCCCTTTTGGTATGCGCCTTTACCGCAACGTCAACAATCTCAAAGGTATCGCCCTTCTTTTGCCCGACTATGCCGACTATTGTCCTTGTGCCTATGTCAAGCGCAAAAACAAGTTCGCCCTGTTTGGCTTTTGAATGGCGTTTTTCACCCGAGGATTTTTCCTTGCCCGCGTTTTTTTTCGCCGTATTTGAACCCTGTCTGCCCATGGCAAAACACTCCTTTAGAAGTTAGAGATTAGATGTTAGATGTTAGAGTTTTCTATTTCCGCATAAAAATCATTTTCTCATGCTGCCGGCATCTAACCTCTAACATCTTATAAAAGTTTTTTTATTCTTTCAACAGCTTCTTGGATTGTGCAGTCGGCATCAACGGCAAAATCGGAATTTTTCAGGTAAATTTCCCTGCGTTTGAGATAAAGCTCCAAAAGCTGCTCCTTTGTGCTGTTTGCGGCAAGAGGACGGTTTTTGTCACCACGTATCCTCTTATAGCAAACCTCAAACGGAACATCAAGAAACACCACGGCTCCAAGTTCTTTTGCCGCCGCCGCCGTTTCGGGAATCGTCATTGCTCCGCCGCCCGTTGCGACAATTCCTCCGTTTTTGCCAATCTTCGTTATATATTGCTTTTCAAGAGCCCTGAAATGCCCTTCGCCTTTTTGCGAAAAAATATCTGGTATGCTCATTTTTTCGCCGCGCACTATTTCCTCGTCAAGGTCGTAAAATGGGGACCCGAGTTCCTCTCCAAGAGCCTTGCCTATCGTGCTTTTTCCGCATCCCATAAAGCCGCACAAGAAAATGGTCTTCATTTGAAATTCTCCATTACCTGTTTTTCCATTTTTAATATTAAATCTTCCACATCGGAAATTTTATACGATGAATTGTCCCATATCTCATGGGCCGCAACCGCCTGCCATACAAGCATTGCCATCCCGCCGACGCTTTTCTTGCCAAAAGCCGCCGCCTTTTGCAGAAGTTTTGTCTTTACGGGATTGTAAACGGCATCAAAAACATAGGTGCAGTTCCTTATAACTTCATCGGGAACAGGACATTCGTCTATATGGGGATACATTCCCACCGGAGTTGCGTTTAAAAGCAAATCATACGCGCCGTCAATTTCTCCAAGCGTAAGAATTTTTATTTCGGATTTGCAGCCCATTTCCCTTATTTCAGAAATAACTTTTTGAGCTTCATGCTCGTATCCCTTTCTTACGGCAATGGAAAGCTCCGCCCCGGAAAGGGCCGCTTCAATTGCCATCATTCTGCCGGCGCCGCCGCAGCCAAGCAGCAAAACCTTTCCGCCAAGTTTTATATCCGCGCTTTCAAGCGCGCGCAAAAATCCAAGGCAATCGGTATTAAAGCCCACAAGCTCCCCGTTTTTATTTGCAATGCAGTTTACGGCACCGTATCTTTTTGCGGTTTCATCAAGCCTGTCAAGGAACTGGATTACGGAAATCTTATGCGGAATGGTTACATTATATCCGTCAAGGGCGTTAAGCTCCGGCATTTTTCCCTCCAAATCCTCGGGGGAAATTTCATAGACAAGATACTCCCCGTCCTTGCCGTCAAGCTCAAAGAGCCTTTTGTGTATGGGAGGGGACATGGTATGCTTTAATGGGAAGCCAAGTATGGCAAATTTTCTCTGCATAAGAATTCTCCTTATTTCTTTACAAGGGCGGCGCATTTTTCAAGCGATGCGCAATCCTCGATATTAAATGCCTCGGCGCCTTTAAGCGTCTTTTTGACAAGTCCGGTCAAAACCTTTCCGGGGCCGCATTCTATAAAAGCGGATGCGCCGTTTTCGGAAAGTTTTTGAAGCTCAGATGTAAACCTTACCGGAGAAACCATATGCTTTGCAAGCAGGGAAGGCATATCCGAAAAATCTGTAAGTTCATCCCCAAGCACATTTGAATAAAATTTGACATTCGGCTTATGGAATTTTATGTCCTTTATTTTTCCGTAAAATTCATCGGCTGCGCTTTGCATAAGCTTTGAATGGAATGCCGCCGAAACGTTCAGCCTTACCGTTTTCGCCCCGATTTTGGCAAATTCCTCTTCCGCCTTTTCAATTCCCTTAACAGTTCCCGCTATGACCGTTTGCGCGGGGGAATTATAATTTACGGGCACAACGTAATCATCAATTTTAGAGCAGATTTCCTCGACTTCGCTTTCGGTTCTGCCCAAAACGGCGCACATTGCTCCCGGATTTTCCTCAGCGGCCTTCTGCATAGCTTCCGCCCTTGCTTTTATTACTGCAAATCCGTCTTCAAGCGTGAGCATTTCCGATGCTACCATCGCGGCATATTCTCCAAGTGAATGTCCCGCAACCGCAACCGGCGAAAGCCCTTTTATAATTGCCGCCTCAAATGCCGCAAGAGATGTCGCCATGATGGCCGGCTGGGCAATGATGGTCTTTGAAAGCTCCTCCGCAGAGCCTTCAAAGCATTTTTCCTTTAAGTTGAAGCCCAAAATATCGCTTGCGGTATTGAAAATCTTTGAAAGGTGCGGGAATGATTCAATCAAATCCTTCCCCATGCCGGGATATTGAGAGCCTTGTCCCGAAAAAAGAAAAACCATACTCATATTCATAAACTCCCATACGAAAAATAATATTAGCCGGTTTTTGTAATCTTATTGTAATTTTTTAACCGCAAACAGATTGACAAATGCGTTTAAAATATAATACAATAGGTTTGAATGCGAATGAATATTTTGCATTATACCGCATACCGGCTTTAAAACACATCATATTAAATATATCACAGAATCTGTCATAAAACAATATTTTTAAGGGGGAAAACCAGTTGTCAGGAATAAAAATTTTAGGCACGGGTTCATACATTCCGCCGATGGTTGTGACAAACGAGGATTTTGCAAAAATAGTTGAAACTTCGGACGAATGGATAAAGACCCGCACGGGCATGAGCGAAAGGCGTCTTTCGCAGGGAGAGCCGACATGGTACATGGGCGCTTATGCTTCCAAGGAAGCTGTTTCGGCTGCCGGGCTTGACGGGGCGGATATAGACCTTATAATAGCCGCAAGTGTAAGTCCGGATTACTCGTTCCCATCCATGGCGTGCATGATACAGCGCGAAATAGGAGCGCCAAACGCCATGGCGATAGACGTCAACTGCGCATGCTCTGGCTTTGTGTACGGCGTTGACATGGCAAGAAGATACCTTGCCACGGGAGATGTGCACCATGCCCTTGTGGTGGGATGCGAAAACCTCACAAAGCTTGCCGATTATTCCGACAGGAGCACTTGCGTGCTCTTCGGCGACGGCGCAGCCGCCGCGGTAATAGGTCTTTCCGAGGGAACGCTCTATTCCTCTTTCCTTGGGGCGGACGGAAACGGCGCAAAAAGCATGGTTTGCAGGAATATTCCGCCGCACAATGCTTTTATGCCCGAAGAAAGGATTAAAATCGACGACGGGCTTCCCTCTACAAACGACCCGTATATGTATATGGACGGCAAAGAGGTTTACAAGTTTGCCATAAAGGCACTGCCGGATGCCCTTTCAAATGCCGCGGCAAAAATAAACTTTGACGTAAACGCTCTTGACCTGGTTATACCCCATCAGGCAAACATAAGGATAATCGAAACGGCGGCGCAAAAAATCGGGCTTCCTATGGAAAGGTTCTACCTTAACATCCACAAGTACGGGAACACATCAAGCGCCAGTGTGCCCCTTGCCCTTGACGAGGCAATAAGGACGGGCAGGCTGAAAAGAGGCGACAAGGCCGCGCTGGTGGGATTCGGCGCGGGACTTACCTATGGCGCCGTGATATTTGAGTATTAAAGCTCCTTATTTTGAAAATTGGAGGATTTTAAAATGGAAACCAGAATTACCAAACTTTTGGGAATTAAATACCCCATTTTGCAGGGCGGCATGGCATGGGTCGCAGAAAGCACCCTTGCGGCGGCAGTTTCAAATGCCGGGGGACTTGGCATTATTGCGGGAGGCTCCGCACCGATAGATTACCTGAGGGACCAGATAAGACGGGCAAAATCCTTGACGGACAAGCCTTTCGGCGTGAACATCATGCTTATGAGCCCCAATGCCGAGGAGCTTGCAAAGCTTGTGATTGAAGAAAAAGTGCCTGTGATAACAACCGGAGCAGGCAATCCCGGGAAATACATGGAGGATTGGAAAGCGGCAGGAATAAAGGTAATTCCCGTAATACCGTCCGTTGCCCTTGCAAAGAGAATGGAAAGGGCCGGAGCAGATGCGGTGGTTGCGGAGGGAACCGAATCCGGCGGTCACATAGGCGAAAACACTACAATGTGTCTTGTGCCGCAGGTGGTTGATGCGGTTTCAATCCCCGTAATAGCCGCAGGAGGAATTGCCGACGGCAGGGGAATTGCCGCAAGCTTTATGCTTGGCGCGGAGGGCGTTCAGGTGGGAACAAGGTTCCTTGTTGCCGAGGAATGCCAGATACATCCCAATTACAAGCAGCTTGTGCTTGACGCAAAGGATACCGATACCATAGTTACGGGACGTTTTACAGGACATCCTTGCAGGGGGATAAAAACCAAATACACCAAGGGATTGCTTAACTTTGAAAGGGAGGGCGGCTCTCCGGAAGAATTTGAAAAGCTTACGGTCGGCTCTTTGAGAAAGGCCGCAGTCGACGGAAACATCGACGAGGGAAGCTTCCTTGCGGGGGCAATCTCCGGAATGGTGAACAAAATCCAGCCGGCTAAGGAAATTGTTGAAGAAATGTTCGCGCAGGCAGAAAAGCTGCTTTGCAGGTGAGTTTTTTAAAATTGGCTGCGGCGGTTCTGCCGCGGGGAAAACGGAGGAGAAAAAATGGCTAAAACAGCACTGGTAACGGGAGCATCCCAGGGAATCGGAGCATGCATAGCCAAAAGGCTTGCAAAGGATGGGTACAACATTGCTATAAATTGCCGCGGCGAGGCGGAGCTTGAAAACGGGGGAAAGCAGACGGCTGAGGAATGCCGCTCATATGGCGTTGAGGCGGAATGCTTTATTGCCGATGTTTCAAAGCATGACGAATGCGAAAAAATGGTTGACGCCGTAAAAGAGCGTTTTGGAACGATAGATGTGCTTGTAAACAATGCGGGAATTACCCGCGACGGTTTGCTTGTGCGCATGAGCGAAGAAAATTACGACATGGTCATAGCCGTAAACCAGAAAAGTGTATTTAACATGACAAAATTCGCAGGAGCGGTTATGATGAAGCAAAGAAGCGGCAGGATTATAAATGTATCCTCAGTTGCGGGGCTTTACGGAAATGCAGGGCAGATGAACTACTCCGCTTCAAAGGCGGCTGTTATAGGCATGACGAAAACTGCGGCAAAAGAGCTTGGCGGCAGGGGAATAACCGTAAACGCAATTGCTCCGGGATTTATAAAAACGCCTATGACCGATGCTCTGACCGATGAGCAGAAAAAAGCGGTGCTTGACAGGATTGCACTTAAAAGATACGGCACGGTGGAGGAAATCGCCGAGCTTGTATCGTTCCTTGCCTCAGACGGGGCAGGCTATATCACCGGACAGACAATAGAAATCTCCGGCGGCCTTTCAATGTAAGCCGGGTTTCAAGGGGGAAGTTATGAGAAGAGTTGTTGTTACCGGGATGGGAACAGTAAATCCCCTCGGAAAAAGCGTAAATGAATTTTGGGAAAATATCGCTGCAAACAAGCTGGGGTTTTCCTTTATAGACCAGTTTGACGCTTCCGATTTTGATGTTAAAATAGTTGGGGCAGTTAAGGATTTTGACAGCTCAAAGTATATAGAAAAAAAGGAAGCAAGGAGAATAGACCGCTTTTCGCAGTTTGCCGTTGTGTCAAGCATGGATGCGCTTGAAGATGCGGGTTCGGATTTGAAAGACCTTGACCCGTACCGCGTGGGCGTTATAATTGGATGCGGAATAGGCGGGCTTGAACTTACCGAAAACGAGCACCAGAAATTCCTTGAAAAAGGCCCGGACAGGATTTCCGTATTTTATGTGCCCATGATGATAGGCAATATGGCGGCAGGAACGGTCGCAATGCAGACAGGCTTCAAAGGGGCGAATTATTCGACAGTTACGGCTTGCGCATCCTCAACGCACGCAATAGGCGAGGCTTTCAGAAAAATAAAGGACGGCTACCTTGACGCTTGCCTTTGCGGCGGAACGGAAAGCTGCATAACAAAGTTTTCGCTTGCCGGATTCAACAACATGAAGGCACTTTCAAGGGCAACGGAGCTTGACAGGGCTTCAACTCCTTTTGACGCCGACAGGCAGGGCTTTGTGCTTGGCGAGGGCTGCGGAATGCTGCTGCTTGAAGAGCTTGAACACGCAAAGGCAAGGGGAGCAAAAATTTATGCCGAGATTGCCGGATACGGGGCAACATGCGACGCTTACCACATGACTTCGCCTGACCCGGCCGGAGAGGCCGCCGCAAAGGCAATGGAGCTTGCGTATACCGAAGCGGGGCTTAAAGCAAGCGACATAAGCTATATAAATGCGCACGGCACATCCACTGAACTCAACGACAAGTATGAAACTGCGGCAATTAAAATTGCCCTTGGGGAACATGCAAAAAAGGTTGCAATAAATTCCACAAAGTCGATGATAGGGCATCTTCTTGGCGCGGCAGGGGCTGTTGAGGCAGTCGCCACAGTGCTTTCGGTAAAAAATGACTTTGTCCACAGGACAGTGGGATACAAAACTCCCGACCCGGAATGCGACCTTGACTACTGCACAGAGGGCAACAGGGAAATGAAAGTTTATGCCGCGCTTTCAAACTCGCTTGGATTTGGCGGGCACAACGCTACAGTATGCTTTAAAAAATACGAATGAAGCAAATTGCTTTTAGGAGGATTTTATGTCCGTGAAAATAGAAAATTCAATGGAGTGCATAGACGCTCTTATCGACAAAATGCTTGAAAAGGGCATAGGCAGGCTGGCAATTTCCGAAGGGGATTTTAAGATAGAAATCGAAACGGCTGCGGCAAAGGCAACGGTTTATCAGGCACCGGTGCAGGCGGTATCGGTTCAGGCGGCCCCCGCATCATCGGCCGAAGCCGCAAAGCCGCTTCCTTGCGGGAAAATAGTAAAATCGCCGATAGTGGGAACTTATTATTCGGCTCCCGCACCGGACAAGCCGCCTTTCGTAAAAGTGGGACAAAAGGTGAAAAAAGGCGATGTGCTGATGATAATAGAATCAATGAAGCTCATGAACGAGATAGCAAGCGAATTCGACGGGGTTGTTGCCGAAATTCTTGTTGAAAACGGCACGCCGGTTGAATTCGACCAGCCTATCATGAGAATAGAATAGGCTTTGGAGGAAAATGCAATGAGCGTTTTGATGGACAAGGAAAAAATAAAGGAAATAATCCCGCACAGGGACCCGTTCCTCCTTATAGACGAAATAGTTGAAATGGAGCCGGGGGTAAGGATTGTTGCAAGGAAGCACCTTAAAGAGGATGAATACTGGTTTAAGGGGCATTTCCCCGGATATCCGGTGACTCCGGGAGTGCTTATGATAGAAATGCTTGCCCAGGCGGGAGCGGTATGCATACTCTCGCTTGAAGAAAACAAGGGGAAAATAGGGCTTCTTGCAGGGGTGGACAACGCAAAGTTCCGCAGGCAGGTGCTTCCCGGCGAAACGCTTGACCTTGAAGTCGAAATAATCAAGGTAAAAGGGCCTATTGGCGTCGGAAAAGCAATTGCATCGGTCGGCGGGCAAAAGGCGGTTTCCGCCGAAATATCCTTTGCCCTTAAAAGCGTTTAATGGAAGCAAGGGGAATATTATGTTCAAAAAAGTTTTGATTGCAAACAGGGGCGAAATTGCCGTAAGGGTAATAAGGGCTTGCAGGGAGCTTGGAATAAAGACGGTTGCGGTGTTTTCAACTGCCGACAGGAACGCTCTTCACGCACAGATAGCCGATGAGGCGGTATGCATAGGCGGAGCGGCATCAAAGGACAGCTATCTTAACATGAAGGCAATCCTTGCCGCGTGCGAAATAACTGGGGCAAACGCCATCCATCCGGGGTTCGGATTCTTGTCTGAAAATGCCGCGTTTGCAAGAATGTGCGAAAAATGCGGGATAACCTTTATAGGCCCATCCCCGAAATCAATAGAAATGCTTGGCGACAAGGCTATGGCCAAGGAAACAATGAAAAAAGCCGGAGTTCCCGTAATTCCCGGCTCGGACGGTGCTGTCAGGGATGCGGGGGAAGCTATGGAAATCGCTAAAAAGATAGGCTTTCCCGTAATGGTTAAGGCTTCCGCCGGAGGCGGTGGCAGGGGAATACGTCTTGTCCAAAAGGAAGAAGAGCTTGAAGCACAGTTTATTGCAGCAAAGCAGGAGGCGCTGAACTTTTTCGGCGACGACGGGATTTATATAGAAAAATTCATAGTAAACCCAAAACACATAGAATTTCAAATCATTGCCGACAAGCATGGGAATACAGTGCACCTTGGCGAGCGCGACTGCTCAATGCAAAGAAGAAACCAGAAGGTGCTGGAAGAATCGCCAAGCCCGATTATGACTCCGGAGCTTAGGGCAAAAATGGGCGAGGCCGCCGTTAAAGCGGCAAAGGCCTGCGGATATTACAACGCGGGAACAATAGAATTCCTTGTGGACGCGGACAGGAATTTTTACTTCATGGAAATGAACACAAGGATACAGGTGGAACATCCGGTGACGGAATTAGTTACGGGAATCGACCTTGTCAAGCTTCAGATTAAAATAGCCTGTGGCGAGAAACTCCCTTTTGACCAGGAAAAAATAGTGTTGACAGGGCACGCCATAGAGTGTAGAATAAATGCGGAGAATCCCGCGCAAGGGTTCAGGCCCTGCCCGGGAAAAATTTCCGCGCTGCATATTCCGGGAGGGCCGGGTATAAGAATAGACAGCGCCGCTTATCAGGGATATGTGATACCGCCGTATTACGACAGCATGATTGCAAAGCTTATTGCTTATGCCCCGACAAGGGAAGAAGCTATTATGAAAATGAAATGGGCGCTTTCCGAATTTATCGTTGACGGCATAGACACAAACATAGATTTCCAGCTTGATTTGATAAAAGACCCTTGTTTTGAAAAAGGGGATTACGACATAGGTTACTTAGGAAGAAAAATGAAATAAAAGCGCTGATATAAAAAACCGCATGGGGGAATGGCCTTGTTAGAAGATTTATTTAAAATAGTGAAAACAAGATTCAATGACGGCGACGCCAAAAATGAAGCCGACTCAAAGGTTGACATACCGGACAATCTTATGTTCAAGTGCCCGAGGTGTCAGAATGTTTGTTTTCAGGAAGAATTTGAAAAAACAAGCAAGGTTTGTCCGGCTTGCGGATACCATTCAAGGCTGAGCGCTGTCGAAAGGCTTGAAATGACCGTCGACAAAGGCAGCTTTATCGAATACGACGCAAACATGATAAGCAAAAATCCAATTGATTTTCCGGATTATGACCAAAAGCAAAAGGAACTCCGCGAAAAGACAGGGCTTAAGGATGCCATAATTACGGGAGAAGCAAAAATAAGGGGAATCAGATGCGCCGTTGCGGTTATGGATTCACGCTATATGATGGCTTCAATGGGCAGCGTTGTGGGCGAAAAGCTGACAAGGACATTTGAAACCGCCACAGAGCAAGGTCTTCCCGTTGTTGTTTTTGCCGCCTCCGGCGGGGCAAGAATGCAGGAGGGGATAGTTTCCCTTATGCAGATGGCGAAAACCAGCGGAGCAGTGGCAAGGCATTCCGAAAAGGGGCTTTTATACATCACCGTTCTGACCGACCCGACAACGGGCGGGGTTACGGCTTCCTTTGCATCGCTTGGCGACATAATCATAGCCGAACCCAAGGTGCTTATCGGATTTGCCGGCAGAAGGGTTATCGAGGGCACAATAAAGCAAAGGCTTCCGGATGATTTCCAGTCCGCCGAATTTATGCTTAAAAACGGTTTTGTGGACATGATTGTCGAAAGAAAGGCAATGAGGAGGACTCTTGCACATCTTTTGAAACTCCACGGCTACGACAGGGGGACGTTGTAAATGAACAATCTCACGGCGTGGGAACGCCTTGAAATAATAAGAAACAAAATGCGCCCTACCGTAAGGGATTATATCCCTATGATTTTTGACGAATTCTTTGAAATGCACGGCGACAGGCTCTATGGCGACGACGGAGCTGTAATGGGCGGGGTTGCAAGCCTTTGCGGGCGCCCCGTTACGGTGATAGCTCAGGTTAAAGGCAGAAATATCGACGAAAATAAGGCATCAAATTTTGCAATGCCACATCCGGAAGGATACAGAAAGGCTTTAAGGCTTGCAAAGCAGGCGGAAAAATTCAAAAGGCCTGTGATTTGCTTCATAGATACTCCCGGCGCTTATTGCGGTGTCGAGGCGGAGCAAAGAGGACAGGGCGAAGCTATTGCACGCAACCTTAAAGAATTTATGATGCTTAAAACCCCCGTGGTTTCAATCGTCCTTGGAGAGGGCGGAAGCGGCGGAGCGCTGGCGCTTGGGGTGTGCGATGAGCTTGCTATGCTTGAAAATGCGCTGTATTCGGTTATTTCGCCGAGAGGCTTTGCCTCAATACTTTGGAAGGATGCTTCAAAGGAAAAGGAAGCATGCCAGATTATGAAAATAACCGCAGAGGACCTTTTGGCCCTTGGCGTTGCCGAAAAAATAATCGAAGAGCCTCTTGGAGGGGCGCACAATGACCACAAACAAACCGCCGAAAACATACATGAATATTTGTTGAAAGTGCTGGAACAAAAAAGCAAAATTCCTATTGACGTTTTGTTGGAGGAAAGATATACTAAGTTTAGAAAAATCGGCGATTTTTTAGAGGAAATAAACTATTGACAAAACAGGGATTTTAATGTATTTTAAATAGCGTGCATTTAAAAAAATAAAAAGGGTATACTGGCGGTGTAAACCGTTTTTGTATATAGATTAGATTTCAGAATGGAGGTACAGGAATGGTATTTGAAAAGCTTAGAGATATCGTTGTTGAACAACTCGATGTCGATCCTGATAAGGTTACAATGAGCGCGTCCATCACAGAGGACTTGGGAGCGGACTCACTTGATATCGTAGACTTGGTTATGTCGCTTGAAGAGGAATTCGATATGGAAATTCCGGATGAGGCTGTTGAAAACATCAAGACCATCGGTGACATAGTTAAGTACATCGAAGACAATCAATAAGGCTGGGATAAAATCCCGTCAGGCAATGCAAATTGCCTGACGGGATTTTTTATTTCCGTTTTATTGAATGGTTGTATATACGTACCAGTTAACTTAGTTAAATTTTATATTAAACAGCGATTTTGGAAACGTTTTATTGACAAAAGTGACAAATAAAATTATACTTAATAAGGACGGAAATGTTAAACGGTTAACGAACATATTTGCCATAATCATTTGATGCTTTTAAAATATTATTATAAAAATATACAAAATAAACTGATTTTAAAGGGTTTGAATGAAGTAAAACGAGTAACATAAAAACGTGAGGGGCAAATGGATAAGAGGATTACTATACGCGATATTGCCAGAAGGGCAGGCGTTTCGGTTGCGACAGTATCAAATGTAATCAACGGGGTAAACAAAGCTTCAGACGGAACCAAAAAACTTGTTTTGCAGACAATAAAAGAAATGGGGTATCAGCCGAATTTGACCGCAAGGAGCCTTTCAATCAACCGTTCCCAAATGATAGGGGTACTGCTTCCCATTGATGAATCCACAACCGCAAGCTTGCTTTTGAGGGATAATCCGTTTTACGGGGAATTTATCAGCGGAGTCGAATACCAAGGCATGATGAGCGGATATGATGTCCTTATTTCCGGGTTCAGACCGGGACAAAGCTGCAGGGAATGGATTTTGAAAAGGGATTTGGACGGGATTGTTTTTGTGGGAAATTATACTGACGCAGTTTCAAGCGATGCAAAAGAATTCGGGAGCCAGCTTGTGCTGGTGGATTCCTATGACGAGGGGCTGGAAAAGCACCACAGCGTAAACATTGACGATGTCCAGGGAGGATATGCCGCAGCAAAGCATTTGCTTGACCTTGGGCATAAAAACATTGCAATAGCGGCTTCAAATATCTTGGTTGACGGGGCTATTTACAGGCGCTTTTGCGGATATAAGGACGCTCTTTCGGAAAAAGGCATATCTGTGAGGAATGATTTTATTTTTCAAGATTCCCTTTCTTTTGACGGGGGATACCGCATAGGGCTTAGGATTCTTGAAAATATCGGTCAAATAAGCGCCGTCTTTGCGGTGGCTGACATTATGGCATTCGGAATAATGAAGGCCTTTTATGAAAACGGCAAACAAATCCCGAGGGATTTGTCGATAGTGGGTTTTGACGACATTAAAACCTGCGAATATGTGATTCCGCCTTTGACATCTGTGCACCAGCCTGTTTACGAAAAAGGAATAACCGCGGTCAATATACTTATAGATGCAATAAAAAATCCGGATATTCCTAAAAGAAATGTTTTATTTCCGCTTAAACTGACAGAAAGAGGTTCTACCATGAATTTTTGTGAAAGGAGGCTTTTCAGTGGCGCTTGCTTATAAACTTCCAAATGCGGCAGGTTTGCCGGCGCCGTAAAAAATATTTTACAGCAAAGGCAAACAGATTTTTTGAGATGAGAGGAGTATAATTATGAAAAAAACAGCAAAAAAAGCACTGGCATTGTTTTTAGGGGCATCGCTTTTGACAAGCCTTACGGCTTGCGGGCAGAAGGAAGCAAGCTCCAAGTCCGAGGAATCAAGCACATCGGCATCTGAAACATCAGCTTCGGCAAGCGAAAGCTCCAAGGCGGAGGAATTGGTTCCGGAAGAGGGAGCTTCCTTGAAGTTGTGGTATGACAACGAGGATTATAATGAAAAAATCGTTGAGATTTGGAACAAAAAATATCCGAATGTCGAATTGACCGTTGAAAAAGTGGGCACTACTGATGCAAGGGCAAAGCTTGAAACAGACGGGCCTGCCGGACAGGGCGCAGATGTGCTTATTGTACCGCATGACCATGTTTCAGTTGCCGCAGAATCCGGATTGTTCCTCGAAATGGATAAATTTACAAACGAAATTAAAGAAAAATTTAAAAAGAATGCGGTCGATGCAGTTACATATAAAGGTAAAATATATGCCTTTCCTTTTAGCGTAAAAACAATTGCCTTGTTTTACAACAAAGCTCTTGTTTCCGAGCCGGTAAAGACTTGGGATGAAATGAGGGAATTCGCAAAGTCATACAACGACCCTAAAAACAACAAGTTTGCCCTCCTTTGGCAGGCAACTGACGCTTATTTCGCTCATGGCTTCCTTGCCGGATACGGGTATCAGATTTTCGGAGAGAAACATGACGACAAAACAAAAATCAACTGGGATACCCCGGAAGCTTTAAAGGGAATGGAATTTTACGCAACACTCAGGGATATTTATCCTGTTGCTTCACAGGATGCGACATGGGACGCCATGAACTCCATGTTCTCGGCAGGGCAGGCTCCATATGTAATAACCGGTCCGTGGTCGATTAAGGATTTTGAAAAAGCCGGAGTGGACTTTGGAGTAGTGGAACTTCCCACGCTTCCTAACGGGAACCATCCGATTACTTTCTCGACTGTAGATACCGTATGCGTAAGCTCGTTTACAAAATATCCTATCGCTTCAATGCTGCTTGCCCAGATGATAGCTGAAAACGAAGACGCATTGAAACTCCTTTACGATACTAAAAATGAACTTCCGGCAAGCAATGAAGCAAGCGGATATGATTTCATCAAGAACGACAAGTATCTGCCGGCAGTTGCAAAACAGTTTGATTACAGCATACCGATGCCTTACATCCCTGAAATGTCAAATGTATGGACTCCTTATGCAAAGGCCTTTGTTGCAGTATGGGATAAGGTTCAGACTCCTGAAGAAGCTTTGAAAGCAGCTATGGATGAATTCAACAGCTCACTTAACAGCACGCTTAAATAATATTCAGCATATTTTTTCAGCAAGGGGGTAGGGCAATGAAAAAATCAACGCGGGCCGGAATCATGTCGGCGGTCGTTTGGGGCTCCGGTCAGCTTGCAAACGGGCAATGGGCAAAGGCAATCATTTTCTTTGTGGGGCAAATTATGCTTTTGTTTTGTTTTCCGTCGGTTTGTGATGGAATTTACGGGCTGGCTACTCTTGGCGAAACCAAAATGGTCATAAACGGCTCGAAAGTTACAATGGGCGACAACTCCATCATACTGATGATTTTCGGAATCCTATGGCTTTTTGTGGCGGTGGCATTTTTGCTGCTGTACATATTCAACATACGCGATGCGGTTAAAAACGGCAGGCTGCGCGATGCCGGAAAAAAGCCTTTGAGGGTTAAGGAATGGTGGAGCAAAATAACGGACCGTTCGTTCCCGTATTTTGTTTTGCTGCCGACGATAATTCTGGTTTTTGTTTTTGTTGTATTGCCGATTTTGTTTGGCTTTTTGATAGCATTTACCAACTATTCCGCGCCGGACCATCTTCCTCCCAAAAATTTAATTGACTGGGTGGGCTTTCAGAATTTTGCCGATATGTTCAGGCTGCCTATGTGGAACGATACTTTCGGAGGCGTTTTGCTCTGGACTGTTATTTGGGCAGTGGTATCCACATTCACATGCTTTTTCGGAGGGCTGCTGATGGCCTGCCTGGTCAACAGCCGGCGGGTAAGGTTCAAGCGCTTTTGGAGGTCGATATACATCCTGCCGTGGGCCATGCCGGGAATGGTTTCGCTGCTCATATTCAGGAACATGTTCAACGGGCAGTTCGGGCCGATAAATACTTTCTTGCGGCAGGCAAATATAATTGAGCAGAACATACCATGGCTCTCCGATGCGCTGATGGCGAAAATAGTAATATTCATCGTTAATTTCTGGCTTGGTTTTCCGTATTTTATGGCTATGATGACAGGGGTTATGACCAGCATTCCAAGCGAGCTGCTTGAAGCCGCACGAATTGACGGAGCTACGGCAAAAGATGAGTTCCGCAAGATAACCCTTCCCCTTGTTCTATACAGCACAGCGCCTTTGCTGATTATGTCGTTTGCGGGAAATTTCAACAACTTTAACGTGATTTATTTCCTGACAAACGGAAATCCTATAAATCCATCGTACAAGTTTGCCGGTTCCACCGATATTCTTATCACGTGGATTTACAAGCTGACAAAAGACAACAGGCAGTTCCAAATGGCTTCGGTTATGTCCATACTTGTATTTGTTGTGATTGCTTCCATTTCCACGTTTAATTTCCTGCGGACAAGAGCATTTAAAGAGGAGGATATGATGGGCTGATGAGTACATTAAAAGCAGAAATAAAAAGTCCTCCGGTTTACAACATGGAAAGGCAATCCGCTTTTTCCATAGGCCACGCCTTTGCGGAGGTCATTAAAACGATTTTGACCTATGCGCTGCTCTGCATCATGGCGGTTTTTGTAATATCGCCAATCGTATGGATTATCGGGGCGTCGTTCAATAATGCAAGCAGTCTGCTTTCGGCGACGGCCATTCCTAAAAATCCGACGATTTCGCATTATGTGGAGCTATTTACGGAAACAAAATTTCCGTATTGGTACGCAAACACTTTTAAAATCGCCTGCATCAACATGGTGGTTTCGGTAATTCTGTCAATGCTTACCGCATATGTTTTTTCAAGGTTCCATTTTGTGGGCAAGAAAGCAGGGCTTTTGTCAATCCTTATCCTTCAGATGTTCCCGAGCTTTATGGGAATGATGGCGCTTTACAACATATTGTGGCAGCTTAATCTGCTGGATACGCATTTGGGATTGATTCTGACCTATGCGGTCGGACAGATTCCATACAACACATGGCTGATTAAAGGCTATCTGTCAAGCATCCCGAAAAGCTTGGATGAGGCCGCAAAACTGGACGGGGCAAGCAGCACAAGGATTTTTATTCAGGTTATTTTCCCGCTTTCAAAGCCGATTTTGACATTTGTGGCGCTTTCGCAGTTTATGGCGCCGTGGATGGATTTCATTTTCCCGAGGCTTATTTTGTCAAGCTCAAAGAAAATGACTTTGGCAATAGGGCTTTACGATATGATTGCCGGAGATACAAACAACAACTTTACGACATTTGCTGCCGGTGCCGTATTGGTTGCCGTTCCGATTACAATTTTATATGTTTGCCTGCAAAAGTACTTGATTCAGGGAATTATGGCAGGAGCAAACAAAGCATAGCATATTACGCATTGTTATTTGCTTTTAAAGCAATACAATGCGTAATCTTTTTATGCGAAAATTTATTGTTGAAAAAAATCCTGATTATGATATAATATTCTTAAATATGCTTGGAGGAAAAGCGATGAACGTAAATTACGATTCCCTTTTTATGATGCTTAAATTTGCGGGGGCAATGCTTGGAATTTTGCTTGTCGTGTTTATTTTGGCAGTGCTTACGCCGGTCTTGGCTAAAAAAGTCGACAAGCTGTTTAAAAAGGATGTTTCCGGCGGACAAAAAGATTTTCCGGATGTGAAGGGAATATACGATGCGCAGCTTCCCGGCGAAAATGATGAAAATAACGGAGAGGAAAACAAAGATGGCAAATGAAAATAAAAAAATGGTCGATGCCATAACACCTATGGATGAGGACTTTGCAAAGTGGTATACCGATATTGTAAAAAAGGCCGAACTCAGCGATTATTCCAGCGTAAAGGGATGCATGATAATCCGCCCGTACGGATATGCAATATGGGAAAACATACAAAAAATCCTTGACGGAATGTTTAAGGCGCTGGGGCATGAAAATGTATATATGCCTATGTTTATCCCGGAAAGCCTTCTGCAAAAGGAAAAGGACCATGTAGAGGGCTTTGCTCCGGAAGTTGCGTGGGTTACCCACGGCGGAAGCGAAAAGCTTGAGGAAAGGCTTTGCGTTAGACCGACCTCCGAAACGCTCTTTTGCGACCATTATGCAAATGTAGTGCAGTCTTACAGGGATTTGCCAAAGCTTTACAATCAATGGTGCTCGGTTGTAAGATGGGAAAAAACCACCCGTCCTTTCCTGCGTTCAAGGGAGTTCCTCTGGCAGGAGGGGCATACCTTGCATGAAACCCCAGAGGAGGCTATTGCCGAAACGGAGCAGATGCTTAACGTTTATGCCGAGTTTTGCGAAAAATACCTTGCCATCCCCGTTGTAAAGGGAAGGAAAACCGACAGCGAAAAGTTTGCCGGAGCAGAGGCCACTTATACAATAGAAGCCCTTATGCATGACGGAAAAGCTTTGCAAAGCGGAACATCGCATTATTTCGGCGACGGCTTTGCAAAGGCGTTCGGAATACAGTTCCTCGGCAGGGACAACCAGCTCCACTATCCGCATCAGACTTCATGGGGAGTCTCAACAAGGCTTATCGGCGGAATAATAATGACGCACGGCGACGACAACGGACTTATGCTGCCTCCGGCAGTGGCTCCGGTTCAAGTGGTTATAATCCCGGTAGCACAGCACAAAGAGGGAGTCCTTGAAAAGGCAAGGGAAATCTTTGAGGAGCTTAAAAAGGATTTCAGGGTAAAGCTTGACGACAGCGAAAACACAGCAGGCTGGAAGTTTGCCGAATACGAAATGAGGGGCGTTCCGCTCAGGCTTGAAATAGGCCCTAAGGATATCGAAAACGGGCAGTGTGTGCTTGTGACAAGGCACAACCGCGTAAAGAGCTTTGCAAAGCTTGACAATCTTAAAGAGGAAATTGCTAAAAAGCTTGATGAGGTTCGCGACGGACTTTATGAAAGGGCGCTGAAAAATCGCGAAAACAGGACTTGGGCGGCGCGTGATTTAGAGGAAATGAAGAAGATTTCCGCCGAAAACAACGGCTTTATAAAGGCAATGTGGTGCGGCAACCCGGAATGCGAGGACAAGCTCAAAGAAGCTGCCGGAGTTTCTTCGCGCTGCATGCCTTTTGAACAGGAAAACATCTCCGACAAGTGCGTTTGCTGCGGAAAACCGGCAAAGAGCATGGTGCTTTGGGGCAAGGCATACTGATGAAAGTCTTTAATAAAATACTTTTAGTATTTATTGCTATATTTATACCGCTTGTATTATCGTCCTGCGGGGAAAAGCAGGACGATGCTCCCGGAGCGGAGCTTATAAAATCCGCAAAAGAGGCTTATGAAAAACTTGACAGCGCAAGGCTTGTGATAAAGGACTGCGATTCCGGAGAGGTAAAGCAGGAATTTATTTTCCGCTATGAGGGGAATGTTTTAACGTATTCCTTTAAAAGCGTTTCGTTAAGCGGAGTATACTATGAGTATAATGACGGGAAAAGTTTGCAAATAGAAAACGGCGGGGAAGTAAAGACATACAAATGGCCAAGCGGGAATTTTAAAAAATACAAGCGCTCAAAGACCCATCCCAATGCTTCCGGCGGGATATTTTTCTACGAGCCGTCATGCATTTCAAAGGTAAGCGTAAATCCATCCGGCGACGGAACAATGGTCGATTACGAATATGATGTCAAATCGCTTTCAAAGAAAATGCAGACTTCCACATCGGAAGGGGAAATGACAGCTTTTCAAACACGCTATATTTTTGACGGCGACGGGAATTTTTCCATGCTGTACGAAACAAGCACTTTTGGCGATGCGGTTCATACCTATACCATTGAAATCCTTGATAAAAATGCAGTCGAAAAGGTTGAAAATCCGATTGTAAGTAATGCACAAAAATAAGCAGAAAAATTCTCCGATTTCTACAAGAGATATTTTTGAAAAACTCTTGAAAAAAGTTGGCGGATGTGGTATTATAATTCTTGCGTGACTGCACTGCTATTTTTGGATAGCATGATATGCGATGAAGCGAAAGGTTGCCGGCGGTATGCCGGGGAATTTTCGTGGAGTATGTCCGATTTTAAACCGGGCGGCTGTAATAATGAACACGGTATGTGCTTTGTGTCACTTGGCAATTGCTATGCTTTTTTGTGTGGCTGTTGGCATGAGCATGTTTTTGTGTCGTTTTTGATGGTCAACTCGGAAAACTGCGGTTTTTCGAGTTTTTTTATTAAGACTTCGCGATACACACGGTAGCGTGTCATTATAATCAGTGTCGTCCTCAACCAAATTTGTCAAGGAGGCGATATAAGTGGCAGTCAATGAAAAAATCAGAATCAAAATCAAGGGTTATGAGCATGCTGTGGTTGATTCGGCAGCAGCTAAAATCGTCGAGGCCGCAAAGCGTTCGGGGGCAAAGGTTTCTGGACCTATACCTCTTCCGACCGAAAAGGAAATCATTACAATACTCCGCGCCGTTCACAAGTACAAGGACAGCCGTGAGCAGTTTGAAATGAGAACCCACAAGAGGCTCATCGATGTTATAAGACCCACCGCAAAGACCACCGAGGCGCTTCAGGGACTTGAACTTCCCGCAGGAGTGGACATCGTAATGGAAATCAAGTAAGCGTAAAAGCCACGCTTACGGTCAAGTTGGGGGACCCCAACCAATAACCTGAATTAGGAGGAGAAAAAATGCAAAAAGGAATCATCGGCAAGAAAATCGGCATGACGCAGATTTTCGACGAAACCGGGAAAGTTATTCCCGTAACCGTAATCGAAGCCGGTCCATGCGTGGTTGTTCAAAAGAAAACCGTTGAAAACGACGGTTACGCATCGGTTCAGCTCGGTTTTGGCGATATGAGCGAAAAGCGCGCCAACAAACCTATGAAGGGCCATTTCGCAAAGGCTGGCGCCGGAGTGAAGAGGACTCTTAAAGAATTTAGATTTGAAAATGCGGACGCCCTCAACGTGGGCGACATAGTAAAAGCAGACGCTTTTGCAGTGGGCGACATCGTTGACGTAAGCGGAACTTCAAAGGGTAAGGGCTTCCAGGGTACAATTAAGCGCAACAACAACCAGAGGCTCAAAGAAACCCACGGTACCGGCCCTGTTCACAGGCATGCAGGTTCAATGGGTGCAAACTCTTCGCCGTCCCGTATATTCAAGGGCAAGGCGCTTCCCGGACACATGGGCGCCGAAAAGGTGACAATCCAAAACCTTGAGGTTGTAAAGATTGACGCCGAACATAATCTTATTGCAGTCAAGGGAGCTGTTCCCGGTCCTAAGAACGGGATTGTGACCATCGTCGACTGCGTTAAAAAGGCTTAACGGAAGGAGGAAGCGTTTATGTCAAAAATTCCAGTATACGATATGACAGGTGCGGTGGTTTCCGAAACCGAACTTTCTGACAAGGTTTTCGGCATAAAGCCCAATGAAGCCGTTATGCACGCAATGGTTGTAAACTATCTTGCAAATCAGCGTCAGGGCACACAGTCCACTCTTACGCGCGCCGAGGTTCGCGGCGGCGGAAGAAAGCCGTGGAGGCAAAAGGGTACCGGCCACGCAAGGCAGGGCTCCATCCGCGCTCCGCAGTGGACTCACGGCGGTATTGCTTTGGGACCTAAGCCCCGCGATTACAGATACGCTCTCAACAAGAAGGTAAGAAGGCTCGCTATGAAGTCGGCCCTCTCTTCAAAGGCGCAGAGCAACGACATCCTTGTTCTCGACAAAATTGCTATGGATGAATTCAAGACAAAGACAATCGTAAATATGCTCAAATCCCTTAAAGTTGACGGAAAGGCACTCATCGTAATGCCTGCTGTTGACGCAAAGGTTATAAAGAGCGCAGCAAACATTCCGGGGGTTAAGACAACTCTTGTGAACACGCTCAATGTTTACGATATTCTTAATTACGACAAATTCATCGTTGTAACGGACGCCGTTGCAAAGATTGAGGAGGTGTATGCATAATGAAGGCTGCACAGGATGTTATTTTAAAGCCAATTATCACCGAAAAGAGCATGGAAGGCCTTCAGCAAGGCAAATACACCTTTAAGGTTGCTAAGGATGCAAACAAGATTGAAATTGCACATGCGGCCGAGGAACTTTTCGGAGTAAAGGTTGCAAAGGTAAATACAATCAACTGCCGCGGAAGGGCAAAGCGCGTCGGCATGAGCGCCGGCCGCCAGTCTGACTGGAAAAAGGCAATCATCACACTTGCCGAGGGCTCAAAGACTATTGAATTCTTTGACGGCATGATGTAAGCGCTGGAAAATTGCGCAGGAAAGTATGGGGAAACCCGCGAAACCTAATTGAGGAGTGAAACACAATGGCTATAAAGAGCTACAAGCCGACAACCGCGTCGAGGCGTCACATGACGGTTACCGACTACACCGAGTTGTCAAAGGTTGAACCTGAAAAGAGCCTGCTTGAGCCCCTTAAAAAGAATTCCGGACGCAACAGCTACGGAAGAATCACCGTTCGTCACAGAGGCGGCGGCTCAAGAAGGAAATACCGTATAATAGATTTCAAACGCGACAAGCAGCTTATGAACGCAACTGTTCTTACGGTTGAATACGACCCGAACCGTTCCGCGCACATTGCGCTTGTTCAGTATGAGGACGGCGAAAAGCGCTACATCATCGCTCCGTACGGACTTAAAGTTGGAGATACCGTACGCGCCGGCGCAGATGCAGATATCAAGCCCGGAAACGCGCTTCCGCTTTCAAGCATTCCTGTGGGTACTTTCATCCACAACATCGAGCTTTATCCCGGAAAGGGCGCCCAGCTTGTTCGCGCAGCCGGAAACATGGCTCAGCTTATGGCGAAAGAGGGCGTTTACGCACTTGTACGTCTTCCTTCCGGAGAGCTTAGGAACATTTCAATCGACTGCATGGCTACAATCGGCCAGGTAGGAAACATCGACCACGAAAACGTGCATATAGGAAAAGCAGGAAGAACCCGCCATATGGGTTGGAGACCGACAGTCAGAGGTTCCGTAATGAACCCGTGTGACCACCCGCACGGAGGCGGTGAAGGTAAATCGCCTATCGGACGTCCCGGACCTGTTACTCCTTGGGGCAAGCCTGCTCTTGGATACAAGACACGCAAGAAGCATCATCGCTCCGATAAGTTTATCGTAAAGCGCAGAAACGCTAAGTAATGCTGAAGGGAGGCAGATGAAAATATGAGCAGAAGCATAAAGAAGGGCCCTTTTGTACAAGAGGTTCTTTTAAAAAGAGTACAGCAGATGAACGAAGCGGGAGAAAAGAAGGTTTTGAAAACATGGAGCCGTTCTTCAACAATATTCCCCGATTTCGTAGGCCATACAATAGCGGTTCATGACGGCCGCAAACACGTTCCCGTTTATGTGACGGAAGACATGGTAGGGCACAAGCTCGGAGAATTTGCCCCCACAAGGACCTTTAAGGGACATGCGGGGTCAAAAACATCAAATAACGGAAAGAAATAGCGGAAGGAGGAATTCAGAATGGAAGCAAGAGCTATTTTAAGAAGAGCTCGCATAGCTCCGCGAAAGGTTCAAATTGTTCTTGACCTTATAAGGAACAAGCCGGTTGACGTGGCTATGGCAACACTTAAAGCAACACCCAAGGCTGCCTGCGAATATTTGGAAAAGCTTCTGAAATCCGCTATCGCAAATGCCGAAAACAATCACAACATGAGCAGGGACAATCTTTACGTTGCAGAATGCTTCGTTTGCCCGGGACCCGTAATGAAGAGAATCATGCCCAGAGCACAGGGAAGGGCGTTCCGTATTTTAAAAAGAACGTCGCACATAACCCTCGTCCTCAGGGAAATGGAATAGTGCTGAAAGAGGAGGTAAACTATGGGACAAAAAGTAAATCCGCACGGACTCCGTGTAGGCGTAATCAAGGACTGGGATTCCCGCTGGTTTGCAAACAAGGCAACTTTCGGCGATACTTTGGTTGAGGATTACAATGTCCGCAATTTCATAAAGAAAAGCTTGTACGCTGCCGGCGTTCCTAAAATAGAAATCGAAAGGTTTGCAGACAAGGTAAGGATACACATCCACTGCGCAAAGCCCGGCATAGTAATCGGAAGGGGCGGCGCTGAAGTTGAAAAGCTCCGTTTTGCGCTTGCCGCAATGATGAAAAAGGATGTATCCCTTAACATCGTTGAAGTTAAGCAGCCTGACCTTGATGCTCTGCTTGTTGCTGAAAGCATCGCACAGCAGCTCGAAAACCGTATTTCTTTCCGCCGCGCTATGAAGCAGGCAATCGGCAGAGCTATGAGGCTTAACGCAAAGGGAATCAAAATCAGGGTTTCCGGCCGTCTTGGAGGCGCCGAAATCGCAAGGGCTGAAAGCTATCACGAAGGAACAATTCCGCTTCAGACAATCAGAGCCGATATTGACTACGGCACCGCTGAAGCAGCTACCACATACGGACGCATAGGCGTCAAGGTTTGGATTTATAAGGGAGAGGTTCTTAAATCTTCAGCTTCTTCCGAAAGGACAAACTCAGGCAGACCAAGGAGAAACCGCAGCGAAGGAGGTAACAAGTAATGCTTCTTCCAAAGAGAGTTAAGTACCGCAGGGTGCAAAGAGGACGCATGAAGGGCAAGGCAACGCGCGGCAATACCGTTACCAACGGACAGTACGGGCTTCAGGCCCTTGAACCGGCATGGATAACCTCAAACCAGATTGAAGCTGCCCGTATCGCCATGACACGTTACATCAAGCGCGGCGGCCAGGTTTGGATTAAGATATTCCCCGACAAGCCTATTACCGAAAAGCCCGCCGAAACTCGAATGGGTTCCGGTAAAGGTTCTCCGGAATACTGGGTTGCCGTTGTAAAACCCGGAAGAGTCATGTTTGAAATTGGCGGCGTCAGCGAAGAAACCGCAAGAGAAGCTATGCGTCTTGCAATGCACAAGCTGCCTATCAAGTGTAAATTTGTTGCAAGGGAAGCACAGGGAGGCGAGCAATAATGAAAGCAAAAGAAATACGCGATATGACAAATAGTGAGCTTGCGCTCAAGCTTGACGATTTGAAAAAAGAACTTTTTGCTCTGCGTTTTCAGCTTGCTGCAAACCAGCTTGACAACCCGATGCGTTTAAAGGCAGTTAAGAAAGACATTGCCCGCATAAAGACAATCATCAGAGAGCAAGAGCTCAAGTCGGGCGCGCAATAAGCGAAGGGAGGATAAAGGGCTGTGGCTGCAAATTCTGAAAGCAAAAGAAATATGAGAAAAACAAGAGTCGGCAAGGTTGTCAGCAACAAAATGGATAAAACTATAGTTGTTGCCATCGAAGACAATGTAAGACACCCTCTCTACAAGAAAATAATCAAGAGAACAGTTAAGCTCAAGGCGCATGATGAAAACAACGAGTGCAACATCGGCGACCGCGTTGAGGTTATGGAAACAAGGCCTCTTTCAAAAGAAAAAAGATGGCGTCTTGTTCAGATTATTGAAAAAGCAAAATAGTCTTTTGAAAATAAACAACACCCAAATTTCCAAACCTATGATTTTGAAAGGAGGAACGTACTGTGATACAGATGCAAACTTATCTTAAAGTCGCCGACAACACCGGAGCCAAGGAGCTTATGTGCATAAGGGTGCTCGGCGGAACACGCAGAAGGTACGCCAACATCGGCGACGTGGTTATTGCTTCCGTTAAGAAAGCAACACCAGGCGGCGTGGTTAAAAAAGGTGACGTTGTAAAAGCAGTTATCGTTCGTTCAGCAAAGGGTCTTCGCCGTGAGGACGGAACATACATCCGCTTCGACGAAAACGCTGCTGTTATTATAAAAGAAGACAAGAATCCAAGAGGAACCCGTATTTTCGGGCCTGTGGCAAGGGAGCTCCGCGACAAGGACTATCTTAAGATACTCAGCCTTGCTCCGGAAGTTCTTTAATGGGAGGTGTCGTAGAAATGAACAAATTGCATGTTAAAACCGGCGACACCGTCGTTATCCTTTCCGGCAAGGACAAGGGCAAAAAAGGAAAGGTGCTTGAGGTAAGCCCCAAGGAACAAAAGGTAATCATCGAAGGCCTTAACGTTGTTACAAAGCATGTTAAGCCTACAAGAATGGGCCAGCAGGGCGGAATCGTAAAGGCAGAAGCCCCGATTTACGCTTGCAAGGTTATGGCTGTATGCCCTAAGTGCGGCAAGCCTACACGTCTTGCACACAAAATTGAAGCCGACGGCACAAAGTCAAGGGTTTGCAAAAACCCCGACTGCGGACACACATTCTAACAGGAGGAGAAACGATATGGCTAGATTGAAAGATTATTACATTAGCAGCGTAGCTCCTGCTATGATGAAGAAATTCGGCTACAAGAACGTAATGCAGATTCCAAAGCTTGAAAAGGTTGTAGTGAATGTTGCCGCAGGCGACGCTATCGGAAACTCAAAGGTAATTGACGCTATTATGGCCGATATTGCAGCCATCACCGGACAAAAGCCGGTTGTGTGCCGCGCAAAGAAGTCCGTTGCAAACTTCAAGCTCAGGGAAGGCATGCCGATTGGCGTAAAGGTTACCCTTAGGGGCGAAAAAATGTACGAATTCGTAGACAGGTTCTTCAATGTTGCGCTCCCGCGCGTGCGTGACTTCAGGGGAATCAGCGCCAATTCTTTCGACGGCAGGGGAAATTACTCCACCGGTATAAAGGAACAGATTATTTTCCCGGAAATTGAATTCGATAAAATCGACAAGGTTCGCGGTATGGACATAAACTTCATAACTACCGCAAAAACTGATGAGGAAGCAAAAGAGCTGCTTGAACTTATGGGCGCTCCGTTTGCAAAATAGGGGGGATTTGAGCAATGGCTAAAAAGGCAATGGTTATCAAACAGCAAAGGGAGCCTAAGTTTTCCACTCGCGCCTACAACAGGTGCAAAATCTGCGGAAGACCCCATGCTTATATGAGAAAATTCGGCATCTGCCGTATTTGCTTCAGAGAGCTGGCTCATGACGGACAAATCCCCGGCGTTAAGAAAGCAAGCTGGTAAATCACAGAGAAGGAGGTCAGCGGCATGCAAATCACTGATACAATTGCAGATTTTCTTACAAGAATTCGCAACGCGAATTCAGCAAAGCACGCAACGGTTGACATTCCCGCTTCAAACATGAAGAAAGCTATCGCACAGATTCTCCTTGAAGAGGGTTATATAAAGAACTATCAAGTAGTTGAAGACGGCAAGCAGGGCATAATCAGGATTACTCTCAAGTACGGAGAGAACAAATCCCAGGTTATTACAGGCTTGCGCAGGGTTTCAAAACCCGGGTTGCGCATATATTCAAGCTGCGAGGATATGCCAAAGGTTAGAAAGGGCCTTGGAATCGCCGTGGTTTCCACATCAAAGGGAATCATGACCGATAAGAAGGCACGCGAACTCAACGTTGGCGGCGAAATCCTTGCGTTCATATGGTAAGGAGGACACGATATGTCAAGAATAGGCAACAAACCGGTTAGTGTTCCTTCAGGCGTTGACGTCAAGATTGACGGAACAACCGTTACCATAAAGGGACCTAAGGGTACAATTACAAAAACTTTTGCAAAGGATATGCTTATCTCGTTTGAAAACAACCAAATCGTAGTTAAGCGTCCTTCCGATGAGGCAAACCACAAGGCGCTTCACGGTCTTACAAGAACTCTTATAGCAAACATGGTTGAGGGCGTTACAAACGGCTATTCAAAGTCGCTTGACATCGAGGGCGTCGGATACCGTGCGGCTAAGCAGGGAACAAACCTTGTGATGAACCTCGGTTTCTCACATCAGGTTATCGTTCCGGAAACAAACGGAATAAAGATTGACGTTCCTACACCAAACAAAATCATAATCAGCGGAATAGACAAGGAAGCCGTAGGTCAGTTTGCCGCCGAAGTCCGCGAAAAGAAACCGCCGGAGCCTTACAAGGGCAAGGGTATCCGCTACACCGGCGAGTATATAATCCGCAAAGAAGGCAAGGCCGGCAAGGGCAAGAAGTAATTAAAGGAGTGAAATGAAATGGTAACAAAGCTTGATAAAAACAAATCAAGAATGAAAAGGCACGTAAGAGTGCGTTCCAAAATTTCCGGCACTCCTGAGTGCCCGCGTTTGAACGTATTCCGCTCCGCAAAGCATATTTATGCTCAAATTATAGATGACGTAAACGGCGTGACGCTTGCATCGGCATCAAGCCTTGAAAAAGGCTTTGAGGGCGACGGCGGAAACATTGAGGGCGCCCGCAAGGTCGGAGAGCTTATTGCAAAGCATGCTGCCGAAAAGGGAATTACCACAGTTGTGTTCGACCGTGGCGGCTACCTTTATCACGGCCGTGTGAAAGAGCTGGCCGAGGCCGCTCGCGAAAACGGACTCAAGTTCTAATGAGGAGGTAATACTTTTGGCAATGATAGATGCTTCAAAGCTTGACCTGTCGGAAAAGGTTGTAGCTATAAACCGCGTGTCTAAAACGGTTAAAGGCGGACGTATTTTCAAATTTGCGGCTCTTGTGGTTGTCGGCGACGGAAACGGAACAGTCGGCTTCGGAATAGGCAAGGCCGGAGAAGTTCCTGATGCCATCCGCAAGGGAATTGAAGACGCAAAGAAAAATCTTATCAAGGTTTCCCTTAAAGGCACAACAATTCCTCACGACGTTATAGGCGAATTCGGAGCAGGAAGAGTTCTTATGAAGCCCGCCGCACCCGGTACCGGAGTTATCGCAGGCGGTCCTGTGCGTGCCGTTATCGAAATGGCAGGCATTAAGGATATAAGAACAAAGTCGCTTCGTTCAAATAATCCCTGCAACGTTGTAAGGGCTACAATAAATGGTCTTGCCGATTGCGTTTCCGCAAGGGAAGCCGCTGAAAAAAGAGGCAAAACCGTAAAGGAAATCTTAGGCTGAAGGAGGATAACCCATGGCACTTAAAATCAAATTGGTCAAGAGCCTTAACGGCAGATTGGCTAAGCAGATTGCAACCGCACATTCCCTTGGACTTAAAAAAGTCGGTGCTGAAGTTATCCAGCCTGACAATGAACAGACAAGGGGCAAAATCCGCAAAATATCCCACCTCGTAGAGGTAGTTGAAGCTTAAAACTTTAAGGAGGTGCGAAAGATGAAATTGTTTGAATTATCTCCGGCTCCCGGTTCAACAACCGCTCCAAAGCGCAAAGGACGCGGACACGGCTCCGGAAACGGAAAAACTGCGGGCAAGGGCCACAAGGGCCAAAAGGCACGTGCAGGCTGCTCACTCAGGGCAGGCTTTGAAGGCGGCCAGATGCCTATGCACAGAAGAATCCCTAAGAGAGGATTCAACAACATCCACGCGACAAAATATACTGCTGTTGACGTTTCAAGGCTTGAAATCTTCAAGGAAGGAACAACGGTTGACACCGAACTTCTTCTTGCCGCAGGAATAATCAAAAAGGTAAACGACGGCGTGAAGATTATAGGAAACGGCGATATCACCAAGAACCTTACCGTAAAAGTTGCTGCGTATTCAGAGGCCGCAAAGGAAAAAATTGAAAAGGCAGGCGGGAAGGCAGAGGTGATATAGTGTGATTGAAACCTTAAAAAATGCCTGGAAAACTCCTGAGCTAAGGAAAAAAATCTTATTCACACTATTCATAATCGTAGTCTTTAGGATAGGTTCCGCAATTCCGGCGCCATTTCTTGATGCAGAGGTAATGGCAAACTGGATGACGCAAAACGGAACCGGGAACTTTTTGAGCTATATGGATATTCTCTCGGGCGGCGCGCTTTCAAAGGCAACGCTTTTTGCAATGTCCATAACGCCTTACATCAATGCACAAATTATTATTCAGCTTCTGACTTATGCGCTTCCTCCGCTTGAACAGCTTCAAAAAGAGGGCGAGGTCGGAAGAAAAAAACTGCAAAAGATAACGGACGTAACCGGTCTTGTGCTTGCGCTTTTCCAAGCGATTGCTTATTACCTTACGCTTAAAAACGCTGGCGCGGTAACCCATACCGGCGGTGCAACGGGAATTTTTGCCGCCGCGGTAATAGTAACCAGCTTTGTTGCCGGTGCGTCGCTTATCGTGTGGCTCGGCAACCAAATCAATGAACACGGCATAGGCAACGGAATTTCAATAATCCTCTTTGCGGGAATTATTGCAAGAGGCCCTTCGGCTTTCTTGAAGCTTGTAAACCTTGTTGCTTCAGACCCGGCGCAGTATGCCGTTGTGGTTCCGGTGGTAATAGTAATTTTCGTTTTGATGATAGCGTTCATTGTATTGATGAACAATTCGGAGAGAAGGATTCCGGTACAGTACGCCAAAAGAGTAGTCGGAAGAAGGCAGTACGGCGGACAGAGCACTCATATCCCGATAAAGGTTCTTATGAGCGGCGTTATGCCGATTATCTTTGCAATGTCCTTCATGTCGCTTCCTTCCACTTTGGGAATGTTCTTCCCTCCGTCAGCAAACGGTTCGGGATTTTGGCATAGCTTCTATGTAGGATTCCTTAATTTCTTCCGCTATGACAGCATATGGTATGCGATACTCTATTTTGTTTTGATTATCGCATTCAACTATTTCTATGTTTCCATGATTTACAACCCTATTGAAATAGCAAACAATCTCCGCCAGAGCAACGGCGGCATACCGGGAATAAGACCCGGAAAACCGACATCAGATTTCATTCAGAGGGTTCTGTCAAAAGTAACTCTTGTGGGGGCCGTTTTCCTTGGAATCATAGCTATTTTCCCGATAATGTTCAATGCGGCGCTGCCGAACCTGAACATTGCAATGGGCGGAACAACGGTGCTCATTATAGTAAGCGTTGCGCTTGAAACAGTCCGCACTCTTGAATCCCAGATGATGATGCGTCACCACAAGGGATTTTTAGAGTAAGCAAAACGGAGGTAGTAATATGAACCTTATTTTGTTGGGAGCTCCCGGTGCAGGGAAAGGCACACAGGCAGAGGTTATTTGCGACAAGCTTCAAATTCCCGCAATTTCAACGGGAAACATTCTGCGCGAGGCCGTTAAGAACGGAACCGAGCTTGGAATTAAGGCAAAGGGCTATATGGAAAGCGGCGCACTTGTTCCGGACGAAGTCGTAATAGGCATCTTGAAGGACAGGATTGCCGGGGATGACTGCAAAAACGGATTTATCCTTGACGGCTTTCCGAGAACTGTGCCCCAGGCGGAAGCGCTTGAAAAAATGGGCGTTGTTATCGACAAGGTTATAGAAATCTTTGTGCCGGATGAAAAAATAGAGCAAAGGCTTTCCGGAAGAAGAGTCTGCGAAGCTTGCGGCGCCTCCTACCATGTGGACTACAAGCCTTCAAAGGTTGATGGAGTCTGCGATAAGTGCGGAGGCAAAACCGTTCAGCGCAAGGATGACCAGCCGGAAACCATAAAGGAAAGACTCAGGGTTTATCATGAGCAGACTGCTCCGCTCAAAGATTACTATGCAAAAAGAGGAAAGCTTACCGTCGTTGAAGGGCAGGAAGAAGTTGCCGATACGACAAAGCTTACCTTAAAGGCAATCGAGGCGTAAAGATGATTATCATAAAATCCCCTTCCGAAATCGAAAAAATGAGGCTTGCCGGCAAAATTACCGCCGGAGCCTTGAAGGTTGCGGGAGAAAAAATCCGTGCGGGAATGACAACAAAGGAACTTGACAGGATAATTCACGACTATATAGTTTCACAGGGCGCGCAGCCGTCGTTTTTAGGGTACGGCGGATTTCCCGCAAGCGCGTGCATTTCTGTGAACAACGAGGTAATCCACGGAATTCCCGGCAGCAGAAAGATTATGGACGGCGATATCGTAAGCGTCGACGTGGGAGCTTTTATAAACGGCTACCACGGCGACTCCTGCAAAACTTTTGCGGTAGGGCAGATTTCAAGCGAGGCAAGGGCTTTGCTTGATGCGACCGAAGAAAGCCTTTATATAGGCATCAAGGCCGCAAGGCCCGGCGCAAGGGTGGGGGATATCTCCGCCGCAATCGAAGGGTACATCCTTTCAAAAGGCTTTGCTGTGGTAAAGCAATATGTGGGTCACGGCGTGGGGAGAGGGCTCCATGAGGACCCGGAAGTGCCGAATTACGGGAAGGCAGGGCATGGTCCAAAGCTTGTTCCGGGGATGACGATAGCAGTTGAGCCTATGGTCAATATCGTTGGCGAAGAAGTGAAGGTTATGCCGAACAAGTGGACGGTGGTAACCAAAAGCGGTTCGCTTTCGGCACATTTCGAGCATACAATAGCCATCACATCAGACGGCGCGGAAATACTTACCTTGCCGTAAGATAACGGAGGCACATTGTGGAAATTAAAAAAGGACAAATAGTAAAATCTGTTGCCGGGCATGACAAAGGTTTTTTCTATGTCGCCCTTGAAGTCAACAACGGATATGCTCTTATTGCTGACGGAAAACACCGGAAAATTGAAAAACCTAAAAAGAAAAGTTTAAAACACCTAAAACCTGCCAATACTGTTGTAGAATCGGACATTCGTACAAACAAGGAGCTTAGAAACGTTCTGTCAGGATTTAATGCCGGCGACGTTTTTGAATCCTGACACTGCCAGGGAGGTATGGAATTTGTCTAAAGAAGACGTAATCGAAGTTGAAGGCACGGTGCTTGAAGCTCTTCCGAACGCAATGTTCCAAGTAGAACTCTCGAACGGACACAAAATACTTGCCCATGTTTCAGGAAAGCTCAGGATGAACTATATCCGCATAGTTCCGGGGGATAAGGTAACCGTGGAAATGTCCCCTTATGACCTTTCAAAGGGCAGAATTACTTGGAGAGCCAAGTAGCGAGCTTTTTTACTCCGCGCGAAGTCTTAAAGCGGCTGCAGGACCAGCGCGGTGCAAGGATAAAGAGTTTTTATTTGCCGCAAGGTTTTAAAGCGGCAAAAGGCGCGGCGTCAGTTTGCCGCCACGCCGCTTGTTAAGGAGGGAATTTAAATGAAAGTAAGACCTTCAGTAAAACCTATTTGCGAAAAATGCAAGGTTATTAAGCGCAAAGGCAAAATTATGGTGATTTGCGCCAACCCAAAGCATAAACAACGTCAAGGCTAAAATGCAAACCTAATAATGGAGGTGCAGCTAACAAAATGGCAAGAATTTCTGGTATTGACCTTCCAAAGGATAAGAGAATCGAAATCGGTTTGACTTATATATATGGAATCGGTCGCAAAACCGCTGATAATATCCTTAAAGCAACGGGCATCAATCCCGACACCCGTGTAAGGGATTTGACAGAAGACGACGTTGCTAAAATCCGTGACTATATCGATAAGAATTTGGAAGTTGAAGGCGACCTTAGAAGAAACGTCGCTTTGAACATCAAGAGACTTGTCGAAATAAACTGCTACCGCGGAATCCGTCACCGCAAGGGACTTCCTGTACGCGGACAGAGAACAAAGACAAACGCAAGAACACGCAAGGGTCCTGCAAAGACAATTGCTAACAAGAAGAAGTAAGGAGGGAATGAACAATGGCTGCTACTAAAAATGCAGGAACAAAAAAGACTGTAGTAAGAAGACGCCGCGAAAGAAAAAACATTGAAAACGGCGCTGTTCATATCCAGTCCACTTTCAATAACACGATTGTTACCATTACAGATATGCAGGGAAATGCAATCTCTTGGGCAAGCGCAGGAGGACTTGGTTTCAGGGGTTCAAGGAAATCCACTCCCTTTGCCGCACAGAGCGCAGCTGAAACTGCCGCAAGAGCCGCTATGGAACACGGCCTCAGAACTGTTGAGGTTTTCGTAAAGGGCCCCGGCGCAGGACGTGAAGCCGCTATAAGAGCATTGCAGACAGTGGGACTTGAAGTAAGGCTCATCAAGGACGTTACCCCAATTCCCCACAACGGATGCCGTCCTCCGAAGAGAAGACGTGTCTGATTTATTACTTAGGAGGTGTATTGAATGGCAAGATATACTGGTGCAAACTGCAGACAATGCAGACGTGAAGGCCAAAAGCTTTTCCTTAAAGGCGAAAAATGCTACAGCGACAAGTGCGCGCTTGTATCAAGAAAAGAAGGCGCTCCCGGTCAGCACGGACAAAACCGCAAGAAAATTTCCGAATACGGACTTCAGCTCCGCGCAAAGCAAAAGACAAAGCGTTACTATGGAGTTTTGGAAGGCCAGTTCCATCATTATTTTGAACTTGCTGAACGCAGACCCGGCATGGCGGGCGAAAATCTCTTGAAGATACTTGAATCCCGTCTTGACAACGTGGTTTACAGGCTTGGATACGCAAGCTCAAGGACTCAGGCAAGGCAGCTCGTTACTCACGGACATTTTACCGTAAACGGCGTGCGTGTCAACATTCCTTCCTACCTTGTTAAGGAAAATGACGTTGTTGCAATTTGCGACAAGAGCAAAGCCCTCGACAGCATAAAGGCGCTTGTTGAATCCAACAGCGGCCGTCCGGTTCCGATGTGGCTTGAAAGCGACAAGACAAATCTCAGCGCAAGGGTTGCGCGTTTGCCTAACCGCGACGAAATCGACGTTGACGTTGAAGAGCACCTCATAGTTGAGTTGTATTCTAAGTAATACACATCGGTTCGGTTTGCATTTTATGCGATAATAGGAGGGTTTTGAATGCTTGAAAAAATAGAAAAGCCGGAAATAGAAACGGTCGAGCTTAAGACCAACGGGACTTACGGCAAGTTTGTTGTTTCTCCCCTTGAGCGCGGCTATGGCACAACGCTCGGCAACAGCCTCAGGCGTGTGCTGCTCTCCTCGCTTCCCGGTGTTGCCGTCACTTCGGTAAAGATTGACGGGGTTCACCATGAGTTTTCGACAATTCCTGGAGTTAAGGAGGATGTCACTGAAATCATCCTTAACATTAAGGGCTTAACGGCAAAAATGTACGGTGAAGGGCCAAAAACGGTTTATATTGAAGCGGAAGGCGAATGCGAAGTAACCGCCGGCGATATAAAAACCGATTCGGAAGTAGACATTCTTGACCCTGGAATGCATATCGCAACACTTGGGAAAGATGCCAAGCTCTATATGGAAATAACCATAGACAGGGGCAGAGGCTATGTTCCCGCCGAAAAAAACAAGCAGATTCTCAACCTTGGCGTGGATGTAATTGCCGTTGACAGCATTTATACACCAGTTCTTAAAGTGAACTATAAGGTTGAGGATACGCGTGTCGGTCAGGTGACCGATTACGACAAGCTTACCATTGAGGTTTGGACCGATGGAACGGTTTCCGCAAAGGAAGCTTTGTCGCAGGCAGCCAATCTCCTCAACGAGCATCTGAAATTGTTCATAGACCTTTCGGAGGAGGGGGTACTCCCCGAAATAATGGTTGAAAAGGATGAAAAAGGCAAAGAAAAAATCCTTGAGATGACCATTGAGGAACTTGACTTATCCGTACGTTCGTTCAACTGCTTGAAGCGCGCAGGAATTAACACGGTTGACGACCTTATCAACAAGTCCGAAGAGGAAATGATGAAGGTAAGAAACCTTGGGAAAAAATCGTTTGACGAAGTTAAGGAAAAGCTCCGTTCACTGGGCTTCAACCTTAGCTCCGAAGAGGAATAAATTAGACGCAACATTTGGTTGCATTTGGTAAGGAGTGAATTTCGATGCCAGGTACCAGAAAGTTAGGCAGAACAACAGACCATAGGAAGGCTATGCTTAGGGCTATGGTAACGTATCTGCTTGAAAACGGCAAGATTGAAACAACTGTAACAAGAGCAAAAGAGGTACGTTCAATGGCCGAGAAGATGATTACTCTCGGCAAGACCAACGACCTGCACTCCAAGCGTCAGGTTCTTGCTTATGTCACAAAGGAAGACGTAGCAAAGAAGCTTTTTGATGAAATTTCGCCTAAATACGCAGACCGCGCAGGCGGATATACAAAAATAATCAAAATAGGCCCGCGCCGCGGCGACGCAGCAGAGATGGCTATAATCCAGTTGGTATAAAAGCTGTACAAATATAAACAAAAAATCCTGCCCTGTTTTGTGGGGCAGGATTTTTTGTACTAAAAAAACGCCAAAATGCGCGTTTTTTTCTATGATTATAGAAGTTGACAATATGCGCCGAAAACGTTATAATATAATCAAGATAGTTGAAATTTAAGTAAACTATTTTAAAAAGTTTGCTGCCAGTCGGTAACTGCTTTTTCATAATGTGCAATTTTTTGCACTTCATATTCTTCTTCTCAAAATTTTATGGTAAAGGCTCCGCTTTGGCGGGGCTTTTATCATTTTATACAAAAAGCGTGCATTTTCGGCGCATTTCTTGTAGGAACGGCGCTTGAATAATTCATACAAGGATGGTATAATATTATTATAAAAGATAAGGGGGATTTTTCTGAAAAAGGTTGAGATTTTTGCCGATGGCGCTTGCAGCGGAAATCCCGGGCCGGGAGGATACGGCGTCATACTTAGATGCGGCGAACTTTACAAGGAGCTTTCCGGAGGCGAAGCGCATACCACCAACAACCGCATGGAGCTTATGGGGGTAATTTCAGGACTTGAAGCGCTTAAATATCCTTGCGAAGTAGTCATCACCACCGACAGCAAGTATGTTTACGATGCCGTGACAAACGGATGGGCGGAAAAATGGCAAAGGAACAACTGGATTAAATCGGACAAGAAGCCGGCGCTTAATTCTGATTTATGGGAAAGACTCCTTGGGCTTTTAAAAATTCACAAGGTTGAATTCAAATGGGTTAAAGGACATGCCGGACATCCTGAAAACGAACGGTGCGATGAGCTTGCCGTTGCAGAAACATTAAAGTATAAATAAGCTTTTAAAAAAAAATAGTTTTTATAATATCTATTGATAAACCGGAAGCAAGGATATATAATAAAAACAAAAAATAGAGGTAGTTGTTATGAATCGTGTAATATATGCGGATAATGCCGCAACAACAAGGGTTTCAAAAAGGGTGCTTGATGCCATGATGCCTTATTTTGCAGAAAATTACGGCAATGCGTCAAGCATATATTCAATCGGCAGGAACGCAAAAAAGGCTTTGGAGGATGCAAGAGAAAGAATCGCCAAAGTGCTTGGGGCAGAACCTTCTGAAATTTATTTTACAAGCGGAGGCTCCGAATCGGATAACTGGGCTATAAGAGGAACTGCTGAAAGGCTTGGAGCAAAGGGCAAAAAGCATATCGTCACCTCGGCCTTTGAGCATCATGCAGTGCTGCATGTATGCGAATATCTTGAAAAAAACGGATACGAAGTGACTTATGTTCCCGTAAACGCAAACGGGATTATAAATCCTGAGGATGTAAGGAAGGCAATCCGTCCTGATACCGCCCTTGTTACAATAATGTATGCAAACAATGAAATAGGCACAATCCAGCCGATAGGGGAAATTGCAAAGATATGCCACGAGGCGGGAGTGCTTTTCCATACCGATGCCGTTCAGGCAATCGGAAATGTTCCTATAAACGTAAAAGAGCAGGATATTGACATGCTTTCCCTTTCCGGACACAAAATCCATGCGCAAAAAGGCATAGGAGTGCTTTATGTTAAAAAGGGAATACTCATCCCGAACCTTATTTTCGGCGGAGGACAAGAAAGGGGAAAACGTGCCGGAACTGAAAATATCCCGGCAATCGTGGGTCTTGCCGAGGCAATGGAGGCTGCGGTTGAAAACATTCCTGCAAAGGTTGAAAAGGTTTCAAAAATGCGCGACAGGCTCATAGACGGGATTTTGAAAATTCCAAGAACAAGGCTTAACGGCGACAGGGAAAAGCGCCTTTGCGGAAACGTGAATGTTTCCATAGAGGGAATAGAGGGCGAAAGCTTGCTCTTGATGCTTGATATGAAGGGCATTTGCGCTTCATCCGGTTCGGCTTGCACATCCGGTTCGCTTGACCCGTCCCATGTGCTTTTGGCGCTGGGGCTTAAGCATGAGGTCGCTCATGGCTCGCTCAGGCTTTCCATTTCCGAAGAAAACACAGATGAAGAAATTGATTATATACTTGAAGTAATCCCGCAGATAGTTGAAAAGCTTAGGGCAATGTCGCCTTTGTGGGAAAAAATCGTAAAAGAGGAGAAATAAAAATGCTTTACAGTGAAAAGGTAATGGACCATTTTTCAAACCCGAGAAACGTGGGGGAAATTCCCGACGCGGACGGGGTTGGCGAAGTAGGCAACGCAAAATGCGGCGACATAATGAAAATGTACATTAAAGTAAAGGACAATGTTATAACCGACGTCAAATTTAAGACTTTCGGATGCGGCGCAGCGGTGGCGACATCCTCTATTGCCACGGAAATGATTTTGGGCAAGCCGATAGACGAGGTTTTAAAAATAACCAACAAGGCGGTTGTGGAGGCTCTTGACGGGCTTCCGGCAGTTAAGATACATTGTTCCGTGCTTGCGGAACAAGCTATAAAGGCGGCTCTTGCGGATTACTACAAGAGGCAGGGGATAGACCCTGAACCGATTGTTGGCAAGATAGGTGATTGCGAGGCCTGCGGATTGCATTGATTTTAAAAAAAGGTTTGCGGAAAACGCAAGCCTTTTTTTAATGCCGCCAGAAAGCAATCCCAGCAAAAATTGCTTGAAACGAATTTTTTAAAAATGGAATAAAAAACACTCTTTACTTTAGCTTGATAATAAGGTATTATATTATAGCAGTAAAAACACAAAGGAGAAAGTTATGAGAAAAATAATATCACTTTTTTTGTCAGCGGTAATTTGCGTTGCCGCTTTTGCAGGTTGCGGAAAGGCAAGCAGTGCGGCTGATGAATCCCTTAAAAAAGTCAAGGAAAAGGGAGAACTTGTTTTGGGACTTGACGACAGTTTCCCGCCAATGGGATACAGGAACGAAAACAACGAGATTGTCGGCTTTGATATTGACGTTGCAAATGAAGTTTGCACGCGTATGGGCGTTGAGCTTAAGCTTCAGCCGATTTCATGGGATGCCAAGGAGCAGGAGCTTAACAGCGGCAACATAGACTGCATCTGGAACGGAATGTCGGTCAACGAAGAAAGAAAGAAGGCTATGAATCTTTCAGAGCCTTATATGAAAAACCGGATGGTTCTGGTTGTGCTTAAAGATTCGGGATATGCTTCAAAAGACGATTTAAAAGGCAAGAGCATAGGAGTACAGAATGGTTCTTCCGCTCAAGAAGCTCTTGAAAATTCCGATTTTGCAAAGACGGTTAAGGAAATCATAAGCTATGACACCAACGTAAAGGGCTTTATGGATTTGGAGGCAAAGGGCATTGATGCGCTTTGCGTGGATGAAGTGGTTGCAAACAACTTCATAAGCCAGCAAAATAAAAATTATCTTGTCCTTGATGACAGCTCTTTTGTCGATGAGGAGTACGCAATCGGATTCAGGAAAAACGACCAGGCCTTGCGCGATGAGGTTCAAAAAATCCTTTCGGAAATGAAGGCTGACGGAAAGCTTGCGGAAATTTCAACAAAATGGTTCGGCAAGGATGTTACTATCGTAAAATAGGTTTTGTTTGACAAACGGCTTTGCCGTAAAGGCGGAGCCGTTTGTCCTTGCGTTTTGGAAAGGATGCGTATGTGTGGATTTTGAATATCTGCTTAAATTGCTGCTCATATTGCTTGAAGGAATGGGCACGTCGCTGAAAGTTTTTGCGCTGACTCTTATTTTTTCAATACCGCTGGGTATGATTGTTGCTGTGGGAAAAATGTCAAGGCACGTTATTATCAATTTTCCCATCAGGGTTTACATTTCAATTATGAGGGGAACTCCGCTGATTTTGCAGCTTATATTCATTTATTTCGGGCCGTATTATATTTTTAATGTGACTTACGACCGTTTTACGGCGGCCATTATTGCTTTTTCAATCAACTATGCCGCTTATTTTGCGGAAATTTTCAGGGGCGGGATGCAGTCCATGCCGCTTGGCCAATATGAAGCGGCACAGGTGCTTGGATATACAAAATCCCAGACATTTTTCAGGATTATCCTGCCGCAGGTTGTAAAAAGGGTTATCCCGGCGAGCGCCAACGAGGTCATCACCCTTATAAAGGATACCGCTTTAGCGCAGACCATAGGCGTAATAGAACTTTTCTCCTTGGCGCAAAAGCAGTCAAGCTTTATTTTTTCCGTTATGCCGCTTTTTGTTGCGGGAGTATTTTATTACATCCTCAACCTTGTGGTATCGGGAGCATTCAGTTTTATTGAAAAGAAATTAAATTATTACAGATAAGAGGAACAGTATGGCTGTTTTGGAAGTTAGGCATTTATGCAAGCGATTTGGAGAAAATCAGGTGATTTCGGACATCTCCTTTGAGGTGAACAAGGGGGAAGTCCTTGTGATTATAGGCCCGTCCGGTTCGGGGAAATCAACCTTGTTAAGGTGCATAAACCGTCTTGAAAAAGTTGACGGCGGAACAATTTCCGTTTGCGGGGACGAAATGATAACGGGCTATGAAACGGATAAAAAAGGAATTCAGAGGCCGGTTTATGCTTCTCCGGAAGTACTCCGCAAAATTCGTTTGAATGTGGGGATGGTTTTTCAAAATTTCAATCTTTTCCCGCATTTCAGCGTGCTGAAAAATATAACGGATGCTCCGGTTTGCGTCTTAAAGCAGGACATTCAGTCGGCAAACGAAAAAGCCATGGCGCTGCTTGAAAAAATGGGCTTAAAGGAAAAGGCGCAGGCCTATCCGTGCGAGCTTTCCGGCGGGCAGCAGCAAAGGGTTTCAATTGCAAGGGCGCTTGCTTTAAATCCGCAGATTTTATTTTTCGACGAGCCAACAAGCGCGCTTGACCCGGAACTTACCGGCGAAATACTTAAAGTTATCAAAGAACTTGCAAAAGAAAAAATGACAATGGTTATAGTTACCCACGAAATGGCGTTCGCAAGGGATGTGGCGGACAGGGTCATCTTTATGGACGGCGGAGTTATAGTCGAACAAGGCACGCCGGCTGAAATTTTCTCAAACACCCAAAACGAAAGGACAAAGGCATTTTTGAAAAGGTTCAGCGAAAGTGATTTATAATATCTATATGTTGTTTTAAAATTAACATTGGGATATAATGGAGATAAATCTATTATATCCCAATGTATTATTAGCTTTTTCATGCGTTTTTAACATGCATGATTGCAATAAATTTTTTTCTTTTTTAGCATGAGAGGAAACGGATATTTACTGAACAAATTTTGCAATAATTCAAATAGCTCATAAAATTCATATTAACATTTCGACTGCAAACAAACCCCTTGACATTTCACTGCCGTTCTGCTAATATATTAGTATGTTAAGATGAAGGGGCGGTATTTTTATGAAAATGACTTTGAGGTGGTTTGGAAACGATTTCGACAGCGTGCCGCTGTGGAAAATCCGCCAAATCCCGGGGGTGGAGGGTGTTATAAGCACCTTGTATGGAATTCCTGCGGGAGAGGTTTGGGAAAGGGAGCAGATTCATGCGCTGAAAGAGGAAATTGAGGATGCGGGCCTTAAGCTTCTCGGAATAGAAAGCGTAAACGTGCATGATTCCATTAAGGCGGCTACTCCCGAACGCGACAGGCATATTGAAAATTACATAAAAACCCTTGAAGCTCTCGGCAAAGAGGGAATAGACCTTGTTTGCTACAACTTCATGCCGGTTTTTGACTGGACACGTTCAGACCTTGCAAAAATGAGAGCGGACGGCTCAACAGTGCTTTCTTACGACCAGGATGAAATTGATAAAATAAATCCCGATGAAATGTTTGAAAACATTGACAAGAAGTCAAACGGCTTTGTCCTGCCTGGATGGGAACCGGAAAGAATGGCAAAAATAAAAGAACTTTTTGCGCTTTATAAAGGGATTAACAATGAAAAGCTCTTTGAAAATCTTGTTTATTTCCTGAACGCAATTATGCCTACTTGTGAAAAATACGGCATAAAAATGGCAATCCACCCGGACGACCCGGCATGGCCTGTTTTTGGACTGCCAAGAATCATGACCTGCAAGGAAAATCTTTTGCGCCTTGTGAATGAAGTAAAAAGCCCATGCAACGGGATTACCCTTTGCACAGGCTCGCTTGGCTCCAATCCGGAGAATGACCTTGAAGATATAATAAAATCCCTTAAAGGCAGGATACATTTTGCACACATACGCAACTTAAAGCATCACTCAAAGGGCAAATTCGAGGAGGCGGCGCATCTTTCGTCGGATGGTTCGTTTGATATGCTGAAAATAGTTAAAGCATTTTATGACAGCGGCTTTGACGGAGTTGTGCGCCCCGACCACGGCAGGGCAATATGGGGCGAGGTTGCTCTGCCCGGATATGGGCTTTACGACCGTGCGCTGGGAGCAGTTTACTTAAACGGACTTTGGGAGGCGGTTTCAAAGCTTTCCGGGGAGGGACGTTAAATGGCAAACGAAGAAATTTGCTCCATCCTTTATAAAAATATCATGCTTCTTAACTTGAAGCCGGGGCAGATGCTTAACGTGAATTCGCTTGCAGAAGAGCTTGGCGTAAGCCGCTCCCCTGTAAGGGATGCGCTTATTGAGCTTTCAAAAGAGGGGCTTGTGGATATTTTTCCGCAAAAAGGCACCTATGTTTCAAGGATAGACTTTGAAAGGGCGGAGGAAGAAAGGTTTTTAAGGGAAAGCATAGAGGAAAAAGTCATCCCCCTTTTCATAAAATACTGCGAGGAAATGGATTTTTTAAGGCTTGAAGGGAAGATAACCCTGCAAAAGGAGCACTTTAAGGCGGGGGATTATGCGGGATTTCTTGAATTTGACGACCGCTTCCATGAAATTTTCTTTGAACGCACGCAAAAGCTTATGTGCTGGGAGGTTATCCGTGCCTCATCCGGACATTACCGCAGGATAAGGCTGCTTACATCCCAGGATGCGGAAATTGCCACAGGGGTTATAGCGGAGCACGAGGAAATCCTGCTGGCCGCAAAGAAAAGGGATGCCGCCAAATGCCTTGAACTTTACAGGGCACATTCCTCAAAGCTGCCGCTGCAAAAGGAAAAGCTGATGGAAAAATATCCGGATTATTTTAAACAGCCGTTTTTAAAGAGAGGAAGTCTTATATGAAGCTTTGCGTTTCGTCCTTAAAAGAGTCTGAATGGGAACAAAAAGGCTACAAAATGCCCGCTTTTGACGTTGCAAAAATGAGGGAAAAAACTATCGCCGCTCCGGTCTGGATACATTTTGGCGCAGGGAATATTTTCAGGGCGTTCCCGGCCGCGCTTATGCAAAAGCTGCTTGATGAGGGAAAAGCGGACAGGGGAATTATCGCCTGCGAGGGATTTGACAGCGAAATAATTGAAAAAATCTACCGCCCGTTTGACAATTTAGGCGTGCTTGTCACATTAAATCCCGACGGGAGCATGGAAAAAAAGGTGATTGCAAGCATTGCCGAGGCTTTTTGCTTGGATGCAAAAGAAAGGCTATTAGAGATTTTCACATCCCCATCCTTGCAAATGGCGAGCTTTACTATAACAGAGAAAGGATACGTTGTTCAAAGCGGAAATGATTTTTTGCCGCACATAAAAGAAGATATCCGTTCCGGCCCGGGTGGGGCAAAAAGTCTTATGGGCGTGCTTTGCGCGCTTTGCTTTGAAAGGTATAAGGCAGGCGGGCATCCCATTGCGCTGGTCAGCATGGACAACTGTTCGCAAAACGGGGAAAAGCTCAAATCCGCTGTGCTTAAAATTGCCTGTGGATGGGAAAAGAACGGATTCGTTACCAAGGGCTTTTTGGATTATCTTGAAAGTCCCAAAATTTCATTCCCGTGGAGCATGATAGACAAAATAACGCCTCGTCCCGACAGTGGAGTAAAAGAGGTTTTGGAAAATGACGGCGTTTGCGGGATGGATATTGTAAAAACCTCCAAAAATACTTACATAGCTCCTTTTGCCAATGCCGAAAAGGCGGAGTATCTTGTAATTGAGGACAGTTTCCCTAACGGCAGGCCGGCACTTGAATTTTCAGGAGTGTATTTCACAAGCAGGGAAACGGTTGAGTGCGCCGAAAAGATGAAGGTCTGCACTTGCCTTAATCCATTGCACACGGCGCTGGCGGTTTTCGGATGCCTTTTGTCTTACCAAACAATACACGAGGAAATGAAAAATCCTGTTTTAAACGGTCTTGTAAGGAAAATCGGTTATGAGGAAGGGTTGCCGGTCGTATGCGACCCCGGAATAATAAAGCCGGAGGAATTTTTGCGCGAGGTATTGGAGGAAAGGCTGCCGAATCCCTTTATGCCGGATTCGCCGCAGAGGATTGCTACGGACACGTCCCAAAAAATCCCGATAAGGTTTGGAGAAACGATAAAGGCATACATGAAAAAAGGGCTTGACCCGGCAAAGCTTACTTACATTCCGCTTGTATTTGCGGGATGGCTTAGGTATCTTTTGGGCGTGAATGACAAGGGAGAGGAATTTGAAATCAGTCCCGACCCGATGCTTGAAGTTTTAAGGGCACGGATTTCCTCTTTAAAGCTTGGGGAAAATGGGGATTTTGAAGCTGTACTTCATCCGATTTTGTCTAATGAAACCATTTTCGGCGTTGACCTTTATAAGGCAGGGCTTGCCGAAAAGGTAATTTCATATTTTGCCGAATTTATGAAAGGGCCTGATATGGTTAATTTAGTAATTAGCAAGACAGTCGTTAGTCATTAGTTTTTGTAATTTTACTTTATTTTGGAGGGGGTTTCACCCCCTCCACTTAATTTAAAAGCAAATAAAGTTATTAATCAACCCCCAGTGACTTTTTGTCCGGCGACAAAAAGTCACCAAAAAGCGCCTATTTTATATGTCTTATTCCGCCGGCTTTTCGGCAACGGGCGCCACGCTATCGCTTGC
>JAIHAL010000019.1 GCA_020054675.1 Oscillospiraceae bacterium
CGATAGCGTGGCGCCCGTTGCCGAAAAGCCGGCGGAATAAGACTAAAATTTAGGCGCTTTTTGGTGACTTTTTGTCGCCGGACAAAAAGTCACTGGGGGGGTGTAACAAACGAAATCTGCTTTATATGCAATTTGGGGGGCAAAGCCCCCCGATAGTTGTTAGAAAAATAGTAATTGGTCGTTATTAGACAGTAAATTAAAAAACTCTAACTCCACTTATATAAACCTTTTCAAACTCAAAGGAGGAATTTAAAACAATTAAATCCGCAAAGGAGCCTTTTTTTATAACTCCGGCATCAAGGCAAACAGAGCGTGCAGGAATTTCAGTAACGCTTAAAATCGCATCTTCTTTTTTCACGCCAAACTCAATAAGGTTTTTAAGTTCTTTATAGACATTTGTTACCGAACCTGCTATCGTTCCGTCGGCAAGAGCGGCTTTTTTGTCCTTTACAAAAACTTTTTGCCCGCCAAGCTCATATTCGCCGTCAAGAAGTCCCGCCGCCGCCATTGAATCCGAAACAACCGCAATCTTTTCGGGCATAAGCTTAAACATCATCCTTATCACGCATGGATGTATATGTATCCCGTCGGCAATTATTTCGGAATAAAGTCCAAAATCAAATGCCGCACCGACAATCCCCGGCTCCCTGTGATGGAGCCCGTTCATTGCATTAAACAAATGGGTCACATGGGAAGCTCCCGCCCTTGCCGCCATTTGCGCATCCAAATATTTGCAAGCCGTGTGGGCAATAGAAATCGTCTTTTTACCGGAATACCTCCTTATAAATTCCTCTGCTTCGGGGAGCAGAGGGTCTATGTCAACGAGCCTTATATTCTCGCCGGAAATGGCGTCAAGCTCCTCAAACATCTCAAAATCTATCCCTGTAAGGAATTTTTCGTCATGTGCGCCCTTTTTATCCTTTCCAAGGAACGGGCCCTCCATGTTTATCCCGAGAATTTTTGCCTTATGCGGGGATTTTAAATCCATCACCGCTTTTATTTCCGACATTGCCTTTTTAAGGCTTTCGCGCGGCAGCGTCATGGTGGTTGCAAGTACGGAAGTTATTCCGTTTTTGCCATATTCATCAAGCATTTTTTCTATTTGGGAAGCATTTGCAGTTGAAAAATCAAATCCCGCGCAGCCATGGGTATGGATATCAACAAGCCCCGGGATTAGCATTTTCCCGCTTAAATCCTCTTCATCCCCGCCGGAGAGATTTTCTGCAATTGCAGAAATCATTCCGTTTTCAATTTTTACATCAAGGTTTTTAAATTCTCCGTTTATAAAAGCGGAAGAGTTTTTTAAAATCAAGATTATTTCCCCTTAAACTTAAAATCAAAAATTATAAGGGGCCTCCGTCCCCCTCATCGGCTTTTAAATATAATAAAGCCTTTTTACACCCCCTGCCTCCTTTTTGTCCGGAGACATTTAGAAGTTAGAGATTAGAGGTTAGAAATTAGAATTGGTTATTTTTACATTAAAGGTCTTATTTTAATTTACCAGCATCTAACATCTAACGTCTAACAACTAACGACTAAAAGGGCAGAGCCCCCGCTGAAAAAGTAAAATCACAAAAATTAATTATTTAAAATCATTCAAAACAATATACTACCGTAAGGTCGGAATGCAGCTGCAAAATCGATGCGGGAACGCTTGGAGTTATGGAACCGTAAAGCGCCCTTTCAACAATATCCTTTTTGTCCTTACCGTTTGCCACAAGAAGAATTTTTCTCGCCTGCATAATGGATTTTATACCCATGGTTATTGCCCTTTTGGGAACTTCATCAATGGAATTAAAAAAGCGCGCGTTTGCCTTTATCGTGCTTTCATTCAAGTCAACCATGTGCGTGGTTTTTTCAAAAGCTTTTTCCGGCTCGTTGAAGCCTATGTGCCCGTTATGGCCAATCCCCAAAAGCTGCAAATCAATGCCGCCAAGATTTGATATAAGCTCGTCATATCTACGGCATTCTTCTTCCGCATCCTTTGCCATTCCGTTTGGAACAAAAGTATTTTCCTTTTTTATATTTATATGATTAAAAAAATTTTCATCCATAAAATATCTGTAGCTTTGCGGGTTATCCCCCGAAAGCCCCCAGTATTCGTCAAGATTCACCGTTTTTACGTTTGAAAAATCTATATCGCCCTTCTGGTACCATTCTATGAGCTGTTTATATGTCCCTATGGGAGTAGAACCCGTTGCAAGTCCCAAAACGCTGCGCGGGCTTAAAATCACCTGAGCGGAAATAATATTTGCGGCCTTTCTGCTTAAATCCGCATAATTTTTTGCTTCTATAAGTTTCATTTTATCAGTCCTTTCCTCAACTGCATTATATAAGATTTTTCCCCTTTTTTCAATATAAAACTAAATTTTTCATTAAAGAAAAAAGGTTTTTGATTATTTTTATCAAAAACCTCTAACATCCAATTTCAAACTTCTATTGCGTATTCCGCTTTAAATTCGCCATGCGGAGGCAACTTCTGCATATATTCGCGTTCGCTTAAATCCCCTTCAAAATCCGCCGCGTCGCATCTTCCGTACCAAGGCTCAATGCAAACATACGGCGCATGGCATTTTGGAGAATACACTCCAACCAAAGGCGAATCAAACTCAACCGTCACATAAGCGCTTTTATCAGGAGCACAAAGAGAAATCTTCTTTGTCTGCTCCGTTTTTATTATCAGGGCATCATTGTCAAAAGTGTCTTCGGCAATTTTGTATTTTCCGTTTTCAAGCGGAAGCTCATATTTTTTTTGCAAATAAAGCCCGTCTTGGTTGATTTGAAAATAATCAATTTTTGGAGCATGAAAATCAATCCAGCAGTCATACATGCTTCCATGCGGCTCTATCGGGCAGTTAAATGCCGGATGCCCGCCAATGGAAAAGTACATTTCCTCTCCGCCTTCGTTTTCAACGCGCCACATAACCCTAATCTTATTCCCGTCAAGTTCAAATCCCGCATGGAGAACAAATTTAAACGGATATTTTTTCAGTGTCTCCTCGTTCCAGCCAAGCCTGAACCATATTTCACTTTCATTTTTGGATTCAAGCTCAAACTCCATTTCACGCGCAAAGCCATGCTGGGACATTTGATATTTTATTCCTTTGTAAGCATATTCAAAATTTTTAAGACGTCCTACAAACGGGAACAAAATAGGCGAATGCCACTTCCAAACAGCAGGGTCTGCGCACCAAAGATATTCCCTGCAACCTTTTTTGACTGAGCAAAGCTGGGCTCCAAGCGACTGAACCTTTATTTCCAGATTCTCATTTTTAAGAAAAAATTCTTTCATTTGAGAAAATCATCTCTTTTCGGATTAAAAATATCCACAAGGATGCCGGCTTCAAGGCATACCGTATGGTGCATCACATTGCTTGGGATATAAATGCTGTCACCGGCGGAAACAATTTTTGTTTCATCCCCTACGGTAAACTCAAATTTTCCTTTTGCAACATATGTTATCTGCAAATGCTCATGGGAATGGGCATTTCCTTTTGCGCCGGTTTGAAATGAAACTTCGCACATCATAAGCTCATCAGAATAAGCAAGGACTTTTCTTGTAACTCCCGGCTCGCAGTTTGTAATTTTGCAATCGCTGTTGAAGACAAACATATTTCCACTCCTAACCCTAATTTATTTCACATACTGTGTTTTATTGTCATTGTCAATAAAAATCAAGCTGAAATCCTCGCAGGAGAGCCTGTTTTCATTTTGGTCGAATATAACGTTTTTGTCAAGACATTTTGAAACAAAAAGCTCAAAACTGCGCTTTAAAAAGCCGTCACCTACGGGAATCTCGACAAAAAAACGATGCGTAATCATCTTTCAGCACAACTTTTGAAAGTCCGGACACATCGGTTCTTATGAACCTTTCCTTGCGCTTGTAAAAATCAAATTGCTCTGTATCGTAGATTTCCCCTCCAAAATTCCATAAGGGATTTCTTTTATTTTACCATAAAATTGCCAACGGCAAAATTCATCCCTTATGTTCCATGATTTTAAACCTTAGTGAATATTTGCGGATAAGTCTTGCATATGGAGAAAATACCCATTCTATTTCAAGAGAACTTGATTTGGCTTGTGCCTATATAAAAATAATGAATTTACGCTTCAACAACAGCATACAGCTTACAACACAGGTTCCGGAAGATTTGCTAAACCACACCATATTGAAATGCATTGTCCAGCCGCTTATTGAAAACTCAATAAAACACGGCTTTAAGCTTGGAAACAGCCGCAAGCAGTTGTTTTTCCCGGTAATTGAAATTTCCATGTCGCTTGATGATGAGCATTTTACTCTTTCGGTAACTGACAATGGCGCCGGATTTGACCCGAATAAAATGTCAGAGCTGATGTTTGGAGAACAAAAAGAAGCCCAAAACGACAAGCATTTTGGGCTTAATAACATTTATCAAAGGCTTTTGACATATTATGGAGATGTCAAAGTTTCTTTTTCCTCAATTCCTTTTGTAGAAAATAAGATTGTAATAAAACTCCCGCCTTTTAAGAATTGAATATTAAATTTAAATAAAATAAAAACAAAAAACAACAACCTCCTCATTAAAAACTAACATAATTCTATATTTAAACAACATTATTCTATTCAACATGCACATTTAAGGTGGTATTATTAAATCGTTCCCAACAGGGAACAATACGTTAAGAAATTTTTAAGGAGGAGAAGTTATAATGAAGATGAAAAAATTTGCAGCCGCTTTGATGGGACTTTCCATGGCAGTATCGCTTACCGCGTGCGGAGGCTCTGCATCGAGCTCATCTGAAAGCAGCAGCGAAACTTCAAAAGCAGAAACAACTCAGGGCAGCAGCACAGCCGCAACAGGAGATACCTTGACAGTGGCAATCTGGGATACAAACCAGGAACCCGGCCTTACAAAAATCATCAACGAATTCACCCAAAAGACCGGAATAAAAGCTCAGATTCAGGTTACCCCATGGGACCAGTACTGGACCATGCTTGAAGCCGGCGCTTCCGGCGGAAGCCTTCCGGATGTGTTCTGGATGCACTCAAATGAAATAAACAAATATGCAAAATATGAAATGCTCCTTGACTTGACCGACAGGATTAAATCAAGTGACAAGGTTGAAATGGACAAGTTCCCGGAAGACATCGTAAATATCTACAACTACAACGGAAAGCAATATGCCGTTCCGAAGGACATTGATACCATTGCACTCTGGTACAACAAAAAAATGTTTGACGAAGCAGGTCTTAAATATCCCGATGAAAGCTGGACATGGGATGACTTTAAAAACGCCTGCGCAAAACTTACCAAGCCTGACGGAAGCCAGTACGGCTATGCTTTAAGCCCATCAAACAACCAGGATGGATGGTACAACATGGTTTATGCCATGGGCGGAGAAATCATTTCCGAAGATAAAAAGGCTTCCGGATTTGATAAAGAAGGCACAATAAAGGCCATAGAATTTATTGGCGATATTGCTAAAAAATACATGCCCAAATATGAAACATTAACCGATACAGGCGCGACTGTACTCTTTGAATCCGGAAAGGTTGCAATGATTACACAAGGTTCCTGGATGCTCGCAGAACTTTGCAACAACGATTATGTAAAAGCAAATGCAGATGTTGCAGTACTTCCCAAAGATGCGACAACCGGAAGAAGAGTTTCCATTTACAACGGCCTCGGATGGGCGGCAGCAGCCAACACAAAAAATCCCGATGCGGCATGGCAGCTCATTGAATACCTTGGTTCAAAGGAAGCTCAACAAAAACAATCCGACCTTGGAATAGTTATTTCCGCTTACGAAGGAACAACCGAAAACTGGGTAAAGGCTTATCCCAGCTTTAATTTGAAGGCTTATCTTGACATGATGAAAGATTTGCAGATAAGACCGTATTCAAAATCCACCGTTGTATGGGAAAACATGCTTTCCGAAAAGCTTGTGAAAGTATGGACAGGAGAATCTGATGCAAAGACTGTTTGTGCCGATATCACAAAGGAAATGAACGCTTTGCTGGCAGAAGAAGAATAATCCGCAAAGAGCAGTCAAGGACAGGCGGCAGCGTCTGTCCTTGACTTTCTAAAAAAGAGAGGGGATGAACGAAATGAAAAGGCGTGAAAGAATAAAATTCAATTTAAAGGATTTTCTTTGGGGCTGGCTGTTTTTGCTTCCGACAGTTGTTGGGCTTTTGATACTTAACATTATCCCCATATTCCAGACCATATACCAAAGCTTTTTTAAAACCGGAGCTTTCGGCAAGGGCAATATATTTGTCGGCCTTCAAAACTACAAAAAGCTTTTTTCAGACGCAAGCATATGGCAGGCGCTTTTCAATACTTTCAAATATGCTATTATAGAAGTGCCTTTTTCAATTGCAATCGCGCTTTTATTTGCTGTTTTGCTAAATAAAAAAATCCGCGGCAGAACCGTGTACCGCACGATTTACTTCCTGCCCATGGTTGCGGCTCCTGCGGCAATAGCAATGGTTTGGAGATGGCTTTACAATTCCGAATTCGGGCTTTTAAACCATCTGCGCAATCTGATAGGTTTAAAATCAGTGGATTGGATTTCAAACCCGTCGTTTGCATTTGTTTCAATTGCCATAGTCGGAATATGGTCTGTGGTGGGCTACAACATGGTGCTCTTTTTGGCGGGACTTCAGGAAATCCCTCATGATTATTATGAGGCCGCTGAAATTGACGGGGCAAATGCTTTCAGGCAGTTTTTTGCAATCACCCTGCCCTGCCTTTCGCCGACGATGTTTTTTGTAACCGTTACAAGAGTAATCGGCGCATTGCAGGTATTTGATGTTATTTACATGATGATGGACAAAGTAAATCCGGCGCTTTATAAAACCCAGTCATTGGTTTACTTATTCTATAAATATTCCTTTGTGGAATCCAACAAAGGCTACGGTTCGGCAATAGTTGTGCTCTTGCTTGCAGTAATCATGGCAATTACCGCCGTTCAGGTATACTTGCAGAAAAAATGGTCGGACGCGTAAAAGGAGTGTGATGGAAAATGAACAATAAAACCAAAAAGCTTTTAAACAGCACGCTTATCCAGATTGTCCTTTTAATAGGCGCCGTGGTTATGATTGTACCGTTTTTATGGATGTTCCTCACATCCTTTAAAACCATTTCTGAATCGACGCAAATGAATCCGTTTGTGATTTTCCCCTCAAAATGGAGGCTGGACGCCTTTAAATCGGTCATGAGCAAGATGAACTTTTTAAGGCTTTACTGGAACACCCTTGTCCTTATTGCCGGAAGAATCTTTTTTGCAGTAATTACCGCCACAATGGCAGGATATGCGCTTGGCAGGCTTAAATTTCCCGGCAGAAGCCTTGCGTTCGGGCTGGTGCTTTTTCAAATGATGGTTCCCGCGCAAATTTTCATCATACCTCAATACCTCATGGTAAGCAAAATGGGGATGCTCAACACTTCGTTTGCGCTTATATTCCCCGGACTTGTCACCGCTTTCGGAACATTTCTTTTAAGGCAGGCGTACATGAGCCTTCCAAAGGATTTGGAAGAAGCCGCCGTTTTGGATGGCTGCGGCGTATTTGCAAGATTTCTTTTTGTAATGCTTCCGCTCACGCGTTCTTCAATGGTGGCGCTTGGAATCTTCACCGCCCTTTTTGCCTTTAAGGATTTGATGTGGCCCCTTGTAGTAAACACAGAACAGACCACAATGCCCCTTTCAGCGGCGCTTGCCAAAATTCAAGGGCAGTTTACGTCTGATTATCCGGAACTTATGGCGGCATCAATGCTTGCCTGCGTACCGATGATTATAATTTATATCTTGTTCCAGAAGCAGTTCATAGAAGGCATTGCCACCTCCGGCAGCAAAATGTGACATATTAAGCAAAAGAAAGGAAAATACCCATGCCAATCATTTACAAGGAAAACACAAAAGAATTCCACCTTTTCAACAGCGAAATAAGCTATGTTATGGAAATACTTGAAAACGGCCAGCTTGGAGGTTTGTATTTCGGCAAAAAGATAAGCGAGGACTGTTCCCTTAAATACCTGCGCGTGGATGTTGCCCGTTCCCATGCGGCTTTTTGTCTGCCAACGCCATCTGTGCTCAGCTTGCAGCATACAAGACAAGAATATCCGTCCTATGGCACGGGTGATTTCAGATACGGGGCCTTTTCCATAAAGCAGGAAAACGGCAGCAGTATAAGCGATTTCAAATACGTTTCGCATAAAATTTATGCGGGAAAGAAAAAAATCGAACCGCTTCCGGCAACATATGTTGAAAGCGACAACGAAGCTTCCAGCCTTGAAATAACATTATCCGACAGCGTGACAAAGACCGATTTGATTTTGACTTATACGATATATGAAAATTATCCCGCAATAACCCGCCACGCAAGGTTTGAACATAAGGGAGATGAAAAAATCACCCTTGAAAAGGCAATGAGCCTTTGCCTTGACCTTCCGGATGCGGATTATGAGATGCTCCACCTTTCCGGCGCTTGGGGCAGGGAAAGACACATAAAGGAAAGGCGCCTTGAACAGGGCGTTCAGGCAATCCACAGCATGAGGGGAATAAGCAGCGCCGAACACAATCCCTTTATTGCCCTCAAAAGAGAGGAAACCACCGAAAATCAAGGCGAGGTTTACGGATTCAGCTTTGTTTACAGCGGAAACTTCCTTGCCCAAGTCGAGGTTTGTTCCAACGATACATCAAGAGTTTTAATGGGAATACATCCCGATAATTTTGAATGGACTTTGCAAAAGGGCGAGATTTTCCAAACCCCCGAAGTTGTAATGGTTTATTCGGACAATGGGCTTAACAAGATGAGCCAAACCTATCACAAGCTTTATTCCGAAAGGCTTGCAAGAGGCACTTGGAGAGGAAAAGAACGTCCCGTTCTCATAAACAACTGGGAAGCAACATACATGGACTTTAACGAAGAAAAAATACTTGAAATTGCCAAAACCGCAAAGGAAGCCGGCATAGAGCTTTTTGTGCTTGACGACGGATGGTTCGGCACAAGGGATGACGATACCCAAGGCCTTGGAGACTGGTTTGTCAACACAAAGAAACTTCCAAGCGGAATATCGGGGCTTTCAAGAAAAATAGAAAAAATCGGCATGAAATTCGGGCTTTGGATTGAACCCGAAATGGCAAACAAAAACAGCGACCTTTACAGAAAGCATCCGGATTGGATAATTTCTGCTCCGGACAGGTTTGAAAGCCCAAGCCGATTCCAGCATATGCTTGACTTTTCGAGAAAAGAAGTGGTAGACTATATCCATGAAATGATAGCAAAAGTCATTAGGGAATCCAAAATATCTTATATAAAATGGGATATGAACCGCTACATGACCGAATGCTATTCAAGGGCGGCAAGGCCGGATGAGCAAGGCAAAGTCATGCACAAGTACATCCTTGGCGTATATGACCTTTACACAAGGCTGATAAACGAATTTCCGGATATACTTTTTGAATCCTGCGCAAGCGGCGGAGCAAGATTTGACCCCGGAATGCTTTATTTTGCGCCGCAGGCATGGTGCAGCGACAACACCGATGCTTATGAGCGTGTAAAAATTCAATACGGCACAAGCCTTGCGTATCCGATTTCAAGCATAGGCGCCCATGTTTCCGCCGTGCCTAATCATCAGGTAGGCAGGATTACCCCGCTTTCCACAAGAGGAAACGTGGCTTATTTCGGAGCATTCGGCTATGAACTTGACCTCAACTCCCTCTCAAAGGAAGAGCTTGAAGAAGTAAAAGAGCAGGTTGCATATTACAAAAAATACCGCAGGCTTTTCCAATACGGAACTTTCTATCGCATAAAAAATCCGTTCAAATGCGGCGATGGGGCATGGATGGTTGTTTCAGAAGACAAAACTCAGGCAATCGCGGCATATTATTTAGGACTTAATACGGCAAACAAAGGCACTTTGCGCTATAAGCTTGAAGGCCTTGACCCTGATATGCGATACAAAGTCACCGTTTCGGGAGAAAGCGAATTCTACCGCGGCGACCAGCTTATGAATGCCGGACTTGCAATAAACCGCAATAAATATTTCAAGCATATGGGAGATTTCGTTTCACTTATATTCAACATAGAAAAGGCTTAATTACCATGAATTTTTATTTTTGGCAAAAATATTCTTTAAAGCAGTTTGTACTTTACTTTATCGGAATAATTGTAATGCCGCTGGGAGTGGTTTTTACAATAAATGCCCATCTTGGCGCGGGAGGCTATGACGCCCTTAATTTTGCCCTCGGCGAAAAGCTTGGGATAAACACTTCTATTGCAATTTACTCGACGGCCCTGCTGGCGGTGTTCATCACCGCCGGTATAAGGCGGGGGTTCCCCAGATTTTCAACATTTATTTCTTCGTTTCTGCTTGGGCTTTCAACAGATTTTTGGAAATGGGTTTGCACGGGTGTGCAGGGGGATTTTCTTTTAAAGTCAATTTTCATTCTTTTGATAGGACTTGTCTTTATTTCAATAGGAGTTGCGGCATATATGCTTTCCGGACTTCCCACAAATCCCACAGACGATATGATTGTAGCCTTTAAGGAGCGCGGGATTTCCATAAGGGCAGCAAAAATAGGTTTTGATGCAGTCTGCGTGGCGATTGCCTTTTTAATGGGCGGCGAAATAGGCATCGGAACTATAATATGCACCTTTCTCCTTGGCCCCGGGATAAATCTTTTTTACTTTTTAATTGCAAAAATGATAAAAGAACCTGTTAATCGGTAGTTTTTGTGATTTTGCTTTATTTTGAAGGGGGCAAAGCCCCCTTCACTTACTTTTAAAGCAAATAAAGTTATAAGGAAACCCCCAGTGACTTTTTGTCCGGAGACGTTTAGAAGTTAGAAATTAGAGGTTAGAAGTTAGAGTTAGCTATTTTTGGTATTAAAGGTCTTATTTTGATTTACCATTATCTAACATCTAACTTCTAACGACTAACATCTAAATGGCGGCTGACGGCTACAAAAATATGACCTGCTTTTCGTCTTGGTGCTCACTACTCCAATTTTACGACGAAAAGCAGGTCTTTTTATTTTGCTTGCCTTAATAACTTTATCAGCAGAAAGTCTTTTCTTATTAAGCGAAATAAGGTGCTTTCCGAGGTTCTTAAGTGCTATTCTTTTTTA
>JAIHAL010000005.1 GCA_020054675.1 Oscillospiraceae bacterium
ACAAAGAAATGAAATTGAACGTTATTTTCTTCGCCTAAAACGTTTTCGAAGAATTTTTACGCGTTATGATAAACTTGATATTATGTTCTGTGGTTTCATTTATTTCGCTATGATTATAGATGCAATTTTTTGTGTTAACAGACTCTAGATGCAAGCAATATTTTTTACACTTTCGCGTTCAACAAATTCAGTGCATATTTGAATTTTTGCCTTGGCATAACTTTCTGATTTGATATTGTTTACAAGCTGCCTTACCGCCATTCTGCCCATTTCTTGTTTAAACACACGAATAGTCGTCAGCGGCGGTGATGATATTTCGCAAAAAGGCATATCATCAAAGCCTATTATAGAAACATCTTCAGGAATGTTGAAGCCATACTCTTTTAAAGCTTTCATCGCCCCAAAAGCAATTATATCATTATCGGCAAAATAAGCCGTCGGAAGCTTTGGCTTTTTTTCAAGAAAATTGCACATATCCCGATAAGCGCCGTCCATTGTGGGGAAAAGCTGCACAAAAAATTCTTCATTCGGCTTAATCCCCGCTCTTTCAAGTGCCCTCTTATATCCTTGTTCACGATAATAAAAATTTTGTATTTTAAGGCTGCTTTTCAAATATCCTATTTCACTATGTCCTTTTTCTATCAAATAAGAAACTGCTTTGCATACTGAATCAGTATTATTTATAAGTACCGAATCAAAACCCATGTCCTCAAACCAACTGTCCAGCACAACTACCGGCGAAACGGCCGATTTAAATACTTTTACATCTTCTTCATCAAGTTCGGTTGCAAGCAAGAGCACTGCCGCAGTATGGTTCGAAAGCACCTCTTTGAGCAGTTCCTCAAAATCCTCGCCGCCCTTCGCAAGATTGCATATTTCGGTATTATATCCGCAGGCGCGGCTCTCTTTTTCAACGCCCTCAATCAAAGATGAAAAAAACGGGCTGTCTGAAATTATAGCGCCGTTTTTCTTATAAACCACAAGTCTAATGCTCTCTATCTTTCTTTCACATAGATACCCGGCCTCTTTTGCTATCCTCATTATTTTTTCAACCGTATCCTTGTTTACACCCTTTTTACGGTTTAAAACATTTGAAACCGTAGCGGGAGAAAATCCAGAAAGCTCGCTAATTTTTTTAATATTTACCTTCACCATTCCCACCTCTTTTCCATTATAAATGTTTCTTGCAAATTTTTCAAGAAATTTTTAGTTTAATATTTGCATATGAATTATCAATTAAATTTTTACCCCCAAGCACTTTGTTAAGCGCTTGGGGGTAAAAAAAATCATTTTTCGCTTGTTAAGACAGAAACATAATCCCCGCCAAGGGAATGGATTTTTTTTAGCGCCTTTTTCAATATACAAGCGCTTTTTACCTTAAAATCCGCTGTTTCGGAAAGCTTTATTTCAAAATCTCTATTTTTCAGAAGACATAAAAACTCGGCTGCCGTTGAAAAATCTTTTCCGAATTCATTAAAAATGCACCCGTACTGCAACGCCTGGTGTGTATCGCTTCCTGCGGCAACCGGAAGACCGATATCATTTGCAAAGGAGTAAACCTTTTCTTCCGTATCCCTTGACAAAACGGCATCTTTTCCGTTAAACTCAATAAAATCAAAATTTTTAAGATTCTCCTTATCAATATATGGAATATTTGAGCCATCCCTGAAAGGATGCGCCGCACCAAAAATTACAGGGTATTTTTTTATTTTTTCTGCAAGCCCGCGTAAAGGCAAAAATTTTCCGTTTTCAGAAAAAGGCAGGATTTCTTCCCAAATTGCCATTATATCCTCCATTTTTCCTATAACTGTTGTATGCCCTCCTTCGGCTATATCTATTTCTATACCGGGAAAAATTTTAAGCCCATTGAAAACAAACAAATCCCCAAGCTTTTCCGAATTGCTTTCAATATAGCGGTAAATCTCGTCAAATCCAAGGGTATTGAAATGTTCGGTAAGACATACAGCATCCAGACCTGAACTTTTAGCCTCATTAAAAAGCCAGTTTGTGTATTCCGGCGAAAAAGGCAAATGCTTTGCAAGCTTGCCATGGGTATGAAAATCTATTTTCATTATGTTCTCCTCTGCGTTCATAATTTTATATAGGATGAAATCAGAATGCTCCCCGCAGTATAAACAAGCGAAATGAATGCAAATGCAAAATCGCCCTTTGAAAAACGCAAATGCGAAAGTTTTATCCTCCTTACCTCCGGATTTGAAAGCGAATGCCGGTAGCCTTTGAGTTCAAGCGCTTCAACCGTTGTGCGCGAACGCTTTGCTGTGCCAAGCATAAGCGGATAAAACGAAAGCATTATGATTTTTATTTGGTAAAACAAATTCTTAACCACCCAAAAACTTCCGCTTTTTTCAGGAACACGTCCCCTTAAACGATATGAAAAAAGTATGTTCTGGAACTGCTCCATAAGCACCGGCAAAATCCTGTATGAAAACGCTATGCTGAACGAAAGCTTGTCGGGACAGCCAAAATAAAGAAGCCCTGCGCAAAGCCTATCAGGGTCAAGCCCAGAAAAAACAGTTATTGACGCAAGGGATACCGTTGCCACTTTAAGCGTCAGAACCGACAAGGGAATTATCGTTGACAAATTTCCGTCAAAAAAAAGCGAAACTATCAAAAGGTACCCTGTTTGCGAAAAAACTCCAAGACAAAAAACAAAAAGCACAAGCGGAGCCACTTTTGCAAGCCTTGTAGTTGCAGCAGCAAACATAAAAAGAAGCAAAAGCAAAACCACATTGTTTGCAAACCACGGAAAAAATCCAAAAAACAAATACCATAGCAGCAAAGTCCTCGGGTCAAGTTTTGCTATCGGCGTGTCGTCATTTCCATATGCGTTTTTAAGCACCTGGGTCCTTACATAATCTATGGAAATTTTATCTAAAATATTTTCTGATAATTTCTTCATATTGCCAAGACTTCCTCCCTTTCCCGCAAAAACAAATCCGCAAATTCCTTTGGGTTTAAAGTCTGTGCGCCAAAAAGCCTCTTGCCGAGAGTATAAATTTCAGGAGGCATTATTCCTACCTTTTCAAGAACAAACTCATCTTCAAAAATTTCCGTGCAAGTCCCGTCGGCAGCAATTCGTCCTTCATGCAGGACTATGACCCTGTCCGCCCATTCGGCAACAAGCTGCATATCATGCGTTGCAACAATTGCAGTTTCAGTTTTTGAGCAAATGCTGTTGAGAGCTTCTATAACTTCCGTCCTTGTGGCAATATCAAGATTCGCGGTGGGCTCATCAAGCAGAAGCACGGACGGATTAAGCGCAATGCCTATGGCAAGCGACGCACGCCTCATCTGACCGCCGGAAAGAAGTCTGGCATCTTTGTTTTCAAGTCCTTTTAGGCTGAACATTTCAATCAGTTCAAGCGCTTTGCTTTTATAGTCCGGAATTTTCCTCTCCCTCATTGCATATTCAATATCATCCCCAACGGATTCTCCTATGAACATTTCTTCGGGATTTTGATAAACAAGAGAAACATATTTTGCTGTTTCCTCAGGCTTTTTGGATGTGATTTCTTCCCCGCAGACATAAATCCTTCCGCCGTAAGGCTTTATGAAGCCGCAAATAAGCTTTAAAAGAGTTGATTTTCCGGCGCCGTTTGAGCCAATAAGCGCAACTTTTTCCCCTTTATGGATGTTAAGGTCAAGTCCGTCAAAAATTTTTGGATTTTTATCTTTTATGCCCCTATATTCCGCGCTGACATTTTCAAAGCAAACAGCCTTAGGCGGATTCAAAAAAATCCTGAACGGTTTTTTATGTCTGCCGCTTCCGAAATCTTTATTCGTGAAAAAAATTTCACCCCGTCCTCAACTGTAACAGGCAAATTTTCACTTTCAGGCAAAATCCCTTTTTCCATTAAAATTTTTGCGGCAATTGCTGTCTGCGGAGGAAAAATATTTCTGTTTTCAAGTTCATCCACCCTTGAAAGAGCCTGCTTTGCCGGAAGCTTCCAAATCACCCTCCCCTTGTCAAGCAGCACCGCATTTTTGCAGTATTTTGCTATATACTCGGTGTGGTGTTCTATGGTGATTATTGTTTTCCCAAATTCGGAATTAAGAATTTTCAGCGCTTCGTATATCCCATTTGCATGCAGCGGGTCAAGCTGTGATGCCGGTTCGTCAAGAATTAAAACATCAGGATTCAGAGCAAGCGCTCCCGCAAGGGCAAGCAAATGCTTTTGCCCTCCGGAAAGCTGCCATATGTAATCGAATGCTTTATTTGCAAGACCGACCGCTTCAAGGGCCCGTATTCCTCTTTCCCTGTAATCGCTCATGGCATAATTAAGGCATGAAAATGATGCATCATCCAAAACAGTCGGCCGTACTATTTGATTTTCAAAATCCTGATAGACATACCCGACCTTCATTGCAAGCTCGCTTATATCATGTTCAACGGTATTAAGTCCGCAAACTTCAACGCTTCCGCTGTAATCACCGTCAAAAAAATGCGGGATAAGCCCGTTTATGGCTTTGCAGAGCGTGGATTTTCCGCTGCCGTTGCTGCCCATGACAGCAATAAAATCACCTTTTTCAATTTCAAGCTCAATCCCGTTCAAAACATATCCCTTCATTCCGGGATATGCAAATTTGAGTCCGTTTATTCTTATCATTGCCCTGCCCCTCTTTTGGAGCTTTCAAAATTCCGTTTTATTGCCGCAATTGCCACAGCCAATACAATAAATCCTATAAAAATTCCGGCAGCATACGCAGGCCCGCTTTCAGCCCAATCGGCTTCCCAATCCACAAGCTCAAAACCGCTTTCGGAAAGAATTTCAAAAAGCGCCGCCGCACCAAATCCTAAAATGCTTAAAACAGCTACTTTCGGAGTAAAAAGCTTCTCTCCTCCGAATGCAGTTTTTTCATCCCTTGGCTTCATTCCAAGCAAAGGCTCTATTTTCCCGTAAAGTTTAGGCACAAGATACATTGTAGGAAGCATGCAGAACAAAATCCCTGAAAACAGCACATCATTTAAAAATGAAAAGCCTTCCGTAAAAAACACGCTTTCAGGAAGCCCCGGAACAGCCTCAAAATCCTCAACCGCAAGAACAACCTTCAAAATATCGACAATGCAGCCCATGCCTTGCTGCAAAATCACACCGAATATTGCCGCAAATCCTACCATTTTCCTGTCAAGAGGATTTCTTACCATTCTTCCGGCAACATAAACTCCAATTGTCACCGTCAAGAATTTTTCAACTTCGCCAAGCCCGCCAAACTGTCCCAGCATGATTTCGCTGAATACAAGCTCCCCGGTAGCCGCGCCGAGCGCCGCTGAAAGAGGACTTAAAAGCATTGCAAGCGACAACGGGATAAAAAGAAAATACTCAACCGAAAATTCAACAATTCCGACATGAAAAGATGGTATGAGTTCCGTAAAAAGCGTGGCTATACCGTAAATTGACATGGACAGCACAAAAACCATCATTTTTTGCGCCTGCCCCATACTGCTGTTTGAACTCAAAGACATAACAATACCTCCGTTTTCCTTATTTGCTTTTGCAAGCAAAATGTTACAGGAGGATGTTGTAATTTAAATCAAATTTATGTAATCAGCAAGTAAATTTTCATATTGTTGTTTTATGAAAATTTACTTTCACAAAAAAGAAGCCCGCCGGAAAACGGCGGTTTAAAGCAATTCATCATACCCGAAAACATATCTGTCGCAGTATTTTTTTATTTCCTCCATATCAAAATGGGCGGATTTGTCATATATCCCAACCACTTCAAATCCGGCGGATTTTGCGGTCTTTACGGAATGCAGGGCATCCTCGAAAACCGCAACCTCTCCAACGCTTTTCCCAAGCATCTCAGCAGATTTAAGGTAGATATCCGGCTCCTCCTTGCCCTTTCCAACATCGGCGCAGGTGAGAACAAATTCAAAATAATCGTAAACTTTAAGTCTTTTTAAAGCAATTTCGGCGAGTTCACGGTGCGTTGCCGTAGCAATGCACATCTTTACCTTATTTTCCCTTTGCTTTTGAAGAAATTCCGGAACAAACGGCTTTAACTCAATCACATGGCGGTATTTTTCATCAACCATTTCGCGTATGCGGTCCATGACCTGCTCAACGGTCATAGGCAGGGAAAATTCCCTTACAAAATACTCCGCAGATTGGGTAAAGCTCAATGTTTTCATTACATCTGCAAGACCATCAGGCGGAAGTATATTATTTTCCGCCAGAAACTCTATATCTATGTTTTCCCATGCAGGCATGGAGTCAAGAATCGTCCCGTCCAAATCAAAAATAATTCCTTTGTATTTCAAGGCTTAAACTCCTGTTCTGTTTTTTTGATTTTTATTGTGTACTCCCTCCCGCAGGCCTGAATTTTTGGCAGTGAAAGAGCATATATATCTGTGGCAAGGGCTTCAAGCTCGGAAAAAAGCTTTGTATCGGGATTTATTTTGGAAAGGCGCAAAAGAGAGGTATCTATTGGAATTAAAGAGGTTTTTTGAGCTTTTTTAATTATCTGGACTCCAGCATCGTTTACCGCAAGCACCCTTGCATAAGGCGGAAAAATTTTCATATGCTCCTTTTTAATCCCCAAAAGAGCGCAAAGCAGTATCCTCCTTATCTTGGCAAGCGGATAACGCTTTGTCTTTATCAAAAACATAAGCTCATCAAGGCTTTTTGCTGATTTGGCGCCGGAAAATATCCGATGTTCAAATCCGTGGAATACATCGGGAATGCTTGAAATTTCATCCGGCGTCATTGAACGCAGTTTATATAATATCGGCTTTTCAAGATTTATTATATCCGATATTTCTCCCGCATTAAAACATTTTTTTAAAGTTTCGGCAGTTTTTTGCGGAACAAAACGCACATAATCATCCTGCTTTCTTACAAGGCTCCTTACAAACGAAGCGGAAGCTATCTCCCCGGAAGCATCCATGCTGTCGTGCATTGCTTCCTTGCGCGGAATTGTCATAGGCTTTATTCCGCTTTCAAAAAAATCAAGCGCTTTTAAATATTCTATTCCCAATAGATTATTAGGGTGCGAAAAAACATCAGAAACTTCCTCGCCAAATTTTTCATGAGCAAGCCTTTGCATTGCCAATGGGTATGGGGTTCCGTCTTCAAGCAGATTTTTTAATTCCGCCGAATTTGAAAGGCTTTTTGATGCAAACGCCGCCGAATAAAGCTTTTCGATATCACCGCATTCGCTGCCAAAAGATATTCCGTCAACACATCCGAGCGAATGAAGTATGGAAACGGCTCCCTTTGCAAAAAATTCAGCCGAAGAAAGCACATAAGGCGTCGGAAGTTCAATTACTAAATCGACACCGCAGCTTACCGCAATTTCGGCGCGCTTAAATTTGTCTATTATTGCCGTATCCCCACGCTGCACATAATTCCCCGACATTACGGCAACTATATGTGTAGCGCCGTTATTTCTGGTTTCTTTTATCTGGTGCAGGTGGCCGTTATGAAAAGGATTGTATTCCGCCACTATCCCAAAAATTCTCATCCATTCCCTCCTCGACTTCTGTGCTGCTTTATTTTCATTAGTAATTATATCCTCTTAAATACATATTGTAAAGCATAAAGCTCTATATGTATGTAAAAATAACAAAGTTAAGCTCAAATACTTGATTTTTATGAGATTTTGTAATAATATAATAACGGTGTGTTGCAAAAAAGCAATAAAATTTTTCGAGGGGATTGTAAAACACAATGAAAATTTTGGTTATCAATGCGGGAAGCTCTTCACTTAAATATCAGCTTATCGATATGGATGACGAGGGCGTAATCGCAAAAGGAAACTGCGACAGAATAGGCGTAGGCGGGCATATCTGCCACAAGACCTGCGACGGAAGGGTGCTTGATGAGGACTGCAGTTTTCCGACTCATACCGAAGCGTTCCAAAAGCTTGTGGAAACACTGGTTCACGGAGATGCGGCGGTAATTAAGGATATAAGTGAAATATCGGCAATAGGTCACAGAATAGTGCAGGGGGCTGAACTCTTTTCGGAGTCAACAATCGTAACTGATGATGTAATCAACAAAATTGAAAGCATTTCAGATTTGGCTCCTTTGCATAACCCAGCCCACGTTTTGGCGCTCAGGGCCTGCAAAAAGGTTTTCGGCGATATTCCTCAGGTGGTTGTTTTCGACACTGCTTTCCATCAGACAATGCCGCCAAGAGCTTACATGTACGGCATTCCTTATGAATATTATGAGAAATATCATGTCCGCAAATACGGCTTCCACGGAACATCACACAGATATGTCACAGGTGAGCTTGCAAGGCTTATCGGCAAAGACATAAAGGATTTGAAAATCATCTCCTGCCATCTTGGCAACGGCTCATCAATCTGTTGCGTAAACGGCGGAAAATCCGTTGATACCTCCATGGGATTCACTCCCCTTGACGGACTTATAATGGGCACACGTTCCGGTTCGGTGGATGCATCCGTAGTTACCTTCCTTGCCGAAAAGGAAAAAATCAGCGCAAAGGAAATGAGCGATTTGCTCAACAAAAAATCCGGATATCTTGGAATTTCAGGAATTTCAAGCGATAACCGCGACATTACCGCCGCATGCGAACAGGGTCATGAACGCGCAAAGCTTGTTTTGGATATCCAGCGCTACCAGATTAAAAAGTATATCGGGGCGTATACCGCTGTAATGAACGGTCTTGATGCTGTCATTTTCACAGGCGGAATCGGCGAAAATGCATGGGATTTAAGAGAAACCGTATGTTCTGACATGGAATTTTTCGGAATTAAAATAGACAAAGAAAAGAACAAGGCGCAGAATGGAAAACTTGCAAACATTTCCGCTCCTGATGCAAGGGTCCAATGCTGGATTGTTCCCACAAACGAAGAGCTTTTGATTGCAAGAGATACATTGGCTTTGATTTCAAAAAAATAATTGATTTTAAGGCCTGATATAAAATAAAATTTCAGGGGGAAAGCACATGGATAACTTTGAGAACAACCAGGAAAACAACGAACAGCAAAATCCATACCAGCAGCAGCCTTATCAGCCGGAGCAGTCCGGCGGCGCGGAGAATCCTTACTCCCAAAACAGCTACCAGCAGTATGGCAGCACGGAAAATTCCTATTCCCAAAGCAGCTATCAGCAGCCCGCCCAGCAGTATAATTACTATCAGCAGCCGGGAAATCCTCCGGCAAAATCAGGGCTCTCCATTGCTTCAATGGTGCTTGGAATTCTTTCCATACTCTTTTTCTGCATACCCTACATATCAATTCCGCTTGCCATTGTAGGACTTATTTTGGGAATAATTTCCCTTGTTAAAAAGCAAGGAGGCAAGGGAATGGCTATTGCAGGCGTAATTTGCTCGGCAATAGGACTTCTCATTGGAATAATCATAATCATTATGGCAATAGCTGCAGTAAGCTCGGGAATGTACTCTCCTGACTTCTGGTCAAGCTTTATGGAAGAATATCAGCAATAACAGTAATAAAAAAGCCTCCCATCTTGCACTATGCAGGACGGGAGGTTTTTTATTGTTAAATAACTGAAAATACAATTTACAACATTTGAAAAATCCTCAAATTTTTTCCGATTGCATTCCTTTTAAGCTTCCCCTGTTTTTTTCAGGCTTAATGAAGAATTCCTGGATTCAATATACGTTCCAATATCATCCACAATATACTGTCTTCCGGTGGTATGCAGCGCTTCATAATAATCACGGATATAATCAATTACATGATAACGGCTGAACAAATCAATAACACTTTTTCCATCCATTCCTTTTGCGTTTTTATATTCCTCTATGCAATATACAATGAAATTGATTTTATCATCCATATTCAAGCCTCCTCCGGATAGGTGATATGGCCGGTTTCTTTTTCTTCCAACCACAAATCATATAATGTGGGAACGCTTAAATGCCATAGTTTTGTATCCTCACGCTCTAATTGACGATATAATTCAGAACTGTACAGCTGTATAAGAGCTTCTTTTTCCGTCATGGAATGTTTATCCATCAGCATCCGAACCAAACGGGGAATGATAAACTCCAACATTGCTTTAATACTTGTTTCACTCATTCCTGCCACTCTCCATAACAAATTGCCCTATATACTTTAGTTCCTTCAAAGCCGATTCCGTAGTGAATGTCATCTGATTAAACAGTTTTTTCACTTTCAGTCTGGCAATAGTCTCTTCCTTTGTCAAAATTCCAGCTTCGTAAGCAACAAATGTCTGGTAAATTGTATCATTTGCAACAGGGCCGAAAATAATATCATAATGTTCTCCATTATAGCTTCCGTTCCTATTGGCGAACACAAAATCCAGCCACTCTTCATTAGGTCCCGGAAAAATCAGAACCTTATATTTGCTTGTGAGCTCTTCCAAATTTGCCACCTCATACATACTGACGCAAGGCGAACCGATTCCTCTTCGGTTCGCAACCTTAGCGGCAAAGTTTACCGCTTGGTTTTGATTGGTTGTAGTATAAAATCCATACCCAAAGTCAAGAGTACGGTTCTGATGAACCAACTTCGGCTGACTCACAATCATATTGCTGCCATGATACAAAATCATACATGACCCCTCATCATTACCATTTCCTATACTGTAACAGCTTCTGCTAATAAAGTCAATCTATACCTATTTACATTATAAACAACAATTATCAAAAATTCAATCGTTTGTGCAATAACTTTTATTAAATCTCTTTTTGAGGAAACCATTTTACGGTGCTGTTTGCAATCCGGACAAGAGTGAGCATTACAGGCACTTCTACAAGAACTCCGACTATGGTGGCAAGAGCAACAGGCGAATCCGCGCCGAACAATGAAATTGCAACCGCAACTGCCAGCTCAAAAAAGTTTGAGGCTCCTATCATGCCGGCCGGAGCCGCTATATCATGCGAAAGCTTCAAAAGTTTTGAAGCAAAATATGCTATAAAAAATATTAAAAATGTCTGTATCGTCAATGGAATTGCAATCAAAACGATATGAAGCGGATTTTCAATAATTACTCCGCCTTGGAACGAAAAGATTATTATAAGCGTTAAAAGAAGTCCGGCAATAGTTATATTGTTGAATTTGGGAATAAATCTGTTCTCAAAATATTCCGCACCTTTGTTTTTTGTTATAAAAATCCTTGTAAGAATTCCTCCTGCAAGCGGAATTACAACAAAAAGCACAACTGAAAGTATAAGCGTTGCCCATGGCACCTCAACTCCGCCAACTCCAAGCAAAAATGCCACAATCGGAGTGAATGCCACAAGAATTATAAGGTCGTTCGTTGCAACCTGCACTACTGTATATGCCGGATTGCCTTTTGTCAAATGGCTCCACACGAAAACCATTGCCGTACATGGCGCCGCTCCCAAAAGAACGGCTCCCGCAAGGTAATCTTTTGCAAGTTCGGCCGGAATCAGCGCTTTAAACACAACATAAAAGAAAAATGCCGCAATGCCATACATTGTAAAAGGCTTTATAAGCCAATTCGTCACCCAAGTGACAAACAATCCCTTTGGATTTTTCCCAACGTTTTTAATGCTTACAAAATCAACCTTCATCATCATAGGATAAATCATCAGCCAAATCAGTATCGCTATCGGTATGGAAACATTGGCATATTCAAATTTTTTTAAAAATTCCGGTATGAAAGGAAGAAATTTTCCTATAAAAACACCTATCGCCATGCAAAGAATTACCCAAAGTGTAAGGTATTTTTCAAAAAAGCCTATTCCATTTGTTTTTGTTTTTGACATAAGAAAAACTCCTTTTATTTTATTGGGGGACGGAGTCCCACACCTAAAAAAGCAATAAAAATAAATCAACTATTTTTTAACATGCAATTTAGAATAATGCTTATGCCCGCCGGAAAGGTTGAATACATTTTTAAAGCCTTTATTAAGCAAAATGTTTTGCGCCGCATTGCCTGTAACACCCTTATTGCAGTATGTTACCGCAACAACGTCTTTATCAAGCTCATCCGCAGCTTTCCTTAAAGCGGAATGGGGAATATTCCTTGCGCTGTCTATATGCGCCTTTTCATATTGTGATGCTGCCCTTGCGTCAATAAGAACATAAGGCTCGCCGGAGTTTATAAGCTCATCAAGCTCATCCGGAGCAATAAGCGGCCTGCCATTTGAAATGGCATTATCAAGTATCATTCCAGTATACATAACCGGGTCTTTTGTCGTTGAAAACGGAGGTGCATATGCAAGGTCTAGATGGAACAAATCCTCAGCCTTGGCTTTATAGGTAATAGCTGTTGCAAATACGTCAATCCTTTTGTCAACGCCCTCATACCCAACAATCTGCACTCCAAGCAATCTGCCGTCACGCTTATCGGCAACAGCCTTGATTACCATTTCTTTGCCGCCCATATAATCAGGCTTATTTGGCTTTATATTATGACACACCTGAACATCATAGCCATTCTCTCTTGCCTCGCGTTCGGAAAGGCCTGTTTGTGCAACCGTCATACCAAAAATTTTAAAGATACCTGTTCCCAAAATCCCACGGAATTCAAGAGCTCCTCCTGTTGCCGCATCGCCTGCTATCCTGCCGGTTTTGTTTGCGGTTGAGCCGAGAGGCCGGTACACCGTTTTTTCTGTCACAAGATGAAATTGTTCAATGCAATCTCCGCAAGCGTATATATCGGCAATATTTGTTTGCATTTTAGAATTTACTTTAATTCCGCCAAAAGCGCCAAGTTCAACTCCCGCCGCCTTTGCAAGAGAGGTATTAGGGCGCACTCCCGCCGCAATCAAAGTCATATCAGCCTTAATTGCCGTTTTGTCTGAAAGAATTACGGAATTTTCGCCGATTTCTTCAACCCTTGCATCCAAATAAACCTCAACGCCGTTTTTTCGGATTTCATCCTTTACATAAACCGCCATATCAATGTCCAGTCCCGGGGTAACCTGAGGCAGCTTTTCAATTAAAGAAACCTCCATGCCAAGCTTTTTCAGATTTTCGCATACTTCAAGACCTATGAATCCCGTGCCGATAATTGCCGCTGATTTCGGAGAATTCTTATCAATAAAAGCTTTTATTTTATTCATATCGTTTATGTTTCTAAGGACAAACACGTTTTCCCTATCTGTGCCTTTAATCGGCGGAATTGAAGGGCTTGCCCCCGTGGCAATTATAAGCTTATCATAACTGTCGTCAAAAACTTCTCCCGTCAAAAGGTTCTTGATTTGAAGGCATTTTTCTTTTGGATGTATTGACAAAACCTCATGAAGGATTTTTACATCAACATTATACTTGCTTTTAAAAAAAGCAGAGTCGCGCGGGGTGAGCTCATCGGCGCTTTCCACCTCGCCGCCTATAAAATAAGGCATCCCGCATCCTGAATAGGAAATGAATCTATCCTTTTCATAAACGGTTATTTCTGCATCCTCGCTGTTTCTTCTTGCCTTTGCCGCCGCGGAAGTTCCTGCGGCAACCGCTCCGATAACAACTATTTTCATGATTACTCTCCTTTTTCGCCCATTATTTACAATCCGAATACTTTTCAATATTTTTGCAAATGCAGTTTTCACTTTCCGTTGTTATGCCTTCCAAAAAATCTTTAAGTTTTCTTGCGCTTTGAGAGTCCACGACATATTTCATCCACGGCCCATCCTTTCTTGCCTTTACAAGCCCACATTCTGAAAGTATTTTCATATGGTACGAAAGGGTTGGCTGGGTGATTTTAAAAGATTCCAAAATATCGCAGGCACACATTTCTCCGCAAGAAAGCATTTCCACAATTTTAATCCTTGTTTCGTCAGAAAGAGCCTTAAACATAAGAGCATATCCCGAAAGATCCACTTTTACACTTCCTTTTAAACATATAGATAATTATCTATATGTTTATTTTACCTATGATTTTTGCAATTGTCAATATCTTTCCCTACTTATGCAAAAATTTTACATGGATTTTGCAATAAACTTACACGGACTATTATTATAATGAACCCTGAAATTTTCTATTGTAAAGATGGCGTTTTCTTAGGAAGCTATATGTCAAAATAAATAATCATTTTCTAAAAATAACAGTTTTTAGCTTTTTGCTTTTTTTCTCAATAAAAAAGAATTTTTTTGGTTATTATGTAGAATAATCCATTTACTTGTTGAATAAACAATTATGAAATAATATAATTTATACATTACGGCTAGGGGAAAAGGAAATGAAAGTTAGTTATAAAAAACTCTGGTTAATGTGCGTAAAACAAGAAATCTGAAAAGCAGAACTGCGTAAACACGCCGGATTATCCTCTGCCACTTTTATAAAGTTAAGGAGGGATCAAGAAGTTAATTTATCCATTCTCTTGAAAATTGCAGAAGTTATGAAATGCAGCGCTGGTGACATGATAAATTTTGTGGAGAACGATGTGCCGTTAAAAATTATTTTACTTAGACATACATCTGTCTACCTCAAACATTATAATAACATTAAAACCAGCCGATAGTATAAACAAGAAAGGGGGATATGATGGGACACACAAAACAAGAGCGCTTATTAGAAATTTTTTTCCGCAGTTTAAGAGGAGAAGGAATTTCTGTTCATAAACTTGCTAATGAATATGGGGTTTCCACCAAAAGCATCAGTCGAGATATAAATGACTTAAAAGCTTTTCTCGCGGAACATCGAGAATTGGTTGGCAATACTGAATTGGAATATTCCAGCGCCAAAAAATGTTATTATTTGTATATGGATGAGTTTTTGACAAACAAAGAAATGTTTGCACTTATCGAAGTTATCATTGGTGCCAGAGCGTTTTCAAAGGGCGAACTTCTAAATCTTACGAATAAACTAAAAAGATTTACTACAGCAACAGATCGTCCTATGCTCAATGACTTAATACGCAAAGAACTCTGCCATTATGCTGAAATTAAGCACGAATGTGCCAGCGTACAAGAAACTTTATGGAAATTAGCTAGCTGTATTACTGCAAAGAAAGAAATTTCAATCGAATATTATCGAGCTGACCGTGCATTGCGAATTCATCGAATACGACCGGCATCTGTTATGTTCACTGATTACTACTTTTATCTTATTGCCTTTAATACTGAAGGAGATACTGACAAGCCTCTGTACTTTCGTGTAGATAGGATAAAGTACATAACAGAACATCGAAAACAATTTACAATCGCTGATGCACCTGAATTCGATGAAGGACTTCTGCGTAAACGCAGCCTATTTATGTGGCCTGGCAAACTTAGGACTATTAGGTTTGAGTTTACAGGCACTGCTATTCAAGCCGTCTTGGATAAATTACCTACGGCCAAAGTAATCGAGCGAAACGGCAGAACCTATACTGTCGAAGCCGATATTTATGGCGATGGTATTAAGATGTGGCTTTTAAGCCAAGGTCATCGAATTAAAGTCACTGCACCAAAGGATTTTGTTGAAGAAATAAAAAAGGAAGTAGAGTCAATGGCCAAAGCATATGAATAACCAGCCATTAGCTTGAAAGACAAAGGTATGTATGATGCATTAAATTATTTTGTTGAATCCATAAATTTGCAAGAACATCCACTTGCAAAAGCAAAGGAAAAAATAAAAATTGAGTATTTTACTACTCTTTCGTATATCATTCATATTTCTGATAATCATTAGGATCTTTGTCGTAACGATAAAAAGAATGATTATTGTTGCATTTCGAACAGCTAATATGGTAAAATTTTGCCATGAAAACTCGTCTCCTTTCGGGAGGTACTTTTGTTTGTGGCAAAACCATTGTACCAGAAAGGCTGACGAGTTTTCAACTTTCATTTAACTTTACAATACGTAATGAAAATGTAGGAGGTGCGGTATGAACAAAAAAAGTGATATTTTATACGAAATCAATAAAGTGATTCAAGAAACTACATCTTATGATTTCCCGTTCTTAGCAAATGAAAGCAGAAAAGCTGAAATCATAGATGAGTTTAAAATTCATATTGAAGAACAATTGAAGCAATTGGCACCAGAATTATGGCCAACTGACGTTGTATTAACTGAGGCATGGAATGAATCTCTTGAGTATGTAAAACAAAAATTCGAATCACTACCACCAATGATAAAAATCAACGGATTTTATTTACAAGAATTGATGCACTTTTATTCAGAGAAATTGGGACAAATTATTCTGTCTAAAACTGAGGAGGTATAAATATGGGAAAATTTCATGAAGAAAAAATAAAAATAATGAGAAAATACTTGAGCGATATTGCTATAAGTACAAGTTATTATTATTTTGATTGTGTTATTCCAGCTAAAAAAATAGAGGCAGCAATTAAAAGTTTCGCTTCGGGATTAGATATAGCAACTATTATTGGGTTTTATGATACTACTGTTTTGGGTAGTGGCAAGAATGGTTATATTTTTACAGATGATAAAATTTATTATCTAGAAACATTAGAAAAGCCGAAGAAGCTATGGTATGATGATATTAAAAATTTAGAAATCGCAAAAAATGATAAAAAGGATTGTGATCGAGAGTTAAAGATTACCCTTAATGAATGAAATGAAGGATTTTGATATACAAGAATCCCGGAGGCAGCAGAAAGTGTTTTACGAAGAAAAGCATAACTTTGCTTCTGAATCGGGTGGATTAGGTATAGGAAATTTTCAGACAGTCAATAATCAATTTGAAGAAGAAAAGTTTCATGCTCGTCAAGGACATGGATTTGCTGCTGAAAGAGCTAATACTCTCTATGATAAACTTACAGGACATGATGCTAAGATCGTTGGAGACGATAATGCTAAAAATGGTGCCGACCGTATTGTAGATGGTGTTTACATTCAGTCTAAATACTGCTCGACCGGTGCAAAGTGCATAAATGAGTGTTTTGAAAACAATGGAAAAGGCTCATTCAAGTACATGAATAATGGAAAACCTATGCAAATAGAAGTTCCATCTGATAAATATGATGATGCTATAAGAGCCATGGAAGAGAAAATTCGACGTGGACAGGTAAATGGTGTTTCAAATCCTGAAGAAGCAAAAAACATTGTTAGAAAAGGTCATTTTACCTATGAACAAGCTCGTAATATCGCCAAGGCTGGCACTGTCGAATCACTTATATATGATGCAGTACACGGTACGATTATTGCAACTACGGTGTTTGGGGTTACAGCAATGATTACATTTGCCACATCGATATGGAACGGTGAAAATTTTGATGATGCACTAAAGTTAGCTACATATTCCGGACTTAAAGTTGGTGGTACAGCATTTATAACATCGGTTTTGGTAAGTCAACTTTCAAAAGCTGGATTGAATAGTGCACTTGTTGGGAGTTCGGAAGCTATAGTAGCTATTATGGGCCCCAAGGCTTCAGCAATTATCATTAATGCATTTAGATTGGGATCAAAACCAATTTATGGCGCAGCTGCGATGAAAAGTGCAGCAAAGTTACTTAGAGGAAATGCAATCACTGCGGGTGTCACATTTGTTGTTCTTTCAACTTTTGATGTTGCAAATATATTTAGAGGGAGAATCTCTGGTAAACAGTTATTTAAGAATTTGACAAATACTGCCGCCACCGTTGGAGGTGGAACTGGTGGCTGGATTGCAGGAGCCGCAGCAGGATCAGCTATTTTACCTGGTATAGGTACCTTTTTAGGTGGCTTGGCAGGTTCTATGCTTGGCGGTGCAGTGGCGGGAAAGGTGACCAACAAGGTAGTTGGAAATTTTATCGAGGATGATGCCGATAAGATGGTTAAGATCATTGAAGAGGTATTTAAAGACATGGCCAGCGAATACTTATTGAGCCAAAAGGAAGCAGAAAAATCTGTAGATAGATTACGAGATAAACTTGATGGTAACACACTGAAGAATATGTTTGCAAGCGACGATAGGAAAAAGTTTGCGAGAAACCTTTTAACACCTATAATCGAAAGAGAAACAGCATGTAGACCTGTTATTCCTGCACCAACTAAAAATCAAATGCTCACGAGTATTAAAGAAGTTCTTGAGGAAATAGCAGATGTAATGGAAAGCGACAGTTCCTTAGTAAATGCATAAACACGAAAAACAAGAATTTCCCAAATTTTGTGTAAATAATGATTAAGGAACTTCCTTGCTGACAAGAATTAGAGAAATAAATTCAAAGTCAGAAAAGAAGAATTTTCATGTCGATGGTATCAAAAGAGGTAATTCGAGAACTAATCAAGGAAAGTAATTTCAAAAGCACAACTGAAATCATGAATGCTATCAAAGAGTACCCTCCCCATAAAATAGTGCATTGACAAAAACGCCTGATAAAAAACAATGTTTTTTATCAGGCGAAAAATTATTTAAAGTAATAGATAATGCGTACTCCCCACAGTAGATATTCATCAAGATATTCCGGGTGATTATGAAAATCAACAGACGGCAGGATGGTTAACAGGTATCAAGAGGGTATTTAAAAAATTTTGTGTAAATTAATTTTCTTGCTGGCAAAAAATCAGACTTATGCAAGTTGCTTTGCAAGGCAAAGCAGGGGTTTCCTTTGCCCCATATTGGTATTCATGCCGGATAGCGGGGCAGTATGCTTGAATACTGCCTTGCCATCCGGCAACACTTAGGTTTGGGGCAAAGTAAAACAATCAAAATGTTAATCTGGTTCAAAATACAGCCCCAATTATGGTAACACAATGTCCATTTTTTGACAATATTATTCGACACAAGATATAACATTTTGCGCAAGCTTTCGTCATTGAAAAACATTCCCAATTGCCTCTCTAAAGCCTGCCAGGCTATCAACGCAAAAATAGGTAAACTTCCTTTACGCCCTTTGATTTCAGCTCATTCAGAACGCCCAGCCAAAAATTGTACTTTCGTCATAATTCGCCGTTTCTGTTACGCGGCGTTCCTGCTTTTCATAGCCAAGCTGCGTATCCAGTTCGGCATCCATGACCTCCTGCAAGACATCTTTAAACATCTCTTTGATAGCGTTCATGATTTCAGTTGTACTTTTGAAATTACTTTCCTTGATCAGTTCTCGAATTACCTCTTTTGATATCATCGACATAAAAATTCTTCCTTCCTGACTTTGATTTTATTTCTCTAATTCTTGTCAGCAAGGAAGTCCCTTAATCATTATTTACACAAAATTTTGGGGATTCTCGTTTTAGCTGTTAAATGCATTTACACAGTTTATTTTTTAAAACTATAAGAACAACAAAAAACGAGTGTTCTTATAGCTTTTCAAATACTATAAGAACACTCGACATGGTGCCGCTGACCGGACTTGAACCGGTACGGATTTTACTCCGAGGGATTTTAAGTCCCTTGTGTCTGCCTATTCCACCACAGCGGCTTAACGAATTATAATTATAATATAAATTGCTTGATTTGTCAAGATTAAGTGTAATTTTCGCATAAAACATCGGTCTTTTGACGATGGATTTTATCGGCAAAAAGATTGTCCACCGCAAAAGACCGATGCCTCAATTCTAATTTAAAATTTATTCTGCAATCCATTCCTTTATCTTTTCAAGGATTTCTGGATTGTCGCTATGGATTCTCAGCGTAACCGGCTCATCAAGATTTATGCTGAAAATGCCCATGATTGATTTCGCATCAATTATATTGTAATCTTTGATAATTTCACACTCAGCGCCAAAAGCAGATATTGCAGCCGAAAAATTCTTTACTTTCTCCACGCTATTTATCAAAACTTTAGTTTCAATCATAAATATCAGACCTTTCTTATTTAATAAATTGCTTCTTGTTTTCTACCCTGTCCTGAATATTCTTATTAAAGTTTATCACCGCATGTTCGTATTCTTTATCCATCAACAGAGAATTTATCATAAAATCAGCAGTTGCCTTATTGTTTGCAATCGGGATGTCATAAACTTGGGCAATGCGAAGCAACGCCTTTACATCCGGGTCATGGGGCTGGGCTGCCAAAGGGTCTGAAAAGAAAATTATAAAATTTATAGTGCCTTCAACTATCTTTGCGCCAATCTGCTGGTCGCCGCCAAGCGGGCCGCTGTTGTAAGCTTTTACAGGAAGCCCCGTTTTTTCGGCAATCAATCTTGCGGTTGTTCCTGTTCCGCATAAAAAATGCTTATTAAGTATATTTTTATTAAGGTCGCACCATTCAATCAATTCCTGTTTTTTGCCGTCATGCGCAATAAGTGCTATCGTTTTTTGCTTTGGTATTGTAAATGTTATATATTCATTCATTAACTGCTACCTCTTTTCCTTATAATCACTAATTATTATAATTCATTTTTATACAAATTGCAACATTTTAATACATTTTTAAATTGGATGCTGTATTGAAAAAAACTTTTTAAAATGTTATAATTAAATCTACTTAAATAAAAAGAAACGGTGTTTTTAATATGGCTAAAAAAATGGATTTTAAAAAAATTTTAGGAATTTTGATTTGCGTTCTGGCAGTGGTTGTTTTTGCTTTGATACTCATTTTTTCAGCAGATAAAAGGGGCCAAAAAAAGCTTCTTGACAATTATTTCACCTCGGTGCAAAGAAATTCAGAAAAGGAATTTAAAAAGTGCATTTCCGAAAAATCCAATCTTACCTTTGAAAAAGCACAGGAAAATATTTTTAACTCCCCTACTCCAAGCGGAGCGGTAATAAAATACAAAATTATCTCACGTTCAAAAAAATCAAATGAAATATGGCTGATTGATATCGAAATAACCGCGGGAACAGATGAAAAAAATTACAAAGCAAACCAATCCTTTGAAGTTTTTAAAGAAAATGGCTCCTGGAAAATAAAATAGCTCCTGAAACATTTGCCTCCTTTTACATATAATATCTGTGTGGATATTATATGGCCCGAAAATTCGGGCAAAAGGAGGATTTTATGTGCGGAATTGCCGGTTGGGTTGATTTTTGCGAAAATTTATATACCAAAGATAAAATTATGTCAAAAATGTCCGATACCCTGAAAGAAAGAGGTCCGGACGCGGAAGGGGCATTTAAATCCAATGAGGCGTTTTTGGTACATAGGCGCCTGATAGTGGTCGATCCCGAAAACGGCAAGCAGCCGATGGAACGAAGCTCCCCGTACTCAAAATACATCATAGTTTACAACGGGGAACTTTACAACACGGAAAAAATACGAAAAAAACTGCTCCATGCCGGATACAGTTTCAGCGGGCACTCCGATACCGAAGTCCTTCTGCTTTCATACGTTGAATGGGGGGAAAAATGCCTTGATGAACTAAATGGCATTTATGCCTTTGCTGTTTGGAACGACACAGAAAAAACGCTTTTCCTTGCGCGCGACAGGATGGGAGTTAAACCTCTATTCTTCTTTGAATACGAAAACGGCCTTATCTTTGGTTCGCAAATTAAAACAATCCTCGCCCACCCTTATGCAAAGCCTGAAATTGACGAAAACGGCATTGCGGAAATCATGCTGCTTGGTCCGGCAAAAATTCCGGGCAGCGGAGTCTTTAAAGGAATACATGAGCTTGAACAGGGTGAATGTGCTTTCTTTGACAAAAACGGATTAAAAAGAAGAAAATATTGGAGCCTTTCTCCAAAGCCTCACACAGACAATTTGGAGCAAACAATAGAAAAAACCCGCTTTTTGGTTTGCGACAGCATTTCAAGACAACTTGTTTCCGATGTGCCGCTTTGCACTTTCCTCTCCGGAGGGCTGGATTCAAGCATAATAAGCTATGTGGCCGCAAAAGAATACGAAAAAGAAGGCAAAAAGCTCTCCACATACTCCATAGACTACAAAGGAAACGAAATTTATTTTAAGGCAAATTCATTTCAGCCTGATGCAGATGCGCCTTGGGCAAAACTTATGAGCGAATTTATAAATTCAGACCACAAAAACGTGATAATTGATACTCCCGAACTTATTCAAGCCCTTTATGATGCCACAAAGGCAAGGGATTTGCCCGGAATGGCGGATGTAGACTCCTCCCTGCTGCTTTTTTGCAAAGAAATAAAAAAAACATTCACCGTTGGGGTATCAGGTGAATGTGCCGATGAAATTTTTGGTGGGTATCCTTGGTATCACAACAAAGACATCCTTTACGGAGAGGGATTTCCTTGGTCAAGATCCACAAGCCAAAGAGCTGATTTGCTGCGTCAAGATATCTTAAAAAATATCACGCCATTTGAATTTGTAAATTCCCATTACAAAAAAACCGTTTCAGAAACACTTGCAAATGATTTTGACTCCCCTCTTGAAAAACGCATGAAAGAAATGTTCATGCTTAACGTCAAATGGTTCATGCAAACGCTGCTTGACCGAAAAGACAGAATGTCAATGGCAAACGGCCTTGAAGTAAGGGTTCCTTTTTGCGACCATGAACTTGCAGAGTATGTTTTCAACATTCCATGGGAAATAAAGGCTCTTGAAGGCCGCGAAAAAGGGCTTTTGCGGCGCTGCTTCAAAGACATTCTGCCGGACGGGATTGTTTTCAGAAAGAAAAACCCCTACCCCAAAACCTTTAATCCCATGTATTTGAAAATAACCAAAGGAATCTTGACTGAAATATACAACAATAAAGATTCCCGCCTTTTTGAAATCCTTTCAAGGGAAAAAGTAAAATCCCTCATTGATTGCGACGCAAAAAGTTTTGGTGAGCCTTGGTTTGGCCAGCTGATGAGAGAGGCGCAAATTTTTGCCTATCTTATTCAGCTTGAATTTTGGCTCAGGATGTTTGACGTCAAAATTCAGCAATAACTTTCCCTTAAAGCCTCAATTATCCCTTCAACCCTTTTGTCTGAAATGAAATAAGTTATATTCTGCCCGGATTTTGAGCAGTCAAGTATCCCATGCGCCTTTAAAAGCGCAAGATGCTGCGAAAGCGCCGACTGCGTTATTCCGGGAAGTTTTTTTAACAGAGCACCCACGGTTTGGGGCTCTTTTATAAGTTCGCACAAAATAATCAACCGGTTTTCATTTGCAAGCACTTTTAAAAGCTCGGCTATCTTTTTAGCCTTCTCCTCCATTTTTAATTTCCTTTCCGTTTTTAATAAGGCAAATTCCCTGCGTCATCGTTCCCATGGGGCAATAAACGCACCATGAGCGCGGCTTGAAAAGAAGCATCGTTGCAAGTCCCAAAACCGTTGAAGTAAGCATTACACCGTAAAATCCAAAAGCAAACTGGGCAATCCAAGGCGCTACCAGAGATGTATCCGTCCAGTTCCATGGAAGCTTGAACATCCAAAGCAGCGTTACCGCCTCTTTAAGCGATGCTCCCGCAAAAACAAGGTATGTGGAATAAATCATCATTCCAAACATGGTCATAAAAAATGCTAAAAATCCGTATCTGAACCATTTTGACCTTAAAAATTTCGGGGGATTTCTTTTAAGCGAAAGTCCGAGATTCCCGCCGATTACATCAAAAAGCTGCCCCCTGCCGCAATATTTATGGCAATAGGTTTTATTCCCGCCAAAAATTGAAATCAACAGCGGCAGGGCAAAACATATAAGCCCCAGCCAAGCAAAAAGAATATTGAAAAAGCCAAGCGCCATATAAATAATTGAAGCTATCCAAAGATAATCATACCACTTCTTTTTCATTTGCGCCACCCCTTTCAATCATTTCAATAACCTGTGCCGGACAATTCTTTTCGCATTTTGCGCATCCGGCGCATTTTTTTGCATCAACCTCGGCAAAAACGCCGTTTTCAACTTTTATTGCGCCAAGCGGGCAAGTTTTCATGCAAACCCCGCAGGCAACACATTCCTTTGAAACAAAAGCCAATCTTTTCTTCATGCTGCACCACCTATATAAGTATATTAGCAATTACTAATATACTTATATTTTGTTCTTTTGTCAAGAGGGAAATAAAAAATTCCCCGCTTAAATTTTGCGGGGAATAATAAAATCATTTCATTTTTGATACGTCTATTCTGTTTAATGCACGCTTTAATTTAAATGCAGCACGTTCAAATTCAACGCCGCTGGTATGGACTTTCAGCCTTTCACGCGCCGCCTCCTCGGCTTTTTTTGCGCGCTCCACATCAATTTCATCCGCCCATTCGACCGACGACGCTATAACAGTCGTCTTTTCCTTTGAAACCTTAATCATGCCGTCCGCAACGGCCGCCGCTCTGAAGCTGCCGTCCGGCATTTTAACTTTGAGCGCTCCTGCGGGAAGGCTTGCCGCATAAGGAATATGGTTTGCAAGTATCCCCACATTTCCCTCCGTCGTGCGGACAATAAGATGTTCGGTTTCACCGTCAAAAAAAATCCTGTCGGGAGTTATGATTTTAAGCCTGAAAAGTGCCGGCATTTATCATCACTCCTTCTTTTTTGCTTTTTCAACCGCTTCGTCTATTGTGCCGACATAAAGGAATGCCGATTCCGGAAGGTCGTCATGCTTGCCTTCGATAATTTCCTTAAAGCCCCTGATTGTTTCCTTAATTGGCACAAATTTGCCCTGCATTCCCGTAAACTGTTCAGCAACAAAGAAAGGCTGCGAAAGGAAACGCTGTATCTTTCTTGCACGGGCAACGATAAGCTTATCCTCGTCGGAAAGCTCGTCAATTCCCATGATTGCAATGATATCTTGAAGCTCCTTGTACCTTTGAAGTATCGACTGCACCGCCCTTGCGGTTTCGTAATGCTCATTTCCCACTATTTCCGGAGCAAGTATCCTTGAATTGCTGTCCAGCGGGTCAACGGCGGGATAAATTCCAAGTGATGCAATCTGTCTTGAAAGCACCGTTGTTGCGTCAAGATGCGCAAAGGTAGTCGCCGGAGCCGGGTCGGTAAGGTCATCCGCCGGAACGTAAACCGCCTGTACGGAAGTTATTGAGCCCTTGCTCGTGGAGGTTATCCTTTCCTGCAAAGCGCCCATTTCCGTTGCAAGCGTAGGCTGGTATCCAACGGCGGAAGGCATTCTTCCAAGCAATGCCGAAACCTCCGAACCCGCCTGTGTAAACCTGAATATGTTGTCAATGAACAGGAGCACGTCCTGCCCCTCGACATCACGGAAATATTCCGCCATAGTAAGTCCGGAAAGTCCAACTCTCATTCTTGCTCCCGGAGGCTCATTCATCTGTCCGTAAACAAGCACTGTTTTGTCTATAACTCCGCTCTGCATCATTTCGTTGTAGAGGTCGTTCCCCTCGCGGGTACGCTCTCCAACGCCGGTAAATACGGAAATTCCTCCGTGCTGGTTTGCAACGTTATTGATAAGTTCCTGTATCAAAACCGTTTTTCCTACGCCAGCTCCGCCGAAAAGTCCGATTTTTCCGCCCTTTAAGTAAGGCGCAATAAGGTCTATTACCTTTATTCCGGTTTCAAGGACTTCGTTTGCGGTTTGCTGTTCCTCATAGCTTGGCGCTTCGCGGTGGATTGCCCAGCGTTCCTCGGTTTGTGGCGCGGGCTTATTGTCAATGGGGTCTCCCAAAAGATTAAAAATCCTGCCCAAGGTTTCCCTTCCTACGGGAACCTTTATCGGTCCGCCTGTATCTACCGCTCTTGCTCCGCGCACAAGCCCGTCTGTGGATGCCATGGCTATGCACCTTACTATATCATCGCCTATGTGCTGTGCCACTTCAACCACAAGATTCTGCCCTGCGTTGTCAATTTCTATTGCATTCAAAAGGTTGGGGAGATTTTCTTTGGAAAATCTTATATCCACAACCGCTCCTATTATTTGAACCACTGTGCCTATGTTTTTTTCCATTCATAGACCTCCTTTAATTTGTGCGGTTTATGCCTGCGCCTGCGCTCCTCCGATAATTTCGGTTATTTCCTGTGTTATGGAGGATTGCCTTGCCCTGTTGTACGCAAGCGACAAGCTGTCAATCATTTCCGAGGCATTGTCGGAGGCGGATTCCATTGCCGTACGTCTTGCAGCTTGTTCTGCGGCAAAGCTGTCGGCAATTGCCCCGAAAAGCAGTCCCGAAATATACTTTGGAATTATGCTGTCAAAAACAGCCTCCGGAGAGGGATCGTATTCGGTAAGGACTTTTGAGCCGCCGTCCTTTTTTATCAGATTTACCGGAAGCACAGTAATTCCCCTCGCCTCTTGCGAAAGGGCGTTTAAAAACGTGGTGTAGAAAAGCTCCACCTGTTCAAATTCCCCAGCCAAAAAGCGTTTTACAATCCTGTCCGAAATGGCTTTGACGCCGTAAATCTTTATGGTTTCCGATATTCCGGAAAGGCTTTCGATTATTTCAAAACCGCGTTTTTCAAAATATTCGTCCGCCTTTTTGCCGACAGCAAGGATTTTCACCCTTACCCCCTGCTCCGAAAGTTCTTTTGCCCTTGAAAGCGCAAGCTTTAAAACATTGTTGTTGAAGCTTCCGGCAAAGCCCCTGTCTCCGGCAATCACAACCAAAAGCACTGTTTTAATCTGCTTTATTTTTGTAAAGGCAGAAGAAAAATCTCTCGTTTCCGAATAAATTTCGCACATGGTATCATAAAGCGCATCGAAAAAAGGGCGCGACTTATCCGCCTTTTCCTTTGCTTTTCTAAGCTTTGAGGAGGCAACAAGCTCCATTGCCTTTGTTATTTGCATGATGGACTCAACGCTCTTTATCCGGCGCTTGATATCCTTCATATTTGAAGACGCCATCAGAGGCCACCTCCTTCATCATCTTTGAGCCAAAAACTTTTTGGCAAATTCCGAAAGCGCCGCCTTCATAGCCTCTTCATTTTCAGCGGTGATATCCTTTGTTTCCTTTATGGAAGTGATTATTTCCGGATAAACGGAATCGATATACTCAAAAAGCTCCTTTTCAAATTCGGAAATAAGTTCAAGCGGGATTTCTTTGAGGAAATTATTTACAACAGCATAAATAATTATAACCTGATATTCAACCGGCAAAGGCGAATTTCTGCCCTGCTTTAAAACTTCAACCACGCGTTCGCCCTTCGCAAGGCGCTCCTTGGTATCGGCATCAAGGTCGGAGCCGAACTGTGAAAACGCCTGCAATTCACGATACTGGGAATATGTGAGTTTAAGCGAACCGGACACCTTTTTCATTGCCTTTATCTGAGCCGCGCCGCCGACTCTTGAAACCGAGATTCCGGGGTTTACGGCAGGCCTTACGCCAGAATTGAAAAGGTCAGTTTCAAGGAATATCTGTCCGTCCGTAATGGAAATAACGTTTGTCGGAATATATGCCGAAACATCGCCGGCTTGGGTTTCAATTATCGGCAATGCAGTAAGCGAACCTCCGCCGTAATCCTTATTTAAATTGCATGCCCTTTCAAGCAGTCTTGAATGCAAATAGAACACGTCGCCCGGATAAGCTTCACGTCCCGGAGGCCTTTTAAGCAAAAGCGACAGGGCACGATACGCAACGGCATGCTTTGAAAGGTCGTCGTAAACGCAAAGCACGTCTTTGCCCTGGCTCATGAAATATTCCCCTATTGCACATCCCGCATAAGGAGCAATGTATTGCAGCGGCGCAAGTTCGGATGCGGTCGCCGAAACAACAATTGTATACTTCATTGCGCCGTTCTTTTCCAAAGTATCAACAACGTTTGCAACAGTAGAGCGCTTTTGCCCTATTGCAACATAAATGCAAATTACGTCTTTATCGTGCTGATTTATTATGGTATCAAGCGCTATTGCCGTTTTTCCGGTCTGGCGGTCGCCTATGATAAGCTCACGCTGTCCCCTTCCTATCGGAATCATTGAGTCAATTGCCTTTATTCCTGTTTGTAAAGGCCTGTTGACCGACTGTCTTGTGATTATTCCGGGAGCTATCCTTTCAATGGGATAAGTTTCCTTGGTATAAATGGGGCCTTTTCCGTCTATCGGCTGGCCAAGGGCATTTACAACCCTGCCAAGCATTTCCTCGCCAACGGGAACGGAAACAATCCTGCCCGTGCGCTTTACGGTATCCCCTTCTTTTATCTCCTTATCTGAACCAAGCATAACCGCTCCGACAAAATCCTGTTCAAGGTTCAGGGCCATGCCGTAAACGCCGCCTTCAAATTCAAGCAGCTCGCCCGACATGCACTTTTCAAGCCCGTGGACATTGGCTATGCCGTCGCCGATTGTGACAACGGTGCCCACGTCCGCAAGCTCAATTTTGGAGCTGAAGTTTTTTATCTCCTGCTTAATCAAACCTGCTATTTCATCTGGGCGTAAATTCAATTTTTACACCTTCCTTTATGATTATTTAAACAACGATGGATTTCAACTGTCTGCCAAACACTTCAAGCTTTGATTTTATGCTTGAATCCATCTGCATATTTCCGTAATTTAAAATTATTCCGCCTAAAATCGAAGGCTCTACCTTTTCGATAAGACTTACTTTTCTTCCCGCAACAATTTCAAGCTTTTGGCAAAGCTTTTCTTTTATTTCAGGTTTCAACGGCATGGCTACAACGGCAACAACCTCAATTATTCCGCTGTATTCATTTACTTCATCCTTAAACGCCTTTAAAATTCCGGAAAAATGCCGTATCCTATTTTTTGACACAAGCACGCACAAAAAATTAAAGGCCGTATCGGAAATCCTACCCTTAAAAATCCTTTCAAGCGCCGCCATTTTTTCGCCTGTTGCAAGCGACGGTGAAGAAAGCAGCTTTACAAGCTCCGGATTTGCCGCAAAAACTTCATCAAGCCCTTCAAGTTCCTTTGCAAGCAAATCAAGGGTATCTTCTTCTTTGCCTATTTCAAAGAGAGCCTTGGAATAAACATTTTCAACCGTACCCGTCATTTTTCTTCACCCAAATTCGCAATAAAATCCTCTATAAGCTTATCGTTGTCATCGGTTTTAAGTTCCTTTCCAACGACTTTTGAGGCGACGGCAATGGCAATTTCGGAAATTTCATCCTTAATCTGGTTTGCCGCCCTTTTCTTTTCGCGCTCAATCTCGCTGTTTGCCTTTGAAATTATGTTCTCGGCCTCGCTTTTAGCGGCAAAAATAATTTCATCCGAGCGCGACTGCGCTTTCTTTGTGGCATTCCTTACAATTTCGGCAGATTCTTCCTTGGCTTCAAGCAGTTTCTTTGAATAATCGGCTTCAAGGGCAAGAGCATGCTCCTTTGCCTTATCCGCCTCCTCATAGGTAGAAGAAATCTCCTTTTGACGCTTTTCAAGGAATTCATTTACCCTCCCGAAAAGGAAGTGCCTTAAAATCAAAAACAAAATCAAGGTATTGCACAGCGTAAACACTATGGTGCCTTTATCGATAGAGAGAAAATCCAAATGCATTTTTGCCTCCCGCGGATTCTGCCGCTCTCAGCGCCCTTGGGCGCCGGAAAATTTAAAGACCTCAGCCTGAAATTTTCCCGATAAACGGATTTCCGAACAAAAGGATAAGAGCCACCACGAAACCGTAAATACCGGTTGATTCCGCAATTGCGCAGCCTATGAACATGGTTCTTGTAACATCGCCTTGCGATTCGGGCTGACGTCCTATAGCTTCACAAGCCTTTCCTACGGCATAGCCTTCACCGATACCGGGGCCTATACCGGCTATCATTGCAAGTCCCGCTCCTATTGCGGATGCTCCCAATACAATTGCTCTTTCAAGTTCCATAACTTAAATCCTCCAATATAATATTTTGTTAAAATTAAAATTCAAAAATTAATCATCCCTGCTGTCCGGCATTGCATTTCCGACATTAGCCATGGTCAGCATGATAAAAATAAATGCCTGCATAAATCCTGAAAAAAGGTCGAAATAAACCGAAAGCACCGCTGGTATTCCGACTGTCGTTATCGGTATTCCAATGCCTATCGCCTTGCTTATTGAGCCAAGTGCATAATACAAAAGCGAGGTTATAACCATTCCTCCCGCAATGTTTCCGAAATGACGGAATCCCATTGAAAGCGGCGTGGCAAATTCGCTTATGATATTAAGCGGCGTCATAAACGCAACAGGTTCGGTATAGCCTTTGAAATATCCCAAAAAGCCGTTGTACTTGAATTTATTGTAAGTAATCATCGCAAAGGTTATCAGAGCCCAAGACATTGTAACATTTATATCCGCAGTCATGGAGCGCAGTCCCAAAAGGCTTACAAGGCTTCCGCATATTGACATCGTAAACAATGCCGCAATATACGGAGCATAATTCAAGTGCTTTTTGCCCATAGTGCTTTTTACGAGGTTATTTACAGTGGTCACAATTATTTCGGCTATAAGCTGCTTTTTTGTGGGAATCTTCTTCATGTCATGCGTCATCCACAGGACAAGAATTGTAACAGCAGCAATAATCATCCAGCCGATAATAGTGCTTTCCGTAACGTTAAGTCCCCCGAATATGGGTATGGTAAAGGCTATTTTAGGCCCGGTTATATCACCCATTCTTATCCCCCTTTCTGTTAAATGTCAAAAAATCAGGGAAAATCCCCTTTATAAAATAAATCAGCTTGGGGTAAAAGAGTGGAATTGCCACTCCCCAAACACTCAAGCATGATTTAAACCTAAAAGAAAGTACAAAAGCGGCGCCGATAATCAAATACCGCAAGAAATATCCCGAAAGCATATGCGCCTTTGCGCCTCTCTCTCCCCTGCCGGCAAGATATCTCATTACCGCGTTTTGAGAAAAAGTTCCAAGCAAATAAAGATTTACAAACAGCACAACCGTGCCCAAAAGCAGTCCGAGAGCCATGTTCACAGTAAATCCCGCAAAAGGCACCGAAACAAAATATATAATAAAATCAAAAAAAACGGCAAAAGGGACAAGCATCAGGATTTCATTCTTTATCTCTCTGTCCATCCGGATTTTCCCCTTTCACCGTATTATTTTTACTTATATCCTTTAAAATATTTTTTGCAAAGGCAAAAACATCCGCAGCTGCCCAAAAAAGGGCTAAAAGAATAAAAATAAGAAAAATCCAATCGTCAAGCCTGAATTTTTCCTTTAAAAATCCCGCTGCAAATATGCAAATGCCAAAAGGCAGGGCCACAGCAAAAACAAGCTGCAGTCCCAAACCAAAATATTTCATCGAAGAAATGAATTTCTCCATAAAATACCTCTTTTCTGCCTGCACCCCTATTATAACAAATTTCTATAAAAAATAAAATAGGTTTTTGTAATTTTTTGATTTACTTCAAAAAAATTTTATAGCTATGAATATAAAATGATAAAATATTAACAAGAAATTGTCAAGAAAAATATTATTTGATTTTCGGCAATTTTAAATAAATCCCCCGCCTTTTATCAAAAAGGCGGGGGATTTTTATCCTTATTCCAAATAACCCTCTCGCGGCTTTACTCCGAAGGCTTTTGCCAAAATCCAAAGCTGGCTGTCGGTAATGCTTTGCTTTATAGGCATATGCATTATTTTAATGTAAATTTCAGCGGCTTTCTCAACGGTTTCTATCAGCCCGAATGCTTCGTCAACAGATTTTCCCGTTCCGAATATTCCATGATGCGCCCATACGACAAGCCGGAATTCCTTCATTTTCTCCGCGGTCGCCCTGCCTATTTCATCATTGCCGCAAAGCATCCACGGGAGCACGCTGACTCCGTCCGGAAACACCACAAGGCATTCCGTGCACATCTGCCAAAGGGTTCTTGTAAATTCCCTCTCGTCAAGGCTATGCACAAAAGTCATTGCTATAACGTTTGTCGGATGGGTATGCATTACAATCCTATGCTCAGGGTCAACTTTAAGCCTTTCAATATGGCTCATAAAATGCGCTGGAAGCTCGCTTGTCGGACGGCCTCCATCCTCGTATCCCCAGAGCAGTTCCACGCCCCTGCCGTCCTTGCAGACCCTTATCACGCCAAGGTTTGCAGCGGGGTTATCCTCAACATTCTTAAAATACTTGCCAGTTCCGGTTACAACAAATATTTTTCCGGCAAGAAAGCTTGCGTCGAAATCCATCGGGATGGTTCTTATTACTTTATTAAGGTCAAGATACTGCGAAACCTCATCCTCAGGGACAATATAGCTTATATTTCCGCCGTTCCTTTCATCCCAGCCCATTCTGTACATATTTGAAGTTGTCTTGCAGATTTCCGTTATAAACGGCGCTTTAAGAATATCCTTCATGTCATTGTCCCCTTTTGCTTAATACATCTTTTTCGTAATTTTTGACTTCGCAAAGCCAGCTTTCGGTTGCGGGAACTCCCATGCTTTCGCAATAATAATTCCATACCGCGCCGAAAGGATAGCTCTTGAATTCTTCCGTAAGGGCAAGTCGTGCGGTATAATCGCCTTTAAGCTCAATTTCTTTAAGCAGCTCCGTCGGCTCAAGCTTTGCTTTAAGAAGCGCTTTAAGCATGTTCCTTGTCCCAATGACCCATGCCGCAACGCGGTTTATGCTTGCGTCAAAGAAATCAAGTCCTATGTGCGTGCGCTCGATAAGGTTTGTGCGCACAAGGGATTGGGCAATGGCATTCAACTCATCGTCAAGTATCACAACATGGTCGCTGTCCCAGCGGACAGGACGGCTCACATGCAAAAGCAACTCATCGGTATAAAGCAGAACGCTTGAAATCTTATCCGAAATGACTTCCGTCGGATGGAAATGCCCGGCATCAAGGCAAAGCGCCTTTTTGTTTGCAACCGCATATCCAAAGCTGAATTCGTTTGAAGCAACCGTATAACTTTCGGCGCCTATCCCAAATACCTTGCTTTCAATAGCATCAAGGTTGAATCTTTCATCTATTTTCTCTGAAAACACTTCATCCAATGCGCTTTTCATGCGCGCCCTCGGAGCTTCCTTGTCAACGGGATTGTCCTTATATCCATCCGGGAACCAAAAGTTTGTCACACATTTCTGTCCAAGTTCCCTGCCGAAATATTCGCCGATTCTTCTGCTCCTTTTGCAATGCTCTATCCAAAAGTTTCTAACCTTTTCATCGGCGCTTGAAATCGTAAACCCGCTTGAAGACATGGGATGCGAAAAACAGGTAGGATTAAAATCCAGCCCAAGGCCGTTTTCCTTTGCCCAGTCAACCCAGCTTTTAAAATGCCTCGGCTCAAGCTCGTCAAGGTCAACTTTCTCATTTGTATCGGCATAAATGGCATGAAGATTTACTTTATGCTTCCCCGGGACAAACGAAAGCGCCTTTTCAATATCCTGTCTTAATTCTTCGGGAGTCCTTGCTGCACCTGGATAATTCCCAGTCGCCTGTATTCCGCCTGTAAGAGGGCCACCAAACAAAAATCCCCTTACGTCATCCCCCTGCCAGCATTGGAGGGAGATTTTTACATTCTTCATCCATTCCAAAACCGCATCGGTATCCACACCTATTGCGGCATACATTTCCTTTGCCAATTCATAAGCTTTTTCAATATTGCTCATTTTAAAACTCCTTTACTTTAAATTAAGCTTAAGATAATCACGATATGCCTTTTCCCATTCTTCGCTCTGCACCGGTTTATAGACCTTTATGTCTGTTGAGGCGCTTATTATGCTCCTTGCCTGAGAAAGGCTTTTTATCTCGCCAAGCGCAATATATTGCACGGCAATGTTGCCCATTACGGTAGCCTCAACCGGCCCTGCCAAAACCTCAATTCCGCAGGCGTTTGCTGACATTTTGCAAAGCAGGGTATCTTTTATGCCTCCGCCAAGCATATTTATGCTCTTATACTTTTTGCCCGTTATGCTTTGCAGGGTTTCAAGGGTGCTCCTATATTTCATTGCAAGGCTTTCATATATGCAGCGCATTATTTCTCCCCTTGTCTGGGGAACATATTGTCCGGTCCGTGCGCAATAATCCCTTATCCTTTTTGGCATATTTCCGGGAGTTTCAAAATCAGGCGCGTCTGGATTTATATAGCACTTGAACGGCTCGGCTTCAAGCGCCTCGTTTTCAAGCGTGTCAAATCCGACATTTTCGCCCTCCCTTATCCATTGCCTGCGGGATTCCTGTATCAGCCAAAGTCCCATTATGTTTTTAAGGAAACGTATCTTCCCGTCAAATCCTATTTCATTTGTAAAGTTTGCTTCCATCGCCTTGGAATTCATTATCGGAACATCGCTTTCAGTGCCGAAAAGCGACCATGTTCCGCTGCTGATATAAACAAAATCCCTGTCCTTCGCAGGAGCGCTGACTACCGCGGACGCGGTGTCATGAGTTGCAACCGCCACAACGGGAACTTCCTTGCAGCCAAGCTCCTCGCATATTGCCTTTGAAATGGTTCCGTAAATTTCTCCCGCACGGATTGTTTTTGGGAAAAGTTCCTCTTTCACCCCAAGTTTTTTGCATATGTCAAAGCACCAGTTGTTCTCCTTAGGGTCAAAAATATTTGTAGTGGAAGCATTTGTGATTTCCCCGCGCATTTCACCGGTAAGAAAATAAGCAAAAAGGTCCGGCATAAGCAGCAGTTTTTCCGCCCCATCAAGCATTTCCGGCTCGTTTTTGGCAAGGCAGGCAAGCTGATAAACCGTATTTATCCTCATATGCTGGATTCCGGTACGTGAATAAAGCTCCTCTTTCGGGATGATTTTAAAAACTTCATCATCAATCCCCACAGTCCTTGTATCACGGTAATGCACCGGATTGGAAATCAGCCTTCCCTTTTTATCCAAAAGCCCAAAGTCCACTCCCCATGTGTCTATGCCGATTGCATCAAACCCGCCAATGGCAAGCGCTTTTGAAATGCCGGCCTTGATTTCAAAGAAAAGCCTGAGAACATCCCAATAAAGCGTTCCGTTTACAAACACAGGGTCATTGCTGAAACGATGTATTTCATTAAAGCTTATTTTAGAGCCGTCAAATTCGCCGAGCATTGCGCGTCCGCTTGATGCCCCAAAATCAAATGCAAGAACTTTTTTACCGCCCATAAAGCACCTCAACAACTTACATTTTGTTATAAAGATTATATCACAGCTGTTCATTTGTGTCTATATTTGTTCATTATATTGAAAAATAAGCATTTTTATATTATAATACAATCATAAATAAAAACAAATAAGCACAACGAGGTGTTGAAATTGTTCACAGAAGAAAGGCATGACCAGATTTTCAATATAATACGCTCCAAAAAAAGCGTATCGGTAAACGAACTCAGCAAAACGCTTTTCGTCAGCACCGCAACAATACGGCGTGATTTAAGGGAAATGGAGAAAACAGGCCTTATAAAGCGTTCGCACGGGGGAGCAATACTTTTTGAAAGCTTTAACGACGAGTCTTCAAGCTCCGTGCGCGAGCTTGAACACACCAAAGAAAAAAAGCGCATAGCGGAGCTTGCAGTCGGATTTATAAAATCAAATTCCGTGATTTTCATGGATTCAAGCAGCACAGCGGGGATGCTTATACCGTTCCTTTCGCAGTTTAAATATCTTACGGTAATTACAAACGGACTCAAAAATTCCCAGCAGCTTGCAGAAAAGACGGATGCAAAAATTTACTTCCCTTGCGGAGCGGTAAATCCGCGCTCAAATTCCGTCGTGGGAAGCGACACAGTGGAATACATTTCAAGGCTGTATGCGGACATTGCGGTAATTTCATGCACAGGGATAAATTTAAACAACGGAATAACCGATGCATCTTTCGAGCAGTCAAATTTAAAGCGCGCCATGCTCAAAAACGCAAAACGAAGAATACTGCTCTGCGACAGCAGCAAATTCGACCTCACCTACATGTGCCGGACCTGCGGCCTTGACGGCATAGACTATATAATCACCGACAAAATGCCCAAAGAAGAATACATTAAAAAAGCCACCGAAAGCAATTGTAAAATTATTTTTGATTAAAAAATAAAGTTGTGTAAAAACTATGCAAATTTACAGAATTTAAGCCAAATTATTTTTAAAAAATAGGTTAATATGCTTGACAACCTGTTAAAGCAGTGGTATTATAAATATGAATAAATTGGATTGTTGCGGCCAAATAAAGAATTTTAAATTTAAAGTTGAATGAGTTGATGCCGGCAAGGAGGGATTGCCACTATGGTTGTCTTGAACGGAAAAAGCGTTTTTGGCGGAATAGCAATAGGAAAGCTCTTTATCTACCGTAAAAAAAACAAGTACATCAAATGCCTGCGCATTGACGACACCAACGCGGAAACAGAAAAATTTGAAAAGGCAAAAAAAACAGCAATCTCACAGCTTGACGACTTGTATCAAAAAGCGCTTCTCAAAGTCGGCAAAAATGAGGCGTGCATTTTTGAAATACAAAAAATGATGATAGAAGACGTGGATTTTTGCGACTCTGTAACAAACATGATAAAATCCAAGCATTTTAATGCGGAATATGCCGTTTTTAAAACCGCGGAAAAATTTTCACGCATGATAGCTTCAATGGATGACGAATACTTAAGCGGAAGGGCGGCTGATGTGATGGATGTTTCAAGACGGCTTCTCAACATAATGACCAATGCCCCTTGCTGTCCTTTATGCGGAAATGAGCCTGTAATAATCGGCGCAAGCGACCTTTCCCCAAGCGAAATCGTACAGCTTGACAAAAATATGGTTTTAGGCTTTGTAACTTCACACGGCTCTTCCTGCTCGCACACGGCAATACTTGCAAGGACAATGAACATCCCCGCCGTCACAAACATAGGCAATATTTTAAGGCCGGAATTTGACAGGGCAATTGCAATAGTTGACGGCTTTGATGGAAAAGTTTATATAAATCCGGACGAAAAGACCATTTATGAAACTATGCTCAAAATAGAGGATGAAATTACAGCCAACATCTTCCTGCCTGAACTTTTATCATCCGAAACGATAGTTTTCGATGAACAGAAAATTGAAATTCGCACAAACGCAAAATTGGCTTGAAACAATGCGGAAGATATGAAAATGGGGAGAATAGATTAAGTTGCAGGTTAAAAATAAGAAAAATCGGTTTTCTATGGTAAAAAAGCATAGAAAACCGATTTTTGTAAAAAGTATAAAAGAATGCAATAAAAATATTCGATTTGGAGATTTAATAAAAAATGAAAGTTTATACAGATTTTGATTTTCAAATCAATAAAGAAGTTATCGAAAATGAATATCTTCACCCTGATATTGAACTTATATATGTGCTGGAAGGAAATTTAAAAATAACAATAAAAGATAAGCTGTACTCATTGACAAAAGAAGATATTGTCTTAATTAATTCCAGCTTTATGCATTCTATAAATTGCGATGGCAATGCCATATTCTGCCGTATTTATTATTCTTATTTTCTAATTTCAAAAATTATAAAAAACGATAATTTTATTTTTTTATGCAACAGTGTTTCTGATTCCGAACGTTCCTACGCTGAATTAAAAGGCATTTTCAAAGAATTGCTTTATTATTATATTAAACAGCCTCATAAAACAGAATGTTTAATAAACAGCTTATTATACAAATTGTTGGATAATATCATAGAAAATTTCCAAATTGAAAAAAGCAATCAATCCGCAAATAATTCTGACGATGAAAGACTGCAAAAAATCATAAATTATATAAATAAAAACTTTGAGTTCGGTTTGAATTTTAAAGCATTGGCTGATGAATTATATATTTCTGCCTCCACATTATCAAGGCTGTTTAAAAAACAAACCGGGCTTTATCTTTCTGACTATGTCAATCAGGTCAGAATGAAACATGCCGCTATCGATTTATTGTATTCCGATAAAAACATCACCAAAATAGCAACTGATTGCGGTTTTTCAAATCCTTCGGTTTTCAATAAAATTTTTCGTGAAGCATATGGAGTCTCTCCATCGGATTACAGAAGCAAAATGAAGGAAAAAATTATTGAAAAAACAAATGAAGAAGAACTATTGCGCGAAAACTTACGTTTAGAACTGAAAGAAAAAGAAATATTTAATGAAAACAATTTATCTGAAATAAAATATTGTGTAAAGGCAAGTGCAAATCAAGGATTTTATTTCAAAAAAAACTGGGATAAAGTAATAAACATAGGCTCTCTTCACAATCTTACCCTTGCAAATTTGCAATATCACACTTTATATTTGGTAGAACAGCTTGGATTTTCATATGCAAGACTATGGAACGTATTTTCTGCAAAAATGATGATAACCGATGGAAAAAACATAGGCAACTACAATTATGACAACGTTGACCTTGTTCTTGATTTCTTGGTTTCAAATCACATAATACCATTTCTTGACTTTGGCAAACGGCCAAATACAGCCGTTTGTTCTGAAGGAAATTCTGTATTTTATGAAGAAGAATGCATAACATTTCAATCGCGAAAAGCTTGGGAATCGGCTTTGGAGAATTTTTTGCAGCACATAATAAAAAGATATGGCCAAAACGAAGTCAACAAATGGATTTTTGAATTTTCCTGCGACCGTATTCATAAAAAAGAAAGTGCTTATTACAACGACAAAAATTACAGTTACTTTGAAGCTTTTAAATATGCTTATGATTCTATAAAGCATCTTTTGCCAAATGCTGAAATCGGGGGGCCTTTGGGAATAATAGATTTTGATTTTTCATTTTTAAAAGCTTTTTTAAGCTATTGCAAAAACAATAATTGCCTTCCGGATTTCTTATCTTTTCTTCTTTTTCCCTATAAAACAGTATGCAAAAATGATTTAATTATATCCAAAAGAGTGTTTGAAAAAAATTTCGAAATTAAACAAATAGAAATGATGCACGAATTGTTAGAAGAAAGCAATATAAAAAATTGCAAGCTATATATATCTGAATGGAACAACTCACTTTCAAGCAGAAATTATTTAAATGACAGCTGTTTTCGAGCAGCATATATTGCAAAAACAGCATCTGAAATTTATGATAAAGTAGATTTATTATCTATATGGGTCGGTTCCGATTGGTTAAGCAAATATTACGACTCCTTTGGAATTTCCAATGGCGGAAACGGCCTTTTGACAAAAGACAGCATTCGAAAGCCCGCATATTATGCTTTTTTATTTATGAACCGTTTAGGCGAACAGTTAATAGAAAAAAATGATTATTGCATTATTACAAAAGATGAAAAACAAAATTACAGCATACTTTGCTTTAATTTTAAATGGTACGACGGGAACTATTTTTTGCAAGAAGAAAATTCCTTTACCCCTGAAAAAATAAACGATATATTCGAAAACAATAGTCCGGTGGATTTGGAAATTATTTTGCAGGATATGCCGTCAAACCAAAAATATTCAATAAAAAAATATACAATAAATAATTCAAGCGGAAGCATTTTAAATGAATGGAGCAAATTTCAATATGAAAATGAACTTAGGAATGATGAAGTAAAATACCTAAGAGAAATATGCGTACCAAATCTAAGCATGGAAAAACAAATTGCCGACAATGGGGTTTTACGAATTAAAACACGGTTGCAGCCCCATGAAATATCATTAATTCATATTTATGATGATACAAAATAGCAAATGGCATGGATAAAGAAATTGCAGCTTTATCCATGCCATTTCATTATCTATAAGGTTTTTGCAATAAACATAGTACAAATATTGCATTAGATTAAATGAACAGTGTCGAATTGCAATAAAAAAATACGTTTTTAAAATAAAAAAGAAGTTAAAATTGCAAAAAATAAGTATAATGACATTATAAAAATTTGAGATATCTCAATTTGCTTTGCAAACCGGTGTGCAAAGCAAAATTTAAAAAGAGAAGGAGTAAAATATGGAAACCAAGAAAAAAGCATCTAAAGCAGCGGTAATTTGCTATGGATTTGGGGATTTGGCTTCCCAATTCGTATGGACATTCGTAGGTTCATATCTGACATTGTTTTATACGGATATCGTAGGTTTGACCCCGGTAATCGTTTCGGCAATAATGTTGGGGGCACGCATATGGGATGCAATAAATGACCCTATAATGGGGGCAATTGCAGAAAGAACCCGTTCAAGATTCGGACGTTTCCGCCCGTACATTGCATTTGGATGCCCATTTTTAGCCATATTTGGAGTCCTCACATTCACAAATCCATTTAGCGGAAGTTCAACGGCAGGAATTATTTGGGCGACGGTAACATATGTCACTGCCGGAATGCTTTATACTTTGACTAATATCCCCTATGGAGCTCTTGCGGGAGTTATGACAGAAGATTCTGACCAGAGAAATAAAATCAATACATCAAGAAACATAGGCATGAATTTGGGAATGGTAATCGTAAATGCTTTTTCTGCTACGCTGGCATTAAAATTTTCAGGAAACGGAGCAGAAGTCGCAAACGGACATGGCTATATGATGACTGCACTTGTATATGGCATAATTTCAATCCCTTTGTTTTTATCAGTATTTTTTACTGCAAAAGAAAATGTTCAGCCAATAGCTGGAGCCGGCAGATTTTCTTTTAAAGATACCATTAATAACTTAATCAAAAACAAGTATTTAATGATTATTACCCTTATAATGACATTGCAGATGACAGCTTTCATGGGAAGAATTTCTGTCTGCGCATATTATGTAATTTATTGCCTCGGTTCTTTTTCAATGATTGCTTTAATAATGACAATACCCTCAATCGGAGGAATTATAGGTTCTCTTTTTGTTCCGGCGGCTGCAAAAAAAATCGGAAAAAGAAATGTTTTAATGATTTCCATGATAGTACAGGGCATTGGACTTTTAATTATATATTTTGCTCCTTTTGACAACATGAATATGGTTTTAACCGGATGCTGGATTTTCGGCTTGTTTAATGTAGGTTTCCCGATGACACTTTCTATGGTCGCCGATTCTGTCGATTACATGGAATTGAAAACCGGAATCCGCACCGACGGAACAGCGTATGCTACATACGGACTTGCAACCAAATTAGGTACCGCACTCGGCGGAGCTATTGGAGTCCTTTTGCTTGGAGCGTTCGGATACGTTGCAAATGCTCAACAAACTCCCGAAGCAATGAAAGGAATCAATACAGTGGTAAATCTTCTCCCCGCTATTTTATTCTTCCTTTCTGCAGCAGCATGCCTGCTTTGGGATATGAACGACAAAGCCGCTGATGATATAAGAATGCAATTAAAAAATAAATAAAGTTAAAAAATCAGGAGGTTTTTACAATGAAAAACGGAAAATTGCAAATAGGAATCATAGGATGCGGAGGAATTGCAAACAGAAAACATTTGCCATCCCTTAAATCTCAATCCGATAAATGCGACATAGTTGCATTTTGCGATATTATTTTGGAAAGGGCCCAAAAAGCGGCAAAAGAATTTGGAGCAGAAAATGCAAAAGTCTATGAGGACTATAAAAAATTGTTGAAAGACCCAGAAATTGATGTAGTTCATGTCTGCACTCCAAATGTTTCGCATTGCCCCATTACAGTTGCCGCATTTGAGGCAGGAAAACATGTCATGTGTGAAAAGCCTATGGCAGCAACAACTGAAGACGCTATGAAAATGATGGATGCTTGGAGAAAATCCGGCAAGAAATTTACAATAGGCTATCAAAATCGTTTCCGCACCGATGTGCAGGCATTAAAGCGCGCCTGCGAAGAAGGAAAGCTTGGTGAAATTTATTTTGCAAAAGCACACGCCGTAAGAAGAAGAGCTGTCCCCACATGGGGAGTTTTCCCTGACAAATCAAAGCAAGGCGGAGGCCCTCTTATTGACATAGGAACTCATGCCTTGGATATTACGTTGTGGTGCATGGACAACTACAAGCCAGCCTCAATTACCGGCTCCGTATTTGAAAAGCTTGGACATCTTCCCGAAGCTGCCGAAGGAAATATGTTCGGACCATGGGACCCGAATACTTACGAAGTTGAAGACTCCGCTTTCGGATATATAAAAATGGAAAACGGAGCAACCATTTTCCTTGAAAGTTCTTGGGCTCTTAATGTAAAAGAATCCAGAGAAGCCGCCACAACGCTTTGCGGAACAAAAGCCGGAGCAGAAATAATCGGCGGAATGAGCCAAGAGGGATATGACTTGGTATTCAACCAAACCACCGGCGGAGTCTTGACCGAAGAACGAATATCTGATGCCGGAGCAATAGCATTTTTTGAAAGTACAGCAGGCGGTACTCCTGAAATAAAGGAATGCAGGCAATGGCTGGAAGCAATTTTAAATGATAAAGAACCTTTGGTAAAACCTGAACAAGCCTTTGTGGTAACTCAAATACTTGATACGATTTATAAAGCCGCCGCAGAAGGCAAAGAAATAAAACTTAAATAAAGGAGCATCAAAAAATGGCTGGAAAAATCAAAACTTGTGTAAGCCTTTACAGCTTGCAGGATGAGTATTTGAACAAGCGCATGAGTTTGGGCGACATCATGCACTTTGTAAAGGACAACAATGCCGAAGGAATTGAAATTTTGCCTGACCAAATGCTTAAAGGTTCTCCGGATATATCTGACGACGTTTTGGCGGAATGGAACAGATTGATTGCCGAAACCGGTCTTACACCGGTAATTACAGATGTGTTTTTAAATACTAATTTATATAAAAACAGAAAATTGACAAAAAAAGAATGCATAGACCTATTGATTAAAGAAATTAAACTGGCAAACAAATTAGGTGTTCACTTAATCCGCTTGGTATCAATGATTCCGTATTGGGTATTGAAACCTCTGCTTCCCTATTGTGAAAAATATGATGTTGCCATAGCATTGGAAGTTCATGCCGGAATGGCTTTTGACAATCCGGAAACACAAAAATTTATTGATGAAATGAAAAGTTTAAATTCAAAATATGTCGGACTTGTAATAGATACAGGCATATTCTGCAAAAAATTTCCAAGAGTAGTTGCTAATTATGAAACTGCAATGGGTACGAGTCCTGAAATCTTTAATTATGTTGCATCTTTGTTTGAAAAAGGAACGGATTTGCATAGGGTATTAATAGAAAACAATTTTGCTTTCCCCCCAGAGCTTGAAAAAGCAATTAAAACAGAACGCGACCGGATGTTTGCTCATTTATGCGATGGATATGAAAATTATCCATATGAGGTTTTGGATGAATATATGCCATATATCAAGCATTTCCATTTCAAGCTTTTTGAAATGACCGAAGAAGGCCCTGAATACTCAATTGATTACAAAGGGCTCCTTAAGTATCTTCATGAGCATAATTATGACGGATATGTTTCAACCGAATATGAAGGCAACCGTTTTAGGCTTCCGGGAAAACCAATGATAGAAAAAGAACAAGTGGCAAAACATCTGGCATATGTTAAACAGTGTCTGGAAGAAATTCAAAAATAGGAGGTGCGGACAAGATGTTTGACAATAATGTTTTTAAAGAAAATACTTGTGCAAATATAGAAGAAGCAGGAAAGATAATCGGATATGAGCTTCAAACAAACATTACATACTACCGTGGGATTCCATTGTCAATGGTAGATTACATTAAGATAAATGAAGACGGCAAAGAAGTGCCTGTGGAAAATATAATCATATCCATTGACCGCGAAGATTGGTTTACTTTACACGAAGCAGAAACTGTAACCACTTACAAATGGGAATACGGTGAACCGCTTTACATTAGGGTATTGAAGCAAGGCGGTTTAAGCAAAGGTACTCATAAAATAAAACTGACCGTTGCCGTACGCACGGCGTATATTCCCGTTCCTTTGGAAGGAATCAAAGAAAGAGAAGTAGTAATAAATTAAAAAATAAAAATTTAAATTTAGAGGTCAAAATGCTTGCTTGGCCTCTAAATTTGTAAACTCAAGTTTTATAACAAGGAGCGTGTTTTTATGAAATTGGGACTTGTCAGTGCCATTTGCGATGGAATGACATTTGAAGAAGTTGTAGATTTTGCATCTGAAATCGGATTGGAATGTTTGGAAGTGGCATGCTGGCCAAAAGGCGGTGCTCAAAGAAGGTATGCAGGCGTCAGCCATATTGATGTCGAAAATATAAATGAAGAAAAAGCAAAATACATTAAAAATTATTGCTTAAAAAGGAATGTTGAAATTTCTTCGCTTGCATATTACCCAAATCCATTAGAGCCAAATCTTGAAAAAAGAGAAATTTATATCCGGCATTTATACAAGCTTATTGACGCTTCGGCAATGCTTGGCATAAATATGGTTACAACATTTGCCGGACGCGACCAAAGAAAAACTGTTTCCGAAAACTTAAAGCTTTTAAAAGAAGTATGGTCTCCTATTGTAAAATATGCTGAAGAAAAAGGCGTAAAAATTGCAATAGAAAATTGTCCTATGCTGTTTACGGAAGATGAATGGCCGGGAGGGCAAAATATAATGACTACGCCCTCAATCTGGAGAAAGGTATTTGAAATTATCGACAGTCCTAATTTTGGGCTCAATTATGACCCTTCACATTTTATATGGCAGCAAATTGATTATATAAAACCTCTTTATGAATTTAAAAATAAAATCTTTCACGTTCACTGCAAGGATATTAAAGTATATGCCGAAAAATTATCAGATGTCGGAGTAATGGCTCCTCCTTTGGAATATATGTCGCCAAAACTTCCGGGATATGGGGATGTGAATTGGGGCAAATATATATCTGCCCTGACAGATATAGGATACGATGGGTATGTATGCATTGAAATAGAAGACAAGGCATTTGAAAAAAATTTGAATGATGTAAAAAAAGCCATTTCACTTGGTACAAAATATTTAAGAAATTTTGTAATTTAAATTGAAGGGATTTGCAATGGAAGATATCAGAATAGGAATTATCGGGCATGGTTTTATGGGGCATGAACATGAAGCTATGCTAAGCCGTATGGAAGGAATAAAGCTGATTGGTTTCTCCGATATTGACCCCAAACAGTTAAAAGATGTAAAAGACGGTTTGAAAAGGTACTCCTCAAATGAAGAACTTATTAACGACCCTGACGTTCAAGTGGTTTTGATTGCCGCCAACAACAATCAGCATCACGATTTGGCAATTCAAGCTGCAAAAGCCGGCAAAGATATAATTTGTGAAAAACCGGCAGCATTAAGCGTTCAAGAATTTGACGACATGGTAAAAGCTGCAAATGAATATGGAGTCAAATTCACCGTACATCATCAAAGAAGATTTGACCCGGATTTTCAAACAATAAAGGAAATTTACGATAAAAATCTTCTTGGTGACGTATATTCAATTAAAAGCAGCCTTTATGGATTTAACGGAAATATGCATGACTGGCATGTTTATATCAGCGAGGGCGGCGGAATGCTTTATGACTGGGGCGTGCATTTAATTGACCAGATGCTTTGGATGATGCCGGGAATAAAAATAAAAACTGTTTTTGCCGATTTAAGAAACGTAATCAACTTTGAAGTGGATGATTATTTTAAAATTTTAATGAAATTTGATAATGGAGTAATGGCAGAAATAGAATTAGGCACTTATTTTCTCACCGACAAAATGCACGAAAAATGGTTTGAAAGGCATTGGATTATGAGCGGCAACAAAGGTACATCATACATAGATGGCTTTGAGCCGCAAGGAAAAATAGTAAGAACTACTCGCCTGCTTGAAAATGTAAAAGGAACACGCACCATGACGGCAGCAGGTCCTACACGTTCTTTCGGTCCTCCGCCTGAGGGGGTTATAATAACTGAACCTCTACCGGAAGTAAATACCTGCCACAGGGATTTCTTTGAAAATTACAAAAGAGCTTATTATGGCCAAGAAGAATTTCTTGTGAAAATTCCGGAAGTAAGAAGAGTTCTGGCGCTTATGGAAGCAGTAAGAAAGTCGGCACAAACAGGCAAATCAATAGAATTTGAATAACAAAAAATCATCCCATTTTAACCAAGCTGCCATATTTTTGCCACATAATACGGGTATCATCATGACATGAGAAAAATCATGGAAGGATGAAACCAGCATGAAAAACATCAGAAATAAAATTTTAACCGTATTATGCTTGCTTGCCATAGTCGGCAGCATGATGAGCGGATGCGGTGCAAATACTTCAAAAGATTCCTCGTCGGCTTCAAGCTCTATAAGCGCTGAAAACGCATCATACAGCAACACTACAATCGTAGCTAAAGTTACTGCTGTAAACGGAAACACCATTACCGCCGACATCGGTGAGCTTGCTGAAATGAGCAGGCCTGATGGAAATGCCGATGGTGAAAGCAATGCTTCTGCACCGGAAAAACCGGAAAATGACAATGCAAATTCACAATCTTCCGGAAGTGACAGCAAAATGGATGCTCCCCCGGAAAAGCCGGAAAACGGCAGCACAAATTCACAATCATCCGGAAGCGTCAGTGAAATGGGCACTCCTCCTGACGGAAACGGAGGCGGAAATATGCCTTCAATGAAAACTTTCAAAGCAACGGAAGGCAGCGTGACCTTTGAAATCCCAGACAGCATAACAATTACAAAAGAAAGCATGGATGGCACACAAAGTGCTTCTGCATCAGATATAACAGTCGATTCCGTAATCGAAGTCACATTTGGCAATGACAACACCCCGACCGCTATTGTAATTAAAAATGTCATGTCAAACATGGGAGGCCCCGGCGGGGGAGGGTTCGGCGGCTCCGCAACAGTGACAAACGGAACTTCTGCAAATACCATCAGTGAAAATACTGAGGTTTCAGGAACCACTTATACTTCCACAGGTGATGATGAAAACGCATTGCGCATTGATAACGCAACGGTAACACTTAACAGCGTCACCATTGAAAAGACCGGAGGAAAAACTTCCAATACTGAAAACGGTGATTTTTATGGGCAAAATGCAGGATTGCTCGCATTAAACGGGGCAAATGTTACTATTAAAAATTCAACAGTCAATACAACCGCTCAAAACGGAAACGGCATATTCAGTTATGGCGAAGGAACAGTCGTAAACATTTATGACACCAAAATTCGCACCACGGCTGACAATTCCGGCGGAATTCAGACAACCGGCGGAGGAACCACCAATGCTTACAATCTTGATGTTGAAACAAGCGGAAATTCCTCAGCCGCAATACGCAGCGACCGCGGAGGCGGAACGGTTAATGTGGACGGCGGCACATATGTGTCCAACGGAACCGGAAGCCCTGCAATATACAGCACCGCAAACATTACGGTTTCAAATGCAACCCTTAATGCAACCAATTCCGAAGCGGTAGTTGTTGAGGGCAAGAACTCCGTCACATTAAACAACTGCAACGTAACCGGAAATATGACCGGCACTTATAAGGATGATTCCGAAAACATCCACAACGTCATGATTTATCAAAGCATGTCAGGAGATGCGGATGTGGGCCATGCAACATTTACAATGAACGGAGGCTCTCTGACCGCAAAAGCCGGCGACATGTTCTATGTAACCAACACAAGCTGCTCTATTACTCTCTCCAATGTCAAGCTTGCCCTTGCAAATAAAAATCTTCTTGTGGTTGCAGGCAACAACAGCAGCCGCGGCTGGGGCACTTCAGGTAAAAACGGCGGACAGGCAACCTTTACCGCAGATTCTCAAACTATGGAGGGAATTATTTCCGTTGACAAAATTTCAACCTTAACCATGACTATGCAAAACGGCACAAACTTTACCGGAGCTATAAATCCCGATGGAGCTGCCGGAGAAGTAAATGTTACCATGGATGATTCATCAACATGGACTCTTACTGCCGACAGCTATATAACCTCTTTTAACGGAGATGTTTCCAAAATTGTTTCAAACGGATACAAAGTATATGTAAACGGAACGGCAATAAACTAAAAAACTGCCCTATAAATGCAAAAGCGTTTATAGGGCAGAATTTTTATGATTCAGTGATGACTCCTCCGTTTACATGGAGAACTTGTCCGGTAACGAAAGCGGAATCGTCACCGGCAAGATAAACATATGCCGGCGCTATTTCAAAAGGCTGCGCCGCCCGTCCAAGAGGCACATCCTGTCCGAATTTTGAAGTATCCCCCGCATTAAAGCTTGAAGGTATAAGCGGAGTCCAAACAGGGCCGGGGGCAACCGCATTGACCCTTATTCCAAGAGGTGCCAGCGAAAGCGAAAGCGAACGTGTAAAGGCAACTATCGCTCCCTTTGTCGCCGAATAGTCAAGCAGTGTCGGGCTTCCCTTATAAGCCGTCACGGAAGTTGTATTGATTATTGAAGCACCGGCTTTAAGATGAGGAAGAACTGCTTTTGTCGTATAGAAAAAGCTTATTATATTCGTTGCAAAGGTATTGTTGAGCTGTTCGGGAGTTATGTCAAGTATGCTGTTTTGAGGATACTGCACGGCAATGTTGTTTACAAGGATGTCTATATGCCCGAATTCCCGCATTGCTGCGTCGGCAATTTCATTTGAGCATTTTTCCTGTTTTAAGTCGCATTTTATTGCTATACATTTTTTGCCCGCACATTCAACCATTTTTACGGTTTCGTTTGAATCCTCCTGCTCGCTGTAATAGGCTATAAGAATATCCGCGCCCTCTTTTGCAAAGGCAACCGCCGCGGCCTGACCTATTCCGCTGTCGCCGCCGGTTATTATCGCAACTTTGCCGTCAAGCTTTCCGCTTGGGCGGTATTTGGGATTATCCGTCACCGGCTTTGGATTCATTTGCGACTGCGAACCCGGCTGCAAATCCTGATGCTGCGGCGGAAATCCCGACGGAGTCGCCGCCGGCGCATTTTCATAAGTGCTCTTTGGCTTAGTCATATTAAAAATGCTCCTCTCAAATTTTTTTAATATTATCTGACAAAAAGGCAAAAATATAATATGAATAAAGATAAAGCACCGATATGAAAATTTTACATTGTATTACCGCACTTTTATTGACGTAAACACTTTTTTTATGTATAATTAAATGCAAAATAATTGTATTTTGGAGGTAAAACAAATGGGAAGAGCCCTTATTATAGGAGCGGGCGGAGTGGCAAGCGTGGTCGTGCACAAATGCTGCCAGAACCCGGAGGTTTTTGAGGAAATCTGCATTGCCAGCCGCACCCTTTCAAAATGCGACGCCCTTAAACAAAAGCTTGAAGGCGGAAAGACAAAAATCCAAACCGCACAGCTTGACGCTGACAACGTTGAGGAAACTATCGCTTTGATAAATAAATTCAAACCGGATATTGTAATAAACGTTGCGCTCCCTTATCAGGATTTGGCAATAATGGACGCCTGCCTTGCAACCGGAGTGCATTACCTTGACACAGCAAACTATGAGCCGCGCGATACGGCAAAGTTTGAATACAAATGGCAGTGGGCTTACAGGGAAAAGTTTGAAAAGGCCGGCATCACAGCCGTTCTCGGCTGCGGTTTTGACCCGGGAGTAACTGGAGTTTTCTCTGCTTATGCCATGAAGCATTATTTTGATGAAATCCATTATATAGACATCCTTGACGCAAATGCCGGAGACCATGGATATCCTTTCGCCACAAACTTCAATCCGGAAATAAACATCCGCGAAGTTACGGCAAAAGGCAGCTACATTGAAAACGGCAAATGGGTCGAAACTGAACCGCTTGAAATAAAAAGAGTCTACAACTTCCCGGAAATAGGCGAAAAAAATATCTATCTGCTCCACCACGAAGAGCTTGAATCCCTTGCATTAAACATCAAAGGCATAAAGAGGATACGTTTCTGGATGACTTTTTCGGACAATTACCTTACTCATTTGAGAGTCCTCCAAAACGTCGGAATGACCTCCATTGAACCTATTGAATATGAGGGCAAGCAAATCGTGCCGCTGCAATTCTTGAAGGCTGTTCTGCCTGACCCTGCCTCGCTCGGCCCAAGGACAAAAGGAAAAACCAACATCGGTTGCATTTTCCAAGGTGTAAAAGACGGGAAGCCGCTGAATTACTATGTTTACAATGTTTGCACTCATGAGGAATGCTATGCGGAGGTAGGCTCGCAAGCCATTTCCTATACAACAGGCGTTCCCGCAATGATAGGCGCCGCAATGGTTCTTACGGGAAAATGGAAAAAGCCCGGCGTTTACAATGTTGAAGAATTTGACCCGGACCCGTTTATGGATGCGCTTAATAAATTCGGACTTCCGTGGAAAGAAAGCTTTAATCCGGAGCTTGTGGATTAGCCTATGATGAAAGACATTGATTTTGGAAAGCTTCCCTCCCCATGCTATATTGTGGATGAAAGGCTGCTTGTAAAAAACCTTGAAATCCTAAAATCAGTAAGAGAACGCACAGGATGCAAAATACTGCTTGCACAAAAAGGATTTTCAATGTTTTCGCTTTATCCCCTCATAAGGAAATATCTTGACGGGACGACTGCAAGCTCGCTTTTTGAGGCAAGGCTCGGACATGAGGAAATGGGCGGCGAAACACACATATTTGCCCCCGCTTACAGAGATGACGAATTTGAGGAAATAATAAAAATCTGCGACCATATAGTATTTAATTCATTTTCACAATGGAAAAAATTCAAAAGCAGGGTAAAAGAACAAAACCGCAAAATAGAATGCGGAATAAGGATAAATCCCGAATATTCGGAAATTAAAACGGATATTTACAATCCATGCTTTAAAAATTCAAGGCTTGGAGTTACGCTTGAAAATTTTGAGCCGGACATGCTGGACGGCATTGACGGGCTGCATTTCCACACAATGTGCGAACAAAATTCGGATGTCCTTGAACGCACGATAAAGGTTGTGGATGAAAAATTCGGGAAATACATTTCACGCATGAAGTGGCTCAATTTCGGCGGAGGGCATCACATAACAAGGGCGGATTACGACGTTGAAACCCTTGTGCGCTCGATAATGTTCATCCGTGAAAAATACGGAATCAACGTATACCTTGAACCGGGTGAAGCAATCGCATTGAACACAGGCTACCTCGTCTGCACTGTGCTTGATACCTTGAAAAACGGGATGGATATAGCAATCCTTGACACCTCCGCGGCATGCCATATGCCTGATGTGCTTGAAATGCCCTATCGCCCTGAAATAATAGGCGCGGGCAAACCCGGCGAATACTCTTACACTTACAGGCTTGGCGGGCCGACCTGTCTTGCCGGCGACGTAATCGGGGACTATTCTTTCAAAGAGCCTCTCCGCCCCGGCGACAAGCTCGTTTTCTGCGACATGGCGCATTATACCATGGTGAAAAACAACACTTTCAACGGAATAAACCTCCCCTCGATTGCATCGTTCAACGAACAGGACGGAATAAAGATAATAAAGCAGTTTGGGTATGAGGATTTTAAATCAAGGCTGTCATAAAAAAATCCGGCACACGTTTTAGCGTGAGCCGGATTTTTTCATAAGCAAGTTATTCCCCAGTCAAAAAAACGCCTATAAAATCCAAAGCACATATTTCATTAAGGCACCATTGGAAAGCAAAGTTTGTTGAAATCCAAAACAGTTCTCTGATTATTGATTCCTATTCTGCCATAATTTACTCCAAAATTAAAGTTCGGTCTTTTCTCCGCCCTTTGCCTCAATTATTTTTCCGTCAACTTCAAGCCATACGCTTAGGAACGACGGATTGAACACAAAAGTTCCGTCGGCAGAATAGCGCAAAGCGTCGCAGGCATCAAGATAATCCATTATTTCAATATTCGTTGCGTACCAGGTATCTTCCTTTTTGCCGGCAAGCTTGCAGAAATCTTCAATCAATCCCCAGCTGTTGTCCCTTGAAAATTCATAGCTATGCCCCCAGACATACATAAGATAAAGATATTGTCTTTTATAAAGCCCGCAAAACTGCTCGCCAAGCTCAATAAGCCTATGCCCGTGGTGGCAGGTGGCTTTCCATTCATACGGGTCTTTGGGGAGCGAAAAGTTTTCGGAGCTTCCCACCACCCTTGAATACCTTATCCCAAGCAGCGGGAGCAAGGCTTTTATTTGCTGGCTGTAAGAACCATTTGGATAGGAAAGTCCCCTTACCGGATATCCGACCGCCTTTTCAAGGTTTTCCCTGTCAAGCAAAATCTGCTTTGCAACCTGTTCAATCGGGCAGCGCTCAATGGTCGGATGGGTAAGAGTATGGCACGCAACTTCATGCCCCGCATAAATTTTTGCAATTTCATCAAGAGGGAATCTGTTTTCATGAAGCCCCGAATTCAAGTGGAAGGTTCCCTTTATTCCATATTCATTAAAAATTGAAATAAGCCTTGCATCCTCCATAAGCCCGTCATCATAGCTCATTGTCAGCGCTTTATGCTTTCCTCCGGGAAAGCATTTATAAATATTCCTAAGCTTTTTTTCCATAGCAAATCCCCGCCTCTTTAAACCGCCGAAAAGGGAAGCCGCAAAAGCTTCCCTTTCAGCTTTATGTTTATTTTTTATCCTGCTTGTAGAGATTGTTGATTTCCTCAATCAAGGTTGTTCCGCCCTGTGCCGCCCAGTTGTCCCAAGCCGCTTTAAGGCCTGCCTCGTCAATCTGTCCGCAGATGTACTGTGTCCTTGCGTCGGATATGATTTGGTCAAGGTTTGCTCCATTGAGAGAATAGGTTTCAGAATTGATAAGATATCCAGCCGCAGGATTGAATACCGCATACTTTTCATTTTCGCTTATAACCTTTGCTTGCAAGTCGGTTCTCTCGGTGCTTTCAACCTTTATTGTCCTGCCTTCAACTTGATATCCGCCTGTTTTGTATGGAATGTATGCTATAAGCTGGTTAAGGCCGTTCATGCTCTTTTGGTTGAGCTGCTGGTCTTTTGTGAGCACTTCAAGGTTGCCCTTATCGTTAACCTGCCAGTCGTAACCCTCAAGACCATAGTCGGCAAGAAGGCGCATCTCGTCGTCGCACATTTTGTCAAGCAAATGCAGGCAATTCTTCACGTCATCCTCTGTCTTGGCAGATTTAGTTACAACAAAATATCCGCCAAATCCGGATGTTGCAAGCGTTTTCGGCTGGCTTGAAGCATCCTTTGCAATTGCGCCGATAAGATTCATAGAAGCAGTTCCATTGCCCGTTACGGCAGGAATATTGTTTGTTACAAAATAATCCCATGCGCGCCTTGAACCGTCAAGCACGTCAATATAAATTCCGCATTCGCCATTCTTAATCGAATCCAGCCATGTTGCGGTATCCCTTACGGCAAAATCCTTATATACAAAGCCTTCGTCGTACATTTTCTTAAAGAATTTAAGAGCTTCCATATATTCTTCGGTTTGGAAGTTCGGCACAAGCTTTCCGTCCTTTTCAACCCAGCCGTTGCCTACTCCAAACCATGTCTGCATTATATCAAAAGGTCCGGAGTATTTGCAAAGCGCAATTCCGTATGTATCCTTTTTGCCGTTGCCGTCGGGGTCTTTTTCCGTAAAGGCCTTTGCCATGTTGTAAATATCTTCAATTGTCTTAGGCTCGCCAAGTCCAAGCTTTTCAGCCCAGTCCTTGCGGTATCCCACACCGTTTCTTCCTATCGGCCTTGCGCGGTAAATGCCTATAAGCTGTCCATTAAGAGTAATTTGCTTGTTTACGTTTGCATTTGCCTGCGAAAGATTTGGAAAGCTTGCAGAATCCTTTATAAACGGCGCAAGGTCCCAGAACGCTCCGGCTTTTGCCGCGGAAACTATCGTTGCATTCGTACCCGATACGGCAATTATTTGCGGCATATCGTCACTCATAAGTGTTATGCCAAGTTTATCTTCGTAACTATCACTTGCAACCCAAGTGAAATTAATCTTTGTGTTTGTGTATTCCTCAACCTTTTGAATTACCTCTTTTGACTTTTCGACGCCAAGGGCATTTCCATTGTAATCAATAAGCATTACGCTTATATTGGCAGGTCCTTTTTTTGCCTCGCTGCTGCTTTCGGATGAAGAACTGCTTGCCGATGAGCTTGATGATTGAGAGCTTGACTGGCTGCTGTTTGATGAACCGCCGCATCCGGCAAGAACGGAAGCGGACAATCCGGCAGCAAGACCAAGCGCCATTAACTTTTTAATGTTCATTTTTGATTTCCTCCCATCAAAATTTTAATTTATGTTTGAAATTAGCCTTTTACGGCTCCTATCATAACACCCTTTGTAAAATACTTTTGTATGAACGGATATACCAGCAAAATAGGAACAGTTGCAACAACCGTTGCCGCCATTTTTACCGCTTTATCCGGCGGAACGCCCATTATTCCGTAGTCAAGCATGGTACCATCCGCCTGTATTCCAGCCGCAAGAAGAACTATTCTTCTGAGCGCAACCTGAACGACTTCCTTTTTAGGGTCGGTCAAATAAATCATTGCGCCGAAATAATCATTCCAATGCCCTACTGCATAAAAAAGTGAAATTGAGGCAAGCACCGGTTTTGAAAGCGGAAGAAATATCTTTAAGAATATATTAAAATCACTGCACCCGTCAAGCTTTGCCGCTTCGTCAAGCTCTTTGGGAATATCCTGAAAGAAATTCTTCACTATGACCATATTGAAAGCGCCTATCGCTCCGGGAATGATAAGGGCGGCAAATTTATCGGTAAGCCCAAGTCCCTTAATCAACAGGTAAGAAGGAATCATCCCCCCGCCGAAAACCATCGTGACGATAACCATGTTGAGGACAAAATTCCTGCCTCTGAAATCCGATTTTGAAAGCGGATATGCAAAGGTCGTTGTGAAAACCATCTGTACAAAAGTTCCGACAATGGTAAGGTATACCGAATTTTTAAGCCCTCTGAAAATCTCTCCGGTTGAAATAATGTACTTATAGGCATTTATCGAAAACTCAGTGGGAATTATAAAAAATGAACGTTCGGTAAGTTCCTTTTCCGTTGCAAACGAACCGGCTATGATGTAAAGAAACGGAAGAACAGTCAGCAGAGCAAACAATCCCACAAAGATATAAATTAAAACCTGTACTATGTCGTAGCCTATGCCTTCTTTTATTCTTTTGCTTTTTGCCATTCAAGTCCCCCCGTTATCAATAAATTCCGGATTCGCCGGCTTTTTTGGCTGTCCAGTTTGCCGCAAGGACTAAAATCATCCCGACAACCGATTTAAAAAGCCCGACGGCGGTAGCGTAGGAATACTGACCTTGCTTTATTCCTCTTGTGTAAACATAAGTATCAAAAACTTCAGATTTTGAAATGTTAAGCGAATTCTGCATAAGGAAAATCTGCTCATAGCCTGTATTCAAAACAGCTCCCACGCGCAGTATAAGAAGTATTATAATTACTCCTTTTATTGCCGGAAGCGTTATGTGCCACATAAGGCGCCATCTTGAAGCACCGTCAATCCTCGCCGCTTCGTAAAGCTCCATATCCACCCCGGCAAGCGCCGCAAGAAATATAATGGTGCCGTAGCCTGTTTCCTTCCAAATGCTTTGGCCTATGATAAGTCCGCGGAAATAATCCGGAGAACCGAGAAAATCCACGGTATTGCCGGTAATCATTTTAATTGCTTGGTTTACAATCCCGTCATTGATGTTGAGAAGCGTGTAAGTAAGGCTTGCTACAATTACAAACGATATAAAATGCGGTATGTAAAGCAAGGTTTGCGTCACGCGCTTATATGTCTGGCAGCGTATTTCATTTAGAAACAATGCAAGGATAATCGGTGCCGGAAAATAAAAAATAAGGCTCAAAAACGAAAGCATCAAGGTATTTATGAGCAATCTCATAAAATCCGGACTTAAAAACAAATTTCTGAAATGATAAAAGCCTACAAAAGGACTTTTAAAGAATCCTTGATAAGGGCTGAATTGCTGGAAAGCCATTACTATTCCAAACATAGGTACATATTTAAAGATTATAAAATAAATAAATCCCGGCAGAAGCATTAAATACAAACCTTTATGCTGTTTGAAATATTTCAGAAAACTTTGTTTGGGAAGGCTTTCACTGGCAGGTTGTTTCTTCATCGCCAAACCCCCTTTGTTAATTATGATTTGGAAAATAGAAAGACATAAATACAAAAGCAGGGTTTTTGCCATAATTTTAATTACTGCAATCTTACCGCTGCTTGCACTCGGAATTTTTTCATACATAACTTACACCACGGAGCTATCCGAAAAATCAAATATTTCAATGAAAGCCACTTTAAATCAGGTTTCCGGCAGAGTTGACGAAGTGCTTAACAAAATAAGGGAATACTACATTGAAGCCGGAGAAAAGGACGAAATAAAATGGCTGATGCAAAAAGGAAACCTTGATTACAACAAGCAGGAAAATATTGATAAGGCATCAAAAATACTGCGCGGGCCGGTATATCTAATGAACTACATCGAAGGATACACCTTTATAAATTATGAGGATGACTGGGTTTTAAGCAACATAGGGATGTACAGGCTGCATGATGCCTCCAACAAGGAGGTTGCCGATGAAATTTATGAAAACTCCGGAACGCTTTTAAGGTATTTTTGGACCAACAGGCTTGATGTCGAAAGACCTTCCCTATTTTACAGCAACAGAATTGACGATTCGGGATATTTTTTTGTAATAAAGCTTCCTGTCCTAAATGACGACAAAAAAAGTATGCTTATGGTAAAGCTCAATAAAAACAATCTCTTTTGGCTGATAAGGGAGGACCTTGGGGCATATGACATTTCGGTCGCAAATATGGACGGAAAACTGCTTTTCACCACAAACAGCCTTGTTTATAACTGGATAAACAAAAATACTGAAAATGTTGGAATTTTTGATAGAATCGAAACAATAAAAACCGAAAATGAAAAATTTAAAATGGCGGTCAAAAAGGATTTTAAAAACAGGCTTATTTTTGCGGCAAGCTACAACGAAAATCTTGTTTCGGAAGGCGCTGACAGAATCCTTTCCTTTGCAATGATATTGATTGCGGTAGTAATTGCCGTACTTGTGCTTTCAAGGATAAGCACAGGATGGCTTTATAGGCCTGTTCAAAAACTTACAGGACATTTGAGCGGAATAATCGGCAGCGAGGGAAATTCAAACGAATTTGAAATGATTGAAAAAGGATTTGACACACTCATAAACAACAAGCTTTCCCTTGAACAGATAATAGAATCCCAGCAGGGTATGCTGATAGAGCTTTTTGCATTAAGGCTTATCAGAGGCGAAGCAAGCGCTGAAAATATCGAGCAGAGCTTTGCGCGCTTCAAGCTGCAAAAACAAAGCCTTTACTGCTTGGTTGCAGTGCACTGCTTCTCTCCTGACGAAAAAACAGCTGACCAGACAAACCAAGATGCAATAAGGCTCATGATAGTTGAAAATATTCCGTTGGAAATAAAATGGAAGCTTTTTATGCCTCCGCTTAGCCACACCAAGGCAATTCTGCTTGTTTTCGGCGGAAATGATGAAAAAAGCATTGATGGCAGGATTTTTGAAGTCTGCCGTGATTTTTCGAAATATGCCCAAGACGTCTTTGGCTGCAAGTGCAGTTTCGGCGTCAGCAGGCCTTTTTCAGACCTTTTGTATTTCAGAAGCGCCTTTAATGAAAGCATTGAGGCCATGAAAAACGGCAGCAGCTTATATGGCGACTTAAAAAGCGACGAAGTTGAAAATGTTATGTTCTATTCAGATTTTGCCCTTAATTCCAATGCTCCGGATACATATGACATTCTTGCAAAAAGGGAAATTCAAGCGGCAATTGACGAATTTGACATGCAAAAAGCCTTTGAGATTTCCGATTCCTTTGTGGACCATATTTCAAATACAAAAATAATCCTGCATGAAAAATATTTTTACATGTACAGGTTTCTCATTTCAATTGTTCAAACGGCAATGGATGCCGGCCTTTGCGTAAATCAAATTTTTAAAGGCGAAGAAACAAACCTTTTCCAGCAGTTCAATCAAATTTATGACAGCAAGCAAATAAAGGATTTTTACAAATTCAAAGTAATAAAGCCAATAATCGAGGAACTTGGCAAATTCAGGATGAACAGTCCAAGCGGGCTTTTGGAAAAAATAATTAACCTTGTAAAAGAATCCAACGGCGACATAACCTTAACCGAATGCGCCGACAAGCTCGGCTGCCATCCAAGCTACATATGGAAAATACTTAAATCCAAAAGAAACATAAGCTTTTCAGATTTTACAATGGCCGAAAAGCTAAATGCCGCCAAAAAAATGCTCATCGAAACCGATTTGCCGGTCGCTGAAATTGCCCAAAAGCTTAATTATACAAATGCACAGAATTTCATACGCTTTTTCAACAAGCATGAAGGAATTACTCCGGGAAAATACAGAATGGAAAATAAAAAATAATAAAAGCAGCCTCCTTTTTCCGCACTTTTCAGAAAGAGGAGGATGCTTATTTTGTATATTGATAAATGGCATGAATTCCCTTATTTATGTATTCTTTTAAAATATTGCTTAACTAAAAACTGCATAAGCTCAGACGGTTGTTCTTTTACAAATTCCGATTTATCTCCAAATACCATGGCATACGGAGCTTCAGCTGTACACGGCTCCCATTGCGGAAGATCCTCTCCGGTAGAATCTTTTCCATTAGGATTTCCCGAACGGATAAAATTCGCCCAATAATTGCACATCTGGCGGGCCAAGTCATAATGCTTGCCGACGAACGGGCGCCAGCATTTTGCAAGGGTTTCAAAGAAAAACCAAAGATCAACAGAGTGGAATGTTCCCGGATTATCCCATCCCGGAATTTCAGCATCAAAAACATAATAGTACAAGGGGATTTCTTCACCTGTATCGCTATTTGCCTGGACTGCCACCCGTATGGAATATTCAATGCCCCTCACGGAAGCTTTTTTCATAACCTCTTCAAAATTGCCGGATTCAGCATTGCATAGTGAAAGGTACTCGTCAGCATCATCTCCGAACATCTCTTTTGCCATTTTTTTGAATTCATCCATTGTTTTTACGCATGGAACGCTAAAAAATTCGTCAGAAGTATGCCCCAAAAGAACCGGTACTTTCCAGCGCTGATTTTGAACGAAGAGATCAAAGGCATTGCCTACGCAAAATACATCATCTTCCACAGTGCCCCAAAACCTGTTGTATTCCAACGCCTTATCACGGATATATCCCGCATCAAGCTGTCTTGCCTCTTCCAAAGAAGATACGCCAAGGAAGTCAAAAAATTTCTCCCCTTCCTTTTCAGCCTCAGCAAGGTTCAACCGCATTCCCGGCGCGGGACTGCCTTTATAAAGCGGAGTGAAAATACCGCTTTGAATTATAGCTTTTTGAAAAAGGCCTTCATTTTGAGGCGAAGTAAGCTGGCTCAAAACGCTTCCGCCGCCGGCAGACTGGCCTCCAATAGTTATATTTTCCGGATCCCCGCCAAAAGCAGCAATATTACGCTTAACCCAGCGTACACCTGCCTGTTGGTCAAGGTGGCCAAAGTTTGCCGGAGCTTCAGGAGCTTCCGCAGTTATTTCAGGATGACATAAAAATCCAAAGACATTCAGTCTGTAATTTACGGTAACAACAACAATTCCCCTGCGTGCGATGCGTTCGCCGTCAAATTCCATTTCGGCAGTATGCCCTACCTGCAATCCCCCGCCAAAAAACCAAACATATACCGGCAGTTTTTCATCAGAACTGTTGGCAGGTGTCCAGACATTCAAGTAAAGACAGTCTTCATCCATGACAATATCAGGATCTACCGCCCATTCGCGGGTATAAATATTGTTGATATCGATGACAGTTGGTGCCTGCATTGAAATTGGTGCAAATTCATAGGCTTTTAGAATCCCATCCCAATTCTTCGCCGGCTGCGGAGCTCGCCAGCGGTTTTCTCCAACCGGAGGAGCAACAAAAGGAATCCCCTTAAAGCTTGTAATTCGCGGGTCTGCCGCCGGAAGCCCTTGAACCATTCCATTTTCAACCTTAACTATTCTAAGCATATTCAATCCCCTTCCTATTTTTATATACATTTCCAAGTTAATCATACTACTTTAATAAAATTTTGCCACATAATTATTGCTATCTTTTTGCTAATTATTGCTGCATTTTTCATTGATTTTAAAATCTTTTTGTTTAAATTAATCAATCATTGAAAATAAGGATTAAAGAGATTGCAACATTTAAACCCCCTCTGCATAAAAATGCAGAGGGGGTTTAGTTCGACTGTACTAAGCCGCAAAATTTTAAATGCCTAAATAAATTATTGTATTTCTTCAACTCGTACATTTGTTAAATGAACAGCTGCAATTGAACCTCTGTTGCCAAGATTAAATTCAAGTCTTCCGTTGGGGTCATCCTTTTCTGCCATCTCAAATTCATAAGTATAAGTTTGCGGTTTTGTCGAAAGAGTTAAAGTCGTATCCGGGAAATAACGTATCCACCCGTTAGTCGGTGCTGAAATACATACTATAATATCCCTTGGCTCATCGGCATACGCATCAAAGCTTATTTTATACTTTTTCCCTTTAATCATAGGAATTTCAGGCTGTACAAGCTGAACTGAATAGTCTACCGCACCTTGATTTGTTGAAGTAATAGTCAGCATTCCATCTTTGATTTCAGCAGCCCCCTCACCTCCCTGTGCTAAAAGGAATTTCCAGTTGACATCATCGGTAAGGTCTTCTTGTTCCGAAAAATTGCCATTATATATATAATTTCCATCTTCAAGCGGTTTGCGGAATATCTTTTCCGGCTTTTTAACATTCATATCATATTCAGGTTTTTGATAGACCCTCACATAGTCGACTTCAAATTCCGCGTTCTCAAAATTTGTTGTTTTATCGGGATTTCCCGGCCATGTTCCTCCTACCGCTAAATTAAGCTGCACAAAAAACGGCTGGTTGAATGGAGCCGGATATGGTTTTTCATCCTCACCCTTTACGGCTGTAAACCAATCGTTTACAGTTTTATAAAGATTGCCGTCAATGTAAAACCTTATTTCCCCAGGTTCCCATTCAACTGAAAAATCATGGTAATCGCTTGAAAATGTTCCATTTTTAAGTATGTAAGTTCCTTGCTGTTGAGCATGAGGCTCACCATAGTGTATAGTTCCATATGCGGTATCAGTTTGGTTCCCAAGGACTTCCATAATATCAATTTCTCCGCATTTTGGCCACTGTCCATAAAGGCCCTCATCTTGCGGCATCATCCATATTGCAGGCCATAATCCTTTTCCTTCCGGCACTTTTGCACGTGCCACGATTTTACCGTAAGTAAAGCTTTTTTTATTTTTAGAAGTAATTTTTCCGGATGTATAATGAGCACTGCCTTTTGAACCGATAGTTTTAATTGCCTTTATAACAAGTTTTCCATTTCTTAAAAATACATTATCCTCAGATGTTGTATACTCCTGGAGTTCATTATTTGTCCAACCGGGTTGATGCGGTTCATAATTCCAGATGTCCATATTCAATTTTTCGCCGTCAAACTCATCATGCCATAATAATGTATATCCATCATACTGGGGAATATCGGCAACAGCAGTCTGAATTTGCATATTAGATGATTCCTCCGTTTTAGATTCGGCTTTTTGGCTACAGCCTGCGGCTGTTCCGAGAACCATAAGCGCTGAAGAAAGCAAGCATACATTTTTGTTAATATGCATAATCATTACCTCTTAATATAAAAATATCTGAAAGATTCTTTATATGGTTTTTATTTTAATGGGATATAATTACTTTATAACCGTTTATTCCTTTACTCCGCCAAGTGCTACGCCTGCGATAATATATTTTGACAAAAACAAATATGCAATAATAATCGGCACAATTGCTGCTGTTATCATCATATAAATTTTGCCCATATCAAAATTCATATAATCAGCCCCGCGAAGGGTTGCAATAAGAATCGGCACCGTCATTTTGCTTTTAGATTGAATAATAAGTGCAGGTACAAAATAATTATTCCAAGAACCGACAAATATGAAAATTGCCTGAACAGAAATTGCCGGCTTCATAATTGGGATTACAATTCTATTGAATGTTCTGAATTCTCCTGAACCGTCAATTCTTGCGGCCTCAACCAATGAAAGCGGAAGGGCTGATTGAAGATAACTGTACATGAAATAAAAAACGGCCGGCGATGCAATTGATGGAATTATAAGCGGGAAAAAAGTATCATACATGCCCATTCTTGTAATCAATTTTAAAAATCCCATTGCTGTTACCTGAGTTGGCATTACAAGAATAGCCATGATAAAAGTAAAAGCAAATTTTTTTAGTTTAAAGTTATATGCGTATAGTCCATATGCTGTTAAAGATGAAAAATATGTACATATAACAGCGCATGATGTTGAAATTATGATGCTGTTAACAATTCCTTTGAACATGGGAAAACTTCCGTCATTTGCTACATTTTTAAAATTTTCTATGAATGATTTCCCCGGAAGCGCAGAAAATCCCTTTTGAAGATCAGCATGTGAATGTGTTGCATTGATTATAAGAACATAGAAAAAAAACAAACACATAAATGCTAAAATTATTAACACAAGATGAATCAGGATGGAAGTAAAGTATTTTCCTTTTTTTAATTTCATTGTCTTATCTCCATTTCCTTATTTGTATTAGGCAGAAGACCTTGTTTGGAAATTATTTTTCTGAATTTTTGCCGTTAATCATCTTATAAACTATCATGCATAAAATACCGCTGATTATAAACAAATATACCGAAAGGGCTCCCGCCATACCGTAATTCTTGCTTTTAAGATGATTATTAAGGAACATTATAAGCGTCATGGATGTACGGTCCGGATTTCCGTGACCGTTTGTGAGAATTTGAGGAACATCAAACATTTGAAGACCGCCGATAATTGATGTGATAAGTGTATATGCAAGTATTGGCTTAATAAGCGGAAGAGTAATATAAAAGAATCTTTGTATGCGATTGCATCCATCAATTTCAACTGCTTCAAAAATATCTGTGCTAATTCCCATAATTGCAGCCATTAACATAATAGTTGTATTTCCAAACCACATAAGGAAATTCATAAATCCAATAAGAGATCTTGTTCCGAAAACTGATCCCATAAAGTCAATTGGACTTTTTGTTATTCCAATCGACATTAAAATTGAATTGATAGGCCCTTTCGTTGAAAACATAGTAAAAAACAAAAGTGCAAACGCAGATGCCATAATCATATTCGGCAAATAAATTACTACTTTAAAAAATTGCTTTCCATGAATTTTAAAACGAACATCAGAAAACCATCCTGCAAGCATTAATGCAATTAAAATTTGCGGAATAAAACCGATAATCCACAAAATTAAAGTATTGCCTGTATATTTAAGCATATCTGATTCCAACAAACTTGCATAATTTTTTATACCAATGAAATTAGGCCCGATTTCCTTGATTCCGGAACGATAATATTCAAAAAAACTATATCGAATTGTATTTATCAACGGAATAAAAGAAAATACAAAAAAAGTTATAAAAAACGGCAGTATAAAAAGATATCCCCATTTTCCATAACTGATGCTCTTGTGCTTTTTTTTCATAATATACTCCATACATTCCTTTCTATTTAGAAAACTATGGGGCAGTAACTGCCCCATAGACTGCTGATATTTATTCTGGCCATTCAACTTTTGTAATATCAGGATAACGTTCCATAATAGCTGTTTCAAAATTAGCCTTAGCTTTATCTAAATCAACTTTGCCTTCAAAATAATCGCCAAATGAACTTTGGATTAACTCAACACATCCTTGGTCGTAAGCTGAAAGCGGAGCAATCTTAATATTTTCAGCAACCGGCGCAAAATATTTAAATGGATTTTCTCCGCCAAGAAATTCTGATGAAAAACTTTTATCCGAAGCAAGTGCAGCCATTGCAGACCGGTTATTTGTAAAATCAGATGTTTCTTTGGAAATTTTTACAAGATTGTCTTTGTTTGCTGTTAAAGCAAGGATTATATCTTTAGCATGCTGCGGATTATCTGTTCCTACGGCAGCATGTATGTATGAACCGCCCCAGTTGTATTCTTGCGGAGGATTTGTTACAGCCCATGCACCCTTATCGCCGTCCCAATTAGGCTTAAGCACAAAATCGATTCCCCATGCCGGGAATAAAAATGCAAATACTTTAGATTTTGAACCCATTGCCTTGTTCCAGTCATCATTCCACTGGCCTTTTATTGCAGGGTCAAAATAACCGCTGTCTTTCCATTTTTTAGAATCGTTAACCCAATTCATAATCTTCTTATCGACCTTAACTGTTGAAGAACCCGGCTTTACCCATGGTTCACTGATGCTGTTTCCATAAAGACGGAATGTATCTGCATAAGAAGCAAATACATAATATCCCTTGGCCTTTAATTCTTCTGCTGCGGCTTTCATTTTATCCCAATCGGAAACTTTCTTTCCTATTTCTTCAGGATCATCAGTTCCAAATACATCCTTGGCAATATCGCGACGATATACGAGAAGCCCCGGACAACACTGCCATGTAGAACCTCTTTGCACTCCGTCAGAATCAGAAGCCGTTGTTCTTGTAAAGCTATATTGGTCTGCAAAATCTTTATCCGGATTTATTCCGATGTCTTTAAGGGGCAATGCAACATTTGCAGTTTTGTCTGTATACTTAAACACATAATCTGTTTCTGATAAAAACAAATCAACTTTATCATTATCAGCTGCACTTGCCTGATTCATAAGAGCCTCGTCAAGTTTAGCCTGATATACGCCGTCCTGATTAGGGTTAATAATCCAGTGAATTTCAGAACCGTCCTTTAATTTTGTAACAGTCCCATCTTCAGACGTATTAACTACCTGATCATAAACAGTTTCCACACGAGTACGGAATTCGTCATTCCAGCAATAAATGTTAATAATTTTGCCTTCGTCAGCGGATGAATTTTCTGCCGACACTGATTCACTTGATGAATCAGCTGCATTTTGCCCCAATGTCGATTCGCTTGATGAATTAGCCGAATTTCCGCATCCGGCTAACATTTCCGCAGCTGTTGCCGCTGCAATTAACGCTGAAATCAATTTCTTTTTCATTGTAAAATTCTCCTTCTGCATATAACATACGGTTAACCCGTTGCTTATTTGATGGATAAAATATATCACAACAAATTATAGAAATATATTATAAATCAAACTAAAACATCAAAATCATGTCATATATCATAAAATATGCAATAATTGTTTGAATAAATATCAGTAAAGTGGACAAAAATAAGCCGAATTATCATCGGCCTGAAAATAAATTTATAGTTAACAAAGCCGGAGGCAGAACGGCATTTAAATGTGCCGCTCCGCCTTCCGGCGTCAAAGCAAAATTACAGCATAGATTTATAATATTTATCCCGATACTTTTTTGGGGTTAAGCCCATAAATTTCTCAAATATTTGTATAAAATGGCTTTGGGATGAAAATGACAAATAATTTGCAATATCAACTATTGACTGATCTGAATATCGCAAAAGTTGAGTTGCTTTTTCAATCTTTTTTTCACGAATATAATCACTTATAGAAATCCCAAGATTTTGCTTGAACACGCGCGATAAATAATTTGCAGATAATTCAGTGTGATCGGCAAGCATTTGAACAGTTATTCTTTCGTTAATATGGCTATATATGTAATCCACACATTGCACAACTGGTTTTGACAAAATGGCTTTCTTTTTTTGAAGTATCATTTTGCCGGTAAAATCTTTTACCATAGAGTGATGAAGATCCGCCACTTGTTGGATAGTATTGCAGCTGTCCATTTTTAAAATATAAAAATCACTTAATCTATATGCCAGTTCCGGCTCTAATCCCCCTTCTATACAATATCTGGTGAGCATTGCGGCAGTAACAACAAAATGATATTTTATATTGGTAAGTGGATTGCGGGAAAGGACCCCCGTTCCTTCTAAGTTTACAAAGGCATTTTCCTCACAGTTTCGTATAACTGTATCCATATCTCCAGTTTTAACCGCATTATAAAATGAATATTCTACGTCTGGAGAACGATGATGAATTTCAAGCTCATCATTTTGTAATTCTGAGTCAAGCCATTTATCGGAAAATGACATAATCGCACCTCCATATATCATGCAAATTTATGGCAAGTTAAATTTCCTCATGATAAAATTTTAAGCTTCAAACGACAATTACAATATACATGGAAATCAGTCAATACGTCAATAGAATCTGTTTTAAAAGTATAAGTATCGTATCAAGTATCGTACCAAACCGTTTTTTACAGACAATTCTTAATTTTACCATAAAATACAAAAGCTGCAAATGCCGTAAAACAGGCATTTGCAGCTTATTTTCCTGGTCTGGGTGACCGGACTTGAACCGACGACCTCTACCACCCCAAGGTAGCGCGCTACCAAACTGCGCCACACCCAGTTACAAGACTTATATATTATAATACATAAGTCTTGAAAATGCAAGTGACGTTTATATTTTTTTAGTTTTATTTAATATTTTTTTCAAATACTGACCTGTATATGATGCCTCGCAAGCGGCGATTTCCTCCGGAGTGCCTGTTTTTACCACTGTTCCTCCGCCGTTTCCGCCCTCCGGCCCTAAATCTATAATGTAATCCGCAGTCTTTATAACATCAAGGTTATGCTCTATCACTATGACGGTATTTCCGCCCTCAACAAGCTTTTGGAGAACCTCTACAAGCCTGTGCACATCCGCCGTATGAAGCCCCGTTGTAGGCTCGTCAAGAATGTAAACCGTCCTGCCGGTTGCACGCTTTGAAAGCTCGGTTGCAAGCTTTACCCTTTGCGCCTCACCTCCGGAAAGAGTTGTCGCAGGCTGTCCTATCTTCACATATCCAAGTCCGACCTCCAAAAGGGTTTGAAGCTTTCTTGATATCCTCGGAATATTTTCAAAAAAGCGAACCCCCTCCTCAACGGTCATCTCTAAAACATCGTAAATGGATTTGCCTTTGTATTTTATGTCAAGAGTTTCACGATTGTATCTTTTGCCCTTGCAAACCTCACACGGAACGTAAACATCCGGCAAAAAGTGCATTTCAATTTTTACAATCCCGTCGCCCTGGCAAGCCTCGCATCGTCCGCCTTTTACGTTGAATGAAAACCTCCCGCTCGTATAGCCTTTCATCTTTGCATCGTTAGTCTGGGCGAAAAGGTCCCGTATATCCGTAAAAACTCCCGTATAAGTTGCGGGATTTGACCGCGGGGTCCTGCCTATCGGGGATTGGTCTATATCAATCACCTTATCAAGATGTTCAAGGCCGGTAATTTCAGAAAACTTCCCAGCCCGGCACCTTGCACGGTTTAGCTTTGAGGCAAGATGCTTGAAAATTATTTCATTTACAAGAGAGGATTTTCCCGAACCGGAAACTCCCGTCACGCAGGTAAATGTGCCAAGCGGAATTTTAACATCAACGTTTTTAAGATTGTTTTCGGCGGCGCCGTAAACGCAAAGGAAATTCCCGTTTCCCTCACGCCTTTTCTGCGGGACGGGTATAAATTTCTCTCCGCTTAAATACTGTCCTGTTATGGATTCCGGACATGCCTTGATGTCATCAACCGTTCCGGCGCAAACCACCTTTCCGCCGTGGACTCCAGCCCCCGGGCCTATGTCGACTATATAATCCGCGCTAAGCATGGTATCCTCATCATGCTCGACAACTATGACAGTATTCCCCATGTCGCGCAGCCTTTTGAGCGTTGCTATGAGCTTATCATTGTCGCGCTGGTGAAGCCCTATGCTCGGCTCGTCAAGGATATAAAGCACTCCCATCAGCGATGAGCCTATTTGCGTGGCAAGCCTTATGCGCTGGCTTTCCCCGCCGGAAAGCGTTCCGGAAGAGCGCGCCAGTGTAAGGTATTCAAGTCCCACGCTTTTCAGAAAACCAAGCCTTTCCTTTATTTCTTTTATAATCCTTTCGGCTATGAATTTTTCACGCTCGCTTAAATTCAGTTTTTGGAAAAAATCCAGCGCTTCGGCAACCGAAAGCCGTGTAAGCTCCATTATGTTCTTCCCGCCGACCGTAACCGAAAGGCTTTCCTTTTTAAGCCTGTCCCCATGGCATTCCGGACACGGAACATCGCTCATGTATGACATCAGTTCATCCCTTGCGTATTCGCTGGAGCTTTCCTTGAACCTGCGTTCAAGATTGTTTACCACTCCCTCAAATGCGGCATAGTAAATCCCTCCGCCGTATTCGGCAGGACGTTTAAGCTCAAGCTTTTCGCCGTTTGTGCCGTAAAGAAAAATGTCAAGCTGTTCCTTTTTAAGATTTTTAACAGGCTCATCAAGCGGTATACCATATCTTTCGGAAATAGCGCTGTAATACATCATTGCAAACGTGCCGTCCTCAATGGTATTCCAGCCCGGCGCCCTTATTGCCCCCTGCATTATTGAAAGCTCTTTATCCGGAACAACAAGCTCCGGGTCCACCTTTTGGAAAACGCCGAGGCCTGTGCATTTTTCGCAGGCGCCAAACGGATTGTTGAACGAAAACATCCTTGGCGTAAGCTCTTCTATGGAAATATTATGCTCCGGACATGCATAGCTTTGCGAAAAGAGCATTTCCTCCCCGTCAATAACATCGACAATCACAAGCCCGCCGGAAATTCCGAACACCGTTTCAAGGCTGTCGGTAAGCCTTGGCTTTATTCCGTCCTTTACAACAAGCCTGTCAACGACTATTTCAATATTATGCTTTTTATTCTTATCAAGCTTTATTTCTTCTGACAAATCATATATGTTCCCGTCTATCCTTATGCGCACAAAGCCGGATTTTTTAGCCCTTTCTATCTCCTTTGCATGTTCGCCTTTTCTTCCTCTGACAACAGGGGCAAGAAGCTGGATTTTTGAACCCTCCGGCAGTTCGCATATCTGGTCAACAATCTGGTCTATCGTCTGCTGTTTTATTTCCCTGCCGCAGATTGGGCAATGCGGAATCCCTATCCTTGCGTAAAGCAGTCTTAAATAATCGTAAATTTCGGTAACCGTTCCCACAGTCGAACGTGGATTTTTTGAAGTAGTCTTCTGGTCTATCGAAATTGCCGGAGAAAGGCCCTCTATGCTGTCTACATCCGGCTTTTCCATTTGCCCCAAAAACTGCCTTGCGTATGAGGAAAGGCTTTCCATATACCTTCTCTGCCCATCGGCATAAATTGTGTCAAACGCAAGGGACGATTTTCCCGAACCGGAAAGTCCCGTCATTACCACAAGGCTGTCGCGCGGTATTTCAAGGTCCACGTTTTTGAGGTTATGCTCCCTTGCGCCCTTTATTATGATTTTATCTCTTTGCATACTATTCGCCTTTCAATTCCTTTATTTTGTCCCTTAAATATGCCGCATGCTCAAATTCAAGCATTTTTGCGGCATTTTTCATCTCCGCCGTAAGCTTTGCTATCAAATCCTGCTTTTCCCTTGCGGAAAGCTTTTTGCCGCCTGCTTTCTGGTCAACTTCCGCCTTTGATGAAATTTCAAGCACTTCCCTTATGTCTTTCCTTATTGTCTTTGGGATTATTCCATGCTCCCTGTTGTATTCAAGCTGTATCTTGCGGCGCCTTTCGGTTTCCATTATTGCGTTTTCCATTGAGCCGGTCACGCTGTCGGCGTACATTATTACCTTTCCGTTTGCATTTCTTGCCGCGCGGCCTATGGTCTGTATAAGGGATGTTTCATTCCTCAAAAATCCCTCCTTGTCGGCATCAAGGATTGCCACAAGCGAAACCTCCGGTATGTCAAGCCCTTCCCTTAAAAGGTTTATTCCAACAAGCACATGGAACTCGCCCTTTCTCAAATCCCTTACTATCTCCATGCGCTCGATTGTGTCAACATCGTGGTGGATGTATCTGACTTTAATTCCCGCCTGTGCAAGGAATTCAGTCAAATCCTCCGCCATCTTTTTGGTAAGGGTTGTCACAAGCACCCTTTCATCCTTTTGAATCCTTTCGTTTATCTCAAAAAGCAAATCCTCAATTTGTCCCTCGACTGGTTTTACAACAATCTCAGGGTCAACAAGTCCCGTCGGACGAATAATCTGCTCTACAAACCTGCCGGAATGCTCCTTTTCAAACGGCCCCGGAGTGGCGCTTACATAAATAGCCTGATTTATCTTTTTGTAAAACTCATCAAATGTAAGCGGCCTGTTGTCAAATGCCGACGGAAGTCTGAAACCGTATTCTATTAACGTTTGCTTTCTTGCCCTGTCGCCTCCGCTCATTCCCCTTATCTGCGGCAGGCTGACATGGCTCTCATCCACGATAAGCAGAAAATCGTCCGGAAAGTGGTCAAGAAGCGTATACGGAACGCTTCCGGCAGGTCTGCCCGCAAGGATTCTCGAATAGTTTTCAATTCCTTTGCAAAACCCTATTTCGTTCAGCATTTCAATATCATACTGCGTCCTTTCGGCTATTCTCTGCGCCTCTATAAGCTTTCCGTTATCCTTGAAATATTTTATCCTTTCATTCAGTTCCTTTTCTATTTCCGAAATTGCTTCAAGCATTTTTGAGCGCTCTATTATATAATGGCTTGCAGGATATATCGCGACGTGTGAAAGCGTTGAGATAACCTCTCCGGTAAGCACGTTTATTTCAGATATCCTGTCTATCTCGTCGCCGAAAAACTCAACTCTTATCGCGTTTTCAGAAGAACCTGCCGGAAAGATTTCCACCACATCTCCCCTTACTCTGAATTTATTTCTTACAAAATTAACATCATTTCTTTCATACTGGCATTCCACAAGCCGCGCAAGCAGCTCGCCCCTTGATTTTTGCATGCCCTTCCTCAAAGAAATCACCATTGTGCGGTAATCTTCCGGACTTCCAAGGGAATAAATGCAGGAAACGCTGGCGACTATTATAACATCCCGCCTTTCCGCAAGGGCAAGCGTAGCGGAGTGCCTTAATTTGTCTATTTCATCATTTATCGCGCTGTCCTTTTCAATATAGCTATCCGTTGAGGGGATATACGCCTCCGGCTGATAATAATCATAATAGGAAACAAAATACTCCACCGCATTGTTCGGAAAAAATTCCTTAAACTCGCTGCAAAGCTGTGCGGCAAGGATTTTGTTGTGCGCAAGGACAAGGGTAGGCCTGTTTACCTCGGCAATTACGTTTGCCATGGTAAAGGTCTTGCCCGAACCGGTAACTCCAAGCAAGGTTTGTTCCCTTACGCCTTTATTAAGCCCCTCGACAAGCTGGGCAATTGCCTTTGGCTGGTCGCCGGACGGCTTATATGGGGCTTTTAAGTCAAATTTATCCATAACTCCTCCGTTATTTGAACATTGAAAAATATCCCGCATCGTACATTGACGACGCCCTGTCCTTGTTTACTATAATATGGTCAAGCAGTTTTATCCCAACGCTTTTTAAAACTGAAAAAAGTTTGTTCGTAACCGCAATATCCGTTTCAGACGGAACCGGCAGGCCGTTTGGATGGTTATGCGCAATTATTATCATCTCACAGCCGGAGCGGTATGTAAATTCAACTATCTTGCGCACGTCCATAGGAACAGCACTCACCCCGCCTTCAATAACCACTCCCTCGGAGCGGATTTTCAAGCCGTCGTCAAGGCATGCCACCCTGAGCTGCTCGTTTTTAATCCCTATAAAGCAATTAAAGAAATGTGCGCATATCTTTTTGGAGCCGTCCATTACCTCGCTTTCGGTTTTGCTCCTGCCATAAGCGCTTGCAAGCTGAGGAATCATTTTCAAAAGCACCGCAGCATTTTCGCCCATTCCCTTGACGGAGGCTATATCCTCAGGATTTGCGTCAAAAACCCCCGAAAGCGAGCCGAATTTCTCAATAAGAGCATGGGCAATTTCGTTCGTATCAATTCGCGGACGCGCATAAAAAAGCAGCAGTTCAAGAATTTCATGGGCTTTAAAGCTTTCAAGCCCGGTTTTCAAAAAGCGTTCTTTAAGTCTTTGCCTATGGCCCTCATGCGGATTGGACATAAACCGCCCTCCGTTTCGTTAGCACAAATGTTCTAAAAACATTATAATACAATTTTCCGCATTTGAAAAGATGTATTTTGTAAAAAAATATGCTATAATAAGCTTTAAGTTTAGTGATATTTTTGAAAGGATTTTTACTTTGAGAGAATTTGTGATAAATGAAAACGACTCCGGCCAAAGAGTGGACAAATTTCTGCAAAAAGCCGTAAAAAGGCTGCCGCAAAGCCTTATGTACAAATACATCCGCACAAAGAGGATAAAGCTTAACGGCAAAAGATGTGAAATTTCCGAAAAGCTCAAGGCCGGCGATACAATGCAGCTTTATATAGGCGATGAATTTTTTGACGAAAGCCCCGATACAGAATTTCTTTGCGCCCCTTCCAAAATAGATATTGTTTACGAAGATGAAAACATCCTGCTTGTGGATAAAAAATGCGGGCTTGTGGTGCATGAGGATGAGGAAAAAACTCCCGATACCCTTATAAACCGGATAAAGCATTATCTTTACGAAAAAGGCGAGTATCTTCCGGAAAAGGAAAACTCCTTTGCGCCATCCCTTTGCAACAGGCTTGACAGGAATACCGGCGGAATAGTCATTGCCGCAAAAAATGCCGAAAGTTTAAGGATTTTAAACCAAAAAATAAAGGACAGGGAAATTGAAAAGCACTATCTCTGCATAACATGCGGATATCCGCCAAAAGACAGCGATACCGCAAAAGCGTACCTTGAAAAGGACAGCTCAGAAAAACAGGTAAAGATTTCAAATAAGAAAACTTCCGCCAACAAAACAATAATAACAAAATATACGGTCTTAAAGAAAAAAGACGGCCTTGCGCTTGTGGATGTGGATTTAATCACCGGAAGAACCCATCAAATCAGGGCGCACATGGCATATCTCGGGTGCCCCTTGCTCGGCGACGGGAAATACGGAAGCAACAGGATAAACTCTAAATATTCGCTGAAAACGCAGGCCCTTTACTCCTACAAACTTATATTTAAATTCACAACAGACGGCGGAATACTTAATTATTTAAACAATAAGTCTTTTGAGGTTAATAATATTTGGTTTAAGGAAAAATATTTTGAATAGATTTTACAAAAAAATTGTTGCGCGATTCAACTGTTTTGTGATATAATTATTCTGTTATTATTGTATCAGCCCTTTTTATTTTGCTTATGAGGAGGATGAAAAATGAAAGGTGATTTACATTGCCATACCAAACTTTCAGACGGTTCCCTTGGAATTGAAGACATCATCGTGCAAGCAAAGAGGACGGGAATTGATTTTATATCAATAACCGACCACGATACTCTTGCCTCGTTTTCGCGCGCTGCCGTTCTGGGCGAAAGGTATGGGGTGCACATTCTCCCCGGGGTTGAGCTTTCGGCCTGGGATAAGGAACGCGGACGAAAAGTCCACATATTATGCTATGCCCCGCAAAAACCGGACCGGCTTGAAGGGCTTTGCCTTAAATCCTGCGAAATCCGTAAAGCCTGCGCAAAAGAAATGCTTGAAAAAGTTATGAAGCTTTATCCGATAACGCCCGAAAGCGTCATGAAATACGCAACCGGCAGTAAAAGCATTTTTAAACAGCATATTATGCACGCTTTGATGGACTACGGCTATACTACCCATTTTTACGGAAAACTCAATGATGAGCTTTTTAACCATAAAACGGGAAGCTGCATTGTTGAAAGGGAGTATCCGGACGTGAACTTTGTTATTGACCTTGTTCACTCCGCAAGAGGGGTTGCCGTCATGGCCCATCCGGTGCATTACGACAGCCTTGACCTCCTTGAAGACCTTGCTCAAAAAGGCAAGCTTGACGGGGTCGAGGTTTTTCATTATACTGCTAATAAGGAGCAGCGCAAAAAACTTCTTCAAACGGCGGAAAAATACAATCTCATTGTGACCGGCGGCTCGGATTTCCACGGAATCTACAACACAAAGCCGACTCATATCGGCAGCGAAACCACCGACAAGGAAAACCTTGACAGGATATTCAAGCTTGCCAACGCCGGAAAAAAGAGCACAGTTTCGGTGCGCTGAAAAATCCGTATCATACATAGCAAAAGAGGAATTATTAAATGGATATCATGGAATCGGCACTTAAAAAGCATTATGAATGGAAGGGCAAAATCGAAGTGATTTCACGCACTCCCATAAACAACCGCGAAGAGCTTTCGCTTGCCTATACTCCGGGAGTTGCGCGCCCATGCCTTGAAATTGAAAAAAATCCGGAGCTTTCATATGAGCTTACAAGAAGGGCAAACCTTGTTGCGGTCATAACCGACGGCACAGCGGTTCTGGGGCTCGGCGACATAGGCCCGAGAGCGGCAATGCCCGTTATGGAGGGCAAATGCGCGCTTTTCAAGGAATTTGCAGGCGTGGATGCTTTCCCGATATGCGTAAATTCAAAGGACCCGGATGAAATCGTAAGGACAATAGAGCTTATTGCTTACAGCTTTGGCGGAATAAATCTTGAAGACATTTCTGCGCCAAGGTGCTTTGAAATAGAAAAAAAGCTTAAAGAAAAGCTTGATATACCGGTTTTCCATGACGACCAGCACGGAACCGCAATTGTTGCAAGCGCGGCTATGATGAATGCCGCAAAAATTGCCGGAAAGAAAATTTCTGAAATGACTCTTGTGATAAACGGTGCGGGAGCTGCGGGAATTGCAATTGCAAAGCAGTTTTTATCGCTTGGAATCGGCAACATAATAATGGTTGACCTTTGCGGAATAATCTGCGATGGGGATGACTTTCAAAATCCCGCCCATTATGAAATTGCAAAGCTGACAAACAAAAATCATTTGAGGGGAACTCTTGCTGATGCCATGAAGGGGGCGGACGCTTTCATAGGCGTTTCAAAGCCGGACCTTGTTTCTGAGGAAATGGTCGCCTCAATGAACGAAAAGGCAATCGTTTTTGCAATGGCAAATCCCGTGCCGGAAATCATGCCTGACAAGGCAAAGGCCGCAGGCGCTTTTATTGTCGGAACAGGCAGGAGCGACTTTCCGAACCAGATAAACAACGTTGTGGCTTTTCCGGGAATTTTCAAAGGAGCTCTTGCAGTAAGGGCAAGGGATATAAACGAGGAAATGAAGCTTGCCGCCGCAAAGGCAATTGCCGAATGCGTGCCGGAAAATGAGCTTTGTGCGGAAAAAATACTTCCCGATTCGTTTGACAGAAAAGTTGCCGAAGCGGTTGCAAAAGCCGTTGCCGAGGCAGCAAGGGAATCGGGAGTTGCAAGAATATAAAAGGATTGAGGTTTTATGGAGATAAATTACACACCAAAAGGCGTATGCGCAAGCAAGATAACAATAAAGGTTGAGGACGGAATCGTCACCGAAGTAAAGTTTACCGGAGGATGCAGCGGCAATGCCGCAGGCATAAGCTCCCTTGTAAAGGGAATGCCGGTAGACGAAGTTATAAAAAGGCTTGACGGGATAAAATGCGGTTTTAAATCCACATCCTGCCCCGCGCAGCTTGCGGAGGCCCTTAAAAAAAGTTTGCAATAAGCATTATGCCGCACGGAAAAGCTTTCGTGCGGCTTTTTGTGATAAGGTTACTGATTTTTTTCCGCTTTTTGGGGATAATAAAAGAAAGGGAAATGTGTATGCCTCAAAAACCAATTAAAGAAACTATTCACGCAAAAGGAATGGATATTGGCATCTATACTACTGATTTTGAAAATGAATTTATTTCGCTTACAGACATTGCAAAATATAAAAGCGATGACCCAAATGATGTTATTAAAAACTGGATGCGCAACCGTGATACAATTGAATTTCTTGGCCTTTGGGAAAGCTTGCATAACCCAGATTTTAATCCCGTCGAATTCGACGGGATTAGAGCTCAAGCCGGATTCAATGCTTTTACTTTATCTCCAACAAAATGGATTAACAGTGTTAATGCAATTGGTCTTGTATCTAAGGCCGGACGCTATGGAGGTACTTATGCACACTCTGATATAGCATTTGAATTTGCATCTTGGATTTCACCTGAATTTAAACTTTATATTATAAAGGACTACAAAAGACTAAAAGCTGATGAAAACAGCCGATTATCTTTAAATTGGAACTTAAATCGTGAAATCTCAAAATTGAATTATCGCATTCATACTGACGCAATTAAAGAAAATCTCATCCCGCCGGAACTGACTCCGGCACAAATTTCTTTTGCTTATGCAAGTGAAGCAGATTTGCTGAATGTGGCATTGTTTGGAATTACAGCTAAACAATGGCGGGAGAAAAATCCGGAAGCCAAAGGAAACATTCGGGATGCAGCTAATTTAAATCAACTATTGGTTCTTGCAAACATGGAAAGTTATAATGCAATTTTGATTGAACAAGGCAAGTCTCAAGCAGAACGGCTTGTAATATTGCATGACCTTGCAGTAAAGCAGCTTCAAACACTGATTGAGATGAATAGAAAAATTTTGCCTCAAATTGATAACAATCAAGAATAATTTTGAAAAATTTACTTTTAAAGGAATGATTTTAATGTCAAGAGTTGTTGTAATAGGAAAAGGCCCCGCCGGAATTTCGGCGGCTTTATATACCGTTCGTGCGGGAATTGAAACTATTGTGATAGGCAAGGACGGCGGAGCGCTTGAAAAAGCTGATAAAATAGAAAATTACTATGGGTTCCCTGAAGCTGTGGATGCAAAAACCTTGATTTCAAACGGAATTGAGCAAGCCCAAAAGCTTGGCGTTAAAATTGTTTCAGATGAAGTTGTTGGAATAGGCTTTAAGGAAAAACTGAATGTCATCACAAAAGAAAGCGAATATGATGCCGACTGCATAATAATTGCAACAGGTTCTTCAAGGTCATCCCCAAAAATAAAGGGGCTTGCGGAATTTGAGGGCAAGGGAGTCAGCTATTGCGCCGTATGCGACGCATTCTTTTACAGAGGAAAGGATGTAGCCGTAATCGGCGACGGAGAATATGCATTCCACGAGGCAAAGGAGCTTTTGCCGACATCAAAATCTGTAACCATACTTTCAAACGGAAAGGATTTCTCCTCAGAGCCTCCAATGGGAGCAAAAACGATAAAAACAGAAATTGCCGCGCTTGAAGGCGATACGGTTCTTAAAAAGGTTGTATTCAAGGACGGCAGCGAGCTTGAGGTTGCAGGGGTTTTTGTAGCCGTGGGAGTGGCATCCAGCAGCGACCTTGCCAAAAAAATCGGCGCCCAGACCGAAGGCGCAAGAATTGTTGTCGATGAAAACATGTCAACCGGCGTGCCGGGGGTTTTTGCCGCGGGAGATTGCACGGGAGGCCTTCTGCAAATTGCAAAAGCCGTAAGCGACGGTGCAAAAGCAGGCACGCAGGCAGTAAAATATATAAGAAAGCAGAACTAATGAAATGTCAAAGGAATATCCGGAAGTTTCAATTTTAATGGCGGTTTACGAGCCGCGCATGGATTGGTTTGAAAAACAGCTCAAATCCTTAAACAGTCAGGATTATCCAAATTTAAGTTTGATTGTGCTTGACGACTGTTCCCAAAAAACTCCTTTTAAGGAAATTGAGGGAATGGTAAAAAAGCATATCTTAAACTTCCCTTTTAAAATTTTAAGAAATGAACATAATACGGGTTCTACAAAAGCTTTTGAAAGGCTTGTCGCTGAGGCGGACACGCCTTTTGTTGCTTTTTGCGACCAAGATGACATATGGGAAAGTTTTAAAATAAGTGTTTGCATGGAAACGCTTTTAAAGGAAAGGGCAATTTTTGTTTGTTCGGATGTAAGGGTTATTGACGGCGATGATAAAATCATTGCAGAAAGCATTACGGATGTAAACCGGAGGCATTCGTTTGAAAATCTTTCCGCTGATGGCCTTGTTTTCAAAAACTTTGCAATAGGCTGTACGGTAGTTATGGAAACAAAGGTGGCCAAGGAGGCCATGCCTTTTATAGACGGCATGGTACATGACCACTGGCTTGCGCTTTTTGCGGCATCCACAGGCAAAATCTGCGTTTGTCCACAAAAGCTCATACGATACCGCATTCACGGCGGAAACCAAACCGGAGTGCTCTCTAAAATAAAAAGCAGAGATGATTATTTTAAAATGAGGATTCTCCCTTTTAAAAATCAAATTTTGCAGATTGAAAAGCGTCTTGACCTTAAAATACTGCCCAACGCAAAAGAATGGGCATTTGCAAGGGAGGATTTTTCCCTAAAAAGAACAGGTGCCTTTAAAAAGCTTTGGAAGCACCGAAAATTAAATCTTCCGGTTTCGCTTTTTGAAATGGCAACAAGGTTTATGCCGGATTTTTTATATAAAATTCTACTTAAAGCTTTGCAAAAAGGGATAATATAATTTGGCTGAATACAAAAGATTTTTCCCAATCCGCTTAATTTATTTAAGCGGATTTTTATTTTAGCTTTGAAAATTTAGGTTCCAAGCTAATTTATTAAAGTGTTGATGAAAGTTTTTACATTCGCTCTTACAAAAACGCAAAGGCAGCATGGGGATTTAAGTCGCATTTTTGCAAATAATGCAAGAAAAAATATTAAAACTTTCAAAATCGGTTGACACAAAGGCATTTTAATGTTATAAATGAATATGATGACTTTATAATATTAACCTTCGCACACATAAAATAAAAAAAGCAGATAATAATTAAACAGGGGGATTTCTTATGCTTAAAGCGATAGTAGCCGCAAAAAATCAAAATTCATGCGATGCAATTGCGGACATTGTCACCGATTGCGGATTCCTCGCTGTAAAAACCGCAAACACAGGCCTTCAAGTGCGTGAACAATTTACATACACCGATTATGAGCTGATGGTGCTGTACCCTCCCCTTGAAGATGAGTTCGGACTTGAGCTTGTTGCCGACATTGCCAAAAACAGCAATGTTGCCGTAATAATAATATCAAAAAACGAAATCGCCGAAGAAATACAGCAAAAACTTGCCTTTTGCGGGGCTTTTGTCCTGCCGCGCCCTATAAATAAAGCAATGTTGACACATGCAATACGATATGTTATGATTGTAAGAGAACAGGCAATTAAGCTAAAAGCTGCCAATGCCGATCTCTTGCAGAAAATCAACGACTTGAAGCTTATAGACAGGGCAAAATGTGTGCTTATAGAGGTATTGAAACTTTCAGAATCTCAAGCACATAGGTATATACAAAAGCAGGCCATGGACCAAAGGCTTCCGCAAACGGAAATTGCAAAAAACATACTCAAGACTTACGAATTATAATTTTTATAAAGGCAAGTGAATTTGAATGCTTCATTTTACTAAAATGCACGGTGCGGGAAATGACTATATTTATGTGAACGGATTTAAAGAAAAAGTTGAAAATCCCGAAAAAATCAGCATTGCTTTAAGCGACCGCCATTTTGGGATAGGCTCGGATGGACTTGTGCTTATCCTGCCAAGCGAAACATGCGATTTTAAAATGCGCATGTTCAATGCAGACGGCTCCGAAGGTAAAATGTGCGGAAATGCTTCAAGATGCATAGGAAAATATGTTTATGAAAACGGCCTAACGGACAAAACCGAGATTACCCTTGAAACTTTAAGCGGAGTGAAAAAATTAAAGCTCTTCCCCAACCGGAACGGAAAAGTAGATTATGTTGAAGTGGACATGGGCAAGGCTCTTTTGAAAACAAAGGATATCCCTATGAATTCGGACAAAGAACATTTCGTAAACTCCCCGCTTGAAGTCGGAGGAAAAGAATACAGGGTGACCTGCGTTTCCATGGGAAATCCACATGCCGTTATTTTTGTTGACGAAACTGATAATTTAAAGCTTGAAGAAATAGGTCCGCTTTTTGAAAACCATCCGGTCTTCCCCGAAAAGGTAAATACTGAATTTGTAAAGATTTTAAGCCCCGAAGACATAAGGATGAGGGTTTGGGAAAGAGGTTCGGGAGAAACCCTTGCATGCGGTACAGGGGCCTGCGCAAGCGTAGTTGCATCCGTACTTTGCGGCTTTTGCGGATACAATATACCTATTCGGGTTCATCTTAAAGGCGGAATGCTCACAATAACCTATCAAAGCAACGGCACCGTAATTATGGGCGGAAATGCCGTAAAAGTCTTCGACGGTGAGATTGACATTGATAATATTTAGGGAGTGTATTATAAAATGGCAAAAATGAACGAAAATTTTCTCAATTTAAAGGAAAGCTATCTTTTTGCGGAGGTTGCAAAAAGAGTTAAGGAATTTTCCGCACAAAATCCGGACAAAAAAATAATCCGCCTTGGAATAGGCGACGTCACACTGCCTCTTGTTCCTGTTGTTGTAGATGCCATGAAAAAGGGCGCAGATGAACTTGGCGTAAAGGAAACCTTTAAAGGCTATCCCGAATACGAGGGATATGCTTTCCTGCACAAGGCTATTGCGGATTATTACAAAAGCTTTGGCGTTGAAATCGGAACTGATGAAATCTTCGTAAGCGACGGCGCAAAAAGCGATGTAGGCAATATAGTCGATGTTTTCGGCATTGACAATACGGTACTTGTTACGGATCCTGTTTACCCCGTTTATGTGGATACAAACATAATGAGCGGCAGAAAAATAATTTATGCCGATTCCAACGAAGAAAACGGCTTTGCCGCAATGCCGGACAAAAACATCAAGGCCGACATGATTTACCTTTGCTCGCCAAACAATCCGACCGGTTCAGTTTACACAAAGCAGCAGCTTAAAGAATGGGTTGATTATGCCCTTGAAAACAAAGCGGTAATTCTTTTTGATGCGGCTTATGAGGCATATGTTTCCGATTCTGAAATTCCGCGAAGCATTTTTGCAATAGAGGGCGCAAGAAAATGCGCGGTTGAGTTTTGCAGTCTTTCAAAGACCGCAGGCTTTACGGGAACAAGATGCGGATACACGATTATCCCAAATGAGCTTGAGGTTTACGATTCAAACGGAAACCCCGTCAGTCTGAAAAAGCTTTGGTACCGCAGGCAGTCATCAAAATTCAATGGAGTTTCCTATCCTGTACAGTGCGCCGCTGCGGCTGTATTCACTCCTCAAGGCCAGGAGCAAATAAAGCAAAACATAGCTTATTACATGAAAAACGCAAAGCTCATTGCCGAAACTCTGACCGAGCTTGGAATAAAATTTACCGGCGGAATAAACAGTCCTTATATCTGGCTCAAATGCCCCAATGGAATGGGTTCGTGGGAATTTTTTGATTACCTCTTAAAGAACATTCAAGTTGTCGGAACCCCCGGAGAAGGCTTTGGAAAGAACGGCAAAGGATGGTTCAGGCTTACCGCATTCGGCGATTACGAAAATACCGTTACTGCAATGAAAAGGCTTAAAGAATTGATGAAATAAAGTAATTATTGGTCATTATAGTGGTTAGTTTTTGTTCTTTTACTTTTTTATAGGGGGGATTCCATCCCCCCTCTTGCTTTTTAAAGATAATAAATTTTTATAACCCCCTGCCTACTTTTCTTCACCAGCGAAGAAAAGTAGGCAAAAGACGCCGCCCTGCGGGGATTCGCTTGCGTCCTGCTCGGCGAATTACGGCTTGTTATTGTTGACCTGCTTTTCGCCTTGGTGCTCACCACTCCAATTTTACTACGAAAAGCAGGTCTTTATCTAAATTTGTCTTAATAACCTTATTAGCGGAAAATCTTTTCTTATTAAGCGAAATAAGGTGCTTTCCGAGGTTCGTAAGTATTATTCTTTTTCGCCTTTAACTAAGTAAGACGTGGCATCTTCAAGGAAAGCAGCCGAGCTTTGTCGTGCAGGGCGCAAGCGATAGCGTGGCGCCCGTTGCCGAAAAGCCGGCGGAATAAGACTCTACTTTAATAATAAGTAAAGGGGGCAAAGCCCCCTTCAAAATAAAGTAAAATTACAAAAACTAATTTAAAAATTTTCTTCAGATTGCACAGCTTTAAGCATTATCGCACATTCAAGGCGTTTCTTTTCAATTTCACATGAAAATTTATGCGCCGAATGAACATCCCCGGCATAAATAAGGTTGTTTGCGTTGCATCCGCCGCTGCAATAAAATCTTGCCCAGCAGGTTTTACATTCTTTTTTGCTGTAAATATGAGCTTTCGCAAAATAATCCTTCCTGCTCTCGTCAAAGGAATCATCATTTAAATTGCCCATTTTCCAATCTTCAATTCCCACAAACTGGTGGCATGGATAAATATCCCCGTCCGGAGTAACGGCAACATACTCGTTCCCGCATCCGCAGCCCCTAAGCCGCTTGATTGCGCAAGGCCCTTGGTCCAAATCAAGCATAAAATGGAAAAAGTTAAACCTCTTGCCCTCTTTTGCGCCAGCGATTATTTTCCCTGCAAGCCTTTCATATTCGGAAAAGATTTTAGGCAAATCCCTTTCTGTAATGGCATAAGGCATTTTGGAATCGCATACCACAGGTTCAACCGAAATCTGGTCAAATCCCTGCTCGTAAAGGTGAAAAACATCATCCGCAAAGTCAAGATTGTATTTTGTAAATGTTCCGCGGACGTAATATTCCTTTTCGCCGCGCTTTTCAACAAGCTTTTTGTACGCAGGAAGAATCCTGTCATAGCTTCCGCTTCCGTCAACTCTTGCCCTAACCCTGTCATTTACTTCTTTCCTGCCGTCAATGGAAAGCACTACGTTTGACATTTCCTTATTTATATAATCTATTTTTGCATCATCAAGAAGCATTCCGTTGGTTGTAATTGTAAATCTGAAATTCTTGCCGAATTCCTTTTCCTTTGAACGCGCGTATTCGGTAATTCCCTTTACCACCTCAAAGTTCATCAAAGGCTCTCCGCCAAAAAAGTCAACTTCAAGGTTTTGCCTGTCGGCTGATTTTTCAAGCAGAAAATCTATTGCCTTTTTGCCGGTTTCAAGGTCCATAAGCTTTCTTCCAAGTCCAAAATCCCCTGTTGACGCAAAGCAGTATTCGCACCGCAGGTTGCAGTCTTGCGAAACCAAAAGGCACATGGCCTTTACCGGCGACGCAACCGCATATTTTGTAAATTTTTCATAATCATCCTCTGAAAAAAGCAAACCCTCGCCGTAAAGCTGGGTTATTTCTTCATAGCATGAGCATATATCCTCCGCGCTGTAATAGCGCGAAAGCTTTTTAACCACGTTTTCCGGACATTCCGGCGAAAACGGCGGCATAACATTGTCAAGCAAATCATATGTAAGCTCGTCCACAGCATGCACAGCGCCGCTGTTTACATCAAGGACAATGTTGTACCCGTTAAGCTTGTATTTGTGTATCATTTTAATTCTCCCTAAAAATTAAGGGGACATTGCTGTCCCCTGCCATATCCGTAAAAATTACTTGCTGAGGTTTTCACACTTTTGGTTTGCAACCGTACAAGAGGTCTTGCAAGCCGACTGGCAGGAAGCTTGGCATTTGCCGCAACCGCCCTTTTCAGCGGATTTCTTCAAATTTGCCTTATTAAGAGTCTTAACGTGTTTCATTTTTATAATCCTCCAAACAAATTAACTTTTGAAATAATATTTACATTATACCACGCCATCGGACAAAATTCAATACCTTTTTATTTTGGAGTTTACACCAACTATTCCGCCTATTCCGGAACAGGTAATAAGCATTGCAAGCTTTGATATTGCAAATCCGGCATTAAAATCTCCTAAAAAAACAAGGTTTATTAAAAAAAGCACTCCAAATACAGCCGCACCAAACAAAATGCCCGTTAAAAGCCCATTCTTGCGGCGTTTTTTGGAAATTAAAAAAGACGCAAAATAACTTCCCACGCAAAGCGAAATGCTTGCCATTGCGGAAATTATCCCATCCGGCGCATCAGCCTTTGTCATTACAAAAGAAAATATCACAAGACACAAAATCGTTGCCGCCGCTCCCCAAAGCACAGGGGCTGCAACCAAAAAAAGCTTTGAATTTTTAAAATTTCCGGATGTCCTATACAAGCGGCACCCCTCCTAAATATGTTATCTTAAAACATATTTATTCGGGGTGCCTTTAATTTATGCATATTATGCTTCAGGGGTATCATGTATGGTTTCATTGGACTGTATTGCCCAAGTCTTAACCCTTATTTTGCTCCTGTCACCGCCTGTTTCAATGACAAGCGTATCTTCGGATTTTTTTACAACTATCCCAACTATTCCGCCAACAGTAACCACTTCGTCGCCAATCTGAATGTTTTTGCGCATTTCTTGGGTTTCTTTTTCCTTTTTCCTTTGAGGCCTTATCATTATAAAATACATAAGAACAAGGATTGCTACCATCGGAAGAAGCGAAATAAGCATTGCCAAAAAAGAATTTCCGTCCGTCGCGGTTGCAGTTGAAGCTGAAGTCAGCAGGAACAAACCAAAATGCATCAATTTTCCTCCTAAATTAAAATTTTATAATATTATATCATTTAAAAGTCTGCTATACAATAGCTTTAACAAATATTTTATTTGGATGTTATATACTCATCAATTGCCTTTGCCGCTTTTTTGCCTGCGCCCATTGCAAGTATTACCGTCGCTGCACCGGTAACGGCATCCCCACCGGCATAAATGCCCTCGCGGCTGGTGAGCATATCCTCATTGACAACAAGGCATCCTCTCCTATTCACTTCAAGACCCTTTGTGGTTGAACGTATAAGCGGATTTGGCGATGTGCCTATTGCCATAATAACCGTATCAACTTCAATTTCAAAATTAGAGCCCTTTATTTCAACCGGTTTTCTCCTGCCGCTTTCATCCGGTTCGCCAAGTTCCATTTTTACGCATTCTATTGCCTTGACTCTGCCGTTTTCATCTCCCATTATCTTTACGGGATTTTGCAGCAGTAAAAATTCAACGCCTTCCTCCATGGCATGATGTACTTCCTCACGCCTTGCCGGAAGTTCTTCAAGCGAACGCCTGTAAATTATATACACCTTTTCGGCGCCAAGGCGCAAAGCGCTTCTTGCGGCGTCCATAGCGACATTCCCCCCGCCGACAACGGCAACTGCCTTTGCATTTCTTACAGGAGTATCATAATCATCAAGGTATGCCTTCATAAGATTTATTCTGGTCAAAAATTCATTTGCCGAATAAACCCCCACAAGATTTTCGCCCTCAATCCCCATAAAATTGGGAAGTCCGGCGCCGGAACCTATAAAAACAGCCTCAAATCCCATTTCCTCTATAAGCTCATCCACAGACAAAACCTTTCCTATGACCATATTTGTCATGAATTTTACCCCAAGGTCTTTAAGGGACTGTATTTCCTTTTGCACTATCGCTTTCGGGAGCCTAAATTCCGGAATCCCGTACATAAGCACTCCGCCGGCAACATGGAAAGCCTCAAAAACGGTTACGTCATAACCGATTTTCGCCAAGTCAGCAGCGCAAGTAAGTCCAGCAGGCCCTGAACCCACAACGGCAACCTTATGCCCGTTAAGCTCCGGCTTTTTAATTTTAGTTTGCTCATTTTCCATTACAAAATCCGCCGCAAACCTTTCCAGTCTGCCGATTGCCACAGGCTCGCCCTTTAATCCGCGCACGCATTTCCCCTCGCACTGGCTCTCCTGAGGGCAAACCCTGCCGCATACTGCGGGAAGATTGTTTGTTGAAGTGATTACTTCATAAGCCTCTTTAAAGTTTCCCCTTGCAATTTCAGAAATAAATTCCGGTATGCGCACATTTACAGGACATCCCTCAACGCAAGGCTTATGTTTGCAATTAAGGCATCTGCCGGCCTCTTCCATTGCCATTGCCTTTGTATAGCCAAGCGCAACTTCCTCAAAATTCCTTGCGCGCACCTTCGGATCCTGTTCAGGCATTTTTATTTTATTTGGAGTCATATTAGGCATTTTTAATCACCTCCGTCAAACGGCAGTAATGTTCTTTTTCCTGCTTTTCCTTATCGGCATATGTGGAATTTCTTCTTGAAAGCTCGTCAAAATCCACAAGATGCCCGTCAAAGTCCGGCCCGTCCACGCAGGCATATTTCACCTGACCGCCGACCGTAACCCTGCATCCGCCGCACATTCCCGTGCCGTCAATCATAATGGGATTGAGCGAAACTATGGTTTTTACCCCGTATTTTCTTGTAAGCTCGGAAACAAACTTCATCATGGGAACAGGCCCTATTGCCACAACCACATCGTATTTTGTGCCGGAGTCAATAAGCTCTTTCAAGGCATCCGTTACAAAGCCCTTTTTGCCGTAGCTGCCATCGTCGGTTGTAATGACAAGCCTGTCGCTGACAGCCTTGAATTCATCTTCAAGAATAACTATATCCTTGTTCCTGAATCCGGCTATTACATCAACCGAAACGCCTTTTTCATGCAAAGCCTTTGCCTGAGGATAAGCAATGGCGCAGCCAACCCCTCCGCCGATTACGGCCGCTTTCTTTACTCCCTCGTCAAAATGCGTGGGAACTCCCAAAGGCCCCGCAAAATCAAGTATGGTATCGCCCTCGTTAAGCTCGGAAAGCTGCATTGTAGACTTTCCTACAATCTGGTAAATTATTGTGACCGTGCCGTTTTCCCTGTCATAATCGGCTATCGTAAGCGGAACCCTCTCGCCCTTTTCATCTATCCTGAATATGATGAATTGTCCCGCTTTAGCCTTTTTGGCTATATAAGGCGCGCTTATCTCCATCAGCACAACAGATGGATTAAGTATCTGTTTTCTTACAATCTTATACATTGGCTCCTCCTCAAAAAATAAATCAATAAGCAAATACCCGTATATCATACGGGTATTTGCCCTTCTTATCTTGAAAGATAATTTTGAATTCCCTGAACGATGGCATCGGCTATTCCGCTCTGATGCTGGGGATTATTCATTGCCATAGCTTCCTCGTAGTTTGTGACAAATCCAACTTCAAGCAAAACAGACGGGAATTCCTGCTGGGTAGTAACCCAGAAATAATCGTATTTTGCTCCCCTATTGCGGTTTACTCCATCCATGTAAACGTAATTTTGATAATAACCGGCCACGGATGCCGAAAGCGCTGAAGCAAACGGCTTTGAAAACGGAGTAAAGTACCATGCCTCAACTCCTCTTGTAGTCGAATTTCCAGCAACCGCATTTGCATGCACGGCAATATAAAGGTCCGGATTATACTGTCTTGCAATATTTGAACGCTGTTCGGTATCATAATACTGGGATTCAGTATTAAACCTGACAGCATTTGCGCCCGCCGCGGCAAGCTTTGCCTGAAGCTGTTTTGATATTCCAAGCACAACCGACTGCTCGGTAACGTGTCCTATTGCGCCATAGTCAAAGCCGGAGCCTTTTACGCCATGGCCGGGGTCAATTACGATTGTCTTTCCCGCAAGGCTTCCGGTACAGCTCTTGAATCTGAACACAAGCGTTCCATCGCTGTCATAGTATGATTTCACTCCGCCGTAAATTCCGCTCCTGCTGAAATTAAGCGTAAGCGTTGCCCTGCTGACGTTTCCGCTTTCATAGACATCGCCCCAGCTTGCCGATGAGAACAGTGCCCCCGACGGGAACGAAAGTCCTCCGGCAGTTGAATTTGCATAGTCAAAGGTAATTGAAATCGAATTTGCGCCAAATCCGCTTATCGCATAGCTTCCGCCGCCTGCATAGCTTACTCCGCCAAACGACATTGAGAACGGAGTCCTTACGGTCTGGCGGATTCTTACCACAGTATCCGCACCCTCCATCGTTGCCGAAACAGCCTCTATTGTATTTGAGCCAAGCGGAGCATTTTCAAGCACATCAACATCAGTGGCTTTTAACCTTTTGCCGGAAAGCGTCAAATAGAAGTTTACCGAATCAAAAGTAACCTTTTTAACGCAATAGTCAAGCACTCCGGCAGGAAGACGAGCCTGGTCGGGCGTGGGTATTTTATCCGAAGTGGAGTAATTATATACCATCGTGTTGTCGTTTCTTACCCTTAAAAGGCTTCCGTCCGCATTATTCGGCACTTCTGGAAGAGCGTTCACTATAATTGTCGCGCCCGTTATGCTGCCTGTAAAAGCAACGCCGTTTTTGCCGGTGTATTTTCCGTAAATTGAAATGCTTCCCAAATTTTGAGCACGGTTTATTATTCCCTTGGGAACAGTATAAACGCCGGTATATCTTATGTAATTTGAGTTTTCATACCCTTCTACCGTGCCCTCCTGCGGTTCAAGCTTTATAGTCTTGCCGTTTACCGTTGCTGTAACGGTTGAACCTTTATATGCTATTGCCGTAATGGAAACGTTCGTGCTACCCTCAACATTCAAATTCCCCGGCGCCGGAGTCGCGCTTTTAAGCACGGTTACTTTTCTTGTAATCCTATATGTAATGGTCTTTCCCTTATGTTCTATTGTAAATACATTCAATCCTACGTCAAGGTCTTTTTCGTAATAGAAATTTCCTGCTTCATTGAGCTTTATTACTTCCCCGTTGAACTTTACCTCAAAGTTTGAGTCAAAAGTTCCCATGAATTTAACCGTTGGTTCTTCAGTGGTAAATTCCCTTTGCTGCGGAGAAATAATAGTCAGTTGATTGTCAATAGTTTCCATGTTAAGAGTGTTGTCATAATATTTTGTCAATACCGTTGTGCTTGAATCCGGATTTTTCACAAGGCTTTGATAGGATTTAAAAGCGCTCCCCTTATAGCCGTTAATTTTTGCCGCCGCGCGCAGCTGCTGCACAATCTGGTCGGGAGAACCCCATCCCTGCTCCGAGGTGCAAAGCTTTTCATTGTCATGCATAACGTAAAGCGGAATATTAACCTCCAAAGCATGCTTTGCCCACCAGCTTACAAATTCGTTATACGGAAGCTTTGAATCTTCAAGGGAACCCTTTGCTTCCAGCATTATAAAATCGGCATAACCCCTTTGGACATATCCCAAGGTATCGGAATACCCGTCCACAAGGGCCTCAAAATCATCGCTTGTATTTGAGCCATTTGAATTGGTGGAGGCATTTGCCCATGCGTCTTTAAGGTAAATTCCCACCGGAACGGTATTATTTGTTTTCCTTATAGCATCGCTTACAAGGCTGAAAACATACGCCCCGTTATCCCTAAGCCAATTTTCAAAACCTATGCCGGAGCCGTTTTGCATATAGTCATCAAAGCTGGTTTTATTCTTTGAAGAATAATAACCTTCCAGTATTATCCCGTCAACCGCATTTTTCACGGTAAAAGTATGCGCTTTTAAAGCAAGGTAGTCTATCCTTTCCTGCAAAGGTTCATTTTCAAACTGTGAAAGCACAAAATTTATATCAAATGTAAGGTAAACGAAAAATCCCTTATCCTTTGCGGCTTTTATGGCAAGCTCCACAGGAGTTTTTTCAACGGTTTCATTTATATCCGTGCTGTAAAAAGCCTTGCCGTTATAATCGGTATTTATCACAACCGCGTTAAGGCCTATTGCCTGTGCGTTTTTAAGTATTTCATCAAGCTTTGCGTTTATTTCATCATTGGTAGAAGATTCGGACACAGCAAAATCAAGCCCCGGAGTAATTGAAACCGCCCTGAGCTGTTCCGGAAAAGTAAACTGGCTCTTATACTCTTCCTGTTCTTGATTTTGATTATTTTGAGAGTCATTTTGCCCGCTGTTTGTCTGCCCTTCGGAATTTTGCGCCTGAGTTGTTTCCGTCTGGGATGTTCCGTCAGTGGCAAAAGCATTTATTTGCTCAAAAATTGCAGCTCTTTCGCCGCAAGCCGGCGCAAATAAAACAAGTGCCGTTATCAGGCTTAAAATCCTGAGAAACCTTTTCATTTCCTATCTCCTTTGGTTTGCTTTCCTTTGTTGCTCTATTTCTCTATCTCTATTTTAAAACTGCCGCAAGCTCGGCCTTTTCCTGCTCCATTTGAGCCGCAACTCCCGATGCAGGCGCAAAAATGCTTTCATATCTGAAAAATGCGACTCCGCCGTATTTAGGCTGTGCTTTAAAAGTTTCGACCTGTCTTGCAAGAATCCTCTTATCGTTCATCCATTCTCCCGTGCTTTCGGAAGTGCCTATCTTATAAGCCGCAAGTCCCGCCACAAGCTTTACGCCCGGAGCCGTAACCATATCGCACCAGGACTGCAGATTTGTCGCATAAGGCTGTGAGGTATTTTTAAAGCCGTAATAAATCTGCGGAACAATGTAATCAAGATACCCGTTTTGTGAGCACCATTTCCTTACATCGGCATACTGTGAGGAATAATTGTTGTTTACATTTCCCTGCGGGCTGACTCCAAACAGAACCGTACTGTTCACGCTCTTTATGCCGCTGTAAAGTTCCCTTACCATTGCACTTATTGTGTCAAGCCTCCATTGCGAAAGATTGGACGAGCCGCTTTGGGCAAATACAGCCGCATCAAATGAGCTTTGCGTTGTAGGATAAAAATAATCGTCTATATGAACTCCGTCGACATTATATTTTGAAACTATTTCCTTAGCGCCGGCAATAATTAAATCCCTTACCTCCTTGTATGCGGGACTGAAGTACCAAACCCCGTTTACAAGCACTATGTAAGTGCCGCGCTTATTTGAATCATTATACCATTGTTTTATTAAATACCGATTAGGAATTTGTTGAATTTCGGTGTCCTTAACTCCGCGCATTGGATTTATCCACGCATGGATTGAAAGCCCTCTTGCGTGCGCCTCATCCACAAGGATTTTAAACGGGTCAAATGAAGGCTCTGCAGCAATAGTCCCCGTGCAGTTTGCGGACCACGGGAACAAATCCGAAACGTAATAAGCATCCCCGTGCGCCCTTGCGTGAACATAAACGGTATTTATTCCCAAGGCAACGCAGTTGTCATACATTGTCCTTACCGATGCAGTAAATTGCGCCTGTGTCTTTCCTTTAAGGATATTCTGGAATTCAAGGTAAGATATCCACATGGCATTTTGTTTATCATAATTAAGGGCTGTATATGACGACTGGGAGTAATATTGTGAAACTGCGGTAACGGCAGCGGTTGTCGCAGCAGTAGTTGCTGCTGTTGTGACAGGAGCAGTCGTTGTCGTTGCGGAGGTTGTGGTTTGCTGTGCAGTTGTCGAAGCCGCAGTCGTTTTGGCAGTTGAAGCTTTAACTGCCGCAGTGGATGCCTTGGTTTGTGCGGCAGCAGTCGTAGTTTCGGCAACGCTTGCCGCTGTGGCTGATGTTTCGGCAGAACTTTGTGTCGTTTCCGATGCAATTGCAATAGTAGTTTTGGATGTTTGAACCGGATTTTCCGCCTGCAAGGTTTGTGATGAGGATGTAACCTTCACCTCAGACTGCTCTATCTTTTTGCAAGCGGAAAGTGATGAAAATATTAGTGCAAATGATAGTATAAAAGCAATTTTTTTCATATAAATTCTCCAAAATTTTTATTAGCAATTTTATTATATAATTTTTCCCTTATTGCGTCAATACATTCTTCATAAAATGTTGACATTTGGAATAAATTACATGTTTTTCTTGCATTGGATTAAAATGATTTATAAACATAATTTGAGCCGATTTTATATTTTTCAGTAAAATTCTTTCTTTATCGAATATAAAAGATATCAATGTTTTTTAAATTTTTGGATTTTATTAATGTATATTGTAAAATTACATGTTAAAATTTAGATTATAAGGGGGAAAATGCTATGGTAAAAAAAATTTCAGGCATCTTAAAAGAAAGCTATACAAAAAAATTTCTTATTTTTTCCCTCGCTTTATGCTTTGCCGTACTTTTTGCAAACGCTGCGGCAAATTCCCTCCTTGAAAAAAGCTTTTTTAAACAAACATCCGAAACTTCAATAAAAAACCTTTCGTCCGAATACTCTGAAAAAATCAACTGTAAGATAAATTCAAAACTTGACATTTTAAACTTTTTGGCAAACAGCGAAAAAACGGCAAAATACCTCACCGCTTCGGTAAAAGACAAATCCGGGGCTTATGCCGACGGTTTTGATGAAATAAAATCCATATTGCATGATTGCGCCAAAGATTCCTCCATTTCACTTGCGTGGATTGCCTGCGACCTGCAAAGCTTTTACATAACCTCCGACGGAGAAATTTCCGGCAAAGATTACAACATAAAGTCGGCCCCATGGTATTCGTACTTCATTTCAATGCCTGAGTCGAGCGTATGGTTCTCAGGTCTGTCAAAAAGCCTTGTTTCTGACGAAACCGGAGTGACAATCGTCAAATCAATATTTGAAAACGGGAACCTTTTAGGCTATGCCGGAATTGAGATTTCAACAAAAAATCTTCGTACCATGCTTGAAGAAATTGAAACCTCTCAAAGCTGCTATCCGATTTTAATTGATTCCAACGGCAACAAGCTTTATGCAAGCGAAAATTTAAGCTTCATTTCTGATTTTCCCCCAAACGGAAGGAATGTCAAAAATGCAATAGACACCGCATTGCAATCTGAAACCGGATTTTATCCTTTAAAAGGCGGCAAATATATTTACTTTGCAAAAAATCCCTTAATGGACATTAAAACCATTATCTTTTTTGATAATGAAGATGGCTTGAATTCTTCAAAGTTAATTTTTTCAAGACATATATTTTTACTCATTTGTTCGGCTATTGTTTCGGCGGTTCTTATTTTGCTTATTTTTGCTGAGCATTTTAAGGATTTCCCCAAAATCATGCATTCTGTGCGCAAATATAATATCAGGGACTACTCTGCACGGATAAATTCCGCATCAAACGACGGTATGGGGCAAATTGCCACCTGTCTTGATGCCCTTGGAGAAAAAATACAAAAGCAATCAAAAGAAATCACTTCTCTTACGTACCTTGACAGCCTTACAGGACTTCCAAACCGGACAAAGCTTGATTTGCACCTTGAAGAAGCAATAAAATTTGCATCTTCCACTCTTTCAAAATTTGCCGTTATTTTTATAAGCATAGATAACTTTAAATGGATAAACGATACCCTCGGCCATGCCGCCGGCGACGAATTTTTAAAGCGCTTTGCCGAAAGGCTGAGCAGTGCTTGCAGCGTGCATAATTTCCCATGCCGTTTCAACAGTGATGAATTTATAGTAATCCACTGCTTTAAAGAAAACCTTGAAGAGGTTGATTCGTTTATTGAAAAAATTAAAAACGCTTTCCTGACGCCGCTTGAAGTTTCCGGACAAAAGCTTTATGTTAAATTTGGAATAGGAATTTCATTATACCCTGACGATGGGGACTTGCCCGAAATTCTGCTCAGGAATGCCGATATTGCCGTAAACATAGCAAAGCAGTTTGATTTGTCAGGCGTGGAATATTACAACAGTTCCTATCAAAAAAGTATTGAAAACAAAGCGGTCATTTCGCAAAAGCTTATGGCTGCAATGGACAATGATGAATTTTACCTTAACTACCAGCCGATAATATCAACCGATTCAAAGGAAATTTATGGTTTTGAAGTCTTGCTGAGATGGACAAACGATGAGCTTGGAACGATTCCGCCGTCGGAATTCATCCCCATTGCCGAAGAAACAGGGCTCATAATCCCGCTTGGTAAATGGGTATTTGAAACTGCATGCAGATTTTACAAAAAACTTAAAAAGAAACTTGGGCGGGATGTAATTATGTCAATAAACATCTCCCCGCACCAGTTGTTACAGCCGGATTATGTCAAAAGCATAAAACAAGTGCTTGAAATAACACAAATTCCTCCGGAATACATACAGCTTGAACTTACCGAAAGCGTTCTGATAAGTCTGTTTGAATCGGCAAGCGGAATACTGATGGAGCTTTCGGAGCTTGGCATAACAATTGCGCTTGACGATTTCGGAACCGGATACAATTCGCTCAATTACTTAAAGCATTTTCCAATCAACTGCCTTAAAATAGACAAAACCTTTATCGACCAGATAAACACCAGCAAAAAAGATTTCACCATTGCAGGCTCAATAATCGACCTCGTGCACAATCTTGACATAAAAACCGTTGCAGAAGGCGTTGAAACGGAAAATCAGTTTGCCTCGCTTTCATCCATGAAATGCGACCTCATTCAAGGCTATCTGATGAGCAAGCCTTTAAACGAAACGCAAATAATAGAGTTTATAAATGATTACAAGTATACTTTCAGACAATAATATTAGCCGCGGCATTAAATGCTGCGGCTAATATAACAAGGAGACGATATGATTATGGAAAAACAAAATCTTTCACTGCTCTGCGATTTTTATGAGCTGACAATGGGAATGGGATACTTTAAAAATCAATCCCATAAAAAAATTGCATATTTTGATGTTTTCTTCCGGACAGTTCCGGATGACGGAGGATTTGCAATTGCGGCAGGCCTTGAACAGCTTATCGAATATATAGAAAATTTAAGCTTTTCAGAAAGCGACATAGCTTATCTGCGTTCAAAAAAGCTCTTTGACGAGGAATTTTTATCATTTTTATCAAAATTCAAGTTCAGCGGGGATATCTATGCCGTTCCGGAGGGAACGCCAATCTTCCCTAACGAGCCGATACTTACTGTAAGAGCGCCGGCAATAGAGGCCCAGCTCATTGAAACCTTTGCCTTGTTGACGCTCAACCATCAATCCCTTATTGCCACAAAGGCAAACCGCATAGTCCGCGCCGCGCAAGGCAGGCCGGTGCTTGAATTCGGTTCAAGGCGCGCGCAGGGGCCGGATGGAGCTGTCCTTGGCGCAAGGGCGGCATATATAGGCGGATGCGCCGGAAGCGCCTGCACAATCGCCGACAAGCTTTACGGGATTCCCGCCGGCGGAACAATGGCGCACTCGTGGATTCAAATGTTTGACAATGAATACGAGGCCTTTAAAGCCTATTGCGAAATTTATCCCGACAATGCAACTTTGCTTGTGGATACCTACAATACCCTTAAAAGCGGCGTTCCAAATGCAATAAAAGCATTTAAAGAAGTACTGCTGCCAAGGGGAGTCCAAAATTTCGCCATAAGGCTTGATTCCGGAGATATTGCCTATCTTTCCAAAAAAGCAAGAAAAATGCTTGATGAGGCAGGACTTAAAAACTGCAAAATAGTCGCCTCAAATTCACTTGACGAATACATTATCCGCGATTTGCTCCTGCAAGGGGCGCAGGTGGATATTTTCGGCGTCGGCGAAAGGCTTATCACCTCAAAAAGCTCACCCGTTTTCGGCGGAGTCTACAAGCTCGTTGCCGTTGAAAACAACGGCATCATAGAGCCAAAAATAAAAATCAGCGAAAACATCAGCAAAATAACCACTCCGCACTTTAAAAAAGTTTACCGCCTTTTTGACCGTGAAAGCTCGCAGGCAATCGCCGACCAGCTTTGCGTTTACGATGAAGTCATAGACGATTCAAAAGAGCTTACCATATTTGACCCCAATGCGGTATGGAAGAAAAAGACCATATCCAATTTTCGGGCAAAGGAGCTGCTTGTTCCTGTATTCCTTAACGGAAAAAGAGTTTACAATTCTCCGTCAATAAATGAAATTCAGGCCTACTGCAAAGAACAGACGGACCTTTTGTGGGATGAAGTAAAGCGTTTTGAAAATCCGCATGCCTACTATGTTGACTTATCTCAAAAGCTTTGGAACATAAAGCAAAAACTGCTTGAAAATGGAAAAAACTAAAAGCCAATCCACCCATAAAAATCAATTCCATTCCTTTGACATGAGAAAATCGCGGATATTCCGGTGCTTTATGCCGTTTTGGCTCATATCAAACTCATCAAGCGTGACCACATATTTCGGGAAATTATCCTTGATATCATCATAAGCGCCAAATTCGCGTTTTACGGTTTCTTCGGAAGCAAGCAGATACGCAACCTGCACATAAAGCTTTTCGCCATGTTTTTCGCAGATAAAATCTATCTCTTTGTTTGCCGATTTCCCCACCGTTACAAAATATCCACGGCGCAAAAGCTCCATGCATACAATATTTTCCAAAACAAGGTTTATATCCCTCATATTGCCCCCAAAAACCGCCTCCCTTACGCCATGGTCGGCAATATAATATTTTTCGTTGATTGAAAGAATTTTTTTGCCTTGCAAATCTCTGCGCTTAATCCGATAAAACAAAAAAGCGTCTTCGCAAGCCTTAATATAATTCAAAATCGTTTCCGGAGCAACAGTGCGCCCCTCGTTTTTAAAATATTTTGAAATGGCGGTTGCAGAAAAAGTAGTGCCTACATTTGCAACAATATATGCTATAATGCGTTCCAATAAGTCGACATCGCGGATATTGTTGCGTTTGACTATATCTTTGAGCACAACAGAGTTGTAAAGGTCCTGCAAATATTGCCGCGCAGGCGCTTCGGCATAAAGAAGATTCCCAAGATAGGGCATCCCGCCTGCTGTCAGGTATTTTGCAAAGCATTCCCTAATTTCCGCTTTCGGGAAATAATTTCTGTAAAGTTCCGTAAATTCCGAAAATGAAAACGGATAAATTACAAATTCAACATATCTTCCTGCAAGATACGTTGCAAGTTCTCCGGAAAGCAGTTTTGCGTTTGAACCTGTGATATAAATATCGCAATCAAGCTCCACACGCAGTGAATTTATACACTTTTCCCAACCGTCAACCTCTTGTATTTCATCAAACAAAAGATAAATTTTCCCATTGATTTTTGAAGAACGCCTTAAAATTTCATCATGCAGCGATGCAGCATTGCAAAGATGGGCATTGCTCATATTCTCAAAATTTATGCAAATAAATTGATTCTCGCTTATGCCTGATGAAATAATTTCTTCTTTTATCAATTCCAGCATAACCGATTTTCCGCTTCGGCGAAATCCGGTTAAAACTTTAATAAGTTCATTCCCAATAAAAGGGCGTATCCTGCTCATATAAAGTTCACGTTTAATCACTTAAAACACCTCCCTTTTTATTATTCACATGTTATCACAGATATAAACAAAAATCAATATTAAAATAGCAGTTTTATAAGTTATATCTTTTAAAATTTCTGAAAATAAAAAAATCCGCAGTTCTAACTGACGGATTTTTTATTTTTGCTCTGCTCAATCCAGCAAAAAGACGCTTATGGATATAATTTTACATTTATTAAAGAAAGATTTCTTTAAATTATTCCCAAAGTTTTAAGATATTCAAGGGCAATTATCCTATGTCCCAAATCTTCCGGATGAACCCCGTCGCCGCTTAATTCCTCAGGCTTATAGGCCGTTATTTCCAAACCTGCAAAAATCCCATTGAGGGAAATGTAATAATCCGCGTACTTTGCGGCAAGCTCCCTCACCACAAGGAGCTTTGGGTCCAAATCCTCATGCCAACCGTATTTTTCAGCATTGTAAAGCAAAAACGGCTCTATTATCATTATTTTTGTTGCAGGCAAGTCCCTCTTTATATTTTTAAGTATGGTTTCATAATTTTCACGGAATTTTTCCGCCGGAGTCGGGTCCTTTGCGTCATCATATCTTCTCCAAACGTCATTTATCCCTATAAGTATGGAAATAAAATCTGGTTTTATATCAAGGATGTCTGTTTTGTAGCGTGCAAGCACATCCTTTGTCCTGTCGCCGGAAACTCCCTTGTTCACAAATTTTACCCCATTGTCGGCAAAAAGAGCATTGTATATCTTTGCCACCTTGTCAGGATAGCCGCATCCAAGGCTTGAAATATCATTTCTGTCGCGGCCGCAATCGGTTATGCTGTCGCCTTGAAACAAAACAGTTTGTCCCTTTTTAAAAAATTCTTTCATAATAAACATTCCTTTTTGTATAAAAATTATTGTTCTGTACCCGCAGTAAACTCAAATACTTTGCCTTTTTCAAAAATAACCTCTTGTTTTATACCTTTATAGCAAATAACGGTCGAAAAACTTTTTTGAGGCCTTATTGTTGCTTTTTGAAGCTCACCATCTTTCCAGCTTATGTCAATTTCTGCTCCACCTCGGATTTTAAGTCCCTTTACAAAACCGTCACTCCATGCCTTTGGAAGCGCCGGAAGCAGCATTATTCTTCCGCATCCGCTTTGCACAAGCATTTCGGCAATACCCGCCGCCGCGCCAAAATTCCCGTCAATCTGGAACGGAGGATGATTGTCAAAAAGGTTTGGCAAGGTTGAATTGGTAAACAGCTTTAAAAGGTTCTTTTCAGCATTTTCAGCATCCCAAAGCCTTGCGTACATATTTATTATCCATGCGCAGCTCCATCCCGTATGCCCGCCGCCATATTTAAGCCTTCTTTCAAGAGTTGCCGCAGCAGCCCTTGCAAGCTCCGGAGTTTTATCGGGGGTAATCTGCCATGACGGATGAAGCGCAAAAAGCTGGGAAATATGCCTGTGGCCCGGTTCTGCCTCCTCATAATCCTCGCGCCATTCCATAATCTGCCCATGCTTGCCTATCCTTATTGGCGGGAGCTTTTCCTTTATTTTCCTTACTTTTTCGGCATAATCCTCATCAGTTTGGAGTATCTTGCTTGCATTTATGTAAGCGTCAAAAAGGTCGTTTAAAATTTCATTGTCCATTGCAACTCCGGATGAATTGCATCCCCTCTCGCCGCTTGGAAGTATAAAGGTATTTTCCGGCGAAACCGACGGGCAAGTAACAAGATATCCGCCATCTTCAATAAGAAAATCCTCAAAAAATTCCACACATGATTTAAGAACGGGATACATCCTCTTTAAAAATGCTTTATCGCGGGTGAATTCGTAATGCTCCCAAATATGCAAGCAAAGCCATGCTCCGCCCATAACCCAGTACGTTCCGGGAATCCACTGGTCCTGCGGGGCGGTATCAGCCCATATATCAGTATTATGATGGGCGACAAAGCCTTTGCAGCCGTACATCTTCTTTGCCGTAACCTTGCCGTTTTCGGCAACCCTTTCAAGCAAATCAAACAGCGGTTCATGGCATTCCGAAAGGTTGCAGGTTTCAGCAGGCCAATAGTTCATTTCAGTGTTTATATTTATCGTATATTTTGAACCCCATGGCGGAGACATCTCCTTATTCCACAATCCCTGCAAATTTGCCGGAAGGGTTCCGGGGCGGCTGCACGAAATCAAAAGGTACCTGCCAAACTGGAAATAAATCCTTACCATGCCTTTGTCAAGGCTTTTTTCGGACATAAGGGCAAGCCTTTCATCGGTAGGAATCAAATCAAGCGATTCATCCCCGCCAAGGTCAAGCACCACCCTGTCAAAAAGCATTTTATAATCGGCAATATGTCTTGAAAGCAATTCGCTATATGAGCGTTTTGAAGCTTCTTCAAGGATTTTTTCGCATTTTCTCTCATAATCCTTATACCTAAAACTTGTTGCCTCGGTAAATAGCAAAACCACTTCATCCGCATTTTCAACCACAATATGCTCTCCCATGGTAAAGCTGTTTCCGCCGTTTGCAATAACCTTTGCCATGGCGCAGAATTTGATTCCGCCCTTGCCAAGATTGCCATCCATAGCAATTGTATCGTTTGAAACAGCCCAAGTCCTGTCATAAAAAAGCTCCCTTGCCATAAGGCATGAAAAGCTTATGCTGGCAGGCTTGTCCGCCGAAATTCTGATAACGATTACATCATCGGGGAAGCTTGCAAAGGTTTCTCGGGTATATTTTACGCCATTTGCAGTATAGGAAACTGTATGTACGGCATTGTCAAGGCAAAGTTCCCTTTTATAGTCGGAAACATCATCGCCATGGTCAAAATTTATGAACAAATCACCGGCGGACTGATACGGCCTTTCGTTTTGAGGAGTTCCCGAAAAAGCATAAAGCAATATCTTTTCCGCTTTGGATATTTCCCCTGCCAAAATAAGTTCCCTTACCTTTTTAAGGTTTTTATGGGCATCCGGATTTATTCTGTCCATCGGAGCGCCGTACCATATGCTGTCCTCGTTAAGCTGAAGTCTTTCGCCTTTTGGCGTGCCGAAAATCATTGCTCCAAGTCTTCCATTTCCTATTGGAAGTGCCTCGTTCCAATCTTTTGCAGGTTTTTTATACCATAACCTGTTCATAGGTGGTATTCTCCTTTTAGTAGTTAGTTTATAGTTGTTAGTCGTTAGTTTTCGTAGCTTTACTTTTCAGGTTTTATCTTAACTTCCCAGCAACTAACGGCTAACAACTAAATTACGAATTACGGACTGTCCTTGTTGACCTGCTTTTCGCCTCGGTGCTCACCACTCCAATTTTACTGCGAAAAGCAGGTCTTTTAATTTGCTTACCTTAACAACTTTACCGACCGAAAGTCTTTTCTTGTTAAGGCGGGGCGCTTTTAATTCTAATTTCTAACCTCTAATCTCTAACTTCTATTTTATTCTCCTGCCTGTGAAGTGGTTGCAGACTGCGAATTTGCATTTTCGGATTTTTGAGCCTCATCAATTATTCCGCCTATGTCAAGTATGTTCGCTCCATCCGAAATCACATACGGCAGCTTGCCATCCCATTTGTTTATGTATTCCATCCTTATCATGGCTTCGGTTATTTCCTGATTTTTAAGCCTGTAAGCCTCCGCCTCTGCCTTTGCTTTTTCAATCGCCTGCTGCGCCTCGATTTTTACCCTTGCAAGGTCCTGTTCCGCTTTAAGGGCATTTTGCTGGGCGGTTTGTTTTGCTTCGATTGCCTTATTGAATTCCTCGGAAAAATCAAATGAAATTATATTGAAAACCTCAATATTAAGCCCATAAGGATTTATCTTTGCCGAAAGCGCATCCTCCATCTTCTGCGAAATAACCTGCCTGTTGGTTATAAGCTCCTCGGCAGTATACTGCGCTGTTACGCTTTTTACGCATTCCTGTATTGCCGGCTTTACAATCACATCGTCAAAATAAACTCCCACATTTTGATAAATGCTTGCCGATTTATTCCTTGCCACGCGATAGTTTACCGAAATCGTACTTGAAACCATCTGCAAATCCTTTGAAGCGCTTGATGATTCCACATCAGTCTTTAAAACCCTGTTGTCTATCTGAATTACCTGCTGTATAAACGGAATTTTAAAATGCAATCCCTCTTCAAGAACTTTTTCGCTGACTTTTCCAAAAGTGGTTACAACCCCAGTATGTCCGGCCTGAATTGTGCAAAACGAATTTGCCAATACGACAATTGCCAAAACAGCTATAATCGCCGCAATAATATACCTTGAAACTTTCTTCCCCATATTTTTCTCCTTTAAATCAATAATAGTTTCAGACATAGATTAAACTCCCTCCAAAGCAGAAAGTTCTTTTATTTCATCCTTATCCAGCTTTATTTCCGCATCCTTTATTATTACAACCTCACTCTTGTCAAAGGTAGCGCAAACAGCATTAGGATTGTCAGGCTTTACTTTTACCTTTCCCGTCAAGAGGTTTATTTCCTCAACATAACCTTTCCCAACCGGAGTATCCACATACGCCCCAACTTTCGGCATGGTTTTTAGAAGTTCCTCATAGGTATCCTGCTCATATTTAAGACAGCACATAAGCCTGCCGCAGGTGCCGGAAATTTTCGTCGGATTCAGCGAAAGCCCCTGCTCCTTTGCCATTTTTATTGAAACCGGCTGGAATTCGCCAAGAAATGTGCGGCAGCAGAATGGCCTTCCGCAGACTCCAAGCCCGCCAAGCATTTTTGCCTCATCGCGCACCCCAATCTGCCTGAGTTCTATCCTTGTGCGGAAAACAGCCGCCAAATCTTTTACAAGCTCCCTGAAATCGACCCTATTTTCAGCGGTAAAATAAAACAGCAGCTTATTGTTGTCAAAAGTGCATTCAACATCCACAAGCTTCATGTTAAGTCCATGTGCGGCAATCTTTTCCTCGCAGATTTTCCTTGCATCAACCTCCTTTTTCTTGTTTTGCTCAACAATTTTCATGTCCTTTTCAGTTGCCACCCTTATAACAGTTTTAAGAGGGCTGACTATTTCGCTTTCGTCAACCAAACGGTTTGACATGACAACAAGACCGCATTCTATTCCCCTTGCGGTTTCAACTATAACAAAGCTTTTTTCGGGTATTTTTAGTCCCCCGGGAGAAAAATAATATATTTTCCCCACACTTTTAAACCTTACCCCTATTATTTCTACCATTTATATCTCCTTTATAAGCTAAAAATCTTTCCGCACAAAGCGGACAAAAATAAATTGAGATTTACATTTGAGTCAATTGCCTTTGCCGCATCCGAAAAAAGTGCATGCAATTTCAAAGCTTTTGAAACCGAAAGCACCTCCGCCATCTTTTGCGCCCCTTCCGGATACGGGCCCATTCTTGACGCAACATCAAATTTCAACGAAAGGCTGTCCATCACTATCTTGTCCAGCAGAGCCATAACTTCCTTTGCCATTGTCCTGTCTTTTTCGGATTCAAGCTCAGCAAACGCCTTTAAAGTCTTATATTCGCCAAAAGAATTTATACCATCAGTAATATCTTTTATTATTTTTACAGTTTTTTGCGTCTTTTCATCTTCAATATAAGAAATCTGCATTCCTATGTTTCCGGGAAAAGCAGATAAAGCTCCGCTAATCTTTTCATTATCATACCCTTTTTCGGCAAGGGCCATTCGGCATTCATCATCGCTGCAAGCGGACACACCAAAACAAACAGTTCTCGAAATTATGGTCGGCAAAAAAACCTCCCTGCTTCCGGCGGTAAATATAAAATGCACAAACGGAGGCGGTTCTTCGATTATTTTCAAAAGCGCATTTTGAGCTTCGCTCCTCATGCCTTCGCAATCTGCAAAGATATAAACCTTCCTGTCGCCGTTATTTGGAAGCACAAAAGCATCCGCCGAAACCTCTCTTACCGTATCCACCGAAAAAGTTTGCGACGCCCCGCCCTTTTTCGCCCAAATTATATCCGGATACGACATGGGATTTATGCTTTGCCCCGGCGCAGCAATCCTTGATGAAAGCCATGAGGCAAGTGTTTTTTTCCCAAGTCCCTTTTCCCCGTAAAACAAAACGGCATGAGGAACACGCTCGGACTTAAGCATGGATTCCAGCACGCCGACAACATTTAAGTTCCCGTATATTTTAGTTTCCATTATACTTTAAGTATATTTACACCTTTTCAAAACGTTCAATATTTGTTACAAAAATTGTGGCCCCGCCGATTGAAACTTCAACAGGAATTGAAGTATATGTTCCAACGCCATAAGAAGTTGCAGATGGAACAAACTGTTTTCTTTTATGGCTCTTCTTGGCAATCACGTCTATGATTTCATCAACCTTTTCATCCTCTGCGCAAATAAGGAATGTAGTGTTTCCCGCCATGAGAAATCCTCCGGTGGAAGCAAGTTTAGTTGCAGAAAATCCCGCCTTTGTAAGGGCAGACGAAACGGAGTGGCTGTCGTCGTTATTGACAATTGCATAGATAAGCTTCATAAATATTCCTCCTGATTTCAACCGAATTACCGTATTTTTTTAATTATATTTATTTTACCACATTCATCGTTGAAATGCTATACTTTTTTAAAATATTCATGCAGGAGGAATCTATTCTTTCGCCGGGAACCACAACGGGTATTCCGGGAGGGCATTTTACCTTTGCGGCGGCGCATATCCTGTCAAGGCTTTTTTCAAGCGGAATTTCCTCGCTTTCGCAAAGCGCCGCCTGCCTTGGCGTCAATACTTTTTCAGGCTGCGGGACAATAAAGCTTTCGATTTTTATTTTTTCATCCTTTGGATTTATTCCCGAAAGCACGCTTAAAACCTTTTCAAATTCCGGTTTTGAATTAAGCGGCGAAAAAAGCAAGACTGCATAAGCATCGTCGCAGTATTCAGGCTCTATCCCGCAAAATCTGAGCCTTTCCGAAAGGCCGTGCCCGTCAATGCCGATGGGAATTCCGGAAAGCGCAAAATGAAGCGGTTCGGTTTCCAAAATCTCATATTTGCCCGCAAGCATCCCTTTGAGTTTTGAAATCCTCAAAGCCGCATCTTCAAGGTGCTCCCTTGCCGTATTTTCAAGATATTCGTTGCAAAGGTCAAGCGAGCAGAGCGTAAGGTATGACGGGCTTGTGGAGGCAAAAAGCGCCATTTTATCCTTTGCCGCAGAGGCAAACCTTTCATTCTTTATATGCAGATATGCTCCGCCCGTAAGCACCGGCAGGGTTTTATGCGCGCTGTCGCAGCACATATCCGCCCCAAGATCCATTGGATGCAGGCTCTTTTCAAGAAATTTCAAATGCGCCCCATGTGCATTGTCCACAAGCAGAGGAAGTCCGTATTTTTTGCAAACCTCCGAAATTGCCGCCACATCAGCCATTCTTCCGTAATAATCCGGAGAGGTTATATATACGCATGACGGATTTTTTGACGAAATTATTGCCTTTTCAACATCCGCCGCCGAATAAGTAAAAGAAACAATCCCCCTGTTTTCTCCCTCAGGGAAAATCCAGACGACATCCAAATCAAGCAGTATGCATGAATTAATAAATGCCTTGTGCGCGTTGCGGGGAGCTATTACCTGCGAACCGGGCCTTGCGGCAAGGGCAAGCATGGTTTGGATGCAAAGCGTAGAGCCTTGTGTCGAATACAGCGTGCGGGTGCTGCCAAAAAGCTTTGCGGCATTTTTTTCGCTTTCGCTTATTATCCCATCCGCCTCATAAAGGCTGTCGGCGCCTTTTATTTCTGTTATGTCGTAGGGGAAAACCGCAGAAAGCGGATGGCAGTAAAGCTTTCCCTTATGGCCCGGCATATGCAGCCGCAGTACCTCTCTTTCAGAATAGCTTTGCAGGAAATCATAAATCGGCGTATTCATTCTTCATCCTCCATTTTTATGAAGTAATATTTTATCCTTTCAAGGATATTTTTTCTTGCCCTTGCCAGCGTTCTGGAAACCGTTGAAACATTTACCCCGCAGATTTCAGCAATTTCAGGCATATTGCGCTCCTCATAATAGTATAGCAGAACAAATTGCTTTTGTCTTTGGGTCAAGTCGTTCAAAATCACTTCACGCATGGCTCTTTTTGCAATTTTCCTCATTTTGTCGTCGCCGGAATTATTTTTGGAGAGCTTAAAAAGCTCCCTGTCGATGGTTTTTTCATCCCAAAAAATTCTTTTCATACTCAAAAGAAATCACTCCAAAGCGTACCGTCTTTTAAACAGCGGGCAATTGACAAAAGGTCGCGTCTTTCCTCATAAAGCACTCTTCGCCGGAGCTTTAAAGATTCAAGCCTATCCGGATTTTCTTCCCTTGCTATTTCCCCGTTCAAAAAAATAATTCTTCCGGTAAGCTTTTTTGCGGACTCAATATAACTTTCATAAAGCGGATCCATTTTAACCTCCGTTAATTTTAAAAAAATCAGCCTCACGCGGTTTTGCAAGCTATAAGTCCTTTTAGTGAAATTCCTCAAACCAATTATAGAACGTATGTTCTTGAAAGTCAATAATTTTTTAAAATTTTTTATATAACGGAGCAATTTTTGTCCAGACAAAAAAACGGCGGCAAATCCGCCGCCGAAATTCAGGGATTTCTTTTAATTCGTCCCCTTTTCTTTTTCATAATATTCTTCAAGGCAAAGTCCGCTGTCCTTGATTTTTTGAGCGTAATAAGGCCCCACAAAGCGGTAGTGCCACGGCTCATATTCTATGCCGGTTATCTTTTCCTTGCCCTTGGGATACCTTAAAATAAAGCCATACTTTGCGGCATTTTCGGAAAGCCATTTAAATTCATCCGTCTTTTCAAAATCCTCGGTAAGCGAATAGCTCCCTGCCTCTAAAATATCTGCGCATATGCCGGCGTTATGTTCGCTCTGCCCCGGAATTGCCACTGCCTGCGAAGCCATTTTAACCGCTTCCTCATGCGAATAGCCCTGCTTTTCATATTTTTTGGTATCATTATCAAGCAAAGTCTGCTGGTACTCCACGCTGCGGTATGCCGAAACGATATTTAAATTCACGCCGGCCTTTTTAGCATCGGCAAGCATATTTATCATATAGTCGGCGCAACGGGCATCCATTTCAAATTTTCCTTGAACAGCCTTTCTTTCAAACGTATAATTATCCGGCAAAGGATGTGTCTGATTTATAAGAAAAAAAGCCCATTCATTTTTATCCACCGCGGCATCTCCCCCACCTGACGAAGATGAAGCGCTGCTTTCAGGTTCTCCACCGACTACTATTGCCGAGCTTCCGTCTGCAACGGATGTATTCAGCGAAACTGAACTCTGCTCCGAAGTTTGCGATGAAGCGGAAGCCGTTGTACTTTCTTCCGTTTTACTCTTCCTCATCGTCCCCGGAAGGGTGGCCAAAAACACAATCCCCAAAAGCAGAATGCTTATAAGCAATATATATTTCACCGATTTCATCTTTATGCCTCCAAAACAAACTTTTAATATTATAGCATTTTGGAACGGCAAATACAAGTTTTTATATTTTTCTTTTACATAGCAAAACTGCGCAAATTCATGCGCAGTTTATTTACTCACTGATTATATGCTTGCTTTTAGGCATGCCTATACATTCCTAAATAACCTTAATCATTGTTTTGATCAATTATAAAAACCATTGTCAAAAACTAATAATATTATCAGTATTATTACTTTGTACTCACCAGTTATATATTTACTTTTAAGTATGCCTATACATTCTTAAATAACCTTAATCCCTAATTTGGTCAATTATAAAACCACCAACTCTGTAACCAATAACATTATCACCGCCACCACTTTCATCTTCGCTACCCCATGGACTTAATGTAAAATACCATTTACCATTAGGTCTCTTTATCTGTATCATTGCATGTCGTGAGTTTGAGCCATCTGCTGCTCTACCACCGATATATCTCGTTTCAAAACCCCACCAATTTAATACTGCTCTATAACACTGTACTTGTGTACCACAATTTCCTTGTGATAACTGCTTATTGTAATTAGGAGAGTATGCACATAATATTGTAGATGCATTACTTGTACCATTATTTGAACCGCAATGACCATCAAATAGCCAACTGCAAAATGTCAAAGCATAGCTCATACTGTCTTCATCATTAGGATTTATATCCTGCCAAGCAGGACAATTCACATCATTAAAATCATTTATTGCACTTTCTCTAAACACATCCCACATAGAAACTGTATACCCCGGCTGTGGGTAAAACAAATAATAAACTGCATCATATATTGTTTTCATCTCCGTTTGGTCTCTACCACCAAATCTTAAAGTCAATTTCTGCGATATAGGAACACACGTATCTTTGTTTAACCATATTACATCCTTACCCGGCACACCTTGTGCTGTTGATGATTGAGATGCGGCTACTGTTGTTACAGCGGGCTGAGTTGCCATTGTTGTAACAACTGGTGCTTGTGTTGTTGCAACTGTATTAACAGTAGTAACAACTGGTTTTGCAGTAGTAACAACTGGTGCTTGTGTTGCTACTACTGTAGTTGCAGTAGTAACCGTTGTCGATTCCGCTGTTGTTGTTTCTATTGTCGTTCCCGTAGAAATTTCAGTCTGTGCTGGAGTCTGCATGCTTGTCGTGCTTGCCTCCAAAGATGCCGTTTCAACCTCCGCTGTACTGCTTTCCTTTTTATCCGAGCACGAAGACCCCGCCAAAGCAATTGCGGCAAGCAAAGCTATCAAAAAATATTTGTTTAATTTTGTATTTTTTGTTCCCACAATTTATCAGCTCCTTTATTTTTATTATACTTTTTTATGAAAAAATGTCAATAAAAGTGGACGAAAAACAAGTGTAACCTTTTCCCCATTTTTAAGCGGTTTTTTAAAGGGAAAAGTGATATTTTTATAGAAAACAGCAATTTCATTAAGATTATTCACTTGCTTTTCAAGTGTCATTTACGGCTGGCATAATTCCAACGCAAGAGGCCGCCCGCTCATTGACAACTTTGCCGCTGTTGGTTAATAATAGACTAATTGACGCAAGGATAAAATAGGCATATATTGCATATAATGAAGCGGGCAGTAATTATTAAAATTTCCTGCTCCATTTGGATCGGCTGTATTGACAAGACAGATATTTGAGTGTACAATGTAATTGTAGATAGGAAACTATCTCAAATGTTTGTTGCTACTCGATATGCAACTCAAACAAGGTCGAGCTCAAATGTTTGTCGCACCTCGATGAGCGACTAATAAAAGGTCGAGTTCAAATGTTTGAAGCTCCATTCGAAAGAATGGGGCTTCTTTATTAATGGGGTAGTTTAATGATGGTTGTCGGTCATTTTTATTATATTAGTGATCAATATTTTATTGATTTTCCAGATCCTTATTTAATGAAAAATAAAGAAATGGTGAATGGTCAGCCCCATAATCGACCTTGCTTTTATACTTTTCTTGATGAAGCAACCGGACTATATTGGCTCATTCCATTCTCTTCACAAACAGCAAAATTCCATGATTATTATAATAAAAAAATTCAGAAATACGGAAAGTGCGACACCATCGTATTTGGAGAAGTCCTTGGCCATGAGAAAGCATTCTTGATTCAAAATATCTGCCCGGTAACCAGTTCATACATATTAAATGAATATATTGATTCGGTTGCAAATATACCGGTACGAGTTGATGGCCGGCTTGAACAGGAATTGATTACAAAAGCAAAAAAGGTAATTGCGCTTCAAAGGAAAGGTGTCAAATTGATTTTTCCGGACGTACTTTCAATAGAAAAATCATTGCTAGAACAAAAATAAATACTTAAATAGACAAATTCCCCCTATAATTTTACTTTAAGCAAAAATTATAGGGGGTAATAAAAAATATTCACTCTTCAAATTTTTTTGAATTTTCAGGGAATTCTTCTTTCCAAATCTTTATGTTACACTCCATTTTTTCACAAAACTCATTATAATGAGATCCATTTGGAATAATAAAAGGGATTTTATAACATCCCACTTCTTCTGCATAAAAACTTTTAAATGGATTTAATATTAAATTTTCTATTGTTTCATTTTGGTCAGTTCCGTTTTGAACAGGATAAATTATCCCACATTTATTCCCGCCTGTAATATAAAGGTATGATAAAAGCTGGTGCATATCGTCATTATTATAATTCCATTTCTTGTATTTTGCATCAAACACATTACGCCGGTCTCCATTTTCAACTTTTTTAACAAAGTCCGGATACCATTTCCTTTTGTCTTTTGTATATTTTATGCCGGAACTTTTTTGGGGAATAAAATGTTCATAATTATCAAGCAATTTAACTGCTATGAAGTTTTCCCATAACCAAGAAATATCTATTAATAACCCAAAACTTTCCTCTTCTTGCTCTTCATAGATATTGTCTCCTTCTTCTTTAAGCAGTCGAAGACAAATTTGCCTGATTTTTTCATAATCTTGGAACATGGGATGTGTAATTTGATTGTGGCACTTTGGTTTTTGCTGATATTTTATATTCATTTGAAATGATGGCGTGGCTTCTTCAATAACATTTTCAATTTCATACATAATACTATGCGATTTGCAATAATTCGACCACAAATCATAATATTTGCCTTTTATAAATTCAAATGTTTGCCTTATCATGCAAAGAATATCATTGTCATAGCTGTATTCCCTTGTATTATAAGCAGTTTTGCCTATAAAAGGAACATTGCACTTTATATGCCTTGCCACATCAAAATAGCCCTTAAAATTAAAGTCATTATGCTTGAAAGTCTTATAAACCTTATACAATCCTTCATTATATGCTTCTTGTATTTTTTCACAAAAAAGAATTACAAGAATCAAATCAAAAATTGATTCGTTTAAGTTTTCAATATTGCAATTATACAAAGTAAAATCGTAATATGTACTAATTAAATACAATAAAAAATATTGTTTTTCCGAAACGTCAAATCTGGAATGGATTTCTAACCGAATATCCGGAACTGAAATTACACCGACCCAATTAGTAGTTAATATTTTATCGTTCTTACGCCAAAAAATATCTTCATTATTTTTATTTGCTTTAACATCTTCCGGTATTCTAATCAGTTTGTTGACATCAATATTTTGGAATTTTTTCAATTTATTCCATTGTTCTTCTGTTATGTCTCCATTATCAGATGATGTTTCATTATCAATTTTATATTCATTGTTGTCTGTCCAAATAATTATATCTGAGTTATTCGGCATTATTTTTTCCATCCTGATTTTTTTTATCCTTTATGCCACAAAATCCATTATACATTTCTTTAATATTATCATCACTTCCTCTTTTATTTCTTGCATATTCATTTAGAATTTGACAAATATGATTATACCAGACCTCTTTTAATGCTTCTGTATAATCCTCAGGCGTGTCCATATATAAATTTATTTTAGCAAAATAAGCCGGGCCGATATGATAATGCCTTGTAAGATTAAGTTCACTTACTATTGCTTCATTTAAAGCTTTAATTTTTTCGCAATAATCTTTATAATTATCCCCTAATTTTTGGTCAACGCCCATAGCTTCAAGTACTTTTGCCATGACTTCATCAGCTTTGACCTCATACCATGCAAAACGTCTTCTCATGGCAAAGTCAAAAATTTCAACGCTTCTGTCAATATTATTCATGGTTCCGATTATATAAACATTGCTTGGAATAAAAAATTTATCTTCTTTTGTATCAATAAAAAAAGTATCTTCCGTTGCACAAGAAGAATATTGTGTGGAAATTTTTCCTTTATCCCCTCTATAATCCACATCAATACAGAACATTACTTCACCGAAAACTTTTGAAATTTCAGCGCGGTTTATTTCATCAATTATAAACAAAAATTCCGGAAGATTTTCAATTACTTCATTGACAATCTCAATGCTTTTATCCGAATTATTATATTTATCTATAGCTTCCTTTAAGCCGGAGTTGGACTCAATTTGTTCTTTCCAAAAATTAATAACTTCTTGCTTTTGACCTTTTAAAAATTTTTCTATATTTTCCTTGTTAATATTCCTATTTGCTGACATTATTCTTTCAATTACGCCGGCGCTTCTGCAAAAAGATTTAAACACCCCATTTTTAAGTATATATGAAAGTTCTTTCCCGGAAAGTTCAGGCCTTATTCCGTCAATAAAATCAGTATAATCATATGATGGGTGAAACTGAACCATATCAATTCTTATTTCTTCATTATCTGTAATGCCAAGCTCTTTAGCTATTTCATTTAATGCCGAATAAGTTTTTCCAGTACCCGGCGCTCCATGAAGAATAAGCTGCTTGTTTGCTTTAAGAAGTTGGACATATTTATTGCTTGAAGAAACATTTTCATTTCCTACATTTATATCTGCAACAGTCTGATCATTTGATGCTTCTTTTAATTCATTTATTAAATTTTCCATTTCTTCTCTCTTCCACCACTTATCTTTTAATATTTCCTCTATTTTATTAGATACATCTTTAATTGTGCTTTCTTCAGTTAAACCTTGTTCTTGACGAAAATAATCTTTATTGCTAGATCTATTTTTACCTCCTTTAAAATATGCATAAGAATTAGCGCTTACTGTATTAGTACTTTTTTCTTCAATTTCTGTACTACTTCTTTTCTCACTATGATATCTATTTATATATATTTTTAATAAAGTTTCATTAAGCAATAATCCAAATAAAAAATCAATTTTTTTAGCATTCCCCCAAATATTTCTTTTTTTTTCTATAAAACTGTCTAACCACTTATTTTCTTCAATGTTTTTAAACATTTCTTCAAATTCTTTTAAAGTGGTTTTGTCGGTTACTTTTAACACTATGACACCCCCATAACACCATTTAACTTCATTGAAATATTATACTTTTTAAAAATAATAATTTAAAAAAATAAAAGACTACCATATTTTTTATAATTATAAAAAATAATTTGGAAAGTCTTTTATTTTTTAATATTTCCTCCAATGTTAATTATTAGAAATTTTTTTCAAATCTTTTATTAAATCTTCTATTTCCTTTTGTTTTTCATTTTGGCCTTTTAATATTTCATTTATTTTATTAGACACATCTTTAATTGTGCTGTGTTCATTCAGTCCTTGTTTTTCTTGTGAAAAATCATCTTTACTGGTTTGTATTTCCATTACATATCCATAAGAATTTCGCTTTACAGTATTAGTACTTTTTTCTTCAATTTCTGTACTACTTCTTTTTTCACTATGATATCTATTTATATATATTTTTAATAAAGTTTCATTAAGCAATAATCCAAATAAAAAATCAAATTTCTTAGCATTTCCCCGCATATTTCTTTTTTCTATAAAACTGTCTAACCACTTATTTTCTTCAATGTTTTTAAACATTTCTCCAAATTCTTTTAAAGTAGTCTCATCTGTTACCTTGTACATTGCAAAACCCTCCAATAAAATTATTTTATAAGTTAAAAAATCGTCAAAATAAATTTTATTTCGTTAAAAGAATAGAATTTATTTTGCCAATTATAAGAATTATTATATACTATTTTTTCTTATTGTCAACATATTTTGAAAAATAAATTTAAATTTCTATTTATTTTTACAAAATACGCTCTAAAATTTGTGAAAAAATAAAAAACACCGGATGAACACAAAATCGTTCATCCGGCTGACATTCTTATTCAAAAATCTCTTTCAGCGACTCTTCATCATTTCCGCAAAGGCGCCATAATGAAATATTTCCGCCGCCGTTTTGCTCCACGCATTCCGCCCATGTTTTTATTGTTTTGCCGTCGGCGTACCAAACCTCGTGGAGCTTATCGTCATCATCATAATAGCTGAAATACAATGCTCCGCTTGCCTCGTCGCGGGATGGCTCCTTGCCATGCTTCAAGGCAAGTTCCGCGGCGGCAGTTTCCGTAAGGGCGGCGCAATCACCCTCATACTGCCAGTCAAATCCTCCAGTCGAAAAAGCAAAGGTCTTTTTGCCCGAAATGGCACTCATTTTTTGGCAAAGCCCTTTTATAAACTGCTTGTCCGCCTTTGGACCGGGAGTGGTCCCGGAATCGTAAAGATTGTAGCACATCATTACATATTCCGGTCCCTCCGGAAATTTAATTTCTCCCAGCGGAGCGGACGGCTCCAATACAACCCTTAATTCAAATCCGTTTTGGGATGTATATGCATAAAGGATTTCAATAAATTTTACAAATTTATTCCAAAGAGCGGTGTTCTTGCGTATTGCCTCGTAATCTATTTCCACGCCGTCATAGCCGTTTCTCCTTGCAATTGAAACCACTTCTTTTGCGTGCTCCTCCATGGATTTTTCATCCTTAAAAAGCTCCGCAAGCAATTTTGTATCCTTTAAAGATGACGAACCGTCTTTGTTTATTTTATCGTTCACAAAAGAAATATAATGCTTGCATTTCAAATCGGAATGATTAGTCTTTAACCTTGCAAAAAGTTCGGTTGTTTTATCCGGCAAAAAAAGCTCGTTTTCGGCATCAAAATAAGCCGCAAAATGAATTATGTTGTCCAAATTTTCCTTTAAGTCCTCAATTTCCTTTTCCGAATCTTCATTGTCCCAATACACTGTCCATGCTGAAAATTCCACTTCTTTTTCATCAGATGTTTCTATTTTTGTTTCACTAACTTCCGGAGAAGATTGCTTTGGAAGCGATATTTCCGCCGAAGAGCTTGAAAACCCTCCCGCCGAACATCCTGTTAAAATCAGTGCAAGAAAAAGTGTCAGTATTTTTTTCATGAAATCCTCCAATTACAAATACTCAATAAAGAAGTTTATAATCATATCCCAAATATTTTTTGCGCTGTCCTTAATTTTGTCAAAGCCGTGCAGCCTGTTGTCATAAAAAGGATTTTCTCCCCCGTTTGCGTAAACAACAACATCCTTGAACACACCGTCGTAAACATTGTCCACTATGTTCCTTTGGCTGTAAGCATATCCTCCGAATGCCGATTCAATATAAACCGAACCCTTATCTGCATTTTTGACTTTCAATGCTTCAACAAGCGGTTTTCCGTCAATCCAAATTGACAGGTTTTCTCCGGAAAGCTTTATCTCAATTTTTCTGTCGCCAGGTTCGGAAAGTTCCGTTTCCGGATTATACTCATCCGCGCCCTCGCTTGTGGATTTCGGCTTTTGCTTCATTTTTTCATTCAATTCCGCCAAAAGCTTTGCGGCAGTTTCCTTGTCAGGCGCATATTTAATTGCTGTCTTAATTTCCGCTATTTCTGCTTCAAGTTTATTTTCCTCAACAGACTGGTAAACAGTGCCGTCAAACTCATCCAGATTTATGGAATAAAGCTCAGTCTTTTCTTTGTCGTCTTTTCCTTTTTCATATACATGAATTACATTATCGGCAAGGCGGACGCAAATATAATTATTTAAATCTTCATCCGCCCTCAAATAAACAGACTGTATCCCCGCCTTGTTGCCTTTAAGCTCTGCTGAAAACGTTATGTCCGAATAATTCCCGCTGTCTTTAAGCCGCATAAGCCCATGGTCGGCCGGAAGCGATGTCAGCACAATTTCATTTCCCCTGAATTCCGCTGCTCCCAGAACCGTTTCCCATGCCTCGCCTCTTTCGGAATCGCCGCTTACAAAATTCATATCCTCTTTGGTATCGTTCCATATCCTCATCAAAAGATGGTTCGGGTACCAATACGCCTGAGGCTGTATTCTTGTCAGGTCATACGGCGAAGTTTCATATGTATTAAGGCACACGCCCTCGCGGTTGAAATTAAGCTTGAATATCTCCTTAATCCACTTTTCATTTTCCGCTGAAACAGCATCATTTGTGCCGAATTTCCCTGTATTTGAATGCATAAGCGCATACATAACCGGCACTTTTTTTATTTTTTCAAGATACGTTTGCTTTAATTTTGAATAATCAAGGGCAATCCTTTCTTGCATTTGATACTTTATTTCCTTTGGCACTCCGTTTTCGTCGCGGATATAATCCATAAGGTAGTGATTGTAATTCCTGTCAAGATACTTTGACACCCTTGAAAATTCGTATGTATCAAGCTGGTCAAGGAAATTCCCGTACCTGTCAAATACATTTATATATGAAAGGCGATAGCCGTTTGAACCAAGCTCCCAAAAAGAGGATTTCTCCAAATCCTTCAAATCATCTGCTCTTAAAAATTTAGAGTCATTCAGTTCAAGGTTCTGGGCATAGGTCATCATCGTCGCCTTGAAATTATAGTTTTCCATTATTTTTTGGGCAAAAATTCCCGTATCGCGCCTTCCGTCTTCAAATATCAAAAACAGCGCCTTTTGCGGAAGAGCTTTTTTATTTTCAAGGTAATCAAGAATATCCTGCTGTGTGACCGTAACATACCCTTGACTGCTCAATGCCTTTAAATGCTCATCCAGGCGTGAAGCGGATATAAGGCTTTGAGTTCCCATGCGGTCGACGCCAAAATATGAAATGGCAATAAATCCGTTTTCCGTTTGAACCCTGTCCTCATCTTTAATCGGAGAATACGGCCTTGAAGGAAGCAGCGCCTTTAAAATAAGAGCCAGCAGCGAAATCAGTATTATCGCTTCCAAAACACTGCGGAAAGCTTTCATTCGGTCCTTTTTCTTTGGGGAAAATTCGTACTTTTGCAAAAAATCCAAACTCCTTTCCCGTTTTTAAGGCTGTGCCGCCGCTTTGGACTTGTTTTTCTTTATTTCCTTTTGCTTTTGCTTTTCGGCTTTCTTTTCCTGCTCCTTCACATCTTCCGGAGTCATCCTTGTTCCCCAGGTTGATTTCCAGAACGTAAACCATGCAACAGGCATCTGCCACAAAAGCACACCCTCATAAAACAAGCAAAAGAGTAATCCGAAAATCCATGTAGAGCTCTTTTTAAGGAAAAGCTGGGCAAAGCTCATCAAAAGCGACATAAGCATTATTCCTATGATAAATGTCGTAGGGAATATCCTGTTTACAATCGGGACATACACAAGGTTGTAAAGCACTATTATAGGCGCGGCAATCGGCACGACAAGCCCCATATAGAAAAACACCGCCGCAAGAGGCTCTTTTTTCCATATAAATTTTGCCGAAACCATTGATTCCCTTAGCCAAGAACGTTTCCAGCGCATTTGCTGCTTTAAAAACACCTTGTATCTATTTGGAACTATGGTTGAACATATAGCTGTATCCTGATAATTTGTCCTGTGATTTTTAAGCACGATGTTTGTCATTGCCCTGTCATCGCCGAAAGTTGCCTTTTGCCCCAAAAACTTCTGGTTGAGCCATTCGTCCAGATGCTCCAAAACTATGCTCTTGCGATAGCATGAAAGCGGTCCCGAAAGACATGTCACCGTATCAAAATAAGCCTCCGCCGCCTTCATAATGCGGAAAGCTATGTAATATCTTACCGACTGCATTTTTGTAAGTCCGTTCGTATAAGTGTTCGCAACGTCGGTTCTTCCGGCAACTCCGCCCATTTTGGGGTCTTGGAACGGCTGTACAAGGTTCCTTATTGCAAACGGGTCAAGGAAGCTGTCAGAATCGACAAACACCACAAGCTCATGCTTTGCCATAAGCGCCCCTCTTGCAAGGGCATCGCGCTTGCCCATATTTTTTTCCTGAACAACATATTTAAGGCGCTCTTTTGTTTTAAATCTTTCCGCCTCACGGTAAAATTTTTCTATTGTCGCCTTAATCACCTCCACAGACCTGTCTGTGGAGCAGTCATCAACCACTATCACCTCAAGCTTATCTACCGGATAATCCTGATTCATGCAGCTTGATATGGTGCGTTCTATCCATTCCTCTTCATTAAAGCATGGAATTATTATTGTAACTCCCGGAGTAAAATTCGGATTTATAGGCACAGGCTTATAAAGCGCACCGAAAAGATATCTGCTGAGCAAAAACACCGCAGCAACAATGCTGTAAAGGTAAAGATACTTGTTGAACTTAAAGTAAATTATGCTTTCCGCCCTCATTAAAAGTATGAAAAATGTTGTGAGGAACAAAAACAGGCTTGCGCTTGCAAGCAGATATCTTCCCCTTGTACGGTTGGCGTATTGCGCAAGAGTTTCCTCAAATTCAAATCCGCAAAGAAATTCCCCTTCTTTCCCGGGTTGCGTCCTTGCAAGCTTTGCAGCAATATTTACTTTCATTTCATACCCTTCCGGCATGCTTCCGGGGGTAATTTCAAATTTCAAGCTGATTTTTTTGCTCCCTTTAAGAGCCTCGGCGCCTTTTGAGTCTTCTATGCGCAAAAGTATCCCCGTAGTGGAAATATCCACGCTTTTGGCATGGATTTTCCTTTTTCTGCCGTCGCTTGTTTTATACTCGACAAGCACTTCATAAACTGCATTGTATCTTTCGCCGTACTGTTTGCTTTTTATGTATGCCGTTGCATCGCCCTTAAAATCTTCAAGCGTCTTTTTTCCTCTCCGGTCTATATTTGAGCGTATTGCCTGCGAATCGGGAACATATGAAAGCAGTCTTCTATCGGATTTCAAATCCAAAAGCACATCTTTTACTTCTTTGGATTTTCCATTTCTATACTTTAATCTTTTCCATTTTTTGCTGGATTTCTTTTCCTTCTCATTATTTTTTTCTGCTTTATCAATTTTAATTATTTCTTTTTCTAAGATATTCAAAAACTCTTCCGGCTGCTTTTTTTCGCTTTCTTTATTTTTTTCTGTTTTAAGAATTTGATTTTCAAGAATGTCTGAAAAATTTTCAGGTTGCTTTTTATTATCATCTGTTTTACTAAATACTTCTTTTATTATCAAGTCAAGCTTTAAAGCTTCCGGATTTGTATGCATTAAAATTTCTCTTAATGCCTGCTCTTTATCCTTTGAAAACGGTTTGGATTCAATGGATTTTTTTGCGATTTCACACCAAAGGAGCAATTCATCCAAGGAATAATCCTTTAAGGCTTTGTATTCGTCGTTTTTATCCATAAGCAAAAATCCTTCCGTTATCAATCTTTCAAATAATCGCTTAGCTTTGCAAACCGATAGCCAAGGTTCATATAAAAAGGAATCACCGTATCAAGCGCCTCGGCAGTGTATTTGGCATTTTCCGACATATGCATTACTATTATGCTGCCCGATGAAATTCTTCTCACCTTGTCCGATGGAGTGCTTAAATCCGCAGGCGCTTCGGTGAGAATGTCAAATCCGTTTAAAAGCTTGTCGGCAAGTTCCTGCTTGCTTTTTGCCTCATAGTCATGCGTGCTGAAATCCCCGTTTACTATATAGCTGTGGCCCAAATTAAAAACAGTCTCCATTCCAAGCTTGCTGACCGCAAGGGTAGGAGGCCTGAAGTAAAGAGTAAGCCTTCCGGTATCGCCAATATACCTGTACATCTCGTCGTATGCTGCTTTTACATCCGCTTCAAGCTTTATTTTTTCGTCTTCATCCTTTATGTCAACCGTCATGTGAGTAAATGTATGGCTCCCTATGTCATGACCATCAAGGGCAATTTTCCTTAAAAGATTCGGATTTGAAAAAGGCGTGTCAAGCGGAGTCGAAGCAGTTCCCACCCTGACAAAAAAAGTTCCCTTGACATTGTATTTTTTCAAAACATTCAAAAGCTGAACTATATCCGTATCATGTCCCCAGTCGTCAAATGTAAGGAAAAGCACTTTTTCACCTTTTGTATCTATCTTTCCTGTCTTGTCAATTTTTGAAATTTCCTCATCGGTAAAGCCTTCCAAAGTATTTTTATCATTGATTGACGGGTTCCCTATATAATTTGAATATATTTTTGAAACAAGAGTACTCTCAGAATATCCATGGTCCTTTATAAGACTTTGCTTTTCAGCTTCCTGCTTTGATAAAGGTTTATAAACAAGCGGGCTGGAAAGCATATCCCCCATGGTTATTATCTTATACGGGACATTTTTTACATATTTCTCCGAAACCTTTGACACAAGTTCATTCACGGCATTCTTTTGCGTAAGGAAATTAAGGCGGAAAAAAACCACTTCCCCCATTTCAAGACAAACCGTATTTGCATAATATTTTGATATTATCTCATCGGCAGCCATGTTTTTGTATTCTGAAAGAACAGTATTCTTGCTGTAAGAAACAACATTGTCATATCCCATTGCCTTTGCCGCTTCCAAAACGGAATCGCTTGACTCGGCATAAAGCGGCATATAAAGCTTATCTTTACTTTCGTTGTACTTATCCCCAAGGAATGCCTTTAAACATTTTTCACCAATATCAATTTCATAGCAAATATCCTTTGCATTCATAACGGCAGGATTTTCATAATTCATGCCGTATCCGCCGTTGCAAAGCTGGTGCCCTCTGTTTAAGATTTCCTTTGCGTTTTCAGGATATTTAATCAGTTCTTTTCCCGTAACAAAAAAAGTTGCCTTTGCTCCAAGCCTGTCAAGGGTATCAAGCACCGCATAAAGGGTTTCCTTATCTGAAATTCCTCTGAAAACATACGAAACTGCCGGCATTGTCGTATAAACGCTTTTAATTTCATTTGCCTTTTGCGAAGAATTTTTTAAGAGCAATTTGTCATAATCTCCGGCTTTTGTGCTTATTTTTATACCGTTTACAGTCACGCTGTCTTTGCTTGTTTTTCCCTTTTGATTTGAATCCCCATCTTCAATCGAATAATAAGCCGAATTTTTAAGCTCTTCAAGTCCGACTATGCTTTTGCCAAGTTTTTGTATTTTTTCTGTTGACAGAGAAACTACCTTGTCCAAATTGCTGTTTAAGTCAAGCCTGAAATTTATAATATCTCCGTTTTTAATCCCTGCGTCAAGATACTTCATTATTTCATCAACGGAAGATGTTTTATCCTTTACCGGCAAAACATTATATGTAACCACGCTGTATCCAAGCGCAGATGCCGCTTCAAGCACAACATCGCTGTATTTCCCATAAACAGGCATAAAAAACGATGTAGTTGCTCCAAATTTTTCATTAAGAAGCTTCCCGCACTTGTATATTTCAAAACAAGCCTCCCTGAAATCCATCTTTTCCATGGATTTTCCGGTAAGCCCGCCGTTGCCTATGTAATGTCCCGCCTTTATTATCTTTTCTATCTTGTCCGGATACTTTAACACGTCATATCCTGTAACAAAAAATGTTGCCTTTATATTGTTTTTCTTTAAAACTTCAAGAACCTTGTCAAGCGTTTCACCGTTTTCAATCCCGCGGAAAGAATATGCCACGTATGGCGAAGCCGTTGAAACCCTCTTGTATACTTCCGCAAGCATACCCTTGTTTTCCGCCCTTTTTTGAGTAAAGCTGAGTGAAAAATCCTCATCCGAATATGCTTCAAGATTGTTCAGCGAAACAACCTTATATCCCTGCTCCTTCAATGCAGCAAGCAAAAGCTCGACATTTTGCACAAGACTAAGGTTTTTTGATTCTTCCGAAACGCTTTGCGATGAAGAACCCCCATTTGAAGAATCTACCGAAGATGACGTTACCGAATAAAGATTCCCAAACCTTGACATATAATCGATATACTCTTGTGAAGCATACGATGATTTTGTGCGGATATTGTCCCTGTTCTTTTTAAATTCATCCTCGGAAAGAGCACTGTCGGTTTTAAATGAAATTACCGCTCCCGATTTCAGATTTTTTACAAACGCCTTTGCATTTTCCTTTGAGCGGAAGCTCTTTTCATTTAAAAAATAAGTGCTTTCCACAACATAATTAAAACCGCTTGCTCCCGCCGCATTCAAAAGCTCATCGGTATATTCCGTCCTGTTGCATTTAAGAATTGACGGAGTCTCTCCGGTAATCTGCTTTAAAATCGAGCCTGCGCGCGAAAAATCCCTTGCAAGCTCCTCCCCGCTTAGTTCCTGCATATTTTCTTTTGCGGAAAGAGTATAGTTCCCTACATCATAACCTGCATCAAAAACAGTTTTTATCCCATCCGGCTCCTCTGCGGATTTTATTGCCGGAAAGAAAAATGTCGCAGGAGCGCCATATGCATCAAGCAAAGCCGTTATCTTTTGGGCGCTTTCTTTATCAAGCATGCCGTCAAAAGTAATTGCCGCAACCATTTCAGCGGTATTTACCCCGCCCAAAATCTCCGCTTTGCCGTCATAATTATTTTTCAGCTTTTCAAGCGCTTGCGAAACGTCAATATCCCCGCTGTAAAGAGGCTTTAAGCTTTCATCGGCAGGCGCTTCCACTTTTTTTAATTTCAAAGAATAGCTTGCGTATATTATCCCCGCCGCAACAAGAACCAATGCCAAAACAACAGCCAAAACCTTAAAAACACGTTTCATACCATTTCTCCAAAATCAAAGTCTCCAATATCTATATCCTTTTGAAATCATTAAATTTTTATCAAAAATCCCCTTTACGTCTATTAAAACTCTTTTGCAGTCTTCACCATGCGCAAACATTCTATCCACATCTTCAAGCGATAAATCCTTGAATTCCTTGTGCGCAACTGCAAAAACAACGCAATCCATATCCCGTATTTCATCAAATTCAACCGGGGGGCAGCCGTAAATTTTTTCTATTTCCGCCTTTGAAGCCACCGGGTCAAAAATCACCGGCTCCATTTCATATGTCCTAAGATAGTTTATAATGTCCTCCACTTTTGAATTCCTTGTATCGGGGCAATCTTCCTTAAAAGTAAGCCCAAGCACGGCAACTTTTGCCTTTCTTACAGGCTTGTCCGCCAAAATAAGCTGTTTTATGATGTTTTCGGCAACAAATTTTGCCATTCCGTCATTTATTTTTCTTCCGGAAAGAATTATTTGCGAATGATATCCAAGCTTTTCCGCTTCATAAATAAAATAATACGGGTCAACACCTATGCAATGCCCTCCCACAAGGCCCGGATAAAATTTAAGGGCATTCCATTTTGTGTTCATTGCATCAATTACTTCCCTCGTATCTATACCCATTATATTAAACACCATGGAAAGTTCATTCATAAAAGCGATATTTATATCCCTTTGGCTGTTTTCGACAACCTTTGCCGCCTCGGCAACCTTTATGCTTGACGCCTTATGTATTCCCGCCTCGATAATTTCACCATAAACAAGGGCAATTTCCTCGCATGCCGCATCATTTATCCCTGAAACAACCTTCACTATGTTTTCAAGCCGGTGAACCTTATCTCCGGGATTTATCCTCTCCGGCGAATAGCCGACAATAAAATCCTTGCCGCATTCAAGTCCGGATTCCCTTTCAAGAATCGGAATGCATATATCTTCCGTTACACCCGGATAAACCGTGGATTCAAAAACCACAGCGCTGCCTTTGCAAAGATTTCTCCCGACAATTTCGCAAGCGCTTGTAACAGGCAGCAAATCAGGGGTTTTATCCGCATTTATAGGAGTCGGCACAGCAACCACAATAAATTTTGCTTCGTTAAGGCGTTTTTCATCAGAAGTAAAATCCACGCCGGAATTTAAAACTGCCTTGCTTCCCACCTCGTTTGTAGGGTCAATTCCGTTTTGATAAAGTTTTACCTTTTCTGAATTGATGTCAAATCCGATTACTGAAAACTTCTTGGCAAATGCAACTGCCAAAGGCATTCCAACATAGCCAAGTCCCACAACGGCAAGCTTTTCTTTTTTGCTTTTAAGATTCTCAACCAAAGTCATGCAAACCATCCTCGTCATAAAAATTATAGCATTTTTATTTATGTTTGGGAATGAGTTTCGTAAAGAAAATGTAAAAAAACGAATAAATATGTCGATTTTATGTATTTTATAGCGGCGTTTTTTGTTTTTATAATTATAGCATATAAAAAATTTCTTGGATATAGTTTTTTAAATATTTTTATTTATATAATTAACTTTTGGTTGGAATATATTATTTTTACTGCCATTTAAAAGAAATTATTTGTAAAAAACGCTGGAAAAGAAACAAAAAAACAGCACCAAGTTAGACAAAAAGTCAACTCGGTGCCATAAAACCAAAATTTAACTTAAACAAAAAATTTACATATTTTTTTCATTCAAAACAGAAATTCTTTCTTTAAAACTGATTTTATCAAGCGCAAAGGCAATGACGCAATAAAACAGAGTGCTGCCGATGGGCTGAAGCACTCCGGGGAAAACAGCGGCAAATGCCGCACCGAAATTCCCAAACAAAATGAAATCGGCAATAAAATATCCTACTATTGTAACAAGCCCTGATGCCACCGAAACCATTATGCTTTTAAAACTGAACAGCTTCACGCTCCTGCCTGCAAGGTAAAAGCAAAGCGCATTAAGCGATTTTATTATTACCGTAGGAATGATGTAAATGTAATATCCCGAAAGAAAATCGGCAAGCCCGCCGCCAAGAGAAGCGGCTATCATTCCGAACGGAAACGGCAAAACGCTTGCGGCAACGTAAATTATTCCATCGCCGACATGGATATATCCGTTCCCCACAGGAATATGCAAAACAAACGCCGTGGTAACGCAGATAAGCGCCGCAAAAACCGCAGTATAGGTCATCAGCAGCAGCTTGTTTTTGTTTTTCATCCTTAAAATCCCCCTTAAAGCTTATTGTTTAATGATAATTATAATTTCCTTGGGCCTTTTCCGCAAATCTTTTTCCGAAATAAAGATTTTATTAAAATCAGTTGCTTTTTTACAATCAAGCAAAATAAATCCCGTCTTGAATTTGTAATCTCTGCAAAAAAATTATAGAAAAAATTCTTTTCAAAATTAATAAAAATCAATCTGCACAATACCATTTTTAAAAGCTTTCATCTATTTATGCAATAGGTATAATTATTATTTTAAAAAATTGATGGATTTTATTATTGACAAAAGAAGGTTTTTTGTTTATCATTAAAATGCATTTACTTAAATTTGAGCTAATTATAATAATGCATTTTGTGCAAAGAGGTGTGCTTACAATGAAAAAAATAAAGTTAATAGCCGCTGTTTCAGCCATTTCAGCAGTTTTTTCATCGTGCAAAAATACAGGAGATGTTTCAAGCTCCTCCGCATCTGAAATTGCCAAAACTACTGCTTTAAATCAAACATATGAAATAGTAATCGAAGCGGAAGACGGCAAAATGAGCGGAGATGTCCACTCGGCAAACGGGAGGCAGGGCTATTCCGGAAGCGGCTATGCAACCGGATTTACCCAAAAAAGCACAAACTCATGGAGCTATGAGGTAAATATCCCCGAAAGCGGGCATTACGATTTTACTGTCCGATGCGGCGCGGATGAATACAAAGCATTTAAAATAACGGCAAACGGCAAGGATATAGGCGAATGCTCCACAAAAGGGGATAAAAAATTCAACGACGTGGAAATAAAAAGCGTTTATTTGGAAAAAGGAGATTGCAAAGTGTCGCTGATTGAAGGCTGGGGATGGTTTGACCTCGACAAAATAACCATAAAAAAAGGCGAAGGAATATCATCGGAAATTTATAAAAATGTGGATTCCGTGCCTATAAATCCAAACGCAAATGAAAAAACAAAAAAGATAATGAAGTATCTTGCCGAAAATTACGGAAAAAAGGTTTTATCGGGACAGTATACAAATCACGGATACAGCACCGAAACAGACGCAATATATGCCGCAACGGGAAAATATCCGGCGATAAGGGGCTTTGATTTTATTTTTTACTCCCCATCAATAAAGATGCAGGGAAAAGATACTAATCTCGCAATAGAATGGAGCAAAAAAGGCGGACTTTGCACTTTTTCATGGCACTGGTTCGCTCCCATGGACAAGGCTGAATTTTATACCGAAAAAACAAATTTTGATTTTTCAAAGGCTGTAACCGACAAGGACATTGCCTTAAAATCCCTTGACGAATTAAAGCAAATGCTTGACAAAGGGGAAATTACCGAAGAATGCTACTACATTTGCAGGGATATAGATGTTATCTCGGAGCAGCTTAAAATCCTTGAAGAAAACAATGTAACCGTGCTGTGGAGACCGCTGCACGAAGCCGGAGGCAGCTGGTTCTGGTGGGGAAGCAAAGGCGCCGAAAACTACAAATGGCTCTGGCGGCTGCTGTACGAAAGGCAGACAAAATACCATAAGCTCAACAATCTGATTTGGGTCTACAATGGGCAAAAAGGCGATTGGTACGTCGGGGACGATTTATGCGACATCATAGGCGAAGATATTTACCCCGACAAGCATTGCTATGAGGCGCAGGGCAAGCGTTTCCTTGACGCCGTCGGATATTCAGGCAAAAAAATTGTTGCGCTTACCGAAAACGGAGTCATTCCGGACATAGACCTGATTGAGCGCGACAATGTCTACTGGTCATGGTTCAACACCTGGTGCAGGGAGTTTATCGTTGACGGCAGCGGGAATATCTCAGAGGAATACACTGAAAAAAGCATGCTGCAAAAAGTGTACAACAGCGACAAAGTGATAACTCTTGATGAACTTCCGGATTTTGATTGACGTTAATATTTATTCCTTGCTTTAATGAAGGCGGTCTTGTCAGCAGTCGGAAAATAGTGGTTTGTTGTTCGTACCCGTATCTTTACTTTTCAAGCTTTTATTTTAAAATAACAGGCCTCTAATTTCCGACTTCTAAAAATTTTTGCATCTTTTCGTACAATAATCAATTTACAAATTGCTGCCGATGTAGTATAGTATAGTTGATATTTTATGAAAGGGGTTTCTAATAATGGAAAACCTCCTTGATGCGTTAAAAGAAAAAGATTTTACGCTTTTTCCCGAATGCTTTGACAGGGCCAAAAAAGAAAAAATCCTGCATTTGCCTTTTTATAAGGAAATGATTAGGGAACTTTTGGAATTTGAAAAATCCACAAGGGAAAAGGATTTTCCATCCCTGCCGTTTTCGCTTTTCAGGCTTTTTGATGAAACAGGCGACAGGGAAAAATATCAGGAAAAATATTTTTTAAGGCGCAAAATTGCAAATACATATGCCCTGATGTACCTGCTTTACGGCAAAAAGGAATATCTTTCACGGCTTGAGGACTGCCTTTGGAAAATATGCGGAGAATATACATGGTGTCTGCCGGCGCATCTTGGTTCTATCCTTGAATATTCGCCGGAGCACAAAACCGTTTTAGACCTTTTTAACTGTGAAACTGCCGCGTCACTCTCCGAAATGCTTTATCTCCTCAAAGGCAGGCTGCACTCCGCCGTTGAAAACAGGGTGCGTGATGAAATCTTTAAAAGAGTACTTTCCCCGTTTTCATCTTCACCGCCGCAGTGGTGGGAAAGCTCCAAAATGAACTGGGCATCGGTATGCGCATCTTCAATAGGCATTGCTTCAATTTATCTCATTGAAGATGAAAATGCCCTTTTCCCCATCCTTCAAAGGGTAATTTCCGCTCTTAACAGCTTCCTTTCGGGATTCTCAAGCGATGGCGCCTGCCTTGAAGGAATGCTTTACTGGAATTACGGGCTTGGATTCTTTACTTATTTTTCTGTTTTGCTGAGCGAAAGGACAGGCGGAAAAATAAATCTTTCCCAAGATGAAAGAGTGAGAAAAGCGGCGGCCTTTCAGCAGAATTTCATGCTTGATGATTTGAATGCCGCAAGCTTTTCGGATTCCCCGCCGCAAAACAGGTTCATTTTAGGCTTTTCGCATAGGCTTTCAAAGCTTTTTGCCGAAATAACTCCTCCGCACTTTTCATGCTCATCCGGAGCGTTTGGCGACAACTGTTTCAGATGGCAGCACATGGTCAGAAACTTCTTTTGGAGCGAGCCGCAATCAACCGGCGGACTTGGTGAATGTTCATGCTTTTATAAAGACGCAGGGCTTTTTTTAAGACGGATAAAAAGAAAAAACGCCTTTGTTTCCTTTGCCGCAAAGGCAGGCCATAACGACGAGCCGCATAATCACAACGACATAGGCAGTTTTATCCTTTTTTGCAGCGGAAAGCAAATCTTTGCCGACCCCGGCAGCGGTGAATATACAAGGGAATATTTCAGCGATGGTCGGTATGGGCTTATTGCCACATCATCACGCGGACACAGCGTGCCTATCATAGACTCCAAATTCCAAATGCCGGGAAATGAACAAAAAGGAAAAATCATAACCGCCTTGCATAAGAAAAATTCAAGCAAATTTGAAATTGAATTTTCAAAGGCATATAAAAATCCCTCAATGCTGCATTTAAAAAGGACTTTTATCTTTGACAATAAAAATCTTTGCCTTGATTTGATTGATGATTTCCTTTTTGATACTCCTCTGCCGGCAAAGGAACGCTTTGTGACATTTATTCCTCCAAAAATAATCGGCAATGAAGTTTTTATAGGAAACTATGCCAAGATTTCCGTTCAAGGCATCAATATCTCCCCCAAAATAAGCGAAGAGGAATTTTTGTTGAATTCACCGGACAGAAAAAAGCTTTACATTATAGATTTTGAAATCCCGCCGCAAAAAGAAATTAAAGCAGCCTTTAAAATTCAAATAACGGAGTGATTTAAAGTGAAGATATGCAACGAAGCTTCAAAAAATCCCTTAAAGACAAGGGATGATTTTGCCCTTGCTTTGACCCAGATTTTGGAGCCGCTCAAGCCTTTTTACAGCAAAGGCCGGGCAAGGCTTGAGCTTGAAGACGGCTATACCGCGCACTATCCAATAGGCGTTGCCGAATTGGAGGGATTCTCCCGCGTGCTTTGGGGAGTAGCTCCCCTGCTTCACGGAGGATTTAAATCCGATTTTGAGGAAATCTGCCTTTGCGGCTTAAAAAACGGCACAAATCCGGAGCATGAGGAATATTGGGGAGATATTGGCGATTTTGACCAGCGCATGGTCGAATGCGCCGCAATTTCCCTGCTGCTCCTGCTTTGTCCGGAAAAATTCTGGGTTCCGCTTTCAGATGCGGAAAAAAGCAGGCTCTCCTCATGGCTTTTTCAGATAAACAATCATAAAATCCACGAATGCAACTGGCTTTTGTTTGATGTCATGGTAAATATGGCACTTAAAAAAATCGGTGCCGAATACGACCAAAAACGCATGGAAGAATGTCTTGACAGCGTGGAGGGCTATTATCTTTCAAACGGCTGGTATTCGGATGGAAAGGGCGCTCACTGCGATTATTACACTTCTTTTGCAATACATTATTATCAGCTTTTATATTCAAAATTCATGGCGGAGGATGACCCGGAAAGGTCCAAGCTTTACAAGGCTCGCGCCTGCGAATTTGCAAAGGAATTCATATACTGGTTCTCGGATGGGGGCAGCGCTCTTCCTTACGGAAGAAGCCTTACATACCGTTTTGCGCAATGCGCTTTTTGGGGAGCGCTTGCCTTTGCGGAAGCGGAAGCCTTCCCTCTTGGCGTTATAAAGGGAATTATTTTAAGGAATTTAAGATGGTGGTTTGAAAAGCCTATTTTTTCAAGGGATGGGATTTTAACCATAGGCTATGCCTATTCAAATCCCTTTATGTCGGAGGATTACAATTCCTTTACATCTCCATACTGGGGACTTAAAGCATTTTTGCCGCTTGCCCTGCCGGCCTCGCATCCGTTCTGGCAGGCAAAGGAAGAACCGCTGCCCACACTTGAAAAAAGCCATATGCAAAAAGAAGCAAGATTTATCATTGAAAGAAACGGAGGAGAGGTTTTTGCCTTTACAAGCGGATATGAATTTACAAACTGGCATATGCACTGCGTGCCGAAATATGAAAAATTCGTTTACTCCACGCTTTTCGGATTTAGCGTACCAAGACAGCCGTATTTCCTCCCGCACGGAGCATATGACTGCACGCTTGCTTTAAGCAGGGATGACGGAGTTTCATTTTCAGTAAAGCGTTTTAATGAAAAGAGCGAAATAACCTCCGACAGAATAACCATGTTTTGGAAGGCGTGGGATGGCACAGAAGTAAAAACAACCATTATTCCCGGAGCGCCATGGCACATAAGGATACATGAAATAAGCACCGAAAACGAAATTCTTGCTTTTGACGGCGGATTTGCCTTTCCGATTGAGGGCAAAAACTATTGGGGCGGATTTGAAAAGCTCGAAAGCCAAAACTCGGCATTTATAAAATCAAAGCTTTCAAGCGGCGTATTGCTGCTTTGGGGAGATGGTGAGGCACAAACGGTATTCCCCACTCCAAACACAAATCTGCTTTACCACAAAACAGCGATTCCAACCGCAAAATTTAAAGTCCCTGCCGGAAAAAGCATAATTGCAGCCGCCTTTTACGGCGGAGAGGCCGGATGTGAAAATGAAATCCCTTTTGCAACAACAGAAAACGGAATGTTAAAAATATTTGCCGGCGGAAAGGAAGTCTTTTCAGGAAAGATTTAAAAATGTGCCTGCGAAAAAACCGCAGGCAAATTTTTTCTTTACTTCTTGACAAAAAAACAAAAGAATGTATAATATTAAACAACCGGTTAAATAACAATGGAGGAAAATATTTTGGAATTTATTGAAAATAATGAGGCAAAAGAAAGAATTTTAAATGCGGCGGTTGAACTTTTTTCAAAAAAAGGCTTTGACGGGGCAAGAGTAAACGAAATTGCCGAAGCGGCAAAAGTAAACAAAGCACTTATATATTATTATTTTAAAAATAAAGAAGACATACTTGATTATCTTGTGAATATGCTTTTAGAAAATGTAACCTCCATTGCGCTTGATTTTATTCACGGCAATATTGTGGAGATGATAAAAGCGGCTCACTTGATATTTTGCCGGACAGACTCCATTTTGCAAATGAAAATTCCTTAAAGGATTTTCTGCAAAATGCTAGACTTTGCTATGAAAAGATTCTTGATTTTGTGCTCGAAAACAGGGCAATTTTAAGAATTTTAATGCTGGAATCCCTTAAAAACAGCAAGCACCATAATGCGCTCTTTGAATTCATGAGCTTAAATGACACGAAAACAAACCTGATTTTAAAAACCATTTCAGAGGCCGACAGCGATTTTTGCTTTTCAGAAGACATGACCATATTTAATTTTTTCTTTTCCATTATTCCTTTGGTAAGTTTTGCGGCATATTATGATGATTTCAGAAATATCAATAGATTAAGTGAGGACAAAATGAAAAATTCTTTTCTTGATTCTTTCGAAGTTGTTTTTTCTTCCCTCGTTTCCGGCAATGATATTTTATTAAAAAATGAAAATTAAAGATTGCTAAGACATGCAAACTAAAAGATTTGCTTTTTAGAAGTTAGAAATTAAAAATAAAAGAACCCTGCCTTAATGGGAAAAGATTTTCTACTAATAAAGTCATTAAGGCAAGCAAAATAAAAAGACCTGCTTTTCGCAGTAAAATTGGAATGGTGAGCACCAAATCGAAAAGCAGGTCAACAAAAGCAAGCCGTTATTCGCCGAGCAGGACGCAAGCGAATGCGTGGCGTCCGTTGCCGGCGAATAGGCGGATTAAGACGCATAAAGCAGGCGCTTTTTGGTGACTTTTTGTCGCCGGACAAAAAGTCACTGGGGGTAACTTGATAACTTTGTTTGCTTTAAAAGTAAGTAAAGGGGGCAAAGCCACCTTCAAAACAAAGCAAGACAACAAAATCTAACTACTAACAACTATAAACTAACTACTAACATGGTAAAAATATTTACCATACTTAAATTCAAGTTTTAAAAATTTTGCTGCATTTTTTGCAGTAAAATTTTTATCATAAATTAACCGAACGGTTAGTCAAAAGGAGGAAATATTTATGAACATTAAAAAAACTGCGGTGGACCTTTTACTTGGGTACCTTTCAGATAAACCCATGGAAAAACTGCCGGTTATGTTCAGCATTGCCGAAAAAATAGACAAAGAGCATTTATTTGAACCGCAAATAACAGCAATGAAGAAGGCTTTGCTTGAAGAGGACGGAAATTGGCGGCGCCTTACCGAGGATTTGTTTAACGAAGTGGATTTGAAAGTGCTGCAAAAACTCGTAAGCTGCTTTGTTGTGAACGAAAACCTTGAAGGTTGGGCGCGTTCCCGTGCGGCGGAGGAAAAATACGACTGCAATATACCCTGGGCAATCCTCATGGACCCCACAAGCGCATGCAACCTCTCCTGCACAGGATGCTGGGCAGCTCAATACGGCAACAAAAACAACCTTTCATATGAAACTATGGATTCAATATGCCGTCAAGGCAAAGAGCTTGGCGTTTATTTTTACATATTCTCCGGCGGCGAGCCGCTTGTGCGCAAAGATGATATAATAAGGCTTTGCGAAGCACATCGCGATTGCTATTTCTTTGCCTTTACTAACGGAACCCTTGTAGATGAAAAATTCTGCAAAGAGCTTTTGCGTGTCGGAAATTTTGCGCTGGCCTTTTCAATTGAGGGCAATGAGGAAGCAACCGACATGAGAAGAGGCAAGGGAACCTATCAAAAAGTAATTAAAGCAATGGAACTCATGAAAAAATATAAGCTCCTCTTTGGATATTCAACCTGCTACCACAGATACAACACCGAAAGCGTCGGCTCGGATGAATTCATTGACGATATGATAAGGCGCGGCTGCCGTTTCTCATGGAATTTCACCTATATGCCGGTCGGAAAGGATGCAAAGCTTGACCTTCTTGCAACTCCGGAACAGCGTGCGTATATGTACAACCGAGTACGTGAAATAAGGGCAACAAAGCCGATATTTGCAATGGATTTCTGGAATGACGGGGAATTCACCGAAGGCTGCATTGCAGGAGGCAGGCGCTACCTGCACATAAATGCGGCAGGCGATGTTGAACCTTGCGCATTCATACACTACTCCAATGTAAACATTCATGACGTAAGCCTTATTGAGGCTCTCAAATCACCTCTTTTCATGGCATACAGAAGGGGCCAGCCGTTCAATCACAATCATTTGCGTCCATGTCCCCTGCTTGACAATCCGGAAGCTCTTGCAAGGATGGTAAAGGAGTCCGGAGCAAAATCAACGGATATGCAGGCTCCCGAGGATGTCGATGAACTTTGCTCAAAAACCATCCCCGCCGCTGAAAAATGGGCCCCAGAGGCCGAACGTCTATGGGCTGAAAATCCCAAAAGCCAAAAAATACTTGAAAAGTACACCTGCTCTTGATTGATTTTTCATAAAAAATGGGTACAATTTAAGGAGATGGATTTTAAAAAAATGAAGGGATGATTTGTTTGACACCGCACTGCGAAAAACTTAACGATTTGCTTTCCGGACTTGGAACGGATATGGCAAAAGGCCTTTCCGAAGAAGAGGCCCAAAAGCGACTGTCACAATACGGCGAAAACAAACTTAAGGAAAAAAAGAAAAAAAGCTTTCTTGCACGTTTTTTTGAGCAGTTTAAAGATGTAATGATACTCATTTTGATTGCCGCGGCGCTGGTTTCTTTTGCGACAGCAATTTACGAGGGCGAAGGCTTTTTTGAGCCTGTGCTGATACTCCTAATCGTTATACTGAACGCTTTCATCGGCGTTATTCAGGAAAACAAAGCCGAAAAGGCTCTTGATGCCCTTAAAAGCCTTTCGGCTCCAAACGCAAAAGTCATCAGAAACGGCACGGCAGGAGTAATTGAAGCCTCAAAGCTTGTTCCCGGGGATATAATCCTGCTTGAAGCGGGGGATTTTGTTCCCTCCGACGCAAGGCTTATCGAATCGGCAAGCCTTAAAGTGGAAGAATCCGCCCTTACGGGAGAATCAGTTCCTGCGGAAAAGGATGCTCTGGCGGAGGTTGCCGAAAATGCCCCTCTCGGCGACAGGCACAACATGGTTTATTCGGGCTGTTTGGCTGCATACGGTCGGGCAAAGGCTGTTGTGACCGCAACGGGAATGGATACCGAAATAGGCAAAATAGCAAATCTGCTTGCCGAAGAGCCGAAAGAACAGACCCCTTTGCAGCAAAGGCTTGCCGCCCTTGGAAAATACCTTGGCATAGCCGCTCTTGCCGCCTGCGCCGTCGTATTTGTGGTGGGGCTTCTTGACGGAATGGAGCTTTTGGAAATCTTTATGACTTCTGTTTCACTTGCGGTTTCAGCAATACCGGAGGGGCTTCCGGCCATTGTTACGGTAGTGCTTGCACTTGGCGTACAGCGCATGGTCAAGAGAAATGCCATCATAAGAAAGCTTCCCGCAGTGGAAACTTTGGGCAGCGCTTCGGTAATATGCTCCGACAAAACCGGAACCCTTACCCAAAACAGGATGACGCTTGTAAAAGCTTTTTCGGCAAAATCAGAACTGATTGAAGATATAACAAGCGAAAATTCGGAGGAAATAAAAAAGCTCCTGCTCTATGCTGCGCTTTGCTGCGACGGAAAGGTGATTTTTGAAGACGGCAAGGAAAAGCATATAGGCGACCCCACCGAAACCGCAATAGTTCTTGCCGCCCACAAAAACGGGATGAAAAAAGATGAAATCGACAAAATCTATCCTCGTCTTGCGGAAATACCGTTTGATTCCGACCGAAAGCTTATGACTACGGTAAACCGCATAAACGGCAAAAACATTGTAATCGTAAAAGGCGCCTTTGACATGCTTTCCTCAAAATGCGTTTCGGGGGACATGGAAAAAATCAGGCAGCATGTGGAAGAATTAAGCTCCCAAGCTTTAAGAATCCTTGCCGTGGCTTGCAAAGAAATTGATTCCATCCCTGCCCAAATCTCTTCGGAAACCCTTGAAAGCGGGCTTGATTTCATGGGCCTTGTGGGCATGATAGACCCCGCACGCCCGGAAGCAAAAGATGCCGTTGAAATATGCAAAAAAGCCGGAATCAAGCCTGTAATGATAACCGGCGACAACATCCTGACCGCCTGTGCGATAGCAAAGGAGCTTGGCATAATGAACGACGGCGACGAGGCAGTTACCGGCAGCGAGCTTGCCGCAATGCCTGAGGAAGAGCTTGAAAAGCGTGTAAGGAACATTTCCGTTTACGCTCGCGTTTCCCCATCCGACAAAATAAGGATTGTCAAGGCTTGGCAAAAGCAAGGCGAAGTGGTTGCTATGACGGGTGACGGCGTAAACGATGCTCCCGCCCTAAAAGCCGCCGACATAGGCTGCGCAATGGGCATAACCGGAACGGATGCCGCAAAAAGCGCCGCCGACATGACGCTCACCGATGACAATTTTGCAACGATAGTTGAAGCCGTCCATGAGGGCCGCGGAATTTACGACAACATCAAAAAGGTCGTCGGCTTTTTGCTCGGAACAAACATAGGCGAAATTTTAACCGTATTCCTTGCAATGCTTTTCTGGCGTCAAACTCCCCTGCTTTCGGTTCAGCTTTTATGGATAAACCTCGTCACCGACAGTCTTCCCGCAATAGCCCTTGGAACAGAGCCTGTGGAAAAGGATATAATGGAGCGAAAGCCAAAGCCTAAAAACGAAAATATTTTTGCAAACGGCTTTGGAATCCAGATTGTCCTTCAAGGAATAATGTTTGCGCTTCTCACTCTTGCAGGATTTTTAATAGGCTGGAAAAGCACAAACGATATTTCCGCCGGCAGGACAATGGCATTTTTCATACTTTCGCTGACACAAATCGTCCATTCATTCAATATGCGGTCAAATCATTCGCTCTTTAAAATCGGCATATTTACAAACAAAAATCTCTCTCTTGCCGCTTTAATATCAATACTGATGATTGCCTTTGTCCTTTTCATCCCGCCTGTTGCAGCAGCGTTCGGACTTACATCCCTTCCCGCAAATTTATACCTTTATGCGGTAATCCTCGCTTTCGTACCCGTACTAATGCTTGAGCTATACAAAAAGCAGCAGGAATTAAAGCAAAGACTTGACGCAAAAAAATAAATCAATGCACAAATCCCCTCCTTGAAGCAAGGAGGGGATTTGTGCATAATAAAACTATTTCTTCTTAACCGGAATCCAGATTTCGCAATAATAATTTTCGTCTTGGGTGCCGTTTTTATAGTTTTCCGGCGGAAGGTACATCTCTATGTTGTATCCCGCGGCAATTTCATAGTCCTTGCAATTAGGAAACCATTCGGAGTAAATCTTCTTATTTACATCCTGCAAAGATTTCGGCAAAGGCCCTCTGCAAGAAAATACCGCCCACGTGTATTTGGGGATTGTAACTGCCTTAAATCCCTCCGGTATGTCGTTCCAAGGAATATAATTATCGGCAATAAGGTACTCGAATTCCTTTGCATTGTCATCCATATCAGTACACACGCCATACATTCCGCACACTACCTTGCATTTGTCGCCCTGATAATGTTCCGCCCAGAATTTTGGAATTTCCTCAAAAGATGTTTCATATACAAATCTGCGCGAAACTCCCATAACAGTAAATGCCTCTTTTTCAACAATTTTGTACTCCATAACAGAACCGCCTTCCAATGAAAATTTAATTTTTAGTGGGGCAAAGGATTTTACCATCGCTTTGTCCTTGCGAACAGCAGACGGAGCCGAACCATGGAAGCGCATGAATGCCTTTGCAAAGCTGTCTGGGGAATCATAGCCATACTTTAAAGCTATGTCGATTATTTTTGCATCCGTTGAAACAAGCTCTATTCCAGCAAGCGTAAGTCTTCTCCGGCGGATATATTCCCCAACCGTAAATCCGCAAAGCATTGCAAACGCCCTTTGAAAATAAAAGCTTGAAACGCACGCGCATTTGGCAATATCCTCAATTTCCAAGTCGTCCGCTAAATGCTCTTCAATGTAATCAATGGCGCTGCGCATTCCCTCAATCCAGTCCATCCCAATCCTCTTTCCGCATTTACATCATACTAAAATTTCAAAGGCCGTTCCCGATTTTTTGTGCCAACTTTTGTCGTGTATGGAAAAATCCAGTTTTTATAATTTTAGCATAAAAATAAGTTTTTGTCAGCATCTGTTAAATTTTTATTATTCCCAGCTATTGACTTTCAAAAAGTATATGTTAAAATAATAACAATGAATAACAATGCTAAAATTTCCTATATTATCAAGGAGGTTTTTTTATGACAACTTTCAGCAAAGGAAAAATTTCAACAAAATCGCTTGCCGCAACCGGCATGATGATTGCTCTCACTCTTGTGCTTGCATTTACTCCAATAGGAATGATACGCCTTCCAATAATCAGTATTACCATAGCCCATGTGCCTGCAATTATAACCGCCATGGTTCTCGGCCTTCCGGAAGGGTTGATTGTAGCCTTGTCATTTGGATGCGCAAGCCTTTTTCTTGCCGCAACTTCACCATCATCAATTTTAGACCCGTTTTTTGTAAATCCATTGGTTTCAATTCTTCCAAGAGTTCTTATCCCTGTAACTACATATTTTGTTTATCATGGATTATGCAATGCATTTAAAAAATCCAAACATTCGGAAACCATATCCATTTTAATTGCTTCTGCAATAGGAAATCTCACAAACACTTTTGGTGTCTATACAATGCTTTATCTTTTGTATGCCAAGGAAATTTTAGAAAAATCCGGAAAACCAGCCCTTACTTTAATAATCGGGGCAATTTCCACAACGACGCTTTATAAATGCATAGGTATAATGGTAATCGTTCTGCCAATCGTAAAAGCCATTAAAAAATTTTCTTCTAACGGCAATAAGTAAAAAAATCCCCCTGCTTTTAAAGCAAGGGGATTTTTTTACGCTATTTAAACTTTATCTTACCTTTAAAATACATAAAAGCTTTTTAATCGTTTTCTTTTTATTTTAATAACATTCTCTTTTTATTATTTTTGTTGATATTTATATTTTTTATGTTAATATAAAAGAAAGATAGAGAAAAAATGGCAGTAAAATTAAAAAATATTTTAAATTTATCTAAAAAAGGGGAAGAAGGTAAAATAATGAAAACAACAAAAAAAATTGCATTTAAAATTCCTGCAAAGCTTGCCATTATTATTTCTGCCGTAATGACTGCAATATGCATTGTATTGGTCTTTACTCTTACAGATTTAACCACTAATTTCACCGAAAGGCAAATTCAGCTCTTGGCAAAGGAAAATGCACAAATTGCAGGCGAATATTTCAATACTATGCAAACTCAGGCGCAAAGCCTTGCAAAAGAAGTTTACAAATATAAAACACTTGGCAACGAGCAGGGAGAAACATTCATAAAAAAAGCACTTTATTCAATACTTGATGATGACAGAATTTTTTCCGCCTACGTTGCATTTGAACCAAATATGTATTTCAGCAACACCCCAAAAGGACTCTCCTATTATGCATACAGGGATGGAAATTCCATTAAAACTGATGTTTTCAATGATTATGACGTATATAATGAAGGCGAATATTATGCTGTTTCAAAGAAAACTTTAAAGCCGCATATAACCGAGCCGTATTCTTATGAGCTTTCAAACGGTCAGACTGTTTGGCTTATAACCATAAGCGACCCTATTTTAGACGAATCAGGAAAATTTATAGGCGTCGCAAACACAGATATTTTAACCGATAAAATAAATAATCTTAATTACGACCTCAACGGATATAAAACCGCATATGCCTGCATTATCACAAACAATGCCAACTTTGTAACGCATACTGCGGATAAATCGCTTTTTGGAACGGCATTTAAGCCAAGCGATGCTAAAATACTTGATGCAATATCAAACGGCAAGGAATTAAAAGTCGAAGGCGCAAATGAAATTTTTGGAGGACAGGCTTATAAAATCTTTGTTCCGCTTGAAATTCAGGGAATTGAGCAAAAATGGCTGAGCGCTTTTGTTGTCAGCAAAGATGAGGTGCTTAAATCTTCTAAAACAATAATTTATTCTGTAATTGTTTCCGCATTTATTGCGCTCTTATTCATAGTTGCATTTATAAGCTTTTCTCTGCGTAAGGCTTTAAAGCCTGTTAACCAGATTGTAAATTTTGCAAGGGATTTGGGCGAAGGAAACCTGTCCTCCGAAATAAATGTGACTTCCGACGATGAACTTGGCGAAATTGCGGCAAGCCTTAAAAGCACTGTTTATTCCTTAAATACATATATTAAGGAAATATCCGATATTTTAAACGAAATTGCAAACCGCAACCTTGATATTTCGGTTGAACGCGATTATGCCGGAGATTTTTCGCCGATTAAGGATTCCCTTAATCATATAATAAAATCGCTTAACAAAACCATTTCAAGAATTGAAACCGCATCAGGACAAGTTTCAACCGGTTCAAGCCAAGTTTCTGACAGCGCACAGGCACTTTCGCAAGGAGCAACCGAACAGGCAAGCGTAATAGAAGAGCTTACAGCTTCAATTAACGAAATTTCCGATGGAATAAATCAAAATGCAAAAAATGTAAAGCAAGCTTCCGAATATATAAAAGAAGCTGTTGACAAAATTGAAGAAAGCAATTCCTCAATGGAAAAAATGCTTTCCTCAATGGAGGATATAAAGCAATCTTCCGCTGAAATTAAAAAGATTATAAATGTAATCGACGAAATAGCTTTCCAGACAAATATGCTTGCCCTTAACGCCGCAGTTGAGGCTGCCCGCGCCGGAACAGCAGGCAAAGGCTTTGCAGTAGTTGCAGACGAGGTGCGCAACCTTGCAAGCAAATCCGCCGATGCGGCAAAGCAAACCGCAATCTTAATCGAAAATTCAATAAAAGCCGTTTCAGAAGGCTCAAAAACAGCCGAAAATACTGCGGCTTCGCTTGAAGACGCAACCCAAAAATCATTGCTTATAAGGGATGCAATTGAAAAAATCGACAATGCCTCATCATCTCAGGCAATGGCAATAACTCAAATCAATCAAGGCATAGAGCAAATTGCGGTGGTTGTTCAGACAAACTCCGCCACTGCCGAAGAAAGCGCCGCCACAAGCGAAGAGCTCTCAGCACAGGCAAATATGCTCTATAAAGAAGTAAAGAAATTTATTCTTAAAAAACAGCAGGATTAAAAACAGCCTCCTCATGCAAATGCATGGGGAGGTGTTTTTCAACACTATTTTATTGCTGCCGCATTATCTGCAACTGATGCTCCTGCCGAAAGCAAATCAACCGGTTTGCTTGTGTAAACCAACGCATACTTTGATGCGTGCGAAAATTCAAGGTCAACATATCCGCTTTCGTCAACAAGATAACTGCCCATAAACTCAAATTTGGAGGTATCATTGTTGTAATAATAAAGATTTGCATATTTTCCGGAATACTTTTTGCCGGCAAGGAGCTTTAATTTTGCATTAAAGCCGAATTTTCCATCGTGCGCAAGCTGCATTTGCTCAAATTCATTGCCGTTTGCAAGCTTTTGAACCATTTCTGGCACAAAGATATCATCATCGCCGTAATTTACTCTGAAATTAGTTTCATTAAAGCCTTCTCCTATATCTTTGCCGTTTATTGTCCAACTGTAACCGTCAAACTTAAACAGAAGATTTACGTTTTTGCCTTTTGCACTCTCAAAAATTTCCTTGGGAACTTTTGAAGTATTTTCCATATTAAATTCAGCTGTCTTTCCATCGCCAAGATTATTTATGGTTTCTTTGGCTTTTCCCCAAAATCTTTCATATTGAGTTTTGGAGGAATTTTCTGAAGAGTTTGAAGAATTATTGCCGCTGTTCCCGTTATTATTATTTCCGCCATTATTGGAGTTTCCGTTGTCAAGCGTTTTGCCTATGTAATTAAGCACAAAGTCATCAAGCGCTCCCCACGCACCGGCAGTGGCAATTTCAACATGTGCGCCTATGGTGACACTTCCACCGGAGACATAAACCTTTGAAATCTTTGGATTTTTCCATTCCTTCCATGCACTGACGCTCATTGCCGCGGTTTTTCTTTCTCCGTTTGCCTCAATGTAAATGTAATTATTCTGCTCGGTTGCGCTTCCTCCGTGCATAAAAGCGGAAAAATCATAATATCCGTCTTCAAGGCCCGTTATTGTCTGCGAAACGTCAAAATTTACATTTCCTGATGCTGAATAAAAATGGACCACATAGCTGCCGGTATAGGCATTGTTTTTGTCTGATTTAATTGAAACCGAACCTGAACCGTTATTTGTCAGCGTCCAATCCGTATTCCCATTTTCAAAGCTGTAATTTTTAATGTAATTATAGGCAAGTACGGTAACATTGCAATAAACCGTCTTTCCCCCTGCTGTGCCGGAAATCTTGTATTTACCCGCACCGCCGTTTTGCGCCGCTTGAAGCTGGGAAGCATTCCACGAAACTGCAACGTCGTTTTCCGTACCGTCATTATAAACCGCAGTCACGGTATCCGGCAAAACAATCGTATCTCCAAAATTAAAAGTAAGGCTTATGTCTTTAAAATGGTCAATTTCAAGCGGAGCTTCTGCTCCCGTATAAACATATTTAAAGACTTTAAGCGAAGGAAGCGGCTTCCCGTCAAAATCAAAAAGTCCCTGATTATCCCAAGAGCTTCCGCCATACCATTTTCCTGCATCATCGGGGTCATATTCCACCGAATAGCTTGATGCCCAGCCGGAACCACACTGCTCCCAAAGCGCCTGCCTTGCCGAAAGGCTTGAACCCGGAACCGGAACCCATGCAGGTTCCCAATAAAATACTCCAAGGCCTTTTTGCCCAACTTGTGCAACGGCATTCATCACATCACGCACAGAATTCGCCTGACCTTGAACACTTATGGAGTAATTAAGCTCCTGTCCGCTTTGTGGAACACTGTTCCCCCAGCCATCCCCATCCTCGGAGGTATAGGCATATGACGTTTCGGCAACCATTACATATTTTCCGTAAGTATCGGCTATATTTTTAAGCACGCTTGTAAGGTTTGAAAGCGTTCCATGCCAAAAAGGATAATAAGAGCTTGCAAACACATCATAGTCAACATTGTTGGCATTCAGCGATGCTGCAAGGCTTGCATACCTGCCGGCAGTTTCCGGATTGGTGAAATGCAGAGCGGTAAGAATTTCTTTGCCGCTTTCGCTTTCAACATCATGGACCGCCTCAATTCCCTTTTTGAAGAGCTCGCACATATTGGAGAAATTTGTTTCTCCTGCTATGCCGTTGTTGGTTTCGTTTCCTATTTGAACCATGCCGACGTCAACGCCTTCATCAAGCATTTCTTCAAGGCTTGTCTTTGTATAATTGTAAAGCGCAATCTTTTTTTGTTCAAGTGTCATGCCGCTCCATGCCTTAGGAGCTTTTTGCTTTCCGGGGTCCGCCCAGAAATCTGAATAATGGAAATCCACCAAAAGCTTCATTCCGTTTGCAGTTGCCATTTTGCCTATTGCTATTGCCTTATCAAGGTCGCAGTTGCCTCCGCCGTATCCTTTGCCGCTTGAATTATAAGGATTATTCCAAACCCTTACGCGGATATAATTAACTCCCGATTCGGAAAGTGTTTTAAAAATATCCTGTTCATTGCCGTTGTAATCATAAAATTTGACTCCGCTGTTTTCAAGGGAAATTACGCTGGAAACATCCACCCCGCGGATAAAATTTGAACTGAGTCCCGATATTTTTTTGACAAATATTTCCGCCTGCACAGGAGGCTCAACATTTTCGGTAAGCTTATAAAGCTTTATATTGTCAATATCTCCCCATTGCGAGGATGAAATTGTGCCAGAAATTTCTATCATCAAACTTCCTCCACTTACCTCAAAATCAGCGGTTTCAAACGTTGCCCATTTATCCCAGCCGGATGCCGTTCCCTGAACGCTTTTGCCTCCTGCCGAAAGAGCAAGATTTGTCTCGCTTGCGCCTTCCATTGAGAAAGATGCCTTATATGTACCATCTGCAAGCCCGCTTATGGTTTGGCTTATCGAAATATTTATTGCCGAAGAACCGTTATTCCAAAAATTAAGCATTTTGGTGGTATTGTTGGTTGCCCATTGGTCGCTTCTTACGGTATATCCGGCATTGTTCCACGAACTGAAATTTATTGTCCAGCCTGTGGCATCTCCGGCTTCAAAATTGCCGTTTGCAACAGAAATTTCTTCATAACTATCTTGTGCGGAAATTTTTATGTCATCCAAAGGAAAAAATCCAAAAATTAAAAGAAAAGCAACAAGCACACATAAAAAACGTTTGGTTTTTAATGATAAGCTCTTCATTTTTACCTCCGCATAAATATTATTTTTTATCCGCAGTGCTGTTTCCAACAGTATTTGAACCGTATTTCAAATACTTGAATACATTTAACGATACAAGGGGATGGCCATGAAAATCAAACATCGCCTGATTATCCCATGAACAGCCGCCGTAATAAAGTCCCGCATCAGTAGGGTCATAATCAGCCGCAAAACTGCTTGCCCAGCCGCTTCCGTATTTTTCCCAAATTGGCGAATTATCCTCGTTTGCTTCGCCAACCGGAATCCATGTCCCCTCCCAATAAAATACACCGACTATGCCGGCTTCATTTGCAGCCGCAAATATATCGCGAATCATGCTGGCCTGCCCTTGTACTGATGCAGGGTAGCCGTCAACTATGTCATTCGTTCCGGACAAGCTATTTGCGCTGCCGTCACCATCTTCAGAAGTATAGCAATAAGAGGTTTCTGCAATCACAACTTTTTTGCCGTATTTTTTCTGTATGTTTCTGGCGACAGCCTGCATATTTTCAATTGTGCCGTCCCAGAACGGATAATAGGACAATGCAAATACATCATAATCAAGGCCAAACTCTGATAAATCTGATGCTATATTGTCTATTTCAACATCATTTTCAATATTTGTATAGTGCACGGCAATTTGGATGTCTTTCCCGTAATCCTTGGATATTTCACGAACCGCGCGGCTTCCGGATTGCAAAAGCTTCATAACCGCAGGACGAGATACTTCACCGGCCATTCCGTTGTTGATTTCGTTGCCAATCTGAACCATCCCAACATTTACGCCTTCGTCAAGAAGCTTGGCAAGGCTTTCTTTTGTAAATTCATAAAGCGCATTGCATTTTTCTTCTTTGCTCATGCCCTTCCATGCCTTTGGCGCATGCTGTCTTTTCGGGTCTGCCCAAAAGTCGGAATAATGGAAATCAATACATACTTTCATCCCATACTTGGTTGCCCGTTTTCCAAGTTTAACAGCAGTAGCAACATCATTATTGCCGCCGCCATATCCGTTGCCGTTTTCATCATACGGGTCATTCCACACACGCAAACGGATATAGTTTACGCCGGATTGTGCCAATGTCATGAATACATCCTGTTCTTTGCCTTCATAGTTATAATAAGTGACTCCGCTGTTTTCAAGAGCAAGCACAGAAGACGCATCCATGCCCCTGATAAAATCATCCGAAATGTTTGCAATCGGTTCAACATATATATCGGATTCTTCCGGGCCATCCGGAAGCGGAAATGTAGTTGTTTCCATCGCGGCTTTTGCGGCTGATGACTTATTATTTGCTCCGCATCCGGATAAAAAAGTACAGCAGAGACTTGCACCAACGCATAACGCTACAAATTTAACGCCGGATTTTTTCATAATAATCTCCTTTCCGTATTTATCTGGATAAGGAAAATGCTGTTTCACTAAAAATTATTTAGTGAAACAGCACATTTTCTATGTGTTATTTTGCCTGTTTCTCAGCTGCATATTGTTCTGCCTGACGCTTTAATTCAGTTAAAACGTCCTGAATTCCTGCGCTTTCCAATGCTGCTTTCATCTCTGCAATTGATTTGTCAACGTCATCTACAAGTCCATTTTTCAACGGGTCAAAGTAATTGCCAAGTGCTGCTTCCACTGCTGCAAACTGTGTGCTTACTTTTGTGGAATCAAAGTTAAATCCATCATATACATGGTCCTTCTTAATGTTGGCATTAAACGAATCTCTTAATTCATCAATCCTGTCATCCAAAGCTGTTCTGTTTTCGATATACTCTTTTCTTTGGATGGTCATATTGTTCCAGCCCCAGTTGCAGTTGCTGGATACACCATATCCGCTTTCATCAATAACCTTGTACTGGTCATCGCCAACTGCTTCCCAATGCTTTCCTTCTATGCCGAGCATAGCAAGGTCATAAACTTCCGGATTTGTATAGAATTCATTCAATACCATCATGGCTCTTTCTTTGTTCTTGCTGTTAGCATTTATTGCCACGCCATTGTTGATATACGAATTAACTTTTTTCGGCATAGATTTATTTGGGTCAACTATTGTCACATTCCACTCCGGATGTTCTTTGTTTGCCTGTTTTGCATAAGTAGCGCAGCTTCCAAGGTTCCAAATCATAGCTGCTGTTTTTCCGGTAAGAAGACCTACCTGTCTTTCATCGGTTGAATTCAATACGTCCCTTGACCAGCATCCTGCATCAACAAGTTCTTTCATCTGTATGCAGTAATCGCGGAAGCCGTCCCATTCCGGAACATAAGTAAATTCCATGTCATCCGGATTCTGAGTATTGTAAAGAATCAATTCTCCGCCCTTTGGAGCTCCGCCGGTTATGGACAGTCCTTTTGATTGGAAATACTGGAACCAAGGACCGCCTTGGCTTGCATATATGCCGTCTGCCGCACATGCTTTATAAAAAGCAACCAGTTGGTCCCAGCTTGTAATATCATCAAAACCATATTTTTTCATTAAATCGCCGCGGACAGCCATAACGTCCTGACCAAATTCATTTGCATAGTTTGGAACCATATAAATCTGTCCGTCAATTTTTGCCTGGTCCCATGCCATTTGAGGCACAACCTTCCAAATATCCGGCGCATAAGTCTGAATAAATTCTTCTGACAGAGGATAAAATCCGCCCAATGCAACAGTTTGCTCATAATGGCACCAGCTGGAAGCCGTGAAAATTAAATCAAAATCTGCCTGTGAAGAAAACAAAAGCGAATACTTGGCATCATGTTCGCCCCATGACAAAAACTCTACGCTTAAAGAGCAGTTCAATTTCTTTTCCAGAATTTCATTGATTTTTCCATAAACCTCATCAAAATCCGGTGTTCTTTCGCCAATCAGATACATTGTCAAATCCACATGCTGTGAGGTGTCAACTTTTGATGCCCCTCCTGCGGCTGTTGTTTCAGAATTATTGCTTGAGCTTGCACTGCTTGATGTTCCATTTGATGAACCGCATCCCGCAAGCGTTCCCGCCGCCATGACAGCAGCAAGAAATGCAGATAATGACTTTTTGGTTATCTTCCCCATAATAATCCTCCTGAAATATTATATTAGTATTGTTAAGCCAAATGAAAATTTTCTTCTCCTCCCAGCTCATGAAAGCCTTTGATGTCTTTCAAAAATACTGCTGTTTTTCCATTCCCGCTTAACAAATCCTATCCGATTAATTAAATCCTTAACCCTTTACCGCTCCAATCGTAATGCCCTGAACGAAATATTTCTGCGCCAATGGATACGCCAAAACAATCGGTCCTGTTACAACAACCGTCAGCGCCATCTTTAATGTCTGTGTAGGAAGTGATACCGCGCTGGCTACGCTGCTTGCCGCAGCGTTGGAAAGCAGCTTTTTGTAAGCTTCAATGTTATTTACACGCTGATATAAGAAATATTGCAGCGGATATTTTTCCTCTGATTTTATGTACAGCATTGCATTGTACCAGTCGTTCCAATATGCCAATGCAATGAAGAGCCCGACAGTTGCAAGGGCAGGCTTTATCAGCGGAAGCACAATCTTGAACAGGATAAGGAATTCCCCGCCGCCATCAATTTTTGCCGCTTCAATCAGTGAATCCGGAATCCCCATGATATAGCTCTTCATAATCAACAGATTGTATACGCTGAAAATCAACGGAAGCAACAGCGCAAGATAATTATCGCGCAAATTCAAGGTCTGCGTAATCAATATAAAGTAAGGCACCAATCCGCCGGAAAATAGTGTAGTAAAATAGAAGAACAAAGAAAACGCATTTCTCCACCCAAAGTCTTTTCTGGATAGCACATATGCAGTCATGGTTTGAAGCAGCAGCCCGACTACCGTTCCAACAATCGTAAGGCAAATAGTTGTGCAATATGCCCTTAATATGACTATGGGGTCCTTGAATACGGTCTTATATGCCTCTAAACTGAACTGCTGAGGCAAGATGCTGAAACCGTTCTGAAGAATAGCTTTCTCGGAAGAAAAAGAACCGGACACAATCATTACAAACGGAACCAAACAAACCAGAGCGACAATCCCGCAAAACGCATATGAAATAATATTTAGCGCAATAACATCCGAACCTCTTTTTATTTTATTTGAATGCTTATCAGATTTCACTTTTTTCACCTCTTAGAACAATGTGTAGTCTTTATCGTACATTCCAACCAGCTTATTAACAATCAAAACGGTAATGAAGCAAAGCACAGACTGGAACAAGCCGATTGCCGCAGACATGCCGAAGTTGTTGCTGCTGATTAACGCACGGAAGGTCAGGGTATCTATAACATCCGTATAGTTATACAACAATCCATTGTTGCCAACCAGATTATAGAACATATCAAAGTTCCCCTTGAAGATTCCGCCTACAGCCAACAATAAAAGAATAATTGTGGTCGGCATAATCATCGGTATAGTAACATAAAAAATTCTTTGGAACACATTTGCTCCATCGATTTTAGCTGAATCATAAATCGATGTATCAATTCCCATAAGCGCTGCCAGATACATGACGGAACCGTAGCCGATTCCCTTCCACACGCTAAAGAACAAAAGAATTAACGGCCACACCTGAGGCGTTGTATAAAAAGAGATTTTTTCCCCTCCGAAATAAGTAATAATGCGATTGATAAATCCATAATCCGAGCTGAAAATATTAAATGCCATGACGCCTACGATAACCCATGAAATAAAATACGGCAAAAACATCAGCGACTGCGTAATCTTGCGGTAATATTTATTTGAAAGCTCCGTAAGGAAAACCGCAACCGCAATTTGCGTAACAGTATTAACCGCTATAAACAAAAGGTTATATAATACCGTATTTCTGATTACCAGCGCCGCCTGTCCTGATTTGAAAAAGAATTTAAAATTTTCAAGCCCGTTCCATGGGCTTCCCCAGATTCCGCCTGCGTAATTGTACTTTTTAAATGCAGTTACAATTCCCGTCATCGGATAATAAGAAAAAATCAGCGTATAAATCACCGCCGGGGCAAGCATGAGAAGAAATACCCTATATTTGTACAGCTTTTTAAAGAAGCCTCTAAATCCGTTTTCCTTCATTTTTATAACTTTCCTTCCAAAATATGTTATTATTACTTAATACGGCAAATCCGTATAAAAGCCTCTTTAAACCGTTGATTTTTTGAGCAAAATCTCATGGTTCATAATAATTTTCCGCTGGACATTTCCGCCGGAAATAAGTTTCATCAAGGTTGTTGCAGCCGTTCCGCCAAGCGCGTGGACATCAATGTTTATCGAAGTTATCGGCGGATTGTTGTTTTCAAGCATAAAGCTGTTGTAAAATGAAGCAACCTTTATTTCACCGGGAACGCTTATATTCTTTTCCCTAAGCTTTGTCAAAACTCTTCCGCATATCAAATCATCGCTGGCTATTATGCAGTCAACATTCTTTTTAAGTATTTTTGAAACCGCACTGTCCACCATAGGCATGCTTCCCGCATTCTGGAAAACAAGCGACTGGTCCGCTATCCTGTCGCATTCAAGAAATCCTCTCATAAAGCCGTCATAGCGCCGGCGGTTTACTATGTATTCAAGATTGCCCACAATCAGCGCAATGGATTTTATACCCATCCTAAGCAAAATCGAAGTCATTTCGCTGCATGCCGCCGTTACGTCGTTGTCAATCTGGACGGCGCTTTTATCAACAGTTTCGCCGATTACCACAAACGGAACGTTCATCTGCTTTAAAAATTCCACCGGAGCATCGTGCCTTAAAGAACGGGTAAGTATCACTCCGTCAACCTTATGGTTTATAACCATCCTTTTAAGGTTTGATATGTCATGCTCGGAGCTTGCCGCCACAAGCACATCGTAATCCCTGCTTGCCGCCGTTTCGCATATTCCCATGAGCACCCTCTGAAAAAACGGGGTTTCCGCGGCATCCGCATCGGACGGAATCACAACTCCTATATTGAAGGTCTTTGAATGCGCAAGGCTTCTTGCTATCGCATTGGGCATATAATTATGCTCCTTTGCGTAGGAAAGCACAAGGTTGCGCGTTGTTTCGCTCACCCTGCCTTTTCCCGAAATAGCGCGCGATACGGTGGTTTTAGACAAATTAAGCGCTCTTGCCACATCATTTATTGTAATATCCTTTGAAATTTCATCATTTTTGCTTTCGGCCATTTCCTCACCTTCCTGCGCAATCGGTTGTCTTACAATGTAAGTATAGCACGTCAAAATCGCCTCAACAATGTACAAGTAATACGTAAATATTCTTTTTAGTTTGTTGAATTCTTATAAATTAAACGTATTCCGCAAACTTTTTAAAGCAAATTTGCGCAACCGGTTGTTTAGTGTTGCGCAACAAAACCGCCACTTACAAGCTTCCTTTTTTGTCATTTTATACAAACTAAAACTAATGTCCTTAAAGCCCTTGACTTTTCATGTTAGCAGTGGTAAACTTAAATCAGAAAGTTAGAGCAAGCTAACACATATGCTTGAAAGGAGCGGATTTTATGCCTCTTACAATGGCTCCAAACGGAGTTCAAACCCGTGTTAAAAAAATCAACGGACGGGATGAAACAAAGCGTTTCCTTGAAAACCTCGGATTTACCGAAGGCGCGATTTTAACCGTAATTTCAGAGCTTGGCGGAAATATGATAATAAATATAAAAGATACCCGCATTGCCATAGATAAAACCATGGCAAACAGAATTATCGTTGAACAGTGAAAGGAAGATTTGCATATGAAAACTCTTAAATCCGCAAAATGCGGCGAAACCGTAAAGGTTGTCAAGCTTGACGGCGAAGGCGCAGTAAAGCGCCGCATCATGGATATGGGAATAACCAAAGGCGTTGAAATTTACGTGCGCAAGGTTGCCCCGCTTGGCGACCCGATTGAAGTTACCGTCAGGGGCTATGAGCTTTCATTAAGAAAAGCCGATGCTGAAATGATTGAAGTTATGTAATTCTGCCCATTGGTTAGCTTTAACTAACCTATTCCCACAAAAACAGGAGGATGGATATGTCTTTAAAAATCGCCCTTGCGGGCAATCCCAACTGCGGTAAAACCACAATGTTCAACGCTCTTACGGGGAGTTCGCAATATGTCGGAAACTGGCCGGGAGTTACCGTCGAAAAGAAGGAAGGACGCCTTAAAGGCTTTAAGGATATAAATATTGTTGACCTTCCCGGGATATATTCCCTTTCGCCGTATACCCTTGAAGAAGTCGTGACAAGGAATTTTCTTATAAACGAAAAGCCGGATGCAATTATAAACATCGTTGACGCTTCAAACCTTGAACGCAATCTCTATCTCACAACTCAGCTTTTGGAAACAGGCATACCCATGGTAATTGCCCTTAACATGATGGACATAGTTAAAAAACGCGGGGATAAGATAGATGTCAAAAAGCTCTCCGAAGAGCTTGGCTGCGAAATAGTTGAAACTTCGGCCTTGAAAAACGAGGGCTCTTTTGACGCGGCAAAAAAAGCAATAGAAGCGGCAAGCCATGAATTTTCTCCAAAGAAAATCTTTTCAGGAGAAATTCAAAAGACCCTTGCCGAAATTGAAAATATTTATTCCGTAAAAGAAAATCCATACTGGTTTTCATTAAAGCTTTTTGAAAGGGACTCTAAAATTCTTGAACAATTAAATATCCCCGCCGAAAAGAAGGCTGAAATCGAGAAAAAAATATCCGCTTGCGAAGAAAGCCTTGACGACGACAGCGAAAGCATCATCACAAACGAGCGCTACAATTATATTTCCGGAATAATTTCCTCCTGCCTTAAAAAGAAAGGCTCCGGCATGACAATTTCGGACAGGATTGACATGATTGTTACCAACAGAATTCTTGCCCTGCCGATTTTTGCCGCGGTGATGTTCCTTGTGTACTACATTTCCGTTTCAACTCTTGGCACGGTGCTGACCGATTTTGTCAATGACACGATATTCGGCAATCTTACCGAATGGCTGCGCGGAACGCTTGAAAGCCTTGGCACTGCCGATTGGATGACAGGCCTTGTAGTGGACGGAATTGTTGCCGGAGTGGGCGCCGTACTTGGATTTGTGCCGCAAATCATGCTGCTGTTCTTCTTCCTTTCAATCCTTGAAGACTGCGGCTACATGGCAAGGGTTGCGTTCATAATGGACAGGATTTTCCGCAAATTCGGACTTTCGGGAAAATCTTTCATCCCCATGCTGATTTCATCCGGCTGCGGAGTGCCCGGCATAATGGCTTCAAGGACAATTGAGCAAGAGCGCGACCGCAAAATGACAATAATGCTCACGACATTCATCCCATGCAGTGCAAAAATTCCGATAATTGCCCTTATGGCAGGCGCTCTTTTCGGAGGGAACGCTTGGGTTGCACCCTCGGTTTACTTCCTTGGCGTGACAATGATAATCATCTGCGGCATAATCTTAAAGCAGACGAACCTCTTTAAAGGCGACCCGGCGCCGTTTGTGATGGAGCTTCCGCAATACCACATCCCATCCGGCAAAGGCGTGCTGATACATATGTGGGACAGGGGAAAGTCGTTTATAATCAAAGCCGGAACAGTTATTTTCGCCGCCTGCGGAATAATCTGGTTTCTCTCCTCTTTCGGCTGGCAGGACGGCTCCTTTGGAATGGTTGAGGGCGACGGCAGCATACTTGCGAAATTCGGCTCGGTTCTTGCCCCGCTATTCATCCCGCTTGGTTTCGGCAACTGGCAGTCGGTTGCGGCATCAATTTCAGGACTTGTGGCAAAAGAAAACGTGCTTGCAACCTTCGGAATCCTCTTTAATGTTTCCGGAGAAGCAACGGAAGAAAACACGGAGCTCCTTTCAAATGTTGCGGCAATGTTCACTCCGGTTTCGGCTTATGCCTTTATAGCATTCAATATGCTCTGTGCCCCATGCTTTGCGGCAATCGGCGCAATAAGGCGTGAAATGGGGTCCGCAAAATGGACGCTAATAACGGTTGCTTTCCAGACCGGAGTGGCCTACATTGTCGCTTTGCTGATAAACCAAATCGGAAGCCTTTTCCTTGGCACCGGAAGCATTTTAGGCGCGGCAATATCGGTCTTAGTTGCAGTTCTTGCAGTTTCCATTCCGATAATTGCGGCAAAAAGGAATTTAAATCCCGCCGCATCAAAAGCGTGAAAGGAGAATACTTATGATTCCCACAATTATTATAGGCGTCATTGTTTTAACTTTAAGTATATTTGGTATAAGAAAATACATAAAGGATAGCAAAAAAGGCGGTTGCGGCTGTGGATGCGACCACTGCCCGCATTCCGGAAAATGTCACTGAACACAAAAAAATCCCCGATTTCTACATCGGGGATTTTTATTGCAAAAATTACATTTTGTATATTTCTTCGCTGGTAAGAAGTTTTATGCCGTTTTTCTGCAAGACATCCGCGGCATTTTCGCTGTTTTCAACTCTGAGTATCACAAATGCGGTGTTGTCAGTCTTGCTTATGAAAGCATACATATATTCCACGCTTATTCCATTTTGGTAAAGCACTTCCATTGCCTTGGCAAGTCCTCCGGGCTTATCCTCAATTCCTATGGCAATAACGTTTGTAAGGGTAACCGAATAATCCGCGCCCTTCAACACTTCAAGCGCTTTGTCGGGATTATTTACAATAAGCCTTAAAATTCCAAAATCACGGGTGTCGGCAATTGAAAGGGCGCGGATGTCAACGTCGTTTTCCCCCAAAAGCTTTGTAATGGAGGACAATCTGCCGGGCCTGTTCTCAACAAAAACCGAAAGCTGCTTAATCAACATTTTAAATCCCTCCTATAAAAATTATATTACTTTTTGCGCTTGTCTATAACTCTTACCGCCTTGCCTTCGCTGCGCGCTATTGTTTTAGGCTCTACAAGGCGGATTTTAGCCGCAATGCCAAGAGTGGATTCCACCGCCGCCTTGATGATGTTTTCCTGCTCTTCAAGATTTTTAACAGTATCCGAAAACATTTCAGGCGAAATTTCAATTTGAATTTCAAGGGTATCGTTGTTATTTACTCTATCAACAATGAGCTGATAATGCGGGCTGGTATTGCCAAGAGAAAGCAGTACGCTTTCAATTTGCGACGGGAACACATTTACGCCCTTTATGATTAGCATATCGTCGGTTCTTCCGCGGGGCTTAAGCATTTTTACAAGCGTTCTTCCACACCTGCACTGTCCCCTTTCAAGCACGGCAATATCCCTTGTCCTGTACCTTATGAGGGGGAATGCCTCCTTGGTTATGCAGGTAAAGACAAGCTCTCCCTGAACTCCGTCGGGAAGCACTTCTCCGGTATCCGGGTCAATGATTTCGGGAATAAAATGGTCCTCGGAAATGTGCATCCCGCTCTGGTCCTCGCATTCAAACGCAACGCCGGGCCCCATTATTTCCGACAAGCCGTAAATATCGTAAGCCTTTATGCCAAGCTTTTCCTGTATTTCCGCGCGCATTTCCTCGCTCCAAGGCTCGGCGCCGAAAATCCCCGCCTTCAATTTAAGTTCGGATTTATCCACGCCCATTTCCTTTAATGTTTCTGCAAGATAAAGCGCATAAGACGGTGTGGAGCAAAGTATGGTAGAACCGAAATCCCTCATTATGGTAATTTGCCTTGCGGTATTGCCAACCGAAACGGGAATTGTGGTTGCCCCGACTTTTTCAGCGCCGTAATGCAGTCCAAGCCCTCCCGTAAAAAGGCCGTATCCGTAGGAAACATGGATGAAATCATCCTTGCCGCCGCCCGCAGCGGTAATTGCCCTTGCTATTACCTCTTTCCAGATTTCTATGTCATTTTCTGTATATCCGACAACAATTTGCTTTCCCGTCGTTCCGGAAGAAGCATGAAGCCTTACGACTTCGCTCATGGGCACAGCAAAAAGCCCATAGGGGTATGTATCCCTCAAATCCTGCTTTACGGTAAAGGGAAGCTTTGAAAGGTCTGCAACGGATTTTATATCTTCTGGCTTTACTCCGTTTTCATCCATCCTCTTTCTGTAATAAGGAACATTTTCATAGACACGCCTTACCGTCTGCGAAAGTCTGAAGCTTTGCAGAGCCTGCATTTCATAGGGAGTTGCGCATTCAATTGATTCATTCCAATATTTAGGCATAAAAGTATCCCCTTTTATTTTTCTATGTATGAACAGCAGTAATCGGCATATTTTTTTACAATTATCTTAAAGCTTGAATTCGCGGGGACTTCAAAGCTTGCACCTTCGCCGAAAGTTTTATAAATATTTTCGCCTTTGAGCATAACTTCCATTTCTCCGCCTATGATTTCCATGACCTCTTTTGCACCGGTGGAAAATTCATATTCCCCGGGAAGCATAAACCCAAGAGTTTTCCTTTCACCATTCGGAAAAAGGATGGTTCTGCTTGAAACTTTTCCGTCAAAATAAACATTTGCCTTTTTTACCACAGTGACATTTTCAAAGCGCATTTTAAAATCCCTCGCCCTTTTTATGAATTTTTTCCAAGTTCAAACGCCTTTTTATTCATTTCAAGAAATTTTGCGGGAACACATTTTTCAAGGGCATCCTGCCAAACCTTTTCGGGAAAGCCCATTTTTGTCGAAAGCACTCCCATAAGCACAACGTTCGATGCCTTTGGCGAACCCGCTTCTTTTGCAAGCGAAAGCGCATCAACCGGAATTGCGTCAATGCCAAGAGCTTTCAGCTTTTCCGGTATATTTTCCGGATAGCTTGCCGCTCCCGTAATTACCGGCATGGGATTTAATTTTTGCGTTGAAAATATCAAATGTCCGCCTTTTTTAAGATAAGGCACCCACCTTGCCGCTTCAAGCTGTTCAAAAGCGATTATTGCATCCGCCTCGCCTTTTTCTATCACAGGGGAATAAACCTTATCCCCGTATTTTACATATGTCACAACGGAGCCGCCCCTTTGGGACATTCCATGCACTTCCGAAACCTTTACATCAAAGCCTTGGGAAAGAAGAACATTTCCAAGGAGCCTTGACGCAAGCAATGAGCCTTGTCCGCCGACTCCCACTATCATTATTGATTTTGTTTCCATTACTCTTTCCCTCCGTTTTCTTTAATTGCCCCAAACTTGCAAAGTTCCATGCATATTCCGCATCCGGTGCACTGGGTCTGTTCGATTTCCGCCTTGCCGTCCTTCATGCTTATGCATGGGCAGCCGATTTTAAGGCATGCCTTGCAGGATTTGCACTTGTCCTTATCCACATAAAGCGGAGCCTTATGCTTTACATTTTTAAGGAGCGCACAAGGCCTGCGCGCGATTATAACGGATGGCTCGTCTGCTGCAAGTTCTTCCTTTATTGCCGCCTCGGTCTGGGCAAGGCTGTACGGGTCAACCACCCTTACACGCTCAATTCCAACAGCGCGGCAAAGCTTTTCAAGGTCAACCTTTGCCGCCGGGTCGCCCTTTATATTGTATCCTGTTGTCGGATTATGCTGGTGTCCGGTCATTCCCGTAATGGAATTGTCAAGTATTATAACCGTTGAATTTGTAGCATTGTAGGCAATGTTTATAAGTCCGGTTATTCCGGAATGGATAAATGTGGAATCGCCTATCACGGCAACGGATTTCTTTTCAGCCTCCTCGCCCCTTGCTTTATTAAAGCCGTGGAGTCCCGAAACGGATGCTCCCATGCAAACGGTGGTATCCATTGCCGAAAGCGGAGCCGTCGCTCCAAGTGTATAGCAGCCAATATCGCCGCTTACGGTTATATTGTTTTTGGAAAGAGCATAGAAAACTCCCCTGTGAGGGCAGCCTGCGCACATTACCGGAGGACGCACGGGAATATTTTCATCAAGGGCGGCAAATTCATTTGTTTTGCCCAAAAGCTTCTCTGCAATTATCGACTGCGAAAGCTCGCCTATAAATCCGAAAAGTTCTTTTCCCTTTACATTTATTCCATGCTTTTTGCAATGTGTTTCAATTATATCGTCAAGTTCTTCAATTACATAAACCGTTTCAAATTTAGCCGCAAAGTTCTTTATAAGCTCCACCGGAAGAGGATTTGCAATTCCAAGCTTCAAATAAGAAACGCTGTCGCCAAGCGCCTCCTTTGCATACTGGTAGCATATTCCGCTTGTGATTACGCCGATTTTTCCTCCGTTATCCTCAATTTTATTAAGCGGTGATTTTTCCGCAAATTCAACAAGCCTTTTTATCCTTTCCTCCACGAAAACATGCCTGCCCCTTGCCATCGCAGGCATCATAACATATTTGGGGATGTTTTTGGAATAATTTTTAAGCGGGATTTCCTCCCTATCCAAAACATCGACAATCGACTGCGAATGAGAAACCCTTGTCGAAAGCCTTACTATTACCGGAGTGTCAAATTCTTCCGAAAGCTTGAATCCCTCTTTTACATAATCCTTGCATTCCTGCGAATCGGACGGTTCAAGCATCAAAACCTTTGAAGCTATCGCATGGTGGCGCGAATCCTGCTCGTTTTGCGACGAATGCATTCCGGGGTCGTCCGCAACGGCAATGACAAGCCCTCCGTTCACTCCGGTATATGAAGCGGTATAAAGCGGGTCCGCCGCAACATTGAGCCCAACGTGCTTCATGCCGCAAAAAGCCCTTGCGCCGGCAATTGACGCGCCTATTGCAACTTCCATTGCAACCTTTTCATTCGGCGCCCATTCACAGTAAATTTCATCATATTTTGCCGCTTCTTCGGTTATTTCCGTAGAAGGCGTTCCGGGATAGCTTGAAGCAACCTTGCAGCCTGCTTCATAAAGGCCTCTTGCAAAAGCCTCGTTCCCAAGCATCAATTTTTTCATACATACATTCCTTTCAAGCTTTTATGTTTTAATTTTAGCATGAATTTCGCCGATTGTTAAGAGCATTTTGATGCTTTTTTATCAGCTTTTTCTCAAATCCACTATCCTTTTTGCCTTGCCTTGAAATCTTTCAAGCGATTTATGCTCGACAAGCGAAACCTTCGTATCAATTCCCAGAACCGTTTTTAAATTATGGTGTATCTTTTTCTGCAGGTTTTCAAGCTCGCCGTAATTTTCAAGCAGACTGCTGTCGGCAAGTTCAACCTTTACTTCCAGCGCGTCCGAAAAATTCTCTCTTGTAACCACAAGCTGATAATGCGGAGCAATCTGGTCAAAGCCCATGAGCACGCTTTCAATCTGCGACGGGAACACATTTACCCCGCGGATTTTAAGCATATCGTCGCTCCTGCCCTTTATCTTTGCCATTCTTGCATGGGTTCTTCCGCAGGCGCAAGGCTCGTAATTTATTTGAGTTATATCTTTTGTCCTGTACCTTAGCATAGGGATTCCCTCTTTGGTAAGAGTGGTTATTACAAGCTCGCCCTGCTCGCCTTTCGGGAGCACCTCGCCCGTTTTAGAATCAATTACCTCCGCAAGGAAATGGTCCTCGGCTATGTGCATTCCGCACCTGAATTCGCATTCTCCCGAAACTCCGGGGCCCATAAGCTCGCTCATGCCGTAATTGTCGGTTGCAAAAAGCCCAAGTGTCTTTTCAATCTGTCCGCGCATTTCCTCCGTGCACCCCTCGGAGCCGAAAAGTCCAAGCCTTAAATTCATATTTTGGATAACGCCCATTTCTCTTGCCATTTCACCTATATACTGGGCATAGGACGGCGTGGAAACAAGTGCTGTGGTTTTGAAATCCTGCATCAGCATAATCTGCTTTTCCGTGTTCCCGCTGGATGTCGGAACAACAGTAGCCCCTATTTTTTCAAGGCCGTAATGAAGTCCCAATGCTCCCGTAAAAAGCCCGTATCCAAAAGCAATCTGAACTATGTCCTCATCCGTAGCTCCGGCGGCGGCGCAAAGTCTTGCCACGCAGTCGCTCCAATTTTCAAGGTCATTTTTCGTATACCCAACAACCGTAGGCTTTCCCGTCGTTCCTGAGGATGCGTGTATCCTCACGATTTTCTTCATCGGCTGTCCGAAAAGTCCAAACGGGTATGTATCCCTTATATCATCCTTCGTTGTATAAGGAATATACTTTATGTCCGAAAGGCTCTTTATTTTTTCGGGAGCAACTCCTGCCTCAGAAAGCCTTTTATTGTAAAACGGCACATTGTCAAAGCAGTACTTCACAAGCCATTTAAGCCTTTCAAGCTGAAGCTCCTCTATTTTTTGGCGCGGCATGGTTTCAATTTCCTTTTGGAAAAACATTTTTTGCTATCTCCTTTATTAAACACTTAATGGGCAGACCTGCGCCAAGCACATAAATCTGCCCGTATTTTCATCCATTGATTTAAATATTACTTTTCATTATAGCACTCAAAGGCCGTTTCAACAACCTTTTTGTCAATCTTTTTAGTTAAAAGGCTTACCGCCGGAACAACCGCAAGGGAAACCAGCATTGCAATGGCCCCCGCCATCGGAGGCGTGGTAAAGCCTACTCCGCCGGCCTTGCCAAGCGCAAGGCTTATTATGTAATTTGAGCCGGTAACGCCTATTCCGGTTATAAAGCTTGCCCAAACGGCCGCCTTTGTAACTCCTTTCCAATAAAGCCCGTACAAAAACGGAGCAAGGAAAGAGCCTGCAAGCGCTCCCCAAGAAAGCGACATAAGCGCCGTAATAAGATTGTTAGGATTAAGGGCAATCACCAGTGAAAGAATTACAAAAAATGCGCACAAAATCCTTATCGCAAGCATTTGAGCCTTAACGGACATATTCTTTACTATGTTCCCTTTAAGAAAATCCAGCGTAAAAGTGGAGCTTGACGCCATTACAAGCGCCGAAAGCGTGGACATTGACGCTGAAAAAACAAGCACGACCACTACTCCAAGCAAAATATCCGAAACATTGCCTTTAAGCATTTGCGGAACTATCATGTCATATCCCGCCGCAGGCTTGCCGTTTTCTCCGGCCTCAACGTAAAGCCTTCCAAAGCTTCCCATGAAATAAGAGCCGCCCGAAATGACAAGCGCAAAGACCGTTGAAATTACCGTGCCTTTTTTAATTGCCTTGTCATCCCTTATAGTATAAAACTTGTGTATCATTTGAGGAAGTCCCCATGTTCCAAGCGAAGTGAGCACTATTACCCCAAAAAGCCCCATTGGGTCGGGCCCGAACAGCGAAGTATAAATCCCCGTCTTGCCGCTTGCCGATTGGATTTGCGAAAGCTGATTCACAGCCTCGGTAAATCCTCCTTTTCCAGAAAGCACGGAAACTATTACAAGGATTATTCCGGCAAGCATTATAATCCCCTGAACAAAATCGCTTATCGCAGTGGCAAGGTATCCTCCCGCAATAACGTAAAATCCCGTTATCGCCGCCATTATTACAAGGCACAAATTCAAATCAATATCAAAAGCAAGCGAAAAAAGGTTGCCAAGACCCTTGTAAACAGATGCGCTGTAAGGCACAAGGAAAATGAAAATTATCGCCGATGAAACCACTCTAAGCGCTTTGCTGTCATATCTTTTGCCGAAAAAGTCCGGCATGGTTGCGCTTTCAAGATGCTTTGTCATAACCCTTGTCCGTCTGCCAAGCACAAGCCATGCAAGCAAACTGCCTATAAGCGCGTTGCCTATGCCTATCCAAGTTGCGGAAAGGCCGTAGTTCCATCCGAACTGTCCCGCATAGCCTATAAAAACAACCGCGGAAAAATACGATGTGCCGTAAGCAAATGCGGTCAGCCATGAGCCTACATTTCTTCCCCCAAGGACAAAATCCGAAACGTTTTTTGTCTTCCTCCATGAATAAAGCCCTATACCCACCATGGCAAGCAGATATACGGCCAAAATAATTAAGCTTTCCATAAAATGCTACCCTTTCCGCTTTTGTGCTTTAAAGCTTTTTGCTCCAAATGCTTTAAAGCTTTTTACTAATAAAACGTTATAAGTATAGCAATTTATGTTGAAATTGTCAAGGATTAAAGCACTAAATTGCTTATGTAAATTACGCAAGGAATGGTAACTGCCATAAGCACCATGCTCTGCACCACTGTTCTTGCGGCAAATTCGGGATTGCAGTCATATTCCTCCGCCAAAATCACGTTCAGCGAGCCGCATGGAAGCGCTGTTATAACGGCGCAGGTTGCCGCAACCGTTTTGGGAAGTCCCAAAAACGAAAGCACAAGAATCATTGCCGCCGGAAAAATCACAAGCCTTAACGCCGAAACCAAATAAGAATATTTGTCTTTAAAAAGCTCCTTTAAATCCATGCCGCAAAGAGTGCAGCCTATTATTATCATCGAAAGCGGAGTGGTTATCCCTCCAACCGATTCAAGGGCGGATTGCAGAAATTTCGGAAATCTGAACGGGGAAAGGAAAATCGCAATCGACACAAACGAAGCTATCGTTACCGGATTTTTAAAAAGCTCCTTCAAATTAAATTTCCCGCTGCTGCTTATAAGGTATATCCCGTATGTAAACATAAAAAGCTGGAAAAATGAGTTGTATATCACGGCATAAAGCATACCCTCATTGCCGTAAAGTTCAAGGCACAAAGGGAATCCAAGAAATCCCGTATTTGCAAACACAGACATGGTTATGAATACTTTTTTTGTTTTATCTTCAGCATTAAGCCTTTTTGAAATAAAAACAGAAATTATTATTGCAGCCGCATAGTAAAAAAAGGCAATTACAGCAGTTTTGGCAAGGCCCGATGAAAGCTCTCCGGAAAGCTCCTCTCCCGAAGAAGCCAGTATGCTCGCGGGAAGAGTGGCTTTGAGCAAAAATTTTGAAAAAGCCTTTTGCCCGTCATTGGTTATAATCCCTGTTTTTTTCAGGATAAACCCTATAAGTATCATTACAACAATTTTTCCCATTAAAGTCAAAAGAACATTCAGCGGCATTAAAACAAATCCTTTCGCATTTTTTGCAAAACAAAACATAAGCACCGCCCAAAAGCGGCACTTATGCAGCTTAAACTTTTCTTAAATTAGGATGTCGGCAATGCTCCATAAGGAATTTTACATCCTCAACGCTTACCCAAAAAGCCCTTTCCATGGTCCTTGTTCCATTTTCAAAAAGCAGAAGGAATTTATCATTCCAATCTATCAATGAAATTTTTCTGTTTTTATACTCTTTTGCCATTTCTCCTTCAAAAACATCCTTAATATTTTGATTTTCCCTTACATATCCAAAAACAAACATGGAATAACCGAATATTTCGGGAAAAAGTTTTCTGTTCGGCGAATCCTTGCCGATTTCAATAACAACTCTTGTTTCCGAATAGCCCGGAGGTATGTCAAGCTGTGCTTCCATAACCGTCCTGAACCTATCCGCCGGAATATAATCCTCCAACCTTACAATAGGGGCCTCGGCATAAACCCTGTCCTTCAAAATCCCACCCGCTTTCAAATTCATTCCATAAGGCTGTTTTGATAAATACTTAAAATCTCTTCTTTCGTCGGGACAACTATCCCGTTCTTTACATTTTTTGCGTTTACCGCAATATCCGCATATTTTTCAAGCTCATCATGAGCAAAGCTTTCCTTTTCACCCAAAAGGTCCGAAAGCCTTGCTTTAAATTCCTCCGCCGATGAAAGCCCTCCAAATGAAACTATTTCAGATACCTTTGCAGGGAAAGTCTTTTCAACCAGCTTTAAAAAATCGCCAAGCAAGAGCCCGTTTGCACGTCCATGGTCTATGTCCCTGAAATAAGTAAGCGAATATCCCATAGAGTGTACTGCTGTCGTTCCCGTATGGGCAATAACCATCCCTCCAAGCATGGAGGAATACAAAAGCATTTCCCTTTCCTCAAACGAAAGCTTTCCTGTTTTTAAAGAATCCATGCAGGAAAAAATTCCTTCGATGCTTTCGGCGGCAAGGCAATCGGTCAGCCTGTTTGCCCTTGTCGAAAGCATACCCTCCACCGAATGTGACAGAGCGTCAATAGCGGTGTTTATTGCGGTTGCCTTTGAAAGCCCCTCTGTATATTTTGCATCAAGGAAGGCAATCTTCGGGAAAATCAGCGGGCTTGCTATGCTTGTTTTGGTTTGCAGCTTATCGTTTGTCAAAATTGAATACGGCGTAACCTCCGAACCCGTTCCCGCCGTTGTAGGCACAAATGCCATAGGCAGCACATCATTCGGGTATTTGCCTGAAAAAAGCTCTTCCCTTGGAATATCCTGCCTTGCAAGCAAGGCTATGCCCTTTGCGGCATCCATAGGCGAACCCCCGCCTATGGCAACGATAAAATCAGCTCCCGCATCCCTTGCCGCCTTTGCGCCATCATAAACGCAATCTATGGTGGGATTGCTCATTACCTTGTCAAAAATTTCAAATTTCTGTCCATTTGCAGAAAGCGCCGCAATCACATCCGCCAAAGAGCCGTTTGCCTTTGCGGAATTCCTGCCCGTTACAATCAGCGCCTTTTTGCCCAAAGCGGCAAGCTCTCCGGCATTTGCGGCTATGCAATCCTTTCCCATAATCACTTTTGTCGGCATAAAAAACTGAACATTCACTTTACTATCCCCTAAAATTAAATTTCAGCGTCAACTTCGCTAAGCACCTTATCCATTTTAGCCATTTCCTCAGAAAGCTGCTCAGGAGTTATTATCAGCGGCGGAGCAACAAGAACCATATTTTCATGGCTGTAAGTCATAAATCCCTGCTTTGCAAGCCTGCCGACAATTGATTTCATAACTCCTTTCGGGTCTGCGCCATAAGGAACCAGCGGCTCTTTTGTAACCTTATCCCGAACCAGTTCAATTGCAGAAAACAAGCCTATGTACCTCACATCGCCGACGCATTTATGCTTTGCTTTAAGCTCTTCCAGCAGTTCCCCAAGCACCTTGCCGGACTTTTCAACATTTTCAAGCACATTGTTTTCATTGTAATAATTTATGCACGCGACACCGGCGGCGCAGGCAAGCGGATGCCCGCTGTAAGTAAGCCCGCAGGACAGCAGATTGTCATCAAAATAAGCGGCAATCTCCTTGCTGACAACCACTCCGCCAAGCTGTATGTAGCCGCAGGTGACTCCCTTTGCAAAAGTAACCATATCCGGCTTTACGCCGAAATGCTCAAACGCAAACATCTTCCCTGTTCTTCCGAATCCCGCCATTACCTCGTCGCAAATCATTATTATCCCGTAGTCGTCGCAAATTTTCCTAACGCCCTGCAAATACCCTTCCGGCGGAATAATCACGCCGTTTGAGCCTGTCACGGTTTCAAGCACTATTGCGGCAACATTTTGAGGGCCTTCATAGCAAACCTGCTCCCTTAATTTGTCAACGTAATATTCGGCAGCTTCCATTTCGGATGAAAATCTTATTTTTTCGCGGTAAAGATAAGGGTCGAAAAATTTTACAAATCCCGGGATCCCCGGCTCAAGCGGATACCTCCTCGGTTCGCCGGTAAGGTTCCCCGCCCCGAAAGTCGAGCCGTGATAGCTGCGGTAACGTGAAAACACTTTATTCCTGCCGGTGAACATCCTTGCCATTTTTACGGCATTTTCATTTGCATCCGCTCCGCCGTTTGTAAAAAACACTTTTCCCATATTGTCTGGCATAAGCTCCACAATCATTTTTGCAAGCTTTGCCCTTGGTTCGGATGCATATGCCGGAGAGACAAAGCAATATTTTTCCGCCTGTTCCTTTATGGCATCAATTATTGCCCTGTTGCCGTGTCCCAGATTCAAATTCACAAGCTGGGACGACATATCGGAATACCTGTTGCCTTCAAAATCCCAAAAATATATTCCCTCTCCGCCTTTTACCGGAATGGGGTTCAGGCCTTTTTGTTTTGACCAAGACTGCAAAGTATATTTAACTGCGGTTTCTTTAATTTCCTGCGTCAGCATTTCATTATCTCCCTTATTATAACTTAATTGCTTTTTTATTTCAACTTTTTTAAAGCAAATCCGAAACATAAAAGGCTATCAGATATTTAAGTTTTTCCTTTTCGTCCAAATCTGTTTTGAGTATTTTCTTTATTTGCTTTATTTTATAATTTATAGTATTTCGGTGGACATAAGTTTTCTGCGCCACCGCCTGCACGCTTGAATTATTTTCTAAATAATTTCTCAATGTCTGTACATAATCGGTGCCGGATTTCTTATCCGCCGCTTCAAGCCTGCCAAGAGTTTCTTGGTAATATTCATGCAGAACTTCCCTGTCCTCCACCGAAACAAGCAGCTTGTATATGCCAAGATTTTGATAAAAAAGGCTTGGCTCGTTTTGCATTTTTGCAAGTTTTAAGGCGCAAACTGCCTTGTTGTATGCTGATGAAACAAACGGATACCCCTTTCCTGTCGGGCTTGCACCAATAAAAACACGGCAAATATTTTTAAACTTTTCGCATTCGGCATGGAGCGATTTAATAAAATCCCCCGCCGCCTTTGCATCAAAGTCATTAAGTATGGCAACCAACATATCTTCATTTATAAAAAGGCAAAACAATCTTCCGCTGCCGTTAAGTATGCGGTTGGCAGTGAATTTCAAATTGTTCAGAACTTCATCCTCATCGGTTTTAGCCAAAAATTCAGGCTTTGCCGCAATCACGCAATACTGGCTTTCGGGATAAAATCCCCTCCTTTCAAGCGTAGGCTTGTAGGATTTCACTTCATCCGGCGAATAAATAAGATTTTTAAAGGCGCCGGCAATGCCCACTTCTATTTCTTCATTTGCCACAATCCTATGGCAAAGGTCATAGGTTATGTCAATCAAATGCACCGGCCAAGGCACCGTAAAAAGCGGAAACGATGTTTCCTCGCAATAGCTTATGACATTCTGCGGAACCGATGAAATATATGGCCCCACATTAAGCACAAGCCCGCTTGAATTTTTCTCCTGCAATTTCATTATAAATTCAAGCAGCCAATCCGTGCCTGAATGCGCTATCCCGGTAGTGAATACAAGCTCGTTCCCATGCAAAAACCTCGGCACTTCATGGTCCTCGATTATATGCACCCAGCGCACGAACTTTTCCATTCCTGCACTTCCCGCCACAAGCTTCATGCCATAGAGCTTCTCAACATTTGCGCAGACCCTTTTCATTGTAATAGCCATTGGCGCTCACCTTTTCAAATTCAGCGTTTTAAAACCCTCTTTCCCGCAGAAATCGCCCCTGTCGGACATACGTGCAAACAAAGATGGCATCCCACGCACTCCTTGCCTAAAAGAGAAACTTTCCTTTCGGACTTATCCCATTTTATTGCCTGATGCCCGCCGTCCATGCAGGAAATATGGCATCTTCCGCAGCCGATGCATTTTTCTTTGTCGAAAACGGGGTAAACAATGCTTCCTCTGTCAAGCTTATCGGCAGGAACAATGTTCGGAAGAGCTGCTCCAACCATCTCAGAAACCGATTTAAAGCCGTTTTCAAGCATATAAGCCGAAAGTCCGTCAATTAGGTCGTCAATTATCCGGTATCCGTACTGCATTACAGCCGTCGTAACCTGTATGTTTGAGCAGCCGAGAAGTATGAATTCAATGGCGTCGCGCCATGTTTCAATCCCTCCCATGCCGCTTATGGGGATTCCCGAAAGCCTTTTGTTCTGCGCCATATCGTTTATGAACCTCAGCGCTATCGGCTTCACCGCCTTGCCGGAATATCCCGAAACCGAGGATTTTCCCGCAACCGACGGAGTCGGACACAGCTGCGGCAAATCAATTGCCGTTATGCTTTTTATTGTATTTATTGCCGCAAGGCCATCCGCTCCGCCCTCAACCGCGGCAATGGCCGCCGGTTCCATATTGCCCGTATTTGGAGTCATTTTGGCAAGAATCGGCAAAGATGAGCCCTTCCTTGTCATTTCCGTATAGCGCTTTACAAGCTCGGGATTTTGCCCCACATCAGAACCAAGCCCCTCTCCGCTCATATGCGGGCAGGAAAAATTGCATTCTATTATATCCGCGCCGATTTCTTGGACCGCTTTTGCAAGATAAGTCCATTCTTCGTCGTTTTGCCCCATTATTGAAGCAACTATGACTTTGTTTGGAAAATCCTTTTTGAGCCGCTGCATGAACTTTAAATTTTCTTCAAGCGGATGCTCGGCAATCTGCTCCAAATTCCTGAATCCAACAAAAGGCGTGCCCTCTTTCCCTATGGCATCAAAACGCGGAGAAACCTCTCTTGGGCGCAAAACACCTATGGTTTTGAAAACTACTCCTGCCCAGCCCATTTCAAGCGCCCTTGCGCACATTTCATAATTGCTTGCAACCACGGACGATGAAAGGAAAAACGGGTTTTCGCATCTCACCCCGCAAAAATCCACCGACAAATCCGCCCTGCCGTCCGGCGGAGGCGTTATGCTCGATTTCACATAATCCGCCATTTTCTTTATCCTTATCGGTATGTTTGCGTTAAGGCAGGCTTTCTCACAAGCCGCCGAAATGCATCCCTCGCAGGAAGACATAAGCCTTGCAGCGCCCTTGGCATTGTCAAACCTAACCGCCCTTATAAATCTTGCCGGGTCCTCTCCGTGCGGGCAGGCCGCACTGCAAGGCGCATCATGGCATAAAAGGCAGCGGGATGCCTCCTCGTTCAATATCTTATGCGAAAATTTGGAAAGTGAATTTTTCATAAAACCACGCCTTTGCATTAAAATTTATTTTCTCGGAATTCTCTTTACAAATTTGCCCCATCCGGCTTCTCCGACAAATTTTCCGTTGTCATAAACAAGTTTTCCTCTTGAAAAGGTTTTTTCGGGATATCCGCTGAATTTTACGCCTTCCCAAATTGTATGGTCATAGTCGGAGTGCATATTTGAGCAAGAAACCGTAAATTCCTTCTTGGGGTCGTAAATCACTATGTCGGCATCATATCCCGGCGTCAGATTTCCCTTTCTTGCGCATCCGAAGATTTTTGCCGGATTGAAGGAGCATACTTCAACCGCCTTTGAAAATGAGATTTCCCCCTTGTTTGCAGCATCAAGCATAAACGGGTACAGGTTCTCAACTCCCGCGCAGCCGTTTGGGATTTTGGTGAAATCATCCTTGCCCCAGTCCTTTTCATAGCTCATAAAAGGGCAATGGTCGGTCGCCACAACGGAAATATCCCCCCTTTTAAGAGCCTGCCAAAGCGCTTTGCGGCTCTCCTCGCCTTTCATTGGCGGTGAGCATACAAAATTCCTGCCGTCCTCGCGCTTGTAAACCTCGTTTGTAAAATAAAGGTACTGCGGGCAGGTTTCGGCATAAATTTCATAACCCTCGCTTCTTGCCTTTGAAACAGCTTCTGCCCCCTCCTTGTTTGCAAGGTGGACTATGTAGAGCGGAGCGTTTAATGACTTTGCCCAGTGTATTGCCCTTATGTCGGCTTCAGCTTCGACAAATTCCGGCCTGCTCATGTAGTGGTACCATGCGCTGGTTTTGCCCTCCGAAAGATACTTTGATACTCTTGCATCTATAAGGTCGGGATTTTCAGCATGAACGTTTGTAAGAGTACCTGCCTCCTTTGACTTTTCAAGGATTTTTGCCAGCGTGCCATCATCAACCATCATATTTTCCTTTTTGTAAACCATAAAGCATTTAAAGCTTGGCACGCCGTATTCAGCGGCGGCGGAAAATTCATCAAGCAATTCCCCGCCGTTCAAATCCGTTATCGCGCAGTGAAAGGCATAATCGACGCAGGCTTCATTTTCAGCCATTTTATTGCGCTCTTCAACAGTCTGTACAATCCCTTTTCCTTTTCTTTGGATTGCATAATCAAAAACCGTTGTAACCCCGCCGCATGCGGCTGCCCTTGTGCCTGAAAAATATCCATCGGCGGAAACAGTCCCTCCGAAAGGCATTGCGAGATGGGTATGCACATCTATTGCTCCGGGAAGGACATATTTGCCCGATGCGTCGACAACCTGCGCCCCGGTTTCGTCAAAGCCTTTTCCTATGGCGGCGATAATTCCGTCTTTTACGGCTATATCAGCCTCATAAACTTCAACAGGCGAAACGATTTTTCCATTTTTTATAATCAAATCCATAGCTCTTCCCTACCATTCTACCTTTTCAAATGCTTCAAGCCCCTGTTCGGACACATTAAGAAAAATTGCCGCATTTCCCGCAAGAGCTTTTTTCATAAAATCGGTGCGGCACTTGTCATACGGTGTATGCGCATACTGTTCCTGCATGGGAGAATAGCCTATTGTAGGCTTGCGGTCTATTCCGCAGGTCTTGCTGCCGTCGGTCCCGAAATCCCAATAGCCGTACTTGACAGGCTGGCCCAGAGCCGAAAGCGCCTCAGACGCCGCTTTGACAAAAGGATGGTCGGTGCTTATCTTCCATGGGTTCATATACTTTACAGCCTCACATGAAACTCCGGTATAAGAAACTTCGGTTGCTGTTTTTACTTTTACGTCCGCACGGAATTCCGGGTCCTTTGCGGCAAGCTCGTCAATTATTGCTTGAACCTCGGCAATTACGCTTTCAACAGTTTCTCCGGGAATTGTCCTTCTGTCAATGGAAAGCATGCACTTATCGGGAACAATGGAAAGCGCTCCCGGCGAACATTCTATTATATTGAGCGAAACGGATGCTTTTCCAAGCTGAGGGTCAACCGGAAGCGACGGATAAAGCTCATCTTTCAGCTTTTCAATTAAAGGGATTGCCTTGTATATTGCGTTGATTCCAAGCCAAGGCGCACTGCCGTGCGATGTCCTGCCGTAAACCGTGATAAGAAGCTCTACCCTGCCCCTATGACCGCAGTAAATTTTAAGCGAAGTTGCCTCCGATGAAACCATTGCGTCATAAGAAAGCCCTTTTTCAGCAAAAGTTTTGTCTATAAGATATTTCATGCCAACCATTTCCGCAGGTTCTTCCTGAACAACGCCTGTAAACATGAATGTTCCCTTTATCGGAACGCCTTGCGCCCTCAATTTGGCTATAAGACCTCCGGCATAAATTTGCACTGCCTCCCCGCATTTCACATCCGATGCAGCCCTTCCGTGAATGCATTCGACAAGCTCTTTCACTGTTTTTTCCTGGTCGTCGGCCTCACATACGTCAATTGCTCCGCCGTAAGGGTCGTATCCTTGCCAGTTTGCGCTGTCGCCGGGGCTTACATGGTCCATATGGGAATTGTACATTATGGTCGGGCCGGGAAGCGTGCCTTTAACAAGTCCCACAACATTGCCCTGTTCATCGCGGAAAACTTCATCATAGCCAAGCTTTTTCATTTCTTCCATATCCAGGTCGGCAAGATTTTTTTCCGTTCCGCTGATGCTTGGAGTCTGCACAAGCTTTTGCGCAAACTTTACCATTTCCGGATAAAGTTCCTCCGCCGCAGCGTTGATTTTTTCCACAAGATTTTTTTCCATTTTCATGACACAACCTTCCTTTCAATATTTTATATGACGCCAATTTGCAAGTTGTTGTAAATCGTCTTTCATATATCTTTGTTAAAATAAACTTTCCGAAGCCTTGCCATTTCAAGACCAAAGAAAATCCTCACCTTTGAGAAATCCCTGTTTTCTGAGAAAAATCAAAAGGCGCAGATGATTTTACACATCTGCGCCTTTGCAAGACTTCAAAAAGCATTTTCTTTTGTTTTTTGTACTATAGCATAGTTTGGCCGTCCTGTCAACCCCTCAAAACCGCCCATAAAAAATCGTCATTTTGACTAATTCAAAAGCGGATTTTTTCTTTATGAATCCATAATTCAAAATTCAAATTCTTTAAAACATCGAAATATAGGCATTTTTTATTAGTAAATTTTGCACAAATATATTAAGCGGAAAATTTGTTTTAATCGGCTTTTTTAAAATTCCGATGTGCCAAAGCACAAAGCAAATCCTTAAAGCGAAGATTTTGGCATAAAAAATATTTTTTTGAATTTTTGCCTATTGAAACTTGCAAAATTAAATGCTATAATACAATCAAAGTTTTGCAAGCCCCCCTCGGATTGCAATATCTTTTCCACACAAACAAATTGCAAAGGCGCAGTTGAATTTTTCATCTGCGCCTTTTCTTTATTCTGTTAGGAGGATGCCGCCATGAACAACACACCGGAAATTACAATAAAAAACGTAAGCATGGTTTACAACGACAAGGGAAGGGATGTCACCGCCCTTTCAAATGTAAGCCTTGAAATACAAAAGGGAGAATTCATTTCACTGCTCGGACCGTCAGGATGCGGAAAAACTACACTTTTAAGGATTATAGCAGACCTTTTGCAGCCGACCTCCGGCACTGTTGAAGTCTGCGGGAAATCCCCCCGCGAGGTGCGTCTTGAAAAAAAATACGGAATAGTGTTCCAAAGCCCTGTGCTTTACGATTGGAGAACCGTAAGGAAAAACATCTGCCTGCCGCTTGAACTCATGAAAATAGACAAAGCAGAGCAAAACAACCGTGTCGATGCCTTGCTGGAAATGATAGGACTTGAAAAATTCCAAAACCATTATCCCAACCAGTTGAGCGGAGGAATGCAGCAAAGGGTCGGCATAGCGCGCGCACTTGCAATACAGCCGGAAATACTGCTTATGGATGAGCCTTTTTCGGCGCTTGACGAATTCACTCGCGAAAAGCTCAACGAAGACCTTTTAAGAATTTGGAGAAAAACAAACAAAACCGTTATATTCGTAACCCACAGCATTGCCGAATCGGTTTTCCTTTCCGACAGGGTATGCGTGCTTTCTCCCCATCCGGGAAGGCTTTCGGCAGTGGTAGACATAGACCTTCCCCGCCCGCGCACAAAGGAAATGCGCGAAAGCCCTGAATTTTTCAATCTTGTCACAAAAATAAGAAACAGCTTCGAGGGGGTATGAGCATGAAAAAAAACAAAGCCACGGCAGCACTGCTTTGGACGGCAGGCGTTGTCCTGCTGTGGGAAGGCGTTGCATTTTTCCTTGCAAACATATTGCATGACAAAATGGCAAATGCAAAGCTTCCCTACCTCCACAGCATAATTTACACAATAGCGGCAAATTTTTCTGAAATTTCAAATGCCGCACTCATTACCGTTTCAAAAGCGGCCACAGGCTTTGCTCTTGGCGCCGCTGCCGGAATAATGCTTGCAGTGATAATGAGCATTTCAAAAACCGCTGAAAAAATTGCCTTCCCATACCTTATCATTTCGCAAATGATACCTGTTTTAGGACTTGCGCCCATTATTTTCAACCTTGTGCGCAACATGGACCTTTCAAGGATAATCATAGCCGCATATCTGACATTTTTTCCGGTTGCGGCAAATATGCTTGGAGGACTTAAAAGCGTTGAGCCTGAAAAAAGGGAGCTTATGTACTCATATGCCGCCAAAAAAAGAAGCGTTTACATAAAACTCATGCTCCCGTTTTCGCTGCCGTACCTTATGACCGGACTTAAAATAGCCGCTCCGCTTTCAATAACCGCTTCAATTCTTGTCGATATGCTCGGCTCAAAGGGCGGAATCGGGGTAAAGCTGCTTTATTCGCTTTACGGCGGGGAAAAAGATATATTCTGGGCATCAGTCCTTGTCTGCGCCGCAATAGGAATGCTCAGCTGCTTCATTATAATCCTTGCGGAAAAAATACTTATACCTTGGAAAAAAACAAGCTCCGGAGGTGAGGAATGATGAAAAAGAAATCCGACATTCTGTGGCCCCTTGGATTTGGAGCCGTATTTCTTATAATATGGCAGCTTTACGGCTTTCACCGCCTCTTGGATTTAAAGCCCTTCCAGCTTCCCGTTCCCTCCGAAATAATAATGACTATTTTTAAAAACCTTGAAAAGGTTTCTGGCGATTGCCTTTTAACGGTAACCGGCGCCATAGCCGGAATGGCAATAGGCTCCGCAATAGGATTTGCTGTTGCGGTTACGGCAACGCTTTTCCCTAAATGGGGATATGGAGGACTTACTGTTATTTCAGCTTTTAATGCAATTCCAATAGTTGCCCTTTCTCCAATCATGAACAGATGGTTTTCAACGGGAATGGGGCAAAAAATAGGAGTCGTCACGGTGGTTACCATGGCCGCAATGGCAATAAACGCATACAGAGGGCTTAACGATTTAAAACCATTCTCCTTGGACCTTATGAGCTCCTATGCCGCGGACAAAAGAACGGTATTTTTCAGATTGAGGCTTCCAAGCTGCCTGCCAAGCGTTTTTACAGCGCTTAAAATAAACATAACTTCCGCAATGATTGCCGCAATAGTCAGCGAATATTTTGCCGCCTCAACATCCGGACTTGGTTTTGGCATAAAAGACAGCCTCAGAAAAGCCGAAATGGCAATGGGTTGGTCATACATAACCGTTTCCGCAATTGTAGGGATAATTCTTTATTTAATCATCCAAGCCGTCGAACGCCGTGCCATAAAATGGCACGCTTCACAAAAATAAATTTAAAGCAAAGGGGTAATTCAACATGAAAAGCAAATTTTTAAAAGGCATCAGCATCTTTTTAGCTCTTGGAATGGCAGCTCTTGCAGCAGGATGCGGTTCATCATCTTCATCAGACTCATCGGAAAGCAGTTCTTCAAGCTCTAAGTCGGAAAGCTCATCCTCCGAAAGCTCATCCGCCGCAAACGGAAAACTTGATAAAATGACGCTTCAGCTGAAATGGCTTCCTCAGTCACAGTTTATGGGATACTATGTTGCAAAGGTAAAGGGGTATTATGAAGACGAAGGCATAGACCTTGAAATTCTTCCCGGCGGAAGCGACATAATCCCGGAACAGCAGGTTTACAACGGAGTTGCGGATGTTGGGGTGACTTGGGTGTCAAGCCTGCTTAAATACCAAAGCCAGGGCTGGGAGCTTAAAGAAACCGCTCAGATTTTCCAAAAAAGCGCAATGCTTCTCGTTTCCAAAAAAGCGGCAGGCATAAATACTCCCGCCGACCTCAAAGGCAAAAAGGTGGGCTCTTGGTTCGGCGGAAACGAATATGAACTTTACGCAATGATTGAAAATGCCGGCCTTGACCGCGAAAAGGATTTGACCCTTGTCCAGCAGGACTATACAATGGACCAGCTTATGAATGATGAGATTGACGCCGCCTCGGCAATGACTTATAATGAATACGGCCTGCTCCTTGAATCCGGCTATAAGGAAGAGGATTTGAACAAGCTCGACATGAACGACTACAACTGTGCAATGCTTGAGGACTGCCTGTTTTCAACATCCGAATGGCTTGGAAAGAACAAGGACCTTTATGTCCGTTTCCTCAGGGCTTCAATAAAGGGCTGGCAGGATGCCTGTGAAAATCCCGAAGAAGCAGGAAAAATCGTATATGAAGCCGACAACAGCGTTTCGCTCGACCATCAAATTTACATGGCAAAAGAAGTCGCAAAGCTTGTCGTTCCGGAAGGATTTGACAAGGCAAAAATCGGCTACATAGACATGAATGCGGTAAAGCAGACTGCGGATTACGCTCTTAAATACGGTCTTTTGACGCAAGCGGCAAACATTGATGAATGCGTTGATTCATCTTGCTGGGAGGAAGCCGTTAAGCAGTAAGGCTTTATGCACATTGCGAATTTACAAAAATGGGGGAATTTTTATGAAGAAAATCTTGGTAAGCGGCTGCCTTTACGGCTGGAATGTCAGGTATGACGGGCGTGACATTCCCTGCCTTGACAAACGCTTTTTAAAATGGAAGGAGGAAGGCAGGCTAATACCGTTTTGTCCCGAGGTTTTCGGCGGGCTTGAAACCCCGCGCCCCGATTCGCAGCGTGTTGACGGCAAAATCCTCACCCGCACCGGCCTTGATGTAACGGAGGAATTTCTTAAAGGCGCCGTTGAGATGGCAAGGCTTGCAAAAGAAAACGAAATCGCTTTTGCAATAATGAAAGAAAACAGCCCTTCCTGCGGAAGCAATTTCATTTATGACGGTTCTTTTACCGACATAAAAATCCCGGGAGAAGGACTTGCAGCCGAAATCTTGCGGAAAGAAGGCTTTATCGTTTTCAGCGAAAACCAAATTGATGAAGCCGAAAAAATGCTTGAAGAAATGGAGTAAAAAAAATAATGCGCGGGCATTTTAAATCCTGCGCATTTTATTTTTTTAAAATAAAAAAGACAAACTTTTCTAAACGAAAAATCCGCCCAAAACAAATCATCTATCAAAAAAATTATAATTATAAACATCCGCAAAGTTTATATGATATGGTGAAAATTTATTCTCACTGTAATCCTTGCTTTCGGTTTTAAGCTCCGGAGAAATTTTTTCAACCTCGCTTTTAGAAATTCCGTGCATCCTAAGTCCTATGGTGTTCTCCATTTCCTCTCCCGAAACAACATACAGCTTTGCGTCAAATGTCTGGCAGAACAGTTTTATTAAATACAAATCCAATGAAAAAGAACCTATTGGATAATTTACCCTGCCTCCAAAAGTGCAATATTTTTCAGAAATTTCCGCAATCTCGCAATTTCCTCCGGTAACGGCAATCAACACATCACCGGCAACCTTTTTGGCAATAATCCTCACCAAAGGAATCCCTTCGCTGTTCTTTATAACGTGAAGCATTATTTCAAGCAAGCAATTTATGAATCTTTCTTCATCCGCATCCACAAATAAATCCTGCTCGATTTCCATCCGAATGCAGGATTTTTTTGAACCTAAAATGGAATCAAAATTTCTTTTTGCTTCTTCCAAAGTAAGGCTGACGTTGAAAATTTTTCTGTTTGACACGCCGTAAACATACTTTGAAATTTCATTTACATCTTTTATTGCTTTGAGTATGCGGTAGCAATCCCGCATCTGCAAGTTTACCATTTCAATTTCGTTGTAGCTTTCCGTTGCCTCCAAGGTTTCGTAAAGCAGTCCTGCCGCATTGCTTATTCCAAAAACGGACTGTCTTATCTTTGCTTCAATATTTGAGTAATAATCCATAACCGGCTTTATTTTTATAAGGTCAAGCACAGTATTTTCGCTGACTGTTTCTATAATGAAAATTTTAGGGTCACCTTCATGCGCTATAACGTTAAAACAACAAGATACCCCCTCGCGTGAACAGGTATAAAATCCCGGCCGCAGAGGGAGCGGCGTTTCTTCCTCAAAAAGAGTGAGAGCGCTTTTACCTTTGAAAGCTATTTCAAGTTCAGGGCTATTTGCCCAAAAAATATTAAGGTTTTCATCCGCAAAAAAAGTTTTTAATTTTGAGGATGAATAAATATCCCTTAAAAATTTAAAATAATCAGTGTTCATTAAAAAAACAATCAGACCTTTCCGTTTTTCGACGCTTTAAATTAACAAAATCTATATAAGAATTGTAAAAAGTAAGAAATCTTATACAAAAATTTAAGTAAATTTTTATAAGTATTATTATACCAAAGCAACATAATAAAATTCAAGGGGTTTTAATAAAATAGCCGATTTAAACAAACTTTAAAGACTTTGCAACCGCTAATTATGCATTTTTCAGAATTAAAAAATTATGGTTATTTTTTTGTCAAAGTACTTGTAAAAACCGGACAAATGGTATAAAATATAGATATAAAAAAATTTTAGGAGGATTATAAAAATGGCAGTTAAAGTAGCTATCAACGGTTTCGGACGCATTGGCCGTCTGGCTTTCAGACAAATGTTTGCAGCTCCCGGATATGAAGTTGTTGCAATCAACGACCTCACAAATCCTAAGATGCTCGCTCATTTGTTGAAATATGATTCGGCTCAGGGCAAGTATGCGCTCGCCGACAAGGTTCAGGCAAAGGAAAATTCAATTGTTGTTGACGGCAAGGAAATCGTAATCTATGCCGAAAAGGATGCAAGGAACCTTCCTTGGGGCCAGCTCGGCGTTGACGTTGTTCTCGAATGCACAGGCTTCTATGTTTCAAAGGAAAAGTCACAGGCTCACATTGATGCCGGCGCTAAGAAGGTTGTTATTTCCGCTCCTGCCGGAAACGACCTCCCGACCATCGTTTACAGCGTAAACGAAAAGACTCTTAAGCCCACTGATACAATCATTTCCGCAGCTTCATGCACAACAAACTGCCTTGCTCCTATGGCAAAGGCTCTCAATGATTTCGTTCCGATTGAAAAGGGCTTTATGACAACCATCCACGCTTACACAGGCGATCAAATGACTCTTGACGGACCTCACCCCAAGGGCGACCTCAGAAGAGCTCGTGCCGCTGCTTGCAACATCGTTCCTAACTCAACCGGCGCTGCAAAGGCAATCGGACTTGTTATTCCTGAACTCTCCGGAAAGCTTGACGGAGCTGCTCAGCGTGTTCCTGTTCCAACAGGCTCCACAACCGAACTTGTTGCCGTTGTAAACGGAAAGGTTACTAAGGATGATATTAATGCAGCAATGAAGAAGGCTGCTTCTGAATCCTTTGGATACACTGATGAAGAAATCGTTTCTTCCGACGTTATCGGAATGACTTACGGTTCTCTCTTTGATGCTACCCAGACAAAGGTTACAGACCTTGAAAACGGCAAGACTCTTGTTAAGGTTGTTTCTTGGTACGACAACGAAAACTCCTATACAAGCCAGATGGTAAGAACCATCAAGTACTTCGCTGAACTCAAGTAATTTAAAAATACCTCGCGCGGAGCAATTTATGCTCCGCGCTTTTTCTTTTTTTATGAAAATTATATATTTTAAAAATTTGCTTTTGCTTGTTCTTTATTAAATTCATTTTATTTCCATTCTGCCCTGCAAAAATGTATTGACAAATAAATTCTTAAAGTATATAATAAATAATTAACCGACACTGAAAGGAGGATATGGCTTTGACAAAGGAAAATTTTAAAACTATCGCCGAAAACAGGGCCGCAAGGCATAACTATTTTGTCATAGAAAGCTTTGAGGCCGGAATAGAACTCTGCGGAACCGAAGTCAAGTCAATCCGCAACGGTTCGGTTAACCTTAAAGACAGCTGGTGCACAGTTGACGACGGGGAGCTTTTTATCAAAGGCATGCACATATCCCCATATGAAAAGGGGAATATTTTTAACAAGGACCCTTTGAGAGTGAGAAAGCTTCTCATGCACAAGCGGGAAATAATGAGGCTCTTTGGCATGACAAAACAAGAAGGCCTTACACTTATTCCGCTTTCGATTTACTTTAAAGGCTCAAGGGTAAAAGTTCAACTCGGACTTTGCAAGGGCAAAAAGCTCCATGACAAACGCGATGACATGGCAAAGCGCGATGCCAAGCGTGAAATCGAAAGAACGCTTAAAGAGCGCAACAAATAATCATACATGGGGGCGTAAAGGTTTCGACGGGGATTTTGAAGTATGATAAGCGGGTAGAGTACGCACCATCTCTTAACAAGGGTGCACGTTTAAATATAAACGCTAATAGAAATTACAACACACAATTAGCTGCAGCATAAGTCTGCGCTTCGTCCCTGAGGAAAGGACCACGGTTCCTTAGCGGGCGTCGATTTAGTGGTGAACGTTTTGCAGGACTGTCTATGCCTGCATAATGTATTTTGGACTACCCTGCATTAAAGCCCGTTTGCCGGCGTTTTTGCGGGGGAATCTTAAAAGGCAAAATACACCCGTAGAAAGTCATATGGATAGGTTTTCGGACGCGGGTTCGATTCCCGCCGCCTCCACCAGCAGGCTGAGCCTGCACGCAATCCACGCTTTTCACTATGTGAGAAGCGTTTTTGTTTTATTCCAGACAAAAAGCTGAATCTATTATATTAACGAATAAGAACGCAAGTATTTCCTTGCGTTCTTATTTTTCATTTATTAACCGTCAAGACATACCTTTTGATTCAATTTATATCTTTTTAATTTCTAACAATTTTTAAATCACTCTTGTATCAGTTTGAATAAACTATCATAGCTGTCTACCACATCGTATTTAATATTTCCGCCGCTAATGGCGCGAAAATGCTCTCTGGCACAGTGAATTTTAGCTTTTTCAATCTCCCGAAGTTCCATTGAGGACATATCACCCTTTGTTTCGGCAACAAAATAAATGTGTTTTACCTTCCCTTCATAAAATGCAATCGCCCAGTCCGGATTGTACTTTCCTACCGGAGTACTGATATAAAAACCTTTAGGCAGCTTTACATACACTTCAACATCTTGGCTATGCGCTTCTAATTCGGCGGCAAAATCACGCTCATTCGCAGAATCATAGATTATATAATCATATAAATGCCGCTTAGTCCCCATGGCATTTATACCCAAAGCGCCTTTTTTAAGGTCAGGCTCGGTAAAAATTTTCATATCAAATTTAGAAGTCAATTTATTGTAGGTAATATGTTCAATAATTACAGTAGCCTTTTGTTCATTGATTATATTTGCTGCTTGTATTATAAATTCTTCAGGATTATTGCCGAATTGATCAAATACAGATTTTTCTATGCCTGAAAGAATTGAAACGACCGCTTTGCGAGTCAGGCCTGTTTCAGCAACAATTTTCCCAACAAGGTCATAACGAACAGAACTGCTTGCTTTAATTGTTGTATATTGGGAAGAATCTTCACTAACTATATCAGTGCGAACAAAAGCTCCTCCTGCCTGCAGCTGAGCTTTTGATTTGATTTGAGATGCCTGTTCCCCCTTTTCAATCTTAAAATAAACTTTTGATACACGCAACTGCTCGTTTAATTTTGCAATAGACTTATCAATAAGTTCTTTTTCATCAAACTCGACAATATAATAACTCTTGCTGTTAATATGCGCCCATAAATTCTTGAAAGCTTTGCTGTACAATTTTTCCTTATCAAGTGTAACGTCCACCGTGTTTTTACGGGCATTCTCAGGCCTGATTGCATTGGGGTCGTATATGGAATCAAGCACGGCAATAACATCTGAGGCATGGCCGGCGATTTCCTCCGGCAATTTAAATGCCCCGCTTTTCTTATCCTCATAATATTTTTCTGTCAGTTCACCACGCTTAACATAGCCGTTCTCTATAAGGCTCTCATAAATAGCAAGGGCCGCATCCTCTCCAAACTGCTCAATAAACAGCGTTTTTTCAACTTCGCGCGGCCTATCAGCTACCGCTTCGGCAATTTCGCTCTGAAGCCCTTTGGCAAAACTTTCATAGCTTTCGTTTGCAATAACAGTCAATATGTTAATATTATGAATTTCATCAGAGGAAAGGATGGTTTCATCCATACGCACGCCGTCTTGATTGACGGCAAGGCGCAGACCGCGTCCGACTTCCTGACGTTTGCGCACATCGCTGCCGCTTTGCTTCAGTGTGCAAATCTGGAACACGTTTGGATTATCCCAGCCCTCACGGAGTGCCGAATGGCTGAATATAAACCGAACCGGTTCACTGAAGTCAAGAAGTCGTTCCTTACACTTCATAATTAAATCATAAGCGTCCGCATCATCGGAAGTACGCTCTTTTTTATCGCCAAGTTTGCTGTCAATCATGCGGCCGCTCTTTTTATCAATAGAAAAATATCCCGCATGTGTTTTTTCAGCTGGTATGCCATCAAGGTATGCCTGATAGCCTTCTGAATCATCCAGCGCAAGCTGCATGCTGCCGACAATTTCCTTATACTCTTCCTCAAAAATTTGCGCATAAATACCCTTGATTTCGCTGCCATTCGCATCGTACTGCCTGTACTTTGCCACTTCATCAATAAAAAACAAAGAAAGCACTTTAATCCCTTTTGAAAACAGCTGCCGCTCACGCTCAATGTGAGAAAGGATAGTTTCCCTGATTTGAATGCGCCGCAGCTGTTCTTCGCTGACTGAACCGACCACATCGCCGGCAAACAGCTTAATGCCGTTTGTAAATTCCACAGAAGAATCACGCCCGTCAATCCGCATAACGGTATAGCCATTCTGATATTCGGCAAGCTCGCCGGAATTTTCAAAAAGATTGTAACCTTCGCCGACAACTCTCACCGCCTTGCGAACGCCTGAGCGGCCTTTGACGTCAAATTCAATCGTTGCAGTGGGATTGCCCTTGCTGAGGTTGATGCTCTGTACATAAACATATCCCTCGGTAGCGGTGCTCCCGGAAACGGATATCCCCTTGACAGCAATCTTCTTTACAAGCCGTTTGTTATAAGCTTCCAGCGCATCAAGCCGATAAATCATGTTATAAATGCTGTCCGCACGGTGAGTAGCCGAATACCTGAGCGTAAACAGCGGATTGAATTCCTTCAGCCGTTCTTTTGTAACCGCACCTTCAACCGACTGCGGTTCGTCTATTATCAAAATTGGATTCGTTTTCGCCAAAATATCAATAGGACGGCGGGAACGGAACTCATCCAGCTTCATAGAGATACGCCTTGCATCCTTTCCGCGGGCATTGAACGCCTGACTGTTGATAATCATCACATTGATTGCACTGTCAGAAGCAAAACGGTCAATCTCTGTCAGCTGCGCCGAATTGTATATGAAGTAACGGATTTTTTTGCCGTAATCCTCAGCAAAATGTTCCTCGGTTACCTGAAAAGATTTGTATACCCCCTCCCTTATTGCCACGCTTGGCACAACAACAATAAATTTGCTCCAACCATAGCGTTTATTAAGTTCATACATGGTCTTTATGTAAGTATAGGTTTTCCCTACACCGGTTTCCATTTCTACAGTAAGGTTATAGCGTCCTTCCAGCTTGTCGGAGGGCTTGATTTTTCCCGCACGCTGAATTGCTCTTATATTTTCCAGAACCTTGTCGTCGCTAATAACCACAGGCGCGTTATTAAATCCTGTAAAAGTGTTTATATTTTGCAGTTTCGTTTGTCCGGCTTTGTCATCCTCATTAATACCGGGGTCTATCATATAAGTCGTCGCATGGAACGGCTGCCCTGCAAACACATCGCAAACAGCCTTTGCCGCATCCATTTGAAATTTTTGATGCTTGAATTGCAGTTTTACCATCAACTGTGCCCCCTTATATCACTTTTACGCTTGTATTCGGCGCAATCAGCTTAAATATTTCAAACACATTTATTTTTTCCGGCGAACTGGTAAAGGAAGTATCACGGAACACAGCGCGGAGCGGCTTGCGGCTTGCTATTTCCCGCACCACGCTTTCGGGGATATGTTCATCAAAGCAAGCAATCAGGTCGCCGTCGTTATATGTATGGACTGTAAACCCGTCGATTTTTTCATGGGTATGCGGCAGGGAAAGAGGGAGTCCCCAATCCAGCAGGCAACCGAATAACAAATCCATATCGTTGCGGTCGGGCTTTATATTGTCTTCCATCGTTAAAAGAATATCCTGCGTATAATCGCCGGCGGCATAATACACGTCATTCATATTCGTGCTGTCAAGTTTTAATACACGAAAGCCGATATCAAGGTTTTCTATGCCGGGCTTATCCTTGTTTTCTTCCTTGATTTTTTCGCCCGCGCGGCGGATGCGCTCCTTGCCGATTTCACAGATGTTTTTGTAGCCGGCTTTGGCGGCTTCTGTTCCCTCGGCGCATACTTCCGGCAGCTGCACCATAATAAATTTGCGTTTTCCTCCGTCTTCAGCATTAAGTTTCATTACTGCATGGGCAGTCGTGGCAGAGCCGGAGAAGAAGTCGAGGATAACACTATCTTTCATATCTGAATCTGTAATTTTAATCATACGACGTAAATAATCGACGGGTTTTGGATTGTTGAATAAAGGAATTCCTTTAAACAAAGATGATACTTCCTGGCTCGCAACGCTGTTTTCTGGCATATCATTCCATAGAGTATCAGCTATCCTGCCTTCAGCTTTTCGCTCACTCCAATATGCTTTTTCCGAAATTACACTACCCTCTAAACATAATCGACCATCGTTTTCTAACGCCTTAACTTTATGCTTGTTCATACGCCAACCTTTTGGTGGGCATTTCCACACTTTCCCGTTATTGTCAATATAGTCGTATGTTGTTTCGGGGCCGGGGCTTGAAGTCTTTTGCATTGGGTACAAACGGTATTTTCCTCGACCATCATTGTCATCTCGGTTGTACATTTTTACTGTTGCTTCGGCAAGCGGCTGAAAAACTTGATTCCAATCATAATCTTGCGACTTTGCATAGATATAAAGATATTCTGAGTTAACAAGAAGCTGTCTTGTAACGGTTTTCCCACTTCTTGTACGCACCCATGTCACTTTATTAACAAAATTGCTTTCTCCAAAAATTTCATTACAAATTTTTTTGAGATTGTCTTGTTCATAATCATCAATGCTGATGAAAATCAATCCATCATCCCGCAATAGATTCCTTGCCAATACAAGCCTTGGATAAATCATGCTGCACCAGTCGCTATGAAAACGTCCGTTGCTTTCGGTGTTGCGGAAAAGGCGGTTATCGTCATCGTCATATACGCCGGCTTCCTCATCGTATTCATCACGGCTCATGGCAAAATCATCGCGGTAAATAAAATCGTTGCCCGTATTATATGGCGGGTCGATATAAATCATCTTCACCTTGCCAAGATAGCTTTCCTGCAAGAGTTTTAATACGTCAAGGTTGTCGCCCTCTATGTAAAGATTCTCGGTGGTATCCCAGTTTTTGCTTTCCTCCGGACATGGACGCAGTGTCTTGCGGATAGGCCTGCCTGCCTCGGCAATGGCTTCGCGCTTGCCCACCCATGTGAATTCATAGGCTTCGTCCTTGAAAAACTCCTCGCCTATGTAAGTGCGGAGCAAATCTACATTTACCTTTCCCTCAACTACCACGCCGGGGAAAAGTTCGGCAAGCTTTTCACGGTTTTGAGCGGTAAAATCCGGGGTTTCAAACTTTGGCTTGTTCATTATTGTATTCCTCCAATTCTTTTTTCAGCCTTTTCAGCTCTCTATTCATTTCCACCTGTTTATTAAACTGCTTTTCATGCAGGATTTTCTTTTCCAATGCGGCAATTTCACGTTCAATCTTCTGCCGGCATTTATCACGTTCGACCGCCTCGGAAAGTGCAGCGGTTCTACACAATCGGCCGCCGGCAATCTGGTGCACCAAATTCTCATATACAGCGTCAAGATTCAAGCCATCGAATTGCAACGTAAATCCGTCAAACGGAAGCCAGTCCGTATGGTAAAAAGAGCCTAATGTTTCCATCCACGCCTGCACTTCATTGCCAAATGTAAGAATAAACAGAATTTTATATGGTATTGCCTTTGCAATGGCAGAAATCACGGCCTTGTCCAGACCATGCTGCCTTAAAACCACCTCAAAAACCTGAATTTCTTTTACGTTTTCTCCGGCAGCAACACCCATAGTGCTGACAGCCAATTTGTTGCGCCAGATAATCAATTCTACCTGATTCTTTATCATATCCCGCACCGAAGAAGCAGAAGCCATATGCGCGTAAAGCTTTTCTTTTGGAATGCGGCAATTCACCTCGGTGGAACATGGCAAGCCCAACATACATTCACCTCACCACAAGAAAACAGATTAACTCAAAGTCGTCCAATCCACTGATTTTAGTATTTAAAGCAGATGTGCCTCCCGGACTGAACAGGCTTTCAATATCATTTTCGGCTTTTACATCAATAATGGAGTTAATAGCCTCCGTCAGCAAAGCAGATACGGTCCGCATATCCTTACCATCTTTCGTTTCAATATTAAACTCCCAGCATATATCCGGTATAGGAACATTCCTGCCCTTACATAGAGAACGGACTTTATCAAGCAGTTCCTTTGGAGAAAGGTGGTCGCAGATAATAGAACCATCCGACCCGATATATACCATATAAAACGGATGCAACCGATTCTGCATATCAATGTTCACACTGTTATTGCAGTTTTTCAAAATGAATATCACCCCCGGAGGGCAATCATCCGTAGACTGAACAACAGCATGAAGTCCAAATGGTACTGTGGCCATATCCCCATGGTTTTTCACATATTCCAGCAGGTCGAGCCGAAATTCATTCAGCCCCAAATCCATAATCGAAATGCTTGACTGCATATCCTCAATGTCCACAACTTCTTCCTGAAGCCGCTTCAGCTGTACCTTACGGTATTCAAGGTCACCTTTTTCCTCATCGTTAATAAGGTCATCGTCACCTGTGGCAGTCATAACCGAAATACGCATCCTTGTTTCAACTCGCCCTTTTAAATAAAGATACTCGTCTAAATCCACATCAGGCCAAAAATTCACAAGCTGAATTACAGAATTATGGCTGCCAATTCGGTCAATACGGCCGAATCTCTGAATAATCCGCACAGGATTCCAATGTATATCGTAATTAATGCAATAATCGCAATCCTGCAAATTCTGTCCCTCTGAAATACAATCCGTAGCAATCAGCACATCAATGACTGCAGGATTGTTAGGCATCAAAAGTTCCTTTCCTTTGGACAACGGCGAAAACAACGTAAGAATGGTGTTCATATCGGCACGTTTGACTTTTGCGGTAGTTCGCCCATCCACGTTACCTGTAATTATTGCTGTATCAAGCCCAAAACGCGATTTTACAAATGTGCTCACATGAGTATAAAGGTACTCCGCTGTATCTGAAAATGCCGAGAAAATAAGAATTTTACGGTTGTCTGCATTTATTGGATGTTTCAGCTTTTCTTCAATCAAACCCAAAAGAGTCTGAAGTTTGGTGTCATGTTCAGGTGTAATATCATCTATCAGTATTTTCAGTAGTTCAAGCGTTTCGGCATCTTCTGAAAGCTTATCCCTCCATGTTTTATAGTCCATATCTGCAAGGTCAATTTTAATACTATGTTCAGCGGCAAAATACTCCGTGTTGCGGTCATCATCATCAAAATCCGCATCGTTGCTTATCAATTCACATCCATTAATTATTGAACCGCCGCCGCAAATAAAAGAATCAATTTCTGCAATGGTATCATCTATAAGTTTTTTGACACGCCCAATTGTAAGCCGAAAGGATTCCACAGAACTTTCCAGACGTTTCAAGAGGTTAATGCTCATCAAACGGCGTATTCCCATTTCGCGTCCGGCCCGGTTGATGTTTTTTGATGTGTCTACATATTTACTTAATTTGCTTGGGAAAATGAAATCCGTTGGTATGTAAACAGAAAGGTTCAAGCGTATTAACTGGTCGTAAATTTCTTTATAATTTATTGCGCTCTCCAAATCGGTCAAGCAAGGACGCAGGGATATGGGTTTCAGCCGTTCAGGGAACGTTCCGATTTCACCCATGTTGTAATATTTTTCAATATGCTTGCGAGATCTAGCTATTGTCACGCTGTCAAGCAGCTCAAAAAAGTCAAAGTCAAGGGCCTTTAAAAGTTCATCCGTAGTACGTTTGCTTTCTTCCTGTTTGCTCCATTGGTTAAAAACTTTTTGGGCATTTCGAAAAATTTCATCTATGGTGCGTCGCATTCCAAGCCTCTCGTTGATAAGAGCAGGATTACCCTCATAAGCAAGTTCAAGTTGATTCCGCAAGTCTATAAAACGGTTGTTTACAGGAGTTGCCGAAAGCATAAGCACCTTCGTTTTTATGCCGGCGCGAATAACACGATTCATTAAGCGAAGGTAACGGTTCTCGCGGCGATCTTCTCCGTAAAATTCGCCGCCATTTCTAAAATTATGAGATTCATCTATGACTACAAGGTCATAGTTGCCCCAATTAAGCCTATCCAAATCCAGGCCGTTAGACTTTCCATGCTCCCTTGAAAGATCAGTGTGAAATAGCACATCATAGCGTAAGCGGTCGCAGGCTATAGGGTTATTGATATAGTTGTCTTTAAATGTGTTCCAATTATCCGACAGTTTCTTCGGACAGAGGACAAGCACGGAGCGGTTGCGGTTTTCGTAATACTTAATGACAGCAAGTGCTGTAAATGTTTTGCCTAATCCAACGCTATCTGCAAGGATACATCCATTAAAAGTTTCAAGTTTATTTATAATGGCAAGAACAGCATCCTTTTGAAAAGTATAAAGCATGCTCCAAATCTTGCTTTCTTTAAATCCGGTTGCCTCATTTGGCAATACGTCCTCGGAGATGTCCTCCAAAAATTCATTAAAGATATTATAGATGGCAACAAAGTATATAAATTCCGGGGAATTTTCTTGATAAGCAGCCGTAATACCGTCAATTACCTGGTCGGTAACATCTTCAAGCAGATTTTTGTCATTCCAAATATTATCAAACATCCGTATATAATCTGCCAAAAACGGCGCAAACATTTTATTGACTGGGTTAATGATGTTGTTACCGCGTTCACAACCGATATCTGCCGTCGTAAAGCCATACAAAGGCATATATGTTATTGCTTCTGCGCCTTCAACATTCATAAACCCAGGGATGTTGCCACCAGTCAGGTTTGAACGAAACTTAACCTTTTTGCGAATCCAGTCAGCACATTCGCAGGCAATTGCTTTTTGCAGCAATTCATTGCGGAGCTTTACTTCAAATTCTGTACCATAAAGCGAACGCTCACGGTTAAGGCGTGGTATGTAGAATTCACGCTTTGTTTTTGATACTTTTTCCTTAAGGAACGTCGGCGAGGTAAAGATGAAGCGTAATTCAGCAATGCCATCAAGCTGTTTTTTCAAGGCTTGATAGGCATATATTGAGAAACATGCGGCCGCTATAGACAGTTTATCTCCCTTTTTTATAGTAACCACCAAATCATCCTTGACGGTTTTACTCAAATTATCAAACATTTCCAACGCCGGCATTGTATTGACTCCTCATTAAATAATATAACATTTTAATATGTTAGAGTTTATTGAGTTTTATAAAAATAGTTACGTCTATATTATTTTTCTTGCGCAGTACCTGCTTGCATACGCATTTTCCAAAATTTCACCAAATATCATCCTGATACGCTTCCATAATTCATAATATAACATATGCCAAAGCAAACAACAAGTATTTATATGAAAATATTATCATTAACTTAAAATCATCAAGCATAAAAGTTTTTATTTTAGACAAATTTATGCCGTACGTCCACATGCCGTTAATTTTCTTGCAAAATAAAGCGAACCCATTACAAATATAACGGGTTCGCTTTAATATTATCCGCCTGTGTTCAAATATAAAATTTTGCAGCCTGCTCAACGATACATAATTATTTATCTATTGTAATTTTTGCAACGACTTCTGCCAATGATGGATTTAAATCCCTATCTCCGCATACATCAAAAATCGGAACCTTCTGCTGATTAAAATGCACTTTGTGCATTGCCGTACATCTGGTCCCAAATTGAACCAAATCTTTTTCCCCATGATACATTATCATAATATCACCATTGTAATCTTTGAAAAATGAGTTATGCCCGGGGCCATAAATCCCACCGGCAGAATAATACGATAATACAGGGGTGCTGGATTTTTTCCACGCACCAACATCCAAATAATTGCTGCCGCGTGGGATGCTCAATAATCCAAGAACATAGGTATATCCACAGGCAGCGCCGCCAGAATAAGTAATGTATACCATATCGTCAGTCACAAGCGGATACGGGCCTTCATTATTGATAGTGCCCTGTATGTTTTCCCAACCGTACAAAGGCCTTGAAAGCAATACCGGTTCACTTGTCAGCATTGTCGGATTTGATTCATCTATGGTTGCTATATAAAGCATGGAACCCGTATCTAAAGGAGTACCGATTCCTTTTCGATATGACCATACTACGCATGAAACGCCATCCGCCTTAAAATAAGTCATATCCAAAGTAATCCCATCTTCCGTCAGATATGTTCCGTCCTTTCTTTTTATACGGACAGGCTCTTCCCAATCCTCCGCATTAAGGATGCTGCCGCCCTTTTTCAACTTCATTATGTGGCATTGAGGCCCCCATGCCTTTCCGCTTACGGCAAACATAATGTAAAGGTCCTCTCCAATCCAGTGGAACTCCGGCGCCCAAAATGTCTGCACAAAACCCTTTTCCTCATTTACATCTAAAATCAAAGATTCCTTAAATCCCGGAGCAAATAAATCATGGATTGTATCCGCTTCCCTTACATAAATCCCTATATCATTTTTATTGTCATTTGTGGAAATAAAATAATACTTTCCATTCCACGGCAAGATTACAGGGTCCGCATATCCTGTTGCCAATGGGAACTGATATCTTTCCTGTGCCGCCTTGCCCTTTACGGTATATGAACCTGCTACGGAAAAATCAATGTCTTGGCTGTCCCAAATCACCCGTTTTTCAGCAGTTGAGCCATCTGAATATACGGCCGTCGCTTTTACTTCATCCAACTGCTTGCGGGATGTAAGATTTATATGACTCGGCACGCGGATTTCCGTATTATATACTGGTGACCAATGAGAGTAAAATGGCTCCCCTATGGATTTTTCTACATAAATCATATTTCCGGGAATAATATCGGCAAGAGAAACATCCGGCACTTCATATGAATATGTATCTGTCTGTTCCGGCAAGCCAACACTGCTTAAATCAGTCAAGCAGCCAAAAGTGTTTTTATAATAACATCCATCATCACCCTGCCATCTTATTACATATTTATCCTCATCAGGACAATATTCACAAATGACATTCTTAACAAATAAATCTTTGTGCAAATTAAGCAGGCCAATATAATTAAATGTTATTAAATCATGGGAAGTCCAAAGCAAGATATGGCCCTTGCTTTCTAAATCATCTTTACCTTCTTTTGCAACTCTGATGGCAATGATTCCAAAAAGGCCTGACGGGTCACGAAACAAATAAGGACTTTTTATGCCTTTTTCATGTATGACATTCTGCTCATCCACCGTTGCTTTGGCAAATAAAATCCCATAATTACGATTTAATGGCTCAAAGCAAGCTTCTTCTTTACAATAGGCAAAATGTATGCTGTTGCTTAAAGATTCAGTATAATCATCTTTGGGCTTTCTGGTATAAACCAAAATTTTGCCACATGATTGCATTTTATCCATATTAACAAGTCATTCTTTCTTTTATAATATATCAAATATCGAAACAGCCTCGCTGCCTTCTTTGACGAAAGCAATGAATTCATGCAGTTTGGCATGGCAATCAACAAATTGTCCGCCCTGATAGGTCTTGCGGTCAAAAACATTAGCCCATTTTCCTTCGGGCAGATATACTTTTCGCTGCTCCTCTCCCTGATTAACTATCGGAGCAAACAATATATCATCGCCATACATATACTGGTCATCCAAGGCATAGCATATTTCATCCTCATAATAATCAAAGAACATCGGCCTCATAATCGGTTTGCCTGTTTTGCTTGCAATATCCATATGCTTTTTCGTATAAGGCTTCATTCTCTCGCGGAGTTCAATTATTTTCTTTAAAACCGGATAATTTTCTTCTCCAAAGCACCAGATTTCATTGTTTCCTCCGCTCGGCTCTATGATACCCGGATTGCGCGGCTTATAATCCTTATTTTTAAGGCGCGCCCCATGCAAGCGCATAACAGGGCAAAACAGACCAAACTGGAACCATCTTACAATCAGTTCCCTGAAATAATCGCTGTCGATATCGCCGAATAAAAATCCGCCTATATCGGAATTCCACCACGGTATGCCGCTCATTGCCATGGACAGCCCGCTCTTGACGCTAACTTTAAGCGCTTCAAAGGTCGACGGAATATCCCCGTTCCATACCAGCGCGCCATATCTTTGGCTTCCCGGATAAGCGGCACGGGTAAGGGATATTATCTCCTCTTCTCCTACCTCTTTTAATCCATCATAGAACATTTTTACATAATAATAAGGATAGAGCATGGCTGTTTGAGCGCCGTTGCCAAGATAAAATTTTAAATTCCCAAAATGCTGGGGATGAACTTCCGGCTCCGCCTCATCAAGCCAGAAATTTTTTATGCCGTAATCGTAATAATTCTTCTTAACCTTTTCCCAAACATATTTTGCAGTTCTGGGATTCATCGGGTCAATAAAAGTCTGCTGCCCATAGAAATCAAAGGTTCCATACTGGCCGTTTTCAGTGCGTACCAGCATATTCCCCTCGCTCATTTCCATATAATTTTCGCTCTTTGGATTGATTGTCGGCCAAATGGATACAACCGGCTGAATATTCATTTGTTTTAATTCATCGCACATTGCCTTTGGGTCAGGCCAATATTTAGGGTCAAATTTCCATTCGCCCTGTTCCGTCCAATGGAAATAATCAATGACTATGGCATCAATAGGAATTTGCCGTTTTTTGTATTCTCTGGCCACTTCCAGCAATTCATCCTGCGATTCATAACGAAGCTTGCACTGCCAAAAGCCTCCTGCCCATTCAGGAAATTTTGGCGCATAGCCTGTCAAATCGCAGTATATTTTCATTGTATCCGCAGGAGTTTCGCCCGCATAAACAAGATAATCCGCCTGATACGCGCTGTCAGCCACCCACATAGTATGGTTGTTTGTCAATTCGCACCGGCCCGGAGATGGATTGTTCCAAAAGAATCCATATCCCAAAGAAGAATACACAACCGGGAGAGCGGATTTTGTATTGTAATGCAAAAGATTGCAGGTGCTGCCTTTACGGTCAAACAAATCTTCCTGCTCCTGTCCCAAGCCATAGAAATGCTCGCCTTTATTTGCATTAAAAATTACCTTTACCTGATAATTGTCGCCCTCTTTATGCAGATTTCTTGTTGTATAATCCCCTTCAAATTTTGTTTTTAAAATTTCTTTTCCCTTGCGGTAATAGGTTATTATTCCGCCGTACCAAATGTTTCCGGCTTCAATTTTAGCCGATATTATGCCGTTCGTTATTGTGGCCGCAGATTCATCACCGGAAATTTCGCACTTGGGCGTCGTCTTTGGACTAAGCAAAGTCCATGATTCATCAGAAACCCTTGCATTTTTGGTAGAGCGGCATCTGAGGCAATTCTCACCATAGGCCTCAATAACTGTCACTTCATCCCTTCTTTGAAATACCAGTTTGTTTTCAAGCAATTCAATTTTGCCCATACTCATATCCTCCTTAAAAATGTTCCTCATATGGAACCGATCCTTTTTAAGTATAGCAAGTACAGCGCTGAAAAGCTTTATGTATTTTTTCTAATACTGATACTATATTGACATTTTCAGAACATATGGTATACTCAGACTCAAACAGATAAAAGAAGGTTGTTGTTGTGACTAAAACAGCATTTGCAAATTCAGAGCTTAAGGAAAAACTAATCCATACCATTGCCGACAGGCCATATTCAATTTATTTGATAGATATTCCTGCCGATTTAAAGCTTGCGCTATACCAGCATTGGCATGATGAAATAGAAATATTTTTCTTGGAAAAAGGGGAGCTGGATTTTTTTATAGAAGAAAAATGCTTTCATATAAAAGAAGGCGAGGCGATTCTTATCCCGCCAAACCTGCTGCACATGGCATTGAATGCCTGCAATAAAGATTGCCGCTTTTACGCTTTTTTATTTAGTCCCGTTCTTTTCAGCGAATCCTATGCAAATTCATATTACAACCGCTTCGTCCAACCCTTAAAGCACAACGGCCGCCTTTACATCCATCAGTTTTTACGGGATACCGGCTGGCATAACAAGGCGCTTGATTTGCTGAATCAAATTTTCAGTTTTTACAACCGCCAAGACATCAACGCTTGGGAATTAGACCTGCACGGACTGTTATATCAGTTATGGAACTTGTACTATAATAACTACATGGTATTTATTGACTTATCCTCAACTTATCAAAAATTATATGACAAATTGAAATCATCAATAGATTACATCCATAAGCATTTTTCTGACGATTTGAATTTGGATTTGCTTGCAAGGCAATCAGGACTATGCAAAGGAACATTCTGTCGTTATTTTAAAAAATTAACCGGCGAATCTCCATTCACTTATGTAATCAGATACCGCATCAGAAAAAGCTGCGAAATTTTATTGAATACAAACACAAAAATAACCGAAGTTGCCAATCAATGCGGATTTTATAATATCAGCTATTACAACCGCACGTTTTTGCAATATATAAAATGCAGTCCTTCCAAATATCGAAAACAGCATGCGTTCCTTTCAAATTAAAATGCATAAAACCTGTTGCCTAATAATTTTGTACCATAGAAAAAAGCCGCCTGCAAAAAGCAGGCGGCTTTTTAGTAATTTTAAATTACTTAGCCTTCTTAGCAATGATTGCTGCTGCTGCAACTGCAACAGGAATAGCTGCCAAAGCGATAGGAGCGTTGCCTGTCTTCGGGTTGGAAGCGGCAGCGGTTGTAGTAGCAGAAGTAGCAGGAGCTGCAGTTGTTGTAGCTGCTGTAGCTGCTGTTGTGATAGCTGCAGTTGTATCAGCTACGGATTCAGCGCTTGCTGTAACAGCCATAGCGGAAAGAGCGATTGCAGCAACTGCTGCGCTTGCAAAAATCTTATTCATCTTCATTTTGGTTTCCTCCATTTTATGAATTAGTTTTATTTTGATTAGTGGGTTATGACTGTAAATATTATAGCATAATGCCAAGTTTCAGGCAATCATTATTTCTACCAAGATTTTTATTTTTTTTAATCAATTTATATGCTATGATGCCTAATTTTTCAATTTATTCAAGAAAATAATTACAAAACAATTACAATTTGCATTTATATATTTAAAAAACAAGGCCTAATCTTGCCAAAAATAGTTTGTATAATTTTGCTTTCCATAAAAAATTTAAACTTCGTATCCATATTTTTTTCTCATTTTATCAAGGATTTCAATGCCGTTTTCTACTTCCCCGTTTTTTATTTCAAGCGCAGAAATCAAAAGCTTTTGATAAATTTCAGATGATGCAAGAATTTCATCATAAGCTTTTTCACTCATAATAACCATATCGCCATAGCCGTTTTGAGTTATAAAAACAGGCTCATTCGTGCTATGGCAAAGCTTTGATATCTCCGAAACATTCCCAAGGTCGGCAATCGGTCTTATATTCGGCATAGCAAATCCTCCTTTTGCTTTTATATAATTGTATCACAATCATATGCATTATTCAACCACAAATAAAAATCCCCGGAAAGTTCCGGGGTATCCTTTTAAAACCACGCAAAAAGCCTTGCTTTTCCATGGTCCGTTGTGTTTTGTCTGTTTGCCGAACCGGGCCGGTATTCCGCCCACCCTCTCGGAAACAGTAATGCTTTTCTCCTCAAAAACTTTAATCTTTCTGAGTACGGGCTTTATTGTAGCCTCTGTTTGTGAAAGCTTTGTGAAATCTGTTTGTAATTCATGAGAAATTTTTTCTTTAATGGATGTCCTCTGCTGACATCTCCACCCAAGCGGGATAATAAGAACACCCTATTGCCGTATTCCTTGACGCTATATTGGACCACCATGTGCCGTAATAAGGGATTGCCCCTCTCATCAAAATTTCATGTGTTATAACATTCACAAGCGATGAGGCAACTCCCTTGCGCCGGAAGTCCTTGTCCACATCAACGCCTATCTGCCAGAACCTTTCGCTGTCGTTTGACGCCCCCGCAAGGCCGATTAATTTTTCTCCGTTCTTTGCTCCAACCGCCAAAACATCGCGCCTTTTCCCACTGTTTTTAAAAAGCAGGGCATTGGTAAAGCGTTCAGCGTCACCATACAGCTTTGAAATTTCCTCGCCCTCGTATATTTCAAGCTTAAAACAGCGCTCAGGCATCCGCGGATAAGGCGTTTTCGGAAGATAATATTCATTAAATCCCGTTATCGCTTTGCCGTATTTTTCAAGCTCTTTATTGATAAGGTAAATGCCTTGTGCATCAAAAATCCTTACTCCCTCAAGTTTTTCCATCAAAGCCTTGGCAAAGGGATAAATCTCCTTTGAAACTGATGCTACCGCCCCGTTTCCAAAGCAAGCCACATGAAAAAAATCATTCTGCTCCTTAAAGCATCTTCTTCCTGATATAAGGCTTGAAAAGACAACCGTATTTTCTTCCTTTAAAAAATCCGCCGGCAGGCATGCCAAATCCAATGAAAGCTGCTCCGCCGCCGCCTCGACCATATCGTTTTTAAATTCAAGCATTTTAAATCCCTTATCATCATTTTTTACTTTTATTATACTTCCAAATTGTGATAAAAATATGAAAAAAGGGACGTTTTTGCGTCCCTTTTAATTTAATTTCCCTTTGCCTTGCTTTTTGCCCTCAAATTGTTTTCAAGAATTTTCTTCCTTATCCTTATTGACTTCGGGGTAATTTCAAGCAGCTCATCATCGGCTATAAATTCAAGCGCATCTTCAAGGCTGAGCTTTCTCGGCGGAATAAGTCTCAATGCGTCGTCGCTTCCGCTTGCACGCATATTTGTAAGGTGTTTTTTCTTGCAGACATTTACAACCAAATCCTCGCCCTTGGGATTTGAGCCGACAATCATTCCCTCGTAAACCTGAGTTCCCGGCTCTATAAAGAGCGTGCCTCTTTCCTGCGCATTGTAAAGCCCGTAAGTCACGGCCTCTCCGGTTTCAAAAGCAATAAGGGAGCCGCTGTTCCTGCGCGGGATGTCGCCCTTGTATTCCTGATAGCTGTCAAAAATGGAGCTCATGATTCCCTCGCCCTTGGTATCGGTAAGGAATTCGCTCTTATAGCCGAAAAGCCCCCTTGCCGGAATTAAAAATTCAAGCCTCATTCTTGAACCGTGCGGCGCCATATGCAAAAGCTCCGCTTTTCTTGTCCCCATTTTTTCCATTACAGAGCCCACGCAGTTTTCCGGAACATCTATAAGAAGTCTTTCTATCGGCTCATAAAGCTTTTCATCAATGGTTTTATAAAGCACCCTCGGAGTCGAAACCGAAAGCTCAAAGCCCTCTCTGCGCATATTTTCTATAAGGATGGAAAGGTGCATTTCCCCTCTGCCGGAAACCTTGAAAGCATCCGTATTGTCGGTATCCTCAACCCTAAGCGAAACATCCTTTAAAAGCTCCTTGTAAAGCCTGTCCCTAAGCTGTCTGGAAGTTACGAATTTCCCCTCCTTGCCGGCAAAGGGGCTGTCGTTTACCGAAAATGTCATTTCCACCGTCGGCTCGCTTATTTTTACGAAAGGGAGCGGTTCATACGCCGAAATATCGCAAATTGTATCCCCTATGGTGAGATTTTCAATACCCGATACGCAAACTATATCCCCAACGCCTGCGCTTTCGCATGGAACCCTTGAAAGGCCCTGTATCTGATACATGGTGACTATTTTGCTCTGATACGGCTTTTTACTTTCATGGTAGTCCCCAACCATAACGTTTTGGTTTACCTTCATGCTGCCGCGTTCTATTCTTCCTATGCCTATCCTGCCCACATAATCGTTGTAGTCAATTGAAGACACAAGCATCTGCATAGGCCCGTTTTCATCACCCTGCGGGGCGGGAACATGGCTTAAAATTGTTTCAAAAAGCGGAACCAAATCCTTGCCCGGCTCATACTGGCTGAGCGATGCCGTACCCGAACGTCCCGAACAGAAAAGGATTGGGCTTTCAAGCTGTTCCTCGCTTGCATCAAGGTCAAGCAGGAGTTCAAGCACTTCGTCACCTATTTCGTCAAGTCTTGCGTCCGGCCTGTCGACCTTGTTCACAACAACGATAAGTTTAAGTCCAAGTTCAAGCGCCCTTTGCGTTACAAAGCGCGTCTGAGGCATAGGGCCTTCCGCCGCATCGACAAGCAGGAGCACTCCGTCAACCATTTTAAGCACTCTTTCAACTTCTCCGCCGAAGTCAGCGTGCCCGGGAGTGTCTATGATGTTTATTTTAACCCCGTTATAATAAACAGAAGTGTTTTTTGCAAGTATGGTTATTCCTCTTTCGCGTTCAAGGTCATTGCTGTCCATAACCCTTTCGGCGACAACCTGATTGTCCCTGAACGCCCCGCCCTGCTTTAACATTTCGTCAACCAAAGTCGTCTTGCCGTGGTCAACGTGGGCAATTATGGCTATATTCCTCAAATCTTCCCTTATCATAAAAAGCCTCCGATGCTTTTAAAAATCAAAAAGTTTCCTTACGTGCAAAATGCCTTGCAAGGCATCCTTGCAAGGCATTTTCTGGTGGGAGAGGATGGATTTGAACCATCGAAGCTGAAAAGCAACAGATTTACAGTCTGCCCCCTTTGGCCACTCGGGAACTCTCCCAAATCAAGAGGTTTTAAAACCTCATTTGGAGCTGGTGGACGGATTCGAACCCCCGACCTGCTGATTACAAATCAGCTGCTCTACCGGCTGAGCTACACCAGCAAATTCATGCGGGCTTTGACAACGAAATTTATTATATCACATTTTTCTTTCCTTGTCAACAACTTTTTTTATTTTTTTGTTTCAAAACCAACTGGTCGGGGCGACAGGACTTGAACCTGCGGCATCTTGGTCCCAAACCAAGCACTCTACCAAACTGAGCTACGCCCCGTTGCTGACGATGCGTGTCCAAATTCCCTAAAAACACGCGAGTTTTCCAGAAGAACTATACATCCGAAAAACCGCATTTGCGTCATCAAACTATGCAGTCCCGCAGCTCCTGCCACAGGAAAGCCTTATTATTATACTCTATAAGTTTTCGTTTGTCAAGGGGTAAAAATAAAACATATTTTCCCATGTTCTTTTAGTAGTTAGTTTATAGTTGTTAGTCATTAGTTTTTGTAATTTTACTTTTTTAAGAGGTGGGACGCTGTCCCCCCTCTTGGTTTTTAAAGATAATAAATTTTTATAACCCCCCTGCCTCCTTTTCTTCACCAGCGAAGAAAAGGAGGCAAAAGACGCCGCCCTGCGGGGCTTTTCATGCGTCTTCATCCGCCTATTCATTTAGAAGTTAGAGATTAGAGGTTAGAAATTAGAGTTGGATATTTTTGCATTAAAAGTCTTGTTTCAATTTACCATTATCTAACATCTAACGTCTAACAACTAACGACTAAAAGGGCAACGGACGCCACGCATTCGCTTGCGTCCTGCTCGGCGGCTGACGGCTGCAAAAATATGACCTGCTTTTCGCCTTGGTGCTCACCACTCCAATTTTACTACGAAAAGCAGGTCTTTTTATTTTGCTTGCCTTAATGCCTTTATCAGCGGAAATCTTTTCTTATCAAGGCAAGGTACTTTTAATTCTAACTTCTAACCTCTAATCTCTAACTTCTACATTATCTAAACCTTTCAATATACTCCATGCAGTATTCGTCAATGCCGCAAAGGGCCTTTGAAGCGGCTATCATATCCTGCGTCCTCTCGCTTGTGATGTCAATGATTGCGCTGTCAACTCCGGCGCACATCAAAGCGGGAATAAACGCAGTATTGATATTTACCCTTTTAGGCAGGCCAAAAGAAATATTTGAAAGTCCGCAAGTCAAGTGCACTTCCGGGAACTCATTCCTTATCAGCCTTGCGGTTTCGATTGCTCTCTTGCCCGCCTCGCCGTTTACGGCAAGAGCTTCAACAATTATATCAATATAAAGCTTATCAATCTCTATTCCCTTTGCCGAAACAATTTCAACAAGCTTTTTGGCATTTTCAAGGCGTTCTTCGGGAGTTTCGGGAATCCCGTCCTCGGTAAGCGGAAGCGCCACAAGCCCAGCACCGTATTCCTTAGCGGTATCTATAAGCTCATGCCTTTCGTCAAGGGTTATTGAATTTATTATTATGCTCCGGCCTTTGATGTGCTTTATGGCTTCCTTTACCACCTCAACATTCGGGGAATCAAGCATGATTCCGCATTCAGTGTTGTCCTGCGCAAGCTTTAAAACATAAAGCATGGCTTCCAGCTCGTCATCCGCAAGAGCAGTGTTTATGTCAAGATAATGCGCGCCGCATTCCTCCTGCTTTTTGCAAAGGGATATGATGTATTCGTCGTTTTTGGAGTTTATAGCCTCCAATGTTGAAGGAATGCTGCTGTTGAGTTTTTCGCCCAAGATTATCATTTTAAAAATCCATCCTTTTTATTTTTTTTACAAGCTCTCCCGCAAGCTGATATTTTTTCAGCGGAGTTATAATGTAATATCCGTCCGCAAAGCTTAATTTTTCAATCAGCTCAAAAGAAAATTCAAGTGAGATTTCCTTGACTTCGTCCGGAGATTTGCCTTCCATGCGCTTTATTATTTCGTCAGGTATGTGTATGCCCGAAACCTCGTTGTTTAAAAACAAAGCATTTTTATAGCTTGCAATCGGCATTATCCCCGCAAGGATTTTCCCCACAAGAGTTTCTTTTGCAAGCCTTATGTTTTCTATTGCCTCATCTGAATACACCGGCTGGGTAAGGAAAAATTTTGCCCCGTTTTCTTCCTTTTTAACCGCCCTTGCAAGTTCGCTTTTAAAATTTTGCACATTTACGTTAAGTGCTCCGCCGACAAAAAATTCCTTGCCTTTAAAAACATCCTCATTAAGGCTGTTTACATATTTTATCAGATTGTATGAATTCGTTGAAAAAACACCCTTGACTTCGCTCCTCTCGATTGCCGGAACGGGGTCGCCGGTGACAATCAAAACGTTCCTTATCCCCTCTATGCTTCCGCCCAAAAGGATTGATTTAAGTCCTATGGTGTTATGGTCGCGGCAGGTGAGGTGCGGAATGGTTTGGATTCCGGCTTCCCTTTGCACTTTTGCGGAAATTATCACGCTGTCCGCCCTCGGCCTTGCAAGAGGGCTGTCGGCAAGGGTTATCGCATCAGCGCCGACATCTTTAAGATATGGAGCCGCCTCGGCAATATGCGAAAAATCCGCATCAAGAGGAGGGTCAAGCTCCACGGCAACAACCTTTTCACCGGAAAGGAGCTTTTCCTTAAAGGCATTTTCAGCCGCAGATGTCAGCTCAACGGGATTTGCTCTTATCACCGGAATTGAAAACTCATAGCGTTCAAGCAGTTTTTTTGTTTCTTTTATATGTTCAGGAGTAGTACCGCAGCATCCGCCAAGAATTTTTGCCCCGGCGGCATGGATTTGCGCAAGCTTTTGGGCAAAATATTTCGGATTGTCCGAATAAACCGCCTTTCCGTCCGCAACGCTCGGATATCCCGAATTTGGCATAATGCTTATCATTTTTTCCGTTTTGGGAAGGCGCTTTAAAATTCCAAGCAAATGTGCCGGGCCGCATATGCAGTTGAATCCGATGGCATCAGCTTTTGATTTTGACGCCGCCTCGGCAATATCAGATGCATTTTCGCCGTCAATGGTATATCCGTCCTGTCCCGCCGCAAATGAAATTATCACAAACGCATCCGGAACGCGCTTTTTTATATGCGAAACAATTTCCAGAACAAAAATCCCGCTCATGGTTTCTAAAAGGAAATTTTTCGCTCCAAGTGATATGAATTTGTCAGCAATTTTAATATGCTCCTCAAAGGATTCTTCTTCCGTTGCCGGAACCGGGCCTATGTCGGCAAAAACCTCCGCCCTGCCGTTTGCGGCATCGAGAGCGTTTTTAAATCCCGCCTCTATTATTTTATCCACGGTTTCCCTGCCGCATGAAAGCGAAAAGGAATTTGCCGCAAAGGTATTTGTTTTTATTGCATCCGCTCCGGCATCTATATACTGCCTATGTATGTCTAAAACTCTTTCGCTTTTGTCAAGGTTTGCAAGCTCACAAGGCTCATCATCCCCGTAAAGCAGCGAATAATAAGTCCCGAAAGCTCCGTCGAAAAGAAAATAATCCCTATCCTTTAAATTTATCATCTTTTTTCTCCCAAACCAGTATTGAATAAATTATACCGTAAAAACTGCATTTTGAAAAGAGCATATTTATTTTATGCCAAAAATGTGATAAAATAATAGCAATAAAAACAAGGAGGTCTGTTTTATGCCGCATATTTCAATAAAAATGCTTAAAGGAAGAACCGAAGAGCAGAAAAAGCTTGTCTGTGAAAATCTTACAAAAACTCTTTGCGAAACCCTTGGCTGCTCAAAGGAACACGTTTCCGTCGAGATAACCGACTACACCGCCAAGGAATGGCAGGACGTGTTCGCAAAGGAAATTGAGGGCAGCAAAAACCTTTACAAAAAGCCGGAATACGACCCGAAAGATTTGCTTTAATATGGAAATCATACTTGCTTCCGCTTCTCCGCGCCGGCAGGAGCTTTTAAAGCTGATTTTCCCGCAGTTTGAAATTTTTCCGGCAGATGTTGACGAAACTCTGCCGGCAGGGCTTCCGGCGGAAAAATGTGCGGAATACCTTGCCGAAAAAAAGGCAAAAAAGGTATCCGGACAATTTCCCGATGCGCTTGTGATAGGCTGTGACACCATAGTAGTCTGCAAAGACAAAATTCTCGGCAAGCCGATGGACAAAGATGAGGCCTTTAATATGCTTTCATTCCTGTCGGGAAAAATTCATAAAGTAATAACCGGCGTCTGCATTTGCTTTAACGGGGAAACGAAGGTCTTTTCGGAGATTACCGAAGTTGAGTTTTATCCGCTTTCGGATACGGAAATAACCAGCTATATTGAAACCGGCGAGCCTTTTGATAAGGCTGGGGCCTATGGCATACAAGGCAAAGGTGCGCTTTTTGTCAAAGGCATATGCGGGGATTTTTTCAATGTTGTGGGACTTCCCGTTTCCCGTCTTAAAAAGGAATTGGAGGTATATAATGGAGATTTCTAAAAATAACCATCTCTAACTTCTAATTTCTAACCTCTAACTTCTAATTAAACATATCTCTATCAGATTTTGTCTTTGTTTTAAGGTAAACGGATAGATTGTCATCGCCATCGCAGGTTGCAAGGAGAACTTCTTTCAAATCCTTGACATCCTGCGATTTTAATTGCTTTAAAAGCCATTCCCTGTTTTTGCCGCGATATTTTAAATTTCCGTCAAAAATATTCCCGTCCATAACCATGTTTGCAACGATTTCCTGCTGCTTTGGAGAAATCCCCAAATCAGATGGATTTACAGGCCTCTTTTCTTCTTTTGGCAAAAAGCTTATTTTCCCATTGGTTTCAAGGATTGCCGCATGAATGTCGGAAAGATTGAAATATCCGTTGTTTCGGCACTGGGTGAGAAAATCATCAAGGTCTATCTTTGCCTTTAAAAGATTTTTTTCATATATTTTCCCGTCATGAAAAAGCACAAGGGCATTTCCCATTACAAAACGCCTTAAATGAATTGATTTGCAGGTGAAAAACGATATTGCAAATGAAATTCCCGCATAAACAAGCATGGCCACCAGAGGCTTTAAAAAATCGTCTTCCAGAGAAGTCGCCATTTCAGCGGCAATGGAGCCTATCGTTATCCCGTTTATATAGTCAAACATGGAAAGCTGGGACATCTGCCTGTTGCCAAGAAGTTTTGTAAGTAAAAAAAGCAAAATCACAGACGCTACGGATGTAAGAAAAATATGAAGAAGTTCCATACATACCATCCTTTTTTAAAAAAACATAAAATCCCGAATTATATATTGCTCTTTTTTTCAAATAAAAATTCATTTGAACATATTATAATGCAGGCACTGTTTTTTATTTAAGGAGGATACATATGGAACCTCAATTCCACCAGAACGGGGAATCTATAAACATAATTGCAGCGGCAATGGCAAATATAATAGCCGAAAAGCTCGATATACAAGAGCTTGCAGTCTTATCGACATTTCTTTCGGTAGTAAGTGCCTCCCTCGGCAACATTGCGTCATTCAGGGCGCTTGAACAATCAAGGCTTGAAGAAAACCAAAAGCTCGAAACCGAAGTGGTCTGAGCTTATTCACCGTCAAGGGTGAGTATTTTGCCGTACAAATCAGGCCTCCTGTCCCTGAAAAGCCCCCATTCCGTCCTTTGCCAAGCTATTTCATCAAGGTCAAATTCGGCAATAAGCACGCTTTCCGAACTTCTGTCCGCCTCGCATACCTTTTCGCCAAACTGGTTTGCTATAAAAGATGAGCCGTAAAAGGTTATTGCGGAATTGCCAAAGCTTTCAATGCCTATCCTGTTTGAGGCAACAACCGGCACAATATTGCAAGCCGCATGCCCAAGCATGCACATCTGCCAGTGATTTTTGGAATCCACCGCCGGATTTTGCGGCTCGGAGCCTATTGCCGTTGGATAAAGCAAAATTTCAGCGCCCATAAGCGCCATACATCTTGCCGCCTCCGGGAACCACTGGTCCCAGCAAATTCCAACTCCGATTTTGCCGTATCTTGTCCTCCAAACCTTAAAGCCGGTGTCGCCGGGGCTGAAATAATACTTTTCTTCATAGCCCGGTCCATCCGGAATATGGCTTTTGCGGTAAACTCCAAGCACTTCCCCGTCGGCGTCAATTACCGCAACCGAATTAAACCTCGCATTATTTTTCTTTTCGTAAAAGCTTATCGGCAGCACTATTTCAAGCTCTTTTGCAATCCGCTTAAAATGGTTTATCGCCTTGTTTTCACTTGTTTCGGCTGCATAATTATAAAATTCAGGGTCTTCCTTTTGGCAAAAATAAGGGGTTTCAAAAAGCTCCTGCAAAAGGATTATATTTGCTCCCTTTGCCGCCGCCTGACGCACAAGCATTTCCGCCTTTGAGATATTTTCCTCAATTTTTTCCGAACAGCTCATTTGCGTTGCAGCAATTTTCACTTTCCTCATTTGCTTTCCTCCGTTTCAGCGTATTCCTTTTGGCATTTGCTGGGTAATGCAGTGCACGTTTCCGCCCTCTTTAATAAGCAGCATTCCATCAACCGCTGCAATTTTCCTATCCGGAAAGACCTTCTGCAAGGTTTCGGCAGCAGCGCGGTCGGTTCTTTCGGCATCCCCTCCAAATATGGGCAGCACTATTCCGCCGTTTGCAAAGTAAAAGTTAAGATAGCTGAGCGTCAGCCTCTGCCCCCTATAAAAGCGTGCAGGAGGCTGTTCTATTTCAATCACTTCAATCCGTCTGCCCTTTGCGTCAAGAGAATTTTTCAAAATTTGGAGATTTTCCATTGTGATTTCGTAGTTAGGGTCTTTTTTATCGCGGCAAACCTGCATGACAACTTTCCCGGGTGAAGCAAAGCATGCGGCATTGTCAACATGGCCGTCGGTTTCATCGCCAAAAAGCCCCTTTTTGAGCCAGATTATTTTGGACACGCCAAGAAATTTTTTCAGCACATCCTCAATTTCTTCCCTTGAAAGCGACGGATTTCTGTTTGGATTTAAAAGGCACTCCTCGGTTGTAAGCAGGGTTCCCTCGCCATCGGCATGGATTGAGCCGCCTTCAAGCACAATCGGAGCATCAAGCTTTGGAACGCCATAGTAAGAAAGAATCTCTCCCGCCGCCTTATCATCAAGGTCATATGGCTTATATTTTTCACCCCAGGCATTGAATTTCCAATTCACTCCAAACAGCCTTTTATCCTTATCAAAAACAAAAGTGGGCCCGTTGTCGCGCACCCATGCGTCATTATGCGGGATAACGATTATTTCCGCAAAATCCCCGCACATCTTTTTGGTTTCTTCAAGCGCATCTTCATTTGCGATGACCGTTACAGGCTCAAATTCCGAAATTGCCTTTGCGGTCTGGGCATAGCCTTTTTTGACTTCCTCAAAATTTTCCTCCCACACAAGGGATTCCTTTACCGGCCACTCTATAAAAGTCCTTTCATGGGTTTCCCATTCGGCGGGCATATAAAAATTGTATTCCATTCCTGCACCTCTTACAATTCCAAAAGTCTTTCTGCATTTTTATAGTAAATCATTTCCTTTTCCGCATCTGAAAGGCCAAGGCCCTCAATAAGATTTATTTCAGAAAGCGGACAGCTCCACGGACAATCGCTTGCAAAAAGTATTTTATCCGCTCCATGGTTTTTAATTATTCTTTTTGCCTGTTCGGAAGAAATTTCTCCTGCCGTAAAGGAAATATCAAAATAAATATCCTCTCCTACAAGAAACTGCTCAACATCATCCCAGCAACGTGCCCCTCCCATATGGGCAAGTATCATTGTCATCTGGGGAACTGCCCTGTGCGCATTAAGGCTTGCTTTCGGAAGCGCATGTATTACATCCGGCGAAACGGCATCAAATCCGGCATGAAACACTACCGGAAGTGAAAGCTCCGCGCATTTTTCATAAATCCTGAATGCTTTCGGGTCATCTATAAAAAATCCCTGATAGTCCGGATGCAGCTTTACTCCTTTAAGTCCGAGAGCCTTAATCCTTTCAAGCTCCTCCAAAGCGTCCTCCGCATACGGATGCACGCTGCCGAACGGGATTATTTCCTCAAAATTCCTTCCCACTTCAGCCGCCCAATTATTTATCGTATTCTGCTGGGATGGCTTTGTCGCTATCGGCAAAAGCACACCCAGGTCAATCCCCCACTCCTTTTGTTTTTTTATGGTATCCGCCACCGTCCCGTCGGTATGGGGGATTATTTTTGCGGTATTTGAAAGCTTCTCCATAGCTCTTGCGGCAATGGAATCCGCAAAGGCATGAACATGAAAATCTATAAGCATTTTAAAAAATTCTCCTTGACCATATTTTCCCGTATTATTTTAACATTTACTTGAATTTTTTTCAATCACCCTTTTAACCAAAGTTGCACATTGTCGAATAAAAAATATTTTTGTAGAATTTATGCTGCACCAAACTTTCCAATCCGACATAGTATATACAAAGCTCAAAAATTTGCTCCCTGATTTTTGAGGGAATGATTATTTTTAAAAAAGCCGTCCAAAATATTATCATCAAGCTTAAAAAAATTTTTAGGAGTGCATGGCAGTGTCAATCAAAAGGGGAGAAATATACTACGCGGATTTAAGCCCGGTGGTAGGCTCCGAACAGGGAGGCATCCGGCCGGTGCTGATTGTCCAAAACGACATAGGCAACAAGCACAGCCCAACGGTAATCGCCGCCGCCATAACAAGCCAAAAGGACAAGGCAAAGCTTCCCACCCACATAAACCTTGATGCGGTTTCCTGCGGGCTTGCAAAAGACAGCGTCGTACTTCTTGAACAAATACGCACAATTGACAAAAAAAGGCTAAGAGAAAGAATGGGCGAACTTGATGCCGAAGCAATGAACAAGGTAAATCAAGCCCTTTCAATAAGCTTCGGCCTCGGACAAAACAACAACGCAATTACATAGCGGTTCCCATAATTTAATAAAACCGCTGACATATGCGTTGAAAAACCGGCTGCATTTAATATGCGGCCGGTTTTTTTGCTATTCTATCGTAACTTTTTTCATCCTCTGAGGTTTTATTGGTTTATCGTTGCGGTCAACTTCAACGCTGGCAATTTCGTCAACCACATCCATGCCCTCGACAACCTTGCCGAAAGCCGCATATTCGCCGTCAAGGTGCGGGGCATCCTTATGCATTATAAAGAACTGCGAACCCGCCGAATCCGGACGCATTGAACGCGCCATGGAAATTACTCCCCTTGTATGCTTTAAATCGTTCTTTATTCCGTTTGAAGCAAATTCGCCCTTAATTGAATATCCCGGCCCGCCCATTCCTGTTCCGTCCGGGCATCCGCCCTGAATCATAAAGTTTTCAATAACCCTATGGAAAATAAGTCCGTCATAAAAGCCTTCTTTTACTAGCTTTTCAAAATTTGCCGCCGTAATCGGAGCAATCTCAGGATAAAGCTCTATTTTGATTTTTTTGCCGTTTTCCATTTCAATTACTACCATTTCCAAAAACTCCTTTATACAAATTACAATTATTATATCTTAAATCAGCTGCAATTTCAAACCTCGGTATAAAAATTTTCATTGCGGAAAAACTATTTTCAGAAAAAGGGGTGAAATTCATGTCAAACAAACTCTCAAAAAATACATTCACAATGCAAAATCCTCCCACAATAAAAAGCTTTGCCTCAATTGCAGGGAAAAAAGAGGGCGAAGGCCCCATAGGACATTGCTTTGACAAAATAGAGGAGGATTCTTATTTTGGTCAGGACACATGGGAAAAGGCGGAAAGCGAACTTCAAAAGCAAACCGTTCAGACCGCGCTTTTAAAGGCATCCCTTTCACCAGAACAAATTGATTTCATCTTTGCGGGAGATTTGCTCAACCAGTGCATAGGCTCGACATTCGGGTTAAGAAGCCTTAACATCCCGTTCCTTGGAATTTACGGCGCCTGCTCAACCATTGCGGAGGGGCTTTTGCTTTCATCAATAATGGCGGACAATGGACTTGGAAACAACATAGTCGCCGTAACTTCATCGCATTTTTGCACAGCTGAAAGGCAGTTCAGACTGCCGCTTTCATATGGAGGCCAACGCACTCCCACTGCCCAATGGACCTGCACGGCCTCCGGAGCCGTAGTGATTTCACAAAAAAGCACCCCTCCCTACATCCGCGGAGCAACCATAGGAAAAATCGTGGACATGGGAATAACTGACGCAAACAACATGGGGGCGGCAATGGCGCCCGCCGCGGCATATACAATAAAAACTTTCCTTGAAGACGCAAAAATGCAGCCATCCGATTTTGACTGCATAGTCACCGGCGACCTTGGCGCTGTCGGAAGCGAACTTCTCCTTGAACTGCTCCATAAAGACGGAATAGATATATTTCAGCAGCACAAGGACTGCGGCAAAATCATTTTTGATTTAAGGGGACAGGATGTCCATGCGGGAGGCTCAGGCTGCGGCTGTTCCGCAAGCACCCTATGCGGATATTTCCTGCCGAAAGTAAAAACAGGTGAAATACGGGATATGCTCTTTATAGCAACGGGAGCTTTAATGTCGCCCACTGCCACCCAACAGGGCGAAAGCATACCTTCAATTGCACATCTTGTGCACATATCCCATTCTTGCTAAGGAGGATTTTTAATGGATATGCTCTTTGAATACTTAAAAGCATTCCTTGTGGGAGGACTTCTTTGCGCAATAGGGCAGGTTCTGATTGACTACACCAAACTGACCCCCGCAAGAATTCTTGTAGCCTATGTGGTATCAGGCACAATCCTTGGAGCGCTTGGACTCTACAAGCCCCTTGTGGATTTTGCCGGAGGCGGGGCAAGTGTTCCCCTCACAGGCTTTGGATACCTTCTGTCAGAAGGAGTAAAAAAAGCTGTGGATGAGAAGGGCCTGCTTGGGATCTTTACGGGCGGGCTTTCCTCAACCGCCGGCGGAATAACGGCGGCAATGGTTTTTGGTCTTGTGGTAGCGCTTATTTTTAAATCGAAGGACAAAGCATAGCCACAACGCAGTTTTTGCCGCTTTTCTTTCCGGCATAAAGATTTTTGTCGGCGCAAAGAATCATATCGTTTACAGAAAGCTCTTCTGCCGGAGGGCAAATTCCAAATGTCATTGTAATTTTTATCTTTATTCCGTTGTAAATAAAATTATAATCTTCTATTTCTTTTCTAAGTTCTTCAACAACCGACTCAACCTTTACAGGTTCCGGAAGAAGTATAAGTATTTCTTCCCCTCCCCAGCGGCAAACGGGAACATCCTTTCCCCAAAAGCTTGTCATTATAAACGCTATCGTTTGCAGGATATAATCCCCGCAGGCATGGCCGTAAAGGTCATTCACTTTCTTAAAATCGTCTATGTCGCAAATTATAAGGGAAAATTTCACTCCTTTGGTTTCGCGCAAATAAATTGCAGTTTCAAGCTTTTCCGCCATGCTTCGCCTGTTAAGCAGTCCCGTAAGCGGGTCCCTGCCGGCAAGGAGCTTTAAATTTTTGTTTTTTTCCGAAAGGGCAGTCGCGGATTTTTTTGAATGTTCGCTGTAAATCCATGAAAAAACAATCATTGGAATTATGCTTGAAAAAACATTGAAAAGGTAAAGCAGCGTCGGCATCCCGCCGCTTAAATCAAGTTTTAAAAGAGGCTTTGCCGAAACGGAATAAATTTTTAAAAAAACAAACGCTGCGCCTGCAATCATGCTTAACGCAAATGGGGTATACGTTTTCTTAAATTTGCAAAAGAACATGAGCGGAATTATGCCTACAATGTTAAGGTAAAATCCATAATCCCAACCCAAATAAATCGTGGCTGCTATCGAATGCAGGATTATGTCCACAAAAATAGCAACAGACACTGCATCATAGCGCTTTTTAAAAATCTGCGGAGAAACTGCAATGCAAACAATTGCGCCAACAAAATCTGACATCCCGACGGGGAGTGCGCCTGTTGCGCAATAAAACAAAATGTTCATCAAATGGATAAAAATGCAATATAAAACGGCGCAAAGATAAACAAGCGCTGCTTTTCCATTGGAACCCGAAAAGTAAAGTTTTGCATTTAATCTTCTTCTCTCATTGGACACGTTCACACATTCACCAACATTCCGAAATAATTATGCATTATAATTATATAATAAAAAGAAAAAAATAGCAAGCATTTCAACGAAAAATGTCGAAAAAATTAAATGTTTTTTGTGTCAAAAAAGAATAAATCCATAAATATCTTGTTGACAAAAAACATAAAAAAGTATAAAATATTTTTTGCGAGCAAGCTGTGCGATAGCATGCACGCATTAAGTGCATGAGGAAAGTCCGAGCATCACAGAGCAGGATAGCTGCTAACGGCAGCCGAAGGCGACTTCAGGGAAAGTGCAACAGAGATATACCGCCATGATTTTCATGGTAAGGGTGGAAAGGCGAGGTAAGAGCTCACCGGGGCACAGGCGACTGTGCCGCCATGTAAACCCTATCCGATGCAACACCGGTTGGTGCTGTATGCCATAACATCTGCTCGATGGGCATGCGGCGTAAAGGTGGCTTGAGCCCCGCGGCGACGCTGGGCCTAGATAGATTATCGCACTCGACAGAACTCGGCTTACAGGCTTGGTCGCATTAAAGCAAAAAATAAAGAGGGGTATTTCCCCTCTTTTTTTATTTTTAAAATTATTTTACGTCAACCCCGCCGAAAATGCAGGTTGCATTAATGTAAACCGTCGGCGCATTCGGGTCGGTGCAGGGAACGGCTTTACTATCAACCCCGCCGAAAATCGGTGTGCAATTTATCTTTGCATTTACGTTGTATGGAAGATAAATATCAACTCCGCCAAAAATTGCCGAAGCATTTATTACGCAATCCTCGCTTATTATAGCATTTCTTAAATTAAGCTCAACACCGCCGAAGATTGCGTTTGCATTGCACCCGTTAAACGGCATATTGTTGAAATTCGGAGTCTGCCCGCTGAAAATCGCATTTATTTCAGGCATGCCGCCTTTTTCGGAAAGAATTTTCACCTCACTGTAAAACTGTCTGTTAAAAGAACCTTTAAATATTATCGAAAGTCCTATCGCAACAAAGATTGCCGGCAGCACAAGCTTCCATACGTTATCAAAATCAAAGATATCCTGCGCCGAAAGCAAAAAGACTACTCCTATTCCAAGACCTATAATGGAGCCTACATTAAATCCATGGCGGATTATGCTCAAAGCGCAGGGAATTATTATGAAAAGCGTCCACCAGCCATCAAAGAATATATTGAAGTACCACCAACCGTATGCGTTCCCCACAAGTCCTACGCCTATTATTATGAATATGAAGCCTAAAATAAAATTTGTTATTTTGCTTCTCACACTAAAAACCCCCTTTATTTTTTTATTACATATAAAGTATACTATTAAAAATTAAAACAGTGAAGTGCCAAATGTCATATTTTTTATGTCAAGCTTTCAATTGCTGTTTTACAAGTCAGTATGAATTCTTTACATACCTGTGCATAATTATTTAGGACACAAATGTTTATTGCAGCAGCAAAAACAGGCATTTGTAAGGAGTTCCCATCCTCACAAATGCCTATTTTACGCGGTTTTTTTGGAGCTGTTAACCGGATTCGAACCGGTGACCTCTTCCTTACCAAGGAAGTGCTCTGCCTGCTGAGCTATAACAGCAAATCAACAACGTTAGTCATTATATATTATTTTTGCTCTTTTGTCAATATGTTTTTTCGATTTTTATCGTTTTGGCTTGCAATTTAAATTTTCCAATATTTTTTGTTTTTATTGAAAAAAGGCATTAAATATGGTATAATTCATATTCAGTGATTCAAAAATAAATCAAAAAGAGTAAAGACTGGTGGAATTTCCATGGAAGAGAACGGCGAAATATTTAAATCAAACCCTGACAAAAAGCTTGTCATTGAATATAACGGCGAAAGGTACCTGCGCATACCCGTAAAGACGCATATAATAACCGATGCCGATAAAATAACCGACGTCGTGCATAAATATGCCTCCCCTATCGCAAAGGAGGGGGATGTGATTTTTATATCCGAAAAAATAGTTGCATGCACTCAAAAAAGAGCAATAAAGCTTACCGATATAAAGCCGCGCAAACTTGCAACTTTCCTTTCGCGGTATGTTGTAAAGACAAATTACGGAATAGGTCTTGCCATGCCGGAAACAATGGAAATGGCAATACGCGAATGTGGTACGGTAAGGATACTTTTCGCGGCGGCTGTTTCGGCGGTGACGAAGCTTTTCGGCCTTAAAGGATGGTTTTACCGTGTTGCCGGAGAAAGGGCAAGGGCAATAGACGGACCTTGCGAATTTACAATCCCGCCGTACAATGAATACGTTGTGCTTGGGCCTTTAAAGCCTGCAAAGGTGGCAAAGGAAATTTCCGAAAGAATGGGCGGGATCCCAGTTTGCATAGTCGATGCAAACGATATAGGCTGCAATGCGCTAGGATGCTCTCATCCAAAGCAATATCCCAAGGAATTTTTTACAAATGTTTTAAGGGATAATCCCTTGGGACAGGACAACGAACAGACGCCTATCGGAATTATCAGAAAAGCAAAGTAAAAGCGCCTTTGTTTTATACGGTTTGTTTCTTGCTTTTTTACGCTTTAAGTGATAAAATAATATTTTGGTTTGTTAAAACGGAAATTCGGCGGTAAAGCTTTTTGCCGCTATGCTGCAAAGGAGAAAGTTATGCCTATCAAGTATGTTTTTGTAACAGGCGGAGTGGTTTCGGGACTCGGAAAAGGCATTACCGCCGCTTCACTCGGACGTTTGCTTAAAGCAAGAGGCTATCGCGTGACAATTCAGAAATTTGACCCGTATATAAACGTTGACCCCGGCACAATGAGCCCTTATCAGCACGGGGAGGTTTTCGTAACCGATGACGGCGCTGAAACCGACCTCGACCTTGGACATTACGAAAGGTTTATTGACGAAAATCTTTCGGTCAATTCAAACGTTACAACAGGCAAAATTTACTGGACAGTGCTTAATAAGGAACGCAGGGGGGATTATCTCGGCGGAACCGTTCAGGTAATCCCGCATATAACAAATGAAATCAAGGAAAGGATTTACAGGGTCGGCAAGGCCGGCAAAACCGATGTTGTAATTACCGAAATAGGCGGAACGGTTGGCGATATAGAATCAACACCTTTCCTTGAAGCAATAAGGCAGGTTGTTACGGAAGTCGGCCGTGAAAACGCCATGTACATCCACGTTACGCTTGTACCTTTTATCGCAGGCTCAAATGAACTTAAATCAAAGCCTACACAGCATTCCGTAAAGGAACTTCTATCCCTTGGCATACAGCCTAATGTGATTGTTTGCAGGAGCGAGCTTGAAATTCCTAAGGATATGATTGAAAAGATTGCCCTTTTCTGCAATGTCCGTCCTAATGATGTTATACAAAATCTTACCGCTCCAAGCCTTTATGCGGTTCCTCTTATGCTTGAAAAGGAAGGGCTTGCCGATGTGGTATGCCATCACCTTGGACTTGAAAACCGCACTCCCGACCTTAAAGACTGGGAAGAAATGGTGAACAGGCAAAAAAATGCTTCCAAGAATGTCACAATAGGCCTTGTGGGCAAGTATGTGGCGCTTCCGGATGCTTACCTTTCAGTTGCAGAGGCGCTTCGCCATGCGGGAATTGCCAATGATGCAAATGTTGAAATAAAATGGATAAATTCGGAGGAAATCAATCCGTCCACCGTGGAAACAATCCTTAAAGGCTGCGATGGGATTATTGTCCCCGGAGGATTTGGCGACCGCGGCATAGAGGGCATGATTGAGGCAATACGCTATGCAAGGGAAAAACAGGTTCCCATGTTTGGCATTTGCCTTGGGATGCAAATGGCGGTAATTGAGTTTGCACGCCATGTTGCAGGCCTTAAAGGAGCAAATTCAAGCGAATTCGGCGAAACTCCGTATCCCGTAATAGATATAATGGACGAACAAAAGGATATAACGGAAAAAGGCGGAACTATGCGCCTTGGACTTTATCCGTGCAAGCTTGCGCCGGATTCAAAATCCCATGCGATTTATGGAGAAAACCTTATATATCAGCGCCACAGGCACAGGTATGAATTCAACAATGCTTTCCGCTCGCAGCTTGAAGGGTGCGGGTTGAAGCTTGCGGGGCTTTCCCCTGACGATAAGCTTGTTGAAATAATAGAGCTGCCTGAACATCCGTGGTTTGTGGGGGTACAGTTCCATCCGGAATTCAAGTCAAGGCCAAATAGGGCAGAAAGGCTTTTTGCCGATTTTATACGCGCATCCCTTGAAAATAAAAATAAGTAAAGCAAAAACATCGGATGTTCCGCTTTTCACTTGTTTTTTTATTTTCATTCCATGAAAACAACTTAAAACAGGCATCTGCAATGAAAAATCATTGCAGATGCCTGTTTTTGTTTGGAACAATGTACGGAAAACTTAAATATTAAGCTTTTCCCGCAAAGCTTCTTGCAAAACGCCGGAAAAGTTTATATGCTGTTCTTCCGCTGCAACATTGAGCCACGATGGAATGCTGAGCGTCTTTTTTACAACTTTTGTATCATATTTTTTACGGTAAGCAAGCATATCACATTCGACAATTGCCATAAAATCCGGCGCCTCACATTTAATTTCATCCGGTTTTGACGGCTTTGGAGCTTCAATTTTATTGGCGGCGTATTCTTCCAAGCAAAGTCCTATTGCATCAATTATGTTTTCATAAGCTTCTTCAAAAGTATCACCTTCTGAAAAACAGCCGTCAATATCCGGTACTGAAACAGAATATCCCTTATCCTCACAATGAAAGACAGCAGGATAATAATATTTCCTCATAAAAAATCCCTCCAAAATTTATTTTAGCCCTGCCTGCTTTAAAATATTTTGTTCAGTCCCTTTTTTCAATTCTTTATTATGATATGGAACCACTGCCGATTTATTTGTTTTGGGATTTTTATACAACCTATGAGACCCATTGGATCTTACATGCACAAATCCATGCGCTTCAAGAAGTTTGATAATTTCTTTTGGCGTCATCGGCATTGCAGCCCCTTCTTCTTATATTATATTACGTATTGTACGTATTGTCAATATCTTATTCCCCAACTGAAACACTCTGTGCAATGGAATCAAACATCCGGCGGGAATCTTTTGAACCGTAAAATTTTAAAATAAATGCATATTTGCCGGTATCAACCACATAATGATAGCTTTCATAAGTTCCATTTTCATAAATAGTATGGTATGCGGCAATATTATTGCCTGATTTTGAAAGATTGTATTTTTCAAGAAGATTTATCTTTTTCCCTTCGGCAACATCAGTTGTAAAAAATTTTTCATCAGGGAGTCCACCGTCTTTTACAACCGCAGGGCCTGTTTCTCCGACTTTGTTTCCGGCGGCATCATCAAAAACCGTACCGTTTATTTTCCATTCCGACGGCAAAGATATCTGCATAATTACCTTTTGGTTTTCATATTTTTCCGAAGAATCAATGCCTAATCCATCCGCACTCAATTCCCCAACGGGCAGTTCTATTTTAAATTTGCTAAAAGAGTTGTTATTTTTTACCACAATCCAAAATCCCCCTAAAACCGCCAAAACAATTAAAACTATTGCAATCAAAATAATGACAGGCTTTTTGCCGGACAAATAATTCACGTTTCCCACTCTCCTATGCAAATTTTTAATTTTTTGCTTCAAAATAATTTTTAAGCGCCAAAAAAAGATTCATATGAAGTTCTTTAATTCTTTTAAAAATTTCCTTTGCGCTTTTTTCATCGTAAATATGGGATGTAAGGTTGCGGTCGTTTAAAATATATATCCATCCGTCGCCATCTGAAATCATTCCAAATTCGAATGCCTGCCTCATAACGGCTTTGGGGCTGTTTAATTCTGCAAATCCCTGGTCAATCAGAAATTCCCTGCATGCTTTCCACGCAAGTTCCGCAGCAAATTCAAACCGCTGTATCGCCCCGTCGCGTATAAGAGCAGAAGGATTTTCACCGCATTCTTCAAGAGCTTCGCCAAGCCGTTCAACAGCGCGCAAATAATTTTCAATTTTAGTGCTCTTATCCACCAGAACAACACCCTCTCTCAGAATATTTTCCATAAGCTCAAAATCCGTATCATCATTCACTGCAACAACATCAAATTTGTATATGGTATCCATTTCATCAAGTTCGTTTTGAAATGATAGAATTTGCACCGGATTTTTCCCAATGCCAAAAACAGCAAGGTCATAGTCGCTCCTTTCATGGCAATCTCCCCTTGCGCGTGAACCAAACAGCATTATCTTTTTAATTTCCGGATATTTTCCGGCAATCCTGCAAACCTCATTTAAAATTTTTTCATCTGCATTCATTCTGCCAATCCCCAAAATCATTAAAACATTCCACATAAATTATAAACACATATTTTGGAAAAGTCAACCTAAAAAAGTTTCGATAATTTTTTTTACCGTAAGCTCTTGCATTTTATAAAAAATTGATTATAATTATAATTGCCTTATGCGCAAAAGGTATAAAATATTTAATCAAGAGGAGAATTATTTATGGAAAGCATTAAAAAGGCAGTTGCCCTTGGTTTGATAGCATCAATGAGCTTGTCGCTTGCAGCCTGCTCCGGCAGTTCATCGGATTCTTCTTCAAAAGCTTCGGACAGCTCGTCGTCTTCGTCGTCATCAAGCTCTTCGTCAGCCGCTTCCTCAGGCGGGGAAATACGCCTTGTAAACGGTAAAATTGAAATTGACCAGCAGCTTAAAAAATATGCCGAAGAATATTCCAAAAAGACAGGAGTAAAGGTTACAATCGAATCCCTTGGCGGTGGCGTTGACATTACCGGAACATTAAAGGGATACCTCCTTTCCGACAATATGCCCGACATATTTGTATTCGGCGGAGAGGGAGATTTCCAAACATGGAAAGACGAAATAATCACTCTTAATGATGAACCATGGGTTTCCGACACAGACGTTGCCTTCAAAAGCTCCGACGGAAATGTATACGGCTTCCCGTATGCCGTTGAGGGCTACGGAATAGCCTACAACAAGGACATCCTTGACAAGGCCGGTGTGGACCCGTCAAAACTTACGAACATAAACGCCTACAAAGAAGCGTTTGAAAAAATAAACAGCAAAAAAGATGAACTTGGACTTACTGCAGTTTGCTCAGTTGCCGCAGAATCAGGACAAATGTACTGGTCAACGGGCAACCACCTCTTTGGAGCTTATCTTGCACAAGGTTTAAAGAGGGACGACACAACCTACATTGACATGCTTAAAGAGGGAAAAATCGACAAGGAACGCATGACTCAATTTGCAAAATTCATTAAAATGCTTTTTGATTACTCCGATAAAAATACACTTCTTTCCGGAACTTATGACGACCAGCTTGCTTTGTGGGCAAACGGAAAGACTGCTTTCCTCACCCAAGGCAACTGGGTTGACCCGTCACTTCCCACATACAAAGCAACATTCAACTGCGGAATTGCTCCTCTTGCGTTTGACACAAAGGATACCGACGGCGTGCTTGCAGATTCCCCGTCATGGTGGGCAATTTACAAGGGCAGCAAGAACATCCAGGCGGCAAAGGACTTCCTCACAAGCCTTGCAACAACTGATGAAGGCGCTAAATGCCTTGTAACCGACTGTGGAATGATTTCTCCTTTCCACTCAACAAAAATTGAGCCCACAACTCCTCTTGCAAAAAATCTTATGGGTTGGGTTAAGGAAGGCAAAACCTATTCGTGGCAATGGGCAAAAATGCCTGTCGGCATAGCTCAAAACGCTACCGGCGCCGTTTTTGAATCCCTTGCAAAGGGCGACATAGACGAATCAAAATTTGTTGACATGATGGAAAAAGCCATTGCCGATTACGTGGCACAAAATAAAACAAACTGATTTCTTGTAAATTTAGGGCGGCTTTTGCCAAGCCGCCCATTTTTTAAAACAGCGGAGGAGATTTATATGAAGTCGCTGCAGAAAAAACTTTGCATAGCCGCAATCCTGACGGGAAGCGCAATATTTATTATTTCATTGTTCCTATTGCTCGGCAAGAGCGAAAATCCCTATAAAGGGCTTCTTTTGGTTCTTGGACTTTTGCTTGCCGGAGGGGGCATTTTCAAATTTCCATTTAAAAAGCACAAAAGCATAATGAACATTGTATTTTTGTTCCCAATGCTGTTTACGTTTGCACTTACGGTTCTTGTTCCGTTTGTGATAGGCATATTCTACTCGTTCACGGACTGGAACGGAATTAAATTTTCAAATTTTGTCGGTTTTGAAAATTATGTTGCCATGTTTTCATCGCCGGATTATCTTTATTCATTTGTGATAACTGTTATCTTCACAGTGATAAACATGATAGCAGTAAACGTCGTGGCATTTTCTCTTGCGCTGCTGGGCGCTTCCAACCTTAAAGGCACGGGATTTTACAGGGCGGCATATTTTATCCCCAACCTTATCGGCGGAATCGTTCTCGGTTATGTTTGGCAATTTATCTTCAACAAGGCCTTCGTTGCCGTTTTTGAAGGCAGCCGCTCGATGCTGACAGACCCCAACCTTGCAATCCTTGCAATTTTAATAGTAAGCACATGGCAGTATGCCGGATATATAATGATGATTTACCTTACAGGGCTTCAATCCCTGCCGCGCGATGTGCTTGAAGCTTCAAGCGTTGACGGGGCAAGCGGAATCAAAACCCTGTTTAAAATAAAAATACCCATGATTGCAAATACCTTTACCGTTTGCATCTTCCTTACCCTTGTAAATTCATTCAAGCAGTTCGACCTTAACTTTGCAATAACCAACGGCGCTCCAAGCCGAATCCTCGGTGGAAAGGCAATACAATCCACTTCCTTCTTGGCGCTGAACATTTATAATACCGCCATTTCTAAAAACCAATACGCCCTCGGGCAGACAAAGGCGGTCATATTCTTCATCATCCTTGCGATAATCTCCCTTACACAGGTTGCAATAAGCAAGAAAAAGGAGGTTGAACTGTAATGCGGGCGCAAAAAAGAAATTTAATCATCCTTGAAATAATCAGCATAGCTTTGGTTTTTATTTTCCTGTTTCCGTTTATACTGGTGCTTTTTAATTCCGCAAAAACAAGTGCGGATATTATTACAAATCCCATAGGCCTGCCAAAGGATTTCAAGCAGATTTTTACAAATATGTCAAACGTAATAAACAATCCCAATTTCAGCTATTGGAAATCCTTTTTCAGCTCTCTTTTCATAACAGCCCTTTCCCTGACGCTTTTGCTTGTTTTTTCAAGCATGGCGGCATGGGTGCTTGTCCGCAACAAAACAAAATGGTCATCCGGAATTTTCATGCTTTTTGTGGCGGCAATGGTAATTCCCTTTCAAGTAGTAATGCTTCCGATTTTGTCAGCATTCAGGAGCATTTCCTCATTTACCGGAATTCAAATGCTGCAAAGCTACACTGGAATCATTTTTGCCTATCTCGGCTTTGGAGGCTCAATGTCAATATTCATCCTCCACGGCTTTATAAAAGGAATCCCGTATGAGCTTGAAGAGGCTGCCTGCATTGACGGCTGTTCTCCGGAAAGCACATTTTTCAGAATAATCTTCCCGCTTTTAAAACCAGCCGAAGTAACCGTACTTATACTCAACGGAATTTGGATATGGAACGATTACCTGCTCCCAAGCCTTATGCTCGGTTTAAACGGCAAAATCAAGACCCTGCCGATTGCCGTTACAAGTTTTGCCGGTTCATATGTAAAACAATGGGATTTAATACTTACCGCAGCGCTTCTTGCAATGCTCCCGATTATAATCCTCTTCCTTTTCGCCCAAAAACAAATCATGCGCGGAATGGTTGAAGGGGCTATAAAATAATTTTTTATGCTTTCTGTCTGCTAACAATTATGATAGGGATGCTATCTTTTTAATAGTTATTTTTTGTTCTTTTACTTTTTTAGTGGGGTGACTCCGTCCCCCCTTCTTATCTTTTTAAATATATTTATGTTTTTGAATCCCCCCTGCTTCCTTTTTGTCCGGCAACAAAAAGGAAGCAAAAAATGCCTATTCCATATGTCTTAATCCGCCGGCTTTTCGGCAACGGGCGCCACGCTATCGCTTGCGCCCTGCACGACAAAGCTCGGCTGCTTTACTTGAAGATGCCACGTCTTACCAAGTTAA